>CAWJZA010000010.1:0-434517 GCA_963847215.1 uncultured Alphaproteobacteria bacterium
CGCCCATCGGGTCGATGTTCTCGATCGCCGCAGATGATGATCGCTTGTCGTGGCGGTCGCGGACGACCTCCATCTCATATTCCTTCCAGCCGAGGACCGACTCCTCGATCAGCACCTCGGTCGTCGGCGAGGCGTCGAGCCCGGTGCCGACGATATGGAGAATTCCTCGCGGTTGTAGGCGATGCCGCCGCCCGTCCCGCCCATCGTGAACGACGGCCGGATGATCGTCGGCAGGCCAACAAACTCAAGCCCTTCCATCGCTTCGCTGAGGGTATGTGCGATGCGGCTGCGCGGGAATTCGAGCCCGATCTGCGTCCATCGCGTCGCGGAACTTGAGCCGGTCCTCGGCCTTGTCGATCGCGACCGCGTCGGCCCCGATCAGCTCGACGCCGTATTTCTCGAGCGTCCCGTCGCGGAACAGCGCGAGCGCGGTGTTGAGCGCCGTCTGCCCGCCCATCGTCGGCAGCAGCGCGTCGGGGCGCTCCTTGGCGATGATCTTGGCGACGACCTCGGGCGTGATCGGCTCGACATAGGTCGCGTCGGCCATGTCGGGATCGGTCATGATCGTCGCCGGGTTCGAGTTGACCAGCACGATGCGGTAGCCCTCGGCCCGCAACGCCTTGCACGCCTGCGTCCCCGAATAATCGAACTCGCACGCCTGCCCGATGATGATCGGGCCGGCGCCGATGATGAGGATGGTGCGAGATGTCGGTGCGTTTGGGCATTAGTCGATCCCTGTACGTGGTTGAGCAGCATCAGAGTTCGCTGAAGCAGACGATCCGTCAAATCGACGACAGACCGAAGCCATTGCATCAACGTGCCGTGCGAATAGTCCATCGAGCGTGGTCGATCTCGCGACGCTTCGCGCACTCAAGCGAGACAATGTCATCGCTATCGTTGGACTGCGCACAACCGTCGATGATTCAGCGCATAGCTCGATCTCGTGCCAGACGTCAGTCTCGTCGAACCGTCAAGTCTGATGACGTTTGATCCTCGTCGATACAATTAGCGATACCGTAGTGGCCGTATGTAATCGATCTCGGTGCTTCACGTCGACACCAGTCCGAAGTCGCTCGAGCCGATCCTGTCCAACTTCGTATGGCATCGAGTATCAGTCGGCCGTCGACCCAGTGATCTCGACCGGATGATAACTGCGCTGCAAACCGTATACTCAGCAGTCTGATAGCATTTTGATGAAAGGCGTCTAGTCGAAACTCCTGCATAGTCCTGAAACACAGTTACGTCCACTTGATCGACCGCAAATTACGTCGCAGGCTCTCCCGAAGTGTAACGATTGCGACGCGAAAACCGATCACGTCCACAGCCGGATGAGTGTCAAGCCTGTCGACAACATGATTTCAGCCCATCAGACTCCCACAAACCGCTCGAACAGATAATGACTGTCCTGCGGCCCCGGGCTCGCCTCGGGGTGATACTGCACACTGAACGCCGGGCGGTCGGTCAGTTCCAGCCCCGCCAGCGAGCCGTCGAACAGGCTGACGTGCGTCGCCCGCGCGTTCTCGGGCAGCGTCGCCGTATCGACCGCGAAGCCGTGGTTCATGCTGGTGATCTCGACGCGGCCGTCGCTCAGCCGCTTGACCGGGTGGTTCGCGCCGCGGTGGCCCTGGTGCATCTTGTAGGTGCTCGCGCCGACCGCGAGGCCGAGCAGCTGGTGGCCGAGGCAGATGCCGAACAGCGGCACGCCGGCGTTCAGCACCGCCTGGATCGTCGGCACGGCGTAGACGCCCGGTCGCGGCGGGGTCGCCGGGGCCGTTCGACAGGAAGATGCCGGCGGGCTCGTGCGCCATGATCTCGTCGAAGCGTCGCCGTCGCCGGGCACCACCGTCACCCGCGCGCCGGCGGCGACGAGGTTGCGCAGGATGTTGCGCTTCATGCCGTAATCGACCGCGACGACGTGCGGGCCGTCGGGGTTGGCGGCGTGGGTCGCGTACCCCTGCCCCAGCGTCCACAGCCCGTCGTCCCAGCCGTAGCTCTGGCGTCGTCGACACGTCCTTCGCGAGGTCCATGCCCTCCAGCCCCGGCCACGCGCGCGCCTGCGCCAGCAGCGCCGGGACGTCGAACTCGCCGTCGGCGAATGCGCGATCACCGCGTTCGGCGCGCCCGCGTCGCGGATGCGGCGGGTCAGCGCGCGGGTGTCGACGCCGGCGAGCCCGATCCGGCCCCACGCCTTCAGCCAGTCGTCGAAGGTCCGCGTCGCCCGCCACGACGCCGCCTCGCTCGGCATCGCGGCGACGATGCAGCCGAGCGCGTGCGGGTTGGTCGCCTCGACGTCCTCGGGGTTGGCGCCGGTGTTGCCGATGTGCGGCGTGGTGAAGGTGATGATCTGCCCGGCGTAGCTCGGGTCGGTCATCGCCTCCTGATAGCCGGTCATCGCGGTGTTGAAGCAGACCTCGCCGACCGCAGCGCCCTCGGCGCCGATGCCGATGGCCCCAGACGACGGTGCCGTCGGCGAGGACCAGAACGCCCGTCGCGCCGGTCGGCTGGGCGTGCGCGGGGGCGTCGGCCAAGGGGCTTCCTTCGGGTTGGCGGGCGGGCAAACGCATGGCGGACTAGGGGGCGCGGGCGGCGGGGTCAATTCCTATCCGGCGGCGCGCGATCCGGCTATGGTCGCGCGGTCAACGAACTCGACGGGAAAACCATGATCCGCGACGACATCAAGGCGGCGACGATCGACGCGATGAAGGCCAAGGACAGCGCCCGGCTCGGCGCGCTGCGGCTGATCGCGGCGGCGCTGAAGAACAAGGATATCGAGCTGCGCACCGGCACGCCGCCGGCCGACGACGACGTGCTCGTCGCCGACGTGCTGACCAAGATGGCGAAGCAGCGCCGCGAATTGATCGAGATGTACGTCGCCGGCAACCGCCCCGAACTCGCCGACGCCGAGCGCGCCGAGCTGGGCGTGATCGAGGGCTTCATGCCGCAGCGCATGGCGGCGGGCGAGGCCGAGGCGGTCGTCCGCGACCTCGTCGCCGAACTCGGCGCGAGCGGGCCCAAGGACATGGGCAAGGTGATGGCGGCGCTGAAGCGCGCTTCGCCGGGCAGATCGACATGAGTTCGGCGTCGGCGATGGTCAAGGCGGCGCTGTCGGGGTGAGCGGCGCGTCGCTGACCCTCCCCCCCGCCTTCCTCGACGAACTCCGCGCCCGCGTCGCGCTGTCGGCCGTCGTCGGCGCGGCGGGTCAAGCTGACCCGCGCCGGGCGCGAGATGAAGGGCTGCTGCCCGTTCCACAACGAGAAGTCGCCCGAGCTTTTTCGTCAACGACGACAAGGGCTTCTACCACTGCTTCGGCTGCGGCGCGCACGGCGACGTGATCCGCTTCGTCGTCGAGCAGGAGGGGCTCGGCTTCATCGACGCGGTCAAGAGCCTCGCGCAGGAGGCGGGGCTCGAGGTGCCCGAGCGAGCCCGAGGCGCGCGAGCGGACGCGGCGCGGTGGCTGCACGACCACCGCGGCAGCGGCAGGCCGCGAGCGCGCAGGCGGCAGCGGCGCGCTGCACGATGTCACCGCCGCGGCGGCGGCCTGGTTCACCGAGCGGCTCGCCGGCAGGGCGGCGCGGCGCGCGCCTATCTGGCGAAGCGCGGCGATCGCGACGGCGACGGCGCCGCCTTCGGCCTCGGCTTCGCGCCCGACAGCCGGACCCGGCTGCGGGCCGCGCTCGAGCCGCACGGCGAGGCGAGGCTGGTCGAGGCCGGGCTGCTGGTCCCCCGCGAGGACGGCGGCGCAGCCCTACGACCGCTTCCGCGGCCGGCTGATGTTCCCGATCCGCGATCCGCGCGGGCGGGTGATCGGCTTCGGCGGCCGCATCCTCGGCGACGGCCAGCCGAAGTATCTGAATTCGCCCGACACGCCGCTGTTCGACAAGGGGCGGACGCTGTACAACCTCGACCGCGCCGGGCCGGTGGCGCGCAAGTCGCCAGCGGCTGATCGTCGTCGAGGGCTATATGGACGTCATCGGCGCTCGCCGCAGGCGGGGTTCGTCGACGCCGTCGCGCCGCTCGGCACCGCGCTGACCGAGGCGCAGCTGGCGCTGCTGTGGCGCGTCGTGCCCGAGCCGGTGCTGTGCTTCGACGGCGACGCGGCCGGGCAGCGGGCGGGATTGCGCGCGGCGCTGCGGGCGCTGCCGCTGCTCGAGCCGGGCAAGTCGCTGCGCTTCGCGACGCTGCCGCCGGGGCAGGACCCCGACGATCTGGTGCGCGAGCGGCGGCGCGGCGGCGTTCGAGCGCGGTGCTCGCGGCGGCCGAGCCGCTGGTCGACCGGCTGTGGCGCAGCGAGACCGACGGCGTCGACACGGCCACGCCCGAGCGCCGCGCCGCGGTGCTCGCCGCGCTCGACGCCCATGCCGGCGACGATCGCGCATCGCCGACCTGCAGCGCTTGTACCGGCAGCGAACTGCGCGACCGCTTCTACGCGCTTTCCGCCGGCCCGAGCGGACGCCGTGGGTCACGCGGCGCGCGGCCGCCGCCGCGCCCTCGCCCGGCGTGCTGCGCGCCGCGCGGCCCGACATCGGCGCGGCGATGGTGCGAGCAGGTGCTGACCGCGTGCCTGCTCGCGCCCGGAGCTGATCGATGCCGGCGTTCGAGCAGCTGGCGGCGCTGCGGCTGCGCCGACGCCGGCCACGCCGCGCTGCTCGCGGCGCTGCTCGACGCCGCGACGGCGACGCCGACCTCGACGCCGCGCGGCTGCAGGCGGCGCTCGCCGCACGCGGCGCGGGCAGGCGGCCGACGGCGATTGCTCGCGCCGCATCCGCCCGGGCATCGGCAACCTCGCGCTTCTCGCGCGCCGACACGCCGCTCGACGCGGCGCGGCGACCAATTCGTCAAATTTCTCGATGCGTTGCTCGCCGATGCGCGGCTGGGGGATGACATTGCCGCGGCGAATGCCTATTTCCGGTCGAGCATGGCCGAGGCCGACTTCGCCGCCGTGCGGCGCAACCATCGGCGTCGCGCGCCGAACTTGCCGACAGGGAGACGGTTCAACGGAGCGCGGCGATGCAGCGATTGGCATTGCCGCGCGATAGCGAGTAAGCGGCTCCACCGCCCTCGCAGTCGGCTGCGACAAGCTTGATTGGACGATACTGAATGGCAAAAGCGAACGGGACGGCGGACGGCGACGACACGGCCGAAGCCCGAGGCCGACGGCGCGCCGCTGCTCGACCTCAACGAAGCCTCGATCAAGAAGCTGATCGCCCGCGCCAAGAAGCGCGGCTACATCACCTACGACGAGCTGAACGACGCGCTGCCGCAGGACCAGATGTCACCGAGCAGATCGAGGACGTCATGGCGGCGCTGTCAGCGAGATGGGCATCAACCTCATCGAGAACGACGAGCCCGCCGAGGACGGTGCCGAGACCCGCGCGCGCCGCCGACGACGACGACGACGAGCCGAGGCCGACGAGGCCGACCCCGCCGTCGCCGCGCCCGGTCGCGGTCAAGGCCGCGCCGCTCGACCGGACCGACGATCCGGTGCGGATGTACCTGCGCGAGATGGGCGCGGTCGAGCTGCTTCGCCGCGAGGGCGAGATCGCCATCGCCAAGCGCATCGAGGCCGGGCGCAACACGATGATCGCCGGGCCTGTGCGAAAGCCCGATGACGTTCACCGCGATGATCGACTGGTCGAACGCGCTGAACGAAGGCCGGATGCAGCTGCGCGAGATCCTCGACCTCGACGCGATGCTGGCCAAGCCGACCCGGCCGAGGCCGAGGGCGGCGAGGCGACGACGCACCGGCGCCGAGCTGCCGACCGTCGCGTACAAGGAAGACGGCGAGCCCGACATCGTCGCGGCCCCGCCGACGCCGACGACGAGGAGGACGAGCTTCACCGAGCGCGCGTGCGCCCCGACGGCCCGCCGGCGATCCCCGACGAGGACGACGAGGACAATACGCTGTCGCTCGCCGCGATGGAGGAGCTGCTCAAGCCCGACGCGCTGGAGAAGTTCGCCGAGATCACCGCGACCTACAAGAAGTTCCAGAAGCTGCAGGACGCGCGCCTGTCGGCGTTGCGCGGCAACGGCGACGCTTCCGCGCGGCCGACGAGCGCAAGTATCAGAAGCTGCGCGAGGAGCTGACCGCCGGCGTCCAGATCGATCCATTTCAACAACAACAAGATCGAGTATCTGGTCGACCAGCTGTACGGCTATAACCGCCGGCTGGTCGGCGCTCGGCGGCGACGATGATGCGGCTCGCCGACCGCCACAAGATCAACCGCAAGGCGTTCCTCGACGAATATATCGGCCACGAGCTCGACGAGGGCTGGCTGGCGCGTGTCGCCGGCATCGACAAGAAGTTCGCCGCGTTCGCCGCGCAGGAAGCGCGCGCGGTCGAGGACGTCCGCGCTCGAGATCGCCGAGATCGCCCAGGCGACCGGCGTCGACCTCGGCGAGTTCCGCCGCATCGTCAACATGGTCCAGAAGGGCGAGCGCGAGGCGCGCATCGCCAAGAAGGAAATGGTCGAGGCGAACCTGCGCCTCGTCATCTCGATCGCCAAGAAATACACCAACCGCGGGCTGCAATTCCTTGATCTCATTCAGGAAGGCAACATCGGCCTGATGAAGGCGGTCGACAAGTTCGAGTACCGCCGCGGCTACAAGTTCTCGACCTATGCGACGTGGTGGATCCGCCAGGCGATCACGCGCTCGATCGCCGACCAGGCGCGGACGATCCGCATCCCGGTCCACATGATCGAGACGATCAACAAGCTGGTCCGCACCAGCCGCCAGATCCTCCACGAGATCGGCCGCGAGCCGACGCCCGAGGAACTGGCCGAGCGGCTGTCGATGCCGCTCGAAAAGGTCCGCAAGGTGATGAAGATCGCCAAGGAGCCGATCAGCCTCGAGACGCCGATCGGCGACGAGGAGGACAGCCACCTCGGCGACTTCATCGAGGACAAGAACGCCGTCATCCCGGTCGACGCGGCGATCCACGCCAACCTGAAGGAGACGGTGACGCGCGTGCTGGCGTCGCTGACCCCGCGCGAGGAGCGCGTGCTGCGCATGCGCTTCGGCATCGGCATGAACACCGACCACACGCTCGAGGAGGTCGGCCAGCAGTTCAGCGTGACCCGCGAGCGCATCCGCCAGATCGAGGCCAAGGCGCTGCGCAAGCTGAAGCACCCGAGCCGCAGCCGCAAGATGCGGAGCTTCCTCGACGTCTAGGCCCGCCGCGCCGAGAATGGGCCCGTGCTGACGCGCTACGGTCGCCCCGTCGTCGCGCTCGCCGCCGCTTTCTCGGCGGTCGCGGGCTATGTCGACGCGATCGGCTTCCTGCTGACCGGCGGCTTCTTCGTCTCGTTCATGAGCGGCAACACGACGCGGCTGGCGATCGGCGTGGCGAGCGGATCGGCGGCGGCAGGGGTTCGCCGCCGGGCTGATCGCCCTGTTCGTCGGCGGCGTCGTCCTCGGCACGCTGGCCGGGCGCGGTGCGTCCCCGGGCGGCGGCATCCGGTCGTCCTGCCTCCTCGTCACGCTGCTCCTCGCCGCCGCCGCGCTCGTCGCACGCCGCTCGGCGGCGGGCGGCTGGCGGTGATCCCGATGGCTGCTGGCGATGGGCGGCCGAGAACACGTCGTTCGCCGAGGACGGCGAGGTCCGCATCGGCCTGACCTACATGACCGGAACGCTGGTCAAGCTCGGCAGCGGCTGGCCGCCGCGCTGCTCGGCGGCGCGACCGGTTCGGCTGGGTCGCCGTATCCTGCTGCTGTGGTCGGGGCTGCTGGCGGCGCGATCGGCGGCGCCGTCGCCTTTCATCGCCTCGGCGGCGAGGCTCGTCGTTGGGCGGCCGGTCGCGGCGATAGCCGTCCTGACGGCGGTCGCTGCGCGAATCGGACCGTGCACCGGCGCGCTAGCCGCCGTGCTCCTTGCCGCCACGAGCGAGCGCCGCCTACCCTTGCCGCCCGCGTCAACCACCAGGGCTCCCCTATGCGCTTCGAAGGCACCGCCGGCTATGTCGCCACCGACGACCTGAAGGTCGCGGTCAACGCGGCGGCGACGCTGCGCCGGCCGCTGCTGATCAAGGGCGAGCCCGGCACCGGCAAGACGGTGCTGGCGGCGGAGATCGCCCGCAGCTTCGGCGCGCCGCTGATCGAGTGGAACGTCAAGTCGACGACCAAGGCGCAGCAGGGACTGTACGAATACGACGCGGTCAGCCGCCTGCGCGACGGCCAGCTCGGCGACGCCCGCGTCCGCGACATCTCCAACTACATCCGCCGCGGCAAGATGTGGGAGGCGTTCACCAGCCCGCGCCTCCCCGTCCTGCTGATCGACGAGATCGACAAGGCCGACATCGAGTTCCCCAACGACCTGCTGACCGAGCTCGATCGCATGGAGTTCGACGTCTACGAGACCGGCGAGCGCGTGATCGCGCAGCAGCGGCCGATCGTCGTCATCACCTCGAACAACGAGAAGGACCTGCCCGACGCCTTCCTGCGCCGCTGCTTCTTCCACTACATCAAGTTTCCCGACCGCGGCACGATGGAGCGGATCGTCGCCGTCCATTTCCCCGACATCCAGGGCCAGCTGGTGCGCGAGGCGCTCAACATCTTCTACGACATCCGCGAGGTGCCGGGGATGAAGAAGAAGCCGGCGACGAGCGAGCTGCTCGACTGGCTCAAGCTGCTGATGCACGAGGACCTGCCGCTCGAGGTCCTGAAATCGCGCGACACCAAGACGCTGATCCCGCCGCTGCACGGCGCGCTGCTCAAGAACGAACAGGACGTCATGCTGTTCGAGCGGCTGGCGTTCATGAGCCGGCGGCAGGGCGGTCAAGCCTAGCGCAGATGCGGCAGCGACCAGTCGCCGAGGATGGCGGCGGTGCGCAGCGCGAAGACCGTCAGGCCGGTCGCTAGCGCCGCGACTTCCTTGGACGCGCGGACCCGGCGGACGAGGACGACCATGACGACCGCGCCGACGACCGCGGCGGTGGCGTAGAAGTCGGCGCGCAGCACGCGCGGAATCTGCGCGGTCAGGACATCGCGCAGGACCCCGCCGCCGCAGCCGCCGACCACCGCGACGGCGACGACGCTTGCCCCGTTGAGGTCGTAGTCGAGCGCTTTCCGCGCTCCCGCGACTGCCGCCAGCGCCAGACCGGCGGCCTCGATGATGTCGAGCAGCCGCGGCGGGGTCCAGGTGGCGACCGATCCCGTGACCAGGCTGGCGACGACGATCGCCGCCGCGCCGGCCAGCGCGATCACCGGATAGCGCCGGTCGCGGAACGCCGCCGGCGGGTGCTCGCCGAGCAGCAGGTCGCGGATCACCCCGCCGCCGACCGCGCCAACGAAGGCGAGGACACCGATCCCGAACACGTCGAGGTCGGCACGAACCCCGGCCAGCGCGAATTCGGTCGACAGGATCAGCGTCGCGGCAAGGTCGATCGTCGTCAGCAGGCGGTCGCGGATGCGGCGGCGCGGCGGCGGGGCGGGATCGTCGGTCACGGGGTGACGATGCCCGCCCGCCGCGCTACCGTCCAGCGTCGCCGCCGGAGCTGCGCCATGTTCCTCAACTTCCTCACCGAACTCCGCGCCGCGAAGATCCCCGCGAGCCTCAAGGAGCATCTGACGCTGCTCGAGGCGCTGCGCGGCGACGTCATCGATTTCACGCGTCGAGCAATTCTATTATCTTAGCCGCAGTTGCTACGTGAAGGACGAAGGCCTGCTCGACCGCTTCGACCAGGTGTTCGGCAAGGTGTTCAAGGGGATCGAGACGGTCGTCGACACCGGCACCGCCGAGATCCCCGAGGAATGGCTGCGCAAGGTCGCCGAGCTCCACCTGACCGAGGAGGAGATGGCGAAGATCAAGGCGCTCGGCTCGTGGGACGAGATCATGGCGACGCTGAAAAAGCGGCTCGAGGAGCAGCAGGGGCGGCACGAGGGCGGCAACAAGTGGATCGGCACCGGCGGCACCTCGCCGTTCGGCGCGAACGGCTACAACCCCGAAGGCGTCCGCATCGGCCAGGACGCGGGCCGGCAAGGGCGCGCGATCAAGGTGTGGGACAAGCGCGAGTTCCGGAACCTCGACAGCACGGTCGAACTCGGCACGCGCAACATCAAGCTGGCGCTGCGCCGCCTGCGCCGCTTCGCCCGCGACGGCGCGGCGGACGAGCTCGACATGGACGCGACGATCAGCGGCACGGCGAAGAAGGCCTATCTCGACATCGTCATGCGCCCGGAACGGCACAATGCGGTCAAGGTGCTGCTGTTCCTCGACGTCGGCGGCTCGATGGACCCGTTCATAAAGCTGTGCGAGGAGCTGTTCTCGGCGGCGCGGTCCGAGTTCAAGCACCTCGAATTCTTCTACTTCCACAACATGCCCTACGAGGCGCTGTGGCAGGACAATCGCCGCCGCTGGAGCGAGCGGACGCCGACGCTCGACGTGCTCCACAAATTTCCCCACGATTATAAGCTGGTGTTCGTCGGCGACGCCTCGATGAGCCCGTACGAGATCAACTATCCCGGCGGCTCGGTCGAGCACTGGAACGAGGAAAGCGGCGAGACGTGGCTGCGGCGGCTGCTCGACGTCTATCCGGCCGCGGTGTGGCTCAACCCGATCCCCGAGGCGAGCTGGGGCCACGGCCAGTCGATCCAGATGGTCAAGACGATCATGGAGGACCGGATGTACCCGCTGACGCTGGGCGGGTTGGACGAGGCGATGCGGGAGCTGACGCGGGCGCGGTGAGCCGCTACCGCACCGGCAGCGGCAGGGCGTATAGCCAGACGTTGACCAGCACCGCGACGCCCGCGCCGACCATCAACCCCGCCTTCAGCCGGTCGATGTCGCCGACGATCAGGCCGCGGACGCCGAAACCGATCAGGGCGAAGGCGGCAAGGACACCGAGCCCGAGGAGCGTCGCCATCATGCGGCGAGCGCCTGGCGGACCGCCTTTGCCCAGCGCGCGCGACCGGCGGCACGCGCGCCGGCGTCCGCCGCCGGCGTGAACACCCGGTCGACGACGTGCATCGCGCTCGCCTGCGTCAGGTCGGCGAACATCCCCGCCCCCACGCCCGCCAGCATCGCTGCGCCAAGGGCGGTGGTCTCGATCACCCGCGGCCGCTCGACGGGCACGCCGAGGACATCGGCGAGGTGCTGGCACAGCCAGTCGTTGGCCACCATGCCGCCATCGACGCGCAGCCGGGTCGCGGCGACGCCGTCGCGTCCAAGCGCGTCGAGCAGGTCGGCGGTCTGCTGCGCGACCGCCTCCAGCGTGGCGCGGGCGAGGTGCGCGCGCGTGGTCGCCGCGGTGACGCCGGTGATCAGGCCGCGGACGTCGGCCCGCCAGTAGGGCGCGCCCATGCCGGTGAAGGCGGGGACGATCGTCACGCCGCCGCTGTCGGGCACGCTCGCGGCCAGCGCCTCGGTCTCGGCGGCGGTGGCGATGACGCCGAGACCGTCGCGCAGCCACTGCACCGCGGCGCCGCTGGTGAAGATGCTGCCCTCCAGCGCATAGGCCGCCTGCCCGTCCAGCCGCCACGCCGGCGTCGCGAGCAGGCGGTGGGCCGACACCGGCGGCGCGACGCCGGCGTGGGCGAGGACGAAGGTCCCGGTGCCATAGGTCGCCTTGACCATGCCCGGCGCGAGGCACGCCTGACCGATGGCGGCGGCGTGCTGGTCCCCGGCGCAGCCGGTGATGGCGACCGGCCGCCCGGCGATCGTCGCCGTGCCCAGTGCCCCCGCGCAGTCGGTGATAATCGGCAGTGCCGCCGCGGGGATGCCGAAGCGATCGAGCAGCGCCGCGTCCCAGGTACAGGCCGCGAGATCCATCAGCAGCGTCCGCGCGGCGTTGGTCGCGTCGGTCGCATGGACCTGCCCGCCGCTCAGTCGGAACAGCAGCCACGTGTCGACCGTGCCGAGCATCAGCGTCCCCGCCGCCGCCGCCGCCGCGACCGCCGGCCATTCGGCCAGCGCCCAGGCGATCTTCGACGCGGAGAAATAGGGGTCGATGACCAGCCCGGTCGTCGCCTGCACCGCCGGCTCCAGCCCCTCCGCCCGCCAGCGGTCGCACAGCGCCGCCCCGCGCCGGTCCTGCCAGACGATCGCCGGAGCGAGCGGTTCGCCGCCCGCGCGGTCCCAGAAGACCACCGTCTCGCGCTGGTTGGTGATGCCGAGGCAGGCGATCCGCTCCGCCCCGACCTCGGCGGCGACTGCCTCCAGGCAGTCGCGGCTCAGCGCCCACAGCTCGCCGGCGTCGTGCTCGACCCAGCCGCTCGCCGGATAATGCTGGGTGATCGGCCGCGCCGCGCTGGCGACGATGGTCCCGCCGCAGTCGAAGGCCAGCGCCCGGGTCGAGGTCGTGCCCTCGTCGAGGACCAGGATCAGATCGGCGGCCATGTGCTCCCCGTGGTTGCCGGCGTGATGCGACGGCGCGGCTGCGGCGTCAAATCCGTTGCCGCGCGCCCGCCCCGGCTCTAGCCTCGCCGAAACGATCTCTGGGGGAGCGGACGATGCGCGGAACGATGCTGGTGGCGATGCTGATGGCGACGGCGGCGGGGGCGCGCGTGACGCCGGTCGAGCCGGCGCTCAAGGGGCCGGCGATCGCGCCCTCCCCCGTCACCGAGACGTACTTCGGCACCAAGGTCACCGATCCCTATCGCGGGCTGGAGAAGCTCGACGCCGCGACGCTCGACTGGATGCGCGCCCAGGGCAAGGTCACAAGGACCCTGCTCGACAGCATCCCGCCGCGCGCGGCCTATCTGGCGAAGATGACGGCGCTGACCGGATCGTTCGGCGCGGTGCGCGACGCCCAGTTCGGCGGCGAGCGCCTGTTCTACCAGGAGCGCGCGCCCGGCCGCGACCAGTTCGACCTGATGGTGCGCGAGGCCGACGGCACCAAGCGCCGGCTGGTCGACATGGCCGGGTACATCGCCGGCCACGGCAACGTCCCGCACGCCATCGACTATTATGCGCCGAGCCGCGACGGCACCAAGGTCGCCATCGGCATCTCGGCGGCGGGATCGGAGGACAGCCGGCTGTCGGTGATCGACGCGGCGACGGGCAAGACCCTCGCCGGTCCGGTCGACCGGGCGCAGTTCGGCTCGCCCAGCTGGCTCGACGACGGCAGCGGCCTGTTCTTCGTCCGGCTGCAGGAACTGAAGCCCGGGCAGCCGATCTCCGACAAGTACAACAACGCCACCGCCGACTTCTGGGACCTGAAGGGCGAGCCGGTCGTCGTCGCCGGGGCGGCGCAGCACCTCGGCCCCAATGCCGATCCGATCAAGACTCCGGCCGTGCTCGTCGTGCCGCATTCGGCCGACGCCCTGCTGGCGGTACAGAACGGCGTGCAGAACGAAGCCGAGTTCTACGTCGCGCCGCTGGCCGACGCGCGCGCCGGCCGGGCGCGCTGGCGGCAGGTCGTCACCACCGCCGACGCCGTCACCGGTATCACCGCCGACAAGGACCGCATCGTCCTGCTGACCCACAAGGATGCGCCGACGTTCAAGGTCATGGCAATGAAGTGGAGCGGCACCGCGGCGACGGCGACGACGCTGGTGCCGGCGCGGCCCGAGCGCATCAACGAGAGCGTCGCCATGGCGCGCGACGGCGTCTATGTCGGCGGCCGCGAGGGGCTCGACGGGCGGCTGGTGCGGGTCGAAGTCGACGGTGTCGTCGTGCCGATCGCGATGCCCTACGACGGCACCGTCGGGGCTGTCGTCGCCGACCCCGATCACGACGGCGCGGTGATCGATCTCGACGCCTACACCCGCCCACCGACGACCTTCCGTCTGCTCGGCCGGCGGCTGACCGACCTCGGCCTCGAAAGCGGGCCGAAGCTCGACTATCGCCGGTATCGCGCGGTCGAGCTGACGGCGACGGCGAAGGACGGGACCAAGGTGCCGCTGACCGTCCTGACTGCCGCCGGGCCGGTGACGGCGCGGCCGCTGCTGCTCGACGCCTACGGCGCCTATGGCATCTCCGCCCTGCCCGGCTTCCGCCCGCGCTACCTCGCCTTCGTCGACGCCGGCGGCAGCTTCGCCGAATGCAACGTCCGCGGTGGCGGCGAGCTCGGCGATGCCTGGCGGCTCGGCGGCAAGGACGCGGCCAAGCCGAACACCTGGCGCGACGCCATTGCCTGCGGCGAGGCGCTGATCGCGGCCGGCTACACGACCAAGGAACAGTTGGCGATCACCGGCACCTCGGCCGGCGGCATCATGGTCGGCCGCGCCGCGACCGAGCGTCCCGACCTGTTCGCCGCGGCGATCACCCGCGTCGGCGATTCGAATGCGCTGCGGTCGGAGACGATGGTTTCCGGGCCGGCCAACATCCCGGAGTTTGGTACGGTTGCGAACCCGCAGGGTTTCCGCAACCTGTTCGAGATGGACGCCTATCAGCACGTCAAGGACGGCGTGACCTATCCCGCCTGGCTGCTGACCACCGGGCTGCAGGACCCGCGCGTCGCGCCGTGGGAGGCGGCCAAGATGGCCGCGCGCCTGCAGGCCGCCGGCGGTCCGAACCCGGTGCTGCTGCGGATCGAGGAACAGGCCGGCCACGGCCTCGGCACGACGCGCACGACGCGCGACGCCGAGGAAGCCGACATCGCCGCCTTCGTCCTGTGGCGCGCCGGCGTGCCGGAGTGGCAGCCGCGGCCCTGACCCCTGCCGCCGGTCAGGCGGTGGGCGGGCGCGATGCCGGCGGGCGCGGGGCGCGGGTCGGCGGCAGGTGGGCGACCTGCCGGCCGCCGAGCCAGACCTCGACCACCCCCGGGCTCGCCAGCGCCACGGCATAGTCGCGCGCGGCGGCGTCGCTGTCGAAGCGGAGATCCTGGGCGCGGTCGACCACGCCGCTCTGGTTCAATTCGAGGACCCGATAGGTCGCCACGCGCCCTCCCTGCACTTGTGACGTGTCATTAACTATTTGGCCGTGTGGGGCAAGGCGACTGCGACACGACGCCTGGTCGGCGCCACGCACGGGCACGCTCGACAGCCGGGCGGCGGGGCGGCACAAGGCGGGCGTGGACCAGCCCTTCGACCTGCTCGTCATCGGCGGCGGCATCAACGGCGCCGGCATCGCCCGCGACGCGGCCGGGCGCGGCCTGGCGGTCGCGCTGGTCGAGGCCGGCGACCTTGGCGGGGCGACGTCGAGCGCGTCGACCAAGCTGATCCACGGCGGCCTGCGCTACCTCGAATTCTACCAGTTCGGCCTCGTCCGCAAGGCGCTGGCCGAACGCGAGGTGCTACTCGACATCGCGCCGCACCTCAGCTGGCCGCAGCCGTTCGTCCTGCCCCATTCGCCGGGGCAGCGGCCCGAATGGATGCTGCGCGCCGGCACCTGGCTTTACGACCACCTCGCTCGTCGCGACGTCGTGCCGGGATCGGCGCGCGTCGACCTCCGCCAGGACCGCGCCGGCCGCGCGCTGCGGCCCGAGTTCCGCTCCGGCTTCCGCTACTGGGACGGCTGGATCGACGATGCCCGGCTGGTCATCGCCAATGCCCAGGACGTGCGCGCGCGGGGCGGCACGGTGCTGCCGCGGACCCGCGTCGAGCGCGCGCATTTCGCCGACGATCGCTGGACGGCGACGCTGTCGGACGGGCGGTCGCTGACGGCGCGGCAGATCGTCAACGCCGCCGGCCCGTGGGCGGAACAGGTCGCGCGCACCGTGCTCGGCCGCAACGACGCCCCGGCGCTGCGGCTGGTCCGCGGCTCGCACCTCGTCACCCGCCGGGTGCACCTCGGCCGCGACGCCTTCATGCTGCAGCAGCCCGACGGGCGCATCGTCTTCGTCATCCCCTACGAGCGCGATTTCTCGCTGATCGGCACGACCGAGCGCAGCGTCGACAGCCCCGACGCCGCCGCGGTCGGCGACGACGAGGCCGACTATCTGCTCGCCGCCGTCAACCGCTACCTCGTCCGTCCGCTCGGCCGCGACGACGTCGTCCACCGTTTCGCCGGCGTCCGGCCGCTGATCGTCGAGCCCGGCAAGGGCGAGCGCGAGACGAGCCGCGACTTCGCCCTCGTCGCCCACCCTGGGGTGCCGGCGCTGACCGTCGTCGGCGGCAAGATCACGACCTACCGCGTGCTGGCCGAGGCGGTGCTGAAGCGGATCGCGCCGAAGACCAGGCGGTGGACGGCGACGGCGCCGCTACCGGGTGGCGACGTGCCGCGCGCGTCCGGCGAGAACGGCCAGGACGCCTTCAGGCGCTGGCTGAGCAATCTTACGCAAGCCAATGAGGATTACGATCCCGAAATCGTCCGGCGGCTGGCGCGCACGCTCGGCACAGCGGCCGAACCGCTGCTCGCCGCCGGGCTCGGCGACAATCTCGGCGGCGTGTTCGAAGCGGAGCTGGTCCATTTCCGCGACGCCGAATGGGCGCGGTCGAGCGACGACGTGCTGTGGCGGCGGACCAAGCTCGGCCTCCACCTCGACGCCGCGGCCAAGGCCCGGGTCGCCGCCTGGTTCGGCGAGGCGGCGCCGGCCGACGACGGCATCGACGCCGCCCGCCACCGCTTCGCCGTGCCCGGCGCTATTTGACCTGGCTGACCTCGCAGCCGTGGAAGCCGGTGCCGGTCGAGCGCATGGCGAAGGCGCGGCCGTTGTAGCCGGGATAATCGGGCACCGGCGGCACGGCGTAGAGCAGATGGCCGCCCGAGACGACGACCGGCGTCCACGGGCTGCCGTCGACCGTTACTTCGACCTTCGTCGCCGGATCCGACCCCGGCAGTTCGCAGTCGACGAGATAGACGCCGGTCGCCTGCCCGAGCCAGTTGAGGCCGATGAAGCCCTGCCGGTCGCGCATCTGGGCGAAATCGAGGCCGGCGTCGGCACCGAAGATGCCGTAATAGCTGAGGCTCAGACCCTGGTTGACCGGTGCCGCGACGGTGACGTGCGGCGGCCCGACAGGCAGGTCGCGGACGACGATGCCGCCCTTGCGCAGCACGTCGAGCTTGGCCGCCGGCGGCAGCGGCGCGACCCGGACCGTCGCGGGCGCGATCCGGTGGAACTGCGCCGTGACCTGTGCCGGCGCGACCGGCGGCCGCGTCGCCATCGCCGCCGGGTCGACCGCAGCGGCAAGGCCGAGAAAGATACTGACGATCATGCGTGTCCCCCGAAACTGCCCCGGGCAACTTTCCCGCGCCCGGGCGCGGCGTCAAGCCGTCAGAAGTCGGTCTTCAGCGCGGCACGGGCGGCGACCTGCGCTTCGTCGCGGGTGTTCCCGAGCCCCGGTCCGGCCGAGCCGGCGGCCGCCGTCCCCGCTGTCGAAGGCCGGCGCGGCGAGCGCGGTCAGCTACAGGTTCTTCGCGCCGCCATCGTCGAAGCCGACGCCGCGGCGACTCGGCCGGGCGTCAGGCCGCGAGGCAGCGGGCGAACGTCGCCGGTTCGACGTTGCCGCCCGACAGGACGACGATCGCCGTGCGCCCGTGCAGATCGACGCGGCCGGTCAGCGCCGCCGCCAGCGCCACCGCCCCGCCGGGCTCGACGACGAGCTTGAGATGGCGGAAGGCGAAGGCGACGGCCGCCGCCGCCTCGGCATCGCTGACGACGGCCCCGCGCGCACCGGCGGCGGAAAGGATGGCAAAGGTCAGCGGCGACATCGACCGCGTCTGCAGCGCGTCGCACGTGGTCGGCGGCAGCACGTCGAGGGCGACGATGCGGTTCTCCGCCAGGCTGCGGGCGACGTCGTCGTAGCCGACCGGCTCGACGGTGACGACCGGCAGGCCCGAGCCCAGCGCGAAGCCGCTCGCCAGCCCGCCGCCGCCGCAGCAGACCAGCGCCACATCGGCGGCGACACCCATCGCCGCCAGGTCCTCGGCCGCCTCCAGCCCCACGGTGCCCTGGCCCGCGACGATGAACGGATCGTCGAACGGCGGCACGATCGTCGCCCCGCCTTCGGCCAGCTGCGCTGCGATCGCCTCGCGGCTCTCGCTGTAGCGGTCGTAGAGCACGACGGTCGCGCCGTCGCCCCGCGTCGCGGCGATCTTCAACGCCGGTGCGTCGGCCGGCATGATGATCGTCGCGGCGATGCCGAGCTGCTTCGCCGCCCGCGCCACGCCCTGGGCATGGTTGCCGCTGCTGAAGGCGACGACGCCGCGGGCGCGTTCGTCGGTCGTGAGCGCGCTCAGCCGGTTGTAGGCGCCGCGGAACTTGAAGCTGCCGGTGACCTGCAGGCATTCCGGCTTCAGCCAGACGCTGCCCCCGCAGGCGGCATCGAGCGCGTCGGAGCGGAGCAGCGGCGTGCGCACTGCATGGCCGGCCAGGCGAACCGCCGCGGTTCGCACGTCGGACAAAGAAACCATTGAAAAACCCCACCTTTGAGCCCTAGGCTAAGCCGTTGATCGGCCAAGCGAAAGCCTGGAAAACATTGTCACAAAAAACCGCTTTACACGAACCATCCGCGTCCCTAGATACGCCTCCGCTGCCCCAAGGGACTTCCACCGCAAGGCAGTTTCGGTGCTACCCGCTTGTAGCGAACTGACTCCCGGAGGTCCCTTGAATTGCATAAGCCCAGCAACGCGCTGGGGGTAGCTCGCGCTTCGCGTCCGTCGCAGCCCGTTACCCTCGTCCGCCCTCACGCCGCGCGCCGCGCCGCCCGTTTCTTCGTCGAGAAGTTCCCGGGCACGTCGATGTACGCGGTCAAGGCGAACCCGTCGCCCGACCTGATCCGTACCCTGTGGGACAGCGGCATCACGACCTATGACGTCGCCTCGATCGCCGAGGTCCGTCTGGTCCGTGGCCTGCTGCCGCACGCGACCCTGTGCTTCATGCATCCGGTCAAGCCGGCCGAAGCCATTGCCGAGGCGTACCACGTCCACGGTGTCCGCACCTTCAGCCTCGATTCGGTCGAGGAGGTCGACAAGATCGTCGCCGCCACCGCGACCGACGGCGTCCCGGCCACCGACCTGACGCTGTGCGTCCGCCTGCGCGTGTCGTCGGCCCATTCGAAGCTGAGCCTCGCGGCGAAGTTCGGCGTCGGCGTCGACGAGGCGGCGCCGGTGCTGCACGCGGCGCGGCAGGCGGCCGACGCGCTCGGCATCGCCTTCCACGTCGGCAGCCAGGCGATGAGCCCGCAGGCCTATGGCGACGCGCTGGCGCTGGTCCGCGCGGCGATCGTCGCCGCCGGCGTCACGGTCGACGTCGTCGATGTCGGCGGCGGCTTCCCGTCGATCTACCCGGGCATGGAGACGGCGCCGCTGGAGCGCTATTTCGCCGTCATCCACCGCGCGTTCGAGGAACTGCCGGTCAGCTATTCGGCCGAACTGTGGTGCGAGCCCGGCCGGGCGCTGTCGGCCGAATATGCCAGCATCCTGGTCCGCGTCGAAAAGCGCCGCGACGACGTGCTGTTCATCAACGACGGGGCCTATGGCGCGCTGTTCGACGCGGCGCACATCGACTGGCGCTTCCCGGTCGAACTCGTCCGCGAGGGCGGGTCGCGGGCCAAGCCGATCGCGTTCAGCTTCTACGGGCCGACGTGTGACGACATGGACTTCATGCGCGGGCCGTTCCTGCTGCCGGCCGACGTCCAGGCCGGCGACTATCTCGAGATCGGCATGCTCGGCGCCTATGGCTGTGCCATGCGCACCGCCTTCAACGGCTTCGGCAACGGCGAGACGGTGATCGCCGGCGACGAGCCGATGGCGTCGAACTACGCTGTCACGGAAGCGCAACCGGCGAAGGTTACGCCGATCCGCGAGGCGCGGAGCTAGCCTCTCGCCTGCCGTCATCCCCGCGAAAGCGGGGATGACGCCGACGTTCCCCGTTCGGCGCTGGATGATCCAGCCGCGGGCGGCGCTGTCGCGCCGAGCCAGTCTGACCACTGGAGACCCTGATGACCGACACCATCAACGACACCCGCAAGGCCGAGCTCCTCAGCCACACCGTCGAGCACGTCGACATCCGCAGCTTCGACGCGCGGCCGATCATCGATTCGATGGGCAAGATGAGCTTCACCAGCCGCGATCTCGCCCGCGCCACCGGCATCTACAACGCGATGCTGGCGGACAAGGACTGCTCGATCTTCCTCGTCATCGCCGGCTCGACCATCGGCGGGCGGCTGCATGGACCTGTACGCCGAGCTCGTCCGCTCGAACATGGTCGACGGCATCGTCGCCACCGGCGCCTCGATCGTCGACATGGATTTCTTCGAGGGCCTTGGCCACAAGCACTATCAGGCGCTTGAAATCCCCGACGACAACGTCCTGCGCTCGCTCTACATCGACCGCATCTACGACACCTATATCGACGAGGAGCAGCTCCAGGACTGCGACCACACGATCTTCGAGATCGCCAACAGCCTCGAGGCCAAGCCGTACAGCAGCCGCGCCTTCATCCGCGAGATGGGCAAGTACCTCGTCGAGCACGGCAAGAAGGACAACAGCCTCGTCAAGCTCGCCTACGAGCATGACGTGCCGATCTTCTGCCCGGCGTTCGTCGACAGCTCGGCCGGCTTCGGGCTGGTCAAGCATCAGGTCGAGCGCGCCAAGGCGGGGCAGCCGTACATGGTGCTCGACGCCATCGCCGACTTCCGCGAGCTGACCGACATCAAGATCAAGGCGGGCACGACCGGCCTGCTGATGATCGGCGGCGGCGTGCCGAAGAACTTCATCCAGGACACCGTCGTCTGCGCCGAGATCCTCGGCCACGACGACGTCGCCATGCACAAATATGCGGTGCAGATCACCGTCGCCGACGTCCGCGACGGGGCGTGCTCGTCGTCGACGCTCAAGGAGGCGGCGAGCTGGGGCAAGGTCCAGACGACGCAGGAGCAGATGGTCTTCGCCGAGGCCGGCTCGGTCATGCCGCTGCTGGCGTCGCGACGCCTACCATCGCGGCCATTGGCGCGAGCGCGCGGTGCGGGCGTACGGCAAGATGTTCGCCGACTGCGAGCGCGCGCCCGTCACGCCGCGGCACGAAGCTCGCCACCAGCTCGACGTGCGTCGACCAGCGGAACTGCGCCACCGGCCACAGCCGCTCGAGCCGGTAGCCACCTTCGACGCAGAATCGCAGCATCGCGCGCGAAGGTGTTGGGATTGCATGATACCGCGACGACCCGGGGCACGGTGCTCGCGCGCCAGCTCGGTCGCCTGGGCTGCGGCCCCGGCGCGCGGCGGGTCGAAAACGACGGCGTCGAAGCGGGCGAGCTCCGGCGGCGTCAGCGGGCGGCGGAACAGGTCGCGATGCTCGACCTGGACCTGGCGCCGCTGCTGCGGCGGCGGCGCGCCAGCGGCAGGACGGCGTTGGCTCGCGCCCTCGACTGCGAGAACCCGAGCGCCCGCTGCGGCCAGCGGCAGAGCGAAGGTGCCGAGCCCGGCGAACAGGTCGGCGACGCGCTCGGCTCCCGCGCGTCGCCGCCAGCACCGCGCGACCGAGCGCCGCCTCGCCCTCGCGCGTCGCCTGAAGGAAGGCGGCGGGCGGCAGCGCGACGGGGACGCCGCCGAAGCGGAGCACGGGCGCACGCGCCTCGACGACGGTCTCGACCCCCTCCGGCCCTTCGACCGACAGTCGGGCGAGGTCGTGCGCGGCGGCGAAGGCGGTCAGCCGCTCGATCTCGGCCAGCGCCGCGCCGGCGACGTTGGCCAGCAGCAGGTCGAGGCCGCTGTCGCTGTCGGTCAGCGTCACGCCCGCCCCCTGCCCGTCGCCGAGCACTGCCGCGAGCAGGTCGCGCAGCGGGGCGATCAGGGCGAACAGGTCGGGCGTCAGCACCCAGCACTCGCGGCATGTCGACGATGCGGTGGCTGGCATCGGCGTTGAAGCCGAGCGTCAGCCGGCCGCCGCGCTTGACCGCACGCAGGCTGGCGCGGCGGCGGCTGCGCGGCGGCGACAGCGCGGTCGGCATCGACCGCGCCGACGGCGACGCCGGCGGCGTCGAGCGCGGCGACGATGCGGCTCGCCGTCCAGCGCGCATAGGCGTCGTCGGCGACGTGCTGGAGCTGGCAGCCGCCGCAGTCGGGGAAGTGGCGGCACGGCGGCGTCGCGTGATCGGGGCCCGGCGCGACCTCGAACGGCGCGAAGCGGACGCGGTCGCCGGGCACCGTCGCGGGCACGAAGCGGCCGTCGGCGGTGACCCCGTCGCCGCGCGCGGCGAGCCGGACGATCGTCGACCCAGTCGCTCGGTGCTCGGTGGCGCTCACAGGGCGGCGACCGCCGTCGGCGACGAGCTGCGGGCAGGTCGTCGGCGGTCAGCCCGCCCCGCCGCGCCGCCCGGCGTCGCCGTGCAGCCATGCTCCCGCGCAGGCGGCGTCGAAGGCGTCGAAGCCCTGCGCGAGCAGGGCGGCGATGACGCCGGCTGAGCACGTCGCCCGACCCGGCCGTCGCCAGCCACGGCGTGGCATGGGCGTTGATCGCGGCGCGGCCGTCCGGCGCGGCGATCGACCGTCTCCGCGCCCTTGAGCAGGACCACGGCGCCGACGCGCGCGGCGGCGGCGCGGGCGCGGTCGAGCCGGTGCCGGGCAGGTCACCGAACAGGCGGGCGAACTCGCCGTCGTGCGGCGTCAGCACCGCCGGACCCGGTCAGCGCGCGCGGCAAGCCCGGCGGCGTCGCCGGCGAACATCGTGAAGACGCCGGCATCGAGGACCAGCGGCGGCCCGCTCGCCAGCAGCGCCTCGACCCGCGCGCGGTCGGCGCCGAGCCCCGGGCCGGCGACGGCCGCGGCGAAGCGCTGGCGGGCGAGCAGCGCGCGTGACCGCCGCGCCGTCGTCGCACGGCCGCAACCATCACCGCGTCGAGCCGGGCGGCGTTCTCGGGCAGCGCCGCCGCCGGGCAGGCGACGAGCGCCAGCCCGGCCCCGGCGCGAACCGCCGCCTGCGCCGCCAGCCGCGCCGCGCCGCCGTGACCCGCGCGCGCCGCCGAGGACCAGCACCGCGCCGCGCGCGTATTTGTGGCCGTCGGCTGACCGGCGTCAGCGGCGGCGGGGCGGCGGTCGCGAACAGGTCGGCGCCGCCACAGTCGAGCCCGAGGTCGGCGACGACGACCCGGCCGCAGCGACCGGCGGCGAGCAGGTGCGCGGGCTTCAGCGCGCCGAAAGCGACCGTCAGGTCGGCGACGCAGGGCAGCTCGCCGCTGCCGTCGTCGGCGTCGAGCGCCGCTCGGCAAGTCGAGCGCGACGACACGCGCGCCGTCCGCCAGCCGCGCCAGCTCGCCTGCGACCGCCGGCTCGAGCGGCCGCGCGCGGCCGATGCCGAACAGCGCATCGACCAGGACCGCGGCCGGCCGGCGCCGCGGCGAGCGTCACGACCGGACCGGTCCAGCGCGCCGCGCATCGCCGCCGCGTCCGGCCGACCGGGGCGGCGCCGTCGCGGCCACCGTGACCGCGACGCCGGCCGCCGCGAGGTGGCGCGCCGCGACATAGCCGTCGCCGCCGTTGCCGCCGGCGCCGCAGACGACCGTCGCCGCACGCGGCGCGGCGAACGCCAGGATTGCCGCGCGCCGCCAGCGCGCCCGCGCGCTCCATCAGCGCGAGCGAAGGCGTCGCCGCTCGCTGCTTCCGCCGCGCGGATGGCGGCGGCGTCGAGCACCGGCGGCAGGGTCAGCCGAGTTGCCATCTCGCGCCCGTGTAGTATGAGCTTCGGCGATGATCACCCGCTTTGTCGCCGTCGCCGCGCTGCTCGCGGCTGCGGCCTGCACCCGATCGCCGCTGACGGACCCCCATATCGCTTGCGCGGCGCGACGCGCGGCGACGTTCCGCGCGATGCCAACGGCGAGCCGATTCTCGGTCGCATCAAGCCCGTCCCTCGGTCGCCCTGCCCGCTCCCGCGACCCCGCCGCCGCCGGTGCCGCCGCAGCACTAGCCGACCCGCCGCGTGCCGCGAACGACGCGCGGCCGACGGTCATGCCGTCCGCTGGACGGCGTCAGATGTCGGCGTAGACGTGGCGCTCGGCCGTCGGCGCCGGGATGGGTCACCGCGCCGCGCGAGGCCGGGCCGACGGTCGCGGCATAGCGCCACAGCGCGCCCGACTGGTAGGCGTTGACCCGCGGCATCCAGGCCGCGCGGCGGCCGCGCGAGTTCGTCGCGCTCGACGTCGCAGGTCGATCGTCCCCGCCTCGGCATCGATGGCGATGCGTGTCGCCGTCCTCGACCAGCGCGATCGGCCCGCCGTCGGCCGCCTCGGGGCCGACATGGCCGATGCAGAAGCCGCGCGTCCCGCCCGAGAAGCGCCCGTCGGTGATCAGCGCCACCTGCTCGCCGAGCCCGAGGCCGTAGAGCGCGGCGGTGGTCGACAGCATCTCGCGCATGCCCGGCCCGCCCTTGGGTCCCTCGTAGCGGATGACGAGCACCTCGCCGGCGCGGATCGTCCGCGCCTCGACCGCGGCGAAGGCGTCCTCCTCGCAGTCGAACACCCGCGCCGGGCCGGCTGAACTGGAGCGTCTTCATGCCGGCGACCTTGACGATCGCGCCGTCGGGGGCGAGCGAGCCGCGCAGGCCGACGACGCCGCCGGTCGGCGTGATCGGGTTCGTCACCGGGCGGATGACGTCCTGCTCGGGGTTCCAGCGTCACGTCGGCGAGGTTCTCGGCCAGCGTCTTGCCCGTCACCGTCATGCAGTCGCCGTGGAGGAAGCCGCCGTCGAGCAGCGTCTTCATCACCATGTAGATGCCGCCCGCCTCGTACAGGTCGCGCGCGACGTAGCGCCCGCCGGGCTTGAGGTCGGCGATGTAGGGCGTCCGCTTGAAGATCTCGGCGACGTCGAACAGGGTGAAGTCGATCCCCGCCTCGTTCGCCATCGCCGGCAGGTGCAGCGCGGCGTTGGTCGAGCCGCCGGTCGCCGCGACCACCGTCGCGGCATTCTCAAAGGCTTGCGCGCGTGCAGATGTCGCGCGGCCTGAGGTTGGCGGCGAGGCAGTGCCATCACCGCCTCGCCCGCCGCGACGGCGAGCTCGGCGCGGCCGTCGTAGGGCGCGGGCATCATGTTCGAGTTGGGCAGCGACAGGCCGATCGCCTCGGCGACGCACGCCATGGTGTTGGCGGTGAACTGCCCGCCGCACGCGCCGTGGCCGGGGCAGGCGACCTTCTCGAGCGCGGTCAGCCGCGCGAGCGGGCAGGCGCCGGCGGCGTACTGGCCGACCGCCTCGAACACGTCGACGACGGTGACGTCGCGGTCCTCGAACCGCCCCGGCAGGATCGAGCCGCCGTAGACGAAGACGCTCGGCACGTTCAGCCGCAGCATCGCCATCATCATGCCCGGCAGGCTCTTGTCGCAGCCGGCGAAGGCGAGCAGCGCGTCGTAGCTGTGGCCGCGCATCGACAGCTCGACCGAGTTGGCGATGACCTCGCGGCTGACGAGGCTCGACTTCATGCCCTGGTGGCCCATGGCGATGCCGTCGGTGACGGTGATCGTGTTGAACCGCCGCGGCGTGCCGCCGCGCGGCGATGACGCCGGCCGGCGCGGCGTCGGCCTGCGCGTCGAGCGTCGTGTTGCACGGCGCCGAGTTCGTTGCCGGCCGAGACGACGCCGACGAAGGGCTTGGCGATATCCTCGGCGGTCAGGCCCATCGCGTAATAATAGGAGCGGTGCGGCGCGCGCTCGGGGCCGACGGTGACGTGGCGGCTGGGCAGCTTGGCTCTTGTCGAAGGTCATCGATCTCCGTCAGGTGAAACGCGCCGGGCGCTGGGCGATGGAAGGCGGCGACGCCCTCGGCGAAGTCGGCGCTGGCGAACGCGGCGTCGAACTCGGCCGCGGAGCGCCGCGTCGTCGTCGCTAGCGCCGTCGAGGATGCGGCGGACGATCGCGCTTGGCCGCGAGCTGCGTCGTCGCCGACAGGCCGGCGACGCGGTCGCAGAAGGCGTCGACCGCGGCGGCGAGGTCGTCGACGACCTCCTCGATCAGGCCGATGCGCGCGGCCTCGGCGGCGTCCATCACCCGGGCGGTGAACAGCATCCGCTTCGCCTGCGCCGGGCCGACGGCGTCGACCAGCAGCTTGGTATCGTGGAGCGGATAGACAAGCCCGAGCTTGGCCGGGGTCAGGCCGAAGCGCGAGCGCGGCGTCGCCAGCCGCACGTCGCACGCCAGCGCGAGGCCGAGGCCGCCGCCGATGGCATCGCCGTCGATCGCGGCGACGACCGGCTTCGCGCGGCGCGGGCCAGCGTCGTCTGCGTCGCGCGGATGGCAGCGTTGTTGCGCGCCCGCCAGGCCGGGATCGGCGGCATGGACGGCGAACTCGCCGATGTCGGCGCCGGCGCAGAAGGCCCCGCCGCGCGCCGGTGACGACGAGCAGGCGCACCGCCGGCGTCGGCCATCGCCTGTTCGACGAGGCGCGGCAGTTCCTCCCACATCGCCAGCGTCAGCGCGTTGCGCTTGGCGGGGCGGTCGAGCGTCAGCGTCGCGCGCGGGCCGGCGAAGGTGAGGTCGAAGGTCGGGCATCGCCCGCCGTGTCGGCGATCCAGCGCCGCGCGAGCGCTAGGCAAGTGCCGCGACGACACGAAAAAGGCCGCGCACCCAGGGATGCGCGGCCAGTTCTGGGTCGAAGGCGAGCCGGGGCGGCGAAGACTTACTGGCCGGCGGTGACGACCGGCGCGGTGCCGAGCGACGGCGAGGTCGACGTTGAGGATGCGGGCGGCGGCGGCGAACTTCTTGGCCGCCTCGCCGCGCGCCTGGTCGGCGCACAGATGCTCGCCGGTCGAGATCAGGATCGCGGCGCGCTGCTGGGCGGCGGCGGGGGCGGTCGCTCGACGCGGCGCGCAGCTGGCCCGGCGTCGTGTCGCAGACAACGGCCGGGCGTCGCGGCATAGGCGGGGACGGCGGCGCCGACGAAGGCGGTGGCGACGGCGATGGCGAGCGGGGCGGCGATCGAGGAAGCGGGTGATCATGGCGTCTCTCCTTCGGCGTATTCGAGTTTCACTCAGAACAACTGAGTGGTGATCTAAGTCGCACTCAGAACGCCGTCAAGCGGTTTTTGAGCGGCGATCAAAATAATTTGAGCATGGCTCATGCTGCGGTGCAACAGGAATTGTTCAGCGGAGCGTGGTCAGCGCGCTCCACCAGCCGCGGGCCTGCGCCCGGTCGCTGCGCCGCAGCAGCAGCGTCGCCGCGTCGCGGATAGAGAGCGAGGCAGGTCGCTCCCGACCCCGACATGCGGACGAAGATCGCGCCGGTCGCGGCCAGCGCGCCAGCACCTCGGCGATGACCGGCGCGAGGGCGATCGCCGGCGGCGCGTCAGATCGTTGCGCGCCGCCCGCCACGCGGCCGGATCGAGCGCGCCGCGGTCGATCCCGTCCCACCCGGCGAACACCGGCCCGGTCGGCACCGCGACGCGCGGATTGACCAGCAGCATCGGCGTGCCGGCGAGCCCGAGGTCGACCGGCGCCAGCGCGTCGCCGCGCCCGGTGCCGACAGCGGTCGTGCCGAAGACGCACGCCGGGACGTCGGCGCCGAGCGGCCGCGGCGACGTCGGCGAGCCGGGCCAGCGGCCAGTCGAGGCCCCAGCAGCGGTTGAGCAGGCGCAGCGCCGCCGCCGCATCGGCCGAGCCGCCGCCGAGGCCCGGCGGCGACGGGGATGTGCTTGTCGAGGTCAGGGCCGCGCGCGGCGTCACGCCCGCCGCGGCCGCCAGCGCCCGCGCCGCGCGCAGGACGAGGTTGTCGCCGTCGCCGACCGCCGCCGGCGAACGGCCCGCCGACGGTCAGCGCCAGCGCGCCGCCTCGCGTCACGCGCAGCGTGTCGCCGAAGGCGGTGAAGGCGAACAGCGTCTCGAGGTCGTGATAGCCGTCGGCGCGGCGCCGGCGGACGTGGAGGGCGAGGTTGACCTTCGCCGGCGCGGCTTCGATCACGCGTGCCGGGCGGCGCCTTCGTCCGCGTCGGCGGTCGGCGCGAGGTCGAGACCGAAGTCGAGCTTCTTCGCCAGCAGCGCCGCCTCCGCCGGCTCGGGCGCCAGGTCGGCCGGCGGCGCGCCAGCGGAAGCGCGCCTCGAGCCGCCGCCCGGCGCGCCAATAGGCGTCGCCGAGATGGTCGTTGATCGTCGCGTCGCCGGGTTCCAGCCGCACCGCGCGCTCGAGCTGCGGCACGGCGCGGGCGACGTCGCCGGTGCGGTACCAGGCCCAGCCGAGCGAGTCGGCGATGAAGCCGTCGTCGGGGCGCAGCTTGGCCGCAGTGGCGATCAGCGCCTGCGCCTCGGGCAGCTTCTGGCCGCGGTCGAGCAGGGCATAGCCGAGATAGTTGAGCACGGTCGGCTCGTCGGGGGCGAGCTTGAGCGCCGTCCGCAGGTCGGCCTCGCCGCGCGCCCAGTCGCCGGCCTGCTCGAGCGCCGAACCCCTGAGGAAATACAGCTGCCAGCCGGCCTTGTCGCCGGCGAGCGCGATCGCCTGGCCATAGTCGACCGCCGCCGCGGCTGCCTGATTGCCCAGCTTGCGCTCGAGGTCGCCCAGACGCTGCCAGTCGTCGGCAGCGGCGCCGGTCCGCTTGGTCGCCGCCTCGAACACCTGCCGCGCCTCGGCGTCGCGCCCGAGATCGGCCAGCGCCAGCCCGCGGTGGACCGCCGCCGTGGCCGCCAGCGGGTCGCGCGCGCCGACGTGGTCGTAGGCCGCGAGCGCCGCCGTCGCCCGCCCGCCGCGCAGCAGCACGTCGCCGGTGACCAGCCACGTCTCGCCGAGCGTCGGGCGCGAGGAAGGTGGCGACGCGGGCAAAGGCGAGCGCCAGCGGCACCGGCTTCTCGCGCGCCAGGTCGCCGGCGAGCCGCGTCGCCAGCCAGGCGATGCCCTGCCGCGGCTCGGGCGGCGGCGCCGGCGCCTGGCCGGCCGCCAGCCGCTTCGCCGCTGCCGACAGCGCCGGGTCGGCGCCGCCGGCCGCGAGCGAGCGCCTGCGCCTCGTCGCTCCGGTGCATGCGCGGCGAGGGCAGCGGCCGCGGCGATCCGCAGCCGGTCGACGTTTTTCGCTTCGCCGCCGACCATCGTCACGAGCAGCGGCGCGGCCTCGGCATAGCGCTTGGCCGCGACCAGGATCATCGCCCGGTGCTCGGTGACATAGCTCTGGGCGATGCCGCCGAACTTCGCCGGGTCGACGAGCGCCAGCGCGCCGTCGATGTCGCCGCGGCCGACGCGGATCCAGGCGCCGGTGACGGGCGCGACGACCGCGGCATAGCCGGTGTCGGGCAGGCCCTTGACCGCCGCCGCCGCCGTCCAGTCGCGCCGCTTGACCGCGTCGGCCAGCCGCACCATCGCCGTCGTGGCGTCGCCGGCGCCGGCCGCCTCCAGACCGCGGGCGAGGTCGACGGCGAGCTTCTCGTCACCCGCGGCGAGCGCGGTGTCGAAGGCGCGGCGCTGCAACGTGCCGTCGCCGGGATCGGCCTTCAGTGCCTCGTCGTAGAAGCGCGCGGCGTCATCGAGCCGGTTATCGGCGTCGGCGAGGCGGCCGAGCAGATAGTCGTGGCTCGCCGGCGGAACGGCACGGGTCAGCGCCGCGGCGGGCGCGCCGGCAACAAGGGCGACGAGGACGGCGGTACGGATCATCGCCACAGCGTAGCGCCCGGCGGCGCGCAGCGGAAGGGCAGGAAGAATACCCCCCGCGGCGACCCCGGTGCGCGCCGGCGGGACGGCGGTGGAGAGTAGACGATGCGGCGTCGCAGGCTGGCGCCGGCGCAAGTGCGAGGCGCGCACGCGCCCCGCCGCGCTGCGGCTACATATTCGGATAGTTCGGGCCGCCGCCGCCTTCGGGCACGACCCAGTTGATGTTCTGCGTCGGGTCCTTGATATCGCACGTCTTGCAGTGGACGCAGTTCTGCGCGTTGATCTGCAGCCGCGGCCCGGCGCTTTCCTCGACGATCTCGTAGACCCCGGCCGGGCAGTAGCGCTGCGCGGGCTCGTCGTAGAGCGGCAGGTTGATGCGGATCGGGACGGTCGCGTCCTTCAGCGTCAGGTGGACCGGCTGGTCCTCCTCGTGGTTGGTGTTCGACAGGAACACGCTCGACAACTTGTCGAAGCTGATGACGCCGTCGGGCTTCGGGTAGGCGATCGGGTGGACGTGATCCTTGCGCTTGAGCTGCTCGTTGTCCCTGTGATGCTTCAGCGTGAACGGCATCCGCACGCCCCAGTGCTCGAGCCACATCGTCGCGCCGGCGACCGCCGTGCCCAGCGTGTTGCCGAGCTTCTCGACCGCCGGCAGCGTATTGCGCACGCCGCGCAGCTCCGCCTCGACCCAGCTGCTGTCGTAGGCGTCCTGGTACGCCGTCAGCGCGTCGTTGGCGCGCTGGCCGGCGATCGCCGCGACCGCCGCCTCGGCGGCCATCATGCCGGTCTTCATCGCCGTGTGCGTGCCCTTGATCCGCGGCACGTTGACGAAGCCGGCGCTGCAGCCGATCAGCGCGCCGCCGGGGAAGGTCAGCCTGGGCACCGACTGCCAGCCGCCGTCGTTGATCGCCCGCGCGCCGTAGCTGACGCGCCGCCCGCCTTCGAGGAGCGTCCGGATCGCCGGGTGCGTCTTCCACCGCTGCATCTCGTCGAACGGCGACAGGTACGGGTTGGCATAGTTGAGCCAGGTGACGAAGCCGATCGACACCTGGTTGTTCGCCTGGTGATAGATCCAGCCGCCGCCGCCGGTCGCGTCGTCGAGCGGCCAGCCCTGGGTGTGGATGACCTTGCCCGGCACGTGCTTGGCGGGGTCGATGTCCCACAGCTCCTTGATGCCGATGCCGTAGACCTGCGGCTGGCTGTCCTTGTCGAGCGCGAACTGGCGGATCAGCTGCTTCGACAGGTGCCCGCGCACGCCCTCGGCGAAGAAGGTGTACTTGGCGTGGAGTTCGAGGCCGGGCGTGTAGCTGTCCTTGTGCGTGCCGTCGCGGGCGACGCCCATGTCGCCGGTGGCGACGCCCTTGACCGGGCCGTCGTCGTCGAACAGCACCTCGGCGGCGGCGAAGCCGGGAAAGATCTCGACGCCGAGCGCCTCCGCCTGCGCCGCCAGCCAGCGGCAGAAATTGCCGAGGCTGAGCGTGTAGCAGCCGGCGTTGTTCATGAACGGCGGCATCAGCGCGTGGGGAAACTCGTACTGCTTCTTCGCCGTCAGCACCCAGTGGTGGTTCTCGGTCACCGGCACGGTCAGCGGGCTGTCGAGGTCGCGCCAGTCGGGCAGCAGCTCGTCGAGCGCGCGCGGGTCGACCACCGCACCCGACAGGATGTGGGCGCCGATCTCCGCACCCTTTTCCAGCACGCAGACCGAAACGTCGATGTCCTTGGCCGCCGCCGCCTGCTTGACGCGGATCGCCGCCGACAGCCCGGCCGGACCGCCGCCGACGATGACGATGTCATAGGGCATCGCCTCCCGGTCGGTACGTCCGCTCATCCCGCCTCCTCATGTCGTCCGGCGCGCCGCAACGGCACGTCGCTGAATTCCTGTCGTTCGTCAGATACGGACCCGCGCTACGCTTGACCAGAGCGGCGGGTGACGCACTAGTCACCGGCGATGGCAGGGGCATCCTTATCACGCGCCGAGGCGGCCGCCGCGCTCGGCTGGTGGCTGGGGGCAGGCGTCGATACGCTGGTCGGCGACACGCCGTTCGCCTGGCTCGATGCCGCCGCGCCGGTCGTCCCCGCCGCCGCGCCGCCGGTTCCGGCCACGGCGCGGACGACCCTGGTCACGCTCAACGTCGACAGCCTGGCCGCGCTGGCCGCGGCGCTGGCCGAGGCCCACCCGACGATCGCTGTTCGCCGACGGCACGCCGGGTGCGGCGATGGTCGTCGGCGAGCGACCGATCGCCGGCTGACGTCGCCGCCGGCCGGCTGTTCGCCGACGACGCCGGCGCCCTGCTCGACCGGATGCTGGCGGCGATCGGCCGCTCGCGCGCCGACACCTACCTCGCCAACGCCGTGCCGTGGCCGGACGACGGGACGCGACGGCGACGCCCTGCCCTTCCTCCGCCGCCAGGTCGCGCTGGCCCGGCCGAAGGCGATCCTCGCCCTCGGGCAGGCGGCGACGGCGGCGCTGACCGGGGCCACCGCCGGCATCGCCCGGCTTCGCGGCACCTGGCTCGAGGCCGACGGCGTGCCGGTGATGCCGACCTTCGCCCCTGCCCACCTGCTGCGGCAGCCGGCGCACAAGCGCCAGGCGTGGGCCGATCTCTGTGCCTTCCGGGCGCGGCTGGCGGCATGAAGCGGTCGGCGTTCCTCGCGCTGCTGCTCGTTCCCGCCGCCGCCGTCGCCGCGCCGGTCGATACCGCCGCGCCGATCGCCGACGTCGCGCCGACGATCACCGTCACCGGCTATGTCGGCATCACCGCCGCCCAGCGCCGCGTGCCGACGCAGCTGACGCCCGGCGCAGCGCACCGCCTATCGCGCCATCTTCCTCGCCATCGACGCCGGCCGCTTCGCCGCCGCCGAGAACGCCCTCGCCGCCTTGCCCGACGGCCCGCTGCACGCCACGGCCAAGGCGCAGCTGCTCCTCGCCCGCGGGCCGGGGCGGAGCGGAATCGCCGCCGACTGGCTGGCGGCGAACACCGACCTGCCGCAGGCGCCGCGCCTCGTCGCTTTGGCCGCGCGCAGCGTCGACGCGCCCGTGCTGCCGGTGCAGAAGACCCTCCGCAGCGTCAGCTTCACGCCGGCGATGGGGCCGCGCGCCGCGCGCGGCGACGGCGCCCGCGACGAGGCGACGATCGCGCGGCTGAAGCCGCTGCTCGCCGCCGACCGCAACGCCGAGGCGGAGGCGGTGCTGACCGGCGTCGCGGCGCAGCTGTCGCCCGATGTCGCCGCCGAATACTACCAGCGGATCGCCTGGAGCTATTACGGTGCCGGCGACGACTTCGCCGCCGAGCGCATGGGCCGCGCCGCCGCCTCCGGCAGCAGCACCTGGTCGGGGCTGGGCGGCTGGGTCGCCGGCCTCGCCGCCTTCCGCCGCGGCGACTGCGCTGCCGCCGCCACCGCCTTCGACGCCGTCGCCGCGCGCTTCGGCGGCGAGGACTATGCCCCGGCGGCAAACTTCTGGGCGGCGCGGTCCTACCTCGCCTGCGGCAAGCCGGCCGAGGTGGCGAAACGCCTGCAGTCGGCGGCGGCGCATCCCGACAGCTTCTACGGCATGCTCGCGCGCCGCACGCTCGGCCTCGCCCAGCCGCTCGACTGGGCCGAGCCCGACTTCATCACCGCCGACTGGAACCACCTGTCGGCCCTGCCCGGGGCGCGGCGCGCCGCGGCGCTGGTCGAGATCGGCGAGATCGGCCTGGCCGACCGCGAGCTGAAGTATCTCGCGGCGACGACGGCGACCGAGAACTACCCCGCCGTGCTGCGGCTGGCGGCGCGGCTCAACCTGCCGGCGACGCAGTTCTGGCTCGCCCACCACCCGCCCGAGGGCGTCGATCCGCCGCTCAGCGCCCGCTATCCGGCGCCCGAATGGAATCCGGCGCACGGCTGGCGCGTCGACAAGGGGCTGGTCTTCGCCCACGCCCTGCAGGAATCGAACTTCGTCACCAGCGCCACCAGCCGCGTCGGGGCCAAGGGGGTGATGCAGCTGATGCCGGCGACGGCGAAGCGCGTCCAGGCGCGGATGGCCGACGGCACCGTCGTCGACGTCGCGGCGCGCACCCTCGACGACCCCGAGTTCAACATCGACTGCGGCCAGGCCTATCTGCAGGAGCTGCGCGACACGAGCTACACCGCCGGGCTGCTGCCCAAGGTCATCGCCGCCTACAACGCCGGGCCGGGGTCGGTGCAGAAGTGGAACGCGACGGTGCGCGACAACGGCGACCCGCTGCTGTTCATCGAGTTCGATCCCGTTCCGCGAGACGCGCCACTACGTCGAGGTCGTGCTGAAGAACTACTGGATGTACCAGCTGCGCGAAGGCAAGGCGCCGCCGTCGATCGACGCGCTCGCCGCCGGGCTGTGGCCGAAGTTCCCGGGCATGCCCGGGCCTGCGGCGGTCACCGTCGTGCCGACCGTGACCGCGCCGCTGCTCCCGCTGGTCGCGCCCGCCCCCCTGCCCGACGACACGACGGTGGTGGCGAGCACGTTCTGATTGCCGGCGCAGGAGCCACCCTGTCCCGCAAGCTGGAGAGGCCGGGCGGCATTTTTCCTGTCATCCCCGCGAAAGCGGGGACCCATCTCCCACCGCAGGCAGCTTCACAGAGGTCGGCCTCCGCTGGATCGGCCGTTGGAGATGGGTTCCCGCCTCGCGGGAATGACACAGTGGGATGCGCGGCGACAGGACAGCCGGAAGGCAGTACATCCACCTCCATGCCGATCGACGAAACCCTGCCCTTCCGCCCCGTCCGCATCGCCGTGCTGACCGTGTCCGACACCCGCACCGCCGCCGATGACCGCTCGGGCGACACGCTCGTCACAGCGGCTGACCGACGCCGGCCACGTGCTGGCGGCCCGCGCGATCGTCCGCGACGACGTGCCGGTGCTCATCCGGCAGCTCAACGCCTGGATCGAAGACGCTGAAATCGACTGCGTCATCTCGACCGGCGGCACCGGCGTCACCGGGCGCGACGTCACGCCCGAGGCCTTTGCCCAGGTCTGGGACAAGGAGATTCCCGGCTTCGGCGAGCTGTTCCGCTGGCTCAGCTTCCAGACCATCGGCACCTCGACCGTCCAGTCGCGGGCCACCGCCGGCGTCGCGCGCGGCACCTATCTGTTCGCCCTGCCCGGCTCGACCGGCGCGGTGAAGGACGGCTGGGACGGCATCCTCCGGGACCAGCTCGACAGCCGCCACCGCCCATGCAACTTCGTCGAGTTGATGCCGCGCCTGATGGAGCGCTAGGCTCCGCCGAACGTTACTGCGGCGTAGCGAGCCTCGCGGAGACGATGATGAAGCGCCTGATCCTGACCGGCCTGACGATGCTGATGCTGCTCCCCGATCTCGCTGCCGCGCAGGATCGCCGCGAGCGGCGGCCGACCCGGCGGCGATCGCCCCGGTGGACGGCGGCCAGCCGGCGGCCAGCCCGGCGGCCAACCCGGCGGCAGCCCGGCGGGCAGCCGCCCCGGCGGCCGCCGGCGGCCGCCCCGGCGGTCCGCAGATCCAGCCGCCGGTGCCCGGCGGCGACAACCGCCCCGGTCGCCCGGCGGCGACAACCGTCCCGGTCGCCCGGCGGCGACAACCGGCCCGGTCGGCCCGGCGACAACCGTCCCGGCCGGCCCGGCGGCGAATCGCCCGGGCCGGCCGGCGACCGCCCCGGTCGCCCGGGCGGCGACAACCGTCCCGGTCGTCCGGGCGGCGACAACCGCCCCGGCCGTCCCGGTGGCGGCTTCCAGCGCCCGCCGTCGTACCGCCCGCCCGCCGGCTATTGGCACGGCAATAACTGGGCCCGGCCGCGCGATCCGCTGGACGGCGTATCGCTATCCGCGCGGCTATCCGTTATCGCCGCTGGGCGCCCGGGCTGCTGCTGCCGGCGCTGTTCTTCGTCGCGCCTATTTCTACAACGACTATGCATCGCTCGGTCTTTACGCGCCGCCCTACGGCTACCACTGGGTGCGCTACGGTCCCGACCTGCTGCTGGTCGAGAACGGCACGCGGCGGATCGTCGACGTTCGCTACGGCGTGTTCGCGTAATCGAATGTTCTTGTAATGTTCCGTCGACTGCATTACGCGGCGGATGCTGACCACCCGACCTGATGCGTGGTCGCGGTGCGCCGGCGAACCCGCCGTCGGCGCGCTTCGACGCGCCGGGACACGAGCTCGACGGCGACTGGCTCGACGCGCGGGCGGCGGTCGACGACGGCCCGCCGCCGCTGCGGACGACCGTGACGCGCGAGACGCCGCGGACGATCATCAGCCGCAACACCTCGCCCGACATGCCGTTCGACCGCTCGCTCAACGCCTATCGCGGCTGCGAGCACGGCTGCATCTATTGCTTCGCCCGGCCGACCCACGCCTATCTCGGCCTGTCGCCGGGGCTCGACTTCGAATCGCGGCTGACCGCCAAGCCGACCGCCCCACCCTGCTCCGCACCGAATTGAGCAAGCGCGGCTATGTCCCTGCGGTCCTTGCGATGGGCACCAACACCGACCCGTACCAGCCGATCGAGGCGACGCACCGCATCACCCGCGCCTGTCTCGAGGTGCTGCGCGATTTCCGCCATCCGGTGTCGATCACGACCAAGTCCGACCGCGTCGTCGCCGACCTCGACATCCTGCGCGACCTCGCCGCCGACGGGCTGGTGGCGGTGGTGATCTCGGTGACGAGCCTCGACCGGACCATCGCCCGCACCCTCGAACCGCGCGCCGCGACGCCGCCGCGCCGGCTGGCGGCGATCCGGGCGCTGAGCGACGCCGGCGTACCCGTGTGGTGCTCGGTCGCGCCGATCGTCCCGGCGATCACCGACCACGAGATCGAGGCGATCCTGGCGGCCGCGGCTGACGCCGGCGCGGTCGGCGCCTTCGTCCGCCCGGTGCGCCTGCCGCACGAGGTCGCGCCGCTGTTCCGCGCCTGGCTCGACGCCCATTTCCCCGACCGCGCGGCGCACGTCATGGGGCTGATCCGCTCGATGCGCGGCGGGCGCGACAACGACCCCGACTTCGGCACGCGGATGAAGGGCGTCGGCCCCTATGCCGCCCTGCTCCACGCCCGCGCGCGGATCGCCAAGACGAAGCTGGGCCTCGACCGCCCGCGCGCGCCGCTGCGCACCGACCTGTTCACCGTGCCCCGGGCGCAGCTCGACCTGTTCTGACTACCAGCCGAAGCCCGGCCCCCAGGCCCAGCCACGGCCGAAGCCCGGCCCCCACGCGCCCCAGTTCCACTGCGCGTCGTTATACTCCTGCGCGGCGAAGGCCTGCTGGTCGGCGACGTGCTGCGCCTGCTTGGCCGCGGCATAGCGCTGATAGGCGTCCTGGTTGCCGACATACAGGCAGTTGCACCCCTGCTGGTCGGCATAGACGTAGTGGACGGTGCCGTTGTGGCTGCGCATCAGCACCTTGTGCGCCGGCAGGCGGGCGAGCATCGCCTGCCGCTCGGGCGTGTCGGCGACGCGGACCTTGAAGCCGGCGGCCGACAGGTCGTTCTCGGTCGCCCGGCGCGAACCCATGGCGGCGGCGGGGACGGCGGCGAGCAGCACCGCGGCGGCAAGCATCGAACGGATCGGCATGACGACCTCCTTGTGGATGTGATGCGTCGGTAAACGCGCGCGCGGCGGTTCGGATCGTCGCGCGCGCGCAACAACCGCGGCGGCGGGGACCGTCTCCCGCCGCAGCGCGTTGCCACCCACAGCATCCCGGGAGCCGCACCATGTCCACCGTCGCCGACCTGCTCGTCGCCACGCTTGCCGAGATCGGCGTGCCCCATGTCTTCGGCATCGTCGGCGACGCGCTCAACCCGTTCACCGACGCGCTCGGCCACAGGACGCGGTCGAGTGGATCGGCGTCCGCCACGAGGAGGGCGCGGCGCTGGCCGCCGCCGGCCAGGCCAAGCTGACCGGCCGCCTCGGCGTCTGCTGCGGCACCACCGGGCCGGGCGGCACCCACCTCGTCGCCGGGCTGTACGAGGCGCGCAAGGACCACGCCCCCGTCCTCGCCATCACCGGCGACGTCGAGCAGGCCAAGGCCGGCACCGACGGGCTGCAGGAGAACAGCCCCGACCTGCTGTTCCGCGACGTCAGTTGCTACACGACGACCATCGCCACCGCCGAACAGGCCCCCGCCGCCATCCGCGCGGCGATCGCCGCGGCCTACGGCGAGCGCGGCGTCGCCCACATCAGCGTGCCGCCCGAGGTGTTCAAGGCCAGGGTCAAGGGCGCGGTGCCCAGCCTCGCCACGCTCCGCCCCCGCCCCGAGGTCGCCCCCGCGCCCGACGACATCGCCGCCCTCGCCGACCGCATCGAGCACGCGAAGTCGGTGACGCTGCTGTGCGGCTTCGGCTGCCGCGGTGCGGCGGACGAGGTCGCGGCGCTCAGCGCGACCGGCTGCAGGCGCCGGTCGTCCACACCTACCGCGCGCTCGACCTGCTGCCGTTCGACCACCCGGCCAACATCGGCGGCATCGGGCTGATCGGCGGGCGGCCGGGGACCGATGCCGTCCGCGACGCCGACCTGCTGGTCATGCTCGGCACCGACTATCCCTATACCGAGTTCCTGCCCGACCACGGCCGCACCGTGCAGGTCGACGAGCGGGCGCAGGTGCTCGGCCGGCGGGCGCCGGTCGCCCTCGGCGTCGTCGGCTCGGTGCGGCCGGCGGTCGCCATGCTCCTCGACCAGCTGCCGCAGCGCGACGACACCGCCTTCCTCGATCACGCGCAGCGCGCGCGTGCCGACTGGGCCAAGATGCTCGCCGACAAGGCCGATCCCGCCCGCGCCGGCAAGCGCATCCACCCCCAGGCGGTCGCCGGGCGCTGAGCGACGCGGCGGCCGACGACGCCGTCCACGTCAGCGACACCGGCGAGGTGACGCTGTGGGCCGGCAACTGGATCCGGCCGCGGGGCACGCAGCGGGTGACCGGCAGCTTCAACAACGCCGCCGTCGGCACCGGGCTCGGCATGGCCAACGGCATCGCCGCGCTCGACCCCGCGCGCCAGGTCGTGCTCCACGTCGGCGACGGCGGCATGACCATGCTGCTCGGCGAGTTCATGACCACCGTCGAGCACCGCCTGCCGGTCAAGGTCGTCGTCTACGACAACGGCGGCTGGGGGCTGGTCCATTTCGAGATGGAGGGCGCCGGCTATGCCGGCGGCCGAGGGCACCGGCTTCACCAACCCCGACTTCGCCGCCTTCGCCCGCGCCTGCGGCGCCCACGGCTTCACCGTGCGCGAGCCCGCCGAGCTGCTGTCCACCGTGGCGACCTTCCTGGCGACCGAGGGCCCGGCGATCCTCCACGTCGATCATCGACCCCGACGAAATCCCGGCGATGCCGCACATCAAGCCGGGCCAGGCGGTGCGCTTCGGGATCGCGAAGGTGCGGGAGTTGGTGGGGGTGTGAGGCACACACCCGCTCCATATGATACAGTCCCCATTAGGCACGTAGTGGTGCACCTCGTAATGCGCACATTCGTTCTGCATCATAGCACACCTGGCTCAAACTCGCTAATGCTCATGGCCCAACTGCCCATGAACGATGGCGAAAGGCTAATTATCGGTCGAATGTTTCCAGTAAGGCCTTCTTCTGGCTAATCTTTAGATCAACACCGATCGGAGACTCCATCGTATTGTCATTACTCGATCGGACCATGTTCGCATCAGGGAATCGTCCTTTAATGAGAGTGCTACTGCATAGTATGTAATCGTACATTCTGTCTCAGATCCGGGTTGTTGAGCAATGACAGCGATCCGGAAGTATTTATTAGCCATTCATGCACATAGGCACTGCCTAGAGACCTAAGCATATCACTGTTCTGCTCGACACTTGTCACTACCTCAATTAGAGCTTCGGCGAACTCATTGGCGCATCAGAAATGCTACTGGACTGGTCTGTGCTCCGAGAAGCATTGCTCTCAGTTACAAAAGGCTTGCTACTTAGCACTGAACGCGATCCCATCTTGCGCCGCGTACGCTCGCCACATCGACAATCGACCGAAGAATCTTCATGCTGGTTGCTCGACATCGCTGGTTCTGACACGGCTGCAAGATAAGTTCTCGCTGATCAGATGCTGCAGCCTGTTGAAGTCTGCATCAAAAATGGCGGACAAATCCGGCTGAATGGGTTGAGAACATCACTTAGTCTCTCACCCAAGCCACTGTTATATGCCTCTCGTAGACAATTAAACCATGATGGATATTCGGAAAAATCGTTCATAAGCGATGAGTTTCGTAACAAAGTGCGATTTGACCGAAGTATTTAAAGCCCAGTATCTGCGGACGTGTAGTGTACAAATCGAGCATTAGTGCTGCGGACGCGCGCGATCTGACGAAGTGCATGCGGCAGGAAGATCCTGGCTACAGCTTCCTCTGGTTCAGTCATATGGCTCCCCAACCCTATGAAGTCCTACTTTAGTCATCCCATTGACATGTAGGACAACTTTGGTCACCTGAAATCCCGCACTTTGACGAAAGGCGGGTTTCATGGACATCGGCAGAGCCACCATCCGGCACGACGGGTGGACGGTCGAGCGGCAGCTCGGCTTCCTCCGCGCGCTCGCCGACGGCGGCAGCGTCACGCGCGCGGCCGCCGCCGTCGGCATGTCGCCGGCGTCGGCGTACCGGCGGCGCGGGCGGGCGCGCGGCGACGCCTTCGCCTATGGCTGGCAGGCGGCGCAGGCGATGGCCTATTACCGGCTGCGCGACATCGCGCTCGAACGGATCGAGCACGGCGTCGTCACGCCCTCGACCTTCCGCGGCGAGGTCGTCGATACCAAGGTCGTGTTCAGCGACCGGCTGCTCGTCGCCCTGCTCGACCACCTGCGCCCCGCGTCGCAGCCGGTCCGGCCCGAAAGGGTGATGGCCGACCCCGCCGGCGACTTCGCCGCGGCGATGGCCGCCTATGACGACGCCATCGCCGAAGGGCGCGACCCCGTCTGCCCGGCCGACGCGACGTCGGGCGGGGCGCAGCCGACGATGTCGCGCGCCGAGTTCATGGCCTTCGTCCGCGCCCAGCCGCGCCTCGACCCGTTGCGCGACGACTGGGGTGGTGACGGCGGCTGGAACGACGCCGGCGAGAGTCCCGCGCCGGCGGGCGAAGGGGCCGGCGAAAACGACGGCGCGGGCGTGACCTTCGCGTGACCTTCGCACCCGCGCCCCTGTCATCCCGGCGACCGCGGGGACCCGTCGCCAGAGGCGGCGGGAGATGGGTCCCCGCTTCCGCGGCGATGACAGGAGGGCGGACGGCGGACGCCGGAAAACGACGACGCGGGCGTGACCTTCGCGTGACCTTCGCTCACCCCGTCAGGTGCGTCCGATACCGCTCGCGCAGCTCCGTCTTGAGCAGCTTGCCCGTCCCTCCGTGCGGCAGTTCGTCGACGAACACGACGTCGTCGGGCGTCCACCACTTGGCGATGCGCGGGGCGAGGTGGGCCAGCACGTCGGCCTTGGTCACCTCGGCGCCGGGCCGGGCGACGACGATCAGCAGCGGGCGCTCGTCCCACTTCGGGTGGGGCACGCCGATCACCGCCGCCTCGTGGATGCCGGGGCAGCCGATCGCCGTGTTCTCGAGGTCGATCGAGCTGATCCACTCGCCGCCCGACTTGATGACGTCCTTGGCCCGGTCGACGATGCCCATGTAGCCGTAACGGTCGATGGTGGCGACGTCGCCGGTGTCGAACCAGCCGTCGGCGTCGGTGGCGGGAGCCGGCTCGGCGAAATAGGTGTCGACGATCCACGGCCCGCGGACCAGCAGCCGGCCGAAGGCGACGCCGTCGCGCGGCAGCTCGTGCCCGTCCGGGCCGACGATCTTCATCTCGACGCCGAAGACGCTGCGCCCCTGCCGCGTCCGCATCGTCACCTGGTCGTCCGGGGGCAGCGCGGCGACCTCGGGCGTCGGCGTGCCGATGGTGCCGATCGGGCTCATCTCGGTCATGCCCCACAGGTGGTTGACCGTCACGCCGCGGGCGGCGAACGCCTCGACCATCGACCGCGGCACGGCCGAGCCGCCGATGTTGACGCGGGTCAGCCGGCCGAGCCCCCCGGCCTCGCCGAGCGCGTCGAGGTGCTGGAGCAGGCCGAGCCAGACCGTCGGCACGCCGAGCGCGAAGTCGACGCCCTCGCCGACGATCAGCCGGTGGAGGCTGGCGGCATCGAAGTGCGGGCCGTTCAGCACCAGCGTCGACCCGGCCGCGGCGGCGGCATAGGGCACGCTCCAGGCGTTGACGTGGAACATCGGCGCGACCGGCAGCACCACCGTCCGCGCGCCCATCGCCAGCACGTCGACTCCGGTCGCGGCGAGCGCGTGCAGCACGGTCGAGCGGTGGCTGTAGAGCACGCCCTTGGGGTTGCCCGTGGTGCCGCTGGTGTAGCACAGCCCGGCCGGCGCGCTCTCCGGCAGGTCGACCCAGGCGAAGCCGTCGTCGCCGCTCGCGACCAGCTCCTCGTAGCACAGCAGGTCGAGCGTCGAGGCCGGCAGATGGGCGCGGTCGGTCAGCGCGACGAACGTCACGCCCGGCAGGCGCGGCGCGAGGCGCTCGACGGCGGCGAGGAAGCTGGTGTCGAACAGCAGGATGCGGTCGCCGGCATGGGCGATGATGTAGGCGAGCTGATCGTCGAACAGGCGCGGGTTGACGGTGTGCGCGACCGCCCCGGCGCCGCCGATGCCGTACAGGCACTCGACGTGCCGCCAGGTGTTCCACGCCAGCGTCGCCACGCGGTCGCCGGGCCGGACGCCGAGCCGCGTCAGCGCCGATGCGAGCCGCCGCGCCCGCGCCCCGACCTCACCCCAGGTCGTGCGGTGGACGCCGCCCTCGACCGCCAGGCTGACGATCGCGCGGTCGGGATGGTTGAGCGCGGCATGATCGAGCAGCCGCCAGGTAAGCAGCGGCCAGTCCTGCATGCCGCCGGTGATCGTCCCCACGCCGCCTCCCCTGTTGCCCTCAGCGTAGCAGCGCCGGTGCCGCCGCAGCAATGCTTGACGAAGAAGAACATCTGTGGAACATACGAGGACACAGGGAGAACATCATGCTGGCCGTCATCGTCTGCAATCTCGCCGTCATTGCCATGCTGCTCGGGCTGCTCGCCGGCATGACGGTGGGCTTCCTCGCCGCGCGACCGGCGATCGGCGCGGCGCTGGCCTTCGATCCGCTCAGGCCGCTGCCGGCGGTAGCGGCAGCGCGGCCCGCCTGACCCGCCGCGCCGCGCGGAAGCCGAGCGGGATCGACGCGGCATAAGCGAGGCTGAGCAGCGACAGCGTCAGCCAGGGCACGGTGAACAGCGCGCCGGCGAACAGCCCGACGCCGAGCAGTGCCACCAGCCGCCATTCGGCGCGCAGGCGCAGCGAGCCCCAGCTGAAGGTCGGCAGGCTCGACGCCATCAGGGTGGCGACGACGATCATCACCGCCGCGCTGGCGACGGCGCGGGTGTAGAGGTCGCGCGAATCGCCGAAAGCCGGCAGCAGCGGCCCGAGCCACAGCCAGAAGAAGATCGGGCTGAGCGCCAGCCCCGCGCCGACCGGCGCCGGCACGCCGATCAGATAGGCCCGCCGCCCCCCGGCCAGCGGAGCGGCGAGGCCGAGGCCGGCATTGAACCGCGCCAATCGCAGCGCGCAGGTCGCGGCGTGGGCCAGCGCCACGATCCAGCCGAGCCCGGGAAGGAACTGCAGCGCCCACAGATACATGATCAGCGCCGGAGCGACGCCGAAGGCGATGACGTCGGACAGCGAATCGAGTTCGGCGCCGAAACGGCTGGTGCCCTTCAGCAGGCGGGCGATGCGCCCGTCGATGCCGTCGAGCACGCCCGCGACGACCACCGACGCCACCGCCTTGTCCCATTCGCCGGCGATGCCGAAGCGGACGCCGGTCAGGCCGAAGCACAGCGCCAGCACCGTGACCGCGTTGGGGATCAGCGCCCGCAGCGGGATCACCCGGGCGCGGCGCGGCTCGCTCACCGGCGCCTGCTCACTGGGTCACGCCGGCCGTGATCCCGGCCCCGCCGCGCCGTGCCAGCACCGTCTCGCCGGCGACGCAGCGCTGTCCGGGCAGGACCTCCGCGGCATAGCCGGCCGGCAGATAGACGTCGACGCGGCTGCCGAAGCGGATCAGCCCGACCCGCTGGCCGGCCACGACGCGCTCACCGGGATCGACGAAGCGGACGATGCGCCGCGCCACCAGCCCGGCGATCTGGGTAAAGCCGACGCGGGTCCCATCGCCGCGCTCGATGAGGAAATACTGCCGCTCGTTGTCGTCGGACGCCTTGTCGAGGTCGGCGTTGAGGAACTTGCCCGGCACGTAGACGATGCGGCTGACCGTGCCGGCGCACGGCGCGCGGTTCACGTGGACGTCGAACACGTTCATGAAGATCGACACCCGCGTCGCCACCAACTCGCCGAGCGCACCGTCGCCGGCGAGCTGGCGCGGGATGGCAACCGTCGCCACCATGCTGACCATGCCATCGGCCGGCGAGATCAGCAGGTCGTCGCCCACCGGCGTCGTCCGCGCCGGATCGCGGAAGAACAGCGCGATCCACCCGGTCAGCAGCGCCAGCAGCCAGCCGACCGTCGTCCAGTGCAGGCCGAAGCCGGCGATCAGCGTCACCACCGCCGCCGCGCCGACGAACTTGCGACCTTCAGGGTGCATCGGCGGCAGCTGGTATTTCGCCGTCGCCGGGAGGTTGGTCTCTGTCGTAGCCATGTAATCCACTTAGGCCGGCGCGGCCTTAGTGACAATGCGGCCGGCGGCTGCCACAGCGCGGCGAGGGGGAAACGTCATGGGCATCGCCGCACTCTGCCTGTTCTGCGGTTCGAAGGCGGGAGCCGAGCCGGCGTTCGCGACACTGGCTGCCGATCTCGGTGGCCTGTGCGCCGCACTCGGCGTCACGCTCGTCTATGGCGGCGGCGCGAACGGGCTGATGGGGCTGGCCGCCCGCGCGGCCCTGGCCGGCGGCGGCCGCGTCGTCGGCGTCATTCCCGAATGCCTGGTCGCCGCCGAAGTGGCCCAGGATGGGCTCAGCGAGCGGATCGTCACCGCCACGCTGCACGAACGCAAGGCGGCGATGTTCGCCCGCTCCGACGCCATCGTCGTCCTGCCCGGCGGCATCGGCACCATGGACGAACTGTTCGAGGTCATGACCTGGCGCAACCTCGGCCTTCACGACAAGCCGATCTGGCTGCTCGGCGGACCCTTCTGGCGCCCGTTCGGCAACCTGCTCGGCCACCTCGACCGCGCCGGCTTCGCCTACCCCGGGCTGTTCGCCCTGACCGAAGCGATCGACCTCGACGAGCTCGCCGCGCGCGTCAAGCGTTGACCGGCGGACGGCTGGCACCCTAGAGGTCGCGCGGAATTCGCTGAGGACGCCATGGCCAAGATCAAGGTGCAGAACCCCGTCGTCGAGCTCGACGGCGACGAGATGACCCGGATCATCTGGGCCTGGATCCGCGAGCAGCTGATCCTGCCCTATCTCGACGTCGATCTGATCTATTTCGACCTCGGCATCGAGCATCGCGACGCCACCGACGACCGCGTCACCGTCGAGGCGGCGAACGCGATCATCAAGCACGGCGTCGGCGTCAAGTGCGCGACGATCACTCCCGACGAGGCGCGCGTCGCCGAATTCGGGCTGAAGAAGATGTGGAAGTCGCCCAACGGGACGATCCGCAACATCCTGGGCGGGGTCGTCTTCCGCGAGCCGATCGTCATCCAGTCGGTGCCGCGCCTGGTGCCCGGCTGGACCAGCCCGATCGTCGTCGGCCGCCACGCCTTCGGCGACCAGTACCGCGCCACCGACTTCCTCGTCCCCGGCCCTGGCCGGCTGACGATGAAATGGACCGGCGACGATGGGCAGGAGATCGAGCACGAGGTCTTCCACTATCCCTCGCCCGGCGTCGCCATGGGCATGTACAACCTCGACAATTCGATCCGCGATTTCGCCCGCGCCTGCCTGAACTACGGACTACAGCGCAACTGGCCGGTCTATCTGTCGACCAAGAACACGATCCTGAAGGCCTATGACGGCCGCTTCAAGGACCTGTTCGAGGAGATCTACGTCCGCGAGTTCAAGGCGGACTATCTCAAGCGCGGGCTCGTCTACGAACACCGCCTGATCGACGACCTCGTCGCCAGCGCCCTGAAGTGGTCGGGCAACTTCATCTGGGCGTGCAAGAACTATGACGGCGACGTCCAGTCGGACATGGTCGCGCAGGGCTTCGGCTCGCTCGGGCTGATGACCAGCGTGCTCCTGACGCCCGACGGCAAGACGGTCGAGGCCGAAGCCGCGCACGGCACCGTCACCCGCCATTACCGCATGCACCAGCAGGGCATGCCGACCAGCACCAATCCGATCGCCTCGATCTTCGCCTGGACTGGCGGGCTCAAGCATCGCGGCCTGCTCGACGGAACGCCCGAGGTCACCCGCTTCGCCGAGACGCTGGAGCGGATCTGCGTCGAGACGGTCGAACAGGGCAAGATGACCAAGGACCTCGCCATCCTGATCGGCCCCGACCAGGCGTGGATGACGACGGAACAGTTCTTCGCCGCGGTGCGGGCGAACCTCGACGCGGCGATGGCGTAAGCGCGCCGACGGCGGGCGGTGCGCTGTTCCCTTCCCGCCGTGACGCGCCGCCGCGTACCGGGAGGGCTTCGGCTTGGCCAGCGAGGCCGTCTCTCGCGCTGTAGGGCGGCTGCCGAGATAGGCGGCAAGATCGATCATCTGATCGTCGCTGAGTTGGCATGGCGACCTGCATCGCGGCGCCGGTGTTTCGGGTGCGCGCTCGGAAGCGGCGAGCGGACATGGGGCGATTCCCCACCGATGGCGAGCCGTGTGGTGACGTGCAGGCGGGAACATCGGCGGTCCCGTGCTGGCCATCGTCGCACCGGCAGCGCGACGGCAATAGGAGATCGACAGCGGGTCGTGAGGCGCGCCGCCGAGTCGCGCCCTCGATGATCCGGCGTCCGAGGGCCTGCGCGCCATCGACGGCGGTAGCAGATCGCTGCGTTGAGGAGCACCGCCGCTCGAGACCCGCGCATGGCGGACAGCTACGGCGGCACTGGAGTCGGCGGCTTGACCGACGGCTGCCATAATTCGGTCGGTCGGCGGAATGGCCGAGCTGCGTACCGGCGGCGAAAGCCTTAACCTGTTCCTCGATATAGTCCACCGGCAGGCCGCGAGCTGCGCGTTCTCGCTCCGCCCGGCGCCGTTCACCGGTGGCAGTAGCCGCAGGCGAAGGCTCCGCGGTCCCGGCCAGCGACCGCGCGCGGCGCGCGGCGGTGCTCGTCCGAACGTCCAGGGCATGCGCATGTCAGCAGGGCCGTCTCCGGGAAACTGCGCGATGCCCCGGGAGATGCTCGATGTGGCGTGACCGCAGCCGCGGGCTTCGGTCCTGCCGGGGGGAAAGCCCAGTCGAGCGGCGCCTCCGACGCCGCGATCAGCACCGCAGCGGCGGCCGCACAGGACGTTTCGCAGCAGCATCGATCGCACTTTGGCACGGCCGACGGCGTGTCAAATAGGGTCGACCCACCGCTGGCATCGCCGCACGGTGGAAAGCACGGGCACGTGCGCCGGGCCGAGCGGAAGCAACGAGGCCTGCCGCGTGGCAAACCGGACCGCTAGAGTTGAGCCGCGCCTCAGGCGGCGACGGCGCGCCCTGCTAGAGCGCGACCGCACTGCCGCCACCGCGTCGGCGGCCTTCGCCCCGTCCGGCCCGCCGGCCTGCGCCATGTCGGGCCGGCCGCCGCCGCCCTGCCCGCCGAGCGCCGCCGCGGCGGCGCGGACGAGGTCGACGGCGCTGATCCGGGCTGTCAGGTCGTCGGTCACGCCGACGGCGACCGCGGCGCGGCCGGCGTTGATCGCGACGATGACGGCGACGCCGCTGCCGAGCCGCGCCTTGGCGTCGTCGACGAGACCGCGCAGCGCCTTGGCCTCGATGCCGTCGACGACCTGGCCGACGAAGCCGATGCCGGCGACCTGCTCGATCGCCGCGCCCGACGCCTCGCCGCCGGCGCGCGGCCCGGCGAGGGCGAGGGCCTTCTTCGCCTCGGCCAGTTCGCGCTCGAGCCGGCGGCGCTCGTCGACCAGCGCCGCGACGCGGTCGGGTACCTCGTCGGGGCGGCTCCTCAGCGCGGCGGCCGCCGCCTTGAGCCGGTCCTCCTGCTCGGTCAGGAAGGTCCGCGCCGCTTCGCCGGTCAGCGCCTCGATGCGGCGGACGCCGCTGGCGACGCGCCAATTCGCCGACGATCTTGAACAGGGCGATGTCGCCCAGCGCGGCGACGTGCGTGCCGCCGCACAGCTCGGTCGAGTAATTCGCCGTGTCGCCGGCGCGGCCCATGCTGAGGACGCGGACTTCGTCGCCGTATTTCTCGCCGAACAGCGCCATGGCCCCGGCCGCGATCGCCGCGTCGGGCGTCATCAGGCGCGTCTTCGACGGGCGTGTTCTCGCGGATGTGGCGGTTGACGTCGGCCTCGACCGCGTCGAGCTCGGCGCGGGTCAGCGCCTTGGGGTGGCTGAAGTCGAAGCGCAGCCGGTCGGGGGCGACGAGCGACCCCTTCTGCGTGACGTGCGGCGCCGAGGCGTTCGCGAAGGGCGGCGTGGAGCAGGTGCGTCGCCGAGTGGTTGGCGCGCAGCTGCGCCCGGCGCTCGGCATCGATGGCCAGCGTCACGGTGTCACCGACCGCGATGCGGCCCTCGCCGACCGTGCCGAGATGGACGTGCAGCTTGCCCAGCTGCTTGGCCGTGTCGGCGACGGCGAAGGTCAGGCCCGGGGCAGTCATGGTGCCGGCGTCGCCCGCCTGACCGCCCGATTCGCCGTAGAACGGCGTCTGGTTGGTGATGACGGCGATGCTGTCGCCGGCGTCGGCGGCGGCAACGCGGACGCCGTCCTTGACCAGCGCCACGACCTGCCCCTGCGCGGTGTCACCCGAATAGCCGGTGAACTCGGTCGCGCCGACCTCGTCGAGGATGTCGAACCACACCGCCGCCGAGCCGCCTGGCCCGATCCGGTCCACGCCGCGCGCGCCGCGCGGCGCTGCTCGGCCATGGCGGCGTCGAAGCCGGCGCGGTCGACGGCGATGCCGCGGTCGCGCAGCGCGTCCTCGGTCAGGTCGTAGGGGAAGCCGTAGGTGTCGTAGAGGCGGAAGGCGACCGCACCGGGCAGGGTATCCCCTGCCGCCAGCGATCCCGCGGCGTCGTCGAGCAGGCGCAGGCCGTTGTCGAGGGTCGTCCGGAAACGTGTCTCTTCCTGCGCCAGCGTTGCCTCGATCAGCGGCTGCGCGCGCAGCAGCTCGGGATAGGCCGCGCCCATCTCGGCGACGAGGGTCGGCACGAGACGATGCATCAGCGGCTCGGCCGCGCCCAGCAGATGGGCATGGCGCATCGCCCGGCGCATGATCCGTCGCAGGACATAGCCGCGCCCCTCGTTGGCCGGCAGCACGCCGTCGGCGACCAGGAAGCCGCTGGTCCGCAGATGGTCGGCAATGATCCGGTGCGAGGCCTGCGTCGCCCCGGTCGTCGGCGTGCCCGTCAGCGCGCCGCTGGCCGCGATCAGGGTCCTGAAGGTATCGGTATCGTAATTGTCATGGACGCCCTGGAGGACGGCGGCGATGCGCTCGAGCCCCATGCCGGTGTCGATCGACGGCCGCGGCAGGTCGAGGCGCGTCGCCGCGTCGACCTGTTCGTACTGCATGAAGACGAGGTTCCAGATCTCGACGAAGCGGTCGCCGTCCTCGTCCGGCGATCCCGGCGGTCCGCCCGCGATATGGTCGCCGTGGTCGAAGAAGATCTCGCTGCACGGCCCGCACGGGCCGGTGTCGCCCATCGACCAGAAATTGTCGGTCGTGGCGATGCGGATGATGCGGCTCGTCCGGCAGGCCGGCGATCCGGCGCCACAGGTCGAACGCTTCGTCGTCGGTGTGATAGACGGTGACCGTCAGCGCGTTCGGGGTCGATGCCCCAGACGCGTGGTCAGCAGGTCCAGGCATGCTCGATCGCCTGTTCCTTGAAATACTCGCCGAACGAGAAATTGCCCAGCATCTCGAAGAAGGTGTGGTGCCGGGCGGTATAGCCGACATTGTCGAGGTCGTTGTGCTTGCCGCCGGCGCGGACACATTTCTGCGCCGATGCCGCGGTCGGATAGGGCGGCGTCTCCAGCCCGGTGAAGACGTTCTTGAACGGCACCATGCCGGCGTTGACGAACATCAGCGTCGGATCGTTCTGCGGCACCAGCGGCGCCGAGGGCACGACATGGTGGCCGGCCGCGCCGAAAAAGTCGAGGAAGCTCCGGCGGATTTCGTTAGTGGTAGTCATGCGCCAGACTTAGGCGAGGGCGCAGCGCACCTCAAGCTCGCCGCACGGCCGGCACGGTCCGGCGCAGGATGGCGCCGACCGCGACCCTCACATCTCGGCGTCGTCGTCGGGCGACGGGCCGACCATCAGCGCCTCGCCAGCCCGGCGGCATTGTCGCGCACCGCCTTCTCGATCCGGTCGCGGACCTCGGGGTTCTCCTTGAGATACTTCTTCGCGTTCTCGCGGCCCTGGCCGATGCGGATCGAATCGTAGCTGAACCACGCGCCCGACTTCTCGACGACGCCGGCCTTGACGCCGAGGTCGAGGATCTCGCCGATCTTGGAGATGCCCTCGCCGTACATGATGTCGAACTCGACCTGCTTGAACGGCGGCGCGACCTTGTTCTTGACCACCTTGACCCGGGTGGTGTTGCCGACGATCTCGTCGCGGTCCTTGATCTGCGCCGGTGCGGCGGATGTCGAGGCGGACGCTGGCGTAGAACTTGAGCGCGTTGCCGCCCGTCGTCGTCTCGGGATTGCCGTACATCACGCCGATCTTCATCCGCAGCTGGTTGATGAAGATGACGATGCAGCGCGAGCGGCTGATCGAGCCGGTCAGCTTGCGCAGCGACTGGCTCATCAGCCGCGCCTGCAGGCCGACGTGGCTGTCGCCCATCTCGCCCTCGATCTCGGCGCGCGGCACCAGCGCCGCGACCAAATCGATCACCAGCACGTCGATCGCGTTCGAGCGGACCAGCGTGTCGACGATCTCGAGCGCCTGCTCGCCGGTGTCGGGCTGCGACACGATCAGCTCGTCGATGTTGACGCCCAGCTTCTTGGCATAGATCGGGTCGAGCGCATGCTCGGCATCGACGAAGGCGGCGGTGCCGCCGTTCTTCTGCGCCTCGGCGATGGCGTGCAGGGCGAGCGTCGTCTTGCCCGAGCTTTCCGGGCCGTAGATCTCGATGACCCGTCCGCGCGGCAGGCCGCCGATGCCGAGCGCGATGTCGAGCCCGAGGCTGCCGGTCGAGATGCTCTCGATCTCCATCGCCTCGCGGCTGCCGAGCTTCATCGCCGAGCCCTTGCCGAAGGCGCGGTCGATCTGCGCGAGCGCCGCCTCGAGCGCCTTGGCCTTGTCCATGTCCCCGCCCACAACCTTCAGTGCTGCCGCCATCGCCGTTCTCCCTGCCTCAGGAACCCGGCGTACCATTTTCGTTCCGGTAGAACAAGAGGAGAACTAGCCGATCTGCACGAACGCCGCCTCGATCGCGGCCAGGGCATAGGGCTTTTCGAGCACGGGCACCGCGGTGAACCGCGCCGGCAGGGTATCGCGGTGCGATCCCGTCGCCAGGATCAGGTCGACGCCTGCCGCGACCACCCGGTCGGCCAGCGGATAGATCGAATCGGCGCCGAGGTTGACGTCGGCGATGACGACGTCGAAGCCGCCCGCGGCGATCGCCGCCTCCGCCTCGGCAAGGGTCGACGACGTGCCGACGACGACATGGCCGAGGATGTCGAGCATGTCCTCGAGGACCATCGCGATCAGCACCTCGTCCTCGATGACGAGAACCCGGCGCGCGCGGACGTTGGTGGCTGCTGCGGTCGCGGTCATCGCGTGGCGTCGTTCTCCGGACTGGCGACACGGATACGCCGCGCCGCCGCCGTGTCAAGCTGCGGGCGGGGCAACCGTTTGTGGCGAAAGGGCCGCCGCGACCGCGGCGAGCAGATCGTCGGCCGCGAAGGGCTTGGCGAGGAAAACGGCACCGGCGTCGTCGAGGGCGCGGCGCTGCGGCGGCTCGGCATAACCCGACATCAGCACGACCGGCAGCCCCGGGCGCCGTTCGCGCATCCGCTCGAGCAGTTCGACCCCGTCGAGGCCGGGCATGACGACGTCGGAGATGAGGACGTCGACCGCGGCGTCGTCGAACAGTTCAAGGGCGGCGATGCCGTCGCAGGCGGCGAGGACGTCGAGGCCGCTGCGGCGCAGCACACGCTCGACGATCATCCGGACGGCGCGCTCGTCCTCGACCAACAGCACGGTACCGCGCAGCGCCGGCCGCCCGGGCCGCTCCGGCGGCTCAGCGGTCGCCGGCGTCGCCGACACCGGCGCGGCGGCCGGCAGGTAGACGGCAAAACAGGTGCCTCCGCCCGGCGCCGGCTCGGCGAAGACAAAGCCGCCGGTCTGCTTGACGATCCCGTAGACGGTCGACAGGCCGAGACCCGTGCCCTTGCCCATCGGCTTGGTGGTGAAGAAGGGTTCGAAGATCTTGCCGGCGATCTCGGGCGCGATGCCGCTGCCGGTGTCGCTGACGGTCAGCGCGACGAGATCGATCGCCGGCATGACGGCGTGACCGAGCGCCGCCACGTCACGCGCCGGCACCGTGCGGGCGGCGATCGTCAGCCGGCCGCGGCCGTCCATCGCATCCCGGGCGTTGACGGCAAGGTTGGTCAGGACGCGCTCGAGCTGCCCACGGTCGGCCAGGACGACGCTGCCGTCCTGCGCCGTGTCGATGCGCAGGTCGATGTCGGGGCCGATCATCTGCCGCAGCAGCGGCGTGACGCCGGCCACCACCTCGGCCACCGCGACGACCTGCGGCCGCAACGTCTGCTGGCGCGAGAAGGCGAGCAGCTGGCCGACGAGTTCGGCAGCGCGGATTCCGTTCTGACGGATCTGCTCGAGATCGTCGTAATCGGTGCTGCCGGGCGGGTGGCGGTCGAGAAGCTGCTGGCAGAGGCCGAGAACGGCGGTCAGGATGTTGTTGAAGTCATGCGCGACGCCTCCGGCGAGCTGACCCACCGCCTGCATCTTCGTCGCCTGCGCGACCTGGCGTTCGAGGCGGATCTGCTCGCGGATGTCACGGACGGCGACGAGGGCGCCGAAGCCCCAGCCGGCGGGCGCGCGGACGACGGTGACGATCGATGGTTGATCCGGCCGGGCGACGAGCCGGATCGGACAGTCGACCCGGTCATGACGCCAGTCGAGCGTATCGCGGATGGCGCGGGCGAGCACCGGCCGGTCGGCGGGCACGGCCAGGCCGAGGACGCCCTCGCCGCCGGTGCAGTCGCAGCCGACCGTCTCGGTGAAGGTGCGGTTGGTCTGGGTGCAGACGCCGTCCATGTCGAGCACGGCGATGCCGAGCGGCAGCCCCTCGATGATGCCGACCGTCTGCGACGCCATGCCGATGGCAAAGGGGGCCGGCCAGTCCCCTCTGCCCGACGCTGCCTGGTCCTCAGCCATCAGCCAGTCTAGCCACGGGGCGGTTGACGAACGGTCAACCGCGGTCGCGCAGGATGCGCGCGGCGTCGCGCTTCCAGTCGCGCGCCTTCTCGGTCTCGCGCTTGTCGTGCAGCTTCTTGCCCTTGGCCAGCGCCAGCTCGACCTTGGCCATGCCGCGGTCGTTGAAGTAGATCATCAGCGGGATCAGCGTCATGCCCTGGCGCGTCACCGCGCCGTTCATCCGGCTGATCTGGCGGGCGTGGAGCAGCAGCTTGCGCGGGCGCTTGGGCTCGTGGTTGAAGCGGTTGCCGTGGCTGAATTCGGGGATGTTGGCGTTGACCAGCCACATCTGCCCGTCCTTCAGCTCGGCATAGGCCTCGGCGATCGAGCCCTCGCCCTGGCGCAGCGCCTTGACCTCGGTCCCGGCCAGCGCGATGCCGGCCTCGACGACGTCGTCGATGAAATATTCGAAGCGGGCCTTGCGGTTCTCGGCGACGATCTTGGCCTTGATGCCGGTGGCGACGGGTGGGCGGGCCATCAGGCGAGCCCGGCATGGGCAAGCGCCGCGTCGACGCGGGCCCGCGCGGCGTCCGACGGCGGCGTGATCGGCAGGCGCGTCGTCGGCCCCATGCGGCCGAGGCGGTCGAGCGCGTATTTGGTCGGGCCGGGGCTGGCGTCGGCGAACAGCGCGTCGTGGAGCGGGATAGAGCCGGTCCTGCAGCGCCAGCGCGGCGCGATAGTCGCCCGTCGCGCACGCCGCCTGGAATTCGGCACACAGCGCCGGCGCGACATTGGCGGTGACCGAGATGCAGCCCGCCCCGCCCATCGCCATGAAGCCGAGCGCCATGTCGTCGTTGCCCGACAGCTGGCAGAAGTCCGGCCCGCACGCCGCCCGCTGCGCCGATACCCGCGCAGGACGCCGGTCGCGTCCTTGACGCCGATGATCCGTCGGGCAGCTCGGCCAGACGCGCCATCGTCTCGACGCTCATGTCGACGACCGAGCGCCCGGGAATGTTGTAGATGACGATCGGCAGGTCGCAGTGCGTCGGCGAGATGGGTGAAATGGGCGAGCATCCCGGCCTGGCTCGGCTTGTTGTAATACGGCACGACGACCAGCGCCGCCGCGGCTCCGGCGTCTTGCGCGTGCCGCATGTGGGCGAGCGCGCGGCGGTGTCGTTCGAGCCGCAGCCGGCGATCACCGGCGCCCGCCCGGCTGCCGCCGCCACGCAGGCGGAGACGACGTTTGTGCTCGGCGATCGACAGCGTCGCCGACTCGCCGGTCGTGCCGCACGGCACCAGCGCGCTCGACCCCTCGCGATCTGCCAGTCGACGAAGGCCTCGAACGCGGCGAAGTCGACCGCGCCGGCGGCGGTGAACGGCGTGACGAGCGCCGGGATCGAGCCGTGAAACATTATCGCCTTCCGCCGTCGCGCCCTTGCCGATAGTCAGGCGCGCATGAGTATCCCGCGTGATATGGACCGCCGGCGCGGCTTGTCCAGCAAACTCCGCTTCGCCCTGCCCCTCCTGCTGCTCGCCGGATCGACCGCGGCGGCGCTGACGCCGGGCATGCGGGCGCTGTATGCGGCGCGGCTGGCCGAGACGGCGGCGGGGCGCTTCGCCACGCTGCCGCTGTCGCCCGAGGTCAACCCGGCGACCGACCCGGCGATGGACGCCGTCGTCCAGTGGGACCGCCTGCGCCGCGACAACGGCCCGACCAGCTTCGCCGAACTCGCCGCCTTCCTCCGCGCCCATCGCGGCTGGCCGGCGGAGACGACGCTGCGGCGCCGCGCCGAGAAGCTGATCGACGACAGCGTCCCGCCGGCGGCGCGGCTCGACTATTTCCGCGCCTTTCCGCCGCTGTCGGCCTACGCGCGCTTCCGCCTCGCCGAGGCGCGGCGCGCGACCGGCGATGCGGCGCTGCGCCGCGGCCGACGCGCGGGCGGCGTGGACGGCGGGCGGGCTCGATGCGGTCGAGCGAGAGCGCAGCTGCTCGCCGAATTCGGCACGGCGCTGACGCCCGCCGACCACGCCGCGCGGCTCGACCGCCTGCTGTGGCGCGGCGAGACGAGCGCGGCGGCGCGGATGCTGACGCTGGTGCGCAGCGATGCGCGGGCACTCGCCGCGGCCCGCCTCGCGATCGAAGCAGGGCGCCGGCGACGCGGCGCTGGCGGCCTGACCCCGGCGCAGCGCGGCGACGCCGGCCTGTTGTTCGACCGCGGCGAACGCCGCCAAGCGCGCCGGCAACCTCGCCGCGGCGCGGCAGGTGATGGCCGGCTATGCCGGTGCCGCCCGGGCTGGTCGCCGATCCCGAGGCGTGGCTCAAGCTGCGCCTCGAGCTGGCCCGCGGGGCGATGCGCGACGGCCAGTTCGACCTCGCCTACCGTATCGCCGCGGGCCACGCCGCCTTTCCGCTCGGCCGCCTGCTCGACGAGCACAGCCTCGCTGAGCGCCAGGCGCTGATCGACACCGAATGGTTCGCCGGCTGGCTGGCGCTGCGCCGCCTCGACCACCCGGCCGACGCGCTGACCCATTTCGAGCGGGTGACCGACGCGGCGCAGACGCCGGTCAGCCAGGCGCGCGGCGAATACTGGTCGGGCCGCGCCGCCGAGGCCGCCGGGCAGGACGCGCCGCTCTTATTATGCCGCCGCCGCGACCCATGCCGATTATTATTACGGCCAGCTCGCAGCCGAGCACCTCGGCCCGACGCTGAGCCTGCCGGCGGCGACGCCCGTCGTGCCCGACCCGGCGCGCGCGCAGCACCTTCGAACGCGACGAGCTGGTCCGCGATCGCCCGCGAGCTCGGCGAGATCGGCGACCGCGGCCGGCAGACGCTGTTCCTGAAGGCGCTGGTCGAGCGCGCCGAGACGCCCGACCGAGCAGCGCCTGCTGGTCGATCTCGGCCGCAGCCTCGACCGGCCCGACCTCGGCGTGCTGACCGGCAAGGCGGCGCGGCTGGAGGGCGAGCTGGCGCTGCTCGACGCCGCCTATCCGATGCTGGCGCTGCCGCCCGAGCTGGCGGCGAGGTGGACGATGGTCCACGCCATCAGCCGGCAGGAGACACAGTTCGACCGCGCCGCGATCAGTGCGGCGAACGCCCGCGGGCTGATGCAGCTGCTGCCCGCCACCGCGGCCGAGACGGCGGCGAAGCTCGGCCTGCCCTATGCGACCGCGCGCCTGACCGACGATCCGGTGTTCAACGTCACGCTGGGCGCGGCCTATTACGCGCGCATCCGCGACAACCTCGGCGGCTCGCACCTGCTCGCGGTCGCTGCCTACAACGCCGGGCCGGGCAATGTCCGCCGCTTCATCGCCATGAACGGCGACCCCCGCCTGCCCGGGCGCCGATCTCGTCGACTGGGTCGAGCTGATCCCGTTCAGCGAGACCCGCGACTATGTCCAGCGCGTGCTGGCCAATGCCGTGGTCTACGACATCCTCCACCCGGCGACGGCGACGATGCCGGCGACCAACCGGCTGAGCGCCTATCTGGGCAAGCGGACGGCGGGCTAGCGCGGGCGGCGTGGGGATCAGCGGCGGCGCGGCTTCGGCGCTGTCCTACACCGACCGACTTGGCGTATCATCGCGTCGCGTCGCGTCAGCGCACGGCCGGTCGTTTGCCGTGGGGGGAGCGATGCTTGCAAACGACGACGCGGGCGTGACCTTCGTGTGACCTTCGCCCGGGCCTGCCGCCCGCGATCAGAGGTCGAGCCTCACCCCCAGCGCCTTCTCCGCCACCGCCCGCAGCTCCGGATCGACCGGCGGATAGGTCAGGTCGACCCCCTCCCCCAACGCCGCGATCGCCGCCTCCAGCCCCGCCATCCGCGCCGTCTTCTTGTCGTCGGCGGCGATCACCGTCCACGGCACCGCGTCGCAGTCGCGTCGAACATGTCCTCGTACGCCTCGATATAGGCGTCGCGCATGCGCCCGGTTGTGATAGTCGTCGAGGCCGGTCTTCCAGCGCTTGTACGGCGTCTCGAGCCGCTCGCGCAGCCGCTTGTCCTGCTCCTCCGGCGTGATGTGGAGGAACAGCTTGGCGATGCGCACCCCGTCGGCGAGCTGCGGCGCCTCGAAGTCGTTGATCTCGTCATAGCCGCGCTTCCAGCGCGGCTTCGGCGGTCAAGCTTGTCGACGCGCTCGACGAGCACCCGGCCGTACCAGGTGCGGTCGAACACGGCGATCTCGCGCCTCGCCGGCAGCTCGCTGCCAGAAGCGCCAGAGGAAATGGTGCTCGAGCTCCTCCTTGGTCGGCGCGCCGATCGACCAGACGTTGGTGAAGCGCTGGTCGAGCTCGGCGGTCAGCCGCTGGATCAGCCCGCCCTTGCCGCGCGCGTCCCAGCCCTCGATCGGCGACGATGCCGCGCAGGCCCTGCGTGATGTAGGCCGCCTGGATCAGCTGGAGCTCGTACTGCAGCTCGAGCAGGCGCGCGTCGTAGTCGGCCCGCTTGACCTCCGGCGCGTCCTCGAAGTCGTTCAGGCGGAGCTTGCTCACTCCACCGTCCGGATATGCAGTTCGCGCAGCTGCTTCGCCGGCACCACGCTCGGCGCGTTCATCATCAGGTCCTCGGCCTTCTGGTTCATCGGGAAGACGATGACCTCGCGGATGTTGGGCTCGTCGGCCAGCAGCATGACGATGCGGTCGACGCCCGGGGCGATGCCGCCGTGCGGCGGCGCGCCGAACTTGAAGGCGTTGATCATGCCGGCGAAGTCGCGGTCGACCTGGTCGCGGGCGTAGCCGGCGATCTCGAACGCCTTGTACATGATCTCGGGCCGGTGGTTGCGGATCGCGCCGCTCGACAGCTCGACGCCGTTGCAGACGATGTCGTACTGGTAGGCGAGGATGTCGAGCGGGTCCTTGGTCTCGAGCGCCTCCAGCTCGCCCTGCGGCATCGAGAACGGGTTGTGGCTGAAGTCGATCTTCTTCGCCTCCTCGTCATACTCGAACATCGGGAAGTCGACGATCCAGCAGAACTTGTACGCGCCCTGCTCGATCAGCCCGAGGTCGGTGCCGATCTTGGTCCGCGCGAGGCCCGGCGAGCTTGGCCGCCTTGGCGGCGCGTCGGCGGCGAAGAACACGCCGTCGTCGGGGCCGAGGCCGAGCGCGGCGACCAGCTTCGCCGTCGCCTCCTCGCCATGGTTCTTGGCGATCGGGCCGCCGGCGACGCCGTCCTTGAGGTTCATGTAGCCGAGCCCGGCCCAGCCCTCGCGCCTGTGCCCAGCTGTTCATGTCGTCGAAGAAGCTGCGCGGTCGCGTTCCCGCTCCCGGCGCGGGGATGGCGCGGACCACCGCGCCCGCCTCGACCATCCGGCGAACAGCCCGAAGCCCGAGCCGCGGAAATGATCGGTGACGTCGACGATCTCGATCGGGTTGCGCAGATCGGGCTTGTCGTTGCCGTACTTGAGCATCGATTCGGCATACGGAATGCGCGGGAACGGCGCCGGCGTCACCGTCCATGGCGTCTCGCGGCCGAAGCCGGCGAACTCCTCGAACACGCCCGCCAGCACCGGCTCGATCGCGGCGAAGACGTCGTCCTGCGTGACGAAGCTCATCTCGAAATCGAGCTGGTAGAACTCGCCCGGGCAACGGTCGGCGCGGGCGTCCTCGTCGCGGAAGCACGGCGCGATCTGGAAATAGCGGTCGAAGCCGGCGACCATCAGCAGCTGCTTGAACATCTGCGGCGCCTGCGGCAGCGCGTAGAATTTGCCCGGATGGACGCGGCTCGGGACGAGGAAGTCGCGCGCGCCTTCGGGGCTGACGACGCGGTCAGGATCGGCGTCTGGAATTCGGTGAAGCCCTGCTCGATCATGCGCCGGCGGAGCGAGGCGATGACGTTCGAGCGCAGCATGATGTTGCGGTGCAGCCGCTCGCGGCGCAGATCGAGGAAGCGGTACTTGAGGCGGATGTCCTCGGGATAGTCGGCCTCGCCGGCGACCGGCAGCGGCAGCTCGTCGGCGCGCGACTGGACGATGACCTCGGCGGCGCGCAACTCGATCTCGCCGGTCGGCATCTTCGGGTTGATCGCCTCGGGGGCGCGCGCGACGACCTCGCCGGTGACCGTCACGACGCTCTCGGCGCGGAGCCGGTCGAGCACCTCGAAGGCGGCGCTGCCGACGTTGGCGACGATCTGGGTCAGGCCGTAATGATCGCGCAGGTCGACGAACAGCACCCCGCCATGGTCGCGCTTGCGATGGACCCAGCCCGACAGGCGGGCGGTCGCGCCGGCGTCGCGGCGCGAAGGTCGGCGCAGGTGTGGGTACGATAGGCGTGCATGGGGGTTCCGTCCGGGTTTTGGCCGCGCTGACACACCCTCACCCCGGCGATGTCAAGTTTCCCAGCCGGCGACCGGAGCAACAAGGCTTGCCTGCTTCCGTCCGGTCGGCCGTACCGCAGTTCGTCGGACGACTCTGACGGGTTGCCCGGGATCAAGAAAAGCTTCGTCGCGGCGTCACGGATTTGCGGGCTAGATCGCTACTCCTGTTCGCGGAGATCCGATGAAGCGCGCGCTCGCCCTCGCCGTCCTGATCGCCATTCCGGCGACGATCGTCGCCGCCGCGTCCAGCCCGCCGCAGGTGACGGCGACCATGGACAAAATCACCCAGCCCCTCAACTAACGAGCTGGGTAGCGCGGCACAGGCGCACAGCGGCATCAGCGCCGCGCCGTCCGCCTACCGATCCGTGCGAAGCGGACGCGGCCGGCGCCTCGCCGGTGCCGTCAGGAGCCGCCGTTGGTCGCCATCACCGCCCTTGCCACCGTCTTCGGGGTCGTCACTCTCGCCGCGCCGCTGGCGGTCGCCTGGCGCTTCCGCCGCGCACCGATCACCGCGCTGATCGGAGCACAGGAGCGGCGCGTCGCATTTCACCGCGACGCCGCCGCCGCGCTCGATGCGGCGATCGCCGCCGCCCGCGCCGAGGGCAAGGTCGCCGAGGCGGAACGGCTCGCGCCGAGCCTCGCCGAACACCGCCGCAAGCTTGCCGATCTGTCTGCGATGGCAGTGTTTCCCGGGCGGCGCTGAAACGGCACGGCATCTGGCCTCGCGGGGCAACTTACCCTATGCCGGGTCATGCACATCCACCCGCTGATCACCGATACCGCCACCCTCGCCGCGCTCTGCGACCGGCTCGCCGCCGCCGACTTCGTCACGGTCGACACCGAGTTCATGCGCGAGAACACCTTCTTCCCCGACCTGTGCCTGGTGCAGATCGCCGGGGGCGACGAAGCCGCCGCGATCGATCCCAAGGCGCCAGGCATCAACCTGCAGCCGCTGCTCGACCTGCTGATCGACGCCGACGTACTCAAGGTCTTTCACGCCGCCGGGCAGGACCTCGAGATCATCTACAATCTGACTGGCAAGACGCCGAGCCCGCTGTTCGACACGCAAGTCGCGGCGATGGCGCTCGGCATGGGCGAGCAGGTCAGCTACACCAACCTCGTCCAGTCGTACCTCGGCATCGCCGTCGACAAGGGCGCCCGCTTCACCGACTGGGCGCGGCGGCCGCTCAACGAGCGGCAGATCGACTATGCCATCGGCGACGTCACCCATCTCGCCGCGCTGTTCCCCAAGATGGTCGCCAAGCTGCGCAAGACGGGCCGCGGCGCCTGGCTCGATGACGAGATGGCGCGCGTCTGCGATCCCGCGACCTATGCCAACGATCCCGAGACGGCGTGGCAGCGGGTCCGCATCAGCAGCCGCAAGGCCGACGTTCTCGGCCGGCTGAAGGCGCTCGCCGCCTGGCGCGAGCGCGAGGCCAAGGCCAAGGACGTTCCCCGCGGGCGCATCGTCAAGGACGAGACGCTGGGCGAACTCGCCTCCGGCCCGCCGAAGACCCAGGCCGATCTGGCCCGCTTCCGCGGCCTGTCGCAGACGTGGGCGGGGAACGACATCGGCCGGCGGTTGATGGCCGCGCTGGAGGCGGCGACACCGCTGCCGTCGGACGAGATGCCGCCGCGCGACGCGCCCCGGCCCGGCCTGTCGAGCGAGGGAGCGCTGATTGCCGACCTGCTGAAGCTGCTGCTCAAGATCCGCGCCAAGGAGGCCAATGTCGCGCCCAAGCTGATCGCCCGCGGCGAGGAGCTCGATGCCATCGCCGCCGGCACGCGCGAAGGGCTGACGATCCTTTCGGGCTGGCGGTTCGACGTGTTCGGCAAGGATGCGCTGGCGCTCGTCGAGGGTCGGCTCGGCTTCGCCGTTCGCGACAATCGCCTGACGATGACGGCGCTCGAAGGGTAACAGCCGCCGGCCGGCGTCGCGACGTTTCGGCGCCGCGTCAGTGGCCGCGAATTGATTCGTCGCTGTCGACGGTCACCACGATCGGGCTCAGTTGCGTCGTGAGATGCTTCTTCACCTCCGCGACCAGCTCGTCCGAAAGAGTAGCCATGTATTGGCTCGTATATTTGCGATAAAGCGTCAGGAAGTCGAGCACCTCATCGCGGGTAAACGGCCTATCGTGTTGAATGTCGTTCCCTAGTCCCGCGACCAGCGCGTCGATGTTCTCCGTTCGACCCCAATTGGTGTTGCGGTTGATATGGATCGACTCTTTGCTGGTGATGATCGACGAGCCATTGTTGTCGATCGAGACCTGACATTTCGAACGCCGCATCGTCAGATGAAATTTGCTGAGCTTGATCGTGAACTGGCTGGTCGAGTTTTTAATCACGCCGCATTCGGCGGTGAAATAGATATGACCCGAAAGCAAACCGATGATGTCGTCCCCGGTCGACTGCCACGATCCCGCTGTCTGGCGGCGGAGGAAGTACTGAACGGCCTTCGAGATGCATTTCTCGCCAACCAGGCCATCGGCGACACCCGGCTTGGGAAAGGTGAAGCCCGCGAACTCCCAGCCGCTGAAGGCCTTCTCCAGGATCTTCTGGCTGGTCAGCTCCAGATAGTCGGCTTTGGCCATCGTCGCTCCCCCGCGATCACCCGGGCATCTTCTACTATGAACCTGGAAATCCGGAAAGCAGGACAAGCGATTTCATCCGTGATAAGTCACCCGGTCGATCTATCTTATCTGAATTATCGACTTCACAACTAACGCCCGCAGGCGTCTCCTGCCAGCGCAACAACTCGCCGGGCCGCACGAAGGGACCCGGCGCTTGGGAAGGAGAGCCGACATGGACGCCCGCATCGACGAACTCGACGCAGAGCAAATGCCCGGTTGCGCGCCCTAGCGGCCATCGCAACCGCGACTGGTGGCCGCAGAACCTGCGCCTCGAGGGATTGAACCAGCACAACCCCCGGTCGAACCCGCTCGGCCCCGACTTCAACTATGCCGAAGCCTTCAGGCAGCTCGACCTCAACGCCGTGATCGCCGACCTGCACGCGCTGATGACCGAATCGCAGGACTGGTGGCCGGCCGATTTCGGTCACTATGGTGGGCTTTTCATCCGTCTCGCCTGGCACAGCGCCGGCACCTATCGGACGACCGATGGCCGCGGCGGCGCCGGTGGCGGGCAGCAGCGCTTCGCGCCGCTCAATTCCTGGCCAGACAACGCCAACCTCGACAAGGCCCGCCGCCTCCTGTGGCCGATCAAGGCCAAATACGGGGCGAATCTGTCGTGGGCCGACCTGTACGTGCTGGTCGGCAACGTCGCCATCGAGTCGATGGGAGGCAAGACCTTCGGCTTTGCCGGCGGTCGCCCCGACACCTGGGAGCCCGAGGAGTTGTTCTGGGGGCCGGAAGGCTCATGGCTCGGCGACGACCGCTACAGCGGCGAACGCCAGCTCCATGACCAGCTCGGCGCGGTGCAGATGGGCCTGATCTACGTCAACCCCGAAGGACCGAACGGCAACCCCGACCCGCTGGGCAGCGCCCGCGACATCCGCGAGACCTTCGCCCGCATGGCGATGAACGACGAGGAGACGGTCGCCCTGATCGCCGGCGGCCACACCTTCGGCAAAACGCATGGCGCCGGCGACCCGTCGCTGATCGGACCGGAGCCCGAAGGCAGCGCGATCGAGGACCAGGGCCTCGGCTGGCGCAACGGCCACGGCCGCGGCTTCGGCTCCGATACGACGACGGGCGGTCCCGAGGTGATCTGGACGCAGACCCCAACGCAGTGGTCGAACCACTATTTCGACAATCTGTTCAAGTGGGACTGGGAGCTGACGCAGAGCCCGGCCGGGGCCAAGCAGTGGGTGGCGAAGAACGCGCCGGCCGACATCCCCGACGCGCACGATCCCGGCAAGACGCACCCGCCGCGGATGCTGACCAGTGACCTCGCGCTTCGCTTCGACCCCGAGTACGAGAAGATCAGCCGGCGTTTCTACGAGAACCCCGACCAGTTCGCCGACGCCTTCGCCCGCGCCTGGTTCAAGCTGACCCACCGCGACATGGGGCCGGTCGCACGCTATCTCGGACCGCTTGTTCCGCAGGAGCCGCTGATCTGGCAGGACCGCGTTCCCGCCGGCACGCCGCTGAGCGACGCCGACGTTGCCGCGCTGAAGGCGAAGATCCTCGGCAGCGGCCTGACCGTGCCGCAGCTGGTGTCGGCGGCCTGGGCCTCGGCCTCGACCTTCCGCAACAGCGACAAGCGTGGCGGGGCCAACGGCGCCCGCGTCCGCCTTGCGCCGCAGAAGGACTGGGAGGTCAATGATCCCGCTCAGTTGGCGCAGGTGCTGACCACGCTGGAAGGCATCAAGGCGGAACACGGCAGCGTCTCGATCGCCGACCTGATCGTTCTCGGCGGTGCCGCCGCGGTCGAGAAGGCGGCGCGCGACGGCGGGGTCGAGGTTACCGTCCGCGTCACCACCGGTCGCGGCGACGCCACCGCAGCCGAAACCGACGCCGCCTCGTTCGAGCCACTCGAGCCGCGCTCCGACGGCTTCCGCAACTATCGACGGAGCGGCGAACAGTTCATGGCGCCGGAGGAGGCGCTGGTCGACCGCGCCCAGCTGCTCCACCTCAGCGCGCCGGAGATGACCGTGCTGGTCGGCGGTCTGCGCGTGCTCGGAGCCAACAGCCACGGCAGCGAGGCGGGCGTGTTCACCGACCGGGTCGGCGTTCTGACCAACGACTTCTTCGTCAACCTGCTCGACATGAGCACCGAGTGGAAGCCGGCGGGCACGGAAAACTCTTTCGTCGGCCGCGACCGCCACACGCACGCGCCGAAGTGGACGGCAACCCGCGTCGACCTGATCTTCGGTTCGCACTCCGAGCTGCGGGCCCAGGCCGAGGTCTATGCGATGGCGGACGCGAAAGAGAAGTTCGTCCGCGACTTCGCGCAGGCTTTTGCCAAGGTCATGGACGCCGACCGCTACGACCTCCGCCACTAGAGCGCGGGGCGGAGCGGGTCAGCCGATCCGCTCCGCCGTGCCCAGGCCGAGCATCGAGGCGAGCGCCCGCAGGCGGCGCGTCACCGCCTCGCCGAACAGCGGCGCGTCGCCCGGCGCGAGGGTCAGCACCAACGTCATGTCCTCCACCGTCAGCCGGCTGGCGGCCAGAGGCGCGGCGGTGCCACCGGTCAGCCGCTGGCCGAGACGCAGGGCGAGCCCCCAGGCGCGGGCCATGGCCAGGCTGGCGGGATCGGCGAGCCGAGCCAGGCGCGCGGCCTCGACCGTGCCGGGCAGGCCGCCGAAGCAGGCGACCAGCGCTGCCGCCAGGATCGCCCGCTCCGCCGGCGTAATCGCCACCCAGTTGCCGTGGAGGGCGATGTCGAGACCCCGTTCGGCGCGGAAATCAGGGTGCGCCCGCCAGGCGATGTCGCTCAGCAGGCACGTCGCCAGTCGCAGCCGGCGCATGGCCGGCGTTTCGCCGCCGGGCACTGCCGCCGACGGCTGGGCGAAGACGTCGTCCATCCACGCCATCAGCAGGTCGCCATGTTCGGGAAAGCGTCCCTGGCGCGCACCTTCGTCACGGGCGGCGGCGAGCAGCGGGTCCTGCGCCTGCAGCGCCGGGCTCATGCGCTCGAACAGCAGGCCCTCGCGCAGGCCGTAGGCGCTGGCGACGATGCTGCTGCTGCCCAGCCGCTTGACCACCGACGACAGAAGTTGCGCGGCGCCCGGTAGCGAAGGCAGGCGGCTGGTCGAAATCGACGTCACGTCCTTCAAGGTTTTGGGCGTGACACGCGCAAGGGAGCGGACGAGACGCGCCGGCGCGGTCGGCTCCATCGCATATTGGTGGATGACGGGCAGCGGATAGTCGGTCGACCAGATGTGGAGCTGCGTCAGCGCCCGCCACGAGCCGCCGACGGTGTAGAACGGCCTGCCCTCCCCCTTCGCCGCCCATCGCACCCGTTCGAGCGCGGTGTTGATGAACAGGTTGAGCGCCCGCGTGCCGCGCCGCCGCACGGCGTCGAGGCGGAGCGCGCCGATCGGCAGGGAAATGCGGTCGTGGACCTCGCCACCGGCGATGCGGATCAGTTCGAGGCTGCCGCCGCCAAGGTCGCCGACGACCCCGTCCGCCCCGGGGATGCCGGCGATGACGCCCAGCGCCGCACCTCGCGCCTCGGCTTCACCGCTGATGACCTCGATCTTCAGCCCGCACGCTTCGTGCACCACGTTGACGAAGCGTGGACCGTTGCGCGCCTCGCGTACCGCCGCGGTGGCGACGGTACGAAGATCGCCGACGCCCATGTCGCGCGCCAGCATGGCGAAGCGGGCGAGCGCGGTGACCGCTGTCTTCATCGCCGTATCGGACAGTCGCCCGTCGATGGCGATGCCGCGGCCGAGGCCGGCCATGACCTTTTCATTGAAGATCACCGCCGGCGTCCGCGTCGCCCCGGCATAGACGACGAGCCGGACCGAGTTAGAGCCGATGTCGATGATGCCAGTCAGATCGTTGGCGGGGGAGGACGGAGCGATGACGGCAGGCTTGCGCCCGAACGAGGGCAGGATGCTCATTCGCCGGCGGCACCCTCGCTGGTATCGGCAAGCATCAGGTGCGGTACCTTTTCATGCCCGCGCAGCGCCGTGCCGCGGCCCGAAAGCGAGGGGTTGGTCATGAAATAATGGTGGACGTTGAACGCCGGATGCGCGCCGCGACTGATCCGCGCATAGCGCCCCTCGGCATCCAGCGACCACGATTGCTCGGTGTCCTTGAGATTGGCGAGCATGACCTGATCGAGCACCTGCGCGTGGACGGTCGGGTTCTCGATTGGCACCAGCACCTCGACGCGGCGGTCGAGGTTACGCGGCATCCAGTCGGCCGAGCTGATGAAAACCTTGGCATGGGGCGACGGCAAATCATGGCCGGCGGCAAAGGCGAAAATGCGGCTGTGTTCAAGGAAGCGGCCGATGATCGAGCGGACGCGGATGTGTTCGCTCATGCCCGCGACGCCCGGGCGTAGGCAGCAGATGCCGCGGACGATCAGGTCGATCTCCACCCCGGCCTCGCTCGCCTCGTACAGCTTCTCGATGATGCCGGTGTCGACGAGGCTGTTGAGCTTGGCCCAGATCGCCGCCGGCTTGCCCGCCCGCGCGGCGGCGATCTCGTCGTCGATCAGGCCGTAGAGCTTGGGCCGCATGGTCAGCGGGCTCATGCCGAGCTTCGCCAGCCGCGTCGGCTGGACATAGCCGGTGATGTAGTTGAGCACCTGCGCCGCGTCGCGCGCCAGCACCGGATCGGCGGTGAAGAACGACAGGTCGGTATAGATGCGCGCCGTCACCGGATGGTAGTTGCCGGTGCCGAAGTGGACGTAGGTGCGCAGCTCCTCCCCCTCGCGGCGGACGACCATCGACAGCTTGGCGTGCGTCTTCCACTCGACGAAACCGTACACGACCTGAACGCCCGCCCGCTCGAGCGCGGCGGCCCACATCAGGTTCTGCTCCTCGTCGAAGCGCGCCTTCAGCTCGACGACCGCGGTCACCGACTTGCCGGCCTCGGCGGCGTCGATCAGGGCGCGGACGATCGGCGAGTTCTTGCCGGCGCGGTACAGCGTCTGCTTGATGGCGATGACGTCGGGATCGAGCGCGGCCTGGCGCAGGAAGGCGAGAACCACCTCGAAGCTCTCATAAGGGTGGTGGACGACAAGGTCCTTGTCGCGGATCGCGGCGAAGCAGTCGCCGCCGTGCTCGCGGATGCGCTCCGGGAAGCGCGGCGTATAGGGCTCGAATTTGAGGTCGGGACGGTCCTCGTCAACCAATTGGCCGAGGTCGGCGATGCCGAGGATCCCGGTGACCACCGTCGTCTCGCGCTCGCCCACCGTCAGCGCCTCGCGGACCAGCGCCTGCAGCCCCGGCGGCGTCGACGCCTCGATCTTCAGCCGGATGACGCCACCGCGCCGCCGTCGCTTGATCGCCGACTGGAAGAAGCGGACGAGGTCCTCGGCCTCCTCCTCGACCTCGATGTCGCTGTCGCGGATGACGCGGAACGCGCCGTCGCCGAGCAGCTCATAGCCCGGGAACAGCTGGTCGAAGAACAGCCGGATAGTATCCTCCAGGCTGACGTAGCGTGCGGTCTTGCCCGGCAGGCGGGTGAAGCGCGGCAGCATCGCGGGCAGCATCAGCAGCGCGCGCAGGATCTCGTCGTCGGACTGGCGGCGTAGCTCGAGGATCAGGCTGAAGCCCTTGTTGGGGATGAACGGAAACGGGTGCGCCGGGTCGATCGCCTGCGGGGTCAGCACCGGGAACACCTGGTCGAGAAAGTGACGTTCGAGCCAGGCCCGCTCGTCGCCGGTCAGCTGGGGGCTCTTGAGCACGTGGAAGTCGACCGCCGTCAGCCGCTGGCAGAGATCGGCCCAGGTCGCCTGCTGGCTGGCCATCAGCGCGTCGCCGGTGACCGCGATCGCCGCCAGTTGCTCGGCCGGCGTCGCTCCCTCGGGCGAGCGCGTCTCGATGCCGGCGGTAACCTGGCCGCGCAGGCCGGCGACGCGGACCATGAAGAACTCGTCGAGGTTGTTGCCGCTGATCGACAGGAAGCGCAGCCGTTCGAGCAGCGGATGGCTGGGGTTCGCCGCCTCGTCCAGCACACGCTGGTTGAAGCTCAGCCACGACAGCTCGCGGTTGAAATAGCGCTCGCTGTCGACGACGCCGTCGGCGACCGGCGCCGGAAGGGAGCTGCGCGCAAAGTCCATTGCGGCGTTGTAGCGCGGGGGATGTGACAGGTCGATGACTGGTTCGTGGTGACTGTGCTAGCGGGCGGCGAGGAGGACGAGATCGAGGGCGCCGGCGGCGACGTTGGCCACGTTGTGCGCGACGATCGTGGCGAGCAGCGAGCCCGTCGTCAGCCGCAACCAGCCCAATACGATCCCGGCGTACAGCGTGAAGGCGAACAGGACGACGAGGCTGAGGCCGCTCTGGTCGAGGACGTGCAACGCCGCGAAGGGCAGCGCGGCCACGACGAGGATCACGGCAATCCGCGCTGTCGTCGCCGGTCGAGCCAGCGCGGCCAGCAGGATCCCGAGTACGAGGCCGCGAAAGCCGAGCTCCTCGCTCAGGCCCGGCATCGTCGCCTGATAAGCAAAATACTCGAGGCCGTGACGCACGGGCGGATCGCCGATGACCGCGCTCGCCAGCGCTGCGGCCGCCGCGATCGACAGGCCGGTCAGGACGGCACGAACGACCCACGCCCGCGTCGGTACGACGAGCGCGAGCAGCGTTCGCCGGTCGCGGAGCAACGCGATGCCGACGACGACCGCAACGATCCCACCGACCTGCTGCAGCCAGCCCATGTGCGCGCCGGGCCAGACCATGCCCTGCACGACCGAGCCCGCGACGACACCGCCGAAATAAAGCGCGAACAAGGGCACGGCGAGAAGCGCCGCAACCGGGCGCCACGCCAGATCGACGGCGCGGTCGTACACGCCCGCCACGATGCCCCTCCCATCCTGTAACCATCAGCCGTCGGCAGCGACGATGAATCGAACCGGTGTAGCCGTCAACAATCGCCTCAGCCGCGGCGCCGCTCAGGCTCCCCGGTCGCGCCGGTCCAGCCAGTCTCCCTGCCCCTCCAGCACCTCGCGGGCGAGCGGGACGGTGACGTCGCGCCCCCGGGCAAGCGCCGCGGCATCGAGCCGGGCCACTACGTCGGCAACACCTGCGAAACTACGCTCGATCCGCAAGGTGACAAAGGCGGCGACCTCCGGCGCTATGCGGAGCCCGCGGTCGGCGAACTGCTTGACCAGCAGCGCGCCGAGCAGCGCATCGTCAGGCGGGCCGATCACCAACGTCGGGGTCGCCGCCAAACGCGAGGCAAGGTCGGGAAGCGTCGCCCACGATCGCGGCAGTCCGCGGGCGGTGAACAGTACCGGCAGCGCCGGGCTGGCGGCATTCCAGACGTGGAACAGGCGTTCCTGGTCCTCGCGGTCGGCATCGTCGATCAGCGTCGCGCCGTGGCGGGCAGCGAACAGGCGGCCGAGATGGGTCTTGCCCGACGCCGGCGGTCCGACCAGCAGCGTCCGCGGCCCCGGCTCGCCGGCCAGCCAGGCGACGGCGTCGGCGTTGGCCTCGGCCCGGACGAAGTCGACGGCCGCCGACGCGGGCCGATAGGCGAGCGGCAGCGGCAGCTGTTCCACGCCCCGTCAGCGCGGCGCGAGCGGGTCCCGCGGCCGGGCCGCCTTGGGCGCAGGCGGCGAGGCGAGCGGGGCGGCATCGGGCTCGGCGATGACCTCGGCGCCGGCGAGGTCGCTGGCGGTCGGCGGCGGCGGCACGACCGGGTCGCCCGCCTGCCGCCGCCGCAACAGCACGCCGCCGGCTTCAGGAGCCAGCCGCCAGCCGCGCTGATCGAGGTGGTAGGCGAGGCTGGCGTCGCTGTCGCCGTGATGGATGACGATGTGCGACACCGCGCCGAGGGCGAGCCGCGACAGGGTCACGCCGGTGACACCGGGCACGGCCTTCAGCTCGGCCTCGGTCGCGGCCCAGCTGCGCGCGTCGGGCGTGGCGACGTTGGCCTCGGTACCGCCCGTGCTCGCCGGACCGGCGGCGCCGATCGTCGGCTCCGATCCGATCAGCGGCTCCAGCTCGATCTGCAGCCCCTTCTCGGCCTGCAGCTGCCCGGCCGAAAGGGCCCGTACATAGATGGCATCGACCGCGCGCACCGCCTCGTCGAGCATCGCGTCGACGCCCGCGGGGCCAGCCGCGCGGAACGCGGCGCGGCCCAGCTCGACCGCGTCAGGGCCGTGGCGGGCGACGGCGATCGCCGTCACCGGCCCGCCCGGCCATTGCCGGGTCAGGCGGATTTCGGCGGTCAGCACGTCGCTGGCCCGGAAGCGCGACAGCACGGTGCGCCACAACGGCCGGTCGCTGCGGTGCGCCTGCCAGGCGGTGAGGACGACATTGTCGCCGGCGCTGGCCGCCGGGATGACATAGTCGAGGGCGCTCGCCGCATCGCGGAAGCGCAGCCAGGCCGCCGCCCACGGCGTTTTCGCCTGATAGACGGTGCGAACCCCGGCGCCGTCGATCAGGACCGGCAGCAGCAGCATCGGCGGTGCCTGCGCGCCCTGGCCGAGGAACCCGCTGGCCCGGTCGCGGTCGAAGACGATCGCCAGGCGGCCGATGTAACGCGTGGTCGAGAACTGCTCCTGCTCGATCTCGACGCCGGCGACCATCGCCTCGATCGCTCCGTCGCCCAGCTTGGGCGCAGCGGTCGGGGTGTCGCCGGTCATTCGCGCCCAGAGCAGCGGCCAGGCGCGGCGCTCGGCGAGCTGATAGGCGGCGGCGCGGGCCTGAACGGCGTTGGCGGCGGCGACATCGACGGCGATGCCGCCGATCTTGAAGGCGCCCGGGCCGATTGGCGCCGCGGCCGCCGGGATGGCCAGCAGGAAGGGCGCGAGCAGCCGGAGCAGAAAGCGATGCATTGCCGCCGTCTTTGGCCGATGGCGACCGGGCCGGCAAGCATTTGCCCTTCCTCGCGGTGATGCCTAAACACGCGGTCCATGACCGACGCGCCGCCCCCCGACGCCCCGCTGACCTACGCCGGCGCCGGCGTCTCGATCGCTGCCGGCAACGCGCTGGTCAAGCTGATCGCGCCCCTCGCCCGCGCCACTGCCCGGCCCGGGGCCGACGCCGAGCTCGGCGGCTTCGGCGGCTTCTTCGACCTGAAGGCGGCGGGCTACGCCGATCCGCTGCTGGTCGCGGCGAACGACGGGGTCGGCACCAAGCTCAAGCTGGCGATCGCCACCGGCCGGCATGACACGGTGGGCATCGACCTTGTCGCCATGTGCGTCAACGATCTGCTCGTCCAGGGCGCGGAGCCGTTGTTCTTCCTCGACTATTTCGCCAGCGCGCAGCTCGACACCGGCGTCGCGGCCACCGTCGTCGCCGGCATCGCCGAGGGCTGCCGCCAGGCCGGCTGCGCCCTGATCGGCGGCGAGACGGCGGAGATGCCGGGGATGTATGCGCCCGGCGACTACGACCTCGCGGGCTTCAGCGTCGGCGCGGTCGAGCGTGGGCGGCAGCTGACCGGCGACCGTGTCGCGCCCGGCGATGTCCTGCTCGGCCTCGCCTCGTCGGGGGCGCACTCGAACGGCTTTTCGCTGATCCGCAAGCTCGTCGAGCGCGGCGGCGCGCGCCTCGATCGCCCGGCGCCGTTCGACCTCGACGTGCTGCTGGGCGACGCTTTGCTCACCCCGACAAGGATTTACGTCAAGGCGCTGCTGCCGTTTCTGAAGGCGGGGCGTATCCACGCGCTTGCCCATATCACCGGCGGCGGGCTGCTCGAGAACGTTCCGCGTATCCTGCCCGCCGGCAGCCACGCCCACATCGATGCCGGCGCCTGGCCGCTGCCGCCGCTGTTTGCCTGGTTGCAGGCACAGGGCCGGATCGAGCCCGAGGAGCTGGCGCGGACCTTCAACTGCGGCATCGGCATGGTGCTGAGCGTCGCGGCGGGCGAGGCCGACATCCTCACGCGTGACCTGACAAACACTGGCGAAGTCATTCACCGCATTGGCGTCGTCGAACGCGGCGAGCGCGGCTGCACTGTTTCCGGTGCCGACGAGGTGTGGAGCGGGCGCGGCGCGTGGAGCGCGACGCACAATGCCTGACAAGGCCCGGCTGGGGGTACTGATCTCGGGCACCGGTAGCAACATGGCCGCCCTGCTCTACGCCTCGCGCCTGCCCGACTGCCCTTACGAGGTCGTCCTCGTCGCCTCGAACAATCCCGCCGCGCCGGGGTTGGCGCTTGCCGCCGCCGAGAGCGTGCCGATCTTCGCGCGGGATCATCGCGGTGTCCCGCGCGCCGAGTTCGACGCCATCCTCGACACCGAGCTGACCCGCGCCGGCGTCACCCATGTCGCGCTGGCCGGCTATATGCGCCTGCTGTCGGACGGCTTCGTCGCGCGCTGGGCGGGGCGGATGGTCAACATCCACCCGTCGCTGCTGCCGGCGCACAAGGGTACGCACGTCCACGAGGGCGTCTTGGCGGCGGGCGACCTCGAGACAGGGGCGACGGTCCATCTCGTCACGCCCGACCTCGACGGCGGACCGATCCTGGGGCAGATCCGCGTCGCCGTGGCACCCGGCGACACGCCAGCGACGCTGGCGGCGCGCGTGCTGCACGCCGAGCACCAGCTTTACCCGCGCGTCGTGACGGAGCTCGTCGCAGGATCGTCGCGGCCCAACTCACTGCTGGCGCGGTTGCGGGGGCTGGCGCTGGCTCTGCCGGAGGCGGAGGAGAAACTCAGCCACGGCTCACCCGGTTTCTTCGTCCGCGGCGGTAAGTTCTTCGCTTATTTCAGCGCGAACCATCATGGCGACAGCATCACCGCCGTGTTGGTCAAGGCCGGCGGCGTCGAGGAGCAGGCGAGCCTGATCGAGCGCGACCCCGACCTCTACTTCCGCCCGGCCTACTTCGGCCCCTCCGGCTGGATCGGCATCCGCCTCGACACCGGCGACGTCGACTGGGCGCACATCGAAGCGTGGCTGACCCGCAGCTGGCGGGCGAGCGCGCCGAAACGGCTGGCGTCGCTGCCCTTCTAGCCGACGATCTCGGTCTGCGCGAAGAAGTAGGCGATCTCGATCGCAGCGTTTTCGGCACTGTCGGAGCCGTGGACGGTGTTCGCCTCGATCGATTCCGCATGGACCTTGCGGATCGTGCCTTCGGCAGCGTTCGCCGGGTTGGTCGCGCCCATGATGTCGCGATAGGCGAGCACCGCATTGTCGCCCTCGAGAACCTGGACGACCACGGGGCCGGAGATCATGAAGGCGACGAGCTCGCCGAAGAACCCGCGCTCACGGTGAACGGCGTAGAAGCCCTCGGCCTGGGCGCGGGTCAGATGCAGGCGCTTCTGGGCGACGATCCTCAGGCCCGCGGCCTCGATCATGGCGTTGACCGCGCCGGTCAGGTTGCGGCGCGTCGCGTCGGGCTTGATGATCGAAAAGGTCCGTTCGGTGGCCATGGGGTCTCCGGCTCGACTGCGGGGATGGGGAAAGCGCCGCCGCTCTAGGGCCGGACGGGGGAGAAGGCAAGTTAGCCGGCCTGTTCCCAGCGGCCACCCTCGCCTTCGCGCCAATAGACCGGGGTGACGTCGTCGCGCCCTTTGAGCGCCCGCCAGTGCGCGCGCGCCCGCGCCAGCGCCGCGTCGTCGCCGCCGTCGAACAGATAGAGCGCGCGACGGTAAGGTGCGAGATCGCCGGGCAGCACGCCGTCGACCACCGCGATCAGATCGGCGGCGTTGGCGTCGTCCGCTGCGGCGGTCAGCAGGATCGGCTGCGTCGCCGCGTAGTCGCCGTCGACCGCGTGCGGCAGGAAGGAGGCGGGTTCATAGGTCCACAGCGCCTCGTCGAGCCGAGCGAGCAGGGCTTCGTCGGCCGTGCGGACGACGGCGCGGAAGCCCGCCGCCAACGCCTTTTCGAGCAGGCGCGGCAGGACGGCGTCGAGCGGGCGGCGGGCGAGCTGGTAGAAATTGACGTCGGTCACGGCTCGAAATTGTCGGCGACGAAGCGGTCGAGCAGGCGCACGCCGTAGCCGGTCGCGCCCTTGGCCCACAGCGGGCCGTCCTTCGCCGCCCAGACCATGCCGGCGATGTCGAGATGGGCCCATTTGACGCCCGGCTTGATGAAGCGGGCGATAAACTGCGCCGCGGTGATCGAGCCGCCCTCGCGCGGGCCGACGTTCTTCATGTCGGCAATTGGGGAGTCGATCAGCTTGTCGTACGCCTCGCCCATCGGCATCCGCCACAGCCGGTCGCCGACGGCATCGCCGGCGGCGGTCAGCTGCGCCGCCAGCCCGTCATCGTTGGCGAACAGGCCGCCGCGCTCGTGGCCGAGGCTGACGATCATCGCGCCGGTCAGCGTGGCGAGATCGACGATCACGGCGGGCTTGTACTGCTCCTGCGCCCACCACAGGACGTCGCACAGCACCAGCCGCCCTTCCGCGTCGGTATTGATGACCTCGATCGTCTGGCCGGACATACTCGTGACGACATCGCCCGGGCGCTGCGCCGCGCCGTCGGGCATGTTCTCGACCAGCCCGCAGACACCGACGACATTGACCCGCGCCTTGCGCGCGGCGAGCGCGTGCATCGCCCCGGCGACGGCGCCCGCCCCCCCCATGTCCCATTTCATGTCCTCCATGCCGGCGGGCTGCTTCAGGCTGATGCCGCCGGTATCGAAGGTCACGCCCTTGCCGACGAGCACCACCGGCGTCGCGCCCTCGGCACCGCCGTTCCAGCGCATCGCCAGCACCTGCGCCTCGCGCACCGATCCCTGGCTGACGCCGAGCAACGCGCCCATGCCAAGCGCCTTCATCTCGGCCTCGCCGAGAACCTCGATCTCGAGGCCCGCAGGCGCCGCGGCCCGGACGCGCTCGACGAAGCTTTCCGGATAGACGACGTTCGCCGGCTCCGACACCAGATCGCGGGTCAACGCCACGCCGGCGGCGACGGCGGCGAGGTCGGTATAAGCGGCGGTGCCGTCGGTGCCGGCAACCGTCAGCGTTTCCAGCGTCGGCTTCTGCATCGGCTTCATCGTCGTGCGATAGCGGTCGAAGCGGTACGCCCGCAGGACCGCGCCATGGGCCAGCCGCGCGGCGGCGACATCGGCGGCCAGCGGAATACCGTCCAGCCCAAGGTCGATCGTAACCGTCGTCTCGCCGCTGGTCAGCAACTTGGCGACGATGGCCGCGCCGACCTTTTCGAATACGGCCGCGTCGGCCTTGTCGAGCGGCCCGACGCCGGCGACGAGGACGCGGCTCGCGGTTGTGCCCGCCGGCGCCAGCAGCTCGAGCAGGCCGGCCGCCTCGCCGTCGAAGCGGGCGGCGGCGACCGCGCGCGCCAGCTGCCCACCGCCGGCGGCGTCGACCGCCGCCGCGGCACCGGTGAGCGGCGCCCCCTTGGCCGCGAGGACGACCAGCGCGCCGGCTGGGTTGGCAGGAACGGTGGCGGCGAAATGAATGTGCATGGTGTCTCCTCGGTCGCCGGTCTACCGCCGCCCACGGGTGCACGCAAACCGCCGCGACCTGCGCCTTGCGAGCCGGCCCGCCTTGGCCCTATGGGATCGGATGCGGTCGACGGCGTCCGCGTGTGTGAAAGCGACGCTTGCCCCTGCGTTCCGCCCTGCTTGCCGGCCTTGCGCTCCACCTGCCGGCGGTGGCCCAGACCGCGGCCGCGCCGCCGGCGCGACCGTCCGCGCTGCTCGCCGGCGACGGCGAACCGATCGCCAGGCCCGGCGACACCATCGATTTCGCCGCCGACGCGCTCGACTATTCGGAGGACGAGCAGCTCGTCACCGCCACCGGCCACGTCCTCATCAATCGCGACCGCTACTCGCTGACCGCCGACAGCGTGATCTACAACCGCACCAGCGGCCAGGTCGAGGCGCGCGGCAACGTCACGACGACAGATCCGCAGGGCAACAAGGCCTATGGCGACCGCGTCATCGTCACCGAATCGCTGCGCGACGGAGCGATCGACAATATCCTGCTGGTGCTCGCCGACGGCGGCCGGCTGGCTGCCCGCTCCGGTGTCCGGGTCAACGGCGTCAGCACACTAAACCAGGCGATCTATTCGCCCTGCCACGTCGAGGGCAGCGACGGCTGCCCCAAGAAGCCGGTCTGGGCGATCAAGGCGGTTCGCATTACCCACGACCCTACCAAGCATCGCATCTCCTACCGCGACGCGCGGCTGGAAATCCTGGGCAAGCCGATCCTGTTCCTGCCGGCCTTCTCGCATCCCGATGGCAGCTCGAACCGCGCCTCCGGCCTGCTCGTGCCCGAGGTCGAGATCCGCAACACCATCGGCTTCGGCGTCGGCGTGCCCTATAATTTCAACCTCGGGCCGGACCGCGACGTGACGATCAAGCCGTGGCTGTTCACCGAGGTCAAGCCGGCGCTCGACATCCGCGCACGGCAGCTGTTCAAGGCCGGCCCGGTCCAGCTCCACGCCTATTTTACTTATGGCGACGTCATCGACTATGCCGCCGACGGCGTGACGACGATCGACCGCGGCCAGCGCCCGCGGGGCTATTTCGAGCTGAATGGCCAGCTGCAGCACGACGCCGAATGGCGGTCGACCTTCCTCGTGCGACTGACCAGCGACGATACCTTCAATCGTCGCTACGGCCTCGACTACGACGACTCGTTACGCAGCACCTACAACCTCGAGCGCTTCCGCACCGATTCCTACCTGTCGATCGCGGGCTGGGGGTTCCAGAACCTGCGGGCCGACAAGGGGCCGGACACGACGCCGATCGTCCTGCCGGTCGTTGACTACGAGTGGCGCCCGCCCGACCGGATCCTAGGCGGGCTGCTCGACCTGCGCGCCAACGCCCTCGACCTGTTTCGCATCCACGGCCAGGGGGAGCAGCGCGCGACGCTGCAGGGCCAGTGGACGCGCAGCTGGCTGACAGGACTGGGTCAGCGGGTGACGGGCACGGCGCTGCTGCGCGGCGACCTGTACGATACCGAGGATCCGGCCCAGGCGACGCTGCCGACCTATGCCGGCACGCCCGGCGTCCAAGCGCGCGGCATCGCGCTCGCCGCGGTCGACGTCGAGTGGCCGTTCGCCGGACCGGCGCTCGGCGGCACCCAGACCATCACCCCGCGGGTGCAGGTCGTCGCCTCGCCGCTGCACCTCAACCGCGACATCCCCAACGAGGATTCGCGCTCGATCGATCTCGAGGACACCAGCCTGTTCGCGCTCAACCGCTACAGCGGCTTCGATCGCTTCGAGAGCGGCACGCGCGTGACCTACGGCGTACAGTACCGGCTCGAGCGGCCGCGCTTCGTCTTCACCAGCGAGGTCGGGCAGAGCTACCGGTTGGCGGGCACCGGCAACGCCCCGTTCCTGCAGGGCACCGGCCTGTCGGGTAGCGCCTCCGACATCGTCGGGCGCAACACGCTGCAGTACGGCAGCCTGTTCTCGATCACCCACCGCTTCCGCATCGACAACGGCAACGGCGTGTTCCGCCGCAACGAGGTCGACATCACCGCCGGCAGCAGCACGACCTACTTCACCATCGCCTACGCCAACTTCAACCGCAACATCGTGCTGGAGGACCTGCGCGACTTTCAGGAGGTGCGCGTCGGCGCCCGCGCCGCCCTGTCGCGCTTCTGGTCGGTCTACGGCTCGGTCATCATCGACCTGACGACCAGCAGCCAGGAGCCGACGACGACCGCCGGCGGCTTCCAGCCGATCCGCCACCGCGTCGGCGTCCAGTATGAGGACGAATGCTTCCGCTTCGGCCTGACATGGCGGCGCGACTACACGTCCGACCGCGACTTCCGCGCCGGCAACAGCTATCTCCTGACCGTCGCCTTCAAGAACCTGGGTCGCTAATCGCCGGTTCAGCCGATGCGGCTTAAGATTTGCGGAACATCCGAACCCCTTGTAGAGGGCCTCCTTCGGCGCTGCGACCGAAGGCGGCGGGGCCTTCAGGAGAACTTGATGCACATGCGAAGGACGCTGGTTGTCGCGCTGGCCGCGCTGTGGTCGGTGACGCCGCTGGCGGCCCAGAATGCTCCGCCCGCCGACAATTCGCCTGATACCGCCTTCGTTCTGCCCGACGCCGCGGCGTTGGCCGACTTCAACCCGAACCTGCGCAAGGCGACGGCGATCGTCAACGGCGACGTCATCACGGACACCGACGTCGAACAGCGGCTGAACCTCGTCATCGCGGCCAACGGCGGCAAGATCGATCCCGAGGAGAAGGTCCGCCTGCGCCTGCAGGTCCTGCGCAACCTGATCGACGAGAAGCTCGAGATCCAGGAGGCGTCGAGCAAGGACATCAAGGTCAGCGACGCCGACGTGGATCAGGCGTACAACCGAGTCGCCAACAATTTCAAGGCGAGCGGCAATTTCGTCGACTTCCTCCGCGCCGCCGGCTCGTCGCCGCAGTCGATCAAGGCGCAGATCAAGGGCGAGCTCGCCTGGTCGCGCCTGCTCCGCCGCTCGGTCGAGCCGCAGGTCAACGTCGGCGACGATGAGGTCAAGGCGGTGATCGCCAAGCTTGCCGCGGCCAAGGGCAAGGACGAATACCACGTCGGCGAGATCTTCCTGTCGGCGACACCCGAGACCGAAAGCCGCGTGATGGCCGACGCCGGCCGCATCGTCGGCCAGGTGCGGGCCGGCGCCTCGTTCGTCGCTTATGCCCGCCAGTTCTCCGAGGCCTCGACCGCCGGCGTCGGCGGCGACCTCGGCTGGGTCCGGGCCGAACAGCTCAACGACGCGGTCGCGCCGGTAGTGGTCAAGCTGACGCCGGGCGATCCGGCGACAGCGATCAGCGATCCCATCCGTGTCCCGGGCGGGATCGCGATCATGGCGCTGATCGAAAAGCGCCAGGTGCTCGCCGGCAACCCCGACGATGCGGTGCTCAGCCTCAAGCAGCTGTCGCTGCCACTCAAGCCCGGCATCACCCAAAGCGAGGGCGAGGCGGTCGTCGCCCGCTTCCGTGCCGCGACGCAAGACATGGGCGGCTGCGGCCGGGCCGAGGCCGTCGCCAAGGACATCGGCGCCGAGGTCGCGATCAACGACGCCATCGCCATCAAGGATCTGCCGGCGCCGCTGCAGAACGTGATGAAGAAGCTGTCGATCGGTCAGGCGACGCCGCCGTTCGGCTCGGCTGCCGACGGCCTGCGTGTGCTGGTGCTGTGCGGCCGCGACGACCGGCCGGCCAAGGCCGAGATGCCGAGCTTCGACGCGGTCTATTCGCAGATGAACGAGGAGCGGGTGAACATGCGCGCCCGGCGCTATCTTCGCGACCTTCGCCGCGACGCGGTCGTCGACTACCGTTAGGCCCGTGAGCCCACCCATCCAGCCGCTCGCCGTCGCCCTCGGCGACCCTGCCGGCATCGGTCCCGAGATCGTCGCGCGGGCTTGGGAACAGCGGGAGGCGCAGCGGCTGCCAGCCTTCTTCGCCATCGGCGACCTGCGCTCGATCAAGGCGGTATGGGACGGGCCGATCGTCGTCCTCGGCACACCGGGCGACGCGGCGGCGATGTTCCCCCACGCTCTGCCGCTCGTCCAAGTCGACGACCCTGGCGAGATCGTTCCCGGCGTACCGAACCTGGCCGGCGCCCGCTGCGCCCTCGACAGCCTCGAACTGGCGGTCGGCCTGGCGCGCACCGGCACCGCTGCCGGCGTCGTCACCGCGCCCGTGGCCAAGAACCAGCTCTACGCCATCGGCTTCACCCATCCGGGGCAGACCGAGTTCATTGCCGAACGCTGCGGCATGGCGGCAGCCAACGTCGCGATGATGCTCGCCGGGCCGACGCTGCGGACGGTGCCGGTGACGATCCACCTGCCGCTGGAGAAGGTCGCCGCGGCCCTGACCACCGAGCTGATCATCGCCCGCGCCCGCGTCGTGGCGCGCGGGCTGCAGCGCGATTTCGGCATCGCCGAGCCGCGTCTCGCCGTCGCCGGCCTCAATCCACACGCGGGCGAGAACGGGACGCTCGGGCGGCAGGAGATCGACGTCATCTTGCCCGCGATCGAGGTGCTGCGGGCGGGCGGCATCGACGTCGTCGGGCCACTGTCGGCCGATTCGATGTTCCACCCCCCTGCCCGCGCCCGCTATGACGCGGCGCTGTGCATGTACCATGACCAGGCGCTGATTCCGCTGAAGGCGATCCACTTCGACGACGGCGTCAATGTCACTCTCGGCCTGCCGATCGTCCGCACCTCGCCCGACCACGGCACCGCCTTCGATCTTGCCGGGCACGGGGTGGCGTCGCCGGCGGCGATGATCGCCGCCATCCGCCTCGCCGGCGAGGCGGCGGCCCGCCGCGGCCAGGGATGAACCCGGCCGACCTGCCGCCGCTGCGCGAGGTCATCGCCCGACACGGCCTCGCCGCGAAGAAGAGCCTGGGGCAGAACTTTCTGCTCGACGGCAATCTGCTCGACCGCATCGCCCGAGTGCCCGGTCCTCTCGCCGGCCACCGCGTTTACGAGGTCGGCCCCGGTCCAGGCGGCCTCACCCGCGCGCTACTCCGCGCCGGCGCAACCGTCACTGCCGTCGAGCGCGACGAGCGCGCCCTGCCCGCCCTCGCCGAACTCGCCGCCGCCGCGCCCGACCGGCTGAGCGTTGTCGCCGGCGACGCCATGGCGCAGGACGAGGCCACCCTCGTCGGCCGCGACGTCCATGTCGTCGCCAACCTGCCGTACAACATCGGCACCGCGCTTTTCGTCCGCTGGCTGACCGCGGCGTGGCCGCCGTGGTGGGCGAGTTGCACCCTGATGTTCCAGAAGGAGGTTGCCGAGCGCATCGTCGCCGCGCCCGGCAGCCCGGCCTATGGCCGCCTGGCGGTGCTCGCCCAGTGGCGCAGCGCCCCGCGCATCGCTTTCGAGGTCCCGCGCCAGGCCTTCGTCCCGCCCCCCAGCGTCACGTCGGCGGTGGTCCATGTCGTGCCGACGGCGGCGCCCGATGTGCCGGTGGCGACGCTCGAGCGTCTTACCGCCGCCGCCTTTGGCCAGCGCCGCAAGATGCTCCGCGCCAGCTTGCGCGGGTTGCCCGGCGCGGTCGATGCGCTCGCCCGCGTCGGCATTGATCCGGCACGGCGGGCGGAGACGCTCGGCGTCGCCGAATTTGTCGCGCTCGCCGCCGCGCTGGCGTGACGGGTCGGTCCTCGCGGTCGAGTACCAGCGCCAGGTAGCCAAGCGACGCCGCCCCGCCATGCGCGATTAGCCGGCCGCATACCGTGCCTGCCGACCACGTCCTGCCGAGCTCGGCGACCTGGTGGTGGCTGGACCGACCCGGCGCCGGCGTGCCGTAGGTGGCCAGCCGCTCGACGCTTATCCGGCTCAGGGCTTGCCGACGGGCGCCTTGGCGGTGTCGGCGCTGGCCAGCGGCGTCGGCGTCACGGCGACCGGCGGCGGCGCGGCAAGGGCCGTCTCGAGCTTCTTCGCTGCCGGGCAGTCGCCCTTGCACAGCGTCCTGATGCGGTCGAGGTTGACCCGCGCGCGGGTTGTCGCGCCACGCGCGACGAGCGCCTCGCCCTGCCCCTCCAGCGCGCCGAGATCATTGGGCTGCAACGCCAGCGCCTCGCGGTAATATTTGATCGCGCGACCGGGCAGCCCCTCGACCGCATAGGCATGGGCCATGCCGGTAAAGGCGGCAGCACTCTTCGGATCGAGGGCAAGCGCGGCCTCATAGGCATCGATCGCCTCGGCGGCATGCTTGCCCGCCAGCGCCGCGTCGCCGACGGCGATCCAGCGCGTCACCGCCGGCGCGGTGTCATCGTCGCGCGCGACCCCGATTGCCGCCGCGGCCGCCGTGCCGACCAGCAACAGCCCCGCCGCTAGGAACACACCCGGTTGCATCTCGTCCCGCTCCGTCTGCCTGCGGGGAAAGGCTAGCAGAGCCGCGTCGTCCGCGCGATGAAGAATCCGTCGCACCCGTGTTCCTCTGGTGTGAGTACCAAGGAAGATACGTCGCACCCGGCCAGAGGGTTAAGAAATAATTGCGGAACGAAGCCGGGCGCACGGGCGATCAGCGCGGCCACCTGCGTCTCGGCTTCGTCGGGCAGCAGCGAGCAGACCACATAGACCAGCGTGCCGCCGGGCCGCACCAGCGTCGCCGCAATATCGAGCAGCCGCGCCTGTTCCGCCGCCAGTCGCGCCAGCCGTGCCGGCGTCAGCCGCCAACGCGCCTCGGGATTGCGCCGCCACGTCCCCGTTCCCGAACACGGCGCGTCGACCAGCACGAGGTCGGCGGCGCCGACGAGGTCGGCCAGGGCCGTCGCCTCGCGCCCGGGATCGAGCAGGCGCGGTTCGGCGATCGTCACCCCGGCCCGGCCGAGCCGGGGCGCCATCCGCTGCAGCCGGCCGCGATCGGTATCGCTCGCCACCAGCCGGCCGTCGTTGTGCATCGCCGCCGCCAGCGCCAGCGTCTTGCCCCCGCCGCCGGCACAAAGGTCGACGACGGTCGTCCCCGGCTGCGCCATGCACGCGGCGACGGCGAGCTGGCTGCCCTCGTCCTGGATCTCGATCAGCCCGGCGCGGAAGGCGTCGGTCGACTCGACATCGGTCGGCACGGTCAAGCGCAAGCCGTTGCGCGCGAACGGCGTCGGCACCGCGCCCGGCAGGGCCACCTCCTCGCGTTGCGCCTTCAGCGTGTTGACCCGCAGGTCGAGCGGCGCGCGGCCGAGCAGCGCCGCCACCTGCTGCGGCGTGTCCTCGCCGAAGCGCGCGCGCAGCCGGTCGACGAGCCATGCCGGCGCGGGCGACAGCGCCGAAACCGGCTCGCCGGGAATAAGCGCGGCCGGCGCATGGCCGTCGCCGCCGAACAGGTCGAGCAACGCCGGCGCCGCCGCGCGGGCATAGCCGATCAGGGCACCGCGCCCCGAACCCGGGCAGTCGCCCACGGCACGGACGACGTCGAACACGAGGTCGCGGACTGCCCGCCGGTCCTTCGACCCGGCATAGCGACGCGCGGCGAAATAGCGGGCGATGACCGTGTCGGCGGCCGCGCCGCCCTCGCGCGCGGCGGCGGCGACGGCGTCGAGGCATTCGATCGCCGCCTGCACGCGCGCGGCCGGCGTCATCGCTCGCGGCGGCGGGCGCCCCTCATGTCGGGTAATTCGGCGCTTCGCGGGTGATGGCGACGTCGTGAACGTGGCTTTCGCGCAGGCCCGCGTTGGTGATGCGGATAAACTGGGCGCGTTCGCGGAACTCGGCGAGCGTCGCGGCGCCGGTGTAGCCCATCGCCGCCTTCAGCCCGCCGACGAGCTGGTGGAGGATGTCGGTCGCCGGTCCCTTGTACGGCACCTGCCCCTCGATCCCTTCGGGCACCAGCTTCAACTGGTCCTTGATGTCCTGCTGAAAATAGCGGTCGGCCGAGCCGCGGGCCATCGCCGCGACGCTGCCCATGCCGCGGTATGACTTGTACGTCCGCCCCTGGAACAGGAAGCTTTCGCCCGGCGCCTCGCTGGTTCCGGCGAGCATCGAACCGACCATCACCGCCGCCGCGCCCGCGGCAAGCGCCTTGGCGATGTCACCGCTGGTGCGCAGGCCGCCATCGGCGATGACGGGAATGCCGAGCTTTGCCGCCGCCTCGGCCGTGTCGAGGATCGCCGTCAGCTGCGGCACGCCGACGCCGGCGACGATCCGCGTCGTGCAGATCGACCCCGGCCCGATTCCGGTCTTGATACAGTCGGCGCCGGCGCCCGCCAGCGCCCGCGCCGCCTCGGCCGTGGCGACGTTGCCGGCGATGACCTGGACGCGGTTCGACAGGCGCTTGATCCGCTCGACCGCCGCGGCGACATGGACCGAATGGCCGTGCGCGGTGTCGACGACGATAAGGTCGCATTCGGCATCGACCAGCGCCTCCGTGCGGGCGAAGCCGGCGTCGCCCGTCGTCGTCGCCGCGGCGACGCGCAGGCGGCCGGTCGAATCCTTCGTCGCGTTGGGATAGGTGACCGCCCGCTCGATGTCCTTGACCGTGATCAGGCCGATGCAGCGGTAGCCGTCGTCGACGACGATCAGCTTCTCGATGCGGTGCGCGTGGAGCAGCCGCCGCGCCTCGTCCTGGGTAACGCCTGGGCGAACCGTGACGAGGTTCGCGTGAGTCATCAGCTCGCTGACAGGCTGGTCGGGATTTTCGGCGAAACGGACGTCGCGGTTGGTGACGATGCCGACGAGCCGGCCAGGGCCGCCATTGGTTGCCGCGTCGACCACCGGGATGCCGCTGATCCTGTGCCGCTTCATCAGCGCGAGCGCCTCGCCCAGCGTCTCGTCGGACCGCATCGTCACGGGATTGACGACCATCCCGCTTTCGAAGCGCTTGACCTGACGCACCGCCTGCGCCTGCGCCTCGATATCGAGGTTACGGTGCAGCACGCCGAGACCGCCGGACTGCGCCATGACGATCGCCATATCGGCCTCGGTCACCGTGTCCATGGCCGACGACAGGATCGGGATCGTCAGGGCGATGTCCGAGGTGATCCGCGTCGCGGTATCGGCCTGGCTGGGCAGCACGGCCGACTCCGCGGGAACGAGCAGGACGTCGTCGAACGTCAGCCCGGTCCGGATTTCCCCGCTGGTAGATGCCATGCGTCAGCGACCCTCGACTGGCCGCGGCGCGCGAATCGGGCCACGGTGTCGCGTCTTATCGAACCCCCCGGCGGAAGGCCAGCCTTCGCGTCGGCCGACCTGCCGCCGGGGCCGGCGTCACGCCTTCTGCGACAGCCAGATCGTCCAGTATTTCGCCAGCGTCGCCCGCGGCGGTGCGCTGACGTTGGCGAAGGCCGCCGTCGCCCCGGCCTTGTCGCCGCTCCGCGCCAGCGCCGCGCCCAGCCGCAGATTGGCGGTCGAGGCGTCGACGCCGCCCTTGCTCAGCGCCAGCCGGTACATCTCGGCCGACTTCGCATACTCGCCATAGCCGTAATAGGCGTCACCCTGGCCCATCGCGGTCTTGCCGTTGGCCGCCGCCCGCGCCTCCTTGTCGATCGCCGCCAGACCGGCCTTGTCGGCGGCGAGGCGCGTGGTGATCGACTTGTTGTATTCGGCAATATACGGCTTGCTGCTGTTCAGCGCGCCTTTCTGGACGCCTTCGGCCAGCACCACCTTGGCCTCGCCGGGCAGACCCTTGCCGATCGCCGTCTCGACATATTCGGCATAATCGCGCTCGCCCGCCAGCGCCGAGGCAGCATCCATCAGACGGAAGACGTCGAGGTTGGCCTGGTCGTCCAGCTTCTGGCTGTCGCGGTACAGCAGCAGCGCGTCGCGCCAGTTGACCGGCGTCGGATAAGCCTGGATCAGGTCGACCGACGCCTGCTGCACCTCAGCCGGCATCTTGGCGTCGACGGCGAGCTTCAGCTCGTTGCGGTACAGGTTCTCGTCCGCCGGCTTGCCGCTCGCCTTGGCCGCGTCGATCGCCTTGCGCATCGTGGCGATCGCCTGCGGCGTCTGCTTCTGCCGCGTGTACAGCACGGCCAGCTGCGTCAGCACCTCGGGATCGTTCGGCGTCATCGCCACCAGCTGCTCGTAATAACCGGTGGCGGTGGCATAGTCGTTCGACTGCAGCGACAGCGCGGCAAGGTTGCGCAGGTACTTTGGCTTTTCGGTCGCCGGCAGGAACTCGCTGCCCACCGACGCCTTCAGCGCCTCGGCCATCAGCTTGTCGTCCTTGGTCTTGCTGGCGATGCCGAGCTTCAATTGCGAGATGAAGAAGACATCGGTCGAATTGAGGTTGCCCGCCGCCTCGGCCGTCCGCAGCTGCGCCAGCGCCCCGGGGTAGTCGCCGGCGGCCTCCGCCTTCTGCGCCTCGACCAGCGCCGGACGGACGGCCTTGGAGATGTTCTTGGAATCGACCTTGCCGGCGTCGGCGGCCGGAGCGGCGTCGGGCTTCTTCGCCGCGGCCGGGGTGGCGGCGGCAAGCGCGAGCAGCGCGGCAAGGGCAAGGCGTGAACTGGACATCGTGTCTCTCCCGTCGGTTCTTCTATTGGGCCGAAGCGCTACGGCGCGCGCGACTTGCGGTCAATCATCGCGCGACCGCGGTGAACCGCTTTTGAACTATCGTTCGCCGCAATCGCTCCGTAAGCCGTAACGATGCTCGCCGTCCTCTCGCCCGCCAAGACGCTCGACCTCGACAGCCCGGTGCCGCCGGTGCCGGCGACGCAGCCGCGCTTCGCCGCCGATGCCGCCCGGCTCGCCGCCGCCGCGGCGAAGCTCAGCGGCCGCAAGCTGCAGAAGCTGATGCACATCTCGCCGGCGCTGGCCACGCTCAACGTCGAGCGCTTCCGCGCCTTCGTCGCCGAGCCGGAGGCGCCGCGGCCGGCGCTGTTCACCTTCGCCGGCGACGTCTACACCGGCCTGCGCGGCCCGGAGATGGACGAGGTCACCCGCGCTTTCGCCCAGGATCACGTCCGCATCCTGTCGGGCCTGTACGGCCTGCTCCGTCCGCTCGACGTGATTCAGCCGTACCGGTTGGAGATGGGCATACCGTTCGGTATCGGGCGCAAGAAGACGCTCTACGCCTGGTGGGGCGACCGCATCGCCACGACCCTTGCCGAGGATCTGGCCGACCACGCCGACAAGACGCTGATCAACCTCGCCTCGGTCGAGTATTTCGACGCCGTGCAGATTGCGCGCCTGCCCGGCCGCGTTCTCGCCATCGACTTCCGCGACGATCACGACGGCGACCTCCGCTTCAACAGCTTCGTCGCCAAGAAGGCGCGTGGCGCGATGGCGCGCTTCCTGTGCGAGGAACGCCTCGACCGGCCGGAGGGGCTGAAGGACTTCGCCGGCTTCGGCTATCGCTTCGACGCGCCGCGCTCCGACGATGGGCGGTGGCTGTTCGTACGCACGGCAGCCGGCCGCTAGGCAGGCAGGATGCTTGCCCGGCGTCGCGACGCCGCGCCGATCGCGCCGAAGCCGGCAACGAACATCGCCCATGTCGCCGGCTCGGGGATCGTCGCGCCGGCGATCGACAGCACCGCGCCCCCCAATTCGTTGAACTGGGAATAGATTGCGAAACCGAACCGCTCGCCCGGCGTCACTGCGATGTCGAGGGTGCCGGTCTGGACGTCGCCGAATCCCGGCAGTCAGCGCATGATTGGTGAAGCCGATGACATAGTACGCTGGGTTGGCGTACGGCTCGAACAGGCTCTCGTTGGTGTAGCGGTAGGTAATATGGAGCGTCGCCGCCTGACGTACGGTGGTAACGTAGGTGACATAGGCGGTGGGCGGATCGCCCCCCGTATCCGAGCCGTGCAGGTCGAAGTCGTATCCGGCATAAGCCGACGGCATCGTGACATAGCCGTTCGCGCCGGCATCCTGGATCAACGTATAGGCCGCAGACGGGCTGGCGGTAACGATCGCGGCGACGAAAGCCGGCAACAGCTTGGGCATCGTTCGGGCTCCCGATCCGGACCTCCCCGGCAATCTTACGCTCCGCGGCGCCCGCGGCAAGACCCGCCGATGCCGACGCGCGAACGAAAAAGGCCGGGCGTCGCCGCCCGGCCTTCCGTCGTTCCGGTGATCGCGAAGGCTTAGTTCGACTTCTTCATCGCGTCGGCCTTGGCGTCCATCTTGTCCTTGGTGTCCTTGGCCTGGGCCTTCATGTCGTCGGCCTTGGCCGAGGCGTCCTTCTTCATCGCGTCGGCCTTATCCTTGGCGGAATCGACCATCGCGTCGGCCTTCTTGTCGGCGGAATCCTTCATCGCGCCGGCGTCGGCCTTGGCGGCGTCGACGACACCGTCGGCCTTGGTCTTCATCGCGTCGGCGGCGGCGTCGGTGGTCGTCGCAGCGGTCGTCGTCGACGTCATCGAGCCGTCGGTCGCCGCCGGTGCCGCGGCGTCGGTCGTCGTCGTGGTCGTGGTCGACGTATCGGCCGCGGCGTCCTTCTTGCCGCAGGCGCCGAGCAGACCAAGGCTGGCGACAGCGACCAGCGTCAGGGCAGTCTTCATAAAGTCGTTCCTCCGTAGAGTGATGCGTACGTCACGCCGACCGCTCCATAGCGAAGAAGCGTCGCGCTGCGAAGCGGCAATTAGTCCCCGCCGGCTGGCGGGGCGCGATCGTTACTGGTTGGCGTACTGCTCGTTGCCGACGAAGCCCATCTTGGTCACGCCCGCCTGCTGCGCCGCAGCCATGACGCGGTCGACGAGATCGTACTTGGCGAGCGGGTCGGGCCGCAGGCGCAGTTCGGGCTCGGTCGGCAGCTGCTTGGTCTGCTTGAAGTAGCCGATCAGCTGCGGCAGCGTCACTTCCTTGTTGTTCCAGTAGATCGTGCCCAGGAAGTCGATGTTGACCTGGTTGAAGTCGGGCTTGACGTCGTTGGGATTGGGATTGGGCGGCGGCAGGTCGAGCTTCACCGCGTGCGTCTGGATCGGGATCGTGATGATGAACATGATGAGCAGCACCAGCATGACGTCGATCAGCGGCGTCGTGTTGATGTCCATCATCGGGTCGCCCTCGGCACCCCCGCCCGTACTGATTGCCATGGTCTCAAACTCCTGGCGGGGCCGGCGGACCGGCCCCGCGTGACTAGCGTTCGGTGATCGTGCCCGCGGGCGGTTCGGAGATGAAGCCGATCTTCTGGAAACCGGCGCGCTGCAGCGTGTAGATCACGCCGCCGACACAGCGGTATTCCATGTTGGCGTCGCCGCGGATGTGGACCTCCGGCAGTTCCTGCTTCGACCCCGCCGCCTTCTGCCGGGCGATTTCGGCGCGTAGCGCCGCGACCGAGAGGTCGAGCAGCTCCTGCTTCGAGTTGATCTTCTGCTGCCCCCAATAGGTGTTGCAGCTCTGATCGACCGACAGCAGGACATTCTCGGGCTTGGTCGTGGTCGGCAGGTTGACGACCTTGGGCAGGGTCAGCGGCACCGTCTGGATGACGACCGGCACCGTGATCAGGAAGATGATCAGCAGCACCAGCATCACGTCGACCAGCGGCGTCGTGTTGATGTCCGCCATCGGGCTTTCGCCGCCGGCCTCGTCCGGCGAACCGACACTCATCGCCATGGCGCGTTTCCCTCCTGCGACCGGCTCAGCGGACGGCCGGCGCGACCGTCGACGCCACCGGCGCCTGCTTGACGCGCGATCCCGAGACCAGCGCGCCATGAACGTCGGCGGCGAAGTCGCCGAGCTTTTCGGTGACCATCTTGTTGCGGCGGATCAGCCAGTTGTAGCCAAGCACGGCCGGAACGGCGACGGCGAGGCCGAGCGCGGTCATGATCAGCGCCTCACCGACCGGACCGGCGACCTTGTCGATCGACGCCTGACCGGCGATGCCGATGTTGATCAGCGCGCGATAGATGCCGATGACGGTGCCGAACAGACCGATGAACGGCGAGGTCGAACCGACCGAGGCGAGGAAGGCGAGGCCGCCCTGCAGCTTCGACGTGACGCTGGCGTTCGAGCGGGTGAGCGCCATCGTCACCCACTCGTGCTCGTCGATCTTGTCGGTCAGCCGGCCCTCGTGATGCTCGCTGGCGCGCAGGCCGTCATCGACGATCTGGCGGAACGCCGAGTTCTTGTCGAGCTTGGCGGCACCGTCGCGCAGGCTGGGCGCGGCCCAGAACTTCTTCTCCAGCGTCGCCGCGTCGGCCAGCACCTTCCGCTGGTCCCACCACTTGGTGAAGATGATGTACCACGAGATGAGCGACATGATGACCAGGATGCCGAACACCGTCTGGGCGATGATGCCGCCCTGCTGCAGCGCCTGCAGCAGGCCGTACGGGTTGTTGGTCGTTGCGGTTTCCATGCGTTGTTCCTTGGAGTGGCGCGAGTTGGCGGACTGAACGATGCCCGCCCGGCGATGCCGGACGGGCGGGTGTGAGGCTTACTTGCTGGTGATCTGCCAGCGGATCGGCATGACCTTGGACGACGCGACAGGCGTACCGTTCTGCAGCGCGGGCTTGAAGCGGAAGCGACGCTGCGCGATCTGGCACGACTTCTCGTCGAGCTTGGGAAAGCCGCTCGGCGTCGTGACCGTGCAGCCGTCGACGCGTCCCTGGGTGTTGATCGACACGGTGATGACGGTCCGCCCCTGCTCCTCGGCGCGCAGCGAGGCGGGCGGATAGTCATCCTCCGACACCGTCGTCGAGCTGCCGATCGCCGTCGCCGGCGACGTCGGTCCGGTCGGCGCCGGCGGCGCAACCGGAGCCGGGGGTGCCGGCGGAACATAGGCCGGCTGTGGCGGCGGCGCCTGGACGCTCTGCGTCGTGATCGTCGGCGGCGCCTCGGACGCGACCGTCACTTCCGGCGGCGGCACGAACGGCGGGATCTCGACGTCCTTCGGCGGCGGCGGCGGCGGCTCCTCGGGCGGCTTCTCGACTTCCTTGACGTTGACGGTCTTCATCGGCTCGACGACGTGCTTGATCGCCTTGAGCGCGAGACCACTGATGAAGGCATAGCCGAGCAAGATGTGGACGAACACGGCAACGCCGAGCCCGATCATCTTGCCCCGGCTCATTCCCTGATCCGCATAAGCCATGACTTGAGCCAAACTCCCTAAAGCCTGTGGGCGCGGATCGACGCCGGTTCCAAAGCGACGGCCACGAAACGAAACAGCCATCTGCCAACCCGGTAACGCGCGAAAAGTTGCGCTCGCCGCCGGTCTGATGCCTTGAACATTAGCCGTCGCTCCGTGACGCCGCAACCCGGTTTGTCGCGGCGCGCTTAAGAAGTCCGCAGCGGTTGAGCCGGAGGCCGCCCGGCCGTAGGCGGGAACGGACATGAGGAGACGTCGATGCGCCTGATCCCGACCCTGCTGTCGCTGTCGCTGCTCGTCGCCGCGCCGGCGGCCGCGACCAGCTTCGCCGACCTTGCCGCGCTCGGCCTGGCGGCCCCGGTCGTGGTCCGCGCCCGCGTGATCAAGGCCGAACGGTTGGGCCGACGCGACGCGCCCGACGTGGCGGAGGGCAGCGCGCGGCTGCTGGTCACCGCGATGACCACCGCCGCGCTGGTCGCACCGGGCGAGGTGCCGGCGAAGCTGACCTACCTCGTCGACACGCCGCTCGACCCGCACGGGCGGCCGCCGAAGCTGGTCGGCGAGGACGACCTCCTGTTCCTCCGCCCGGGCGGCGCCCCGGGCGAGATGGTTCTGGTCGCCGCCCAGGGCGTCGTGCCGTGGACGCCGGCGGCCGATGCGGCGGTCCGCGGCATCCTGACCGACGCACGCCGCGGCGATGTGCCCGAGGTGACCGGCGTCGCCTCCGCCTTCCGCGTGCCCGGCGCGGTGCCCGGCGAGGCCGAGAGCCAGTTCTTCCTGGCGACGAGGAGCGGCAAGCCGGTGTCGCTGGTCGTCCTGACACGCCCCCAAGGGCGGACGCTGACGGTTGCCACCGGTGACGTCATCGACGACGCGGCGAAGCCCGTGCCGCGCGAGACGTTGCTGTGGTATCGCCTCGCCTGCTTCCTGCCCAAGGTCCTGCCGCCGGCGGTCGAGACCAGCATCGACATCGCCGCCGACTGGCGCTTCGTGCTGAGCAGCCTCGGCCCCTGCGGACGGACGTTCTAGCCGGCCGTCACTCCGGCGGAGGCGAGCTCGACGCCGACGGCGGCGCAGTCGGGGTAGATATCGGGCTTGCGGGTCGACACCCGCAGCGCGACGACGCCGGCGCGGGCGGCGACGAGGTCATAGACCGCGCGACACACCGTCTCCTGGAGGTTGAAGCGGCGGCCGGCGACGATGTCCTGGATGCCGCTGCGCAGCCGGTCGTAGTCCCAGGCGGCGGCGACCTCGTCGCTTGTCGGAAAGCTGGCGGCGTCGAGCCACACCTCGACATTGATCCGCAGCCGCTGCGGCGTGCCGATTTCGAAGGCGTGGAAGCCGATGTCGACGGGAAGGTCGAAGTCCTCGAGCACGATCTTGCGCGCGGCCGGCGCCAGCGCGCGGGGGATCAGGCCAATCAGGTCGGTCATTCGGGTTCCAGCATGAATTGGACGTCGCGCGGCAGGCCGAGCAGGCGCTGCCCGCCGTCGAGGACGATGGTCTGCGCGTCGTAGGTCGGCGTCGCCAGGATGAAGCGCAGGGCGGCGACGATCTCACCGACCTCGACGCCGCGGTGGAGGGCGTTCATCGCGTGGACGCGGTCGAAGTTGTCGCGCGACTGCGGCCCGCTGACCAGCGTCACCGACGGCGCGATGGCGTTGACCCGCAGCCGCGGGGCATAGGCGCGCGCCGCCAGCTCGGTCAGCCCGGCCAGCCCGATCTTGCTGACCGTGTACGACAGGAAGTCGGGGTTGAGGCTGGCCAGCTTGGCGTCGAGCAGGTTGACGACGCAGGCCGGGTCGCCGTCGTCCGGCACCGCGCGGGCGAACGCCTGGATCAGCAGGGCGGGCGCCCGCAGGTTGATCGCGGCGTGGCGGTCCCACTGGTCGGGCGTGAAGTCGGCAAAGCCGTCGGGGTCGAAGCGGGAGGCGCTGTTGACCAGCAGCCGCGGGGCACCGGCGGCAGCGGCGGCGGCGACGATCGTCGCGGCCGCACCCGGGTCGGCGAGGTCGGCAGCGACGACCGACGCGCCCTGCCCCGCCGCAGCCAGTTCGGCGGCGAGCGCGTCGGCCGCGGCGCGCGAGGTGTGGCAGTGGATGACGACGTGCCAGCCGTCGGCAGCCAATGCCCGGACCAGCGCCGCGCCGATGCGCTTGGCGCCGCCGGTGACGATCGCGACGGGCAGGACGGAAGGCGCGGACGGCATGGCGTTCCGTAGCCGCCGGACGCCCCCGGCGGCAAGGTGGGCGCGTCAGTGCATCCCGCCCATGTGTACCAGACCGAGGAACAGCCAGTAGAGCAGCCCGGCGATCAGCATGGCCGCCGGCAGCGTCGTCACCCAGGCCAGGGCGATGTTGCGCACGGTCGATGCCTGCAGCCCGGCGCCGTCGGCGACCATCGTCCCGGCGACGCCCGACGACAGGATGTGCGTCGTCGACACCGGCATGCCCTTGAACTGGGCGAGGAGGATGGTCGACGCCGCCATCAGCTCTGCCGCCGCGCCCATGCCGTACGTCAGGTGCGTCTTGCCGATCTTCTCGCCGACGGTGACGACGATCCGCTTCCACCCGACCATCGTGCCGAGGCCGAGCGCCAGCGCGACCGACACCTTGACCCAGGTCGGGATGAAGCGCGTGCCCTCCTCGAGCAGCTTCTGGTACGCCTTGATCTTCTTGTCGCCGCCGTCGGGGAAGGCGGCCTTCGCCTTGTCCTCGTCCTTGGTCGCCAGCCGCAGCGTATCGTAGACGAGGTACATCTCGTTGCGGACATTCTTCGTCTGCGCGGCCGGCACCGCCTTCAGCGACCCGTAGCTCTTGAGGTCGGCGTCGATGCCGGACGACGCCGCCGACAGCGCGGCATAGACCTCCGGCGTATCGACCTTCTTGCTCGCCAGCGCTGCCTTCAGCGTCTTGAGCGCGTCGTCGACGGCCGGCTTGCCGCCGCCGGCCTGGGGGTCGAGTACGGCGCGCGCCGCCGCACTCGCGGCGACGAAGCGCGGCGCCGAGCTGTCGGGCATGGTCCGGTTGAGCGCATAGGCGGTGGGCGCGACGCCGATCAGGATCAGCATGATCAGCCCCATGCCCTTCTGCCCGTCGTTGCCGCCATGGGCGAACGACACCGCGGTGCAGGTGAAGACCAGCAGCGCGCGGATGCCGGTCGGCGGCGGCGCGTCGGTCTTGGGCTCGGTGTAGAGGGTCGGGTTCTTGATGACGGTCTTCATCAGGCGGAGCAGCAGGAACGCTCCGACGAAGCCGATTAGCGGACTGACGAGGAGCGCGAGGAGGACGTTCGTCGCCTGGCTCCAGTCGACGCCGGCCGTGCCGCTGCCGCCGCCGATCAACTGGTTGGCCAGGCCGACGCCGAGGATCGAGCCGATCAGCGCGTGGCTCGACGAGTTGGGCAGGCCGAACCACCAGGTGCCGAGGTTCCACGTCACCGCCGCCAGCAGCAGGGCGAAGATCATGGCATAGCCGCCGGCGCTGCCGACCTGCAGGATCAGGTCGACGGGCAGCAAAGTGATGACGCTGTAGGCGACCGCGCCGCTCGAGGTCAGCACGCCGATGAAGTTCCACGCACCCGACCAGACGACGGCGACGACCGGCTTCAGGCTGTGCGTGTAGATGACGGTGGCGACGGCGTTGGCCGTGTCGTGGAAGCCGTTGACGAACTCGAACCCCAGCGCGATCACCAGCGCCAGGCCGAGGAAGGCGAAGGCACCGAGCGCCAGGTTCTCGCCGACATGGGCCGTGTCGTTGAAGATCGAATAGCCGGCAAAGGCGAGTCCACCGACCAGCACCGCCAGGAAGGCCAGCGTCGCGCCGGGGTGGACCTTGTGGTCCATCGGCACGCGCGTCTTGCCCTCGGCCGTCGTCGCGGTGGTCGCCATTCGCTCAGCCTCCTGTCGATTCGCGGCATCGTGGCCGGTCAAGATGACAGCGGGGTTACAGGAGCGCGGGGCGTAACGACTTTGCGCTGTCCTACAGGGGCTTCGCTGTGCCAGCGTCAGGCTCGATGGACCGTCCCGTTTGTGCCGGTCGCTGCGGAGGAAGGCGCGGGAAAACGTGGTGATTCAGCGTGACCTTTTCGTCGACTTCGTCCAGCGCGCCTGACACGTCCAACAGCGCGAACCGACGCTCAGCCGTCGCGGGTCAGGGCCTCGACCAGCGCCCGGACCTTCGCCTGCCGCCACTGCGGGGTCGGCGCGACGAGCCAGTAGGCCGCGGGCGCGGTGCCGGCGGCGGTCGCCACCAGCGGCGGCGGCAGCCCTTCGGCAAGCAGCGCCGGGACGCGGGCGACCCCCAGTCCGGCGGCAGCGGCGTCGAGCGCGAGGCCGGCGTCGGCGACCGACAGCACGACGCGCGCGTCCGCCGCCGGCGCCCAGCCGCTGCCGGGATGTTCGATGCGCCGGGCGGGATCGACGCCGGGCAGTGCCACGGCGCACATCGCGCCGTCGCCGAGCGGCCGGCCGTGCAGCCCTTCGACGTCGGGGGTCGGGCCGTAGGTAACGGCGAGGTCGAGGTTGGCCTGCGTAAAGTCGACGCCGCCGTCCGCCGCCTCGACGGCAAAGCGCATGTCGGGGTTGGCGGCGCCGTAGCGCGCCAGCCGCGAACTGAGCCAGCGGGCGGTAAAATCGCGCGGGGCGGCGATGGTCAGCACCTTCGACCCCTGCGCGTCCTGCAGGATGCGGACCAACTCCTCGAACTGCAGGAAGCCGGCCCTGAGCGCCGGCAACGCCCGCTCGGCCTCGGGCGTCAGCTCGAGGTTGCGCGTCATGCGCTTGAACAGGACGGTGCCAAGCACGTCCTCCAGCGCGCGGATCTGCTGCCCGACGGCGGCCGGCGTCACCGCCAGCTCGTCCGCGGCCTTGGTGAACGACAGGTGGCGGGCGGCGGCGTCGAACACCCGCAGCGCGTTCAGCGGCAGGTGCGTCCGCTTCAATTGACCACCCGCCGCGCATCGGGTTCGTCGAGCGAGAACAGCGGGATCGCCACCTCGAACAGGCGTTCGCGGGCGGCCATGGTATAGGTCCCGACCATGGTGCCCGACGAGGTCGGCAGCGGGCAACCGCTGACATAGTCGAAGGCGCCGCCCGGCGCGATCAACGGCTGCTCGCCGACGACGCCTGACCCGCGGACCTGCTCGACGCGGCCGTTGCCGTCGGTGATGATCCAGTGGCGCGCAAGCAGCTGCACGTCGTCGTCACTGCCGTTCTCGATGCGGACGTGATAGCTCCACGCCCAGGCGCCGGCCGCCGGATCCGACTGCTCCTCCAGATAGCGCGGGGCGACGCGGACGGTGATGCCGGCGGTCGTCGCGGCGTAGGGGAAGAAGGCCTTCACAGGCCGACGCTCCGCAGCGCGTGGTCGAGGTCGGCGATCAGGTCGCGGGCGTCCTCCAGCCCGACCGACAGGCGCAGCATCCCCTCGGTAATGCCCATCTCCGCGCGCACCGCCTCGGCGACGCTGGCATGGGTGGTCGAGGCGGGATGCGTCATCAGCGAACGGGAGTCGCCGAGGTTGTTCGAGATGTCGATCAACCGCAGCGCGTCGAGGATCGCGTGCGCCTGTGCCCGGTCGTCGACGAACAGGGCGATGATCGTGCCGCCGCCGCTCATCTGCCGCATGGCGAGGTCATGCTGCGGATGGCTCGGAAGTCCCGGATAGAGCAGGCGCGGCACCCGAGCCTCCAGAGCACGGGCGACCGCCAGCGCATTGTCGCAGGCGCGGCGGACGCGCAGGTCGAGCGTCTCCAGGCTCTTGAGCACGACCCAGGCGTTGAACGCGCTGAGCACCGGGCCGGTATGGCGCGCCATGGCGAGATAGGTGTCGTTGATCCACTTGTCCGACCCCAGCACCGCGCCGGCGAGCACCCGTCCCTGCCCGTCCATGTGCTTGGTCGCCGAATGGGCGACGACGTCGGCGCCGAGCGCCAGCGGCCGCTGCAGCACCGGCGAGGCGAAGGCATTGTCGACCACGACCAGCGCCCCCGCGTCGTGGCCGATGTCGGCGACGGCGGCGATGTCGACGAGGTCGAGCCCGGGATTCGACGGCGTCTCGAGGAAGAAGGCGCGGGTGTTCGGCCGCCGGGCGCGGGCCCACGCCGCGGTGTCGCGGCCGTCGACCACCGTCGTCTCGATGCCGAAGCGCGGCAGGATAGTGTCGACCAGCACCCGGCACGAGCCGAACAGCGCCCGACCCGCGACGAGATGGTCGCCGGCCGACAGATGGCTCATCAGCGCGTGGGTCATCGCCGCCATGCCGGTCGCCGTCATCCGGCACGCCTCGGCGCCCTCGAGCAGGCACAGCCGCTCCTCGACCATGGCGACGGTGGGGTTTTGCAGGCGCGAATACGTCATGCCGGGCTCGTCGCCGCGGAACCGCGCCGCCGCCTGGCCGGCGCTGTCGTAGGCGTAGCCCGAGGTGAGGAAGATCGCCTCGCTGGTCTCGCCGAACTCCGACCGGAGCGTGCCGCCGCGCACCGCCTGCGTCGCCGGGTGCCAGGTCGAGGTGACGGCACGGTCGTGCCCTGTATCGCGCTTCATGGCTGCCGGACTTAGCCGCTGCGGTGCAGCGCGGCTAGGGCTTCAGCGTCCGCGTCAGGAAGTCGATCGTCGCGGCGTCGGCCGCCAGCCAGCTGGCGTGGCGCAGGAAGCCATGGATCTCGTTCGGCAGCACCAGTTCCTCGTAAGGGACGTGCGCGAGGTCGAGGCGGCGGGCGAGGTCGACCGTCTGGTTGAAGCGGACATTACGGTCGTCGTCGCCCTGGATCAGCAGTACCGGCGACTTCCACGTGGCGATGTCGGCATCGGGCGAACTGGCGAAGGCGACGCGCATGAACTCGGCCCAGTCGCCCTGCTCGAAGCGCTTGGCCGGCAGCGCCTCCTCCGACATCGTCCGCGACCAGTCATGGACGCCGTGGAAGTCGACGCCGGCCTTGAAGATGTCGCTGTTCCGCGCCAGTGCGAGGCCGGTCAGGTAGCCGCCGTAGCTGCCGCCCCAGATGCCGATCCGCGCCGGGTCGACGCCCGCCAGCGCCTGCAGATACTTCGCGCCGGCGACGACGTCCTGATATTCGCTCGCCCCCGCCGGCCCGGCCTTGGTCGGATGCTGGAAGGCGCGGCCATAGCCGATGCCGAGCCGGTAGTTGACCGACAGCACGACGAAGCCGCGCTGGGCCAACGCCTGGTTCACGGCATAGGCGTTGCTGTAATAGTCCATGTACGACCAGCCCAGCAGCATCTGCCGCGGCGGCCCCCCGTGGACGAAGATCACCGCCGGCTTCTTCGCCGCGCCGCCGGTGGTGAACAGCTGGCCGTGGACCAGCGTGCCATCGGCAGCGGCGAAGGTAACGCGCTGCGGCACAACAAGCGTGTCGGCGGGATAGGCGGCGGCGATATGGTCGACCGGCGCGATGTGGCCGTTCTGCATCGTCGCGACGGCGACCGCCGCCGGCACCCGCGAAGTCGCCATGACCACCGCGACGTCACCGCCGGCCAGCGGCGCCGGCTGGAACTCGAGCCCCGTGCCGCTGGTGATCGCCACCGGCGCGGCGCCGGCGAGGCCGACGCGGAAGACGTGCCGGCGGTCGTCGTCGCTCGCGTCCGGGCCGGTGTTGGCGGTGTAGACCAGCGCGGTCTTGTCGACGGTGGGGCGGACGTCCTCGACAATGAACCGGCCCGGTGTCAGCAGCCTCGCCGCGCCGCCCGCCGCGGGCACGGCGTAGAGGTGGGCCCAGCCATCCATCTCGGCGCGGAAGGTGAGCACGTCGCCGGCGAGCCAGCGCAGCATCGGCCCGCCCGGCACCTCGGGCGCCGAAGCGTCCGGCGCATCGGGGCTGTGCCATATCTCCCGGCCGGCGCCGCTCGCCGCGTCAGCGACGCGGATGGCCCAAGGGTGATAGGTTTCGGTCAGGAACGGCTCGGGCGCGCCGCCGTCGCCGGGCTGGTGGAGGAAGGCCAGGCGATGGCCGTCGGGCGACCACACGGGCTCGCCGTCCTGACCAGTCGAGGGCATGATCCAGGTGACGTGCTTGGCCGCGACCGACCAGACGCCGACGAAGCTGTGGTCGCCGCGGTGCGAGACGAAGGCGAGGCGGCTGCCATCTGGCGACCAGGCGAGGTCGCCGTCCTTACCACGGTCGAAGAACAGCTTGGCCGGCTTGAGCGCCGCGCCCTTCGGACCGGCGGCGAGCGGCGCGGCCCAGACGGCGCCGTCGGCGATATAGGCGATCGTCGTCGCCGACAGCGCCGGCGTGTCGCCTTCGCCGACCTTGCGCGCCGGGCCGGCTGCCGCGACGGCGGTCCAGACCTCGAGCTTCGGCTGTGCCGCGGCGTCGGCCGGGTTCGGCTGCAGCCCGCCCTCGGCCGGCCAGTTGGCGTCGTGGGCACCGCCGCGGACCCAGGCGAGGCGGCTGCCGTCGCCGCTGAACACTAGGCCGGTCAGCTCCTGCCCGTCGTCGGCATCGGTTGAGGCGACCTTGCGCGGCGCGAAGCGCGGCCCGGCGGCGGTCCATACCGTCCGGACGCCGTTGACCGTGGTTAGCCAGCCGATGCGGTTCCCCGCCGGCGCGGCGGTCAGCTGGTCGACGAACGGATAGGACAGCATCGCCTCGAGCGGCGGCGACGCGGCCGCAACGGGCAATGCCGACAGGCCCAGCGCCAGTGCCACGTACCGCTGCATCGTCCGTCCCCCCGTCGCTCCGCGCCAGCCTAGATCCCGGCGAGCGCCCGGCAAGCCCCTAGAAACTGTGGCCTAGCCGCAGCCCGATCGTTCGCGGCACATTGGCAACGACATAGGGCCGCTGGAAGCACGAGCCGCACTCCTGGTAACGCGACAGCTGCGCCCGCTTGTCGAAGGCATTCTCGATGACGATTTCGGCGGACAGAAACGGCCAGTTGAGTCCGGCGGCGAAGTCGAAGGTGGTGTACGCCGCCAGCCGGCCGAGCCCGGCGGCCGGGTTGTACGGATCGCCCGTTCCCGGCGCGAAGGCGAGCGTGCGGATGTCCGACGACGCCGAGCTGGCGTGGACGACGTGCCCTGGACATGGCCCTTGAGCGACGTGCCGAGCGGCGCCTCGTAGCGGGCGGTGCCGTTGATCTTGAACTGCGGCGTCACCGGCAGCCGCGTGCCCGCCGGCGCCTGGATGAAGTTGGTCTGTGCCTGCGGTCCGGGGTCGGTACAGTTGGGGTTGGCGTCGTCGAAGCCGCACAGGTTCCGCCGCGTCTTGGCGTCGGTGTAGGTGCCCGGCGCCGGTAAAGGTAAAGCCCGGCGCGACCGTCCAGTTGACGTCGGCCTCGATGCCGCGGATGCGCGCGTTCGGGCCGTTGTGGATCTCGGTGAAGCTGTTCGCGCCGAGGAAGGCGAACTGGAACTTCTCCCACTCCTGCCAGAAGAAGGCGCCGTTGATCTTGAGCGCGCGGTCGAACCAGCTGGTCTTGAAGCCGATCTCGTAGTTCTGCAGGAAGTCGCTGGCGTATGGCTCCAATCCGGCGCGGCGGTTGATGCCGCCGGGGCGGAAGCCGCGGCTGACCGTGCCGTAGACCAGATGGTCGGGATCGATCTTCCAGGTGACATTGGCCTTGTACGTCGTGCCGACGTCGTTGGCGTCCTTGGGCACGAGCTTGCCGTTCACATAGGTGGCGAGATTGGTGCACGGGCTGCCCGGCACTCCGCCGGCAGCGCAACTGCCGCCGGCATTGTCGCGCAGCGATCCGCCCGTCGTCGGTGTAGCAGCCGGCGACGCCGGTCCGCGAGCTGCCGGCGGCGTTGTACGGCGGGCCGTTGGGGTCGCGGCCGAAGCCGAAGAAGCCGATCAGCGAGTTGTCGTACTTGAACACGCGCCCGCCGCCGGTGAGCGTCACGTTCGGCAGCAGGTCGTAGCTCGCCTCGCCGAAGACCGCATAGTCGCGGTCGGTGCGGTCCTGCTGCGTCAGCCACAGCGTGCCGGGATGGCCGTTGACCGAGAGATTGTCGGCCAGGCCGGGCACCTGATAGTCCTGGTGGATCAGGTGGGTCTGCAACTGGTAGAACAGCCCGCCGACGATGCGGAAGCGCTTCCCCGCCGGCGAGGCGAGGCGCAGTTCCTGGCTCAGCTTGGTGAAATGGTCGTCGCCGACGATCCGCTGCGACGGATCGATATGCCGGCCGGCATTGTCGAGTGAAGTAGAAATACTGGGCGATACCGCCGGCGCCGGCGTACAGCGAGTCGTACTGCTCGGCATAATCGGTATAATCGGCCGAGCTGTGGATGACGCGGTCGAGATAGGCCCCGGCATAGGTCAAGTCGAAGCTGCCGACCTTGCCCGTCACCGTCAGCGCCGCCTGGACGAAGCGGTCGTGATAATATTCCGGGCGCGAAATGCTGGACCTCGCAGGTCGCCGACGCTCGGATCATAGCCGAAGCTGCCGTGGTTGATCTGGCTCTGGCCGAATACCGTCGGCTCGATCGTCCAGTTGTCGTCGAGGTCGATCTTCAGCGCGGCGCGGCCGCCGACGATGTTGACGTCGTTATAATCGTTCTTGACGAAGCCGCGTTGGTCTTGGTGACGACGCTGCCGTCGGACGCCGGCAGGAAGGTCCGCGTCCCGGCACGTTGTCGATGTAGCCGGCGTTCTTCTGGTACCAGCCGACGACGCGCGCGGCGATGCGGTCGTTGACCGGCAGGTTGAGGAAGCCCTCGACCTTGCCGCCGACCCCGCCATGGGCGACGGTGTTGACCTCGCCGTCGAGCGCGCCCGACAGGACGCCGATCTCGGGCTTGTTGGTGATGATGCGGATCGTCCCCGCTTCACTCGACGCGCCGTACAGCGTGCCCTGCGGCCCGGCGAGCGCCTCGATCCGGGCGATGTCGTAGATGTGGACGTCGAGCGTGCCGCCGATCGTCGTTACCGGCTGTTCGTCGAGGTAGACGCCGACCGACGGCAGCGGCCCCGAGTGGTTGCCGTCGCCGCCCGAGACGACGCCGCGGATATAGACTTCGGTCTCGCCCGGCTGGACCGTCTGGAAGGTCACGCTCGGCAGGAATTTGGCGAAATCGTTGAAGTTGGCGACGTCGAGCTGGTCGAGCTTCTTCGTGCCGAGCACCTGGATGCTGATCGGCACGTTCTGCAGGTTCTCCGACCGCTTCTGCGCGGTGACGACGATCTCGTCGAGCTGAGGCGAGCTGTCGGCGGCGACCGCCTGGGCCAGCACCGCCTGCGGCACGGCGGTCGACGCGAGCAGCGCCACGACGAACGCCCCATAGTTCCGACCGCGCATTGCCCGTCCCCCGCTTGCCGCCCGCACGGTCGGAAAGTGTCACCGGACTGTCAAGCGCGTGCCACCGCACCGACGCATTGCACCGCCGCACTGTTGCGCTGCGGTATCAGTCAGGCGGCAGCGCCGGCCCCAGGGCGTCGCGCAGGGGGCCGAGCCACGCGGCATACGGCCGCCACGCGCCGCCGCTGTCGAAGATCGGCCGGCGCACCTGTTCCGAACTCGGCGTCCGCACGGCGCGGTCAGTTTCCCAGAAGCGCAGCGTCGCCGGTTCGAACGGCAGGCGGCAGTGGGCGAGCAGGGCGCGGACGGTCGCCTCGGTATCGCCAACCATCGCCTCATGGTCGACGCGGTGAATCACACCGGGCGCGTGCGCCGCAAAATGCGCCATCAGCGCGGCATAGTCGCGGTAGTAGAGGCCGAAATCGGCGAGGCTGTAGCTGAACCCCTGCCCGCGGGCGAAATGCTGGGTGAAGTTCGACCAGCCGCAGGCGAGCGGATGGCGCCGTGCGTCGATGATCGTCGCGTTCGGCAGGATCAGCCGGATCAGCCCGACGTGGAGCCAGTTGTTGGGCAGCTTGTCGATGAAGCGCGGACGGTCCGTCTTGCGCTGCGGCCGGGTGCGGTCGAGATAGTCGCGGCCCAGCGCGGCAAGGTCGGCGGCGGAAAGGCCGGCGAGCGCCTCCGGGTAGGCCGTCTTGTCCTTAGCCGAGGTCCGCGCACCGACGCTCCAGGCCAGCGCCGGGATGTCGGGCAGCTCGGTCGTGCCCTCGACCATCGAATGACTGCTGAGGATCTGCTCGATCAGCGTCGAGCCCGAGCGCGGCATGCCGACGATGAAGATCGGGTCGGGCGCGGGATCGCCCTGCCCAGCGCGCGTGGCAAGCAGATCGGCGGTGAAGAACGCCCGCGCCCGCTCGACCGCGCGCGTCGTCTCGGCGGCGTCGTAGCGGACCTGCGCGGCGCGGATGCGGTTGCCCTCGGCATAATGGCCGAACGCCGCTGCCGCTGCCCCGCGATCGGCCGCTGCCTTGCCCAGGGCGAACTCGAGGTGCAGCCGGTCGTCGTCGGCCAGCGTCCCGGTGAGCGCCGCGGTCATCGCTGCGACGTCGGCCTCGTCGAAGGTCACTGTCTTGAGGTTGGCCAGGCTCCACCACGCCTCGCCCAGCGTCGGCGCCTGCGCCAGGGCGGTACGGTAGGCCTCGATTGCCTCGGCCGTCCGGCCGACCGTCTTCAGCGCGTGGCCATAGCTCATCCACCCCTTCGGCTGCTGCGGAAACTCGGCGAGGAGCGTGACATAGTCGGCGAGCGCGGCGTCGAACTCGCCCAGCCGGGCCAGCGCCGCCGCGCGCAGGTTGCGGTAACTGGGGTTGGCGGCATCGAGCGAAAGCAGCCGGTCGATCTCGGCGAGCGCATCGGTCGAGCGCGACCGGCGGTGGAGGATCGTCGCCAGGTTGAAGCGCGCCTCGCGGAACGATGGCGCGAGGTCGAGCGCACGGCGCAGCAGCGTCTCCGCGTCGGCATATCGGCCGAGGCGCCCGGCCAGCTCGGCCAGCATCCGCATCGCCGCGACGTCGGTCGGCAGGCGCTTCAGCCGCGGCCGCAGCAGCCGCTCGGCCACCGCCAGCCGCCCCTCTGCCAGCGCCGCGCCGGCGGCGATCAGTTCGGGATCGCGGATCGACGCGGCCACAGCGGCGCAGTGTGCGGCATCGCCGCCGGCGGCGTCGCCGGCGGCGAGCAGTCGGTCGCCGCGCGTCTGCCACTCCTCCGCCGAAAGCTGCGCCAGCGTCGCCATGCGCGCGACCCTGCCGGGGCCGGCGCCGCCGATCAACGCCTTACTTCGCGGCGATCGCCTCGATCTCGACGAGGAAGCCGGGCGCGGCCAGTGCCGACACCTGCACCGTCGAGCGGGCGACCGTCGTCGGATTGTCGGGCGTGCCGAAGAACTGCTTGAAGCCGGCGTTCATGCCGTCGAAGTCCATGCGGCCGTTGTGCGCCGCGTCGCCGGCGACGAACACGGTCAGCTTGACGATATCGGCCATGGTATAGCCGTGCTCGGCCAGCGCCGCCTTGACCTTGTTCAGAACGCTGATCGTCTGGGTTCTGGTGTCGCCATAATCGGCCGGGGTCAGCGCCATCATCGACTGCGGCGACGTCACTTTGGAGGCGTCGAGCGGCGCGGCGACCTGGCCCGAGAGGAACAGCAGCTGCGCCTTCGGGCCGACGCTCGCCCCCTGCAGGATCAGGCCCGGAGGTGACGAGGGATATTTCGTCACCTGCGCGTGCGCCATGCCGGCGACGGCGGCAATGACGGCGGCGATCAGCGGCCGAGCAGAATAGCGCATCGTTTCCCCCATGGTCTGCGGCGCCATCTTCGCCCGGCGCGGCCGAACCGACAAGGGGCGGCAGGATCGCTCCCGCCGCCCCTCGCCTGCCGCCGGTCAGGTGATCAGAACTTGACCTTGGCCCGGACGTACCAGAAGCCGCCGTTGATGCCGAACGGCCCGCCGCTGCGCGGGTAGATCTGGCCGTCGGCGGTGCTGCCGGTAACCGGGTAGATCGGGTTGTTCGGCGATTGCGCGATGCGGCTCGGCTTGGTGTTGAAAATGTCGGTGCCGCCGACCGACAGCGTCAGGAACTTGGTGATGTCGTAGCCGACGTCGAGGTCGGCGGTCACCCGGTCCTTGAACACCTGCCCGATCGGATAGCCCTTGGCATCGTAGATCGGATAATCGACCGCATCGACCCAGCTGCTGTAGTAGTTGACGCGCGCCAGGACGCTGAAGCGGTCGTGCGTCCAGTTGCCCGTCAGGACGATGCGGTGCGCCGGGGCGAGATGGGCAACGTCGACGATCTGCTCGTTGCTGAGGATGCCTGGCCGCGCTGGGACGAAGGTCACGCGGCTGCGGTTGAAGTTGTAGGCGAGCGTCAGGTTGAAGTCGCCCGGCTCGACCAGACCCATGTGGTAGGTGCCGACGACGTCGATACCCTGCGTGACCGAGTTGAAGCCGTTGGTGAAGTAGTTGACGGCTCCGCCGACGCCGACCGACAGCAGCGCCGGCTGAGCGGCGATGTCGGCAGCAGTGACGGTGAAGTTCTGCGTCACGCCGATGCGGTTCTTGACGTAGATGCTGTAGCCGTCGACCGTCAGCGTCAGGTTCCGGAGCGGCTTGGCGACAAAGCCGACACCGTAATTATACGACTTCTCCGGCCCAAGCTGCTTGGCGCCGTAATACTTCGCTATAGCGGTCGAGTTGGCGTAGGTACCGGTCTGAACCTGGTTGCCGCCGACGAAGTTGGTCGTCAGCAGGTTCTCGTTCGACTGGCCCGGCGAAGGGGCGTGGAAGCCGCTGCCGATCGTCCCGCGGACCGAGAAGGCGTCGCTGAACTTGTAGAGCGCATTCGCCTTGTAAACGAAGTCGCCGCCGAAGTTGTTGTAGTGCTCGTAGCGGCCGGCAAGCCCGACTGACAGGTTCTTGACGAGATCGGCCTCGAGGTCGCCATAGAAGGCATAGCTGTTCTGGCCGAAGCTGCCGGCCGCTGCCGGGCTGGTGCCGCCATAGCCACTGGCGCCGGGCGACGCGCCGCCGCTGCTGCCCGCCGGCGTGTACACGCCGCCGCCGTTATTGAAGTACAGCGGCTGCGACGCAGTGAATGGCCCCGCGCCGTACGACTGGGCGTCGCCGGCGGTCGCGGTGTAGTTCTCGTGGCGATACTCGCCGCCCGCCGCGATCGTCAGCGGGCTGGCCAGGCCGAGGTTGACCGACTGCGTCAGGTCGACGTTGACGTCGGTTTCCTTCTGGATCAGCGAGCCGAAGTCGAACTTGGTCTGGCTCTGCGGCCCGTAGGTCGGCGACAGCGAGTTGTACATCGACAGGTCGAGCGAGTTGCGGCTGGTATTGACCGAGACGTCATACGTGAAGCCGCCGTCGGTGTGGCCCTTGTAGCCGACCGCGCCGTACAGCTCGGTCGTCTTGCCGAGGAAGCGCGGGGTGAAGCCCGCCGGGTAGATCGAGGTGAACTGGAAGGTGTTGCCGTTCGACACGAAGCCGCCCGCCGGGCAGGTCACGTTCCCCGCCGGGCACGGCGTCAGGTAGAAAACGCGCGTCAGCGCGCCGTTGGCACCGAGACCGTGCGAAACGCCGCTGACGTCGGTCGCCGTGCCGCTGATCGGCGAGCGGTAGTTGAAGCTCTCGTTGGCAAACGAGCGGGCGGCGTTGCCGAAGAAGTACAGCTGGCTGTCGTCGGTGACGTCGTAGCCGGCGTTGACGATCGTCTTCCAGCCATGCGTCGGCGACGAGCCCCAGTTCTGCACCGGCCCCGGATAGTTGGGCAGCTTCGACGCCAGGCCAGGGTTCTGCTGCGGCGAAGATCAGCGCCACCGGCCGCGTCGCGCCGCGGCTGGTCTCGCCGTCGTCGCTGTATTCACCGCTGACGTTGACGAAGCCGCGGTCGCCGAGCGCGAGGCCAAGGTTGCCCTGGATGTCGTAGCAGCGGCCGTCGCCATGATCGTAATACTGGCCGTAGCGGGCGATCGCCTCGAAGCCGGTCTTGTTGTCGCGCAGGCCGAAGTTCAAGACGCCGGCAATGGCATCGGAGCCGTACTGCGCCGTCGCGCCCTCGCGCAGGATCTGCAGGTTCTTGACCGCGATCGAGGGGATCGACGACAGGTCGGGACCCTGCGAGCCGAACGACAGGCCGGTATCGCCGCCGGTGTAGACCTGGACCAGCGCCGAGCGGTTGAAGCGCTTGCCGTTGAGCTGGACAAGGACCTCGTCGCCGGGCAGGCCACGCAGCGACGGCGAGCGGACAAAGGTCGAGGCGTCGGAAATCGTGTTCTGACCGACGAAGAAAGACGGGACGATGTCCTTCAGCACGTCGATGACGTTGGTCGACGGCTGCGTCGTCAGCTCGGTCGCGCCGATGATGTCGACGGGCGAGGCGCTGTCGGTCAGCGTGCGGTCGGTGCGGCGCGTGCCGAGGACGACGATCTCGGGGCTGCCGGTGTCGGCCGCCGTCGCGGTCTGCGGGCCGTTGACCACTGCCTGAGCGAGCGCCGGTGCCGGCAGCGCGGTCGCGGCGAGCAGCGCACCAATGAAAGCCTTGTTGGCGTCGAACGATGTTCGCATGGTTCCCCCTCCAGCCGCCGAGCGGCAGATGCTCCGGCGACGCCAGCCATCCCTGCCGGCGCACCTTCTTGAGATGCGACTTTCCCGTGTCGAGCGTTGCAGTGCAACATCGGATGCAAACGATGGCGATTATTCGCCGCCGCTGTCACTTTATTGCAACAACGCCTTGGTCATAGCGATGAATCTTACCAATGTGCCCCCGCAGTCGTGGCTGATCGCCTCGCCGGCGACATAGCCGTTGGCGTGGTAGAACGGTACGCCGGGGAGTGTTGCCATCAGCGCCGCGGTGCGGAAGCCGGCCGCCTTGGCGGCACTCTCGCAGGCCGCAAGGATCGCGCCGCCGACCCCGCGCCGGGCGAAGGCGGGAGCGACGAAGAAGGCGCGGATCCGCGCGGCATCGACGGCGGGGTCGAGCCGGTCGTCCTGGCGGGCGGCGAAACGATCGCCGCCGAACAGCGTTCGCCGCGCGCTCCAGCCGCCGCAGCCGGCAAGGGCGCCGCCGACTTCCGCGACGAAATAGCTCCCGTCGGCAACCAAGGCCGAAATCGACGCCGAAAACATAAGTGATCGCCGCCTCCGTTTCGGCCTCCGTGTAGAAGCCGCGTCCCAGCGCCCGCGCCGAGGCGGCGATCAGCGCCTCGAGCGTCGGCACGTCGCCCGCCACCGCCGGCCGCAGCGCGACGTCGCTCATGCCGCCTTGCGCGCCGGGTCAGCGGCGGCCCGCAGCGCAAGCCGCGCGATCTGGGTGCGGGCGGAGGCGATGCCGCCCTCCTGCCACCCCGGCGTCTGGCTGAGCGCCGACCCGGCGAAATAGACCCGACCGTCGGGCTCGAGCAGGTGACGAAAATACGGCGTGTCGATCGGCGGTTCGATCGCCGCCATGCCCTTGCCGCCGGTATAGTCGGGCCACGGGCCGAGGCTGTAGGGGACCTTATGCCAGTTGACGGCGATGCCGTTGACAAGGTCGCGGCCGTGGCCGGGGTGGAGCTTTTCGACGACACCACGGGCGAACTCGATCTGCTCGACAACCGGCCGCTTCTGGAACTCGGCCGCGTCGGCGCCCGAGGCATAGGCGGCGAGCAGCATGCCGCGCGGCGTGTGCAGCCCGGCCGACGGATACCAGACAAGCGCGGTCGGGCCGCCGACAAACGAGATACCGCCGTAGATCTGCTCCTGCTCCCAGAAGCGTGGGCTCTCGAAGCCGATCTTGTTCGAATAGTCGTAGACGACGCTGGCGATCGCGCTTGTGGTCGCCGGCGCGAAGTCGGTGTCGATGTCGCGCAACACGGCAAAGGGGATGGTGCAGACCATGTAGTCGCCGTGGACGGTCCGCATCGCCCCGCTGTCCTTGTTGCGATAGACGACGTCGACCCCGCGCTCGCTGTGGCGGATGCGCGTCACCTCCGCTCCGCGCACCGCTGGCGCGCGCAGGTTGCGGTCGAAGGCGGCGTGGATGCGGTCCATGCCGCCGACGGGCTCGACCATCGTCGCCTGCATGTAGAGCGCGTCGTCGAACAGCGAGAACGGCAGCTGATCGTAGGCCAGCAGCTGCTCGAGCGGCAGGGCGCTCGCCGGGTGCGACATGGTCACGCCCGCCCCCGGCTGGGCCGAAAATCCGGACCGGGCCGTGCCGGTGAAGCGTCCGTCGGCATCGAGGTCACCGTAGAACTTCAACAGCGGCAGCAGCTTCGCCTTGTCGGCCGGGCTGATCGCGGTGTCGAGCGACCCCTGGTTGAGCGCCTTGGCGAGCAGCTCGGCAATATGGCCGCGCAAGTCGTTGACCGCGACGCGCTGGCGGATCTTGGCGCCGTCGGGGCCCATGATGTACGCTGACCGGCTGGAGTTGACCTCGACCTCGAGCGGCACGCCGAACTTGTCGCAGTAGCCGAGCAGCCCCGTATGGAAGCTGGGGATGCGCGCCGGGCCGGCGTTCATATAGAGGCCGTCCGAGAACTTCGCCGTCTGCGTCGCTTCGCCGACCATCTCGATCTTGTCGCCGTCGCGGATCGTCCACGCGCGCCCACCGACGCGGTCGCGCGCCTCGAGCAGGGTAACGCGGTAGCCCGCCTGCTCGAGTTCATAGGCGGCGACGAGGCCGGCGATGCCGGCGCCGAGAACGACGACGTGGGTGCCGTTGCCGCGCGGCAGCGGCGGCAGCTCGGCAGCGCGGGCGGCGCCGTTGAGGCCGAGCAGCTGCATCGCCGAGAAGGTCGCGCCGAGCCCGCCCGCCAGGCCGATACGGGTCAGCAGCCCGCGTCGCGTCATCATGTCCCTGCTCCCCCGCCGTAACTTGTCACGATGACCGAGCCGCCGGCGAACTGCAAGATCAGGCGAGAGCGGCCAGCAGGCGCTCCGCCGCCGCGAGGTGGGGAGCGTCAATCATGCGGCCGTCGAGCCGCAGGGCTCCGGCCCCGTCGCCGGCGGCGAAATGCGCGACGACTGCGCGGGCGTGGGCGATTTCGGCTTCGGTCGGCGTGAAGCCGGCATGGATCGGGGCGATCTGATTGGGGTGGAGGGCGAGCATGCCCGAAAAACCGTCCTGGCGCCCGCGCGCGGCATAGGCCTGCAACCCGGCCGCGTCGGCGAGATCCGGATAGACCGTCTCGATGGCCGCGACGCCGGCGGCGTGCGCAGCGAACAGGGTCAGCGAGCGGGCAAGCTCATAAGGCGGACGGTATCGGCGGTCGGTCTCGCGCGCCGATGTCGCGCCGACGGCTGCGGACAGGTCCTCCGCGCCCCAGGTGAGCCCGGCCAAGCGGTCGGGCACGCCGGCATATTCATCCATGCGGAACAACGCCCGCGGCGTCTCGGTGACGATCGGCAGGATCTTGAGGTCGGTGCCCGCCAGCCGCGCGTCGAGGGTCGCCACCGACGCCGCGCCCTCGGCCTTGGGCAGGACGATGCCGAAGGCGTGACCGGCGACTGCCGCCACCAGGTCGGCGTCGAGCTGGCGGCCGTCGAGCGGATTGATGCGGACGAACACCGGCAGCGGCGGGCGCTCGGCGAGCCAGGCGGCGACGTGCTCGCGCGCGGCCGGCTTCTTCTCGGCGACGACCGAGTCCTCGAGGTCGAGGATCACCGCGTCGGCGCCGCACGCCGCCGCCTTAGCGAACCGCTCCGGCCGGTCGCCGGGGACGAACAGCAGCGAGCGCAGCCTCACGCCGGCCGGGCCGCCATCAGCGCCATGCGCAGGCACGAGCAGACGACTTCGCCACGCTGGTTGATCGCCTCGTGGCGGAAGGTGACGACGCCGGCTCCAGGTCGCGACTTCGAAGGGCGGGTCTCGACTACCGCGGTCGTCACGTGCAGCGTATCGCCGACGAACACCGGCTTCGGCATGACGACGTCGGTGTAGCCAAGGTTGGCGACCAGCGTACCGAGCGTCGTCTCGGCGACCGAGAGGCCGACCATCAGCGCGAAGGTAAAGGTGCCGTTGACGACGATGCGGCCGAACTCGCTCGCGCCGGCATATTCGGCGTCGAGGTGGAGCGGCTGCGGGTTGTGTGTCAGCGCCGTCATCAGCAGGTTGTCGGTTTCAGTCACCGTGCGGCGGATGGGGTGCTCGATGCGATCGCCGACGACCCACTCGTCGAACCAGCGGCCGGTCATGTCGCGTCGCCGGCGAAGGAGGGCGGCGGCAGGCGGTAGGTCGCCGGCGTCCGGCTCAGCTTGACCGGCGAGGCGATCGCCGGAAACTCGCCGTCGACGACCATTTCACGATGGGCGGTGTGCGGATGGGCGAGTGCCTGCGCTACGTCGAGCACCGGCGCGGCGGGGACGCCGCCCGCCATCAGCCGCGCCGCCAGCGGCGCCGCCTCGTGATGTGCGAGCAGCGCGGAAAGCGCAGGGAAAAGCGCACCACGATGCGCGACCCGCGCCGGGTTGGTGGCGAAGCGCGGGTCGACGGCGAGGTCGGCGGCGCCCAGCATCGTGCAGAACTTGGCGAACTGACCGTCGTTGCCGATCGCCAGGAACAGCTCGCCGCACCCGGTAGGAAAGGTCTCGTAGGGCGCGATATTGGGATGGGCGTTGCCCGAGCGGCCCGGCAGCGCGCCGCCGCCCAGCCAGTTCGCCGCGTGCGGGTGGAGGATCGACAGGGCGCAGTCAAACAGCGTGATATCAATGAACTGCCCGCGTCCGCTGACGTTTCGCTCGAACAGGGCGATCAGGATCCCGATGGCGGCGTTGAGGCCGGTGGTCATGTCGACCGCGGGAATACCGAGCCGCACCGGCTCGCCGCCGGCGGCGCCGTTGATGCTCATCAGCCCGGTCAGCGCCTGCACCGCGGCATCATAGCCGGGCAGGCCGCCGAGCGGCCCATCGCTACCGAAGCCGGTGACGCGGCAGTGGACCAGCCGCGGGAAGCGCGCCGTCAGCTCGCCCAGCCCCCAGCCCTCGAGCGTGCCTGGCTTGAAATTCTCGACCAGCACGTCGGCGCCCTCGAGCAAGCCGAGCAGCGTGTCGCGCGCCGCCTCCGTCTTGAGGTCGAGGACAAGCCCGCGCTTGTTGCGGTTGACGCCGGCGAAATAGGCCGAGGCGCCGTGGCGGAACGGCGGACCCCAAGTGCGCGTCTCGTCGCCCTGCGGCGGCTCGATCTTGAGCACGTCGGCGCCGTGGTCGCCGAGGATCTGCGTGCAATACGGCCCGCCGAGAACGCGGCTGAGATCGATGACGGTGATGCCGGCGAGCGCGGTCACAGCAGCCAGTCGCTGCGCGCCGCAACAAGCGTCGCCAGCGCCTCGATCCCGGCGGCATCTTCGGCGTCGAAGCGGCCGGGTTGCGGGCTGTCGAGATCGACGACGCCGAGCAGCCGGTCACCGGCAAGTAGCGGCACGACCAGTTCCGACCGCGAGGCCGCGTCGCAGGCGATATGGCCGGGAAAGGCGTGGACGTCGGGCACGACCAGCGTCCGCCGTTCCGCCGCCGCCGTGCCGCAGACACCCCGGCCGAGCGCGATGCGGATGCACGCCGGCTGCCCCTGGAACGGCCCGAGCACCAGTTCGCCGCCGCGCAGCAGGTAGAACCCGGCCCAATTTACGTCGGTCAGCGAGGTGAAGATCAGCGCCGCAGCATTGGCCGTGTTGGCGACCCAGTCGCGCTCGTCGCCGATCAGTCCGTCGAGCGCGAGAGCGAGATCGCGATAGGCTTCCGGCTTGGCGGCGGAGCGGCGGGGCGTGGCGGTGAGCATGGCGCGTTGCTTATGGCCGAGCGCGACCACTCCGTCCACGCCCGCGGCCACGACCCATCAGGAACCCGGCGCGGCGGCATGGCGTTGTTTCGGCGACGAACTGCCAGGGATCAGGAGTTCAGCCGATGACGATGGCAAGGATGATCGCGTGCGTGCTGGCGGCCGGAGCAGCGGCCCCGCTCGGCGCCCAAACCGCAGCCCCGACGACCGAACAGCTCAACGCCGCGACCGCCGCCGCCGTCGAGCAACGGGTCGAGGCGCAGGCGGCGCAGCAGGCGGCTGAGACGGCCGAGCACCGCGCCGACCGCGAGGCCTATATGGCGGCGCTGATCGCCCACGACCGCGCCGTTGACCGGGCCGATGCGCGCTATGCCCGCCAGCAGGCGGCCTATGCCGACGCCATGGCGGCGTGGCGGGCGCAGGTCGACGCCTGTCACCGCGGCCACACCCGCGCCTGCGAGGCTCCGACGCCGCGGCCGGCGGACTTCTACTAGGCCGCGGCGAAGCGGTCCTGCAGTTCGCGCTTCAGGATTTTGCCGATCGCGCTGCGCGGCAGCTCGTCGATGACGCGCAGCGCGCTCAGCCGCTGGGTCTTGCCGAGCCGAGCATTGGCCCACAGCCGCAGCGCCTCGGCGTCGGCGGCGTCGCGCAGGGTGACGAAGGCGACCGGTGTCTCGCCCCATTCGAGCGACGGCACACCGATCACCGCCGCCTCGTCAACTGCAGGATGATCCTTGAGCACAGTCTCGATGTCGACCGGATAGATGTTGAAGCCTCCGGAGATGATCATGTCCTTGGCCCGGCCGATCAGGGTGAAGAAGCCGTCGGCATCGACGCTGGCGATGTCGCCGGTGCGGATATAGCGGTCGCCTGCAGGGGAGAACCATTCGGCTTCGGCCGTCTTTGCCGGTGCGTTATGGTAGCCGGTCATCATCGCCGCCGACCGCCCGACAACCTCGCCTGGCACGCCTGGCAAGGCGAAGTCGCCATCGGGGCCGATGACGCGCAGGTCGTGCCCCGGCAGCGGCTTGCCTACCGTGTGCAGCTTGTCGGGATGCTCGTGGGCGACGAGCGCGCAGCTGCCGCCGCCTTCGGTCATGCCGTAATATTCGATCAGCCCGCCCGGCCAGCGGCGCAGGACCTCGGCCTTCAGCTCGGCCGGAAACGGCGCCGAGGTCGCATATTTCATGCGGTAGCTCGACAGGTCGAAGGCGTCGAAGTCGGGGTGGGCGAGCAGCCGGCGGTACTGCACCGGCACCAGCATCGCATGCGTCGCCCGGTGGCGGCCGCTGAGTTCGAGGAAAGCACGTGCGTCGAACTTCGGCATCAGCACCACCGTGCCGCCGCCGGCGAGCGCGGGCAGGAAACTGACAAGCGTCGTGTTCGAGTAGAGCGGGGTCGACAGTAGCGCGACGGCATCGGGGCCGTAGCCGGGCGGCTGCGTCAGGTGGTTGTGCGGCCAGCGCATGGTGAACGACTGGACGATTCCCTTGGGCGTGCCGGTCGTGCCGCTCGAATAGATGATGTTGAACGGTGCGGCGGGATCGACCGGCGGCACCTCCGGCCGGCTACCGAGCGGCGCCAGCCAGTCGGCGATGGCTGTGCCGGGCGCGCCGTCGCCTAGGCCGATCACCCGGGCCGCGAACCTCGGCAGGATGTCGGCCAGCGCCGCCCCAGTCGCGCTGTCGACGAACAGGTGGGCGGCACCGCTGTCGGCGATCATCGCCGCCAGCTGCTCGGGCGTTGCAGACGGCGGCAGCGGCGCAACCGCTGCGCCGGCGCGGACGGTGGCGATGAAAATGGCGGCATAGTCGATCGCGCTCGCCGCGACGATCGCCACAATCCCGCGCGGCTTCAGCCCGTCGCGCTGGAGGCTGGCGGCGATACGGTCGATGCGGTCGTCGAAAGCGGCATAGTCGATCGCCTCGTCGCCGACGATGACGGCGGTGCGTGACGGCGCGGCGCGGGCGTGCAGCGCTATCAGGCGGTCGACGCTGCCGATCGGGCCGGCGGCGTAGGCGACGATGTCGTCGGTAATGGTCACGGCGGTTTCTCCCACCGCCGATATCGGTCAGGCAGCACGCCGCTGCAACCTTCGCGCCGCCGTCGTTACAGCGGCGTGAAAACGGCTACCCGCCGGCGGCGGAAGCCGCTAATCGTCGGCACGATGCGCCTGTCCGCCGCCGAACCCCGGGCTTGAACCGCGCCCTCGCCCGCCTGCGGACCGCCGCCCCCGGTTTCCCGCCGCGCCTGCTGGCGGCCATCGTTCTGATCGGCGCCGCGATCTGGGGCTTCCTCGCCCTGCAGGACGAGGTCGGCGAAGGCGGCACCGCCCGGGTCGACCATGTCCTGATCCTCGCCCTGCGCCAGACCGTCGATCCCAACCGCCTGCGGGGGCCGGCGTGGCTGCAGGAGACCGCGCGCGACATCACCGCGCTGGGTGGCTTCACCGTGCTTGGGCTGGTGACCGCTGCGGCGCTGGCGGTGCTTATCGTCTACCGGCGCCGGCGGCAGGCGATCGTCTTCGCCGCCGCCGCGGTCGGCGCGCAGGTGCTCGCGGAGGCGATCAAGAACGTGGTCGGCCGGCCGCGGCCGTCGTTCGTCGCCCGCTACGACCTCATCACTTCGTCCAGCTTTCCTAGCGGCCACTCGATGATGGCACCGGCGATCTACTTCACCCTTGCCGCCATCGTTGCCGCCGGCGAGCTGCGCCCGGCGGCGCGCGTGCTGCTGATGGTCGGCAGCGCCCTGCTGGTCGTCGCCATCGGCGTCAGCCGCGTCTATCTCGGCGTCCACTGGCCGAGCGATGTCCTTGCCGGCTGGACGCTGGGCAGCGCCGTGGCCCTCGCCGCCTGGATCGCGCTGCGCTGGCCGGCGCGGCCGACCGCCGAGGTCGCGCAATGACGCGGCGCTGGCCGGCTTGGCTGGTCGCGCTCGCCGGCGCCGGGCTGATCCTGGTCGTCGTCGCCGCCTTCGGCCGGCCGACAGTGTTCACCGACACCGACGATTACTATTCGCTGGGGCTGGAACTCGCCACCGACATCGGCCTTGTCGCGCCGCCCGACCTTTCCGATGCCGACGTCGCCCAGGCAAAGATCGACGCGCATATGGGCCATACCCAAATGGCCTCGCGCTCGGCGGTATACGCCGTTTTCCTGTGGACCCTGGAATCGCTCGGGACGCTGTGGCTGGTGACGGCGGCGCAGGCGCTGGCGGTGGCCTGGGTGGTGGCGGCGCTGTGGCGCGCGGCGTTGCCGGGGCGAGCGCGGAAGGGCGCGTTGGTGGCCCTGGCGGTGGTGGCGCTGCTCAGCCCCCTGCCCTTCTTCGCCGGCTTCGCCATGCCCGACATCTTCGCCGGGGTCGCCGCAATTGCCGCTGTGCTGCTGCTCGTCTATCCCGACCGCGTCGGCCGGCACGAACGGGTGGCCCTGTGGGTCCTGCTGGTCTTCGCGATGGCGGTGCACACCTCGCACGTCCTGATGACGGTGGTTCTGCTTGTCGTCGGCGGCGGCGTCCTGGCGGCGCTGCGCCTCGACTGGAGCGCGGTCCGACGGCGGCTCGGCAGCCTGCTGGCGGCAATCGTTGTCGCCGTCGCGCTCAACAGCCTGTACGGTCTCGGCATCCGTTTCGCCACGGGCGAGCCGCTGCGCAACCAGCCGTTCCTCACCGCGCGCCTGCTCGCCGACGGACCGGGCCGCGCCTATCTCCGCCACGCCTGCGCTGCGGGCGAGCGCTACACGCTGTGCCGCTTCGCCCACAAACCGTTAAGCGATTCCGAGGATATCCTGTGGTCGGACCTGCCCGGCACCGGCGTGTTCATGCTCAGCGACTATGCGACGCGAATGCAGCTCGAGGACCAAGAGGGACGCTTCGTCCTCGGCACGCTGGCCTATGCGCCGGGCGCGCAGGTGGTCGCCTCACTGAAGAACTGGCGACGGCAGCTGGCTATGGTGTTCGTCGACGATCCGATCCGCGACCCTGTCTTCTACCTGACCGACCCCTACTGGCGGCAGACCAACCTGCCCGGCATGATCGGCCGACTGGCCGATTGCGGCCCGCGCCACGACCGCTGCCGCTCGCGCCTGACCGTGCCAGTGTCGAAAGCGCTGCACGGGGCCCTGGCGCTGCTCGCGCTCGCAGCCGTGGCGGCGGGGTTCGCCCGCGGTGGCGGCCGCCTGCCGCGCCGGCTGGTTGCGGCGAGCGTCGTCCTGATCGCCGCGGTTCTGGTCAACGCCGCGGTCTGCGGCATCCTGTCGGGGCCGTTCGCCCGATATCAGGCACGCATCGTCTGGCTGCTGCCGCTGACCGCCGTGCTGCTGTTCGCCGGCCGACGCGAGGGAGACTCCCCAGCTAGCGCGTAACCTCCGCATGACCGCGGAAATCGCCATTGCCGTCAATCGCTTCGGGCTCGGTGCCCGGCCTGACGAGGCGCTGCCGGCCGATCCGCGCGGTTGGCTGACCCGGCAGATGACGGTGTTCGATCCGCGCCCGGCGGTGATCGCCGCTGCCCCGTCAAGCGCGGCGATGGCGGCGCAGTACCATGGCTTCCTGCTGCAGATCCGCGAGAAGCTCGGGACGATGGGCTCCCCGGCGCTGGCCGGCCTGTCGCCGCTCGCCGGCCAGCCGGCGATGACCGAACCGGCAGCGCAGGACCCGGTCGAGCTCAAGAACAGGACGCCGCAGATGGAGCTGCGCCAGGCGCTGCGCCGCGACTATCGCGCCAGCTACATCGCGCTGGCGAGTGCCCGCATCGCCGCCGCGCTGACCTCGCCCGCGCCGTTCGCCGAGCGGCTGGCGCACTTCTGGGCTAATCACTTCGCCGTCTCCGCCGACAAATTGGCCACCGTCGGTCTCGCCGGCACGCTCGAGTTCGAGGCGATCCGCCCGCATCTGTTCGGCCGCTTCGCCGACCTGCTGCTCGCCGTCGAGCGCCACCCGGCGATGCTCCTCTACCTCGATCAGGCGCAGTCGATCGGGCCGGACTCGCCGATCGGCCGCCGCGCCGCCGACCGGCCCAACGCCAAGCGCAAGGTCGGGCTGAACGAAAATCTGGCGCGCGAGATCATGGAGCTGCACACGCTCGGCGTCGGCAGCGGCTATACCCAGGCCGACGTCCAGGAGCTGGCCCGCGCCTTGACCGGGTGGAGCGTCGGCGGCTTCGTCCGGCGGCCGATCGGCATCGAAGCCCCCGACGGCGCCTTCGTTTTCCAGACCGATTGGCACGAGCCCGGCGCGCGGACGCTGCTCGGCGTGCGCTATACCGATCACGGCGAGCAGCAGGCGGAGGCGATGCTACGCGCGCTCGCCGTCCATCCCTCGACGGCGCACCACCTGGCGACCAAGCTCGCCCGCCACTTCGTTGCCGACGAGCCGCCAGTGGCGCTGGTCGAACGTCTCGCTGCGGTCCACGTCGCCAGCGGCGGCGACCTGAGCGCGGTCTACCGTGCGCTGCTCGACGCGCCCGAGGCGTGGGCCACCCCGCTGGCCAAGTTCAAGACACCGTGGGAATGGAACGTGTCCGCTTTGCGCGCAGTCGGCGCCCGAACGGCCGACGCCCGCGCCGTCGGAGCGGTGACCGAACTCGGCCAGCCGATCTGGCGGCCGGGGTCGCCCGCCGGCTGGGACGATGTCGCCGCCAGCTGGGCCGCGCCCGACGCCCTGCTGCGCCGCGTCGAGGTCGCGCAGCGTCTCGCGGCACTGGTGCCGGCCGCCGATGCGCGGATGCTGGGGCCCAAGCTGCTTCCTGGCACTTGGTCGCCGGCCAGTGCCGCTGCGATCGCCCGCGCCGGCAGCCCGCAGGAGGGACTGGCGCTGTTGCTCGTCACCCCCGAATTCATGCGCCGCTAGGAACGCCGATGACCCTCACCCGCCGCTCCCTGCTCGGTCGCGCCACTGCCGCCGGTGTCCTGTCGCTCACTCCGCGCCTCGCCTTCGCCGCCGCGCCGGGCGATGCGCGCTTCGTCTTCGTCATTCTGCGAGGGGCGATGGACGGGATGAACGCGATCATGCCGGTCGGCGATCCGCATTATGCCGCCCTTCGCGGTAGCCTCGCCCACCCGCCGGGCGAGGCGCCGCCGGTGGCGCTCGACGCGACCTTCGCCTTGCATCCGGCGCTGGCGCGCTTCGGTCAGCTGTATGCGGCGAAGCAGGCGCTGGTCGTCCACGCCGTCGCCTCGCCGTACCGCGAGCGGTCGCACTTCGACGCGCAGAACGTGCTCGAGACGGGCGGCACCGCGGCCTACGCGCTGAAGGACGGCTGGCTCAACCGGCTGGTGGCGGCGCTGCCCGGTCGCGAGCCGGCGATCGCCATCGCCGCGACGGTGCCGATGGCGTTGCGCGGTCCGGCGGCCGTGACGTCCTACGCGCCCTCGGCCCTGCCGCAGGCGAACGACGACCTGCTCCAGCGCGTCGCCGGCTTGTACGAACAGGATGCCCTGCTCCATCGCTTGTGGTCGGAGGCGATGGACGCGCGGACGCTGGCCGAAGGCAGCGAAGGCGCCCGCGCCAATCCGGCCGCGCTCGGCAAGCTAGCCGCGCAGTTCCTCGTCCAGCCCGCGGGTCCGCGCGTCGCAGTGATCGAGTTGCTCGGCTGGGACACGCACGCGCAGCAGGCTGGCCGGCTGGCCACGCAGCTGAAGCAGCTCGATGCAGTGTTCGCCGCGCTGCAGGACGGGCTCGGTCCGGTCTGGGCGAAAACGACGGTGCTCGCCGCGACCGAGTTCGGGCGCACGGCGGCGGTCAACGGCACCGGCGGCACCGACCACGGCACCGGCGGCGCCGCCTTCCTTGTCGGCGGCGCGGTCGCCGGCGGGCGGGTCGTCGCCGACTGGCCGGGGCTGGCGGGTTCGCAGCTTTACGAGAACCGCGACCTCCGCCCGACGACCGACCTCCGCGCGGTTATGTTGGGCGCGGCGGCGGGGGCGTTCCACGTCGATCCGGCGCGCTTGTCGCCGGCGCTGTTCCCGGGAGCGACCGTACGCCCGGTCGAGGGGCTGGTGCGTACCTAGGGTTCGGCGCTAGAAGCGAACGGTCCGTCGCTCCCACGCAAAGGCCGTCCATGCTGAAGCCCGTCCTGCTTGCCGTCACCCTACTCGCCGGCGTACCGGCGGTGGCCCAGCCGACCGCTGCGACGGCGACGACCGCTACGACGCTGCATGAGGCACTGCGCGCGCTGTTCGCCGCGTCCGACGAGGCGCAGCTAAAGCGCAATCCGCTGCAGGCGCTGTTCCGCGGCGACATGCGCTATGCCGACCAGTTCGGCGACTTCATTACCGACGACTATAATGCCCGTGAGAAGGCGGCGGCGGAAGCCGACCTCGCCGCGCTGAAGCAGATCGACCGCGCCGCGCTGAACGCCGACGACAAGATCAGCTACGACGTGTTCAAGTACCAGACCGAGATCGGCCTGCGCGGCTTCGAGCCCGAGCTGCTCGAGGCGACGATCATCCGCCCGATCGACCATTTCAGCGGCTTCCAGACGTTCGTCCCCGACCTGTCGTCGGGCGAGGGCGCGGCGCCGTTCAAGACGGTCAAGGACTATGACGACAACCTCAAGCGGCTCGCCGAATATGTCGTCTACCTCGACCGCGCCATCGGCCGGATGCAGCAGGGGCTGGCCGAGCGGCGTCACCAACCCGCGCCTCGTCATGGTCAACGTCGTCGGGCAGCTGGACGCGCTGCTGCCGCCCAAGGTCGAGGACAGCGTCTTCTACAAGCCGGTGACGAAGTTCCCCGACAGCTTCTGCGCCGCCGACAAGGCGCGACTGACCGCGGCCTACGCCGCCTTCATCCGGCGACAAGCTCAACCCGGCGCAGGCGCGGCTGCGCGACTTCATCCGCGACGACTATGTGCCCAAGGCGCGGACGACGGTCGGCCTCGACGACATGCCGGGCGGCAGCGCGCTGTACCGCTACCTCGTCGAAGCGACGACGACGACGACGATGACGCCCGAGGAGATCCATGCCCTCGGCCTGCGCGAGGTCGACCGCATCCACGGCGAGATGGAGAAGGTCAAGGACGCAGGTCGGCTTCAAGGGGTCGCTGCAGGATTTCGCCCAGTTCCTGCGCACCGACGCGCGGTTCAAGCCGGCGACGCGCGGCGGCGATGCGCGACGCCTTCTTCGCCATCGACAAGCGAGTCGGGCAGACGGTCGGGCGGGACTTCTCGACCATCCCGAAGTCTCCGCTCGATATCCAGCCCGAGCCGCCGTACAAGGAAAAGGGCGCAGCCGGCGGCGAATACCAGCAGGGCACGCCCGACGGCTCACGCCCCGGCATCTTCTACTACAACAGCTACGACCTGCCCTCGCGCTACACCTGGGGCTACGAGACGCTGTTCCTGCACGAGGGGCGGCCCGGCCATCACTTCCAGATCAGCCTCGCGCAGGAGAATACCGGCCTGCCCGGCGTTCCAGCGCTTCGGCGGCAACACCGCCTATGTCGAGGGCTGGGCGCTGTACTCGGAAAGCCTCGGCTACGAGCTCGGCTTCTTCACCGATCCGTACCAGAACTATGGCCATCTGAACGACGAGATCCTGCGCGCGATGCGCCTCGTCGTCGACACCGGCATCCACAACGATGGCTGGGACCGCGACAAGGCCATCGCCTACATGCTCGACAACAGCGCAATGTCGAAGACCGACGCCACTGCCGAGGTCGAGCGCTACATCGCCATTCCCAGCCAGGCACTGGCCTACAAGGTCGGACAGCTGACGATCCGCCGCCTGCGAACCAAGGCCGAGGCCGAACTCGGACCGAAGTTCGACGTCCGCGCCTTCCACGCCCAGGTACTGATGAGCGGTGCGCTGCCGATGAACGTGCTCGAGGCCAAGATCAACGACTGGATCGCCGCAACAAAGCGGGCGTGAGGAAACATCGCCGATGATCAAGCACCTGTTCGCGCCCGCGGCCATCATCGCCACGCTGCTCGCCGTACCGGCCGCGGCCGACCTGATGAAGCCGGCCGGGCCGAGCTTCGTCCGCGGCACCATCGTCGCCTTCACCCCCGCGCCGGCGCCGGTTGTACGCGACGCGGTGACGATCATCGGCCCGGCCGAACTGTCAGTGAAGGCGAACGACGGCGCGACGGTGACCGTGCTGATGCCCGCCGGCGGCAAGGTAGCGGCCCTGTCGAAGATCGGCCTCGATGCGATCCAGCCGAACAGCTTCATCGGTACCGCCGCCCGTCCCGGGCGCGGCGGCGTGCTCGAGGCGACCGAGGTCCATGTCTTTCCCGAAGCCATGCGCGGCTTGGGTGAAGGCCACTATGGCTGGGACAAGGGGCCGAACAGCACGATGACCAACGGCAATGTCGCCAAGGTCGGCACGATCAAGCACCACGCCGGGCGCACGCTGACGGTCGAGTACAAGGGCGGCAGTCAGCAGGTCGTCGTCCCCGCCAACGTTCCGATCGTAGCCTTCGCCGAGGGCTCGACGGCGCAGCTCGTACCCGGCGCGCACGTATTTGCCATCACTACCAAAACCGCCGACGGCAAGCTGGCAGCAGGCCAGATTGCCGTCGGCGTCGGCGGGGTCGTACCGCCGATGTAGCCGGCTCAGGCGACCTTGAAGCCTTCGCGGTTCATCCGTCCGGTCAGCTTCTTGTTCTCCTCCGCCGACAGCTTGTCGCGCAGGCGCGGGAAAACGACGTTTTCTTCTTCGCGCGACGTGGGCCTCGATGTCGGCCTTGAGCTGCTGCAGGCGCGCCAGCCACGCCGGCGAGGCCTTGTCGATCTGCTCGAGGTCGTAGAGACCCTGCTTGACCTGCGCGTTGTGCTCCTGCCCCAGCTTGTCGGCGTCGACGACGTCGCCGAGAGAGCGCAATGCGCAATAGATTACGTCCTCCTCCTGGATTGCGTGCTTGCCGAGCGCGTGCTGCAGCGACAGCAGCAACGCCGCACGCTTCTTCGGCTCGGCCTCGGTCGTCTTCTCCAACGTCTCGATAATGCCCATCGCCAGCTTGTGCTCGGCCTTGAGCCCGTCAAACCAGTCGCCCGCAGCGACGGTGATCGCCTGCACCGCCGCCTTGCGCCCGGCGCTCGCCGCCAAGCCGAGGCCGAAGCCGACTGCGCCGGCAAGAAGCGTGCTGCCGCCGCTGCTGCCGTTAGCGCCTGCTCGATACGTCGTCGCCATGATCGTCGCTCCATGATGGTCGTGGACGGGCGACATAGCGGGCGGGAGCGGTGACAGGTTCCTCTTGCGAACCTATCGCAAATCGCTGATAAAGTTGATGTTGCGGAACGACCCAAGGTCGATCTCGCGCGCGCCGCAGGCCGCCGCCCAGCCGCGCAGCGAGCGGTCACCGCCTGCGGCGAGATGCGCGTCGAGCGTCTCAGCCAGCCCCGCCGGCCACAGGCCAAGCAGCGGCTGCCCCGCCGCGACCGCGGGCGCCTCGCCTAGCCGCCGGCCCAGGTCGAGCGGCAGGTCGGGCAGATCGCAGCCGCTGGTCAGCACGGAGTCGAAGCCGTTCGCCGCGGCATGGGCGAGCGCTGCCGCCAGCCCGCCGAGCGGCCCCAGCCGCGCGGCCGGCCGGTCGGGGATCGACACTTCGCCCGGATATTCGCGGCCGACGACGACGAGCGCCGCCACCTGTGGCCGCAGCCGTCAAGGGCGTGCGTCGATCAACGGCTTGCCGTCGAGCAGCGCCAGCGCCTTGTCGCTGCCGAAGCGCCGCGACTGCCCGCCGGCCAGCACGGCGCCCAGGATCCTCGTCATGCGTGCCCGTGTAGCGATGGCCAGAGGATCTGTAAGCCGGGTTCTGTCCGGGGCGCGAGCGCCCGTGGACGGTCATTCCTCTAGGACCGGCATCGCTGCCGGCCTCAAGCAACCAACCCGGACGACTGGGCCGGTTCCTGCCCTGCGGAGTTGCCTCCGCGCGCCGTCCCTATTCGGTCTTGCTCCCGGTGGGGTTTACCTTGCCGCTCCCGTTGCCGGTCGCGCGGTGCGCTCTTACCGCACCCTTTCAGCCTTGCCGGGCTTGCCCGGCGGTCTCCTCTCTGTGGCACTGTCCCTGGGGTCGCCCCCGCCGGGCGTTACCCGGCACCGTCGTTCCGTGGAGCCCGGACTTTCCTCCCCTGTCCTGCGACAGCGGCGACCGTCCGATCCTCTGGCCGCCGCCAGCCTTAGGCTGCGCGCCGCCGCTTGCCAAGGCGGGGGCGCGGGTTCACAGGGCGGCAATGGTTCCTGGGAGTCGAACAATGCGCGCGCTGCTGATCCTGTCACTCGTCGTGGCAGTCGCCGGCTGCGCCTCGACGCGCCAGGCGCTCGGCTTCTACAAGCGCGAGGCTGACAAGGGCGTTACCCTCGGCGGCGGCAAGCCGGGCGAAGGTTACGCCCCGCCGGGGTCGGCCTCGGGCGAGACGAACCCTGCCCCCGCCGGCAGCCGGTCGGCCGAGGCGCGGACGCCGAAGGAGACGCTGCCCGGCGGCCTGGCCGGCGACAAGCAGCACCCCGCCTACACCGACGCGCCGCAGTAGGGTCTGGACCCGCACGGGACAGAGGTAGTGACGGGGCGAAGCCGAGCGCGAGCGATACCTTCGCGACGTGCCCGCCGGGGACCCTGGCGCCGCAACTCTGTCAGGCGGCGAACCGCCTGCCGCGCGATCACTGTCCTTGCTGCGTCCGCGCCCTAGCCGTGCCCGAGGTCCACGGCCTCGACCTCGATGCGCAGAGCCGTTGCCGCCACTGGCACGGCCCGCGCGACATCGTCGCCATCCGCATGAAATGCTGCGGCGAGTATTACGCCTGCGCCGATTGCCACGCAGCGCTGGCCGACCATCCGGCGGAGGTCTGGCCGGCGGCCGAGCGCGACGTGCCGGCGGTGCGCTGTGGCGGCTGCGGCGCCGAGCTGACCATTGCCGCCTATCTCGCCAGTGGCGATTGCTGCCGCGCCTGCGGCGCGGGGTTCAACCCCGGCTGCGTCCACCACTACCACCTCTATTTCGCTCCGGCCTGCTGACCGCGGCGCAGCGAAAGACTACTGTCTTACAAGGGCTTGCTGCGCCAAACTGCGCCGATGCCTCACCTCTGTCCGCCCTGCTGCCGCCTGCCTAGTCGCCCTCACGTCACGGAAAGGCGAGCGGGGGATAAGTAGGGTGACTTTTGTGACTTCTGTCCAGCGCGCCTGACGCGTCCTCCGCGGCGACTTGAACCTACCCCTGCGTGACGAAGCAGGCGCGACCCGCCGCGGTCAGCTTGGTACAGGCCGCCTTGGCTGCATCGCGCGTCGGGAATGGGCCCATCTGCAGCTTGGTCACGGCGCCGTCGGCGGCGAAGATCGGCCGCGCGGTGCCGGCCGCCTCGCGGACTCCGGCCCAGGCGGCGTCGGCGAGTTTGCGCGACGAGAAGGCGCCGAGCTGGACCCGCCAGCCATCGGCCTTCCTGGCGGGGGCGTCGACGGTTTCGAACGGCTTCAGCGGCGGTTCGTGAGCCGCGGTACGCGTCGGCGCGGGAGCAGCGGCCCTCGCCGGTTTGGCCGCCTCGGGCGCAAGGGCATCGACCGACCGCGATGGCGGCACATCGACCGTCGCCACGGCGGGATGCGGCGGGGCGCCGGCAGTGGCATCGGCTTGTGCTGGCGTCGGCTGCGGCAGCGGCGTCGCCGTCGGACGCGGCGGGGTGGCGACTGGCGGCGCGGCCGCCGGGCGCGACGCCGCGGACACCGCCGTCGTGGCGAGGCTGGTCGGCCGCGACGTGGTGACGACAGGTGGCGCGGCGCCGGTCGCCGGTGCGGCGGCAGGCGGCGCGGAGGTCGCCAGCGGTGTCGTCTTCGGCGGCGCGGCCATGGCGGAGGCGGGTATTGTTGTTGTCGTCGTCGTGCTCGTGCCGGCCGACCGGGTGCCCGCGGGCGGTGCCGGCGCGGCTGCCACTGTCGCTGTCGACCGCGGCAGCGTCGCCGCGGCCAGACTGGACGGCCCGCCGGTTCCCGCCGCGAGGCTAGCCGCCACCGCCTCGCCAGCGGTCCGGTCGGCCGGCGACAGCGCCGGTGCGATACCGGCGAGCGCGGTCACCGCCTGCGGCAGCCCGCTCGCCTGTGCCCGCAGCAGATAGCCATAACCCATCGACTGCGAACGCGGCAGCCCGTCGCCATTGTAAGCGGCAATGCCCAGGACGTACTGCGCCCGCGCCTCGCCGCGGTCGGCCGCGGTCTTCAGCCACTTGACCGCCTCGGGCTTCTCGCCGGCCTGGAACAGGGCGATGCCCAGGTTGGCCTGCGCCGGCAGGTGACCCTTCAGCGCCGCCTTGCGGTAATAGTCGCGCGCCGTTGCCGCGTCGGCGGCGACGCCGCGACCGAGCTTATAGGCCTGGCCCATGTTGAACAGGGCGTCGGCGTCGCCGGCTTGGGCGAACGGCTGCCAGATGGCGACGGCGCCGGCATAGTCGCCCGCCCGCCACTTCTCGACGCCGGCGCGGACGGTCGGGGCGACGGTGGTTGGCACCTCGGGCGCAGCCGGGGGCGGCGGCGCATGCTTCGCCGCCGTCAGCAGGACCAGTCCCGCCGCCAGTGTCAGCGTCCTCATCGCCGCCATGCGATCTCCCCTCCCTTGATCGTCATCGTCACCCGCCCCTGGACCGGCAGGCCGTCGAACGGCGTGTTGCCCGCCGCCGCCAGCCCGGCGTCGGCGTCGATCCGCCACGGCGCGTCGGGGTCGACGACGACGAGGTCGGCCGGCGCGCCCGGGGCCAGGCGCCCGCCGGGCAGGCCGAACAGCGCGCGCGGGCGTGGCCGTCATCGTCTTCAGCAGCGCCAGCCAGCCCATGCCGTGGTCGCGGACCAGCGTGCTCGCCAGCGCCAGCAGCGTCTCGGCCCCGACCATGCCCGGAGCGGCGTCGGCGAAGGGCAGGCGCTTGTCCTCCTGGGTCCGCGGGTCGTGCCCGCTTGCCACCACGTCGATGGTGCCGTCGGCGATCGCCGCGGCGACGGCGCGGCGGTCGCTATCGTGGCGCAGCGGCGGCGACAGGCGGGCGAAGCTGCGGTAGCCGGCGACGGCGTCCTCGGCCAACAGGAAGTGTGCCGGCGTGACTCCGCAGGTGACGCTAACCCCTTGCTTCTTTGCGTCCCGGATCAGGTCGAGCGCTTCGGCCGTCGTCACCTGGCGGAAGTGGAGCCGGGCTCCCGTCGCCGCGGCCAGCCGCAGGTCGCGGGCGACGGCAACCGCCTCGGCGAAGGCGGGCGCGGCGGGCAGGCCGAGGCGTGTGGCGAACTCGCCCGCGGTGGCGACGGCGCCCGCGACGAGGGCGGCGTTCTCGGCGTGGCTGACGACCAACAGGTTGAACGCACTGGCATATTGCATCAGCCGGAACATCACGCCGGCGTCGGCGACCGGTCCCCGCCCGGTGGCGACGCCAACCGCGCCCGCGGCCTGGCACAGCCCGATCTCGGCCAACTCGCTGCCCGCCAGCCCGCGCGTCGCCGCCGCCAGCGGGTGGACCCAGACATGAGGCTTGCCGATGCGTTGCGCGAATTCGATCAGCGCCGGCTCATCGAGCGGCGGCGTCCGGTCGGGCATCAGCACGACCCGGGCAATACCGCCGGCAAGGCAAGCGCGGGCGTCGGCGGCGAAGACCCCGGCGTCGATCAAGGCAGGCGCGACGATCCGGCCGCCGCAGTCGATCACCTCCGCGCCGTGCGGTGGGGCGGCATCCATCGCGACGATCCGGCGGTCGGCCAGGGTCACGGAACCGGCCGCGTCACGCCCGCTCGCCGGGTCGATGACCCGCGCGTTCGCCAAGTGCAGGCTTACCACCCCGCGACCCCCCGCCGCCGACGTGTCAGCACGTCGAGACAGGCCATGCGCACGGCAACGCCCATCTCGACCTGCTCGCTGATCGCCGAGCGGGCGATGTCGTCGGCGACCGCGGTGTCGATCTCGACGCCGCGGTTCATCGGCCCCGGGTGCATGACCAGCACGTCGGGCCGCGCCGCCGCCAGCCGGGAAGCGGTCAGGCCGTAGAAGTGGAAATATTCGCGGGTGGAGGGGACATAGGCGCCGCTCATCCGCTCGAGCTGGAGGCGGAGCATCATCACCACGTCGGCCCCGTCCAGTCCGGCGTCCATGTCGGTGAAGACGTCGACGCCCATCCGGTCGAGGCCGGGCGCGAGCAGCGTCGGCGGCGCCACCGCGCGCACCTTCGCCCCCAGCCGGCCGAGCAGCTGGAAGTTCGACCGCGCCACCCGGCTGTGCAGGATGTCGCCGCAGATGGCGACCGTCAGCCCCTCGATCCGCCCCTTCCGCCGGCGGATGGTCAGCGCGTCGAGCAGCGCCTGGGTCGGATGCTCGTGCCGCCCGTCGCCGGCGTTTAGCACCGGGCACGAAACCTTGGCGGCGATCAGCGCCACCGCGCCGCTCTCGCCGTGGCGGATGACAAGGCCGTCGGGATGCATCGCGTCGAGCGTCAGCGCCGTGTCGAGCAGCGTCTCGCCCTTCTTCACCGACGACGCGCCGACGGTCATGTTGACGACGTCGGCCCCCAGCCGCTTGCCGGCGATCTCGAAGCTGAGCAGCGTCCGCGTCGAGTTCTCGAAGAAGGCGTTGACCAGCGTCAGCCCGGCCAGCCGGTCGTCGTGCTTGCGCAGGCCCCGGTTGACCTCGACCCAGGTCTCCGCCTCGTCGAGCAGCAGCGCGATCTCCCACGGCGCGAGGTCGGCGATCGCCAGCAGGTCACGGTGCGGAAACGGGTGGACGCCGGCGGGAGTGGCAGGGGAAGCGGCGGTCATGCACGCCGGGTGTAGCGCGGGGCGACCGTCGGGGGAAGCACGGGCGGGCGCGGGAAGCGGGCGAGTGGGCGAGCGGCACATGGCGCTCCGGGCCTCCCGGGCGCGTCTGCGCTTGCGCTCGCCCGGCCTATGAGCGAGGCTCGACCGGTCGTGAGGCTCGTCGCATGATCGCTCTTCTTGTCGTGCTCACCCTGCAGGCGGCCGATCTGCCCGCGCTCCCACCGCTCCACTTCGGCCGGACCACCGTTACCTGCCCGGTCGGCGGACAGCGGTTCACGTCGACCACCACGCTCATGCACTCCGTCATGGGGCAGCGTCCCGACGAAAGGCCCTATTCGGAAGTGCCGTTTCCGCTGCCGATGCCGGAGTGTCCTGACAACGGGCTCGTCATCTTCGCCGCCTTCACCCCGGCCGAGACCGAACAGCTCGCGCGGTGGATCGCGACGCCGGTCTATCAAGCCATGCGGCGGACGGAGTCGCCATTCTACCGCGCCTATTGGCTGGCGAAGAAGATCGGCCGTCCGGATGCCGACGCCATCGAGCTTCTGCGGCCGGCAATCTGGGAGGCAAAGGAGCAGGACGGCGACAGCCGGCCGCGGATGCGAACCCAGCGGTATCAGCGCGTCCTCGTCGCCGCGGTCGCGGCCGCGCGCGACGTGTCGCTCGACGACCGCATCTGGCTGCAAGGACAGGCGGCCAATGCGCTGCGCGAGATGGGGAAGTTCACTGCCGCCGAGCGCATGCGGCAACGGGCCGAGGCCGACGTCGCACGCTCGGTTCGCCCGGCGCTCGCCCGCTATCTGCAGCAGCTGAAGGTCGTGATCGCGCGGCGGGACCGCAGCGACGAGCCACTCGACATGATCCCCGACGTTGAGGCGGCGCTCGTCTGCCAGCGCAAGCCGCCCGGCGATCGCTTCGGGCGCGCTTATTGTGCGCGGCCGGAGATCGTTGCCGCCCTGAGCGGCTGAAGGCGCGGCACGAGCGTCGCGCCGGCGTCGCGCTAGTCGATCGCCCGGTTCACCGTCGCCGCCGCCAGGGCGTCGATCGCGCCCTGCAGGATGTAGGCGGCAGCGAGCCGGTCGACGCGCTCGGCGCGCTTGGCCCGGCTGAGGTCGGCGGCGATCATCGGCCGCTCGACCGCCGCGGTCGACCAGCGCTCGTCCCACAGCAGAAGCGGCCGGCCCAGCGGCGCAGCGAGTTGCGGGCGAACTGGCGGACCGATTGCGTTCGCGGGCGAGTCGCTGCCGTCCATGTTGAGCGGCAGGCCGACGATAAGGCCGGCAATGCGTTCGCGGTCGAGGATCGTCGTCAGCCGGGCGAGATCGGCGGTGAACTTCGTCCGCGCGATCGTCTCGAGCGGGGTGGCGAAGCTCCAGCCCGCATCGCAGGTGGCGAGGCCGATCGTCCGGGTGCCGACATCGAGCCCGACCAGCCGCGCCGCCGGGCAGCGCCGCGCGGAAGCCGGCGAGATCGACGATCACCGGCCGAACGCCGCCACCCGCCGCACGGCGTCGGCGCGAACGTTCGCCCAGAACAGGTTGACGTCGTAGACGTGATAGTTGTTGCCCGGCAGGACGTAGCGGTCGAACCCCGCCGGCGGCGCGCCGATCGACAGATAGGTGTCGCGGCACTGCGCCCCCGTCGCATGGGCAACCAGCGTCGCCCCGTTGTCGTCCTGCCCGGCGCCAGCGCGCCCAGGTTTGCCGCCGCCGGCACCGCTGCGCGCGTCGGCGTGCCGGTCAGCGGGTTGGTGCAGACCAGCGCGCTCGCCCGCTTCGCCGCCTGCGGGTCGGCGGTGCGGAAGTCGGTGACCTCCGCCGGCTCGGCATAGCTCCGCCAGCTGAGCACGCAGCGCGTCGCCGTCGCCGTCGCGCAGACCGGCAGGTCCATCGTCGCGAGGTCGGCCGCCGCCACCGGCCAGCCGACGGCGTAGACGGCGACCACGCGCTTGGCGAGCGGCGTGCCGGCGACATGCTCGGCGACGAGGCGGACGAGGTGACGCGCGCCCTGGCTGTGGCCGGCGAGCACGATCGGCGTCCCCGGCGGCACGGCGGCGACGAAGGCGGCGAACGCCCGCACGACGTCGGAATAGGCGAGGTCGAGCGCCCGCGCCGCGTCCGGACGCGTCGTCAGGAACGCGCCGAACGTCGCCTCGCGGTACTTCGGCGCCCACACCCGTCCGGCGGCGTTGAACGCGCTGCCCAGGTTGCGGACGTACAGCGCCCGCCGGGCGTTGGTCGCGGCGTCGTCGAACGGCATGGTCCAGCGGTCGCGGCCGAAGAAGGCGGTCGGCGTGACGAAGAACACCGCCGCCCGCCCCGCGCCGGCGCTCGCCCCCGGCGGCGTCCAGCGCGCCGGGTCGCTGGCCAGCGCGGGATTGGCGTCCAGGCGTCGAGCCGGGCATAGTCGGGCGGCGGCGCCGCGCGGCTGTCGGCGAAGCGGCCGCCCGGCACCAGCGCGACCTTCAGCAGCTGCGGCCCGAACAGCCGGTAGGTAAGCGCGGCCGCCAGGATCAGGATGACGGTGGCGACGATCAGCCAGAGGAAGCGGCGGGCAAGCATCGCGTCCGCCTAGCACGGTCGCGCCGTCGATCGAAACGCTGTTGACCCGCGCCCGCGGCTGGGGCGTTGTGCCGCGCGCACAGTGGAGGGCCCGATGCGGCTGGACGACGAACGCGAGAGCGACAATGTCGAGGACGTCCGCGGGCAAGGGGGCTTCGGGGGCGGCGGCGGCTTCGGCTTCGGCGGCGGTGGCGGCGGCGGCTTCGGCGGCGGGCTGGTGCCGATGCTGTTCGGCTTCGTCCTCAGCCGCTTCGGCTGCGGCGGCGTCGTCGTCTTGGCTGTCGTCCTTGCCGTGTTCGGTGGCCTCGGCAACCTCGGCAGCATGCTCGGCGGCGGCGGCCCGTCGGTCGGCACCCAGTCGTTCGGGCCGCAGGCGACGCCGGCCCCGCAGGCGACCGCGCCGGGCCAGGAGGACAGCGACAAGCGCTTCGTCCGCAAGGTGCTGGCCTCGACCGAGGACACGTGGAGCAAGCTGCTCCCCGCCCAGACCGGCGTCCGCTACGTCGATCCCAAGCTGGTCCTGTTCTCGGGCTCGACCCAGTCGGGCTGCGGCGGGGCCAATGCCGCGACCGGCCCGTTCTACTGCCCGGCCGACAAGAAGGTCTACCTCGACGCCAGCTTCTTCAACGAGTTATCGCAGCGCTTCGGCGCGCCGGGTCAGTTCGCCGACGCCTATGTCATCACCCACGAGATCGGCCACCACGTCCAGGACCTGCTCGGCATCTCCGACCAGGCGCAGGCGGCGATGGACCGCGCGAGCCCGCGGCAGCGCAACGCCATCTCGGTCCGCCTCGAGCTCCAGGCCGACTGCCTCGCCGGCGTCTGGGCCAACGCCAACCCGCAGCTGCTCGACCCCGGCGACGTCGACCAGGCGATCCGCGCCGCCACCGCCATCGGCGACGACCGCCTGCAGCAACAGGCGCAGGGCACCGTCGTCCCCGACAGCTTCACCCACGGCAGCAGCGCCCAGCGCGTCCACTGGCTGCAGACCGGGCTGCAGAGCGGCCGCATCGACGCCTGCGACACGTTCAAGACCGGGGTCTGACCAGCCCGCGGTCGGCCCCTCTCCCCTGCGACCGACCGCCGGCGCCGGGGTGAGGGCGCGCCGGCGGCGAAGGTCACGCAAAGGTCACGCCCGCGACGCTGATTCTCCCGGCCGCCCCGCCCGCCGCGCAGGGGTCCGCCGGCGAAGGTCACGCGAAGGTCACGCCCGCGACGGTGATTCTCGCAGCCGCCCCGCCCGCAGCGGACGGTGCCGCCTGCGAAGGTCACGCGAAGGTCACGCCCGCGACGGTCGTCTTCACGGCCCCGCCGCTGCGCGATGCCCGGCTCCGGCGACCGCCCGACCGGCGGCGCGGCGCGCAGGCCGAACCGCGCGGCCGGTCGGTTGCAGGAGGGGTTCGAGCGACGCATCGCCGCCATCCTAGGCGGGTCAAGCCCCTGTAGGACAGGGCTTTTCCGCCCATGCGGCGAACACCTCGCGCTGCCGCGCGGCGACATAGGCCGCCGCCTCCGGCCCGACGAACGCCCCGCGCCAGTCGCGCCGCGACAGCCACCACCCCTGCCCCGGCAACCCGTCGCTCGCCCGCACGACGAGGCACGCGAGCGCCGGCCGCCCCGCCCCCCGCTCGGCCGCATCGACATCGTCGAGCGCGACGCACAGCGCGCGCATCTTCGGCCGCGAGAAGGCGAAGCCGAGGGCGTTGAGGACTTCGGCGTAGGTCAGCGCGGTCCGCGCGCGGGCGGCGGCGTGGAGGATGGCGGTGACGTCGGCGGGGTCGATGGCCGCCGCGCTTGTCAGCCGTCCGCTCAACTCTGTGTATTGTGTCTGTCATGCACCATCGTGCATACGGCGTACCCACACTGGAGGCAATCATGCACAGCGCCTTCGCAAGATGGGCAACTCGACCGGGCTGATCGTCCCCAAGACGGTGCTGCGCGCCGCCGGCGTCGAGAGCGGCACGACGCTCGACCTGACCGTCGAGGACGGCCGCATCATCGCCAGCCCCGTCCGCGACCACCCCCGCGCCGGCTGGGCCGAGGCGGCGGCGGCGATCGCCGCGCTCCCGAAGGCGACGACGAAGCGGCATGGCGCGACGTGCCGGTCGAAGGCGACGCCGACCTGACATGGTAAAGCGCGGCGTCGCCAAGCGCGGCGAGGTCTGGCTGGCGACCCTCGACCCGACCGTCGGCAGCGAAATCCAAAAGACCCGGCCGTGCGTGATCGTCTCGCCCGACGAACTCAACGCCGCGTTGCGGACGGTAATCGTCGCGCCGATGACGACGGGGAGCCGGCCCGCGCCGTTCCGCGTGGCGGTGCCGTTTCAGGGGAAGAGCGGGCTGATATTGGCTGAACAAATACGAACACTAGAATCGGCACGCTCGTCAGTCGCTCCAGAATGCTACGACAATTTCGGTGATCGGTAGTCGATACGTTGACGAGATGCTCCGACTCAAGATCGTGAGCACGATCGACGGGAATAATTCGACATCGCTTAGACGATTCGCCTCAGCGTGATGCAGTCGCGAACGTCTACAAATTTGCATATCTAGCCGCTATCACCGCATCAGAAGATCATCTATTCCGCTGCCAACCGAGCAAAGTATTGTTATAGCTGTAGGTATCCCATGTCAGGACATACTGATCTGTCCGACCTGATTTCCCGATAACGGTCCAGCACGCGATCTGCTCATCGCTGGTGCGAGGTAACAACTCGATACGCGGCCTCCAGACTGCATTGCTCGATGATATCATATTGCTCGATCCAGGCTCTGCGGCTATGCTCGCGCTTCCGTGTCGCCATGACAGGTTAACCTGCGACCGGCCCGGCGGCAGACGATCCTGCGCGTTCTTGCGCGAATCGCCGAAAGCAGCTAGTTCTGTGACATTGCGAAAGATAAAATTCCGACGCCGCGAACAGTCTGCGAGCTGTCCGTCCTTGCGGCACCTTGATGCCAGACGATATTCGAGATAATAGCGATAAACCCCATTGACCTGCATGACTTACGAGGCTCATGTGGCAGAAAGGTTGTACCCACAGGTAAAGATGCGCCGGAATCGGCGGCGAGATCGCGCGACGGGCAGCGCGCAAATGTCGGCTAAATTCACTCGTCTGCGTAGCGCGACAACCGGCGGTGTTCCGGCGCGAACCATTGCCGGTGCGGTTCTGAAACGTGCCACGGCTGGGTTCCGCGAGATATGGTGCTCGAACTGCCGCCCCCTTGCCTTGGCAAGCAGGTCGATCGAGGCGCTCAAGACACGATCGGATGCAACAACACTGAAGATCATGGCGTCGTCGATCTGCCTTGGTCAATCGTCAGTCGCTCACTCCGCCGCCACGCCCACCAGCAGCCCCTGCGCGTCATCCTCGTTCGCCGCCGGGCGCGCCCGCCGCCTTGGCGCTGCGTGCGGCGGTCGAAGCGCGTCCCAGACTTCGTTCCAGTTGCCCTTGGTCGCGGCCTTCGAATATTCGGTCGCGCGCGCTTCGAAGAAGTTGGCGTGCTCGACGCCGTTGAGCAGCGGGCTGAGCCACGGCAGCGGGTGTTCGTCGATCATGTAGATCGGCTTCATGCCGAGCTGCTTCAGGCGCCAGTCGGCGATGAAGCGGACGTAGCGCTTGATCTCGGCCGGCGTCATGCCGTTGACCGGGCCCATCTCGAAGGCGAGGTCGATGAAGGCGTCCTCGAGCCGGACGGTGCGGATGCAGACGTCGGCGATGTCGTCGCGGATCCTGCTCGTCAGCACGCCGGTCTCGGCGCAGAAGGCGTGGAACAGCTTGATGATGCCCTCGCAGTGCAGGCTCTCGTCGCGCACGCTCCAGGTGACGATCTGGCCCATGCCCTTCATCTTGTTGAAGCGCGGGAAGTTCATCAGCATGGCGAAGCTGGCGAACAGCTGCAGCCCCTCGGTGAAGCCGCCGAACATCGCCAGCGTGCGGGCGATGTCCTCGTCGCTGTCGACGCCGAAGGTCGCCATATACTCGTGCTTGTCGCGCATCTCCTTGTAGTTGAGGAAGGCGCTGTACTCGCTTTCGGGCATGCCGATCGTGTCGAGCAGGTGGCTGTAGGCGGCGATGTGGACCGTCTCCATGTTGCTGAACGCGGTCAGCATCATCTTGACCTCGGTCGGCTTGAACACGCGGCCGTATTTCTCGTGGTAGCAGTCCTGCACCTCGACGTCGGCCTGGGTGAAGAAGCGGAAGATCTGCGTCAGCAGGTTGCGCTCGTGCTCGGACAGCTTCTGCGCCCAGTCGCGGCAGTCCTCGCCCAGCGGCACCTCCTCGGGCATCCAGTGGATCTGCTGCTGGCGCTTCCAGAAGTCGAACGCCCACGGGTATTCGAACGGCTTGTAGGTGTTGGAGGCCTTGAGGAGGGACATCGTTTTTCTCTCTCTATCTGTCATCGCCGCGAAGGCGGGGGCCCATCTCCTGAACGCGCCTTGTGGCGGCGATCGCCACTGGTCGGCGGCGGGAGATGGGTCCCCGCTGCCGCGGGGATGACACCGGGTAAGCTATCGTCGTCACGTCAAACGCCTGTCGGTAAGCGAGGGGGCCCGGTTCGCACGTCGTGATAAGCGCGAACCCGGCCCCCTCACCCGCCCGCCGGGACACAGGGCCCCGACCGGTCCCGCGCGGTTGCCCGCGCGGGGACGCCTCACTGACAGGCGAGGCATTCGTCATAATCGTTCATGCGCTCGACCTCGACCTTGCGCAGGTCGGGGGTGTTGTCGGCCTCGACCCCGCCGGCGAAACCGGCGCGCTGGATCGACTTGGAGCGCAGGTAATACAGCGACTTGATGCCGAGCTCCCAGGCGCGGAAGTGAAGCATCAGCAGGTCCCACTTCTCGACGTCGGCGGGGATGAACAGGTTGAGGCTCTGCGCCTGGTCGATGTACGGTGTGCGGTCGCCGGCGAGTTCGAGGAGCCAGCGCTGGTCGATCTCGAAGGCGGTACGGAACACCGCCTTCTCGTCGGCGGTGAGGAAGTCGAGGTGCTGGACCGACCCGCCCTGTTCGAGGATCGAGTTCCACACCGCATCGCTGTTCTTGGCCTTGGCGGTCAGCAACTTCTCGAGGAACGGGTTCCTGATCGAGAACGACCCCGACAGCGTCTTGTGGGTGTAGATGTTGGCCGGGATCGGCTCGACGCAGGCCGACGTGCCGCCGGTGATGATGCTGATGCTGGCGGTCGGCGCGATCGCCATCTTGCAGCTGAAGCGCTCCATGACGCCGGCGTCGGCGGCGTCGGGGCACGGCCCGCGCTCGGCGGCGAGCTGCATCGACGCCTCATCCACCGCCGCACGAATGTGGCGGAAGATCTTCATGTTCCACGATTTCGCCATCGCGCCCTCGAACGCGATGCCGCGCGCCTGGAAGAAGCTGTGCAGCCCCATGACGCCGAGGCCGACCGAGCGTTCGCGCATCGCGGCATAGGCCGCGCGCTCCATGCCGGGCTCGGCGCGGGCGATATAGTCGGTCAGCACGTTGTCGAGGAAGCGCATGACATCCTCGATGAAGCGCTTGTCGCCCTGCCACGCGTCCCAGCATTCGAGGTTGAGGCTCGACAGGCAGCACACCGCGGTGCGGTCCTTGCCGTACTGGTCGCGCCCGGTCGGCAGGGTGATCTCGCTGCACAGGTTGCTGGTCGAGACGCGCAGGCCGACATCGCGCTGGTGCTTGGGCATGGCGTCGTTCACGTGGTCGATGAAGACGATGTACGGCTCGCCGGTCGCCAGCCGCGTCTCGACCAGCTTGGTGAACAGGCCGCGGGCGTCGACGGTGGCGCGGACGTCGCCGGTCTTGGGGCTGACGAGGTGCCACTCGCTGCCCTGCCGCACCGCTTCCATGAACTTGTCGGTGACCAGCACGCCGTGGTGGAGGTTCAGCGCCTTGCGGTTGAAGTCGCCGCTGGGTTTGCGGATCTCGAGGAATTCCTCGATCTCGGGGTGGTTGATGTCGAGATAGACCGCCGCCGAACCGCGGCGCAGCGACCCCTGGCTGATCGCCAGCGTCAGGCTGTCCATGACGCGAACGAACGGGATGATGCCGCTGGTCTTGCCGTTGAGCCCGACCGGCTCGCCGATGCCGCGGACGTGGCCCCAGTAGGTGCCGATGCCGCCGCCGCGCGCCGCCAGCCAGACATTCTCGTTCCACGTCGCGACGATGTCGTCGAGGCTGTCGCCGACGCTGTTGAGGTAGCACGAGATCGGCAGGCCGCGGCCGGTGCCGCCGTTCGACAGGACCGGCGTCGACGGCATGAACCACAGTTTCGAGATATAGTCGTACAGCCGCTGGGCATGGTCGGCGTCGTCGGCATAGGCCGCGGCGACGCGGGCGAACAGGTCCTGGAACAACTCGCCGGGCAGCAGGTAGCGGTCGGACAGCGTTTCGCGGCCGAAGTCGGTCAGCAGCGCGTCGCGGCCGCGGTCGACCGTCACCGGGAAGGCCCAGGGCAGGATCGAGGTCGACGGGCGCGGTTCCGCGCGCGCGGCCGGCGCGGGACGGGCCTCGGCCGCCGTCTCGTCCGCCACCAGGGTATCGCCGCTGAACGTCATCGTCGTCGCTCCTCCCAGCACCGCGGACAGTGTTGCCGATCCGCGCGTCGCTGCCAATGTTCTTTTAACGTTCTCCCGGTTAGGGAGCGGTCGCGTTGGCGCGGCTGACCATGCCCGCTACCATCGCTTGTGTCCGCCCCCGGATCACCGGCTACAGATAGTGCCCGAAAGCGATGGCGGTACAAGCGAAATATGGGGACGGGCATGCTTTCGAACAAGGTCAACGGCTTGTCCGCACAAGCTTACCAAGGGCGGCAGAACGACCGCCCGGGCGGCCGCGCGGGCGCGCTCAGCGCGGCCGAATCGCGCCCCGCGCCAGCGCCGCCTCGACGCGGGTGAAGGCCGAATCGGCCGCCGCCGGCGCCGGCTCGACGACGCCGGTCGCGGCGAAGGCGACGCCGGTGCCGTGCGCCCGGTCGAGCCACAGGCCGGAGCGGACGTGGAACGCCTCGCCGGCATGGCCGTCGCGCGGACGGCCGTCGCCGAACAGGTCGTCGCGGCAGCCGGGGGTGATCGCGGTGAGCTGCTCGCCGAGGCCGTAGGCGCAGTAGAGGCCGTCCTCGCTGTCGCCGTTGCCGCCGTCGAAGCGCCACGCGAGCCGGCGCATCGCCGCGACGCTGTCCGGCCGCAGCAGGCGCACGCCGTCGACCGCCCCCTGCCCGAGCAGCAGCCGGCCGATCGTCGCCAGCCCGGTCATCGCGATCCGCAAGCCCCCCTGCGGGCTGAACACCGCGCCGTTGGTTCCGGGGACATAGGCATCGAGCGCGCAGGCGGCGGGATCGGCGCGGTTGACCCCGGCACAGGCCGGACGCACGCCGTGCAGGTCGTCCTTGACCGCGACGCCGGCGCCGTCGGTCAGCACCGCCGCGCGCGCGACCGCGCCGTCGCTGCACGTCGCCCAGTTGTAGCAGGCGTCGAGCTTCAGCGGCGCCAGCACCAGCCGCGCCATCAGCCGGTCGAAGCGCTCGCCCGTCGCCCGCTCCATGATCGTCGCGACGACGGGGAAGTTGAAGTTGGTATAGTGGAACCACGTCCCCGGTGCGTGCGCGCTCCAGTTTGCCGGGCCGATCGCCGCGCGCAGCGACCCGCCCAGCGGCACGGCATAGTCGTCGCCCTGGTCGATCAGGCTCGAGCGGTGCGACAGCAGCAGGCGCAGTGTCACCGGCACGTCGGGAAACGCCGGGTTGCGCAGGCGCCAGCCGAGATAGTCGGACACGTCGCGGTCGAGGTCGAGCGTCCCGGCCTCGACCAGCCGCATGACGCCGATCGTCGTCACCAGCTTCGATACGCTGGCGATGCGGACGAGGGTGTCGGGGGTGAAGGCGCGGTCGCTCGCGGCGCGGCCATGGGCGCTGCGGGCGGCGATGCCGGCGGCGGTGAAGGCGACGCGGGCATCGCCGCCGGGGGCCGCCGCCATCGGTCGCGTGGCGCAGGCCGCCAGCAGCAGCAGCGCCGCGGCCGCCCTCACATCGGGCCCGGGCGGAAGGCGGCGATCACGGCCGCTCCTCCCCTTCGGCCAGTTCGCGGGCGACGGCCAGGATCTCGGTCGGGCGATACGGCTTGCGGATGAAGCGGCCGCCGGGAACGACGTCGATGGCATCGCCGGGGAAGCCGCTGGCATAGATCACCGGCAGCTGCGGATTGATCTCGCGCGCGCGCCGCGCCACGCGCCAACCGTCGAGCGCGCCGGGCAGGCGAATGTCGGTGAACAGCAGGTCGACGGTCTCGCCGTCGAGATGGCCGAGCGCCGCCTCGCCGGTCGCCGCCTCCAGCACGCGGTAGCCGGCGTCGGCGAATTCCATCGTGGCGATCTCGCGCACCAGCTCCTCGTCCTCGACAATCAGAACGGTCGGCATGGCCGCCGTCATAGCGTCTCCGGGCGGGCGCGGCAAGACGATCCGCACCGTCGTGCCCGCACCCGGGGCGCTGTCGATCGTCACCGTTCCGCCCGACTGGCTGACGAAGCCGTAGACCTGGCTGAGGCCGAGCCCGGTCCCCTCGCCGACCCCCTTGGTGGTGAAGAACGGCTCGAAGACGCGGGCGCGGGTCGCCTCGTCCATGCCGGTGCCGGTGTCGATGACCTCGATGACGAGGCCGTCGTCGGCCGCGCGCGTGCGGAGCGTGATCGTGCCGCCCGCCGGCATGGCGTCGCGGGCGTTGACCACCAGGTTGAGGAGGGCGTTCTCGGTCTGGCTGGCGTCGACCCGCACCGGCAGCGCTTCGGCGGCGAGGTCGAGGCGCAGGGCGACGCCCGCCGGCAGCGTATCCGCCGTCAGCCGTTCGACGACCGCCGCCAGCCGGTTGAGGTCGTGTTCGGCCGGGTCGAGCGGCTGGCGGCGGGCGAAGGCGAGCAGCTGCGAGGTCAGGGCGGCGGCGCGCTCGGCACCGCTGAGGGCGTTGGCCAGCGGCCGCTCGAGCCGCGCGTCGCCCTCGCTCAACCGCCGGGCGCGGTCGAGATTGGCGACGACGATGGTCAGCAGGTTGTTGAAATCATGGGCGATGCCGCCGGTCAGCTGGCCGACCGCCTCCATCTTCTGGGCATGGCGCAGCAGCTCCTCGGCGCGCTCGCGCTCGGCCGTCTCGCGGCGCAGGGCGGCGAGCGCGGCGTCGCGCTCGTCGACCCGCAGGCTGAGGTCGGCGTTGGCCTGGGCGAGCTGCGCCGGCGACGGCACGGCGATGGCGCGCGGCAGCAGCGGCCACAGGGCCACCGCCGTCGCCACCGAGACCCCCGCCGTCGCCGCCTTGACCAGCCCCTCGACGCCGTAGTCGGGATGCCACAGCGTCCAGATCGACAGGAAATGCGTCGTGCCGCAGGCCATGATGAAGGCGGCGAACATCCACGCCACCCAGCCGAAGTCGATGTCGCGGCGGCGGGTGAGGTAGGCGGCAAGGACCGCGGGAATCGAGAAATAGGCCAACCCGATCAGCGCGTCGGCGATGACGTGCGTCCAGATCAGCGCCGGCTCCCACAACAGGCAGTAGCCGTGCGGCGCAAGCCCCCGCTCCGCCAGAAGCCGCTGGAAATAATCGAACACACGCCCTCCCCCTTCGGTGCCGTCGTCACCCGCCGCACGACACCGTCCGCGGCACGGTAGCACTGGAACAAACCCCGTCCAGCCCCCATAAGGAAACGATGGCCGCCATCCAGATCCGCACCTCGCTCGCCGAACCCGAAAGCAGCGGCGTGTTCGTCCCCCATCGCCCGGCGCGGCCCGAGAAAAGCGAGGGCGGCAAGCGTTTCCGCCTGGTCACCGACTATCTGGCCGCCGGCGACCAGCCCGCGGCGATCGCCGAGCTCGTCGCGCAGGCCGAGGCCGGCGAGCGCGACCAGGTGCTGCTCGGCGTCACCGGCTCGGGCAAGACCTTCACCGCCGCCAAGGTCATCGAGGCGGTGCAGCGCCCGGCGCTGATCCTCGCGCCGAACAAGATCCTCGCCGCCCAGCTGTACGGCGAGTTCAAGAGCTTCTTCCCCGACAACGCCGTCGAATATTTCGTCAGCTACTACGATTATTACCAGCCCGAGGCGTACGTGCCGCGGTCGGACACGTACATCGAGAAGGAAAGCTCGGTGAACGAGGCGATCGACCGGATGCGCCACTCGGCGACGCGGTCGCTGCTCGAACGCGACGACGTCATCATCGTCGCCTCGGTGTCGTGCCTCTACGGTATCGGCTCGGTCGAGACCTATTCGGCGATGACCTTCTCCCTCAAGAAGGGCATGACCGCCGACCGGCAGGAGATCGTCCGCAAGCTGGTCGCGCTGCAGTACAAGCGCAACGACATGGCCTTCGCCCGCGGCAATTTCCGCGTTCGCGGCGACAGCCTCGAGGTGTTCCCGTCGCACTACGAGGACAGCGCCTGGCGCATCGGCTTCTTCGGCGACGAGATCGAGACGATCGTCGAGTTCGACCCCCTGACCGGGCAGAAGGTCGCCGACCTGCCGTCGATCAAGATCTACGCCAACAGCCACTACGTCACCCCCGGCCCGACGCTGAAACAGGCGTCGGAGGCGATCCGCCATGAGCTGACCGAGCGGCTCAAGGAGATGCACGCGGAAGGTAAACTGCTCGAGGCGCAGCGGCTCGAGCAGCGGACCAACTTCGACCTCGAGATGATCGCCGCCACCGGCAGCTGCGCCGGCATCGAGAACTACAGCCGCTTCCTCACCGGCCGCCTGCCGGGCGAACCGCCGCCGACGCTGTTCGAGTATCTGCCCGAAAACGCCCTGCTGTTCGTCGACGAGAGCCACGTCACCGTGCCGCAGATCGGCGGCATGAGCCGCGGCGACCACCGGCGGAAACTCACCCTCGCCGAATACGGCTTCCGCCTGCCGTCGTGCATCGACAACCGGCCCCTGCGCTTCGAGGAATGGGAGGCGATGCGGCCGCAGACGGTGTTCGTCAGCGCGACCCCGGGCAAGTGGGAGATGGAGGCGACCGGCGGCGTCTTCGTCGAGCAGGTCATCCGCCCGACCGGCCTGATCGACCCGCCGATCGAGATCAAGCCGGTCGAGGACCAGGTCGAGGACTGCATCGCCGAAGCGAGGCTGGTCGCGGCCAACGGCTACCGCACCCTCGTCACGACGCTGACCAAGCGCATGGCCGAGGACCTGACCGAGTTCATGCACGAGGCCGGCCTGCGCGTCCGCTACATGCACTCCGACGTCGAGACGCTCGAGCGCATCGAGCTCATCCGCGACCTGAGGCTCGGCGTCTACGACGTGCTGGTCGGCATCAACCTGCTGCGCGAAGGCCTTGATATTCCCGAATGCGGCCTCGTCGCGATCATGGACGCCGACAAGGAGGGTTTCCTCCGTTCCGAGACCAGCCTGATCCAGACCATCGGCCGCGCCGCGCGCAACGTCGAAGGCCGCGTCATCCTCTATGCCGACCATGTCACCGGCAGCATGGAACGCGCCATGGCCGAGACCGACCGCCGCCGCACCAAGCAGGAGGCGTACAACGCCGCGCACGGCATCACGCCGACGACGATCAAGCGCAACATCAGCGACGTCCTCGCCGACGTGTCGCTGCGCGACAGCGTGACGGTCGACACCGGCGACGAGGCGACGCCGAACCTCGTCGGCCACAACCTCAAGGCGTACATCGCCGACCTCGAGAAGCAGATGCAGAAGGCGGCGAGCGACCTCGACTTCGAGATCGCCGCGGCCATCCGCGACCAGATCCGCCGCCTCGAGGCCGACGACCTCGGTCTGCCGAGCACAGGCCCGAAAGTCGCCCCCGTCCAGGGCCGCGCCGTCGGCGGCAAGCCGGGGACGCGGACGACCCGCTTCGCCAAGGCCAAGGCGGCGAAGAGCGCGCGCGGGCGGCGCTGACCGCCCGCTCGTCGCGGCGGACGCCGGCAGGCAGCAAGACCATTGCGGCTGACGTACTTCTGCGAGCCGTTCGCAACACACTTGCTAATGCGAATGGCTCTCACTATCAGCGATCCATCACGAGGATGGAGCGGACGGGATGGTGTGGGGGAAGCGGGCGCTGGCGGGGATCGCCGCGGCGGGACTGGCGGGGCCGGCGCTGGCCGGCGAGGGGCTGTTCAGCCGGGTCTACACCACCGACCTGACGCCGGCGGGGACGTTCGAGTTCGAGGAGCTGGTCCGCGACCGCGACGGTCGCGCCTTCGGCCATTACGACGCGCAGGATTTCCGCACCGAGGTCGAGTACGGCGTCACCGACAACCTGCAGGCGTCGCTCTACGTCAACGCCAACCGGATGCACGCGACGCGCACGTCCGACGACGACGACCCCAACGGCGCGACCGGCTTCACCCGCCATAATTTCACGCTGCAGAGCGTGTCGGCCGAGTTCATCTATCGCGTCGTCAGCCCGTACAAGAACCGTAACGGCTGGGGCCTCGCCTTCTACATCGAGCCCGAATACGACTTCCACGACCTGCACAACGGGCTGACCTATGCCCCGGGGACGTTCGAGCTCGAGACGCGGGCGATCGTCCAGAAGAACTTCCTCGATGACCGCCTGATCTTCACCTACAACCTGGTGCTGGAGGCGGAATCGATCCGCTTCTCCGGCCGGCCGGACAGCAGCAGCGAGCTCGACTGGAACAACGAGCTGGGCGTCAGCTACCGTGTCGCGCCGAACATCTTCGTCGGCGGCGAATTCCGCAACCACAACGAGTACGGCAACTTCACCACCCACGAACATTCGGTGTTCTGGGCCGGGCCGGTCGTCCACTACGGCGGCAGGAAGGCGTGGGCGACGCTCGGCTGGCTGCGCCAGTTCGCCGGCAACCCGGGCTACGACGACGACGGGCAGAACATCGGCGGCAACCTGTTCCTGCGCAGCCACGAGAAGAACGAGATCACCTTCAAGATCGGGATCCCCTTCAAATGAGACGCGCCTTCGCCGCCGCCATGCCCCTCGCCGCGATCGTCACTCCGGCCTATGCCACGACCTATCTGACCGTCGAGCAGGCGCAGGCGGCGATCTTCCCCGGCGCGGCGATGACGCCGGAGCCGCGGACGCTCAGCCCCGAGCAGGCCAAGGCGATCGCCCGGGCCGCCGGGGTCAAGCCGCTGTCGCCGACGCTGAAGGCGTGGAAGGTGCGCCGCCAACGGCAGCGCCGGCCGGCTGGTTCATCGTCGACGAGGTCGTCGGCAAGCACGAGTTCATCACCTTCGCCCTCGGCATCGACGCCGCCGGCGCGGTCAAGGGCATCGAGATCCTCGACTACAGGGAGGTCTATGGCGGCGAGGTCCGCAACCCGGCCTGGCGCGCGCAGTTCGCCGGCAAGACGGCGGCGTCGCCGCTGGTGCTCGACAAGGACATCCGCAACATCAGCGGCGCGACGCTGTCGTCGCGGCACGTCACCGACGGGGTCAAGCGGCTGCTGGTGACGGCGAACCTCGTGCTGGGCACGCCGGCGGCGTGATCCGGCGCTGCCGTCCGCTGCTGGGCACGTTCGTCGAGATCACCGCCGACCGGCCCGCGGCGATCGACGCGGGCTTCGCCGCGGTGGCGCGGGTGCACGTGCTGATGAGCGCGCACGATCCGGCGAGCGACGTGTCGCGGGCCAACGCCGCCGCGCACCGCGCCCCCGTCGCCGTCGATCCGCTGACCGCCGAGGTCGTCGCCGCGGCGCTGGCGTGGGCGGCGGCGAGCGACGGCGGCTTCGATCCCACCGTCGGCGGGCGCCAGCGGGCGGCGGGGCAGTTGCCGGTCCATGCCGGCGACCCCGCGCCCGACGGCGAGGCGACGTGGCGCGACATCAGCCTCGACGACGGGCAACTGCGCTTCGCCCGGCCGCTGGCGCTCGACCTCGGCGGCATCGCCAAGGGCTTCGCGGTCGACCGGGCGGTGGCGGCGCTGCGCGCGGCCGGCGCGACGGCCGGGCTGGTCAACGCCGGCGGCGACCTCGCCGGCTTCGGCGCCGACTGGCCGGTGACGCTGGTCGGCAGCGACCGCGACGCCGTGGCCACGACGCGCGTCCGCGACGCCGCGCTGGCGACCAGCGCCGGAACGCCCGCCGCCGCCGACCGCTTCGCGCACCTGCCCTTCCGCCTCGCGACGATCGACAGCGCCACCGTCACCGCGCCGCGCTGCATCGACGCCGACGTGCTGGCCAAGCTGGTCATCGCCGGGCATCCGCGCGCCGGCGACTGCCTTGCCCGCGCCGGCGCGAGCATCGTCGCGGTGACGCGCGCGGCCCCGGCGACGTGAGGCGGCGGCCGCACTTCGCCACGCGCCTGCCGCGCTGGCAGGAGGCATGCGTCTATGCCGGCGCGGCGCTGCTGGCGGTGAGCGGCGTCGCGTGGCTGGTGCTGCACAACTTCCTCGTGGGTCAGGGCGACTTCGGCCCGCAGCCGCACCCGCTCGAGCACCCCACGCTGATCGTCCACGGCGTCGCCGCGGCGGCGTTCCTGATCGCGCTGGGGGCGATGATCCCGGTCCACGTCCGCCTCGGCCTCGCGGGGTTGCGCAACCGCGTCAGCGGCATCGCCACCGGCATCGGCATGACCGCGCTCGCCGCGACCGGGGCCGGGCTATATTATGTCGGCGACGAGCGGCTGCGTGGCGGCGTCAGCCTCGCCCACTGGACCCTCGGGCTGGCGGCCGGCGCCGTCCTCGCGTGGCACGCGGTCGCCGGGCGGCGGCGCGGCTGACCCGGGTCTTGCGCCGGGCCGCCGGCGCGGCGACAAGCGCGCGTGACCCCGCCCGCCTTCCTCGTCCGCGTCGGCGACCGCCTGGCGCAGCGCCTCGCCGCCGGCGCGGCGACGGTCGACACCGTGCGGCGGCGCGTGGCGACGGGGATCGGCGCCGTCGTCCTCGGCCTCGTCGCGCTGGCCTTCGCCCGCGGCGGCGATCTTGCCCGCGCCGGCTTCGCCCGCATCGTCGCCGCCGCGCCCTATGCGCCGCTGCTGCTGACGCCGGCGATCTTCGCCGTCGTCGTCTGGCTGACCCGGCGATTCGTTCCCGAAGCGCGCGGCTCGGGCATCCCGCAGGTGATGGCAGCGGCGCGGGTGCCGGAGGCCGAGGCGAGCCAGCGCCTCGTCGGTCTGCGCGCCGCGGCGGCCAAGATCGGCCTGACCCTCGCCATCCTGCTCGCCGGCGGCTCGGCCGGACGCGAGGGGCCGACGGTGCAGCTGAGCGCCGCCGTCATGGTCGCGGTCCACCGGGTGCTGCGCGTGCCGCTGTCGGCCGGCGTCTATATCGCCGGCGGCGCGGCGGGCGTCGCGGCGGCGTTCAACACGCCGCTCGCCGGGGTCGCCTTCGCCATCGAGGAACTCGCCGCCGCCTATGAACAGCGCGTCGCCATCCTGGTCATGGGCGCGGTGATGATCGCCGGCATGGTCAGCCTGGGCGTCGCCGGCGACTATATCTACTTCGGCGTGATGAAGGAGACGCTGCCGCTGCGCGCGGTGCTGCTCGCCTGCCCGGCCGCGGGCATCGTCGGTGGCGCGGCGGGCGGCCTGTTCAGCCGGCTGGTGCTCGAGTTCGCCGCCGGCGCACGGCGGTGGCAGCGCGGGCTGACGGCACGGCCGGTGGTGTTCGCCGCGCTGTGCGGGCTGGCCGTGGCGCTGCTCGGCCTCGCCAGCGGCGGCCTGACCTGGGGCACGGGCTATAGTGCGACCAAGGCGCTGGTCGAAGGGCACGGCCAGCCGCTGTGGTTCGGCGTGGCGAAGTTCGGCGCGGCGCTGGCGACGACGCTGTCGGGCGCGCCGGGCGGGGTGTTCGCGCCGTCGCTGGCGGTCGGCGCCGGCGTCGGCAACCTGCTGACGCCGCTGTTTCCGGGCGAGCCGGCCGGGGCGATCGTCCTGCTCGGCGTCACCGGCTATTTCGTCGGCGTGGTCCGCGCGCCGCTGACCGCGGTGATCATCATCACCGAGACGACGGCGAGCCGCGGCATGATCCTGCCGCTGTTCTTCACCGCCCTGATCGCCGAGGTGGCGAGCACGATCGTCTGCCGCGAACGGCTGTACCACGGGCTGGCCAAGGGGTTCGGCGTCCCCGCGGCGCCGTAAGCGGCGGCGTCAGCCGGCGTCGTCGTCGGCAGCCCCGGCGATGTCCGCCGCCTCGCCCTCGTCGCCGATGCGGGCCGCGCTGACGACGTGCTCGCCGTCGGCGACGTCGAACAGCTTCACCCCCTGCGTCGTCCGCCCCATGATGCGGATCTGGCCGGCGACGGTGCGGATCAGCTTGCCCTGGTCGGTGACGAGCATGATGCCGTCGCGGTCGTGCGCCGGGAAGCTGGCGACGACGGTGCCGTTGCGCTCGGAATCGGCAATGGTGGCGATCCCCTGCCCGCCGCGGCCCGAGCGGCGGAACTCGAAGGCCGACGTGCGCTTGCCGAAGCCGTTCGAGGTGACGGTCAGGATGAACTCCTCGGCCGCGGCGAACTGGACCATGCGGCTCTCCGACAGCGCGCGCTCGCCGGGCTCGCCTTTCCAGGGGGCGGCGCGCAGATAATCCTCGCGCTCCTGCGGGCTGGCGTCGAACGGCTTCAGGATCGACAGCGACATGACCGCGTCGCCGCTGCCCAGGCTGATGCCGCGCACGCCTGTCGAGGTGCGGCTGACGAACTCGCGGACGTCGTCGACGGCGAAGCGGATCGCCTTGCGGTTGCGCGTCGTCAGCAGGACGTCGTCCTTTTCGTCGCACAGCGCGACGCCGATCAGCCGGTCGTCGTCGCCGTCGTCGAAGCGGATGGCGAGCTTGCCGGCGGCGTTGATGTTGGTGAAGGCGTCCATGCTGTTGCGCCGCACCGAGCCGTGGGCGGTGGCGAACATGACGTGGAGCTTCGACCAGCTGTCCTCGTCCTCGGGCAGCGGCAGGACGGTGGTGATCGTCTCGTCCTCGGCGAGCGGCAGCAGCTGCTTGAAGAAGCGCCCCTTCGACTGCGGCGAGCCGATCGGCAGCTTCCACACCTTCAGGCGATAGACCTTGCCGGCGCTACTGAAGAACAGCACCGGCGTGTGGGTCGAGGCGACGAACAGGTTCGTCACCACGTCCTCGTCCTTGGTCGCCATGCCCGACCGGCCCTTGCCGCCGCGCCGCTGGGCGCGATAGTCGGACAGCGGCACGCGCTTGATGTAGCCGGTCATGGTCACCGTCACGACCATGTCCTCGCGGGTGATCAGGTCCTCGTCGTCGATGTCGTCGCCGGCGGTAACGATCTCGGTCCGCCGCCTGGTGATGTACGGGTCGGAGCCGTTGAGCTCGTCGCGCAGCACGGCGTACAGCTTGTCGCGGTGGGCAAGGATGTCGAGCAGGTCGGCGATGCTGGCGGCGAGTTCCTTGAGCTCGTCGGCGATCTCCTCGCGCCCGAGCGCGGTCAGCTTGGCCAGGCGCAGGTCGAGGATGGCGCGGACCTGGAGGTCCGACAGGCGATAGGTGGCGCCGACGCTTTCGCCGTCGACCGCCTCGACCAGCGCCAGGTACGGGCGGATCTCGGCCGCGTCCCAGTCGCGCGCCATCAGCGTCGCGCGCGCCTCGGCGGGCGTCGGGCTGCCGCGGATGATGCGGACGACCTCGTCGAGGTTGGTCACCGCGACGACCAGCCCGAGCAGCAGGTGGGCCCGCTCGCGCGCCTTGTTCAGTTCGAACTTCGACCGCCGGGTGATGACCTCCTCGCGGAAATCGACGAAGGCCTTGATGACGTCGTGCAGCGTCAGCAGCTCGGGCCGGCCGCCGCGGATCGCCAGCAGGTTGATGGCGAACGACGACTGCGCCGGCGTGTGGCGGTAGAGCTGGTTGAGCACGACCTCCGGCACCGCGTCGCGCTTCAGGTCCATGACGACGCGGACGCCCTCGCGGCTGCTCTCGTCGCGCAGGTCGCTGACGCCCTCGATGCGCTTGTCCTTGACCGCTTCGGCGATCTTCTCGACCAGCCCGTTCTTGCCGAGCTGATAGGGGATCTCGGTCAGGACGACGCTGCGCCGCTCGCCGCGGCCCTCGACGACCGCGCGGGCGCGCATGATGACGCTGCCCCGCCCGGTGGCGTAGGCGCTGCGGATGCCGCTGGTACCGAGCAGCAGGCCGCCGGTCGGGAAGTCGGGACCGGGGATGTGCGTCATCAGCTCGTCGACGGTGATCGCCGGGTTGTCGAGATAGGCGCGAACCGCCTCGATCACCTCGCCGAGGTTGTGCGGCGGGATGTTGGTCGCCATGCCGACGGCGATGCCGCCGGCGCCGTTGACCAGCAGGTTGGGGAAGCGCGCCGGCAGGACGCTCGGCTCGTGCTCCGAGCCGTCGTAGTTGGCGATGAAGTCGACGGTGTCCTTGTCGATGTCGGCAAGCAGCTCGTCGGCGACCTTGGCCAGCCGCGCCTCGGTATAGCGCATGGCGGCGGGCGCGTCGGGGTCCATCGAGCCGAAATTGCCCTGCCCGTCGATCAGCGGCAGGCGCATCGACCAGTCCTGCGTCATGCGGGCCAGCGCGTCGTAGATGCTGCTGTCGCCGTGCGGGTGGTACTTGCCCATGACGTCGCCGACGATGCGGGCGGACTTGCGGTACGGCTTGCCGGCGGTGAAGCCGCTTTCGTGCGCGCCCCACAGGATGCGGCGGTGGACCGGCTTCAGCCCGTCGCGGACGTCGGGCAGCGCGCGGGCGACGATGACCGACATGGCATAGTCGAGGAAGCTCGTCCGCATCTCGGCGACGATCGAGACCGGCTGGATATCGGGTTCGCGCGGCGGGAGCGTCGTCGGGTCGGCCAAGGAGAACTACCTGTCGTGGAGCGGGCGTCGCGGGAACGTCACATCTAGGCGTGCGTGCGGCAAAACGCCAGCGAAACGGCACCGGAACCCGGGCTTTGCTGAGCGGTTGGCGGGCTTATCCCGAGGAGCAGTCGCCATGTCCGCCGTCCGCCTCAAGCCCCTGTCGCAACAGGTCATCGTCATCACCGGCGCGTCGAGCGGCATCGGCCGGGCGGCGGCCGAGATGGCCGGGGCGGCGGGCGCGAAGGTGGTCGTCACCGCGCGCAGCGGCGACGAGCTCGAACAGGTCCGCGGAGCGATCGTCGCCGCCGGCGGCGAGGCCGAGGTCGTCGTCGCCGATCTCGCCGAGCCCGATGCCGCCGACCGCATCGCCGACGCCGGCGATCGCCCGCTTCGGCCGCATCGACACCTGGGTCAACAACGCCGCGACCGTCATCATCGGCCGCGTCGCCGACATCGCCATCGAGGATCAGCGCCACGGCTTCGAGATCGGCTATTGGGGCACGGTGCGCGGCAGCCTGACCGCGCTGCCGCACCTGCGCGGCCGGCGGCGGCGCGATCATCAACCTCGGCAGCATCGAATCCGACCGCGCCGTCATCCTGCAGGCGCAGTACAGCGCGATGAAGCACGCGGTGAAGGGCTTCACCGAGGCCTTCCGCACCGAGGTCGAGGCCGACGGCCTGCCGATCAGCGTCACGCTGATCAAGCCGGCGGCGATGCACACCCCCTTCCCCGAGCACGCGCGCAACCTGACCGGCCATCCCATCACCCTGCCGCCGGTGATCTACGATCCGCGCCTGTCGGCGAAGGCGATCCTGTTCGCCGCCGAGCATCCGCGCCGCACGCTCAGCGTTGGCGGCACCGGCGTGCTGGCGACGGTGCTGGCAGTCCACTTCCCCCGCGCGACCGACCTCATGCTCGAGAAGTTCGGCGAGGCGGTGCAGACCTTCGACAAGCCGGCGCCGGCGGACCGCGACGACAACCTCTACGAAGCCCGCGCCAGTGCCATCGAGAGCGAGCAGGACACCTACGTCCGCCGCCAGAGCCTGTGGCTGGAGGCGCAGTTGCACCCGGCGGTCGCGGTCGGTGCCGCCGGGCTGGCGGTCGCCAGCCTGATCGGCGCCTTCGCCCGGCGCCGCTAGGGCTGCCGCCGGATCGTTTCGTCGAGCCGGGCGACGACGATGCCGAACTTGCGGAAGGTCATCCGGTTGTGCGCGCTGCGCCCGTCGTCGGCGAGGTCGATGCGCTGATCGGCGACGATGCCGCCGTGCAGGTGCAGGTGCAGGTGGAGCCGCGCGCCGTCGACGTCGCCGGACACCGGCCCGACCGCGTCGGTCAACGTGCCGGTGTAATGCGGCAGGGTCGCCGCGGTGAACGTCCACCGCCGCTCGGCCGGCGGCTTGTCGCCCTCGATCACGGTCTGATCGAGCCGCAGCGTGTCGCCGTCGCGCGTGCCGCGCCCGTGGACCACGACCGGCACCGTCCGGTGCAGAAGGATCTTCAGCGTGCCGCGGCCTTCGGTGCGCCCGGCGAAGAAGGCCAGCGGATCGAAGGTCGCCGCGGCGGCCGGAGTGGCCGCGGCGAGCAGGACGGCGAACAGGAGGTTATGGCGCATCGCGGCTGAACGCGGCAGACCGCCGATCGGGCCATGACGGCGGGCCGCCGGGGGCTGTCCTACGCGCCGGCCGCAGGCTAACGTGCCTCAATGATCGTCGCCACGCCGCTCCTCCTCACCACCTTGCTCCACCGAAAGAACCAGATGGGAGAGAGGCCTGGGGGTGCGTGGCGTGACTTTTGTCAACTTCCGCGCCGTTGTGCCAAGGCGCGTGGTTCGCGGGCCGGCCGATGATCGCTCCGCTCCACATCGTCGGCGGCGGCCTCGCCGGCTCGGAAGCGGCGTGGCAGGCGGCGCGCGCCGGGGTGCCGGTCGTGCTCCACGAGATGCGCGGGCCTCACCGCACCGACGCGCACCACACCGACGCGCTGGCCGAGCTGGTCTGCTCGAACAGCTTCCGCTCCGACGACGCCGAGAACAACGCCGTCGGGCTGATCCATGCCGAGATGCGCGCGCTCGGCTCGCTGGTCCTCGCCTGCGCCGACGCGGCGCGAGTGCCGGCGGGATCGGCGCTGGCGGTCGACCGCGACGCCTTCGCCGCCGCCGTCACCGCCGCGATCCATGCCGAGCCGCTGATCGAGGTCCGCCGCGAGCTGGTCGCCGCGCCGCCGCCCGACTGGGGCAGCGTCATCATCGCCACCGGCCCGCTGACCGCCGGCCCGCTCGCCGACTGGATCGCGCAGCGCACCGGCGAGGACGCACTGGCCTTCTTCGACGCCATCGCGCCGATCGTTCATTTCGACTCGATCGACCTGGACACCGCCTGGTTCCAGTCGCGCTGGGACAAGGGGGACAGCCGCGACTATATCAACTGCCCGCTCGACAGGGACCAGTACGAGGCGTTCGTCGATGCCCTGCTGGCGGGCGAAAAGACCGAGTTCAAACAGTGGGAGGGCACGCCCTATTTCGACGGCTGCATGCCGATCGAGGTCATGGCCGAACGCGGCCGCGACACGCCGCGCTTCGGGCCGATGAAGCCGGTCGGCCTGACCAACCCGCAGACCGGCCGCCGCGCCTGGGCCGTCGTCCAGCTGCGCCAGGACAATGCGCTCGGCACGCTGTGGAACATCGTCGGCTTCCAGACCAAGCTCCGCCACGCCGAGCAGGTCCGCGTCTTCCGCACCATCCCTGGGCTGGAGAACGCCGAGTTCGCCCGGCTCGGCGGGCTGCACCGCAACACCTTCATCAAGTCGCCGGTCCTGCTCGACGCGCAGCTGCGCCTGAAGGCCGAGCCGCGCATCCGCTTCGCCGGCCAGATCACCGGCTGCGAGGGCTATGTCGAGAGTGCGGCGATCGGCCTGATCGCCGGGCGGATGGCGGCGGCGGAGGCGCAGGGGCTGGAACTCGCGCCGCCGCCGGCGACGACGGCGATCGGCGCGCTCCTCGGCCACATCACCGGCGGCGCCGCGGCCGACGGGTTCCAGCCGATGAACGTCAATTTCGGCCTGTTCCCGCCGCTGGTGCCGCCGGTCCACAAGAGCCTGCGCAAGCCGGCGCTGGCGGCGCGCGCCCGTGCCGATCTGGCGGCGTGGGCGGCTACTGCTCCCGCTCCTCCTCCGCCGGCGCGGCGCTCGCCGTCCCCGGCGGACACACGGCTTTCGACCGCGGCTTGCGCTTGACCGCCGTGGTGGCGAACTCGGCCGGCGTCAGCTTGCCGTCATGGTCGGCGTCGGCGGTGTCGAACTTGGCGATCGCCTTGACCGACCATTCCTCGAAGCTGAGCTTGCCGTCGTGGTTGACGTCGAGCTTGGCGAACTGCTTGCGGCGATTGGTGAAATACTCGTCGCGGGTGATCGCGCCGTCGCGGTCCTTGTCATAGCGGTTGAAGCGCTTGGCCTCCTTGTCGGCCGGGGTGACGTCGCTGACCGGCGCGACCAGCGGTGCATCGGACGGTGCCGCCGCCGCCGTCTCGGCCACCGCCGGCGTCGTCAGATGCAGCGCGCGCGCCGCCGGCGGCGTCTGCCGCCACAGCATCGTCGCCAGCACCAGCAGCGCCACGACGACGGTCGCCGCCAGCCACTTCGGAACGATCATCGCACTCCCCCCTGCCCGTTCCGCTTCTAGAGGCGCGAGGGTTAAGAAACTCCTGCGCGATCAACGCCCTGCCGCGACGCGCCAGAGCAGGCGCGCCTGCCGTCCGGCGCTTCCCGGCGCGCCCGTCCGCCGCCCGCCGAGCGCCCGCGCGACGTCGGCGACGGCGAAGTCGGCCAGCGCCGCCAGCGGGCGCAGCGCCGGCACCAGCCGTGTCGGCAGCGGTATCGCGGCGATGCGCCGGGCGTCGTCGGGATCGACCGGCGGCGCCTTGATCCCCGGCCGCACCAGCTGCCCCAGTGCCCAGACCTGCCCGAGCGCCCGCGCCGAGGGCTGCGCCACGCCGAGCGCCGTCGCGCAGGCGGCGAAGAGCGTACCGCCGCGCCGGTCGAGGTGGTCGTCGAGGGCACTGCCCGCCAGCCGCTCGTCGAGCAGCAGGGCGAGGAAGGCGTCCTCCATCGGCTCGAGCGCCGCCCCGCGCACCCCGAGCGGCAGCGCGTGCGCGGCGAGGCCCGCCAGCACCGGCTGCGCCGGCGGCGGCGCGGTGTCGAGCTTGGTCAGGCTCTCGCGCCACCACGCCAGCCGGATCTCGCCGAGCATCGCCTCGGTCGTCGTCGCGACGACCTGCGCCAGCTCGAGGTCGAGCGCGTGCAGCGCGAACAGCGCCGGCCGCACCTCGGCCGGCGCGTACAACGTCGCCAGATACCGGTCGCGATCACGCGCGCGGACGAGGTCGGCGCTCAGATCGGTCGCGGCGGCCATGCCGTCCGCGCGCCTACCGCGTCAGCCGCTTGTACGTCAGCTTCGTCGGCCGGTCGGCGGCGTCGCCCAGGCGGGCGCGCTTGTCGGCCTCATAGGCCTCGAAGTTGCCCTCGAACCACTCGACATGGCTGTCGCCCTCGAACGCCAGGATGTGCGTCGCCAGGCGGTCGAGGAAGAAGCGGTCGTGGCTGATGACCACCGCGCATCCCGCGAAGCTCTCCAGCGCCTCCTCGAGCGCGCGCAGCGTCTCGACGTCGAGGTCGTTGGTCGGCTCGTCGAGCAGCAGGACGTTGCCGCCCTGGACCAGCATCTTGGCCATGTGGACGCGGTTGCGCTCGCCGCCCGACAGCTGGCCGACCTTCTTCTGCTGGTCGGCGCCCTTGAAGTTGAAGGCGCCGACATAGGCGCGCGTCAGCACCTCGTTCTTGCCGAAGTAGAATTTCTCGTTGCCGCCCGAAACCTCCTCCCAGACATTGTGCCTGGGGTCGAGCGCGTCGCGCGACTGGTCGACATAGCCGAGCTTGACGGTGTCGCCGACGCGGATGCTGCCCGAATCCGGCTGCTCCTGGCCGGTAATCATCTTGAACAGCGTCGTCTTGCCGGCGCCGTTCGGGCCGATGACGCCGACGATGCCGCCCGGCGGCAGGCTGAAGCTGAGGTCGTCGATCAGCACGCGGTCGCCGAAGCTCTTGGTCAGGTTCTTCGCCTCGATCACCGTCGAGCCAAGGCGCTCGGGCACCTGGATGAGGATCTGCGCCGTGCCGAGACGGCGGTTGGCCTGCTTCTCGACCAGTTCGTCGAAGGCGGCGATACGCGCCTTCGACTTGGTCTGGCGCGCCTTCGGGCTCGAGCGAATCCAGTTGAGCTCGTCGCGGATCGCCCGCTCGCGGCTCTCGTCCTCGCGGCTCTCCTGCGCCATGCGCTTGGCCTTGGCCTCGAGCCAGGCCGAGTAGTTGCCCTCGAACGGGATGCCCTTGCCGCGGTCGAGCTCGAGCACCCACTTGACGACATTGTCGAGGAAGTAGCGGTCGTGGGTGACGAGGATGACGCAGCCGGCATAATCCTGCAGGTGCTTCTCGAGCCACTGCACGCTCTCGGCGTCGAGGTGGTTGGTCGGCTCGTCCAAGAGCAGGATGTCGGGCTTCTCGAGCAGCAGCTTGCACAGCGCGACGCGGCGCTTCTCGCCGCCCGACAGCTTCTCGACCGAGGCGTCGCCCGGCGGGCAGCGCAGCGCGTCCATGGCGATCTCGAGCTGGTTGTCGAGCGTCCAGCCGTCGACGGCGTCGATCTTCTCCTGCAGCGTGCCCATCTCCTCGAGCAGCGCGTCGAAGTCGGTGTCGTCCTTCGGATCGCCCATCTCGGCCGAGATGGCGTTGAAGCGCTCGACCATGTCGGCGACGGGGCGCACGCCGTCCATGACGTTCTCGCGCACGGTCTTGGCCGGATCGAGCTGCGGCTCCTGCGCGAGATAGCCGACGCGCACGCCCTCCGCCGCCCAGGCCTCGCCCTGATAGTCGCGGTCCTGCCCGGCGATGATCTTCATCAGCGTCGACTTGCCGGCGCCGTTCGGTCCGATGACGGCGATCTTCGCGCCGGGCAGGAAGCTGAGGTACAGGTCCTTGAACACCGGCTTGCCGCCGGGATAGGCCTTGGTCAGGCCCTTCATGACAAAGGCGTACTGGTAACCGGCCATGGCGGAAACGGGCTTTCGGCTGTCGGGTGGATCGTCGCGTGCACGCTCTAGCGCAGTCGGTCCCCCGCGGGCAATCCGCAGCGTACGGGCCATCGCGATGCGGCTGGGCAGCCACTATTGATGGTATATGAATGATTGTCGGGAACGAAATGACGGGGGCCCTGTTGTCCGGCAAGTAGGGACGGGCAGGATTGCGGCCTTGGCGCCAGGAACCGAACGGCATTTGCAGGAGCGGCGCGTGGGCGACCCCCGGTGTCACCAGGATGATCTTGTGGCGCTGCTCGAGCAGCTCGACGCTCCCTGCGCGGCCCCGATCGACGACGGCCTGCACCGCCTGATGGCCGGCATCGCCGCGCTCCGTCGCGGATCCGAGGGCCGCGGCTGACGCCTATTGCAGGGTCGCGCCCTGCGCCATCGCCGCCAGCTTGTAGCGCAACGTCCGCGCGCTGATCCCCAGCTGCCGCGCCGTTTCCGCCCGGCGGCCCCCGCAGGCCATCAGCGCGCCACGAATCCGCTCCTGCTCGGCGAGACGGACGGCGGTGTCGAGCGAGCGCGCCTCGCGCGGCGCCACGGCATCGACGACGATGTGCTCGGCGTCGATGCGCTCGTTGTCGGCCAGCACCGCCGCCCGGGCGATGACGTTGCCCAATTCGCGGACGTTGCCCGGCCAGCCGTGGCGTCGCAGCCGGTCGAGTGCGGACGGGGTCGGCCAGGCGGTAAACCGCTGCCGCAACCACAGCGCCGCGGCGATCGGAACGATGTCGTCGGGGCGCTCGGCCAGGGGCACCGTCGTCAGGGGGAAGACGGCGACCCGGTAGAACAGGTCGGCGCGGAAGCGGCCGGCCGCGACTTCGCCGGCAAGGTCACGGTTGGACGTGGCGACGATGCGGACGTCGACCGCGACCGGTCGCGACGCACCGACCGGCAGCACCTCGCGCTCCTGCAGCGCCCGCAGCAGTTTCGCCTGCAACGCCGGCGCCATCTCGCCGATCTCGTCGAGCAACAGCGTGCCGCCGGCCGCGGCGCGGAACAGGCCGGGCGTCGCCGTCAGCGCGCCGGTGAAGGCGCCCCGCTCGGTGCCGAACAGGGTCGCCTCGAGCATCGTCTCGGGGATCGCGGCGCAGTTGACGGCGACGAACGGCGCCGCCCGCCGCCCCGACCGGGCATGGACGAACCGCGCCAGCCCCTCCTTGCCGGTACCCGTCGGACCGGCGATCAGCACGCCGACGTCACGCGCCGCGACCTTCGCCGCGGTGGCGAGCAGAGCCCGCGTCGGCGCGGCGCGGCCGGCAGGCACCGTCTCGGGCAGCGCCGCTGCGGCGATCAACGCGACGGCAAACGCCGCGTCGCCGGCATCGAACGCCAGCGTCAGCGCGCCACCGTCGCCGTAGCCGATCGCTGGCCTGGCGGCACGCGCGACGACGACGTCGGCCGGCTCCCCCGCAACCCCGACCCGCAGCGGCGGCAGCGCTGCCTCGCCAGGGCCGGCAAGCGCCGCCAGTTCCGGGTGCAGCGCCGATGCCGCCGGCGTCACCATGATCGCGCGTCCGAAGGCCATCGTCGCTCCCGTCGTTGCTCGGCCACAGTGGAGCAACAAGCGTGCCAGACGACGCCCCCAGCGCGACGGTAGTCAGAGCGACGGGGGCTTGGCGTCTGGGCGTCAAAAACCTGTCGGCGGCGTCAGGCGATTGACGCAGCGTCGGCAGCGTGGGTCGCCACGATCGTGCCGCCGCCGAGCAGGCGGCTGCCGTCATAGACCACTGCCGCCTGACCGCGGGCGACGCCGAACTCGGGCGCGGCAAAGTCGATCCGGTCGCCGCGGCGCCGCGCCGCCACCGGCCGCCCGGTCGAGCGCAGTTGAACCGCGACGTCCCCCGCCACGTCGTCGGCCAGCCAGTTACCGTCGCCGAGGTCGACGCCCGTCACCGCCAGCGCCGCGCGCGGCCCGGCGACCACGCGGCGCCGCTCCGGCTCGATGCCGACGACGTACAGCGGCTCGCGCCTGGCCGCCGACGAGCCCCCGCCGCTGGCCGACCGTATAGCCGACCGTGCCGTCGTGCTGGCCGATGGTGCGCCCGGCGAGATCGACGATGTCGCCGGGGCGGTCGACCTCAGGGCGCAGACGGCGGACCACGGCGGCATAGTCGCCGCCGGGGACGAAGCAGATGTCCTGACTGTCGGCCTTGGTCGCGACGCCGAGGCCGAGGCGCGCGGCTTCGGCGCGCGCTGCGACCTTGGTCATCCCGCCGAGCGGAAAGCGCAGTCGGTCGAGCTGCGCCCGCGTCGTCGCGTAGAGGAAGTAGCTCTGGTCCTTCGTCGCATCGACCGCCCGGTGGAGTTCGGCCCCGTCATCGCCCTCGACGCGACGGACATAGTGTCCGGTCGCCAGGCAATCGGCACCGAGGTCGCCGGCGACGGCGAGCAGGTCGCGGAACTTGACCGTGCGGTTACAGGCGACGCACGGGATCGGCGTCTCGCCCCGCGCATAGGCGTCGGCGAAGGCGTCGATCACGTTCGTCCGGAAGGCGCTCTCGTAATCCAGGACATAATGCGCGATGCCGAGGTCGGCCGCGACGCGACGGGCGTCGGCGATGTCGCTGCCGGCACAGCACGTTCCCGCCCGTCCCCGCGCCGCGCCATCGTCGTAGAGCTGGAGCGTGATGCCGATGGTCTCGCACCCCGCCTCGGCGCACAAAGCAGCAACGACCGAGGAGTCGACGCCGCCCGACATGGCGACGACGACGCGCGTGCCCGGTGCAGGCAGGTCCGGACGCTGGTTCATGGCCGCCGATGTAACGCCGCAAAACATTCTCGCAAGATCGTTCGCCGACCGCAACTTCTCGTCCGCGGCACCGTAACTACTGATATAGATAGCATGGGGAGTAGGTTATGGGCCGAAGCGCACTGACCGCGGACGACGGCGCAGGGATCGTGCTGCCGCCCGCCAACACCAAGCGCTGGGTGCCGAGCCGCAAGGCCGAGATCGTCCGCGCCATCGCCGCCGGCGTTCTCAGCCGCGACGAGGCGTGCAGCCGCTATTCGCTCAGCCTCGAGGAGCTGCGGCTGTGGGAACGGGCGGTGGAGGTCGCCGGTACCGCCGGACTGCGCGTCACGCGCGTCCAGATCTACCGCGACGTTTTCGAGGCATGTCACTGAAAATGAGCCCCGCTGGAGTTAACCCTGTTTACTCGCGCGGGCGATCAGGCATACTACCATCGGTAGGGCGGGGGCCCTATGCTTACGGGTGAGGGTAGAATGCGTGTCTTGCTGATCGAAGACGACAAGCTGATGGTCAGGGCGGTGACCATGATGCTCAGCGGTGTCGGCGTCGAGTATGAGACCGTCAGCGAAGGCGAGGCGGCGATCGAGCTGGCCCGGCTGTACGATTACGACGCCATCCTGCTCGACCTCACTTTACCCGACGTGCACGGATATGAAGTGCTGCGACGCCTGCGCCTGTCGCGGATCACCACGCCCGTCATGATCCTGTCGGGCGACGGCGAGATCGCGACCAAGGTCAGCGGCTTCGGTTTCGGCGCCGACGATTATGTCACCAAGCCCTTCCAGCGCGACGAACTCGTTGCCCGGCTGCACGCGCTCGTGCGCCGCTCGAAGGGGCATGCGGAGTTGATCATCCGCACCGGCTCGATGGCGATCGACCTGACGGCGCGCGTCGTCACGGTCGACAACCACCGCGTTGCCCTGACCGGCAAGGAATATTCGATCCTCGAGCTGCTGTCGCTCCGCAAGGGCATGACGCTGACCAAGGAAATGTTCCTGACCCACCTCTACGGCGGTCGCGACGAGCCGGAGTTGAAGATCATCGACGTCTTCGTCTGCAAGCTGCGCAAGAAGCTCGCTGCCGCCGGCGAAGGCGCAGCGACGTGCATCGAAACGGTCTGGGGTCGCGGCTACGCGCTGCGCGATCCCGAACAGCGGCCCGACGAGCAGGCCCGCGTCGCCTAGTCGCGCCGGTCGCGGCCAAGGGCGCGGACAGATGCCGCGCAGGGTCCGCACCTCGTTCTCGCTGAAAGCCGGCCGCGTCAACAGGTTACGCAGCGTCAGCCGCGCCGCCTCGGCCCGGCCGGGAACGGCGAAATAGCCCGCGGCGTCGAGCCGGCTCTCGACGTCGACGATCAGCCGCTCGAGCTCGACGTGCTGCGCCGGCCCGTCATAGTTCGCCATCGCCACAGGCGGCGTTGCGTCGGCGGCGCGAAACCACTCGTAGGCGGTCAGCAGCACCGTCTGCGCCAGGTTGAGCGAGGCGAAGGCGGGATTGACCGGCACCGTCAGGATGGCATGCGCCAGCGCCAGGTCCTCGGTTTCCAACCCTGAACGTTCGGGGCCGAACAGCACCCCGCCCGCCCCTGTTGCGGTTCGCAGTGCCGCCGCCGCCGCCGCCGGTGTCGCTACCGGCCGGGTCAGCGCCCGGTTACGCACCGTCGTCGCATAGACCAGCGACAGGTCGGCGATCGCTTCAGCGACGGTAGCAAACACGCGCGCATCGGCAAGCACGACGTCGGCGCCGCTGGCCGCCGGCCCGGCATCGGGGTTGGGCCAGCCGTCGCGGGGGGCAACCAGGCGCAGATCGGACAGGCCGAAGTTGAGCATCGCCCGCGCGCACGCGCCGATGTTCGCCCCCAGTTGCGGCCGCACCAGCACGATCGCCGGCGGCGCTCCGGCCGCGGTCACTCCCTCGCCGTCGCCACGCCGACGACGGGCGGCACGCCGAGCGCGCCAACGAAGGTCTCGAAATCACGCGCCTCGCGAAAGTCGCGATAGACGCTGGCGAAGCGGATGTAGGCGACCGGATCGAGCGCCTGCAGCCCCTCCATCACCATCTCGCCGATGAGGCCGACGCTGAGCTCGCTCTCACCCGACGATTCGAGCCGGCGGACGACACCGTTGACCAGCCGTTCGATGCGCTGCGGCTCGATCGGGCGCTTGCGGCAGGCGACCTCGACCGAGCGCGCCAGCTTGTCGCGGTCGAACGGCTCGCGCTTGCCGGACTTCTTGACGACGACCATCTCACGCAGCTGGATCCGCTCGAACGTCGTGAAACGCGCACCGCACGCCGGGCACTGGCGACGGCGGCGGATAGCGCCGCCATCCTCGGTCGGACGGCTGTCCTTCACCTGGCTGTCGTCGTTGGCGCAGAAGGGACAGCGCATCGGCGGTGGTCAGGCGGCAGGATAGATCGGGAAACGCGCGCAGAGGGCGCGGACGCGGGCGTTGACCCCCCGCTCAACCTCGGCATTCCCCTCGGACCCATGTGCCGCCAGCCCGTCGAGCACGTCGGCGATCATGTCGGCGATGGCCGAGAACTCGGCCGGACCAAAGCCGCGGGTCGTGCCCGCCGGCGAGCCGACGCGGATGCCGCTGGTCTTGACCGGCGGCAGCGGATCGAACGGGATGCCGTTCTTGTTGCAGGTGATGCCCGCGCGCTCGAGCGCCTCGTCGGCATCGCGCCCGGTCAGCCCCTTGGGCGTCAGGTCGATCAGCGCCAGGTGCGTGTCGGTGCCGTCGGCGACGACGGCGCAGCCACGGGCCTGCAGTCGCCCGGCGAGAACCTGAGCATTGGTCACCACCGCCCGGGCATAGTCCTTGAACTCGGGGCGCAGCGCCTCGCCGAAGGCGACGGCCTTGGCGGCGATGACATGGACCAGCGGGCCGCCCTGCATGCCCGGGAAGACAGCCGAGTTGAACTTTTTGCCGAGCTCGACGTCGTTCGACAGGATCATGCCGCCGCGCGGCCCCCGCAGCGTCTTGTGGGTCGTCGTCGTCACCACGTCGGCGTGCGGCAGCGGGCTCGGGTGGACGCCGGCCGCAACCAGCCCGGCGAAGTGTGCCATGTCGACCATAAGCCGCGCTCCGACGGCATCGGCGATGGCGCGGAAGCGGGCGAAGTCGATGATCCGCGGATAGGCCGAGCCGCCGGCGATGATCAGTTTGGGCTTGTGCTCGCGGGCGAGCGCCTCGACCGCGTCATAGTCGATGCGGTGGTCGTCGCGCCGAACGCCGTACTGGACGGCGTTGAACCACTTGCCGCTCATCGCCGGTGCCGCGCCGTGGGTCAGGTGCCCGCCGGCGTCGAGGCTCATGCCGAGGATCGTGTCGCCCGGCTTGACCAGCGCCAGCATCACCGCGGCATTGGCCTGGGCGCCCGAATGCGGCTGGACGTTGGCATAGGCGCAGCCGAACAGCGCCTTGGCGCGGTCGATGGCGAGCTGCTCGACGATGTCGGACGGCGCGCAGCCCTGATAATAGCGCTTGCCCGGGTAGCCCTCGGCATATTTGTTGGTGAAGATCGAACCCTGGGCGTCGAGCACCGCGCGGCTGACGATATTCTCGCTGGCGATCAGCTCGATCTGGTTCTGCTGCCGGTCGAGCTCGAGCGCGATGGCGCGGGCGACCTCGCCCTCGACGTGATCGGTGAAGAAGCCGTCGTAGCCGGCGACCTGGGGAGCGGCGCTGCTGCTGGAGTCATTCGGCGGCCTCGACTTCGGGATGGGTCAGCTTGGCGACGCGATCGGCGTGGCGGCCGCCGGCATAGCTCGTCGCCAGAAACTGGCGGACGCACTCGCGCGCCGCCTCGATGCCGATGATCCGACTGCCGAGGGCGAGCACGTTGGCGTCGTTATGCTCGCGGGCAAGCCGCGCCATCAGGCCGCCGGTGCACAGCGCGGCGCGGATCGCGGGATCGCGATTGGCGGCGATGGTCATGCCGATGCCGGTGCCGCAGACGAGAATGCCCCGCGCCGCCCGGCCACTCTTGACCGCGGCGGCAACGGCAAAGCCGAAGTCAGGATAATCGACCGACACCTCGGAATTGGTGCCGAGATCGAGAACATCATAGCCCATCTTGGCCAGGTCCGCGACCAGCTGAGCCTTCATTGCGTAGCCGGCGTGGTCGGCACCGATAGCGATCGTTTCGCGGGACATGGCAACCTGTGGTTGGATGGGCATCTACATCTAGTAGGACGTGCCCTCGCCGCCAAGCACCAATGCGCGGCGTCAGCCGCCCCGCTGCGGCGCGTCGTCGGTCAGGTCGAGCTGCTCGAAGCGCGGTTCGAACACGCGCCGGCGGATCAGCGACCCCGGTGGCGTGCCGAAGTCCGCCGTCAGCGTGAAGCGTTCGATGCGGTAGTGATCGCCGTCGCCCGCGGTCGGCGAATAGCGCCGTGCCGCGACCATCGTGATCAGGGGCTTCGCCCAGCCCGTGACCGGCGAGCCCCGTAGCACCTCGGGCGTATCGACGCTGCCGTCGGGATGGATGGTGAAGCCGATGTCGACCCAACGCAGCGCCTGCTGGTCGGCCGCCCGCGTCACGGTGTCGACATTGCCGCGGATCGGATCGTCACGATCGACCACGTCGGTCGGACGTGGCAGCGGCGGCCCGTAGACCAGGACCGGGGTCGCCGCATCGGGTTCGCCGCGCAGGGCGGCGATCACCGCATCGACGGCGTGGGCGTCGCCCCCATCGCGGGCGATCCGCGCCTGCAGCACGCGCGCGGCCAGCCGGTACGGCCGCACCGCGGGATCGCTGGCGGTCGCAACGCCGGTGAGAAGTCGCGCCGCGCGTGCATCGTCATGGCGCGCGTGCAGCGCCCAGGCGAGATGCAGATCGGCGGCAGCGGCGACATCGGCATGGCCGCTCGACCGCGCCTCGTCGGCGATCCGGGCGTAGGCGGAGTCGGCGATGGCGAGGTTCGCGCTCGTCCGCTCGAAGCGCTGGCTGTTCAGCCGCCAGTCGGCAAGTCGCAGGTCGGCGAGCAGGCGGTCACGATCGCCGCCCGGCAGATACGTATCGGCAATCCGGGCGCTGGCCAGCGTCGCGTCGCGGACGTCGCGCTGCTCGCCAAAATGCGCCGCGACATTGGCCTGCGCCAGATAGAGCTGCGACAGGGCCAGCGGCTCGACCGCGCCGCTGCCGGCGTTGCGGCGTGTCGACTTTGCGAGCGTCTCGCGCGCGCCGCGGTAGTCGCCGGACTTGAATTGCGCCTCGGCATAGCGGATCGAGGCGACAATATCCTGACGCGGCGGACAGTGCGCCGCGACGCAGGCGTCGAGAGCGGCGCGATAGTCGGACAGGCGATGGCCGGTAACGGTGATCGGCGGCGCCGCATCGGCAGCGGGCGCCGCAGCACTCAGCATCAGGGCGACGAGACCGGGCAGCATGACGCTCTCCTGCACGAACCCCGACAATCTATCATCGAATTGCCGGCGTCGAAAGGGTTGCGGCACTCAGTGCAGGCGGCGGTCGAGCTCGGCGATTGCGGCGCTCGTCAGGCGTGCCGCCTCGGCCTGATCGTCATGGGCGACGATGATGCGGCGCGCGGCGGCGGTCGCGAGATCGACGGCCTGCGCCCGGACCGCGGCTTCGGCGCTGCGTTCGGCAGCGGCGATCTTGGTTTCGGCCAGCGCCGTGCGGCGGGCGATGACTGCTTCGCTGGCGCTGTGGGCATCGGCGACGATGGTCGCGGCCTCGGCCCGCGCCGTGGCGATGATGTGCTCGGCGTCTTCGGCGGCCGCCGCGGCCTTGGCGCGGTAGCCGGCAAGCAGCGCTTCCGCTTCCGCGCGCAGCCGCCTGGCCTCGGCCAGTTCGTCGCGAACCCGTGCCGCGCGGCCGTCGAGCGCCGCCGTGATCATCTTGGGCACCTTCAGGTAGAGCAGCAGCCCGACGAAGATGACGAAGGCGATGGCGACGAAGCCCTCGGCGTTGAGACCGAGCCACGTCGCGGCATGCGGCTGCTCGGTGCCACCGGTCGTCGGAGCGCCGGCAATCTCGGGGGACGAAGCAGCCATCGACGATCCCCCTACGCGCCGACCGCGGCGGTGACTTCGGCCGGCGTCGGCCGACGACCCGTCAGCCGCTCGACGATCTCGGCGGTCGCCTCTTCGGCGACACCGCGCAGCGTCGTCATTGCTTCAGCCCGCGCCTTGTCGATCCGCGCCATTGCCGCGGCGCCACGTCGGCCGAGATCGTCCTCGACGGCCCGAAGCCGGGCCGCGGCCTCGGCGGCGGCGGCGGCCTTCGCCTCCTCCGCCAGCTTGGCCGCCTGCGCCCGCGCAGTCGCGAGGCTCGCCTCGTAGTCGGCCAACGTCTTCGCCGCCGCAGCCTTCGCCGCCTCGGCCTCGTTCAGGTCGGCGCCGATGACACCCGCACGCTGGCCCGCCACCCGCTCGACCTTCGGCAACGACGCCTGCACGATGATGTACAGGATCGCGAAGACCGCGATCAGCCAGACGATCTGCGGAACGGCGACGGCGGGGTCGAACTGCGGCATCGGCGGCGCGGCCTCAGGCGACGAACAGCAGGATCAGCGCGACGAGGAAGCTGAAGATGCCCAGCGCCTCGGTCACGGCGAAGCCGAAGATCAGGTTCGGGCGCTGCGAGTTCGCCGCCGCGGGGTTGCGGAGCGCGCCCTGGAGGAACAGGCCGAAGATGATGCCGACGCCGAGCGCGGCAAGGCCCATGCCGAAGGTGGCGATACCGGCGCCGATCAGTTTGGCTGCAGCTGCGTCCATGAGTTCCAGTCCTTTAGTGCGGAAGGTTGATCGAATCGTTGAGATACACGCAGGTCAGCAGCGCGAAGACATAGGCCTGCACGACGGCGACGAGGAGTTCGAGGGCATACAGCGCAACATTCATTGCCAGCGGCAGGACACCCAGGGCCGCGAACAGTCCGCCGGCGAGCCCGAGGCTGACGATGAAGCCGGCAAAGACCTGCAGCAGGATGTGCCCGGCAGTCATGTTGGCGAACAGACGGACGCTGAGCGTCAGCGGCCGCGACAGGAACGAGATCAGCTCGATCGGCAGGATCAGCGGCAGCAGATAGCCCGGCGTCTGCGGCGGCACGAACAGGCTGAAGAAGTGCAGCCCGTGGCGCAGGATGCCGATGACGACGCACAGCAGGAAGATGAAGGCGGCGAAGGCGAACGTCACCCAGATGTGGCTCGTGACCGCGAAGGCGAACGGCAGCAGGCCGAGGATGTTCGCAAACAGGATGAAGATGAACAGGGCAAAGATGAAGGGGACGTACGCCCGCCCCGCCGCGCCGATATTCTCGTCGACCATGCCGGCGATGAACTCGTGGAGCGATTCGACCGCCGCCTGCCAGCGCCCCGGCACGATCGCTGCGCGGCGCATGCCAAGGGCGAGGAACGCCCACACGGCCAGCAGCGTGAACAGCATGAACATCGACGCGTTGGTGAACGACACGTCGTAGCCAAGCGTCGTCGCCGGAACCATCCGGTGGATTTCGAACTGTTCGAGCTGCGGCTTGACCACGTCAGTCCTCGGGTTCGGGCGGCGCTGCCGGCGGCGTCGGCAGGGCATCGACCAGTTTCTGTTCGGCGGCGACCGCCCGGAACAGACTGAGGAACCCCGCCGCCACTCCCAGCAGCATGAACAACAGCAGCAGCCATGGCTTCGTGCCCAACCAGCGGTCGAGCTGCCAGCCGATGGCGCTGCCCACGACGGTGGTGACGACGATCTCCACGGCGAAGCGGAAACCCTGCCCCATGGCTCCGCCCGCCATCCGCACTGGATCGACCGGCGCATGCCGCGCCTTCGCCTCGGCCAGGCGAGCTTCGAGAGACTCGAGCTCGTCGGTCGGACGCGGGCGGCTCACCGGGTTCCCCAGCTGGACGGCGGGAACAGCCCCGCGCATGCTCCTCCGGTAGCCCGGCGAAGCGCGGTCCGTCTACGGACGCCGGCCGCCCAAGTCAACCATCGTGCCACGAGCGCGACTGCGCCTACTCGGCCGCCAGCAGCCGTTCCGCCGCCTGCAGGTCGACCGAAACCAGCTGACTGACGCCGGGCTCGGCCATTGTCACCCCATACAGGCGGTGCATCCGGCTCATCGTCACGGCGTTGTGCGTGACGATCAGGAAGCGCGTCCGCGTCTCCCGCGCCATGCGGTCGAGCAGATCGCAGAAGCGTTCGACATTGGCATCGTCGAGCGGGGCATCGACCTCGTCGAGAACGCAGAGTGGCGACGGCGTCGTCAGGAACAGCGCGAAGATCAGCGCCGCCGCGGTCAGCGCCTGCTCGCCGCCCGAGAGCAGGGTCAACGACTGCAGCTTCTTGCCTGGCGGCTGCGCCATGATCTCGAGCCCGGCGGTCAGCGGATCGTCCAATTCGACCAGCTCGAGATGCGCCGCGCCGCCGGCGAACAGTGTGTCGAACAGGGCGCGGAAATGACCGTTGACGGTGGCGAAGGCGGCGAGAAGGCGCGTCCGCCCCTCCCGGTTGAGCGCGCCGATGCTGCCGCGCAGGCGTGCCACCGCGGTTTCCAGCTCGGCCCGTTCGGCGCTGCGGCGGTCGGCGGCGGCCGTCAGTTCGGCAAGCTCAAGGTCGGCGCGAAGGTTAACCGGGCCGATGCGCTCGCGCTCCGCAGCAAGTCGCGCGACGTCGGCGGCGAGGCTTGCTGCATCGCCGCGCGCCGCCCCGAGCGCGGGCGGGCTGGCGGCGAAGCGCTCGCCGCACGCGACCTCGATCTCCCGGCAGCGTTCGCGGGCGTGCCCGGCATCCGCGGCGGCGGCCGCACGCGCCTCGCGGGCAAGGCTCAGCGCCTCGGCGGCGGCGGCCGCCTCGGCGTCGAACGCCGCCAGTCGCCGTTCGCCGTCGGCCAGCGCCGCGGTCGCCGCGGCATTCGCCGCCGTCGCCGTGGCGAGCTCCTCGGCGAGTGCGGCCCGGTCCTGCGCGATCGCGGCCGGGCGGCGCTCGAGATCGGCAAGTTCCGCCGCCGTCGCCGCGGCACGCCGATCGAGATCGGCCAGCCGGACGTCGGCTTCGACGACACGACGGGCCCAGGCCGCGCGCTCGCCGTCGATCGCCGCACGACGGGCGGCGGCGGCGTCGCGGTCGCGCGACAGCCCGGCTGCGGTGGCCCGCGCCTGCGCCAGTCTCGCCCGCGCCGCTTCCGCCGAGCCCCGCGCCGCCGCCACCGCCGCCGCCAGCGCCGGCACGTCGCCCGCCGCTGCCAGCGCCGCATGCGCTGCCCCGACCTCGTCGGCAAGGGCCGCCGCGTCGCCGCGCAGGCGGGCGATCGCGGCGGCATTCGCCTCGCGCAGCGCGGCCGCCCGGTCGCGTTCGGATGTCGCCGTCGCCAGCGCCGTCCGCGCCCGGTCGTGATCGCGTTCGGCAGCGGCGCGCGCGGCACGCGCCTCGCCATCGGCGGCGACCGCGGCGGCGAGCGCAGCGCCGGTCGCATCGAGTTCCGACTTCGCCGCGTCGACCACCGCCGTCGCGTCCGGCAGCGCCGCCTCGGCGGCGGCGAGCCGGTTGTGCTGGGTCAGTCGCTCGGCGACCGCGATACCCTGTCCGCCGCCGAGGTCGCGGAAGCCGTCCCAGCGCCATAGGCGGCCGTCGCGCGTGACGACCTGCTGACCCGGCTGCAGCGGTGCCGCTGCGGCCACGTCGGCGGTGGCGACGCCCGTGGCCGCGAGGCGCCGGGCGAGCGCCGCGGGCACCGTCGCGCGGAGTGGAGCAACGCCGGGCGGCAGAGGGGGCAGATCGCCGTCGACGACCTCCCAGAAGCGTCCGGTGTCGCCGCCGATCGTCGCAGCAAGGTCGTCGCCGAACGCCGCGGCGAAGGCCTGTTCATTACCGGGCGCGACGGCGACGCTGTCGATCAGCGATCCCGCCGGGGCTGCCGCGAGCAGGCGGCGCACAGCGTCGCGCTCGGCCGCCAGCGCCGCCGCCGCCGCTCGCGCCGCCAGCAGTCGGGCATGCGCCGCGTCGCGAGCGACCTCGCCGTCGCGCCGTGCCGCTTCCGCCGTGGCGATCGCTGCGGTCGCCGTGGCGATCGCCTGTGCGGCGGCAGCGGCGGCCGCGCCGGCGGCGTCGCGACGAGCGTCGAGGGCAGCGAGGTCGGGCAGCGGCACGGCCGCCAGCCGCGTCGCCTCGGCCTCTGCCCGTGCCAGCCGCGCCGCCGCCGCGTCGCGCGCCGCCGCCGCCGCCCGCGCCGACGCCGCGGCGCGGGCGTGCGCCTCCAGCGCGGCGCCAAGTTCGATCTCGCCGACTTGGGCGGCGCGTTCGGCCGCGGCGACGTCGGCTTCGGCCGCGGCCAGCGCCGGCGCGGCGGCGGCGACGACTGCGTCAAGCCGCGTCGCCTCGTCGCCCAGCCGGGCGTCGGCGTCGGCCGCATCCCCGGCCAGCGCCGCCTCGCGCGAGCGGTCGCGGTCGAGCAGCGCCGCCGCCGTCGCCAAGTCGCGCTGCCGCAGCGCCACGGCCGCCGCCGCCGCGGCTAGTTCACGTTCCCGGTCGGCGAGCGACCGCATCGCCGCCGCCGCAGCGGCGGCCGCGTCGCGCAGCCCGGGCAGTGCCGCCGCGGCCTGCGCCTGCGCCGCGCCCCGCGCCGTCGCTGCGTCGCTGGCCGCGACGACCGCCGCCTCCGCCGCCGCCGCCGCGTCGGCTGCCGCCGTTGCCGCGGCCTGCGCCTCGGCCCAGCGGGTGAAGACCAGCGACCGCTCGGCGGCCTGCAGCGCGTCCGACAGCGCGCGGTAGCGTTCCGCCGCCTTCGCCGCGCGGCGCAGCGCCGCCGCCGCCGCCGCATCGGCGGCGATGACGTCATCGAGGCGCAGCAGGTTGGCCTCGGTCGCCTTCAGCCGCAGCTCGGCCTCGTGACGGCGGACATGGAGGCCGGAAATGCCCGCCGCCTCCTCGAGCAGCGCCCGCCGTTCGGCCGGCTTCGCGGCGATGATCGCGCCGATCCGCCCCTGGCTGACCAGCGCCGGCGAATGGGCGCCGGTCGCGGCGTCGGCGAACAGCAGCGCGACGTCGCGGGCGCGGACGTCGCGGCCGTTGATCCGGTATGCCGAGCCGAGGCCGCGCTCGACCCGGCGGACGACCTGGAGCGGGTCGTCGCCGGCCGCGGCGCCGGTGTCGCCAAGCGTCAGCATGACTTCGGCGAAGTCGCGCCCTGGCCGCTGCGCGGTGCCGGCGAAGATAACGTCGTCCATGCCGCCGCCGCGCAGCGACTTGGGCGACCCCTCGCCCATCACCCAGCGGAACGCCTCGAGCAGGTTCGACTTGCCGCAGCCGTTCGGCCCGACGACGCCGGTCAGCCCGGGCTCGATGCGAAGCTCGGTTGCGTCGACGAAGGATTTGAACCCCGCCAGGCGGAGCCGCTCGAACTGCATCGCCCCCCCGGCGTCGTTACGAAGCTCGTGCCGTCCCGCGCCGGCGGCGGGCAGGCGCCGCCGCCACCGCTACAGCGCCGCGTCGAGCGCCGGCTTCAGCCGCGCCCAGTTGGCCGCGTCGGGCACGGTCTTGCCGTTGATGGCGAAGGTCGGCGTACCGGTCAGGCCGTAATTCTTGTCGGCATCGTCGCGGATTTCGCTGAGCTTGGCGATGCCGGCCTTGTCGCTGGTGCACTGGTCGAAGCGCGCGCGCGTCATGCCACGGGTCCGCATGAAGGCGTCGAGTCCGCCCTGGGCGGCGAAGGCGGTGATCTGCTGCTCCTGCGGCAGCGCCGACAGCTTCTTCTGCACGTCGTCGGGCAGCGGCTTGGTGAAGGGCACGATCCACTGCGGCTGCTGGTCGTAGAAGGCGTCGATCAGGCGGATGGCGGCGGCCGGCGGCTGGCAGCGGACGAGCAGCGACGGGCCGAAGTCGACGCCGTTGAGGATGAACGGCCGCCATTCGTAGCTGACCTTGCCGGTGGCGATGTACTTGGCCCGCAGCGTCGGCACTCCTTCCTTGGCGAAAGCGGCGCAGTGCGAGCAGGTCAGCGAGCCGAACTCGAGCAGCTTGACCTTGGCGTTGGGGTTGCCCTGGCGGAAGCCGCCCTGCGGCGTCGCGACGACGACGTCGAGCCAGTTCGTCGTCGCCGGCTTCGTGGCCGTTGCCTTGGCCGGCGCCGCAGGCGCCGCGGTCGCGGTCCCGCCCTTGCACCCGGCGAGGGCGAGAATGGCGGCGGCGAAAGCGAAGCGAACGGCAGGCGACATGGACTGCATCCCGAAAGTGACGACACGACGACGATAGCGGCTCGCCGGCCCCTGCGTCAAAGCCGCCGCGCTCATCGCACGACCGGCGGCCCGGTCGTCGCCGACAAGGCGCGGGCGAGCGATTCGAGGCGGGCGCGAAGATCGGGGTCGGCGACCTCGCGCAGGGTCGATTCGGTTTCGGCCGACAGCGGCTGCTCGATGCGCGCGGCGCGGCGCTGTACCGTCGGCAGGTCGCCGTGGCGCAGAGCGATACGGGCGACGGCGTCGTAGCCGAAGAAGCGGTTGACGCGCTCGATGACCTGCGGCTCGACGTGCTTGAGCATCGGCGCGAAGCTGCCGGTGACGACGATCTTCAGCGTGCCGCCCGCCTTCTTGCCCGCCGGGAAGGTGATCGCCTCCGGCGTCGAATAGCGGGCATAGCGTTCGCCGACGATCTCCGCCCAGCGCGCGAGGATCGCATTCTGGGCGAAGCCGAAGCGGCGGAACGCCTTGTCGCCGACCGCCGGCACCAGTTCGGCCACGGCACGGGCCCCGCGGGCGCGGGGCCGGTCGGCGGCGCGGCCGCGCGCGGCAGGGGGCGAGTCGTCGGGCACGCGCCGGCTATGCCACAGCCGCGGCATCGGCCATAGCGGGGCGATGGCCGACGTCCCGACCCTGCTGCTGGCGTGGTACGATGCCCATGCCCGCACCCTGCCCTGGCGCCGCCCGCCGGGCAGGGGAGCAGACTTGCCGCCGTCCGACCCGTACCGCGTCTGGCTGAGCGAAGTGATGCTCCAGCAGACCGGCACGGCGACGGTGGCGCCGTATTTCGCCCGCTTCCTCGCCCGCTGGCCGACGGTGGCGTCGCTGGCGGCGGCGGACGATGCCGAGGTCATGCGCGAATGGGCCGGGCTCGGTTACTACGCCCGGGCGCGCAACCTGCTCGCTTGCGCCCGCGCCGTCGCCGCCGGCGGCTGGCCGGACAGCGAGGCGGGGCTGCGCGCGCTGCCCGGGGTCGGCGCCTATACGGCGGCGGCGGTGGCGGCGATCGCCTTCGGCCGGCGGGCGGTGGTGGTCGACGGCAACGTCGAGCGTGTCGTCGCCCGCCTGTTCGCAGTGGACACTCCGCTGCCGGCCGCGCGGCGGCGGCTGTATGACCTTGCCGCGTCGCTGACGCCGGCGGCACGCGCCGGCGACTACGCCCAGGCGATGATGGATCTCGGCGCGACGCTGTGCACGCCGCGCGCGCCGAAGTGCGACGCCTGCCCCGTCGCCGCCGCCTGTGCCGGGCGGGCTGGCGGCGCGCCGGCGCGCTTCCCGCTCAAGGCGGCGAAGGCGGCCAAGCCGGTGCGCCACGGGACGGCGTGGTGGATCGAGGTCGACGGCCGCGTCCTGCTCGAGCGGCGGCCGGCGAAGGGCCTGCTCGGCGGAATGCCGGGGCTGCCGGGGAGCCCATGGGTCGCCGCCGCGGAAGGCCTGCCGCGTCCGGCGTCGATCCGCCATCCCGGGGCGATTCCCGATGATGCGGCGACGCTATCGGCGCTCACCCTCGCCCCCCTCCCCTTGCCGATCCGCCACGTCTTCACGCATTTCGAGCTGCGGTTGACGGTCGCCGTCGCCACGCCGGCGGCGCGCCCCGACCTGCCCGGCGAGTGGCATCCGGTCGCCGCCATCGCCGACGCCGGCCTGCCAACACTTTATGCGCGCGCCGCCGCCGCCGTGCTCGCCGCGCGCGTCGCCCCGCAATCGATTGACGCCCTGGAGACCGCCGCATGACCGACTGGTTCGCCTCGCCCGTGCCGACCGTCGGCTTTACCGCCAGCCCGCTCGACCGGGCGGACGCGCTGCGCAAGGACGACGCGGCGATGGTCGCGGCGCGCGCCGACCGCGCGGCACGCTGGCTGGTCCTCGACGACCTCCGCCCGGTAGTCGACGAGGCCGACGGCCTGCGCTGGTTCACGCGCGACGACGTCCCCGCCGACGGCGCGAGCGTGTTCCTCGGCCTCGCCGACGGTGCCCCGCGTTTCGCTGTCGCGGCGACCGGCATGGGCCGCCTCGGCGACCCGCGCGGCGTCGGCGCGGCGCTGGCGGCGAGCGCGACGCCGGGCGACGCGGCGGTCTTCGCCCAGGCGCGGTCGCTGCTCGACTGGCACGCCCGCCACCGCTTCTGCGCCAACTGCGGCACGCCGACGACGGTGGCCAAAGCCGGCTATGAGCGCGTCTGCCCCGGCTGCGGCGCGCACCACTTTCCCCGCACCGACCCGGTCGTCATCATGCTCGCCCTGCTCGACGTCGACGGCGAGGAACACGCCCTGGTCGGCCGCCAGCCGCGCTTCCCCCGGCGCTTCTTCTCGGCGCTGGCCGGGTTCGTCGAGCCCGGCGAGAGTCTGGAGGAAGCCGTCCGCCGCGAGCTGTTCGAGGAGGCCGGCATCGCCGCAACGCGCGTCCGCTACATCGCCAGCCAGCCGTGGCCGTTCCCGTCGAGCCTGATGGTCGGCGCCTTCGCCGAGGCGACCGGGACCGGCGAGCTGACCCTCGACGACGACGAGATCGAGGCGGCGCGCTGGGTGACCAAGACCGAGGTCCGCGCCGCGCTCGCCGGCAGCGGCGACTGGCTGGCGCCGCCGCCGCTGGCCATCGCGCACACCCTGCTGCGGACCTGGGTCGAGGGCTGACGCGCGAGTCGCGCCGCAGGAAATGTCAGGCGCGCCCAACAAAGTTGACAAAAGTCACACCATGTCGACCCCCGTCGCTCTCCCCGCCCGATGCCGGTCGGAGCGGACGGCGCGACGGAACGGGCAGGAAGCGGCCATGCCGGCCACGCTGACCGACAATCCCCTTGTAGGACAGCGGTTTCTTGCTGCGCGGGCGGATCAGCCGTGGCGGCTGCGCGCCTGCGGATAGGTGCCCAGTACCCGCACCCATTCGCTATGGAAGCGCAGTTCGTCGAGCGCACGGGCGACGGCCGGGTCGGCGGGGTCGCCCTCGATGTCGGCGTAGAACTCGGCCGCGGCGAAACCCCCGCCCTTCAGATAGGATTCGAGCTTGGTCAGGTTGACGCCGTTGGTGGCGAAACCGCCGAGCGCCTTGTACAGCGCGGCCGGAACCGAGCGGACCTCGAACAACAGGCTGGTCATCACCGCCGTCCCCGGCGCGACCGGCAGCGCGGCGCGGGCGAGGACGACGAAGCGGGTCGTGTTGTGATCCGCATCCTCGATACCTTCGGCGAGCACCTCCAGCCCGTAGAGTTCCGCTGCCAGGCGTGACGCGACGGCGGCTTGCGCGGCGTCACCTGCCTCGGCCACCAGCGCCGCGGCGGCGGCGGTGTCGGCATAGGCAAGCGGCGCGATGCCCCAGTCGCGCAGCCGCCTGCGGCACTGGCCGAGCGCCTGGGGGTGACTGACTGCCGTCGCCACGTCGTCGCGCGATGCGCCCGGCACCCCGAGCAGACAGTGGCGGACGCGGACGAAGTGCTCGCCGGTGATCGCCAAGCCGGATTCGGGCAGCAGGAAGTGGATGTCGGCGACCCGGCCGTGGAGCGAGTTCTCGATCGGGATGACGGCGCAGTCGGCCGCGCCGGCCTGGACCGCGGCGATCGCGTCCTCGAACGTGAAGCACGGCAGCGGCAGCGCAGCGGGGAACGCTTCGCGCACCGCCTGGTGCGAATAGGCTCCCGGCGCGCCCTGGAAGGCGACGGCGCGGTGCGGCTCGGCCGCGGCGGCGACGGTCATTGCCGCGACGAGGGCAGCGGCGGGGCCGGGATAATCGGACATCGACTGCGGGTTAGGGAAAGTCCGCCAGCCGCACAATGCCAACCGGTGCTGCACTGCGGCGTTAGATGGCTTGCGACGGCGCGGGTCGGCAACTATGGTCCGCGCGATTTTGCCGGGGATCGCCCGGCTTTCGGCCCCGCCGCCGGGCCATCGCCTTCGGAGACGCGCGTTGGACAGTTTCGAGTGGAACAAGATCGCGGGCTGGTGCCTGACGGCGGCCATCGCGGTGCTCGGACTCGTCCTCGTCACCGGCGAAGTCTACAAGCCGGTCAAGCCGGCCAAGCCCGGCTATGTCGTCGAGGGCGTCGAGCAGGAGGCCGCCGCCGGCGCCCCCGCGCCGGTCGCCGACAAGCCGGTCGAGTTCTTCCTCGCGTCGGCGAGCGTCGAGCACGGCGCCGAGGTGTTCAAGAAGTGCGGCGCCTGCCATAACGCCGAAAAGGGCGGCCCGGCCGGCATCGGCCCGAACCTGTACGGCGTCGTCGGCGGCCCGCACGACCACATGCCGGGCTTCAGCTATTCCGACGCCATGCAGAAGACGGCGAACGCCAAGTGGGGCTTCGACGAGCTCAACGCATGGCTGACCAGCCCCAAGACCTATGTCCCGGGCACCAAGATGGCGTTCGCCGGCATCGCCAAGCCCGAGGACCGGGCTGCGGTCATCGCCTATCTCAACAGCAAGAGCGACCACCCGCTGCCGCTGCCCCCGGTCCCGGCGGAGGCGAGCGCGACCCAGGCCCCGGCTGCGGCGACGGCCGCCAACCCGGCCGGCGCGACGACTTCGCCGGCGAACGTCGCCACGTCGGAAAAGCTCGCGCCGCAGCCCGGCAAGGCTCCCGACGTCGCCCCTGCCGAGGCGACCGCCGCGGTGGCCAAGCAGCCCGACGGCAAGGTCGGCGGCCCGGCCGCGGCCGACACCGCCGGCACGAGCAAGACCGACAAGCACTGAGATCTTCCCCGGCACAGGGAGGATCTAGAGGTCGTAGTGTTCCTTCACTACCGCCCAGGCCTCGTCCGCCGTCTCGACGAAGTGGAACAGGTCCAGGTCGCTGCGCGCGATCGTGCCTTCCTCGGCCAGCGCCTCGAAATTGACCACCCGCTCCCAGAACGACCGGCCGAACAGGAAGATCGGCAGCCGCGCGACTTTGCCGGTCTGGACCAGGGTCAGCAGCTCGAACAGTTCGTCGAAGGTGCCGAAGCCGCCGGGGAAGGCCGCGACGGCGCGCGCGCGCATCAGGAAATGCATCTTCCGCAGCGCGAAATAATGGAACTGGAAGCTGAGGCCCGGGGTGACATAGGGGTTCGGCAGCTGCTCGAAGGGCAGGACGATGTTCAACCCGATCGACGGCGCCCCGACGTCGGCGGCGCCGCGGTTGGCCGCCTCCATGATCGACGGCCCGCCGCCCGAGCAGACGACGAACTGCCGCCCGGCCGCGTCGCCCGGTACGCTCGACGCCAGCCGCGCCAGCTCGCGCGCCACGGTGTAATAGTGCGCCTTGGCCGCAAGGCTGTCGGCGACGGCGCGCGTCTCCGGGGTGGCGGCGGCGACGAGCGCGGCGGCGTCCTCGGGCGCCGGGATGCGCGCCGAGCCGTAGAAGACGAAGGTCGAGGCGATCCCCGCCTCGGCCAGCGCCAGCTCCGCCTTCATCAGCTCGAGCTGGAAGCGCACCGGCCGCAGGTCGTCGCGGAGCAGGAAGTCCGGGTCCTGGAAGGCGAGCCGGTACGCCGGATGCTCGGTCTGCGACGTCGCCGTCGGCGCGTTGGCGAGGCCGGCCTCGGCGCGGGCGGTCGGGAACAGGCGTTGGGGCGCGGGGGCGGTCATGCGGGGCCTTTCGTGGGCCGAGCGCGATAGCGCCGCGCACCGCCGCGCGCCAGTCCCGTCAGCGCGGCGCCGCCGGATACGTGCAGCCCTTCGCCTCGCCGAGCCCCTTGAGGAAGCCGCGGCGCACCGACCCGGCATAGACGGCGGCGACCGCCTTGCGCTGCGCCGCCGCGGCGCCGGACAGGCGGCGGATGATGAAGCGGCCGGGGATCAGGCTGTTGATCGTGTCCTGCCCGGCGTCCATCGCCAGTTCGTGCCCGGCGCTCGGCTGCTTGCCGTCGCTCGGCTGGTCGAGGTCGCGGCCGAGAACGGCGTCGAGCGCCTTCACCGCCGCGCCGATCTTGGCGCAGTCGGTCAGCCCGGCCGTCGAATATGGCGCGTTCTGCGCCCCGATCAGCACCGGCGGGATGTGCTTGCGCTTGAGGTTGACATCCGACAGCGGCGACTCGGCGATCGAGGTGACGGTCCGCTCTTCGGCGAGCGCCGGCGCGGCGGCGAGGACGACAGCGGCGGCAAGGATGAAGCGCATTGATCGGGCCTTTCGGAACTCGGTTCGGGAGCAGAACGACAGCGCGGCATTTCGGCTCCGTCGTATTTTGCTTGACCGCCGCCCCCGCGTCACTAGGCACGGCGGCGGGCCACGCCGTCCCAACGCGGCGCGCGCTCTCTGTAAGGAGAGACCATGACTGACCGACCGACCGTGCGCCCGCAGCGCGCGCATTTCTCGTCCGGCCCCTGCGCCAAGCGCCCCGGCTGGAGCGCCGACCAGCTCGCCACCGACAGCCTCGGCCGCTCGCACCGATCGGGCATCGGCAAGGCGCGGCTCAAGCTGGCCATCGACCTGACCCGCAGCGTCCTGAAGGTGCCCGATATCGCACCGGATCGGCATCGTCCCGGCCTCCGACACCGGCGCCTACGAGATGGCGATGTGGACGATGCTCGGCGCGCGCCCGGCAGCGATGCTGGCGTGGGAGAGCTTCGGCGAGGGCTGGGTGACCGATGCGGTCAAGCAGCTCAAGCTCGACGCCCAGGTCATCACCGCGCCTTACGGCGAGCTGCCCGACCTGACGCGCGTGCCGCAGGACCACGACGTCTGCTTCACCTGGAACGGCACGACCAGCGGCGTCCGCGTGCCGAACGGCGAATGGATCCGCGACGAGCGCGAAGGCCTGATGCTGTGCGACGCGACCAGCGCCGTGTTCGCGCAGGAGCTGCCGTGGGACAAGCTCGATGTCGTCACCTACAGCTGGCAGAAGGTGCTCGGCGGCGAAGGCGGCCACGGCGTCCTCATCCTCGGGCCCCGCGCGGTCGAGCGGCTGGAGAGCTACACGCCCGCCTGGCCGCTGCCCAAGATCTTCCGGCTGACGAGCAAGGGCAAGCTGATCGAAGGCATCTTCGCTGGCGAGACGATCAACACGCCGTCGATGCTGGCGGTCGAGGATTATATCGACGCGCTGACCTGGGCCGACGGGATCGGGGGCTTGCAGGAACTCTACGCCCGCGCCGACGGCAACGCCCAGGCGCTCGACCGCTGGGTCGAGGCGACGCCGTGGGTCGAGCATCTGGCGACCGATCCCGCGACGCGGTCGAACACCAGCGTCTGCCTGTCGCTGCCGGGTGCCGCGCCCGACGTGCCGAAGAAGATCGCCGCGCTGCTGGAGAGCGAGGGCGTCGCCTTCGACATCGGCGGCTACCGCGACGCGCCGCCGGGCCTCAGGATCTGGTGCGGGGCGACGGTCGACACCGCCGACATCGTCGCGCTCGGGCCGTGGCTCGAGTGGGCGCACGGCGCGGTGACGGCCTAACGCTCCCCTCCCGCTTGCGGGAGGGGCCGGGGGTGGGCAGTCCGCCTCGCCCGGCCGCCGCCCGCCGATCCCATCTTCCCCACCCCCGGCCCCTCCCGCAAGCGGGAGGGGAGAAGGAAGCAAGAATGCCCAAGGTCCTCATCGCCGACGAAATGTCGCCGAAAGCCGCCGAAATCTTCCGCGCCCGCGGCGTCGAGGTCGACGAGATCACCGGCCTGTCGAAGGAGAAGCTGATCGAGATCATCGGCGACTACGACGGCCTCGCCGTCCGCTCCTCGACCAAGGCGACGAAGGAGGTCATCGCCGCCGCGACCAATCTCAAGGTCATCGGCCGCGCCGGCATCGGCGTCGACAACATCGACATTCCGGCCGCCTCGGCCAAGGGCGTCGTCGTCATGAACACGCCGTTCGGCAACTCGATCACGACGGCCGAGCACGCCATCGCCCTGATGTTCGCCCTCGCCCGCCAGCTGCCCGAGGCCGATGCCTCGACCCAGGCCGGCAAGTGGGAGAAGAACCGCTTCATGGGGGTCGAGCTGACCGCCAAGGTGCTCGGTCTGATCGGCGCCGGCAACATCGGCTCGATCGTCGCCGACCGCGCGCTGGGGCTGAAGATGAAGGTCATCGCCTTCGACCCGTTCCTGACGCCCGAGCGCGCGCAGGACCTCGGCATCGAGAAGGTGACGCTCGACGACCTTCTCGCCCGCGCCGACGTCATCACGCTGCACACGCCGCTGACCGATTCGACGCGCAACATCCTGTCGGCCGAGGCGCTGGCCAAGACCAAGAAGGGCGTGCGGATCGTCAACTGCGCCCGCGGCGGGCTGATCGACGAGGCGGCATTGAAGGCCGGGCTCGACAGCGGCCATATCGGCGGCGCGGCGCTGGACGTCTTCGCCACCGAGCCGGCCAAGGCGTCGCCGCTGTTCGGCACGCCGAACTTCATCTCGACCCCGCACCTCGGCGCATCGACCGACGAGGCGCAGGTCAACGTCGCGATCCAGGTCGCCGAGCAGATGAGCGACTTCCTGCTCACCGGCGGCGTGACCAACGCGCTCAACGTGCCGTCGCTGTCGGCCGAGGAGGCGCCGCGGCTGCGCCCGTACATGGCGCTCGCCGAACAGCTCGGCAGCCTGATCGGCCAGCTGGTCAGCGACGGGGTCGGCGCCGTCACCGTCGAGGTCGAGGGCGCGGCGGCCGAGCTCAACCTCAAGCCGATCACCGCCGCCGTTCTCGCCGGGCTGATGCGGGTTCATTCCGACACGGTCAACATGGTCAACGCGCCCTTCCTCGCCCGCGAACGCGACATCGCCGTCGCCGAGGTCCGCCACGAGCGCGAGACCGACTATCACACGCTGGTCCGCGTCACCGTCGGCGGCCCCGATGGCGAGCGATCGGTCGCCGGCACGCTGTTCGGCAACCGCGAGCCCCGCCTGGTCGAGATCATCGGCATCAAGGTCGAGGCCGGCGCTGACCGGGCCGATGCTGTTCATCGTCAACGAGGACAAGCCAGGCTTCATCGGCCGCCTCGGCTCGACGCTGGGCGCAGGCGGGCGTCAACATCGGCACCTTCCACCTCGGCCGCCGCGACAGCCGGGCGGAGGCGGTGCTGCTGCTGTCGGTCGACGACGTCATCCCGGCCGCCGTGCTGGCCGAGATCACGGCGCTGCCGGGCGTGAAGCAGGTCAAGGCGCTGTCGTTCGGATGACGCCGATTGCCGCCGGACTGCTTCCCGAAGGTCTGCGCGACCGCCTGCCGCCGCAGGCGGAGGCGGCCGACGCGCTGCTGCGCGGCCTGCTCGATCATGTCGCGGCGCACGGCTACGACCGCGTCCAGCCGCCGCTGATCGAATATGAGGATGGGCTCGCCGGCCGGCTGGCGGCGACCGCGCGGCAGGAACTGCTGCGCTTCGTCGATCCGGTGTCGCGACTGCAGCCTGGCGCTGCGCCCCGACATCACCGGCCAGGTCGGGCGGATCGCGGCGACGCGCCTCGCCCACGTGCCGCGGCCGCTGCGGCTGAGCTACGGCGGCCCGGTGCTGCGGGTGAAGGGCAGCCAGCTGCGACCCGAGCGCGAGATGGTGCAGGCCGGCGCCGAGCTGATCGGCCGCGACACGGTGGCGGCCGTGGTCGAGGTGCTGACGCTCGGCGTCGACGGGCTGCGCGCGGCGGGCGTCGGCGAGCATCACCGTCGACCTGACGCTGCCGAGCTTCGTCGCCGACCTTGCCGCGCACTGGGCCGGGCCCGCGCCGCTCGCCGACCTTGCCACGGTCGAGGCGCTGCTCGACGCCAAGGACGCCGCCGGGCTGGCGGCCGCGGGGGCGGCGATCTACGCGCCGCTGATCGCCGCCGCCGGTCCGGCCGCGGCCGCGCTCGCCGCCCTCGCCCGGCTCGACCTGCCGCCACCGCTCGCCCGCCGCCTCGACGACGTCGCCGCCGTCGTCGCCGCGCTCGACGGCGTCGCGGTGACGCTCGACCCGACCGAGCGCCATGGCTTCGACTATCAGCGCTGGATCGGCTTCACCCTGTTCGGCGCCGGCGTCCGCGGCGAGATCGGCCGCGGCGGCGCCTACGGCGTCCTCCACCCCGACGGCGCGACCGAGCCGGCGGTCGGCTTCTCGCTCTACCTCGACGGGCTGGTCGACGCCGGCCTCGGGGATTTCCGCCCGCCGCCGCATCGCTCTGCCCGCCGGCACGCCGCGCGTCGTCGGCGAGCGGCTGCGCGCCGAGGGCTGGGTGACCGTCGCCCGGCTGGACACGGAGGCGATCCCAAGCGATTGCAGCCACTGCTGGGACGGCGCCGCCGCCGTGCCCCTGTCAGGAGATTGAGCCGTGACCCAGATCGCCGTCGTCGTCGGCAGCCTGCGCCGCGAATCGCTGAGCCGCCGCCTGGCGCACCTGCTGCTCGAGCTGGCCCCCGCCGGCCTGACCGGGGCCGAGGTGCCGATCGGCGACCTGCCCCTGTTCAACCAGGACTTCGAGACCGACAACACCACGCCGGCGTCATACGAGACGTTCCGCAGCGCCATCCGCGCCGCCGATGCGGTGCTGTTCGTCACGCCCGAGTACAATCGCTCGGTGCCCGGCGCGCTGAAGAACGCGATCGACGTCGGCTCACGCCCCTATGGCCATAGCGCCTGGGCGGGCAAGCCGGCGGCGGTCGTCAGCTGCTCGCCCGGCGCGCTCGGCGGCCCGCTGGCCAACCACGCGCTGCGCCAGAGCCTGGTGTTCCTCGACATGCCGGTGCTGCAGCAGCCCGAGGCCTATATCGGCAACGTCGCCAAGCTGCTCGACGACCCCGACGCCAGCCGCGACTATCTGACCAAGATCATGGCCGCCTTCGCCGACTGGATCGAACGGACCGTCAAGCGTGGCTAACGTCGTCGTCATCGGCGCGCAGTGGGGCGACGAGGGCAAGGGCAAGATCGTCGACTGGCTGTCGGCGCGCGCCGATGTCGTCGTCCGCTTCCAGGGCGGGCACAACGCCGGCCACACGCTGGTCGTCGGCAACGAGGTCTACAAGCTCAGCCTGCTGCCCAGCGGCATCGTCCGCGGCGCGCTGTCGGTGATCGGCAACGGCGTCGTCTTCGATCCCTGGCATTTCAAGACCGAGGTCGAGAAGCTGCGCGGCCAGGGCGTCGAGATCACGCCGGCCAACCTCCAGGTCAGCGAACTCTGCCCGCTGATCCTGCCGCTGCACAGCGAGCTCGACGGCCTGCGCGAGGACGCCAGCGGCGCCGGCAAGATCGGCACCACCCGGCGCGGCATCGGCCCGGCGTACGAGGACAAGGCCGGCCGACGGGCGCTGCGCGTCTGCGACCTCGCGCATCTGGACGAGATCGGGCCGCAGCTCGACCGGCTGCTGGCGCACCACAATGCGCTGCGCGCCGGCTTCGGCGTGCCGCCGGTCGACCGCGCCGCGCTGATCGCCGCGCTCGCGCGAGGTCGCGCCCTTCGTCCTGCCCTTCGCCGCGCCGGTCTGGGCGAGCCTCGGCGACGCCCGCCGTGCGGGCAAGCGCATCCTGTTCGAGGGCGCGCAGGGCGTGCTGCTCGACGTCGACCACGGCACCTATCCGTTCGTCACCAGCTCGAACGTCGTCGCCGGCACCGCGGCGGCGGGCAGCGGCATGGGGCCGGGGGCGCTCAACTATGTGCTCGGCATCGTCAAGGCGTACACGACCCGCGTCGGCGGCGGGCCCGTTCCCGACCGAGCTCGACGATGCGATCGGCCAGCGGCTGGGCGAGCGCGGCCGCGAGTTCGGCACCGTCACCGGGCGCAAGCGGCGCTGCGGCTGGTTCGACGCGGTGCTGGTGCGCCAGGCGGTGCAGGTCAGCGGCGTCCACGGCATGGCGCTGACCAAGCTCGACGTGCTCGACGGGCTCGACGAGCTGATGATCTGCACCGGCTACCGGCTCGGCGACCGCACCGCTCGATCATTTCCCGGCGCACGCCGCCGACCAGGCGGCGGTGGTGCCGGTCTACGAACGCTTCGACGGCTGGAGCGAATCGACCATGGGCGCGCGCAGCTGGAGCGACCTGCCGGCGCAGGCGATCAAATATATCCGCCGCATCGAGGAGCTGACGCGGTGCCCGGTGGCGCTGGTATCGACCTCGCCGGAGCGCGACGACACCATCCTGGTGCGCGACCCGTTCCTCGACTGAGGCGTCAGGCGGTAGCGGGCACGCGCCGGCGGGCGGCGACGCCGACCAGACCGAACCCGGCGACCATCAGCGCCCAGGCCGCCGGCTCCGGCACGCCGCCGACATTGTCGCCGCCGTTGCCGACGTTGCCGCCGGCGGTCAGGCCGATGTCGTAGGTCAGGTCGTCGAGCGAAAACTGGGTGCCGTGGTCATCGCCGAAGATCGGGTTATGGACGCCGCCGAAGGTGCTGACGACGACGGTGTCGACGTTCTTCTGTCGGAACCGAATGAAGCTCGCCGCCGTCGTATCGACGACGAAGCTCTGCGAATAGACGCTCTTGCCGTGGAGCGAGCCGGTAAAGACCACCGTCAATCCGTCGTTCCATGCCGCGCCGAGGTTGGCGCTGACCAGATGGAAGGCGTCGGTCGAGGTGATCGTCGTCGCCCCCCCGGACGGGTTGAAGGCGATGTTGTTCCCGCTGGTCACCGTGTGGGCATAGCCCGAGTTCGGCAGCTGGCGCGTGTCGAGCGAGGACAGGTTGTTGAAGGTCAGCCCGCTGTCGCTCGTCATCAACGTTTCGTCAATGTACTGCTCGAAATCGAGCGTGACTGCGGCTGCCGGCGAGGCAAGCATCAGTCCAAGGGCAATGGCGGCGAGCTTCATAACACATCTCATCTGCAGCCGCTCCCCACCGAGCGGACAACCAGGAGAAGCAAGATCTGTGCCAGTACCCCAAGAGCTTGTTAAAGCTTACGGTAACTATAAACAGGGTTAGCGGAGTGTAAAGAAAGGCGACGTTCCGCCGTCATATATCTCCAGTCAGCGTCGCAACCAGCCCGGGATCAGCAGGGCATCGACCAGCCACCAGACACCGACCACGCCCCAGATCAGATAGCCGAGGCCAAGCAGCCACCACGTCAGCCAGCCAAGAATATGCAGGCCGAGCATCACCAGCCCGGTACCCACGCGGCCCGTCAGGAAGCGGTGGCCGCCGATGTTGCCGAGGAAGAACCAGACCAGGTAGGTGATCAGCGTCGAGGCCACCGGCGGCCCGACGTCGTGCGGCGAATAGCGGTCGATGGCCATGGCTGCGCTCCTCGGTGTATTACGCTGCTAACATAGCTAGCGCCGCGGCCGGCGCAAGCTCAGCCGCACTGGCCGCGCTGCATCAGCCTGGCGTCGGCGAGGACCAGGGCCATCATCGCCTCGGCGACGGGCGCGGCGCGGATGCCGACGCAGGGGTCGTGGCGGCCTTTGGTGACGATCTCGGTCGCCTCGCCGGTCGTCGTGATCGTCGGCACCGGGGTCAGGATCGACGAGGTCGGCTTCAGCGCCAGCCGCACCACGACCGGCTGCCCGGTGCTGATCCCGCCGGCGATGCCGCCGGCATGGTTGGCGGCAAACAGCGGGCGACCGTCCGACCCGGGCGCCATGGCGTCGGCATTGCCCTCGCCGCGCAGCCGCGCCGCGGCGAAGCCGTCGCCGATCTCGACGCCCTTGACGGCGTTGATGCTCATCATCGCGGCGGCGAGCTCGGCTATCGAGCTTGGCGTAGATCGGCGAGCCCCAGCCCGCCGGCACGCCGCGTGGCGACGCACTCGACGACCGCGCCGAGCGACGATCCCGCCTTGCGCGCGGCGTCGAGCGCCCGCTCCCATCGCGCGGCGGCGGCGGCATCGGGACAGAAGAACGGGTTCCGCGTCGATCTCGCCGTCGTCGAAGCGCGGCGCGGTCGATCGCGTCGCCGCCGAGTTCGACGAGATAGGCGCGGATCGTCACCTCCGGGATTACCAGCCGCGCCACCGCCCCCGCCGCCACGCGGCTGGCCGTCTCCCGCGCCGAAGCCCGGCCGCCGCCGCGGGGGTCGCGCAGCCCGTATTTGGCGTCATAGGCGTAGTCGGCGTGGCCGGGGCGATACGCCTGGGCGATGGCGCCATAATCCTTCGAGCGCTGCGTCGACATTGTCGATCATCAGGTGGATCGGCGTCCCCGTCGTCCGGCCTTCGTACACGCCCGACAGGATGCGGACCTGGTCGGGCTCCTGCCGCTGCGTCGTGAAGCGCGACGTGCCCGGCCGCCGCCGGTCGAGCCACGGCTGGATGTCGGCCTCGGACAGCGCGAGCCCCGGCGGGCAGCCGTCGACGACCGCGCCGATCGCGGGCCCGTGCGATTCGCCCCAGGTGGTGAAGCGGAAGACGTGGCCGAAGCTGTTGTGGCTCATCGCGTCGAGCCTCGGCGAACGCCGGCGCGTGGACCGCCGTGCCGACCTCGAGCAGGAACGGGAACCGCCGGTCCAACGCGCCTGGAAGTAGCTGCCAGCGTACGGCGACGCGAATGGGCCTTGCTGCCGACGCCGAGAAGCCGAACACGTCGGTAGTAAGCAGGGTCGCCGAGTACGAAGCACAGCGCCGATCCCCGCCTCCTCGAGCGTCGCGTCAGGCCAGCCTCGGATCATGGCCGTGCCCACGCCCTGTCGCTGGTGCAATGGTCGCACAGCGACCGGCGCCAAAGGCCGTCGCCGGGATCGAAGCGCGTTCGGCGACGACAGTCATCCGGCTGCAGCGGCAATGGCCGATGATGGCGACGCCGTCGTCGGCCACCACCGACACCAGCTGATCCCCATCGCCGATCAGCGCGTCGACCAGGCGTGCCTCTGCGTCGGTCGGAAAGGCTGCCACGTGCACGGCATGGATGGCGGCGGCGTCGGCCGACGTCGCTGCGCGCACGATCACGCCACGCTGATATCCGGCGCGTCCTCGGCCTTCATGCCGATGACGTTGTAGCCGGCATCGACGTGGTGGACCTCGCCCGTCACGCCGCTGGCCAGGTCGCTGAGCAGGTACACCCCCGCCCCGCCGACATCCTCGATCGTCACGTTGCGGCGCAGCGGCGAGTTATACTCGTTCCACTTCATGATGTAGCGGAAGTCGCCGATGCCGCTCGCCGCCAGCGTCTTGATCGGGCCGGCGGAGATCGCGTTGACCCGGACCTTGTCGGGCCCGAGGTCCATCGCGAGGTAGCGGACGCTGGTCTCGAGCGCCGCCTTGGCGACGCCCATGACGTTATAGTGCGGGATGACCTTCTCGGCGCCGTAATAGCTGAGCGTCAGCAGCGCGCCGCCGTCGGGCATCATCGCCAGCGCCCGCTGCGCCACGGCGGTGAAGCTGAACACGCTGATGTTCATCGTCAGCGCGAAATTCTCCAGGCTGGTGTCGACATAGCGGCCGCGCAGCTCGTTCTTGTCGGAAAAGCCGATCGCGTGGACGAGGAAGTCGATCGTCGGCCAGCGCCGCCTGCAGCGTCGGCGAAGCAGCGGTCGAGCGAGGCGGTGTCGGCGACGTCGCATTCGATCAGGAACGGCGCATTGCTGCCGTTGACCGGCGACAGGCTGGTCGCCAGCGGCCGCACGCGCTTCTCCAGCGCCTCGCCCTGGTAGCTGAAGGCGATCTCGCCGCCCTCGCGCGCGCACGCGCCTGCGCGATGCCCCAGGCGAGGCTGCGATCGTTGGCGACCCCCATGATCAGCCCGCGCTTGCCCGCCATCAATCCCGGCATGCTACGACTCCCGCTTCGGCCTGCCTGCGCGTTCTGGCCGCAGTTTGGGCACAATCGCCAGCGCCGCGTTCAGCTGGGCGCCGACAACCAGCGCCCAGCCCGATGATGTAGAAGAACAGCAGCGCGACGATGACGCCGGCGAGGCTGCCGTAGGTCAGGTTGTAGCTGCCGAACAGTCCGAGCACCCGCGGCAGCAGCATCGTCGTCCCGATCCACACGACGGTGATCAGCAGCGGCCCCGGCCAGATCGGGCACGTGCCGCTCGCGGATCTTGCTGCGGCGTCAGGACGATAGAAGATGCCCCACAGCGCGACGAACAGCGCCGCCGCCGGCGCGAGCCGGCCGAGCCCGACGATGCCGATCAGGTCGTCCTTGCAACGGCAGCAGGTGGACGACGAACTGCTCGATCGCGGTCAGCAGCGACCTGCACGGCGAAGGCGACCAGCATCAGCAGCACCGCGCCGACGATCAGCGCGATCGCGCCCAGCCGGTATTCCCAGACCGGCGCGGCTCGACGCCGTGCCATAGGCGCGGCGGACGATCTCGCGGATCGTCTCGATGAAGCCCGCTGACCGTCCACAGCGTGACGACGATGCCGAGCGTCAGCAGGCCCTTCTGCGACCGCGCGGCGAGCACCTCGTGGATCGGCTTGGCGATCAGCGTGCCGACGTCGGGCGGCACGGTGCGGAGGAAGGCGCTGACCGCGTGCAGCCCGTCGTCGGTGCGCCCGAGCGCGCCGGCGACCGTCGCGACGACGATGAAGAAGGGGAACAGCGTCAGCAGCGACAGATAGGCGAGGTTGCCGGCGTGCATGAAGCCGTCGTTCCACGTGCCGCCGACGACGCGCGCGACGATCCGGCACGGGCGCGTCGCCAACAGCCGCGCGCAGCGAACCCCCGGACGCCGCATCTGCGCCCCTCAGTCGACGCCGAGCGCGCTCCGCGGGTTGCGGGTCGCGTCGCCGGTCCAACGCTCGGCGAAGGCGCGAAGCTCCGCGTCGTCCGGCGGCAGATCGACCTCGACGCGTCGCCAGCAGGTCGCCGCGGCTGCCGTCGGCGCGGGTGAAGCCGCGCCCGCGCAGGCGCAGCGTCCTGCCCGACGTCGACCCCGCCGGCACGCGCGAGCATCACCGGCCCGTCGGGCGTCGGCACCTTGACCTTGGCCCCCAGCACCGCCTCGCCGAGCCTGACCGGCAGGTCGAGGCGGATGTCGTCGCCGTCGCGGCGCATGAAGCGGTGCGGCGCGATCTCGAGCGTGACGAGCGCGTCGCCGGCGCCGCCCGGCCCCGGCTCGCCCCTGCCCGGCCAGCCGCACCTGCCGCCCCGATTCGAAGCCCGGCGGCAGCTTGAGGTCGAGCGTCTTGCCGTTCTGCAGCGTGATGCGCTGCGGCTTGAGCAGCGCCGCATCCTCGAACGGGACGCTCAGGCGATAGGCGACGTCGCCGCCCTTCGGCGGCGCGGCGCGGCGCGCCGAGTCCTGCGCGGGTCGCCGCCGAACGGCGAGCCGCCGGCGCGGCCGCCGAACAGCTCGCTGAACAGGTCGGACGGATCGCCGCCGAAGTCGAAGCGCGTCCCGCCGCCGGGCCGCGCCGCCGCCGCCGAAGCCGCCCGCGCCGGGATTGAACGCCGCCGCCGCCGCCGCCGAACCCCGGCGGCGCCTTGGGCTGGCCGTCGGCGTCGATCTCGCCGCGGTCGTAGTTGCCGCGCTCGTCGGCGTCGGACAGGATCGTGTACGCCGCCGAGACGTCCTTGAACCGCGCCAGCGCCGCGGCGTCGCCGGCGTGGGTGTCGGGATGGTTGGCCTTGGCGAGCTTGCGATACGCCTTCTTGATGTCGGCCGCGCTCGCGCCGCGCGCGACGCCGAGAGTCGAATAAAGGTCCTTCGCCATGCCCGCCGCTCACCACAGCCGCTTGTACGTGTCCATTGTTGCCGTCGGCAACAGGCACGTAAATAGGGCACGGTCGGCGGGCGACAAGCCTCGGGCGACCGCGCGTGAGACTGCCCGCGCCCGATCGCGGTTTCCGGGAGACCGGCCGCCCCTTGAGACCGCCAGCGCCGCCATCGGGTCCCTATCGCGGCAAGTCTGCGCGTCTCGCGGCACTTCGTTAACCAAGTTGGCGTAGTAACCGCACCGCAGGCACCGAAGATGTGCCCGAGTCTTTCTGGCTCCAAAGGGGGAGGCGACCATGCCGATTACTTTCGGACAACTTCGTGAACAGGTGGCGTCGCAAAAGCTCGGCTGGCTCGTTGCCGGCCATTTTCCTGACAATCTCGTCGTCCCGCGGCCGGCGCTCGGCGCCGACCCTCAGGCCATCGTCCGCGCCGACCCGGCGAAGCGGTTCGACGTTCACGCGCTGGTCCGCAGCGCGCCGCCGGCCAACCAGTTCCTCCACGCCGACCTGCTCGCCCGCAACATCCTGCTGCCGGCTGCGGCGCCGGCGGCCGGTGCCACCGGCGGCGCGGCAGGTGGCGCGGCGGCGGCGCGCGCCCGGCCGTGGTCGACTGGCGCAATCGCTACGGCTGGCCGTGGATCACCGCCATCCGCGATCAGGACCCGTGCGAGCACTGCTGGGTCTATGCCCCGACGCAGCTGATCGAGGCGATGGTCCGCATCGAGCACTGCGTCTGGAGCCCGCGCTCGGTCGGCGACTATATCGAGGCCAATACCGTCAAGTGCGGGCAGTGCGGCGACGGCGGCCAGTCGGTGCTCGGCTGGGCCAAGAACCACGGCCTGAGCGACCTCGAAACCGTGCCCTGGCCCGACCGCGGCGAGAACCCCGCCGACCGTCCCGGCGTCTATTGGAACCCGCCGCCGAGCGGCTGCGGCGGCGGCTCCATGGCCGCGCCCTGGGCCTATCACCCGCCAGGCACGCGCAGCGGGCGGACGACGCGGATCCCCGACTTCGTCACGCTCGACCACGTCGACGACCAGAAGAACTGGCTCGATGCGGTCGGACCGCTGGTCGTCACCTTCGATGTCTACGAAGGTTTCCAGGGCTGGACCGGGCAGACGCCGTACCGCAAGCAGGCCGGCGCGACGCTCCTCGGCAGCCACGTCGTCATGTGCGTCGGCTATGACGACACCAAGAACTGCTGGATCCTGAAGAATCAGTGGGGAGCGGGGCTGGGCGACGCCGGCTACTGGCTGTTCGGCTACGGCGAATGCAATATCGACAGCAACGTCAAGCTGGGCCTCCGCGGCGTCAATCCCGACCCTTATACCAAGCGCCGCCTGCACGCCGGCGGCATGATCGAGAGCGGCAACGGCGCCAACCACCGCAACTTCGAGCTGATCGCGCCGAGCAGCGGCTCCAGCCTGTCGCATTGGTGGCGCGACAACAGCGCGAGCGGCCTGCCATGGCACAAGGCGACCCAGTTCGCCAACGACGTCGGCGACCCGCCGACCTTCACCGGCACCAGCTTCAACCGTAATTTCGAGATGATCTACCGCACGACCGGCGGCCGCCTGCACCACCGCTTCTTCGACCAGGGCGCACAGCACTGGACCGACGGACCGGTGTTCGGGCCGACCAACGCCCACGGCGCGGTCGGCTTCTGCGAGAGCGGCTGGGGGCCGGGCAATTTCGAGGTCGTCGTCGGCGTCGGCGCCCAGCTCCAGCATTGGTGGCGCGATCCCGGCTTCAACTGGCAAGCGTCGGCGACCTTCGGCAGCGGCATCGTCAGCGCCGGGCCGTCGCTGCTGCAATCGACCTGGGGCAATCTCGAGCTCGTCGCGCTGAACGGCAACGGGACGATGCAGCACTGGTGGCGCAACGGCCCGAACTGGGTCGCCGACCAGATCTTCGGCAGCGGCATCCAGTCGCCGCCGTGCATGATCCAGGGCCAGTTCGGCATGGCCGACGACACCGGCCACGGCAATTTCGAACTCTGCGTGGCGACGCCGGCCGGCACCATCGAACATTGGTGGCGGACCAACGGCCCGCCGTGGACCTGGACCCGGTCGGCGACTTTCGGCAGCGGCGTCGCCCGCGTCATCGCCCTGGTCGAGAGCAGCTTCGGCTTCAACCTCGAGGTGATTGCCATCCTGACCAACGGCAACCTCCAGCACTTCTGGCGGGACGGGAGCGGCTGGCACAATGGCGTCGTCTTCGGCTCGACACATTGAGCTGACGCTGGCGGTCGGCGGCAGGCACCTCCTGCCGCTGACCAGCGCCGGCTCGGTCGGCTACGAATGGCACGTCGCCGTCGACGGCACGGCGGCGACGGCGAAGGTCCGCTCGCGACCGGCGGCGGACCCGCAGCTGCGCGGCAGCGCCGACCTGTTCCTCGAGGTCGACGGCCTCCAGCCGGGCCATAGCGACATCGCCCTGACCCTGATGCGCGCGCCGGGATCGCCGCCGCGCGAGACGATCGCCATCACCGTGACGGTCACTCCCTGACCGGCCGTAGTTTCCGGTTCATGGAACGGGGCGCCGAACGGCTTCGTTGGGGGTCCATATCGATCGTCACTGGAGATTCGACCATGCGTAACCTGCTTCTTGCCGGCCTTGCCGCCGCCACCTTCGTCACGACCGCCAGCGCGCAGGAGACCTGCGAGCAGCGGCGCGACAACCGCACCGCCGGCACCGTCGTCGGCGCTGGCGTCGGCGCCATCCTGGGCGGCGCGATCGGCGGCAACGCGCTCGGCGCGGTGCTCGGCGGCGTCGGCGGCGGTGTCGCCGGCAACCAGCTGGCCAAGGGCCCGCAGGACTGCATCCACGCCTACGGCTACTACGACAACGGCGGCCGCTGGCACGCCAACCGTGTCGACCCGACGGCGGCCACCGGCTTCTACGACCGCGACGGCCGCTGGGTGCAGGGCGCGCCGGCCGGCTATTACGACCGCGACGGCCGCTGGGTGGCGAGTGACGCCCAGCGCGGCTATCGTGACAGCAACGGCTATTGGGTCCCCGCCGGCGCGCCCGGCTATTATGCCGCCAACGGGGCCTATGTCACCGGCCAGCCGGTGGGCGCAGTACGACAATCGCGGCGGCTATGGCGGTCCCGACCGCGGTCCCGGCGACGGCCGCTTCGACCCCGCCGACTATCACCGCCGCATCGACTGGACTGCACGATCGCATCGCCCGCGCCCAGGAGGATGGGTCGATGACGCCGGCGCAGGCCAGCCGCGCCCGCGCCGACCTGCACTCGATAAACCTTCAGGCGTCGCGGATGCCGCATTACAACGGCCAGCTGACGCCGCGTGGGCTGCAGGTGATCAACGCCCGTCTCGACGAGGTCGCCGGCCGCATCCGCGCGACGCGGCAGGACGCCCGCAACTACTGACGGCACGAGGCGGCCCCGGCGATTGCCGGGGTCGCCGTCGCGGCGTAAGCGGACGGCGTGGATGACCCCTTCGCCCTGTTCGCCGACTGGTTCGCCGACGCGCCGGCGTCAGCGAGCCCAACGACCCCAATGCCATGGCGCTGGCGACGGCAGATGCCGACGGGGCGGCCGGCGGTCCGCATGGTGCTGCTCAAGGGCGGGACGCGCGCGGCTTCGTCTTCTACACCAACCGCGAAAGCCGCAAGGGGGGCGAGCTGGCGGCGAACCCGCGGGTCCAGCTCGGCTTCCACTGGAAGTCGCTGCGCCGCCAGATCCGCATCGAGGGCGCGCTGAGCCGCGTCGACCGACGCCGAGGCCGACGCCTATTTCGCCAGCCGCGCGCCGCGATTCGCAGCTCGGCGCCTGGGCGTCGGACGCAGTCGCGCCCGCTCGCCGACCGCGGCGACGTTCGACGCCCGGCTCGCCGACATCGCCGGCGCGCTTCGCCGGCGAGCCGTGCCGCGCCCGCCGCTCTGGTGGGGCTTCCGCGTCGTGCCGACGGCGATCGAGTTCTGGCAGGACCGCGACTTCCGCCTAGCACGAACGGACGCTGTTCACCCGCGACGGCGACGCCTGGGCGAAGGGGCTGCTGTACCCGTGACCGAGACCCGCGCGCGGCGACCTCACCCGCCGGGCGGCGATCGCGCTCGGTCGCGTCGGCGACGGCTGCCTGCTGTGCCTCAAGGCCTATGCCGCGTGGGCGACGGGTCGGTCGCGATGCTCGGCAGCCTCGCCGACACCGGGCTCGACCTGCTGCCAGCCTCGTCACCCTCTACGCCGTCTGGCTCGCGGCGCAGCCCGCCGACCACGACCACCGCTTCGGCCACGGCAAGGCGGAGGCGATCGCCGCGCTGATGCAGGCGCTGCGTCATCCCCGGCTCCGCGGTCGGCCATCGCCTGGCGCGCGGTCGCGGAGCTCGGCAACCGACCATGCCGCGCAGCGGCGCCGAGTTCGGCATCGGCGTGTCGATCGCCGCGATCGTCGCGACGTCGTGCTGCGTCGCCTATCAGCGCCACGTCGTCCGCCGCGACCGGCTCGATCGCGATCATGCACCGACACGTCCACTACGAATCCGACCTGCTGCTCAACCTCGGCGTCATCGTCGCGCTGGCGCTCGACGTCTGGGCCGGGCTGCACGGCGCCGACGCGCTGTTCGGCATCGCGCATCGCCGGCTACCTTGCCTGGGGAGCGGTGACCTCGGCCGAGCGGCGATCGACATGCTGATGGACCGCGAATGGCCCGACGACAAGCGCCAGCGCCTGCTCGCCGTCGTCGCCCGCCACCCGCGCGTCGACGGCGTCCACGATCTCCGCACCCGCCGAGCGGCGTCACCGACTTCATCCAGTTCCACGTCTGGCTCGATCCCGACATGAGCGTCGCCGCGGCCCACGACATCGTCGACGAGATCGAGGCCGACGTCGCCGCCGCCTTTCCCGGCGCCGAGATCCTGATCCACGTCGACCCGCTCGGCCACTATGACCGGCCGCAGGTGCTGGGCGCCTGACTGGCCAAAGTGCCGCACCGGGGGTAAGGCGCGGTCCATGACCGCCCTCGCCCCCACCGCGACAAGCACCAGCCTGCCGCTGCCGATCGACCTTGCCGACGTGCTTGCCGCGCGCACGGCCATCGCCGGTCAGGTCATCCGCACGCCGTGTCTGCACAGCCGCACCCTGTCGGAAATGACCGGCGCCGAGATCTGGCTGAAGTTCGAGAACCTGCAGTTCACCGCCGCCTACAAGGAGCGCGGCGCGCTCAACAAGCTGCTGGCGCTGTCGCCGAGCAGCGCGCCCGCGGCGTCATCGCCGCCAGTCGGCCGGCAACCACGCCCAGGGCCTCGCCTATCACGCCCGGCGGCTGGGCATCCCGACGACGATCGTCATGCCGCGCTTCGCCCCCGACGTGAAGGTCCGCCAGACCGAGGGCCACGGCGCCACCGTCATCCTCCACGGCGAGACCTTCGACGACGCCGTCGCCCACGCCCATATCGTCGAGGCCGAGCGCGGGCTGCTCTACGTGCCGCCCTACGACGACGCGCTGATCATGGCCGGCCAGGGCACGGTCGCGCTCGAGATGCTCGAGGACGTGCCGGCGCTCGACACGCTGGTCGTGCCGATCGGCGGCGGCGGGCTGATCTCGGGCATGGCGACCGCGGCCAAGGCGATCGACCCGCGCGATCAAGGTCGATCGGCGTCCAGGCCGAGCTGTACCCGTCGATGTGGGCGCAGGACGCGCGGCCAGACGGCGCGCTGCGACGGCGAGACGCTGGCCGAGGGCATCGCCGTCAAGACGCCCGGCGAGCTGACCTTCCGCGTCGTCGAGGCGCTGGTCGACGACATCCTGCTGGTCGGCGAGCGCGACCTCGAGCGCGCCGTGTCGCTGCTGCTGACGATCGAGAAGACCGTCGTCGAGGGGGCCGGCGCGGCCGGGCTGGCGGCGGTGCTCGCCAACCCGGCGGCGTTCCGCGGCCGCACGGTCGGCCTCGTCCTGTGCGGCGGCAACATCGACACGCGGCTGCTGGCGAACGTCCTGCTGCGCGACCTCGCCCGCTCGGGGCGGCTGGCGCGGCTGCGCATCCGGCTGAAGGACCGGCCCGGGCAGCTGTTCGAGGTCATGCGCGTGTTCGACCGGCTGCAGGTCAACATCCTCGAGATCTATCACCAGCGCGTCTTCACCACGCTGCCGGCCAAGGGCCTGATCACCGAGATCGAGTGCGAGACGCGCGACCGCGACCATCTCGACCGCCTGGTCGAGGCGCTGCGCGCCGGCGGCTACGACGTCCGCCCGGTGGAGCTGGATTGACGCTGAGCTGATCCTCCGCTCAGCGCGGAGACGGTTCACCGACCGCGACCAATCCCCCCTACCGTTCTCCGCGCGCCGTGCCGCATATTAGCGGCTGTGACCGACCAGAGCTTCCGCTTCCCCCGCTTCTTCGTCACCGCCCCCGCGCCGTGCCCGTACATCCCCGGGCGGCTCGGAGCGGAAGGTGTTCACCGAGATCAAGGGGTCGAACGCCACGGCGATGACCGAGGCGCTGAGCCGGATCGGCTTCCGCCGCAGCCAGAACGTCGTCTACCGGCCGAGCTGCGACGGCTGCTCGGCGTGCGTCTCGGTCCGCGTCGCCGCCGCCGAATTCGTGCCGAGCACGTCGCAGAAGCGGCTGCTCAAGCGCAACGCCGACCTCGACGTCAGCGCCTGCGAGCCGTGGTCGACCGAGGAGCAGTTCGACCTGATGCGCCGCTATCTCGCGCGCGCGCCACCCCGACGGCGGCATGGCGGCGATGGACGCCTACGACTTCGCCGACATGGTCGAGCAGACGCCGGTCGACACCGTCGTCATCGAATATCGCGAGCCCGCGACGCCGACGGCCGCCCGGCGCGGCTGGTCGGCGCCTGCCTGACCGACAAGCAGTCCGACGGCCTGTCGATGGTCTACAGCTTCTTCGATCCCGACCGCGCCCGGCCGGGCCTCGGCACCTTCATCATCCTCGACCACATCGTCCGCGCCGCAGCGCGCGGGCCTGCCGTACGTCTATCTCGGCTACTGGATCGAGGGGCGCGCCGCAGATGGACTACAAGACGCGCTTCGCGCCGGTCGAGCGGCTCGGCCCGCGGGGCTGGGTGCGGGACTGAGCTGCCGCGTCAGGCGTGCGCGACCGGCGACACCACGCCGGCCATCATCGGCTCGGGCGCGATCGCCGCGGCCGGCGCGCAGCGGCCGTGACCTGCGCCGGGTCGTTGGCGCGGATGAAGCCCTCGACCACCGGCGCGATGACGTCCCGCCACTTGCGGCCGTTGAAGATGCCGTAGTGGCCGACGCCCTCGGCGAGATAATATTGCTTCTTCGCCGTCGGGCAGGTTGCGCGCCAGCTTGAGCGCGACCTTGGTCTGGCCGAGCCCGGAGATGTCGTCGCGCTCGCCCTCGATCGCCAGCAGCGCGGTCTTGCGTGATGTCGCCGGCGTCGACGCGGACGCCGCGGTGGTCGAACTCGCCCTGGGCGATCAGCTGCTTCTGGAAGACGACGTCGATCGTCTGCAGGTAGAACTCGGCGGTCATGTCGGCGACCGAGCGATACTCGTCGTAGAACGCCTTGGTCGCGTCGGCCGAGATCGTCGTCGCCCGGCAACGAGATGCTTGAACATCTCCCAGTGCGACTTCATGTGGCTGGCGAGGTTCATCGACAGGAAGCCCGACGAGCTGGAGGAAGCCCGGGATAGACCTTGCGGCCCGACCCCGGATAGGTCGGCGGCACGGTGGCGACGACGTTGTTCTCGAACCAGGCGTAGGGCCGCTCGGTGGCGAGGTCGTCGACGCTGGTCGGCGCCTCGCGCGTGTCGATCGGGCCGCCCATCATCGTCAGCGTCAGCGGCGTCGCCGGGATCGTTCGCCTTGTTCATCAGCGCGACCGCGGCAAACGCCGGGACCGCCGGCTGGCACACCGCGAGCATGTGCGCGCCCGGCCCGACGGCGCCCATGAACTCGATCAGGTAATCGATATAGTCGTTGAAATCGAAGCGTGCCGTCGCTCAGCGGCACCATCTTCGCGTCGCGCCAGTCGGTGATGTAGACGTCGTGGCCGGGCAGCATCCGCTCGACCGTGCCGCGCAGCAGCGTCGCGAAATGCCCCGACATCGGCGCGACGATCAGCAGCTTGGGGTCGTGCCGGCCCGGCAGCGTCGCGGACGAAGTGCTTGAGCTGCCCGAACGGCTTGCGCAGCACGATCTCCTCGCGCACCGCGACCGGCCGCCGTCGATCGATCGTCGTGTCGAGGCCGAACGGCGGGCTTGCCGCGCGGCGCGGCGGCGTGGGCGAAGACCTCGAGCGCGCGGGCGATGACCGGCGACGTGCCGACATAGGCGAAGGGGTTGGCCGGGCTGAGCAGCCAGTCCGAAGTCAGCTTCGACGCCGCCCCGACACCGGCAAGCATCGACCGCTGAACTTCGTAGGCACTGTAGAGCATGGATGATCCTCGACGCCGCGCGGCGACGCCGGATGCGCTTGTGCCATAACGCAGGCGCAGCATAAAGGTCACGATGCGGTCGAGGAGACGGCAGTGCTCGACGCGGCGACCCGCGGCCGGATCGAGGCGGCGCTGAACGGCGGCGACATGGGCGCGGCGCGCTGCGCCTCGCCGACGCGGCGCTGGCGGCGGGCACGCGCGATCCGCTGCTGTTCAACCTCGTCGCCTGGCGCGCCGAGGAGGCGTTCGACTTCGCCGCCGCCCGCGCTGCGCTCGACGCGGCGATGGACGCTCGCCCCGCGACGACGCGACGATCGTCACCGCCGCCGGGCGGCGCTGCGCAAGGAGGGGCGGGTCGGCGCGGCGTGGCGATGTTCGACCGGGCCAGCGCGCTCGACCCGGCTTTCGCCGTGCCGTGGCTGGAGCGCGGCTTCGCGCTCGATGTCGCCGGCGAGGCGGACGCGGCCCGCGCCGCCTACGAGCGCGCCGCGGCGCTCGATCCGGGCCTTGCCGTCGCTGGGCGGGCGCGGCGGCGATGGCGGCGCGGACGGGCGATCGGCCGCGGTCGCGGCGCTGGCCGCCCGCGCGCTGGCGCTCGACCCGGCAACGCCGTCGCGTCGCAATGCGCTGGCGGCGAGCGAGATCGAGCGGGACGACGCCGCCGGCGCGGTGCCGCGGCTGCGCGCCGCTGCTCGGCGCGCGGACTGACGCCCGAGGACCGGATCGCGGCGCTGACCCTGCTCGGCGACGCGCTCGACAAGGCCGGCGATGCCGCCGCCGCCTTCGCGGCCTGGACCGGCGGCGCAAGGCGCGCTTCGCCGCGCTTCCACGCGCCGCGCTTCGGCGGGCAGGAACCGCAGCGGGGCTTCATCGATCGGCTGGCGGCGCGGGTCGCGGCGATCGATCCGGCGCGATGCTGGCGCGCGCGCCGCCGACCGGCGACGGCCCGGCGCGGGGCCACGTCTTCCTGCTCGGCTATCCGCGGTCGGGGACGACGCTGGTCGAGAACATCCTCGCCGCGGCGCCGGCGTCGATCGCCGTCGAGGAGAAGCCGACGTTCGCCGACGCCGATGCTTATCTGCTGGACGACGACGGCATCGACCGGCTGCTCGCCCTCGACGCGGCCGCCCTTGCCGCCTTGCGCGCGGCCTACTGGCGCGCGACTGGCGGGGCTTGCCGGATCGATCCCGCCGGCCGGATCGTCGTCGACATGAACCCGATGAACGGCATGAAGCTGCCGCTGATCGCCCGGCTGTTCCCCGACGCGCGCGTCGTCGTCATGCGCCGCGACCCGCGCGACGTCGTGCTCAGCTGCTTCCGCCAGAACTTCCGCGTCAGCGCGCCGGCCCTTGCCTTCACCACGCTGGACGAGGCGGCGCGCCACTATGCCGCGACGATGGCGCTGACCAGCTGTGCCTCGACCGCGATGCCGCTGGCGCGCCACGATCGTGCGCTACGACGTGCTGGTCGCCGACTTCGACGGGGTGACGCGGGCGCTGTGCGCCTTTGCCGGCATCACTGGACGCCCGGCGCTGCGCCGCTTCGACCGCGTGGCGCGGCAGCGCGGGGTGACGACGGCCAGCGCCACGCAGGTCCGCCGCGGGCTGTTCGACGGCGGCGGCCGGTGGCGCCGCTACGCCGACCAGCTCGCCCCGGTGCTGCCGGACTCTTGCGCCGTGGGTCGAGCGGTTGGATTTGCGCCCCACGTTGCTCCCGCCGACCGCGCGCGCTAGGGCTGGCCGGTGCAGCGGCGGGACGAGCGACAATGCGGGGGATGGCGAGGCTGCTGGCGCTCGGGCTGGCAGCGATGACCGCGGCCGGAGCGACGGCTGCTCCGCCGCCAGCTGACGCTCGAGCGCATCTTCGCCTCGCCGTCGCTGTCGGGGCCGACGCCGCGCGGGCTCAAGCTGTCGCCCGACGGGCGGACGGCGACGCTGCTCAAGGCGCGCGCCCGACGACCGCGACCGCTACGACCTGTGGGCGGTCGACGTCGCCACCGGACAGTCGCGGATGCTGGTCGATTCGACGGAGCTCGGCCGGCGCGGCCGCTGTCCGAAACCGAGCGGATGAACCGCGAGCGGCGCGCATCGCCAGCCTGAAGGGCATCGCCAACTATGACTGGGCCCCCGATTCGTCGGCGCTGCTGGTGCCGGTCGACGGCGCGCTGTGGCTGGCGACGGTCGGCGGCACGCCCTCGCCGCCTGACCGGCACCGCGTCGGACGCGCAGCTGTCGCCGAAGGGGCGCTTCGCCTCGTTCGTCCGCGACCGCAATGCCTATGTCCTCGATCTCGCCAGCGGCCGCGAGACGGCGCTGAGCCACGACGGCTCCGACACCGTCGGCTGGGGCGCGGCCGAGTTCATCGCGCAGGAGGAGCTGCACCGCTTCACCGGCCTGTGGTGGTCGCCCCGCGACGACCGGCTCGCCGTCGCCCGCGTCGACGAGAGCGGCGTCGCCGTCGTCCAGCGCGCGGCGATCGGCGCCGACGGCACGCGGATCTACGCCCAGCGCTATCCCGCCGCCGGCACGGCCAACGCCGGATCGAGCTGTGGCTGATGAACCCCGACGGCACGCGGGCGGGTGAAGGCCGACCTCGGCGCGAACCCGGACATCTATCTCGCCCGCGCGGTCTGGGCCGCCGACGGCCAGCGCGCTCTACGTCCAGCGGCTGAGCCGCGACCAGAAGCGGCTCGACCTGCTGCGGATCGATCCCGCCACCGGCGCGGCGACGACGATGCTGAGCGAGACGGCGGCAACGTGGATCAACCTCGACGACGACCTGCGCGCGCTCGACGACGGCTCGCTGCTGCTCGGGTCGGAGCGCACCGGCTTCCACCACCTCTATCGCCTCGCCGCGGGCAAGCTGACCCCGATCACCGGCGGCGACTGGGCGTCGCCGAGGTCGCCGGCGTCGACCAGAAGACCCACACCCTGTTCTTCACCGGCTTTGCCGACACCGTGCTCGAGAAGCACCTCTACGCGGTCGACTATCTCGCCCCTGCGCACGCCTGCGCGACCGACGCGGCCGATCCCGCCAACTGCCTGCCGGCGGCACCGCGCCGGGTCACCGCGCCCGGCGGCTGGCACGAAGTGGTGATGGACAAGGGCGGCACCGCGGCGCTGATCTCGCGCTCGTCGCCGACCGCAGCCGAAGCGACGTGGCTGGCCGACGCCGCCGGCCGCCGGGTCGCCTGGATCGAGGAGAACCGCCTCGACGCGACGCACCCCTTCGCACCGTATCTCGCCGCGCTACGTACCGCCGACCTTCGGCACGATGCCTGCCGCCGACGGCACGGCGCTCCACTACCGCCTGTTCGTGCCGCGGACGCCGGGGCCGCACCCGGTCTATTTCACCGTCTACGGCGGACCCGGCGTGCAGACGGTGCAGCGGCGCTGGCCGCGCCGGCGATCATCAGCTTCCTCGTCCAGCAGCGGCTGGGCGGTGTTCCAGCTCGACAACCGCGGCGCGACCAACCGCGGCAAGGCGTTCGAGGACGTCCTCTACCGCGCCATGGGCGAGACCGAGGTCGAGGACCAGCTGACGGCGCTGAAATGGGTCAAGGCGCAGCCCTGGGCGGCGGCGGACAAGGTCGTCGTCAACGGCTGGAGCTACGGCGGCTACATGACGCTGAAGCTGTTGGAAGCCGCGCCGCACGCCTTCGCCGCCGGCATCGCCGGGGCGCCGGTGACGAAGTGGGAACTCTACGACACCGCCTATACCGAGCGCTATCTCGGCCTGCCCGCCGGCGGCGCCTATGCGCCAGCGACGCGCTGCCCGACGCGACGAAGATCGCCGATCCGCTGCTGCTGATCCACGGCATGGCCGACGACAATGTCGTGTTCGAGAACTCGACCGCGCTGATGAGCGTGCTGCAGCACGCCGACCGGCCGTTCGACCTGATGGTCTATCCCGGCGCGACCCATGCCGCCGAGGCGACGCTGGGCGTCCACGTCTGGCAGACGCGGCTCCGCTTCATGGCGCGCATCGCGCCGACAGGATATTAGGCCCGATGGCCATCGCCACCTCCAAGGACGCCGCGCCGCCGTCGCGGCAGTTCAGCCGGCTCAAGCTGCTGTGGCGCTTCGTCAGGCAGTATCCGGGCCACCTGACGCTGGCGCTGGTTGCCCTGGTCATCGCCGCCGGCTCGACGCTGGCGGTGCCCAAGGGGCTGCAGCTGGTCGTCGACAAGGGCTTTCATGCCGGCGCCGACCCGTCGGTCATCGCGCCCTATTTCTGGGCGCTGCTCGGCGTCGTCGCGGTGCAGGGCGTGTCGACGGGTGTGCGCTTCTACTACGTCAGCTGGATCGGCGAGCGCGTCGTCGCCGACCTGCGCATGGCCGTCCAGCGCCACCTGCTCAGCCTCGATCCCGGCGTTCTTCGAGGAAAACCGCCCGTCGGAGATCGCCAGCCGCCTGACCAGCGACACCGCCGTCATCGAACAGGTCGTGTCGTCGTCGGCGTCGATCGCGCTGCGGAACGCCTTCATGGCGATCGGCGGAGTGGTCTACATGCTCGTGCTCAGCCCCAAGCTGACCGGACTGATGCTGCTCGTCATCCCGGCGGTGATCCTGCCGATCGTCTTCCTCGGCCGCCGCGTCCGCACCCTGTCGCGCTCCAGCCAGGACCGCATCGCCGGCGTCGGTACGATCATCGCCGAGGTCCTCGGCGCCATCAAGGTCGTCCAGGCCTTCACCCAGGAGAGCCGCGAGGGCGCGCGCTTCGCCGAGGCGGTCGAGGCGACCTTCGCCGCCGCCCGCCGCCGCATCCGCGTCCGCGCCAGCATGACCGCGATCGTCATCTTCCTGATCTTCGGCGCGATCACGCTGGTGCTGTGGGAAGGCGCGTCCGACGTCGTCGCCGGGCGGATGAGCGGCGGCACGATCACCGCCTTCCTGTTCACCGCGGCGATCGTCGCCGGCGGCTTCGGCGCGCTGACCGAAACCTTCGGCGACTTCATGCGCGCCGCCGGTGCCTCGGGCCGTATCGAGGAACTGCTCGCCGCCCGCCCCGACATCCGCGCACCGGCCCACCCTGTCGCCCTGCCGCAGCCGGCGCACGGCGCGCTCGCCTTCGACAACGTGTCGTTCAACTATGCGACCAAGCCGGACGCACCGGCGATCATCGACTTCAGCCTCGACATCGCCCCCGGCGAGACGGTGGCGCTGGTCGGTCCGTCGGGCGCCGGCAAGACGACGCTGTTCGCCCTCGTCCAGCGCTTCTACGATCCTGCCGCGGGCACGATCCGGCTGGACGGCGTGCCCCTGCCGCGAGGCCGACCCGCTCGACATTCGCCGCCGCATCGCCGTCGTGCCGCAGGAGACGGTGGTCTTCGCCACCACGGCCTATGAGAACATCCTCTACGGCCGCCCCGAGGCCAGCGAAGCCGAGGTCTGGGCCGCGGCCGAGGCGGCCAACGCCGCCGACTTCCTCCGCGCGCTGCCACAGGGCATCCACACCTTCCTCGGCGAGGCGGGATCGCGCCTGTCGGGCGGCCAGCGCCAGCGCATGGCGATCGCCCGCGCCGTGCTGCGTGACGCGCCGCTGCTCCTGCTCGACGAGGCGACGAGCGCCCTCGACGCCGAATCCGAACGGCTGGTGCAGGACGCGCTCGAGACGCTGATGCAGGGACGAACGACGTTGGTCATCGCCCATCGTCTGGCAACCGTGCGCAGCGCCGACCGCATCGTCGTCATGGACGGCGGGCGGATCGTGGCACAGGGCAAGCACGACGCGCTGATCGCCCAGGGCGGGCTGTACGCGAAACTGGCGCGGCTGCAGTTCGAGATGGCGGCGTAGGCGGGGGGCGCTCAGACGGCGGTTCAGCCGCAGGACGGCTGCTCGGTCGCGCTATTCACCGCAGCGCTTCGATAATTTCGCGCAAGGTCGTGCCAGCTGCTCCGACGCTAGATCGCGCAGACGATCCCCGTCTCGACCAGCTTGGCCACCAGCGCCGGGTCGGTGTCGCCCAACCGGCGGACGAGGCGGTTTACGGTCAGCTTCTCGCCACCGGCGTCCTTGACGACGCGGTTGAGCTCTTCGAGCTGGGCGACGCTGAGCCGCGCCGCCAGCCGGTTGCCCATGCAGCGCGCCTCCGCCCCCGGAACGCCGGCCGCCTGCAGGCGGTCGGTGATGCGCTCGGCCGGCGTCGCGCACGGCGGCGAGCGCCAGCGTCGCGAGCACGGCCGCGCGCTTCACCGGGCCGCTACCCGCGTCGCCGGCAGCCGCCACCACGGCACCTGCGGGTGGAGGTGGTGTTCGTGGTGGTAGCCGCCGAAGTTGAAACAGGTCAGCACCGACAGCAGCCGCCCGCCGCCGATGCTGCGGGCGTTGTGCCGGTCGGCGAAGGCCCGCCCGTGGCGGTGCGGCAGGAAAGTGCCGAAGTAGAACAGCTGGACCAGCGCCAGCAGCGCCGGCAGCGCGTAGAACACCAGGATGTTGACCAGCGACGCACCGAGCAGCTGGTAGGTGCCGAGCACGGCGACGATCCGCACGATCTGCCAGTGGGTGTAATAGCGCGTGAAGAAGCGCACCAGCCACGGCCCGGGCTTCGTCGGATTGGCGGCGTCGAAGTCGGGATCGCGCTCCGTCCCGACATGAACATGGTGCGCGAAGTGATTGGGCAGCATGCGGTCATAGTCGAGGCCGGCGTACATCATCAGCATCGCCCGGCCGACCGTGCGGTTGACCCGCGGCCGCCGCGGCGCGAACGATCCATGCATGCAGTCGTGGGCGGTGATGAACAGCCCGGTCGACAGCCAGGTCTGCAGCGTCACCAGCAGCACCGCCTGCGGCCACGACGCCGCCGTCAGACGGAAGGCGAAGATGCCGGCAAAGTGGATCGTCAGCCACGCACCGGTGATCGCCGCGGCGACCAGCCACCCGGTCGCGGCATCGTCCTGCGCTGTTCGGGGGGCGGTCGCGGCGACGGTCACCATCTCTCCCTGCGGCGAAACGCTGGGGATGCAAAGCCCCCTGCGACCATTTATAGTCGGCGGCATGAACCTGACCGTAACAACCGCCGAGGGCGTGGCCATCGCCCTGCTGGCGCTGGCGGCGATGGAGGGCGTCGCCTATGTCGCCCACCGCTGGGTGATGCACGGCTTCCTGTGGGGGCTGCACCGGTCGCACCACGAGCCGCGGCGCGGCGTGCTGGAGGGCAACGACTGGTTTGCGGTGATGGGCGCGGCACCGGCGATCGTGCTGATCTGGGCGGGCACGCTCGGCGGCTTCGGCAACGCCCTGATGTGGCTTGGCGTCGGCATCACCGGCTACGGCGTGATCTATTTCGGCTTCCACGACGTTATCGTCCACCGCCGCTTCCCGGTGTCGTGGGTGCCGCGCGGACGCTATATGAAGCGCATCGTCCAGGCCCACCGTCTCCACCACGTCGTCGAGACCAAGGCGGGAACGGTGTCGTTCGGCTTCATCTACGCGCCGCCGGTACGCGAGCTGCTCGCCACGCTGGAAAGCCGCGGCGGCGGCCGGATCAGGGCATCGTCCAAAGTCCGGCACGAGATGGCCCCGGTGGAGGCCAGCGCCGACGCCGGCTGAGCGCCTGCGGCAGGGCGCGGGCGATGGCGGCGAGCTTCTCGCCCCGGCTCGTCGTCACCCGCCGATCGAGCGCCGTCACCCCTTCGGCGCGAACTCGTCGGCCGATGCCGCCGTAGATGTCGGCTGCCGACAGCACCGCCCAGGCCGAACGCCACGGCAGCGCCGGGGTGCCGTGGCGCGACGAGGCGGCATACCGCTCGGCCTCGCCGACCAGCCGGGCGACGACGGCCGCGAGCGCCGCACGGTTGGCCGGCGCGGCGAAAGTGGCGCGGCCGAGCCCCGCCTCGGCCAGCCACGCCTCGGGCAGGTAGCAGCGCCCGTTGGCCGCGTCCTCGACGACGTCGCGGGCGATGTTGTCGAGCTGGAAGGCGAGGCCGAGGTCGCAGGCGCGCTCGAGCGTCGGTCGGTCGGTCGGGGTCGACGCCCATGACGATCGCCATCATCACCCCGACGCAGCCGGCGACGCCGTAGCAATAGGTCAGCGTGTCGTCGAAGGTGGCGAAGGACCGCTCCTCGACGTCGGACCGGAAGCCTTCGATCAGATCGAGCGGGTAGCGCGGCGGCAGGGCCACCTCGGCGGCGACCCGCGAGAGCGCGGCGAAGGCGATGGCGCCCGCCCCGTCCGAGTCATGCCGGCCGGCGTCAGCATGACCAGCCGGCGTCAGGCCCAGCGCCGCCCGCGTACCCGCCTCCAGCGCTGCCAGCCGCTCGGCCGGCGTACCGACGCCAGCAACCCGGCCGAAGCCGTCGATCTGGCCGTCGATGACGTCGTCGGCGTGGCGGCACCAGGCGTAGAGCAGCGTCGCCCGGTCGCGCGTCACGGGGTCGAACAGGCGCGATGCCAGCGCAAAGCTCTTCGACCCGCGCGCGATCGCGTCGCGGCTGGCCGCGACGAGGGCGTCGGTCACGGCGTCACGCGGCGGCGAGCGCGGCCGCGCTGTTGTGGCCGATGCCGATCCCGCCGAGGTCGGCGATCATCAGCTTGGCCGTCGCCTTGGCCGAGCCGACGACGCCGGGGATGCCGGCGCCCGGATGCGTGCCGGCGCCGACGAAATACAGGTTCTTGAGCACGTCGTCGCGGTTGTGGGTGCGGAAGAAGGCGCTCTGCCACAGCACCGGCTCGAGGCTGAAGGCGCTGCCGAGATGGGCGTTCAGTTCGATGCTGAAGTCCTTGCGGCGTGAAGGTCCGCATCGTCACCAGGTCGTCGCGCAGCCCGGGGATCATCGTCGCCTCGAGCGTGTCGAGGATACGGTCGGCGTACAGCTTGCCCTCGATCTCCCAGTCGCCCTTGTACTTCCCCATGTGCGGCACCGGCGACAGGACGTAGAAGGCGCTGCACCCCGGCGGCGCCATCGCCGGGTCGGTCGCGGTCGGGTGGTGGAGGTACAGCGAGAAGTCGTCGGCCAGTACGCCGTTCTTGTAGATGTCGTCGAGCAGCGCGCGGTAGCGGTTGCCGAAGATGATCGTGTGGTGCTTGATGTCCGGGTGCTGCCGCTTGAGCCCGAAGTAGGTGACGAACAGCGACGGCGAGAAGCTCTTCCACTTCATCATCTTGGCCGCCTGCTGCCCGCGCGGATGGGCACCGAGCAGGTCGCGGTAGGTGTGGACGATGTCGCCGTTCGACGCCACCGCGTCGAACTCCCCCGACCAACCGTCGGCGGTGGTGACGCCGGTGACCTTCGCCCCCTCGGCGCGGATCGCCTTGACCCCGTTGCCGATCATGACGCGACCGCCGAGATCCTCGAACAGCTTGACCATGCCCTTGACCAGTGCGCCGGTGCCGCCGCGCGGGAACCACACGCCCCACTTCTTCTCCAGCGCGTGGATCAGCGCGTAGATCGCGCTGGTCTTGAACGGGTTGCCGCCGACCAGCAGCGAGTGGAAGCTGAACGCCTCGCGCAGCTGCTCATCCTCGATGTAGCGGCTGACCATGGCATAGACGCTGCGGAACGCCTCGTAGCGCATCAGCTGCGGGGCGGCCTTCATCATCGTGCCGAAGTCGAGGAAGGCCTCGTGGCCAAGTTTCTCATAGCCTTCGCGGAAGACGTTCTCGCTGTAGGTCAGGAAGCGCTTATAGCCGTCGACGTCCTTCGGGTTCTTCTTGGCAATCTGGGCGAACAGCGCCGTCGTCGTCGTTCGAATAGTCGAAGACATAGCCGTCCTCCCACATCAGCCGGTAGAACGGCGTGACGGGCATCAGCTCGACATAGTCGGACAGGCGGCGGCCCGAGAGGCCCCACAGCTCCTCGAGACAGGTCGGGTCGGTGATCACGGTCGGCCCGGCGTCGAAGGTGAAGCCTTCGTCCTCGAACACGTAGGCCCGGCCGCCGGGCTTGTCGCGCTGCTCGATCAGCGTCGTCGCGATGCCGGCCGACTGCAGGCGAATGGCGAGCGCCAGCCCGCCGAACCCGCTGCCGATCACCGCTGCCGTCCGTGGCGCCGTCGTCATCCGTTTCCCTTCACGAGTTGAGCAGCACGCCGAGCGCGCGGCCGATCGGCACCGGCGGCCTGCCGATCAGCGTCCGCGCCTTGTCGAGCGCCGTCGAGCGCCCGGCATAGAAGCGCGCGACGAGGCCGTCGTCGAGCCGGTAGAAATTCTGCAGCACGCGGTAACGCTCCGCCGGTTCCGCGGCGATGAACAGCATCCGCGTCAGCAACCGGTAGAAGCCGCGCTGCCCCCACGTCGATTCGCTGTGGTGTCGCAGTGCCGCGTACAGGCTGGCGGCGTCGAGCGCCGGCAGGCCGGCGACGAGGTCGGCGACGCGCACCGCGTCGGGGAAGCTGTAGCCGGTGATCGGGTTGAACAGCGCGGCGCGCAGGCCCACCAGCGGCACGCCGGTGGGGCCTGCCTCCCAGAACGCGGCGATGTCGCCGCCGAGCGCGATCGGCAGCACGCCGGCCTCCTCGCGCACCACCCGCGCCACGGTCCAGCCGCGCGCGGCGATATAGTCCATCACCCGCGCGCGCAGCACATCGGGAGCCAGGTCGCGACCGTCGGAATAATAGGTGTCCTCGACCAGGCACCGCCGCGGCCCGAACGGCAAGGTGTAGACGAAGCGGTAGCCGTCGACCTGCGGCACCGTCGCGTCCATGATGATCGGTCCCGACAGGCCGTGGTCGGCGGTCAGCTCGACCTCCAGCCCGACGAACTTCTGCGCGCGCAGGTCGAGCGGCGGCCTGGCGCCCTTCTGCGGCCCCTGTCCGCGCCCGTCGATCACGGCTTTCGCGGTCAGCACCCGCTGGTCGGCGAGGGTCACGCTGGTCGGCGTCAGCGCGGCGACCGGCGTGCCGGCCAGCACCGTCACCCCGCTCGCCGCGACCGCCGCCGCCAGCGTCGCCGACGTCGCGGTGCGATAACCGGCGCGGATCGTCCGGCCGTGGTCGGGGAAACGGATGCTGTATTCGCTCCAGCGGTGCGCCATCAGCGGCGCGGTCCAGGCGACCTGCTCGGGGCTGATGTCGGCCTCGAACGACGACCAGCTGTGGTTGCCGCCGATCGCCTCCCCGCCCTCGACGATCGCCACCCGCACTTCCGGCCGCAGCGCCGCCAGCCGCAGTGCGATCAGCCCGTTGGCCAGCCCACCGCCGGCAAGGATCAGGTCGAAGTCCATGCGGAGGGAGGGTTAGCGCAAAGGGCAGAGCGGCGCGACCCCCCGGCGTGCCGCAGCGGCGCGAGAGAGGAGACGGCGACGTCCTTGACCGCGGCATCATCCTTGACCGCGGTCATCGTTTCAACGATTGTTGAACGATGACCGCGACCGTCATCGACGCCCTCGCCGCCTTGGCCCAGCCGCACCGGCTCGCCGCCTTCCGTTGCCTCGTGGTCGCCGGTCCAGACGGGCTTGCTGCCGGGACGCTGGCCAACGCGGTCGGCATCGGCCCGTCGGCTCTGTCCTTCCACCTTGCCCATCTGTCGCGCACTGGCCTCGTCACCTGCCGGCGTGACGGTCGCCGCTTGATCTATGCCGCCAACTTCGCCGCGATGGCCGAACTCGTCGGCTACCTCACCGACAACTGCTGTGGCGGCGTCCCGTGCGTCGAGTTCGCACCATGCGAGGCGGCGTGACCGTCACCATCTGGCACAATCCGGCGTGCGGCACATCGCGCAATGTCCTGGCGATGATCCGCGCCGCCGGGATCGAGCCGGTCATCGTCGAGTATCTCAAGACCCCGCCCGCCCGCGACAAGCTGTTGGCGCTGATCGCCGCCGCCGGACTGACGCCGCGCGGCCTGCTGCGCGAGAAAGGGACGCCGTTTGCCGACCTCGGCCTCGGCGACCCCACGCTCGACGACGAGGCGCTGGTCGCCGCGATGCTCGCGCATCCGATCCTCATCAACCGGCCGCTGGTCGAGACGCCACTTGGCACCCGGCTGTGCCGACCGTCGGAGGTCGTGCTCGACCTGCTGCCGCCGCTTGCCGCCGACTTCGTCAAGGAGGACGGCGAGGTCGTCGCGGCACCCCGGTGAGCGGGCGTTCGCTGACCGCCGAAGCGCTCGGCGCGCTGCTGCTTTTCGCCTGCGTCATCGGCTCGGGCGTGATGGCCGAGCGGCTGGCCGGCGGCAACGTCGCCGTCGCCCTGCTCGGCAATACGCTGGCGACGGCGGCGATGCTGCTGGTGCTCGTCAGCATCTTCGGCCCGGTCTCGGGCGCGCACTTCAATCCGGCGGTGACGCTGGTCGCCGTCCTGCGCCGCGACCTCACACCCGGCGGCGGCGCCGCCTATGTCGCGGCGCAGCTGGCCGGGGGATTCGGCGGCGTCGTGCTCGCGCACGCCATGTTCGACCTGCCGCTGTGGCAGATCGGGGTGAAGGTGCGGACCGGCCCCGGCCAATGGCTGAGCGAGGGCGTCGCCACGTTCGCGCTGGTGCTGGCGATCCTCGGCGGCGTCCGCCACAAGCCCGGCTGGGTGCCGGCGATCGTCGCTGCGGTGATCACGGCGGGCTATTGGTTCACCGCCTCGACCAGCTTCGCCAACCCGGCGATCACCTTGGCGCGGGCGCTGACCGACAGCTTCGCCGGCATCCGTCCCGTCGACACTCTGCCGTTCATCGCCGCGCAGCTCGTCGGCGCCTGTCTCGCCGGGGCCTGCGCCCGCACGCTGTTCGCGGAAGGCCCCGCGACGTCGTAGGCAGCGACCGGCGGCGTGACGCCGCGCACCGGCTCGGCTAGGATGGGCCGGTGGTCGCCGCCCTCCTCCTCGCCGCTGCTGGCATGACGGCCATCGTCGCCGTCCGCTATTTCCTTGTCTCGGGCGGGCTGGCGGTGCTGACGCTGCGCCTCCACCCGAACGTCGGGCCGGCGGCCGCCGACGGCTGTGCCCGCCTCGACGATCGCCACCCGCACCTCGGGCCGCAGCACCGCCAGCCGCAGCGCGACCAGCCCGTTGGCCAGCCCGCCGCCGGCAAGGACGAGGTCGAAGTCCATGGGGAGCGAGGGTTAACGGAGAACGGGCGGCGAGGACGGGCGGGGTTTGCTGCATACGCAGCACGAGAAGCTCATAAAAACTCTATTGTGCACATTAAAAACGTGATATAATTTATTATTGTTAATATCTTCAATTTTGCATGCATGTTCTTGATGGGGGGCAAATAATGATCAGACTTACGCTATTGATATTTGTCTATTCGATGGCCTTCGCGGACATTGTGTCGGCAACAGTCAGTTCAATTGGATATCAAGTCGGCACAGCCAACGGCGTTGCTCCGATCGATGACAACGGAAAGTATCAGGAAGGTGCCATTTCGATCACGAATGATAAAGCTTACGACTTTTCGGAACCGCGGTTTCATGAGGATCCTGAACCAGATAATTATGAAATTGTAAATCAGTCGTCATCTTCGGTCGGCCAGAATGGAACGCTCTCTGTATCTGTATATAACCGGCTTCAATATTTTGGTCAGATAAAGAGCGGTTCTGACCCATATTCGCAACTTCCGCCAAATCTGGGCGCGAACGTTTACGCGTCTTCAATTTTTGATTTTACGGTCGACACGAATATGTCCGTCTCTGCTGTGCAGTTTAGCTGGCACGTTGATGCCAGCGGTTTTGCCAGCGAGAGATCAGCCCTATGTTGTTGCGTACTCGGATTTCATTGAATTTCAGGGTGCCAATCAGAATTTTTTAGTGTCAGAACAAACCTATTTTGCCGATTTCTCGGTTCATCGTGATGTTGTAGGCTCGAAGCTATTAGTTCAGAACGGTCATATAGATTTTACGATAGTAGATGCAGTATCAGTTAGGCAGGATTTGAACACCGTGAATCGTCAGGGCTATTACCCGGTGGTCACTCATGATTATGGCAGCGCGGCCGCCGACGCGACGCTTTCGGCGATCACAGTGTTTACCCAAGACCCTGCCGACCAGCTTCCAGGTAAGTATTTCCGCTTGAGCGATGGCAGTGGTGACTACTCGGCTATCCCGATCATCACGGACTTCACGCCGATTGGCGGCGGCGGGGGCGGCGGCGGCGGCGGCGGCGGGGGTCGCGTACCGACGGTTCCCGAACCCTCGCAATGGACGACAATGCTGGCGGGCTTTCTCGTTCTGGGCATGGCGATGCGCCGAGCGCGGGAGGCATCGGGGTATCGATGTCGGACGAATTGCTTAAACCAGTGCAGAATTTGGCGCTCCATCCGCATGGAACTGTGCTGAGTTAGGCTGCGACACTCTCGCCGGTGAGCGCGAATGACTTCATGCGCAATGATTGTTAATCTCACGTCGTGACCTTGCCACCCTGCTCCTCGCCGCGCTCGGCATGACGGCGATCGTCGCCGTCCGCTATTTCGCTCGTCTCGGGCGGGCTGGCGGTGCTGACGCTGCGCCTCCACCCGCACGTCGGGCCGGCCGCCGACAAGCGCGCGGCGCAGGTGCGGCGGGAGGTGCTGTGGTCGCTCGCGTCGGCCGCAATCTACGGCGTGCCCGCCGGCATCGTCGCGGCGCTGTGGCAGCAGCGCGGCCTGACGCTGATCTACAGCGGCGTGCCCCACGGCGTCCTCGGCTGGCTGGCCCTGCCGGCGAGCGCCTTCGCCTACCTCTTCGCCCACGACACCTGGTTCTACTGGAGCCACCGCTGGATGCACCGCCCCGCGGTGTTCGCCCGCGTCCACGCCGTCCACCACCAGTCGAAGCCGCCGACCGCCTGGGCGGCGATGAGCTTCCACTGGACCGAGGCGCTGACCGGCGCGGTCGTCGTGCCGCTGCTGGTGTTCGTTATTCCCATCCACGTCGCCGCGCTGCTCGCCGTGCTGACGATCATGACGTGGAACGGCGTCATCAATCACATGGGCTGGGAGATCTACCCGCGTCGTGGGTCGCCGGCGCGTTCGGGCGCACGATCATCACCGCCTCGCACCACCACCTCCACCACCGCCACTACCGCTGCAACTACGGCCTGTATTTCCGCTTCTGGGACAAGGTGTGCGGCACCGATCGCGGCTGGGCGAGCGAGCTGCTGCCCGACCGCGTGCTGGAGCCGGCCGAGTGAGCAGCATCCGCTGGCCCGCGCGCTTCGCCCCCGGCGCGGCGCCGGTCCATGTGCGGAACGAGCTGACCATCGCCGCCCCGCCCGCCGCGGTCTGGGCGAAGCTGGTACGCGCCACCGGCTGGCCGAGCTATTACGCCAACGCCAGCAAGGTCCGGCTCGACGGCGGCGGCGACGACCTCGGCCCCGGCACGACCTTCCGCTGGCACACCTTCGGCGTCGACCTCGTCACCCGCGTCGAGGAGTTCGTGCCCGAGGAACGCATCGCCTGGCTGGCGCGCGGGATCGGCGTCGAGGCGTACCACGCCTGGCTGATCGAGCCGACCGCCAGCGGCTGCCACGTCGTCACCGAGGAGACGCAGTACGGCCTCCTCGCCCGCCTCGGCGCCGGGCTGTTCCCGTCGCGGATGCACGACTGGCATCAGAAGTGGCTCGAGGGGCTGGCGCGCGTCGCGGCGACGCATTGACCCCCGCCGCCATCGGCCTACAACTCGCGCGCAGTCCCCGGGGGGCCGGTGTTGCCGGCTGAGAGGCGGCCAGAAGCCGCGACCCGCTGAACCTGATCCGGTTGACCCCGGCGGAGGGAGGGCGCGGCGCAGGCCCGCACTCCCGCTATGGAGTGCGCTAGCATGGCCGACATCAACTCACCGCTCGAAGTCCCCGTCACCACCGGCCCGCTGCCCGGCAGCCGCAAGGTCCATGTCCCCGGCACGCTCCACCCGGACCTGCGCGTCGCCATGCGCGAGGTCGTGCTCGAGGCGAGCGCGAACGAGCCGCCGGTCCGCATCTACGATCCCAGCGGCCCCTACACCGACCCCGACGCGCCGATCGACATCCACGCCGGCCTGCCCGAGCTGCGCCGCCCGTGGATCGAGGCGCGCGGCGACGTCGAGCGCTATCTCGGCCGCGAGGTGAAGCCCGAGGACAACGGCCTGACCGGCCGCGCCGTGCTCGACAAGCGGGCGAACACCGAGGCCTTCCCCCACGTCCAGCGCTCGCCGCTGCGCGCGCGGGCCGGCGCGGCGGTGACGCAGATCGCCTACGCCCGCCGCGGCATCATCACGCCCGAGATGGAATATGTCGCCATCCGCGAGAACCTCGGCCGCGCCGCCGCGCTCGCCACCCCGCGCGACGGCGAGGACTTCGGCGCCAGCATCCCCGACTTCGTCACCGCCCGAGTTCGTCCGCGACGAGATCGCGCGGGGCCGCGCCATCATCCCGTCGAACATCAACCACCCCGAGGCCGAGCCGATGGCGATCGGCCGCAACTTCCTCGTCAAGATCAACGCCAACATCGGCAACTCCGCCGTCGCCAGTCTCGGTCGCCGAGGAGGTCGAGAAGCTCGTCTGGGCGACGCGCTGGGGCGCCGACACGGTCATGGACCTGTCGACGGGCAAGAACATCCACACCACGCGCGAATGGATCATCCGCAACTCGCCCGTCCCCATCGGCACCGTGCCGATCTACCAGGCGCTCGAGAAGGTCGGCGGCGTCGCCGAGGACCTGACGTGGGAGATCTACCGCGACACGCTGATCGAGCAGGCCGAGCAGGGCGTCGACTATTTCACCATCCACGCCGGCGTCCGCCTCGCCTACATCCACCTGACCGCCAAGCGCGTCACCGGCATCGTCAGCCGCGGCGGGTCGATCCACGCCAAGTGGTGCCTCGCCCACCACCGCGAGAACTTCACCTACACCCACTTCGACGAGATCTGCGAGATCATGCGCGCCTACGACATCAGCTTCAGCCTCGGCGACGGCCTGCGCCCCGGCTCGATCGCCGACGCCAACGACCGCGCGCAGTTCGCCGAGCTCGAGACGCTGGGCGAGCTGACCAAGCGCGCGTGGGACGCAGCGACTGCCAGGTGATGATCGAGGGGCCGGGCCACGTGCCGATGCACAAGATCAAGGTCAACATGGAGAAGCAGCTCGCCGAGTGCGGCGAGGCGCCGTTCTACACCCTCGGGCCGCTGACGACCGACATCGCGCCGGGCTACGACCATATCACCAGCGGCATCGGCGCGGCGATGATCGGCTGGTTCGGCTGCGCCATGCTCTGCTACGTCACGCCCAAGGAGCACCTCGGCCTGCCCGACCGCGACGACGTCAAGGTCGGCGTCGTCACCTACAAGCTCGCCGCCCACGCCGCCGACCTCGCCAAGGGCCACCCCGGCGCGCAGGAGCGCGACAATGCGCTCAGCCGCGCCCGCTTCGACTTCCGCTGGCGCGACCAGTTCCACCTGTCGCTGGACCCCGACACGGCGCTGAAATACCACGACGAGACCCTGCCGGCCGAAGGCGCCAAGACCGCGCACTTCTGCAGCATGTGCGGCCCGAAGTTCTGCAGCATGAAGATCACGCAGGAAGTCCGCGACTATGCGGCGGGGCTGAACACGGGCGAGATGGTGGCGGCGGGCGAGGCCCGACGCCGAGGCGGGGATGGCGGAGATGAGCGCGAGGTTCCGGGCGGAGGGGGGCGAGATTTATTTGCCGGCGGTGTGAACGTACAGAACGGCAATATCAATGTTCCGCAAGAAAACCGTTTTCGTCGTTGGGGCTGGCGCGAGCAAAGATCTTGGCTCGTCGTAACGAGCTCGTACACGCATCATTACTTTGTTGCGGGAGGTGGGGTCTAACACTACAAATTACTCTAATTCCACAAGTCTTCGAATAGCCTTTCAAGCCCATTCTGCCCAGCGGCTTGGACGGATGATGTCGAGCTGTATTATCAGGCTGCGTGGCTGATCGTAAATCAAATATTTGCGTTTAATTCCATTGACGAACTAGTCAATTTTCATAGAGGCGACACTCATGTTGAGTTCGTTGCCAAGGCCGCTATCTGCTCATGTATTTTACACGCTGAGGACCAAAGCACTCTTGTAGCTAAGAAGGATGGCCAATCGTTCATTGATCTAGTCAAGCTGGATAAAGACAGTGCTTGGCTCCTATCACTCTGGCGCCTTCTTCGCGACGGTACGGATATCACAAACCCCCCTTGCTGCATTCCAAAATGCCTCATTTATGTGTTCAATTACGATCGTTCAATTGAGTTATTTTTCTCAGAGATGATGCGAGGTCTTTTCAAGCTAGATCAGGCTGCGACAGAAACCGCTATGAGCGGAACTCAGGATCGTTCATCCCTATGGAACCGTTGGTCCTTTCTTTACCGCCAACACAGTTACACTGCCGTACGGCTCGCAACCTCAACATCAACTTGCCACGCTAGCGGAGAGCGTGCGTACGTTCGGAGAATTGAGCGTGACCCACAGATGATGGCAACTTTGTCACAATGGCTATTTGAGTCAGAACAAGTTGTATCAATCGGCTTTGCTTTTCACGAGCAGAATTTGCTTTTCTTGAGACGTGAGCGTGAAAATAAGCCAATTTCCGTCTACGGAGCTGGCTATCTTGAGCCTGACGAAGTAATCGAAGATTATAGAACGGCAGTCGCCCGGACGCTTAATTGGCAGCGTGGCGATGTTTTATATTCTGAATATGACTGGTGCATCGCTGCTAAAAACATATGGTCAACGCCTGATCCGATAAGTCGCGCTGCTATTTCCAGCGGCCCAGCCATCCGCACTCGCGGCTTGCATACTCCGTTCAGTTGCCCCGGCACCGTCAAGTCGGCGTCGGATCTTCGCCCAGACCTCCAACCCCCACTCCCCACACCCCAACGCCGCCGCCAGTTTCCGCCGCGTCGCGGGCGAGCCATACCCCCCGCCCGCCTCGATCCGGCCGACCCAGACCTGGCTCAGCCCCGCCTTCGCCGCCAGCGCCGCCTGGCTGAGGCCGCGGTACCTGCGCCACGCGGCGAGCGGCGACAGGCCGTCGTCGAGGATCGACGCGAGGACCTCGGCGGGCATCGTCCCCTCCCCGCCGCGGACGCGGGCGAGCGCGGCGGCTCCGGCGGCGGCGTCCTCGCCCTCGTCGGCAAGGACGCGGAGCGCGTCGTACTCGGCCGCCGTCAGGATCACCATCGGCGTCCCGTCGGGGGCAGCGAAACGCTGGGGTTCGTAGCTCATCTCACACTCCCTCATACGCCGACCCGCGCCGCGCGACGCGGAGGCATAGCAGGACGACGAGGTCGGCGGTATCGATCACCCGCCAGTCGCCGACCCGCAGCCGCATCAGCCCGTCGCTGCCTCCCCGCCCATCGTGTCCCCCGCGCACCCTACAGCCGCCGATTTCCCTACGCCGGCCCGCGCCCCCTGTCCTACACCCGCCCGCCCGGCGCAGGGTCGCGGCCATGAGCAGCATCCCTTACGATCCGCCCACCTCCCGCGAGGAGACCGGTTTCACCCCCACCTTCGCCCCCGTGCCGGTGCGCGAGCGGCACGACGGCTGGACGCCGGCGCGGCAGGCCGACTTCATCGCCGCGCTGGCCGAAAGCGGCTGCGTCGCCGATGCCTGCGCCCGCGTCGGCCAGTCGCGCGAAAGCGCCTACCGCCTGCGCGCACGGCACGACGCGACCGACTTCCGCTCGGCCTGGGCGCTGGCGATCGACTTCGCCGTCGACCGGCTGGAACACGCCGTCCTGGCGCGGGCGATCGACGGCGTCGCCGTGCCGCATTACTTCCAGGGCGAGCTGGTCGGCGAGCATCGCCGCTATGACGAGCGGCTGGCGCTGTTCCTGCTGCGCTATCGCCGGCCGGCGGTCTATGGCCGCCACCTCGACGCCGTACCGCCGCCGCGCGAGCACCCCGAGCGCCGCGCCGAAAGCGTCGCCATCGGCCTGGCCGCGGTGCGCTGCGACGCCTCGCGCGCGCTGTACGAGCGCGAGGCGCTGGAACGGCGCGAGACGGCGGCGCGGGACCGGGCCGGCGCGGCGGAAAGCTATGCCGCCAGCGCCGGGCCCGATGCCGGCGAGCTGGCCGACCGCCGCGCCCGCGCCGCCGCCGCCGCGGCAGAGCGCGACCGCTATGCCCGGACGATGATCGCCGCCGGCGGCGACGTGCCCGCGCCCGCGGGGGCGATGCCGGTGGGACGCGAACTCCCCCCGTTCATGGTGTCACCTTCGTCAACTTCCGCGCCGGGCGCGAGCGGCGCGGGCGCGAGCGGTACTGGCGCGGGCAACCGGCTCGGCCGGCGGGCGGCGCGGCGGCAGGCGGCGCGCGCGGCGGGGCGAAGGCCGGGACCGGCCGGGGTCCGTACGCAGCCGCCGGGTGAAAGCGGTTGACGTTGCCCTGCGGCGCGCCCTGTCTATATAGGCTGTCTGCGCCGCAGCCCGCCCTTTCACGTCAGGTCCGATGCCCGAAGTCATTTTTCCCGGCCCCGAGGGCCGCCTCGAAGGCCGTTACCAGCCCGCGACGCGCCCGCGCGCGCCGGTGGCGATCATCCTCCAGCCGCATCCGCAGCAGGGGACGATGAACCACCCGATCAGCATGGCGCTGTACAACACCTTCGTGAAGCGCGGTTTCGCCACGCTGCGCTTCAACTTCCGCGGGGTCGGGCGCAGCCAGGGCGTGTTCGACAACGGCGTCGGCGAGCTGAGCGACGCCGCCTCCGCGCTCGACTGGATGCAGCAGTTCAACCCCGAGGCGGCGACGACGTGGGTCGGCGGCTTCAGCTTCGGCGCGTGGATCGGCATGCAGCTGCTGATGCGCCGGCCGGAGATCAAGGGCTTCATCTCGATCGCGCCGCCGGCGAACATGTACGACTTCACCTTCTTGGCGCCGTGCCCGTCATCCGGCATCATCATCGACGGCGAGAACGACGAGGTCGTCGCCGGCGCCAGCGTCCAGAAGCTGGTCGACAAGCTGAAGACGCAGCGCCACATCACCATCGACCACGCGACGATCCCCAAGGCCAACCACTTCTTCGAGCACGAGATGCCCGAGCTGATGGGCGTGGTCGACGGCTACCTCGACAAGCGGATGGCGGCGGGGGGGCGGTAACCGCGCGGCGCGACGCCTAGGGCCGGTCGATCTTCCCCCCGCACGTCGCCGCGCGCACGCCGGTCGTCTCCGGCCAGCTTGTAGGATTTCCCGCCAGGACGCGCACCGCCAGCCAGGCGAAGGCCTCCGCCTCCAGCGCGTCGCCGTTCCAGCCGACCGCCTCGACCGGAGCGACCGGCAGCCCGGTCCGCTGCCCGAGCATCGCCATCAGCGTCGCATTGTGCCGCCCGCCGCCGGTGACGAGCAGGCGCGCCGGGGGCACCGCGACGTGGGCCAGCGCCTGCGCCACGGTCGCGGCGGTGAAGGCGGTCAGGGTCGCCGCGCCGTCCGCCGCCTCCAGCCCGCGCACCGCGCTCGTGTCGAAGTCGGCGCGGTCGAGCGACTTCGGCCCGGGCAGGTCGAACCACGGCAGGTCGAGCATGGCCGCCACGCGCTCCTCGTGGACCGTCCCCGACGCCGCCAGCGCGCCGCCGGCGTCGTGGCTGCGCCCGGTGCGGGCGCGGACCCAGTCGTCGATCAGGGCATTGCCGGGGCCGGTGTCGAAGCTGCCCCACTGCTCCCCCCCGAACCACGTCAGGTTGCCGACCCCGCCGAGGTTGAGCACGCCGACCGGCGCCGGCCCCAGCCCCGCGACCAGCGCCCGGTGATAGCCCGGCGCGAGGGGAGCCCCCTGCCCTCCGTGCGCGACGTCGGCCGAGCGGAAGTCGCTGACGGTCGCGATCCCGGTCAGCTCGGCCAGCCGCGCCCCGTCGCCGATCTGCCAGGTCCAGCCGCGGTCGGGGCGGTGGGCGACGGTCTGGCCGTGGAAGCCGACGACGCCGACGTCGGCCGTCGCCACTCCCGCCTCGGCCAGCAGCGCCATCACCGCGCCGGCGTGGCGCACCGTCAGCTCCTCGGCGACGACGTCGATCGTCGCGTCGTGGCCCGGCTGCTCGGCCGTCAGGGCGACGGCCATGGCCGCGCGCAGCCGGTCGCGGAACGCCTCGTCATAGGGTGTGGTGGTGAAGGCGACGCGCCTCACCGCGCTCTCGCCGTCGGTGTCGATCAGCGCCGCGTCGACGCCGTCGATCGACGTGCCGGACATCAGGCCGAGGGCGAGCATAGGTCGGTTCCTTTCATCCTTCCTGTCATCCCCGCGAAAGCGGGGACCCATCGCCTTGAGGCTTGAGGAGATGGGTCCCCGCTTTCGCGCGGATGACAGATGGGGCATGAGGACCACCGCCATGACCCACACAAGCCCCTTCCTCCGCACCCTGCACGAGCGCGGCTTCGTCCACCAGATCACCGACGCCGCCGCGCTCGACGCCGCCGCGCTGGCCGGGCAGGTCACCGCCTATGTCGGGTTCGACTGCACCGCGCCGTCGCTCCACGTCGGCAACCTCGTGTCGATCATGATGCTGCGTCACCTGCAGCGGACCGGGCACCGGCCGATCGTGTTGATGGGCGGCGGCACGACCAAGGTCGGCGACCCGAGCGGCAAGGACGAGGGGCGGCAGCTGCTCGACGATGCCCGCATCGAGGCGAACAAGGCGAGCATCCGCCGTATCTTCGACCGCTTCCTCGACTTCGACGGCGAGCACGCCGCGATCATGCTCGACAATGCCGAGTGGCTCGACGGGCTGGCGTATATCCCGTTCCTGCGCGACATCGGCCGGCATTTCAGCGTCAACCGCATGCTGACCTTCGACAGCGTCCGCCTGCGCCTCGATCGCGAGCAGCCGCTGAGCTTCCTCGAGTTCAACTACATGATCCTCCAGGCCTATGATTTCCTCGAGCTGTCGCGCCGCGTCGGCTGCTCGCTGCAGATGGGCGGCAGCGACCAGTGGGGGAACATCGTCAACGGCACCGACCTGATCCGCCGCATCGACGGCAAAGCGGCGTTCGGGCTGACGACGCCGCTGATCACCACCGCCGACGGGGCGAAGATGGGCAAGACGGCGGCGGGCGCTGTCTGGCTGCACGAGGACGCGCTGCCGACCTACGACTATTGGCAGTTCTGGCGGAACACGCATGACGCCGATGTCGGGCGGTTCCTCAAGCTGTTCACCGACCTGCCGCTGGACGAAATTGCGCGACTGGAGGCGCTCGAGGGGGCCGAGATCAATGCCGCCAAGATCGCGCTGGCGGACGCGGCGACGGCGCTGTGCCGGGGCGCGGAAGCGGCGGCGGCGGCAAATGCGACGGCGGCGGCGACCTTCGCCGGGGCGGTCGGCGACGACCTGCCGAGCCTTACGATCGCCGGGCCGATTGGGGTCGTCGACGCGCTCGTCGGCCTGGGCTTCGCCGCCTCACGCAAGGAGGCGCGGCGGCTGGTCGACCAGGGCGGCGTCCGCATCGATGGCGCGGCAGCGGCAGCGGACGCGCTCGTTGGCCCTGGCGCGCGGCTGTCCGCTGGCAAGAAACGCCACGGCGTGCTGGTCGCTGCATGAGCGGAACCCCTTGACCCTGCAGCGGTTCGTGGTGGCATCCGCAGCCACATGGTGACGCCCGTGACCACTCCCCTCGACCGCATCCGCTCCGCCAAGCGCAACCCGCCGCCAGGACCGCGCGGACTGGTCAACTTCCTCGCCGCCTTCAGTGTCGGGCTCGGTCTCTACGAGCTTTTCGGCGCGCGGCAGCTGACGGACACGATCGGCCTCGACGGACGCGAGGGCCTGGTCCGCGGCTACGGCCTGCGCGAGCTCGGCGCGGGCGCGCTGACGCTGGCCGCGCCGACGCTGGGCATCGCCAGTCGCATCGGCGGCGACCTGCTCGACCTCGCGACGCTCGCCGAGCCGGCGCGTCAGGGCAAGCCGCGCCGTGACGGTGCCGTCATCGCCATGGCGGCGGTAATCGGCGTCACCGCGCTGGACCTCGTCGCGCTCGCCCGGCTGCGGGCGGCTTGAGAGTCAGTCACCGACTGCCGTCCGATCATAAGCAGTTTTCGTACCGCTTAGGCGGCCTGCGCAGCCGCGGCAAAGCTGGCGCGACGCTCGGCGTGATGGGCGAGCGCTTCGTCGAGCCCGGGTAACAGGCGGCCGTGCAACGAGGTCAATGCAGCCTGGCGCGGCCGCTCCGCCCGCCAGCCGAGTTCGCGCGGCGTCGCCGCGCGAACGAGATCGACCGGCAGATCGAGCGCGGCGGCCACGCGCCGGCCGAAGTCGAACCAGCTGAGCGCCTCGCCGTTGGTCAGGTGCCACAGGCCGGTTGCATCGTCGATGACAAGGTCGAGCGTCGCCGCGACGAGATGCGGCACAAAGGTCGGGGTAACGACGAAGCCGTCGGCCGCGGTGAACGGGCGCCCGGCACGCAGCGCGCGTTCGAGATGGACGGCGAAATTATGCTCGTCGTACGGCGAGAAGAACGCCGCGGTGCGGACGACCAGCCCATCCGCGCCCAGCACCGCCGCCTCCGCCGCCGCCTTGCTGCGACCATAAGCGTTCAACGGCTTGGGCACGTCATCCTCGGCGTACGGCCGGCCGGCGGTGCCGTCGAAAACGAGGTCGGACGAGAACGCCGTGTGGTGGATGCCGCGCGCGGCACAGGCGGCGGCGAGCGCCGCGGCACCGCTGGCATTGGCCGACATGCAGGCGGCTTCCTCGCCCTCGGCGTCGTCGACGCGGACCCAGCCGGCGGCGTTGATCACCGCCCACGGCTTGTGGCGGTCGAGCGCCCGCGCGATCGACCGCAGGTCGTCGAGTGCCAGCGTCGCCCGGTCGGTGAGGACGTGGCTCAACCCGCGCAGGCGACACGCGCCCGCCAACGCCTGACCGAGCGTGCCGGTGGCGCCGGTGATGAGGATCGGCCGCCCCGGCGGGGTCACGCGCGAGGGTGGCCGCGCCGCGCCCGAGGCAAAGGGGCGATGTTCAAGGCGCAGCTCGTCGCGTTGCCACCAGCCGCGCCCGGCGACGACCGGATGCGGCAGGGGACCGTTGCCCGCGCCCAACCGCGGCAGCAGCCGGGCCACCGCCGTCGCCCGTGGCTCGGCGCCGCGCACGTCGAAGGCGCCGCACTCGTAGTGGCCGGCGGCGACGGTGATCAAGCTGTCCCAGTCGACGCTGCCGAGCAGCGACCAGGCGGTCACGGCGCGCACGTCGACGCCGTCACGGCGCAGGTCGGCGCAGGCCTGCCACGCCTGCCACAGCCAGCGCAGCTGCTCGTCGCGCGTGCAGCCGAGGTGGGCCTCGGTCACCGCCACCGGGATGCCGTAGCGCTCCCACGCCTGGCGCACGACGCTGGCCAGCCCCGGTGGCGCCGGATCGAGGACGCGGGCGGCAGTGACGTCGTGATAGCCGGCCGGCGGTAGCGGCGCGTCATACAGCTCGGCGCGATGGTCGAGGAAGCGGTCGCTGGTGACATAATGGTTGACGCCGACGACGTCGGGTGGACAGGGGCTGTCGGCGATCGCGCGCAGCCGCTCGGCGAAGCCGAAGCGGTCGAGATGCTCCCACAGCGCGTGACCGGGCACGACGCGGCCGGCGAGCAGATCCCAGCTGATCCAGCGGCGATGGCGCAGATGATCGGCGTGGCCGGCGAGCTGCGGCGTGGAAAAAACGTCGCCCAGGTCCTCAGTCTGGACCAGCCGCGCCGCCGGGTTGACGCGGCGGATGGCGGCCATCGCGCCGATCGTCGCCTCGACCTGGTTGAGCACGGCGACCCAGAAGAGCCGCTCGTCGCGCGCGTGCGGATACCAGTGGCCGTAGAGCGCGCTGAAGCGGGCGGTGGTCAGCGGCTCGTTGATCGGCGTCCAGTCGTCGACCCACGGATAGCGTTCGGCGGCGGCGGCGGCATAGTCGACGAACAGCGGCACGAAATCATCGGCGACGAGGCTGGTATACTCCGGTCCGCTGCCGTGGTGGAGCAGGCCGACGATCGGCGCCATGCCCAGCCGCCTGATCTCGGCCAGACGCTCGTCGCTCCACCGCCAGTCACGTGCGCCAGGCGACGCGGGAGCGACACGCTCCCACAGCACCGGATAGCGCAGGCGGCGCAGGCCGAGCCCGGCGAAGCGGGCGAGGTCGTCGACCCGCTCCTCGTGACCGGTCAGCCGCGTCTGGTCGCGGTAGACGTCGCCGACGCGGTTGACCGTGCACTCGTGGCCGCCCCACAGTTCCAAAGGTCGTCTCCCTGCCGTTCGCTGCGGTGCAACGCACGAGGGTGCGACATGGGGGCATTGACCGTTCGGCCAAGGATCTAGGGCCGGCGGACGCGCTCCGCGCCGGCCGGGGGACCGGCCTTTTTCGCCACCTCGATCTTCGGTTTGACGCCCAGCGTGATCAGCAGCGACGACGAGACGAAGATCGACGAATAGGTGCCCACCACGATGCCGAGCAGCATCGCGGCGGTGAAGCCGAAGATCACGCCCGGCCCGAGCACGAGCATACAGGTCAGCGCGACGATCATCGCCAGGCTGGTCATGACCGTGCGCGGCAGCGTTTCGTTGACGCTGAGGTCGATGATCGGGCCGATGTCCATCTGACGGTATTTGCGCAGATTCTCGCGGATGCGGTCGTCGATGACGACCTTGTCGTTGAGGCTGTAGCCGATGATCGTCAGGATCGCGGCGACGACGTTGAGGTCGAACTCGAGCTGCGTCAGCGCGAAGAAGCCGAGCGTCACCGTCACGTCGTGGACCAGCGCGACGACGGTCGACACCCCGAAATGCCATTCGAAGCGGAACCAGGTGAACAACGCGACGGCCGCCATCGACAGCAGCACCGCCAGCGCGCCCTTGCGGATCAGCTCCTGGCTGACCTTGCCGCTGACGCTTTCGGTGCGGCGGAAGCTGACGTTGCCGTATTTGCTCTTGAGGTCGGCCTGAACCTTGGCGACCACCTTCTGGACCGCGGCCTGATCGCCGGGAGGCAGCGGCAGCCGGATCAGGATGTTCTTCGGCGAGCCGAACTCCTGGAGCGAGACGTCGCCGACGTTGAGGCTGCGGACCTCGCCGCGCAGGCGGTCGAGCGGCGGCGCCGCGGGGAACGCGACCTCCATCGTCAGGCCGCCGACGAAATCGACGCCGAGGTTGAGCCCCCGCGTCGCCAGCAGTCCGATCGAGCCGAGCGTCAGCAGCAGCGTCAGCGCAAAGGCGATGTAGCGCAGCCGGACGAAGCCGATGTTGGTGTTGTCGGGAACGATCTTCAGCGGCATCGGACGGCTCCGGTCATATCGCCAGCGCCTTCGGCCGCGCCCGCGTCAGCCAGCGGCTGACCATCAGGCGGACCACCGTCACCGCGGTGAACACGCTCGTCGCGATGCCGATCGACAGGACGACGGCAAAGCCCTTGATCGGCCCCGAGCCGAACAGGAACATGATGATGGCGACGATGATGTTGAGGCTGTTGGCGTCCCAGATCGTCCGCGTCGCGTCACGGAAGCCGACCTCGACCGAGGCGACGACGCCGCGGCCCTTGCGCGCCTCCTCGCGGATGCGCTCGTTGATCAGCACGTTGGCGTCGACCGCGGCGCCGATCGTCAGGACGAGGCCGGCGATGCCCGGCAGCGTCAGCGTCGCGCCGACTACGGACATCACGCCGATGATCAGGAACATGTTGAGGACGAGCGCCACAACCGAATAGACGCCGAAGCGGCCATAGGTCACGATCATCAGCAGGGCCACGGCGACCACCGCCGCCCCGGCGGCGAGACTGCCGGCGCGGATCGAGTCCGCGCCGAGGTCGGGGCCGACCGTCCGCTCCTCGACCACCTTCAGCTCGACCGGCAGCTTGCCGGAACGGAGCAGGATGGCGAGCTGGTTGGCGGTCGCGGTGGTGTAGCTGCCGCTGATGATGCCCGAGCCGCCGAGGATCGGTTCGTTGATCCGCGGGTCGGAGATGACCTTGTTGTCGAGGATGATGGCAAACGGCTTGCCGACATTGTCCTGCGTCGCCTTGGCGAAGCGCCGCCCGCCGGTCGCGTCGAAGCGGAAGCTGACCGCCGGCGCGCCGTTCTGGTCCTGGCTGACCTGACTGTCGACCAGCTGGTCGCCGGTGATCATCGCCCGGCGCTTGACCGCCACGGCCCCGGGACGGTCGCTGTAGGCAAGGATCTGGTCGCCCGGCGGGGCGGTGCCGGCGGCGACCTGCGCCGGGTCGGCATCGGTGTCGACCAGCTTGAACTCGAGCTTGGCGGTCTTGCCGATCAGCGCCTTGAGCGCCGAGGGATCCTGCAGGCCGGGGACCTGGACGACGATGCGGTTGTCGCCCTGGCGGACGATCGTCGGCTCGCGCGTGCCGAGCTCGTCGATCCGGCGACGGATGACCTCGACCTCCTGCTCCATGGCGCTGTTGGTCGCGCTGACGATGCCGGCGTCGGTCGGGGTCAGCGTGACGCGGTTGCCGTCGACGACGGCGACGTCGACGTCGCGTTGCCCGGTCAGGTTGCCGACCGGGCGCGTCACCTTGCGCAGCGTCTCGACCGCGCGGTCGAGCTGCGTCGGGTCGGTCACCGTCAGGCTGACGGCGTTATTGGTGATGCCGAGGTCGCGGAACTTGACGCCGCCGCCGTCGGCATCGGCGAGTTCGGTGCGGGCGATCTCCTCGAGCCCGTCGAGCTTCTGCTTGCGGACGTCCTCGATCGCCGCCTCGAGCATGATGTAGCTGCCGCCGCGCAGGTCGAGGCCGAGGTTGAGGGTGCCCGTCGGCACGAAGGCCGGGAACTGCCTGAGCGTCGCCTGGGGCACGAAGTTGGGCAGAGCGAGGACGACGCCGACGACCAGCGTGACGAGGATCGCCCACACCTTCCACTTCGGGAAACCGAGCATCAGCGCTTCGCGTCGTTGGCCGCGGCGGGCAGCGGCTTGGTGCGGACATCGGCGAGGGTGGCGCGGACGACGCGCTGGCGAACGTTCGGGGCGACCTCGACCTCGACCTCGTCGTCGCCGACCTTGGTCACGCGGCCGATGACGCCGCCGGCGGTGACGACCTCATCGCCGCGCTTGAGCGCGTCGAGCATCGCCCGGTGCGCCTTGGCGCGCTGCTGCTGCGGCCGGATCATCAGGAAATAGAAGATGGCGAAGATGGCGACGATCGGCGCGAACTGGATCAGCCCGGCATAGGCACCGCCGGCGGAGGCCGCTGCCGTCTGGGCATAGGCCGGGGAGGAGAACATGGTCTGGTCCGTGGAAACAGGGAATTGCGCGCTCTATAGCGGAACGGGGGTGACGCGCAAATGGCGCAGCCGGCGCGCCGCGCGCGAGACGCACGCCCTTGCCACGGGCCGTTTACCATCGCTTGCGCGCAGACACGACCATGGGTGCTGGCGTTCGCCGGCATGACATCGGTATGGAGGGTCGTGACCGACCGCGACTCTCTCGCCCCGACCGCCGCCCGCATCGCCGACACGCTGGCGCGGATCGCCGGCGCGCTCGACCGGATCGCACCGCCAACCACGGCCGCGGCCGACCCGCGCGCAGGGAGTGCGTTCGTCTTCGCCGGCGGTGGCTTGCGCGCCGTCGACCCCGCTCCGGCCCAGCCGCTGGCCCGCTTCGTCGGCATCGATGCCCAGCGCGACGCGCTCCACGCCAATCTCGCCCGCCACGCCGACGGCGCCGCGGCGCACGACGTGCTGTTGTGGGGGGCGCGCGGCATGGGCAAGTCGAGCCTGGTCAGGAGCGTCCACGCGGCGCTGGTCGGCGACGGCCGCGACCTGGCGCTGGTGCAGGTCGCGCGTGACGACCTCGAGCGGCTGCCGGCGCTGTTCGGCATCCTCGGGCCCGTGCCGCGCCGCTTCGTCGTCTACGCCGACGACGTCAGTTCGAGGCCGACGAGCGCCAGTACAAGGCGCTGCGCAGCGTCCTCGACGGCGGCATCGAGGCGCGGCCCGAGCACCTCCGCCTGGTCGTCACCTCCAACCGCCGCCACCTCGTCGCGCGCGAACACGCCGACACCGAGGCGGCGAGCGCGATCAACGCCCGCGACGTCCTCGACGACCGGCTGGCACTCGCCGACCGCTTCGGCCTGTCGCTCGGCTTCCACAACGCCGACCAGGCGAGCTACCTCGCCATGGTCGCCGGCTATGCCGCGGCGCACGCGCTGGCCTTCGATGCGGCCGACGCGCTCGCCTGGGCGGCGGGGCGCGGCCACCGCTCGGGCCGCGTCGCCTGGCAATATGCGACCGAGCTCGCCGGCCGCGCCGGCCGGGCCCTGGTGCCTGCATGACGATGACCGGCCGCACCTTCCGCCGCGCGGTGCTGGGCGCGATGCTCCTCGGCTTCGTGCTGCTGCTGACCGCCGGCGGCGCGGCGATGCTGGCGGCGCGCGAGAACGGGGTGCGGTCGAGCTGGGTCGTCCATACCTTCCAGGTCGAGCGCGCGCTCGACCGGCTGACGATCGTGACCGAGCAACTCGAGACCGCCCGCCGCGGCTATCTGCTGTGGCACCACGACACCGCGCTGGCCAATTATCGCGGGCGGATGGCCGACCTTCAGCCCGCGCTGGCCGAGATCGCCCGGCTGACCCGCGACAACCCCAGCCAGCGGGCGCGCGTCGCCGTCATCCGCACGCTGGTCGAGAACCACCGCCGCGCCGTCCAGCAGACCATCACCCGGGCGCAGGACCCGAACCCGGCGATACGGGCGATGGCCGACTTTTCGGTCGACGAGAGCTTCTTCTCGATGCGCGGGCTGCGCGCGACGATCGGCGCGATGAAGGCGGACGAGGAGCGGCTTCTCGTCAGCGTACGGCCGCCGAGGATCTGGCCCAGCTGCGCCTGCAACCTGGTCTCTGGGCGTCGCCGGCGTGCTGATCGTCCTGATCATGGGCGGCGCGCTGGCGACCGTCCTGCGCTACACCGCCGACCTCGACCGCTCGCAGACGGGCTGCGGCAGCTCAACGCCGGCCTGGAGGACGCGGTCGCCGAGCGCACCGCCGACCTCAGCCGGGCCAACGAGGAGATCCAGCGCTTCGCCTATATCGTCAGCCACGATCTGCGCTCGCCGCTGGTCAACGTCATGGGCTTCACCGCCGAGCTGGAGGCCGCGATCGAGCCGCTGGCCGACGCTGATCGACCGCGCCGACGGCGAGGCGCCGGCGCTGATGACGCGCGAGGCGCGCGACGGCCAAGACCGACCTGCCGGAGGCGATCGGCTTCATCCGCACCTCGACCCAGAAGATGGACCGGCTGATCAACGCCATCCTGCAGCTGTCGCGCGAGGGCCGGCGGATGCTGACGCCGGAGCCGATCGACCTCGCCGCGCTGCTCGGCGTCGATCCGCGACAGCGTCCAGCACCGCCTGACCGAGATCGGCGGCGAGATCGACGCTCGCCGCCACCTATCCGCCGCTGGTCAGCGACCGGCTGGCGCTCGAGCAGATCCTGTCCAACCTGATCGAAAATGCGGTCAAATATCTCAAGCCCGGCCGCCCGGCGCGCGATCGTCGTCACCGCCCGCGTCGAGGGGTCGCGCATCGTCATCGAGGTCGTGGACAACGGCCGCGGCATCGCGCCGGACGACCACGACCGCGTGTTCGACCTGTTCCGCCGCGCCGGGCAGCAGGACCAGCCGGGCGAAGGCATCGGGCTGGCGCACGTCCGCGCGTTGGCCTATCGCCTCGGCGGCGATCACCTGCATTTCCAGCCTGGGCGAGGGGGCGACATTCCGCTCTGTCGCTGCCCGCACGTGCTCGACGAACCGCGAAGGAAGCCGCGATGAGCGAGCACAGCGTCAACATCGTCATGATCGAGGACGACGAGGGCCATGCCCGGCTGATCGAGAAGAACATCCGCCGCGCCGGCATCCCCAACGAGATCCGCCATTTCATCGACGGCACGACGCGCGCTCGACTATCTGTTCAACGCGCCCGACGGCCCGGCGCTGAACGGCCCGGCGCTGGTCCTGCTCGACCTCAACCTGCCCGACATGAGCGGCACCGACATCCTGGCCAAGATCAAGGCCGACGCCCGGCTCAAGCGCACGCCGGTCGTCGTGCTGACCACCACCGACGACAAGGTCGAGATCCAGCGCTGCTACGACCTCGGCGGCAACGTCTACATCACCAAGCCGGTGAATTACGAAAGCTTCGCCAAGGCGATCCGCCAGCTCGGGCTGTTCCTGTCGGTGATCCAGGTGCCCGAGGTCGAGGGCGAGGGGTGACGCCAGCCCGCGCGATCCTCTACATCGACGACGACGAGGGGCTGCGCCGCCTGGTCCGCGCGCGCTCGGCGCGCCGCGGCTATGACGTGAGCGTGGCGACGAACGGTCCCGAAGGGCGTGCGCGGTCGCCACGGCGACGGCGTTCGACCTGATCGCGGTCGATCATTACATGCCGGGCCTGGACGGGCTGAGACGCTCGAAGCGCTCCGCGCGCTGCCCGGACCCGCCGCCGGTCGTCTACGTCACCGGCTCCGAGGAGGGCCGCATCGCCGTCGCCGCGCTGAAGGCCGGGCGCGGCCGACTATGTCGTCAAGACCGTCGGCGAGGAGTTCTTCGACCTGCTCGACAACGCCTTCGAGCAGGCGCTGAACGCAGGTCGCGCTGCGACGCAGAAGGCCGAGGCCGAAGACCGCGCTGCGCGCGTCGAACGCGCGGCTCGAGGCGCTGCTGCACGAGGTCAACCACCGCGTCGCCAACTCGCTGCAGCTGGTCTCGGCGTTCGTCCAGATGCAGGCGCGCGCGCTCGACGACCCGCGCGGCCAGGCGGCGCTGGAGGACACCCAGGCCGCATCGCCGCGATCGCGCAGGTCCACCGCCGGCTCTACACGTCGCGACGACGTCGAGGCGGTCGGCATGCACGACTATCTCGCCGCGCTGGTCGGCGAACTGGGGGCGACGTGGTCGACCCCGACCTCGCCGCGCGCCGCTGCGCCTGGTCGGCCGAGCCGATCCGGCTGCCGACCGACCGCGCGGTGTCGCTCGGCGTGATCGTCAACGAGCTCGTCACCAACGCCTGCAAATACGCCTATCCCGGCGGGCGAGGCGGGCGAGATCCGCGTCGACCTCGCCGCGCGACGACGGCCATTTCCTGCTGGCGGTCGAGGACGACGGCGTCGGCATGGCGGCGCGACGCCGCGCCGACGGGCACCGGCATCGGCACCAAGCTGATCGGCGCGATGGCGGCCAGCCTGGGCGCGACGCTCGACTATGACGCCGCCCACGCGGGCGTCCGCGCGGTCCTGCGCGCCGCCGTCTGAGGCGCGATGCCCGACCGCACCGCGCTCCGCCGCGCGACCCGCGACGTCGTCGCGCACCTGGTCGCCCGCGCCGACGCCGAAGGCTGGCCGGTCCGCGCCGACCACTGCTTCCTGCGCATCGCCTACGACGCCGCGGCAGGGGCGAAGTGGGACAGCCGCTATCCCCACCCCGCATGGGCCTCGCTCCCCCTCGACCAGCTGGAGGCGGTGCTGGCGCGGATCGCGGCGGAGGGGCGCACCGCGCTCGACCCGCTCAACGCCGCCAGCCTCGCCTTCCGCCGCGCCGCCCGCTAGGGAAACGGCCATGATCCTGGTCATCGACAATTACGACAGCTTCACCTGGAACCTGGTCCATTACCTGATGGAACTGGGGGCCGAGGTCGAGGTCGTGCGCAACGACGCGCTGACCGCGGCGCAGGCGATGGCGCTGCAGCGCCGAGGCGTTCCTGATTTCGCCCGGCCCCTGCACGCCCGACGAGGCCGGGATCAGCCTCGATCTCGTCGCCGCGCGCGCCGATGCGCGGCGGCCGCTGCTCGGCGTATGCCTGGGCCATCAGGCGATCGGCGCAGCATTTCGGCGGCCGCGTCGTGCGCGGCGGGCTGATGCACGGCAAGACCTCGCCGATCGACCATGACGGCAGCGGCGTGTTCGCCGGCCTGCCCTCGCCGTTCACCGCGACGCGCTATCATTCGCTGATCGTCGACGCGACAGCGTCCCGACGACGCTGGTCGTCAACGCCCGCACCGACGACGGATCGTCATGGGATTGCGCCACCGCGACCTGCCGATCCACGGCGTCCAGTTCCACCCCGAGAGCATCGCCACCGAGCACGGCCATGCGCTGCTGGCGAATTTCCTCACGCCTCGCCGGCGTCGCCCAACGCGCGCGCTCGGCGCGACACCCGCGCCGCCCGCGCCGCGTGACCCTGCCCGACGCCGCGCGCCGCTCGACGGGGCGGCGGCGGCGCACGCCTTCGCCCGACTGCTCGACGGCGCAGCGAGCGATGCCGACGCCGCCGCGCTTCCTCACGCGACATGGCCGAGCGCGGCGAGACCGTCGATCGAGATCGCCGCAGCGGCGCAGGCGATGCGCGAGCGGATGATCCCGATCGCCGCGCCGGCGGACGCGATCGACGTCTGCGGCACCGGCGGCGACGGCAGCCACAGCGCTCAACGTCTCCACCGCCGTCGCGATCGTCGTCGCCGCCTGCGGCGTGCCGGTCGCCAAGCACGGCAACCGCGCCGCGTCGTCGCAGGCGGGCGCGGCCGATACGCTGGAGGCGCTGGGGCTCGACCTGGACCGCGCGTCGGCCGCGGCCGAGGACACGCTCGCCGAGCTCGGCATCGCCTTCCTGTTCGCCGCAGAAGCACCACCCGGCGCTGGCGCAAGCTCGCCCCGGTCCGGCGGGCGATCGGCCGCCGGACGATCTTCAACCTGACCGGCCCGCTGGCCAACCCCGCGCGGGTGACGGCGCCAGCTGATCGGCGTCGCCCGGCCGAGCTTCCTCGACGTCTTCGCCGGGGCGATCGCGATCCTGGGCACCGACGCCACCCTGCTCGTCGCCGGCGACGAGCCGCTCGACGAGCTGTCGATCGACGGGCCGAGCACGCTGAAGTGGGTCGGCGGCCCGAGCGAGCGCCTCGACCCCGACGCCGCCGGCCTGCCGCACCACCCGCTGTCGGCCCTGCGCGGCGGCACGGCGGCGTATAACGCCGCCGCCCTGACCCGCCTGCTCGCCGGCGAGGCCGGCGCCTACCGCGACGCCGTGCTGTTCAACGCCGCCGCGGCGCTCCGCGTCGCCGGCACCGCCGCGGGCTGGCACGACGGGGTGGCGCAAGCCGCCGCGGCGATCAACTCCGGCCGCGCACGCACTCTGCTGGCGGCATGGATCGCGGCGTGACCCGCCGGGTGTCGGGGCTGGCGGCGTGAACTCGCCGCGTGGCCGTCCTCGGCGCGACGGGGACCATCGGCCGCGCGACGGTCGCGGCGCTGGCGGCGCGGGGCGAGGACGTCGTCGCCGTCGTACGGCCGGGACGCGAGGCGGCGCTGGTGGGCGCACGCGGCACCGACGTCACCAATTCCGCGGCGCTGCGGGCGTTGTTCGTTGCCGAGCGGATCGAGGCGGTGATCTGCTGCCTCGCCTCGCGCACCGGCGTGCCGGCCGAGGCGGCGGCGATCGACCGCGACGCGACGATCGGCGCGATCGACGCCGCGCGCGCGGCCGGGGTCGGGCATTTCGTCCTGCTGTCGGCGCTCTGCGTGCAGAAGCCGCGCCTCGCCTTCCAGCACGCCAAGCTCGCCGCCGAAGCGGCGCTGGCGGCGTCGGGCCTGCGCTGGACGGTCGTCCGCCCGACCGCCTTCTTCAAGTCGCTGTCGGGACAGATCGACCGCGTCCGGGCGGGCAAGCCCTTCCTGCTGTTCGGCGACGGCCGGCTGACGGCGTGCAAGCCGGTCAGCGACCGCGACCTCGCCGACTTCCTCATCGACTGTCTCGACGACCCCGCCCGCCGCGACCGTATCCTGCCGATCGGCGGCCCCGGCCCGGCGATCACCCCGCGCGAACAGGGCGAGGCGCTGTTCGCCCTCACCGGCCGGCCGCCGCGCTTCCGCCGGGTCTCGCCGCGCCTGCTCGACGCCGTCGTCGCCGTCACCGGTACGGCCGGGCGGATCGTGCCGTCGCTCGCCGCCAAAGCGGAACTCGCGCGCATCGGCCGCTACTATGCGACCGAATCGATGCTGGTCCTCGCCCCGCACGGCTATGACGCCGCCGCCACGCCCGAGACCGGCAGCGACACCCTGTTCGCGCACTACGCCCGCATCGTCGCCGGCGAGGCGCCGCCCGACCGCGGCGATCACGCCGTCTTCTGACGGTTCCCCCCCGCTCCCGCAGTCGTTACACCGCGACGATGGCCGACATCCTCTCCCGCATCTGCGACGACACCCGCGCCGAGGTCGCCCGGCGCCAGCGCACGCGGACCAGCGCCGACCTTGACCGCGCCGCCGCCGCCCAGACCCCGCCGCGCGGCTTCCAGGCGGCGCTCGACGCAGCGCCCGGCTTCGCCCTGATCGCCGAGATCAAGAAGGCCTCGCCGTCGAAGGGCGTCATCCGCGCCGACTTCGACCCTCCCGCCCACGCCCGCGCCTATGCCGCCGGCGGCGCCGCCTGCCTGTCGGTCCTGACCGACGCGCCGTACTTCCAGGGGCACGAGGATTACCTCGTCGCCGCCCGCGCTGCCTGTGCCCTGCCGGTCCTGCGCAAGGACTTCATGGTCGATCCCTGGCAGGTCGCCGAGGCACGCGCCATCGGGGCCGACGCGATCCTCGTCATCATGGCCGCACTCGACGACACCGCCGCGGCCGAGATCGAGGCGGCGGCGACCGAGCGCGGCATGGACGTGCTCGTCGAGGTTCACGACGCCGCCGAGCTCGACCGCGCGCTGCGGCTCCGCTCGCGCCTGATCGGCGTCAACAACCGCGACCTGCGCGATTTCTCGGTCGACTTCGCCCGCACCTACGAACTCGTCGGGCGCGCGCCGGCCGGCTGCACCTTCGTCGCCGAGAGCGGCCTGACCGGCCCCGCCGACCTGGCGGCGATGGCCGCGCACGGCGTCCGTGCCTTCCTCGTCGGCGAGAGCCTGATGCGCCAGGCCGACGTCGAGGCCGCGACCCGGGCGCTGCTCGCCGCGCCGGTCGCGGCATGAGCCTGACCCACCTCAACGCCGCCGGCGAGGCGCGGATGGTCGACGTCTCGGCCAAGGACACGACGGCGCGGGAGGCCGTCGCCGAGGGCTTCATCACGGTCGCCGCCGATGCCCTCGCCGCCATCCGCGACGGCACGGCGGCCAAGGGCGACGTCCTCGCCGTCGCCCGCGTCGCCGGCATCATGGCCGCCAAGCGCACCGCCGACCTGATCCCGCTGTGCCATCCGCTGCCGCTGAGCGGGGTGGCGCTCGACCTCGACCTCGAGGCGACCGGCATCCGCGCCACCGCGACCGTCCGCACGACGCACACCACCGGCGTCGAGATGGAGGCGCTGACAGCGGTCACCGTCGCGCTGCTGACGGTCTACGACATGGCCAAGAGCATGGACCGGGCGATGACCATCGGCGGCGTCCGCCTGCTGCGCAAGGCCGGCGGCCGCTCGGGCGAGTGGCAGGCGCCGTGACCGCGCTGGTCGGCGTCGACGAGGCGCAGGCGCGCCTGCTCGCCGGCGTCGCGCCGCTGCCGGTCGAGGACGTGCCCCTGGCTGCCGCGCATCGCCGCATCCTGGGGCAGGACGTGATCGCCCGCCTGACGCAGCCGCCGTTCGCCGCCAGCGCGATGGACGGCTATGCCGTGCGCTGGGCCGACCTGCCCGGGCCGTGGCGTATCATCGGCGAGAGTGCCGCCGGCCGCCGCTTCGCCGGCACGGTCGGCGCCGGCGAGGCGGTCCGTATCCTGACCGGCGCGCCGCTGCCGGCCGGGGCCGACACGGTGATCGTCCAGGAGGACGTCGCCCGCGACGGCGCGGCGCTGACCCTGACCGGCGCAGGCCCGCCGCGCGAGGGCGCCCACATCCGCCCCGCCGGGCTCGACTTCGCCGCCGGCACGACCGTCGCCCGGGCCGGCGACCGCGTCACCCCGGCCCGGATCGGCGTCGCCGCGGCGAGCGGCCACGCCGCCCTGCCCGTCCACCGCCGCCCGCGCGTCGCGCTGCTGGCGACCGGCGACGAGCTGGTGCCCCCCGGCGCAACGCCAGGGCCCGATGCCATCGTCAGCTCGAACGGCGTCATGCTCGCCGCCCTGCTCGGTCCGCACGCCGAGGTGATCGACGGCGGCATCGTCGCCGACACCCGCTTGGCGCTGGTGGCGGCGGTCCGCGCTCACGCCGACGCCGACGTGCTGGTGACGATCGGCGGCGCCTCGGTCGGCGATCACGACCTCGTCGTGCCCGTGCTGCGCGACCTCGGCGCCGACATCGACTTCTGGAAGATCGCCCTGCGCCCGGGCAAGCCGATGCTCAGCGGCCGGCTGGGGGCCGTGCGCATCGTCGGCGTTCCCGGCAACCCGGTGTCGGCCTTCGTCTGCGCGACCCTGTTCATCGTGCCGCTGCTGAAGCGGCTCGGCGGCGATCCGGCGCCGCTGCCGGTGCCGGTCGCCCTGCCTGCGGCGGTCGACCTGCCGGCCAATGGCGGGCGGCGCGACTATCTTCGCGCGCGGCTGACGGGCGGCGGCGTTGCGCCTGCGGCGCGGCAGGACAGCGCCATGCTCCACGTGCTCGCCGACAGCAATGTCCTGATCGTCCGCGAGGCGAACGCGCCGGTAACCACGGCGGGAACGCTGGTGCCGTGCATCGCGCTTGACACCATATCTGGTGTTGCCTAAACGTTCCGTATAAGTTCCTTCGGAGGACCTATGCTGACGCGCAAGCAACACGACCTGCTGACCTTCATCAACGGTCGCCTCAACGAGAGCGGCGTCTCGCCGTCGTTCGAGGAGATGAAGGAGGCGCTGCAGCTCAAGTCGAAGTCGGGCGTCCACCGCCTGATCAACGCGCTCGAGGAACGCGCCTTCATCCGCCGCCTGCCCAACCGCGCCCGTGCGCTCGAGATCCTGCGCATGCCCGAGGTCGTCCAGCGGCAGGTGTCGCAGGGGGTCGCGCCGCCGCGCAGCGAGGCCGCGCGCGGCGAGGTCGTCCACGCCGACTTCCGCCGTCGCACGCCCGAGCCGGCGAACGATGTCGTCACCCTGCCGCTGCACGGCCGCATCGCCGCCGGGCAGCCGATCCAGGCGTTCGAGGACGACCGTCTGCTGTCGGTGCCCGCGGCCCTGCTCGGCCCGGGCGACCATTATGCGCTCGAGGTGTCGGGCAATTCGATGATCGACGCCGGCATCCTCGACGGCGACTTCGCCCTCATCCGCCGCTGCGACACGGCGCGCGACGGCGACATCGTCGTCGCGCTGGTCGACAACAGCGACGCGACGCTGAAATACCTGAAGCACGCCAAGGGCATGGTCGAGCTCGAGCCGGCCAATGCGATGTACGAGACGCAGCGCTATTTGCCGTCGCGCGTGCGGGTCCAGGGCCGGCTGGCCGGGCTGCTGCGCCGCTACGGCTAGGCCTGGGACGCCGGGAGCGGGCGAGCGACGGCCGCGGCGCTGCGAACCCGTCGCCCGGTCGCTCTTGTCAGCGGATCGCCGCAGGCATCCGCGGCCGCTACAGCTCGTGCAGCGCGGCGATCAGCGCATCGACCTCGGCGGCGGTCGAATAATGCGCCAGCCCGACGCGGACGAGGCCGCCCGCCTCCGCCAGCCCCAGGCGCGCGACGACCTCGACCGCGTAGAAATGCCCCGACCAGACGAAGATGTTGCGCGCCGCGAGGTGCGCCGCGACGGCGTCGGGCGCATGGCCGGCGATGGTGAAGGCAAAGGTCGGGACCCGCCCGGCCATCGTCGGCGGCCCATACAGGGTCAGCCCGGGGACGGTCGCCAGCCCGGCAAGCAGCCGCGCGCCGAGATCGTGTTCATGAGCGCCGCACGCCGCCATCGCCGCGCGCAGCCGCCCGGGCCGGTCGTTGCTGCGGTCGCCGGTCTCGCGCGCCAGCCAGTCGAGATAGTCGATCGTCCCGGCGACGCCGGCCTGCGCCTCGAACGACGGCGTGCCGGTCTCGAAGCGGGCGGCGAGACCGTCCTTGGCCGGCCGCACCTTGTAGGCGCCGAGCCGCGCCAGCACCTCGCGCCGGCCCCACAGCACGCCGGCGTGCGGGCCGAAGAACTTGTACGGCGAGCAGACGAGCAGGTCCGCGCCCAGCGTCGTCACGTCGACGGTGACATGGGGCACCGCCTGCACCGCATCGACGAAGACCAGCGCATGCGCGTGCGCCCGGACGCACGCCGCAATCGCCGCGACGTCGGTCAGCGTGCCGAGCGCGTTCGACGCCATGCCGACGGCGACCAGCCGCGTGCGGTCGTTCAGCAGGTCGGGCAGCGTGTCGACCGCCAGCACCCCGGTCGCGGGATCGAAGTCCAGCCAGCGCACGGTCATGCCGCAGTCGGCGGCGACGCGCAGCCACGGCGCGACGTTGGCGTCGTGATCGAGCCGCGTCACCACCAGCTCGTCGCCCGGCCCCCAGTCGGCCGCCAGCGCGCGCGAGACGGCCAGCGTCAGCGACGTCATGTTCGGCCCGAAGGCGATCTCGTCGGGCTCCGCCCCCAGCAGGTCGGCCATGGCCGCGTGCGCGGCGGCGCTCGCCGCGTCGGTCGCCACCGAGCTGGCGAAGGCGCCGCCGCTGTTGGCCGTTCCGCCGGCGAGGTGCGCGGCCATCGCCTGGATCGCGGCGTCGCATGCCTGCGTGCCGCCGGGCGCGTCGAAGTAGACACGCGCCCGGCCGTCGTCGGTCACGGCCAGCGCGGGGAAGCGCGCGCGAACGGCGTCGATCGGGAAGGTCACCGGGCCTCGGCGTACAGGCGGACCAGGCGGTAGAGATAGTCGCGCCCGTCGAGCACCGACTTCACCCGGATATGCTCGTTGAGGCCGTGGATGCCGCCGCCGTCGCCTTCGTAGAAGATGCCGGGGACGCCATAGGAGGGAATGCCGGCGGCGGCGAGGTAGATCGAATCGCTCGCCCCCGTCGACATGATCGGCACCAGCGGCACGCCCGGGTACACCTCGGCCGCGAGCTTCTGCGCCGGCGCGATGACGGCGGGGTCGAGCGGCGCCGGCGACGAGATCGGCCCGCGGCGCGGCTTGGCGGTGATGGCGACGGCGGGATCGGCGATGACGCTCGCCAGCCGGTCGCGCGTGCCCTCGACCGTCTCGCCGGGGAAGATGCGGCAGTTGATGTTGGCGCTCGCCCGCTGCGGCAAGGCGTTCTCGGCGTGGCCGGCGTCGACCAGGGTCGCGACGCAGGTCGTCCTCAGCGTCGAGTTGAACAGCGGATCGTGCGCCAGCACCGCCTCGGCCGCGGCATCGTCGGGGTTGGCGGCGATCGCCGTCATCGCGGCGTTGAGCGGCGGCGGGACGATGCCGGCGGTCTTGGTCCAGAAGGCGCGCGTCGTCGCGTCGATCTTCACCGGAAAGTGATAGGCCGCAACCTTGGTCAGCGCCGCCGCGAGGCTGTTGATCGCATTGTCGGGCCGCGGCAGCGACGAGTGGCCGCCGGGGTTGGTCACGGTCAGCGTATAGTTCTGGCTGGTCTTCTCGCTGACCTGCAGCGCCAGCAGCAGCGGCTTGCCGTCCGCCGTCAGCCGCCCGCCGCCGCCCTCGTTGAGCGCGAAGGCGGCGTCGATCAGCGGCCGCTCGTGCTGGCTGAGATATTCGGCGCCGTTGAACACGCCGGTCGTCTCCTCGCCGCAGGTCAGCGCCAGCTTGACCGTCCGCCGCGGCCGCGCCTCCGCCTTCATCCGGGCGAGCGTGTCGACGTAGATCGCCGCCATCGCCTTGTCGTCCGACGCGCCGCGGGCGTAGAAGAAGCCGTTCTCCTCGATCAGCGTGAAGGGATCGCGCGTCCAGTCGGCGCGCGTTGGCCTCGACGACGTCGAGGTGGGCCAGCAGCAGGATCGCCTTGGCCTTCGGGTCGCTGCCCGGCAGCACGGCGACGAGGCCGCCGTCCTTGGGCGCCTCGGGCACGCTGAACAGGTGGAGGTCGCTCGCCGGGAAGCCCGCCGCCTTCAGCCGCGCCGCCATGCGCTCGGCGGCAAGCGTGCACGATCCGGTCGAATGCGCGGTGTTGGTCTCGACCAGCTCCTTGTACGTGGCGCGGAAGGCCGCCTCGCCGGGATGCGCCTCCTGCGCGCTGGCAGAGGCGGCGAGCGCCATGGCGATGAGCAGCGTGGCCGTACGATGCATCCCTGATCCCCTTGTTATCGTTGCGTCAGCGGGTGGTGCCGGGGGCCGGACGCGGCACCGGGCCGGCGAAGGTGACGAGGCTTTCCGCTGCCCCGTTCAGCGCCGCCACGCCGAAGAAATGGTCGTCGATGTTGACGTGCGGCAGGACCAGCGTGGTCGCCGTCGCCGGCACGTCGCGATGGTCGGTCCAGGTGCCGCCGTCCGCCCGCCGCCAGACGACGCGGTAGCCGGTTGCGCCCGCCACCGCGCTCCATGCCACCGTCGTGTCGTCGCTGACCGCGCCGGCGATGGTCACGCCCTGCGGCGCGGCCGGCGCGGTGGCGAGTTCGCGCAGGGTCGCGACGTTCAGCGCGGCGACGCGGGCGAGATAGGGGAAGTCGACGCCGTCGATGGTGTCGCCATAGCGGCGGCCGTTCTCGGTGCGCAGGTCCTGGTGCTGGCGGTCGTAGTTCTCGGTCGCCTCGGTCAGGCGCACGGCGGGAAAGCCGGCGTCGAGGAACGGCAGATGGTCGCCGCCGCGCTGGAAGCGGTCGGGGCGGTGGACGGCGAAGACCTTGAGACCGTTCGTGCTCGCAGCGACGCGCGCAACCGCCCGGGCCAGTGCCCGCGACGGCGAATCGTCCTCGCCGCCGGTGCCGCGGATCGCCTTCAGCTCGTCGGGCGAGGCGGCGGCGGGCAAGCCTTCGCTGAACACCCGCACGGTATCGTCGATATGCTCGCCGCCGATGCCATGGGTGTTGCCGACGATGTCGTTGTTGAGCACGGCGGCGACCTTCCAGCCGCGCGCCTTGGCGGTCCTGGCCAGCAGCTGCCCGCCCCACAGCCCCTGCTCCTCGCCCGACAGCACGGCATAGACGATGGTCGCCGGGAACTTCTCGCGCGACAGCAGGCGCGCCGCCTCGAGCACGACGGCGACGCCGCTGCCGTCGTCGTTCGCTCCGGGCGCGTCATGGGTCGCGTCGAGGCTGTCGCTGACCCGGCTGTCGATATGCCCCTGGACGATGACGACGCGGTCGGGATCGCCGGAGCCGCGCTGGACGGCGACGACATCCTCGACGCGCACCCCGCCCGGCGCGCGCGGGCCGGTGAAGGTATCGCCGATCGTCTCGACCGCCAGGCAGCCGCCGCAGGCGGTGCCGAGCGCGGTCAGCCGCGCCCGCCGCCCAGCGCCGCGCCGCGCCGATGCCGCGCGCGGGATCGGTCGCGCTCGACAGCGTATGGCGCGTGCCGAAGCCGACCAGTGCGGTGATCGTCGCCTTCAGCGCCGCCGGGTCGGTCGCGGGCGCGGCGGCGGTGAGGAGCGCGGCGAGCGGCAGCAGCGCGGCGGAAATGATGGCCTTCATCGCGCCACGGTGGCGCGGCAGCCGGCGGCGCGCAAGCCCGGCTTTTCTCCTGTCCTACGCCCGCCGGTCCGCGCTATCGTGGCGCCGTGAGGCGGTTGTCGCGGAGTGGACGGCGGTGGCGGACACGGGTTGCTGGTCATCTTGCCGGCGAGGGCGGACTGAGAATCGACGTCGCGGGCGTGACCTTCGTGTGACCTTCGCCTGAGGAACCGCGCGGTGCCGACCCTCCGCCCGCGCCGCAGCGCGCTGTACCTGCCGGCGTCGAACCCGCGGGCGATCGCCAAGGCGCGGACGCTGCCCTGCGACGTCGTCATCCTCGACCTCGAGGACGCCGTCGCGCCCGAGGCGAAGGTCGCGGCCCGCGCCGCGGCGGTGGCGGCGATCGGCAGCTTCGGCACCCGCGAGACGGTGATCCGCGTCAACGGGCTCGGCACGCCGTGGGGCGAGGACGACCTCGCCGCGCTTGCCGCCGTCGCGCCGCCCGACGCGGTGCTGCTGCCCAAGGTCGAGCTGCCGGCGGAACTGGCGACCGCCCGGGCGATCCTCGGCGAGCGCCCGCCGCTGTGGGCGATGATCGAGACGCCGCGCGCCGTCCTGCGCCTCGACGCGCTGGTCGAGGGCGGCGGCATCGCCGGCCTCGCGGCGCTGGTCGCCGGCACCAACGACCTCGCCAGCGCGATGCGCTGCACGCCGGGCCCCGAGCGGACGCCGCTGCTGCCGGTGCTGACGCAGATCGTCCTCGCCGCCCGCGGCCATGGGCTGATCGCCCTCGACGGCGTGGTCAACGCGCTCGACGATCCCGCCGCCGTCGCCCGCGAATGCGCCCAGGCGGCCGCGTTCGGCTTCGACGGCAAGACATTGATCCACCCTAGCCAGATCGACGCCGCCAACGCCGCCTTCACCCCGCACCCGCACGCCGTCGCCCATGCCCGCGCGGTGATCGCCGCCTTCGCCGCGCCCGATGCGGCGCACGCCGGCGCGCTGCGCATCGACGGCCGCATGGTCGAGCGGCTGCATCTGATCGAAGCGCGGCGCGTCGTCGCCATTGCAGAGGCCGCAGGCGTATGAAGCGGAACGCGCTCCTCCTCGCCGCTGCCCTCGCGCTCGCCGGGCCGGCGGCCGCCAAGTGCCAGCTCAACGTCATGGCGACGCTGCCGATCACCATGCAGGGCCTGCGGCCGACGACGACGGCGCAGATCAACGGCGCCGACGAACCTTTCCTGGTCGACAGCGGCGCCTTCTACAGCATCATCACGCCCGGCAGCGCGCGGCAGTTCGCGCTGCATCTCGATCTGGCGCCGTTCGGCTTCACCATGCGCGGCGTCGGCGGCGAGGCGACGGTCAGCGTCACCACCGTGCGCGAGTTCGGCATCGCCGGCCAGACGCTGCACAAGATCCTGTTCCTGGTCGGCGGCAGCGAGGTCGGGCAGGACAGCGGCGGCGTCATCGGCTACAATGTCCTCGGCATCGGCGACGCCGAATACGACCTCGCCCACGGCGCCGTCCGCCTGATCAGGCCGGAAGGCTGCGTCCGCGACAACTTCCCCTACTGGGCGCCCGGCACGGGGTCCGAAATTCCGACCGAACTCGGCGTCGGCACGCGCCCGACGCGGATCGTCGCCAAGGCCTTCGTCAACGGCGTCGCCATCCGCGTGCTGTTCGACACCGGCGCGTCGACCTCGGCGCTGGCCCGCGCCGCCGCCACCCGCGCCGGGCTCGACGTCAACGGGCCCGGCGCGGTCGCCGCCGGCTTTGCCACCGGCTTCGGCAAACGCGGCGTGCGCGAATGGATCGTCCCCGTCGACAGCTTCAAGATCGGTGACGAGGAGATCAAGAAGACGCGGCTGCGCGTCATCGACGAACTCGTCGGCGGCGTCGACGCCCCCGATATGCTGCTCGGCGCCGACTTCTTCCTGTCGCACCGCGTCTATGTCGCCCGCGACCTGCACAAGCTCTACTTCACCTACAACGGCGGCAACGTCTTCAACCTGCGCTCGCCCGCGCCGCCGCCCGAGGCGGCGGCAGCCGACGCGACCGGCCAAGGACGAGCCGACGACCGCCGAGGATCTCGCCCGGCGCGGTGCCGCCTTCGCCGCCCGCCGCGATTATGCCCGCGCCATCGCCGACCTGACCAAGGCCATCGCCCTCGCCCCGGCCGAGCCGCGCTATCTGTCGGAACGTGCCGCCGCCTATGCCGGCAACCGCCAGCCGTTCCTCGCCATGGCCGACCTCGACGCGGCGCTGAAGCTGAAGCCGGGCGACGTGCCGACGCTGCTGCGCCGGGCGCTGGCGCGGCTGGGCGGGCGCGACCGGGCGGGCGCACTCGCCGATCTCGCCGCCGCCGACGCCGCCGCCCCGCGCGAGGCCGACGTCCGCTTCGAGCTCGGCGCGCTCTACAGCCGCCTCGACGAGCTGCCCAAGGCGATCGCCCAGTTCGACCTGTGGCTCGCCGTCCACCGCGACGACGTCAAGCAGGCGCAGGCGCTCAATGCCCGCTGCTGGGCGCGCGCGCTCGCCGGCACCGGCCTCGACCTCGCCGAGAAGGACTGCAGCGCCGCCCACCGGCTCGAACCCGGCAACGTCAGTTTCCTCGACAGCCGCGGCCTCGTCCGCCTGCGCCGCGACGACCTGAAGGGCGCGGTCGCCGACTATGACGCCGTCCTGGCGAAGCAGCCGAAACTCGCATGGTCGCTGTTCGGCCGCGGCATCGCCCGGGTGCGGCTCGGGCAGCAGGCGGAAGGCGAGGCCGACCTCGCCGCCGCGCGCGCCGCCGCGCCGCGGCTGGCCGCTTTCGCCCGCGCGCACGGCATCGTAGCGCCCGGCGACACGGCCCCGGCCCTCCCTGCGCCCAGCCCCGAGGAGGAGCCCCCGGCGTAAGGCTGGCTGGGGCGGCAGGATTCGAACCTGCGGATGCCGGTACCAAAAACCGGTGCCTTACCGCTTGGCGACGCCCCAGTGGCGGAGGCGGGTTCTACGCCCTTGCCGGCCGATGACAAGTCATCGCGCCCAGACCAGCACCGCGACATAGGCGACCAGAGCCGCCGCCAGCCACAGCAGCGCCGTGCCGGGCAGCAGCGCCGCCGCGACCAGCGGCAGCGCCGCCAGTGCCAGATAGATGTACAGCCCCCGCGGCCAGCCGATCCGGGCATGGAGATAATGGTGGAGATGGTCGCGGCCGCCGGCGAAGGGCGACTTGCGCTCGACCGCGCGGCTGACGACCAGGCGCAGCGTGTCGAACACCGGCACGGCGAACAGCAGGGCGACATCGTCGGCGCCGATCCGGGCGAAGCCGTGGTTGTAAGCGGCGATCGCCAGCAGGCCGAACAGCGCCGACACGGCATAGCTGCCGCCGTCGCCCAGGAACAGCCGCCCGCGCAGGTTGAAGACGAACAGCACTGCCAGCGTCCCGGCGACCGCAGCGATCACCGGCCGCAATGTCGGCGGCAGATAGACGAGGAGGAAGGCCGACCAGATCAGCGCCAGCCCGATGACGATGCCGTTCTTGCCGTCGGCCATATTGACCGCGTTGAGCAGCCCGACGAGGCAGAGCAGGGTGAAGGGCACGCTGGCGGCCCCGAGCAGCGTCAGCGCCGGCGCATGGCCGAAGCGCATGAAGGTGATCGCGAAGTCGGGCACGTCGGCCACCGCCGCCAAGAGGACCACGGTCGCCAGCACGAGGCGGATGCGGACGCTGAGCTCGAACCGGTCGTCGGCCACGCCGATCAGGAACATCCCGGCGACGGCCCATCCCAGACGCACCAGGTCGCGGTCGACGATGGCGCTGCCGCCGGGCCCGGCGAGCGCCGTCGCCGCAACGGCCCCAGTCACGGCGAGCGTTACCGCCAGCCCGCCGACCAAGGGCGTCACCCGGGCATGCAGTTTCCGCCCCCCCGGATCATCGGGAAAGTCGAGCAGGCCGAGGCGACGCCCGAGCGGCGTCGCCGCGCTGCCGATCGCGGCGGCGAGCGCGGCGCCGAACAGCGCGCAGAGAAGCGGGAACATGCCCGCGCCTCAGCGCGTCGCGAGGATGCTGACCGTCGCGATCGAGGAGATCAGCGTCCCGAAGATGCCCGACACGTCGCGGATCAGGTCGAGCGTGAACAGCGGGTCGATGTCCTTGGGCACGATGATCGTGCTGCCCGGCGGCACGATGACCTTGGCGTTGATCGCCTTGAGATCGCGCAGCGGCTGCGCCGTGCCGTTGGGCAGGACGAGGAAGATGCGGCGCTTGTCCGCCGTCTTCGACGTGCCGCCGGTCTCGCCGATATAGTCGATCGCCGTTTTGCCGGCGACGAACTGCAGGGCGCCGGGATTGCTGACATCGCCCAGCGCCAGCACATAGTTGGGCCGCTTCGGCACGAACACCGTGTCGCCCAATTCGAGGACGGTATCGAGATCGGGGCGCAGCGCGAGCGCCCGCGGGTCGGCTTCGACGACAACACGGCCGGCGGCCTCGACCGAGCTGAGCTGCCCGATCAGCGTCGCGATCGCGGCCGTGTCGCCGCCGCCGCCGGTGCCGGTCTTGCGCGCCGCAGCGGCGATGAAGCCGTTGGTCAGCTCGCGCGTCGTCCGGCGGATGCCCTCCTGCTGCGCCTCCTTGACGCTGCGCCGCGTGAAGACAGTGCCGTAAGGATAGGCGAGGCCGGTCATGCCGCCGGCGCGGGCGATAAGCTCCGAAAGGTGCTCGCCGCGGCGGATGGTATACAGGCCCGGCCGCGCCACCTCTCCGGTGAGGAGAACGCCGCCGTTCTCGAACGGCGGCTGCGCCGCGTTGAAGCGGAGGTCATCGCCGGCGCGGACCCGCGTGGCGATCAGCGCGTCGTCACCCGTCACGGCGATCCGCTGCAGATCGCCGCCGTGCGACAGGTCGAGCGTCAGATCGCCGATATTGGGAATGGTCCCCTGAGCGACCGCCGCGAGGTCGCGGGCGGTGAGCGATCCGGCGACGGGGTAGGCGCCCGGCGAACGCACCGCACCGCCAACAGCAACGGCGTTCTCGATCAGCACCGGCAGCAGTTCCGGCTCCTCCTCGAAGACCAGCGGGCAGCGGCTGAGCGTCTCGCCGCCGGTGAGACGCTGACCGTCGGGACCGTACGCCGGCGTCGTGCGGTCCGAGGCGTTCTGAACCGCCTGTGCCTGCTGCGCTGCGGTTAGACCGCCGGCCTGCCCGGCCGCCTGCGCTGTGGCCGGCTGACCGGAAAGCCCCGTGGTAGCGAGCGCTTGGCCGGCGAGCGCATCGCTGCCGGTCCGCACACCCTCGTCGCCCCGCGCTGCGGCACGCAGGTTGCCGCCGACCGCGACATCGCTCTGGCCCCCGCGGTCGACGATGAAGGCACCGCGCGTGACGACGTCGAAGCGCGCCGACTTGGTATCGCCGACGAGAGCCTCGAGCCGCGCCAGCGAGCGACACTCGGGATACGGGTTGGGCTGACCCAGCGCGATGCGGCGGACGGGAATGCTGTTGAGGAAGGCAATATCGGTGCGGCTGAAGACGTACAGCCGGTCGTCGCTGCGCAGCGGCACCGAATTACCCCGCAGCGCGGTGACCAGATTGACCGGCTGGAACACGCGCGCGGCCGTCACGGGATCGCGGCGGATCAAGACCGCCATCGGCAGATAGGTGTCGAAGCGCAGGTCGGCGACGTCACCGACAAGGTCGCGCACGGTCGGCGTCGCCACGAGCGGACGCGGACCAGGGTTCTCGACATAGCCGCGAAGAACGACGCGACCTGTTGCCCCGCCGGCGCTGCCGCCGACGATCTGGATGGCATCGCCAGGCTCGACCCGTGCCGACAGGCTCGCCGCACGGACGAAGGTCTCGGCGCCGCCAGCGGCGATGCGACTGATCGCCAGCGTATTGCCGCGCGGGCGCAGTGCGCCGCCGGCGTAATCGAGCACAGCGCCGACGCTGGTGCCACGACGCACTTCGTAGATGCCGGGCCGCGCCACGGCACCGGCAATGGCAACGGTATCGCCGATGACGGGAACGACAATCCGGTCGCCGTCCTGCAGGCGCACTGCCGGCGGCGTACCGATGCCGAGCAGCCCATATAGATCGACGGTAAATCCCCCGCCGGCACGGACCACCCGGACGTTGCGCAGGGAGCCCGAGCGGCGGACGCCGCCGGCGAGTGATAGCGCGGCGCCGACGTCAGACAGCGAGGTCAGATTATACTGGCCCGGCCGGTCGACCTCGCCGCCGACGAAGACGGTGATGGCATGAACGGAGCCGAGCGAAACGAACACCTCGGTACCGAGCAGTGTCCGCTTCGTCGCCGCCTCGAGCTCGCGCCGGACGGTGCCCAGCGAGCGGCCAGCGGCGTAGATCGGTGGCAATGCCCCGACGACAATGCGCCCTTCCCGATCGACGCGGACCGTCCTGCTATCGTTGGTCCCCCCTTGGAACTGAACGACAAGATCGTCGCCGATGCCAACAACGTAGCTGTCGCTGACACTGCCGGTCAGGCTGCCGGGGCTGCCGCGCTGGCCCGACTGCAGCAGATCATAGCCAAATTGGCGCAGGGTCGGGTCGGACAAGCGGGCGCGAAACTCGCGCTCGATCGGCGAGGCAGAGTAGAGACGGTCGAGTTGCTGGCGTGACTGTTCGCGGCGGAGAGCCTGTTCCTCATCGGTATCAACGCGCACGCCCGGGGTGAGCGCAGAATCGGCGCTGCCGGTACGGTCGGTAGTGCGCGCGGTATCAACCTGATTTGACGTTGGCAGCGTCGTCGACCCTGCGCCAAGCTGGCTCTGCAGCTGCTGCAGCACCTTCGGGTCCAGGCTTTGCCCTGCCGCCGGCAGACTCAAGGCGATGACGCCGAGCGCCATCGCAGCTCGCCAACGGCGCGTCACATGTAGTCCCCTAACTGACACTGCTGCTTCGACGAGTTCGCTTTACGAAGCGACCGCCGCGCGGTCAAACCGGCAGGTCAAAATCCAAGGGCGCTTTCGGCGGTGTGATCTGCGCGCGCCAGAGGCGCACGGCCAACGCTGGGACCGAAGAGAAACGCGTCGGGGTGAGCCACCCGCTGGCCGATCGTCCCCATGCCCTGCGTTCCCACGGACGGGATAATCCACAGCAATCCGGTCGCGGCAGCCAGCGAAAGAGGGTAGCGATACTTCATCCGGAGACCATCCATTTGCCACACAACGCGCGAACTGCCCCCCGGTTGCCGCGTCCCCCGCCATGCCCCTTTCACAACATCATGAAAGTTTTAGTATCATTGCCACTGCTGCATAGCAGCATCTCCTCATTTACGCCACCCGGAGCGATGTATCGCCCGGAAGCCGCGACGAACTGCGGCGGCGGACGTGCGCGCTGTATGCCGCTGCAAGATCGCGCGTCTGTGCGCCGACGACGAACCGCCAAGGCCCAATTTCGGCAAGCGGCGTCACCTCGGCAGCGCTGCCGGTGAGGAACGCCTGCTCGAAACTTTCCAGTTCCTCTGGCCAGATTGCCCGCTCGACGACCTCGATGCCGCGCGCTTGCGCCAGCGAAATGACGGTGCGGCGGGTGATGCCGTCGAGGAAACAGTCGGGGGTGGGCGTATGCAGCACACCGTTCTTGAGGAAGAAGATGTTCGCCCCGGTCGCCTCGGCCACCTGCCCGCGCCAGTCGAGCATCAACGCATCGTCGTAGCCCGCATCGGCGGCGGCATGCTTTGAAAGGGTGCAGATCATGTACAGGCCGGCCGCCTTGGCTCGCGTCGGGGCGGTATAGGGCGCGGGGCGCCGCCACTGCGCCACGTTGAGCCGCAGCCCCTTGGTCAGCGCCTCGTCGCCGAAATAGGCGCCCCACGGCCATACCGCGACCGCCATATGCGGCTTCGTTTTCTGCGCCGCGACACCCATCTGCTCCGACCCGCGCCATGCGATCGGGCGAACGTAGCAGTCACTCAGCCCGTTGGCGGCGATGGTGTCGCGCACCGCGGTCTCGATCGCCGTGCGCGACCACGGCAGCTCGAAACCGAGCAGGCGGGCGGAGTTGATCAGTCGCTGGCTGTGTTCGGCCAAAGCATAGGGTTCGCCATCGTAACAGCGCAGCCCTTCGAACACGGCGCTGGCATAATGGAGGGCGTGGGTCAGGACGTGCACACGCGCGTCGCGCCATGGCACCAACCGCCCGTCGAACCAGATCTGCCCGTCGCGATCATCGAACGTGGGCTCGAGCAGCGCCATATCGGAGCATCCATATTCAGTTTGTTGCGGGATTTGCTTGCCGTGCGTAACATTCGGTGGCAAAAACGTCAACATGGCTGACGTAACTACCCGCCGGACCGTGCCTCTCGCCGCCTCGGCGCTTTTCCTGCGTGAAGCCGAAATTCGTCGCGGGATCGAGCTTCTCTACTTCGGCTATAGCAACATGGTCAAAGGCGCCGATGCGCATCTCGCGCAACAGGGACTGGGCCGCGCGCATCACCGCGCCCTCTATTTCATCGCCCGCCGCCCGGGGCTGCCGATCGGCGATCTGCTCGAGTTGCTGAATATCACCAAGCAGTCGCTCAGCCGGGTGCTCGGCGACCTGCAGACCCGCGGCCTCGTCGTACAGACGGTCGGCACGCGCGACCGGCGGCAGCGCATGCTCAGCCTGACGCCGGCAGGCGAGCAGCTCGAAACCGAACTCTTCGAATGCCTGCGCGACGGCGTCACCCGCGCCTACGGCCACGCCGGCCAGGCAGCAGTTACCGGCTTCTGGCAGGTGCTGACTGGCCTCATCCCACCGGAGGACCGGGCGGTGGTGGAGGCGCTGCAACGGGAAGCGCCGGCAGAGCGCGCGGCTTAGCCGAAGCGACGCGGTGCGGCAGCCGCCGCGCCCAGGTTTCCGCCTGCGCCAGCCGGCGATCGAGTTCCTTCATCGTTGGGCCGAGGTCCGCGCTGTCATCGTCCAGCCAGACCTTAGCGACCGCCAGGCAGATCGCGCCGAGTGCCGGCACGCGGACCACCCCACCTGCGCCGGCAATACTCCCCGCCTCGGCGATGCGCCCGAGTGGGATCGGCAGATGCAGCGCCAGGAACAATGCCAGTGCAGGATCGCGCGGAGCGGCCGCGACAAGAACCGTCATGGCGGGGCGCAGGTCCTGCGCCGCATCGACCCCCGCCATGATCATGGCAAACAGCCGGTCGCGAACGCTGCCGCGCTCGCCGGCCTCAGCCAGCGCGGCTCTCTCTGTGTAGTGGAACATCGCAGCGACGGCGGCGAAGCGGTCGGGCAGCGTTGCGGCCACCACGTCCGTGGCGACGCCGGCGGCGTCCGCGACGAGATCGATGCGGGCGCCGGCCCAGCCCTCTCGCGAGATGACGTCCGCCCAGGCACGAAGGATCCGGTCCATGACGCCCCTAACGTCCCAGTTCGCGCGAGCGTGCCGCGGCCGCGGCGACCGTGTCGCGCATCAGAGTCGGCAACGTCGGCAGCAGCACCGCCAGTCCGGCGGCCGTTGTGCCGTTGGGGCTGGTGACCTGCGCCCGGAGTGCCGCCGGGTCGCCCCCATGTTCAAGCATCGCCGCCGCGCCGGTCACCGTCGCTGCCGCCAGCCGCGCCGCAAGCCCCGTCGTCAGCCCGGCCGTGACGGCAGCCGCGGTCATCGCCTCCGCCAGAGCGAACACATAGGCCGGGCCGGACCCGGACACCGCCGTCAGCACCGCGAAGTCCGCCTCGTCGTCGAGCCAAGCCGTTTCGCCGGCGGCGGCGAACAGCGCGTCAGCGCGCTGGCGGTCGGCGGTACCGGCGTCCCGGCCGAACAGACCAGTGATGCCACGCCCCAGCGCCGCCGGCAGGTTCGGCATGGCGCGGACAACCGTCGCGCCGGGGAAGCGCGCCGCCAGCGCGGCTAGCGGGACCCCGGCCATGATCGATATGACCAGCGTGCCGGTGCCGACGCGCTCGCCGAGCACGGCCGTCGCCGCCTGCCAGACCTGCGGCTTGACGGCAAGAACGACGGTTTCAGGGATCCCGTCGTCGGGCAGATGAAGACCGAGGCGGGGGTCGCCGACGACGGACCTCGCGCCCATCCGCCCGCCAGCGAGCGAGCAGGGCACCGCCCATGTTGCCGGCCCCGACCAGCCACAGGCTGCCCGGCGCCGGCACGTTATGCCTCGCCCACTGTGTCCAGCAGCGCCGCCTCGATCGCTTCGGCCGGCGACTTGCCGGCCCACAGGACGAATTGGAAAACCGGATAGAACCGCTCGCATTCGTCGATGGCGGCATCGACCAGCATCTCGGCCTGGCCAAGCGTGAGGTCGATCTCCTCCTCGTCATCGGGGCTGTCGAGCAGGGTGGCATGGCGGAACAGCAGCGTACCGTCGGCGGCCCACATCTCGAAGTGCCCGATCCACAGCTGCTCATTGATCAGACCGAGCGTCTCGTACATCGCCGCCCGCTTGGTGTCGGGAACGCGGATTTCGGGCATGGCGATGAACTGCAGCACCCGCTCGTCCTCACGCCACAGCGCGCGCAGCTGATAGCTGCCCCACGACCCTGCCGCGGAAGCGGTAATCTCCTCGTCGCCGGTCCGCTCGAACGCCCAGCCGTGCGCGTTGAAATAATGTTCGAGCATGTCGATCGGCGCGGCAGGCGCCGGCTGGAAGTCGATGTCGAGGTTCGTCACCAGCCCGGCCTCCCGTGCAGCACGGCCGCAGGCTGCCCGTAGCGCGTCCGAGGCACAAGCGATGTTTCTGCGACAATACCCATATCTTGTGGGTAACTAGACAATCGGCACACTTTCCGTCGTCTCGGGCGGAGTAGCTGCGCCGGCACGAAGGGCGGCAATTTCGGCCTTCAGCGCTTCGACCTCGGCGCGCGCTGTGGCCGCCATCGCCTTCACCGCCTCGAATTCATCGCGCTCGACCATGTCGAGGCCGCCGACGAGTTCCTTGACGCGGGCACGGACCATGGTTTCGACCTCGCGGCCGACCCCGGCCATCGTGCCCATCGCCGAGGTGGCGATCTTCGACATGTCCTCGAAAATACGGTTCTGCGACTGCATGGCGCTCTCCTCTAGCAGCCGATGTGGCGCTGCACCATAGCCGGTTCAACGCTCGGCCGCGATGAGGAACTCGATATTGCCTTCCGGCCCGGTGATCGGGCTCGGCTCGACGCCGACGACGCGCCAGCCATGCGCGGTCGTGAGCATTTCCATGACCTCTCCGCAGACACGGGCGTGCACGGCCGGATCGCGCACAACGCCGCCCTTCCCGACCTCGCCGCGCCCGGCCTCGAACTGCGGCTTGATCAGCGCCAGCAGCCGCGCCTGCGGCTTGGCCAAGGCGAGCGGCGCGCGCGAGCACCTTCGCCAGGCCGATGAAGCTCGCGTCGCAGACGATCAGATCGACGGCTTCCGGGATATGCTCGGCGGTCAGGATGCGGGCGCTGGTCTGTTCGAGGACGACGACGCGGGGGTCCTGGCGAAGCTTCCAGGCAAGCTGGTTGGTGCCGCTGTCGACGGCGTAGACGCGCGCCGCGCCGCGGCTGAGCAGCACGTCGGTAAAGCCACCTGTCGAGGCGCCGACGTCGATTGCCACCGCGCCCGCCACGTCCCAGCCGAAATAGTCGAGGCCGTGCGCCAGCTTGACCCCGCCGCGCGAGACCCAGGGATGGTCGCGGCCCTTGACCGTCAGCGGCACGTCGGACGCGACCGCCTGCCCCGCCTTGTCGATCCGCCGGTCGCCGGCGAAGACCAGGCCGGCAAGGATCAGCGCCTGCGCCCTCGTCCGGCTTTCGGCGAGGCCGAGCGCGACGAGCGCCTGATCGGCCCGCAGGCTCCTGCGCCCCGCCGAAGTCACCGTCGCCGGCGAACCCAGAGGTAGAGCGCGACGGCGACCGCCAGCGCGACCAGCACCAGGGCGATACCGACGGCGAACGCCGACTGGGTGGCGGCCATCGGCGACATCACCCGCCCCCGCTCAACAGGTCGTCGCGGCGCGCGCGGCGGAAAAATGGTCCGGCGTCGTCGTCGATGGCGCGCGCCAGTCCACGGACCGTCGCCGCCGTGATCCCGGCGACGAGCGCGAATCCGACGACCAGGCCGGCGACCTGCGCCGCGGCCGCCGCCGACACCCGGGCCATGCCGGAAAACGCCGCGATGCTGGGCACGACCAGACCGACGACAAGGACACTCGCCGACATCGCGCCGAGGATGTTCGACAGCTGCTCAAGCACGCCGAAGACGAACTTGCGCCGGGCCCGCTCGCGCGGCGTCTCGTCTTGCACGTGTCGGCCCTCCCCCGCCCGCTTGTGCCGCCGGCGGGCGCGCTTGTCGAGGCGGCGGCGACGGGTGCCGACCGCTAGGCCCGCACCCCTTCGACCACCCCCACGCTGTTGTGCCGCAGCGCACTCAGCACCGTCTCGACGATGTGCGCGGCGTCGAGGCCGGCGGTGGCGTACTGCGCACCCGGCGCGTCCTGGTCCTGGAAGATGTCGGGCAGGCGCATGGTGCGGAGTTTGAGATCGCCGTCGCTCAGGCCGGTGTCGCTGCAATAGGTCAGCACGTGGGCACCGAAACCGCCAACGGCGCCTTCCTCGATCGTCACCAGCACGTCGTGGCTGAGGGCCAGCTTACGGATCAGCGCCTCGTCGAGCGGCTTGGCGAACCGCATGTCGGCGACCGTCGTCGACAGGCCGCGACCGTCGAGATCGTCGGCCGCGGCGAGCGCCTCGCCGAGGCGACAGCCGAGCGAGAGAATGGCGACGGTCTTGCCTTCGCGCACGATCCGGCCCTTGCCGATCTCCAGCACCTCGGGCGCCTCGGGGATGGCGACGCCGGTGCCCTCGCCGCGCGGGTAGCGGACAGCGATGGGGCCGCTGTCGTGCTTGGCCATGGTGTGGACCATGTGCGTCAGTTCGGCCTCGTCGGCCGCGGCCATGACGACGAAGTTGGGCAGCGTCGCCAGATAGGTCACGTCGAACGACCCGGCGTGCGTCGCGCCGTCGGCCCCGACCAGCCCGGCGCGGTCGATGGCGAAGCGCACCGGCAGGTTCTGGATGGCGACGTCGTGGACGACCTGGTCGTAGGCGCGCTGGAGGAAGGTCGAATAGATCGCGGCGAAGGGCCGCATCCCCTGCGCCGCCATTCCGGCAGCGAAAGTCACCGCGTGCTGCTCGGCGATGCCGACGTCGAAGGTGCGGTCGGGGAACTTCGCCGCGAACTTGTCGAGGCCGGTGCCCGACGGCATGGCGGCGGTGATGGCGACGATCCGGTCGTCGGCCTCGGCCTCGCGGATCAGCTGGGCGGCGAAGACGTTCTGGTACTGCGGGGCACCCGCCTTCGACTTGACCTGCGCGCCGGTGATGACGTCGAACTTCTGGACGCCGTGGTACTTGTCGGCCGCCGCCTCGGCCGGGGCATAGCCCTTGCCCTTCTGCGTGACGACATGGACCAGGATCGGCCCCTCGGCGGCGTCGCGGACATTCTCGAGGATCGGGATCAGATGGTCGAGGTTGTGCCCGTCGATCGGCCCGACGTAATAGAAGCCGAGTTCCTCGAACAGCGAGCCGCCGCTCGCCAGCGTGCGGACATATTCCTCGGCGCGCTTGGCTGTGCGCTGCAGGATCGGGCCCATGGTGCGCTTGGCGAGCGCCTTGGCGAGATCGCGCAGCTCGAGGAACGGGCGCGACGAGTAGATGCGGGCGAGATAGGCCGACAAGGCGCCTACGGGCGGCGCGATCGACATGTCGTTGTCGTTGAGGACGACAACCAGGCGGTTGCCGGCCGCCTCGGCATTGTTCATCGCCTCGTACGCCATGCCCGCGCTCATCGCGCCGTCGCCGATGACCGCGATCGCCTTGCCCGGCCGGTCGGCGAGCTTGTTGGCGACCGCAAAGCCGATCGCCGCGGAGATCGAGGTCGACGAATGCGCTGCGCCGAAGGGGTCGTAGGCGCTCTCGCTGCGCTTGGTGAAGCCCGATAGGCCGCCCTGGTGCGCGCAGCGTGCGGATGCGATCGCGGCGCCCGGTCAGGATCTTGTGCGGATAGGCCTGGTGGCCGACGTCCCAGATCAGCGTGTCGTCGGGCGTGTTGAAGACATAGTGGAGCGCGACCGTCAGCTCGACGACGCCGAGCCCGGCGCCGAGGTGGCCGCCGGTGACGCTGACCGCGTCGACCAGCTCGGCGCGCAGCTCGTCGGCAACCTGGCGAAGGTCGGCCGGGGCAAGACGGCGCAGGTCGGCGGGCGTGTCGACGCCATCGAGCAGCGGGGTCAGGGGGCGTTGGCTCACGGAACGGGCACCTGCAAGGATGAAACGTAACCTTCCGGTTAGCCGATGGCTTCGGCGATGTCGAACCTTCGCCGCCGCGCCCAAGTTGAATCGCGGCGCGGGCGATGCGTCGCCGCAACACCGCCCGGGGCGCGACGCGCTGCCGTCTTGGCGCGGCGGTCGGCACGCGGCATAGGGCGGCCCCATGGCCACCGCCGCGCTCGCCCTTCCCGCCGCCGAGGCGCACGCCCGTCCCCGCGCGCTCGCCGCCTGGCTGTTCGCCGTGGCGGGGATCGTCTTCGTCATGGTCGTCGTCGGCGGCATCACGCGGCTGACCGAATCCGGCCTGTCGATCGTTCGCTGGGATCCCGTCGGCGGCATCGTACCGCCGCTCACCGCCGCCGACTGGGCGCGCGAATATGCCGCCTACCGCACGAGCCCGCAGGGGGTGCTGGTCAATGCCGGCATGAGCATGGCGGCGTTCAAGGGCATCTTCTTCTGGGAGTGGCTGCACCGCGTCATCGCGCGCGTGTTCGTCGCCGCGCTGATCGTGCCGATGGCGTGGTTCGCCGTCCGGCGGCAGATCCCGGCGGGCTTCGGCCGGCGGCTGCTGGTCCTGCTCGCCCTCGGCGCGCTGGAGCCGGTGGTCGGCTGGTGGATGGTGGCGAGCGGGCTGGTGAACCGACCCTCGGTCGCGCCCGAGCGGCTGGCGTTCCATCTCTGCACGGCGCTGACGATCCTGGCGCTGAGCCTGTGGACGGCGCTCGACCTGCTGCCTGCCGCTGTCCCGCGCCGGCCGCGCCCGCATCGCTGGATCGCGCCCTTTTTCGCCCTGCTCGCGGTGCAGATCGTCTGGGGCGCACTGACCGCGGGCCTTCGCGCCGGCCACGCCGCCGACACCTGGCCGTTGATGTTCGGGCAGGTCGTGCCGCCGCTGGCCAGCCTGGTCGGCGATCCCGTCAGCGTCCAGTTCGTCCACCGCACCCTCGCCTATGCCGTGGCAGCGGGCGCACTGGCCGTCGCCCTCGTCACCTTCCGCGCCGGGGCGGGCAACCGCGCGGCCGCGCTGGCGAGCCTGGTCGTGCTGCAGTTCACGCTGGGTGTCCTGACCATCGTCCACGGCGTCCCCATTCCGCTCGCCGCCGCCCACCAGGCCTGCGCCGCGGCGCTGCTGGCGGCGACGGTGTGGACGGCGCAATGGAGTCTCCGGCCTGCGGCGGTATCATAATACCACCGGCGAAAGCCGCCATTTTGCTTGCATTGTCGGCAGCGATCGGCGATTAGCCGCGAGCTCAATCGCATCCGGACACCCTTAAAATGCTTTCGCGCATGACAGAGTCGGTCAAGCCCGCCGACGTCGAGAAGAAGTGGCTGCTGATCGACGCCGACGGTCTCGTCGTCGGCCGCCTCGCCTCGCTGATCGCCAACCGCCTGCGCGGCAAGCACAAGGCCAGCTTCACGCCGCACGTCGACTGCGGCGACAACATCATCGTCATCAACGCCGAGAAGGTTCGGTTCACCGGCAACAAGGCCAAGCAGAAGGTCTATTATCGCCACACCGGCTATATCGGCGGGATCAAGGAGATCACCGCGGCGAAGGTCCTCGACGGCCGCTTCCCCGAGCGTGTCCTCGAGAAGGCCGTCGAGCGGATGGTCCCGCGCGGTCCCCTCGGCCGGCAGCAGATGCGCAACCTGCGTATCTTCAAGGGCCCCGACCACCCGCACGCGGCGCAGTCGCCGGAGGTGCTCGACGTCGCCGGCATGAACCTCAAGAACACCATCGGCCGGACGGGTTCGACCGCCGCCGCAGCCACGGGTGACGCAGCATGATCGACGACAACCGCCAGTCGCTCGCCGATTTGGGCGCGCTCCAGGGCGACGCGGCCCAGGCCGCCGCCCTCCACAACGACGGCGTATCCGCCGCCCCGCTGCGCGAGCAGCAGATCGATGCCCAGGGCCGCGCCTATGCCACCGGCAAGCGCAAGAACGCGATCGCCCGCGTCTGGCTGAAGCCGGGATCGGGCAAGATCGTCGTCAACGGCCGCGACCAGACCGAGTATTTCGCCCGCCCGACGCTGCGCCTGGTCATCAACCAGCCGTTCGACGTCGCCGAGCGCCGCGACCAGTACGACGTCGTCGCCACCGTCAAGGGCGGCGGCCTGTCGGGCCAGGCCGGCGCGGTCAAGCACGGCATCAGCCAGGCCCTTACCCGGTTCGAGCCGGCGCTGCGCGCCGCCGTCAAGCACGCCGGCTTCCTGACCCGCGACCCCCGCGTCGTCGAGCGCAAGAAGTACGGCAAGGCCAAGGCGCGCAAGAGCTTCCAGTTCTCGAAGCGATAGGCGGCGACGCCGAACGCGGAATTTGCCCCTTCGGCGAATTCCGCGTTCGGCGTGACTTGCCATTCGCGCGACCGGCGGGGCGGAGGAGCCTTCCGCCGAACCCGTCCGACGACCGGCGCGGCTTTGCCGCGACGGGCTTCTTCATGTCTGGCATGGGTGGAAAGCCGACGCTCCGTCCGAGCGACGGCTACCATATGTCTTATGCAAGCTTGCGCCTTCTCTGCCCCTTGGGGATTAGCGCCAGTGGACGGTGGCTCAATGCAATTGGTGAGCCCTCGCACACAAAAGTTTGCCACTCGCGTCTGGTGGTTGAGTCGAATGGCAGCGCTTCTATCGATGTCATCCACTGAATAAGTGCTAGGTAGGAAAATACGTTCGGCAAAGGCTTGCTGGACATCACGTTGGCTAGCCGGAATTGCACCCACGTCTACGGCTAAAATGACCGTTCTCCTGCGCTCACATGGGATGCCGCTGATCGGGTCGAATGTGACGCTTAGGGCTGGGGCATCCACCGCCCAAATTTTGTAAAACTGATGCAGCGTAACCGGTAGGCATATGCCCGAGTCCGCGATCGGCGCCTTCAAGCCGAGACGGCTTGAGCCAAGATACGCCCATCCAGCGGGAAGCTTGTCCATTCAACAATGTCCATGTCGGGCGTGTCCTAACTATCGGAGCGCGCTGGAAGCTCCGCTATATCTGATCGTAATGTCCGCAATTGGGCGAATACCGGACTTCCTTGCCGCGCCATGCGACCTGCCGTAGCTTTCCTACATGCCCCTCCCCCTCACCGGTGCCTGCCTCTGCCGCGCCCTCCGCTGGCACGCTTCCGCCCCGCCTACCCTCGCCGGCTACTGCTGCTGCGCCGACTGCCGCCGCGCCTCGGGCTCCGGCTTCATTCCGTTCATGGGGTTCGCCGCCGCTGACCTGACGATCACCGGCGAGGCGCGGCAGTTCACCAGCCCCTCCGCGCGCGGGTCGGACGCGGTGCGCAACTTCTGCCCGACGTGCGGCGCCCTCGTCTTCGGCGGCATCGTCGGGGTCGACGTGCGCCACACCGTCTACGCCGGGACGCTCGACGACGCGGCGGCGTTCGTCCCGACCATCGCCATCTTCACCCGCGACAAGCCCGACTGGGTGATCCTGCCGCCGGGGCTGACGCTGTTCGCCGGGATGCCGGCGTAGCGGTTCAGTCGAAGGCGGCGATGCAGTTGCGTCCCGCTTCGTGCACCACCCGCACCGACCGACCCACGGGGTCGCGCTCGGCCAGCGCGGCGAGCAGCACCGCGTCGCGGGTCGCGGCGAGAACCCGCCCTGCCGGCGTCGTCGCGACGACATAGCCGTGCTGCGCCTGCCCCTTGGCATAGGTTACGGTGTAGGTCTCGATCGTCCCCGCGCAATCGGCGGCGACGAGCGGCGGTCCGGCCTCGGCATCGATCGCGGCCTGTGGCGCCGCGCTCGGCGCATGCCAGGCGGCGGGCGCGGTCGAATAGACGCCGGCCGCCTCCTTCGACAGGAAGCCGCCGTTGGCCAGCACGAGGCCGAAGCTCCCGGGCGCGGCCCGCAGTCGCTCGGCCATCGTCGCAATGGCGTGCAGCGAATAATTATTCCCCGCCCCGCCGAAGAAGGGCAGCCCGCCGGTGACCGTCGCCGGCACCTCCCGCCAGTCGAGCCCGAGTGCCTCGGCCGCGAGCAGCACGGCGCAGGGGAAGCAGCTGTACAGATCGAAGGCGGCGATATCGCGGGTCGTCTTGCCCGCCGCCGCCAGCACCGTCGCCAGCACCGCCGCGATCGCCCGCGACCGCGACAGGTCGGGCCGCGCCGTCGGCGTCGCGTCCTTCGCCGCGGCGTGGCCGTGGAGGAACACGCGCTTGGCCGGGTCGAGGCCGAGCGCGTCGGCCTCCCCGACCGTGGTCACGATCACCGCCGCCCCCTGGTTCACCGCGTCCTGCGCGACGTGCCACTTCAGATAGGGGTCGGCGACGGGGTAGTTCTCGGCGCTCGGTGTCGCCAGCCACGCGGCGGAGCGGGCGCGCGGGAACTGGGCGTAGGGGTTCGCCGCGGCGACCCGCGAGAAGCCTGCCCATAGCTCCGCCATCAGCGCCGCGTAAGCCGCCCGGTCGAGGCCGAGGCGGGCGCGCAGGGCGTGTTCGAACGCGGGATAGGTCGTCGTCGGCATGCCGAGGCCGTTCGCCAGCTCGTAGGGCGTCAGCAGCGGCGCACCGAGGCCGCGGTCGTCGAGCGGGCCCTCGACCCCGGCGGACCAGTCGAGCGCGTGGCCGGCGCGGACCGCCGCCTTCATCGCCGCCGTCGCCTCCGCTCCGGCGATCAGCACGGCGCAGGCTTCGCCGGCGAACACCGCCGCCGCCGCCTCGCCGACCAGCGCCTGCGGCTGGTCGCCGCCGACGACCGAGTAGATCGCCTCGCGCGGGGCGAGGCCGGCGGCCCGGGCGACGCTCAGCGGCAGGTTGGCGCAGCGCCCGAACGGCTGCGGCGCCCCCGGGATCGAATCGAGCATCGTGCGCACGGCGACAACGCGGTCGATGCGCGCGGCGAGGCGGTCGGGCGCACCGCTGTCGGCCAGTGCGGCGCGGGTGGCGGCGGCGGCCAGCGACAGCGGGCTCGGCGCGACGGCCGGGTCGCGCCCGTCCCAATGGTCGACGACCTGGCCGACGCCGACGACGACCGGCGTGCGCGGGTCGGTCACGGCCGCCAGCTGCCGTCGAGCAGCTTGACGATCGCCGAAAAGTCCTTGCCGCCGCCGCCGAGCCCGGCGAACAGTTCGTATAGCGCCTCCGCCTGCGCGCCCATCGGGACGCTGGCGCCGGCACCGCTGGCGGCGGCGAGGGCGAGCTTCAGGTCCTTGAGCATCAGGCTGGCGCCGAAGCCGCCGTCATAGTCGCGGTTCGACGGCGCCGCCGGCACCGGGCCGGGGACGGGACAGTAGCTCGTCATCGACCACGACTGGCCGCTGGCCTTGCTGCTGATGTCGAAGAAGGTCTGCGCATCGAGGCCGAGTTTCGCCGCCAGCACGAAGGCCTCGGCCGTCGCCACCATGGTTGCGCCCAGGATCATGTTGTTGCAGATCTTCGCCGCCTGCCCCATGCCCGCCGCGCCGGCGTGGATCACCGCCTTGCCCATGGCGGCGAGCACCGGCTGGGCGGTGGCGAAGGCGTCGTCACTGCCGCCGACCATGAAGGTCAGCGTGCCGGCCTGCGCCGCTGCGGTGCCGCCCGAGACCGGGGCGTCGACCATCGCCAGCCCGCGCGCCTGCGCGTCGGCGGCGACCGCCTGCGCGGTGGCGACGTCGATCGTCGAGCAGTCGATCAGGATCGCCTGCGCGTCCGCGGCGGCGAACACCGCTTCGCCATAAACCTGCGGCCACATGCCGGCCGGCGGGCAGCATCGTCACCACCGCGTCGCGCCCCGGCAACGGCCGCCGCGGCGCTGGCGGCGCGGCGTGCAGCCATCGGCCTCGGCGCGGGCCAGCGCGGCGTCGCTGAGGTCGAAGGCGGCGACGGCATGCCCAGCCTTGGCGAGATTGGCGGCCATGCCCGAGCCCATATGGCCAAGGCCGATGAAGCCGATCTTCATCGGCCGGTCCACACGCCGGGACGCTTGGCGACGAAGGCGGCCATGCCTTCCTTCTGGTCGGCCGAGCCGAACAGGCCGTGGAACAGCCGACGCTCGAAGCGGATACCGGCGCTGAGCGGCATCTCGAACGCGGCGTCGACCTGTTCCTTGACCGCTCTGACCGCCAGCGGGGCCATGGCGGCGATGGTGGCGGCGGTCTTCAGCGCCTCGTCGATCAGGTCGGCGGCGGGGACGACGCGGGCGACGAGACCGGCGCGCTCGGCCTCGGCGGCGTCCATCATGCGCCCGGTCAGGCACATCTCCATCGATTTCGCCTTGCCGATACAGCGTGTTAGCCGCTGCGAGCCACCCATGCCCGGAGTTACGGCAAGTTTGATCTCGGGCTGGCCGAACTTGGCGGTGTCGGCGGCGAGGATGAAGTCGGCCATCATCGCCAGCTCGCAGCCGCCGCCCAGGGCAAAGCCGGCGACGGCGGCGATCCAGGGTTTGCGCGTTGCGGTAACCCGCTCATATCCCCCGAAGAAGTCGCTGCCGTACATGTCGGCGAACGACTGCTCGGCCATTTCCTTGATGTCGGCGCCGGCGGCGAACGCCTTGTCGCTGCCGGTCAGGACGAGGCAGCGCTGCCCGTCGTCGGCGTCATAGTCGTGCATCGTCGCGACCAGTTCCGTGAGCACCTGGCGATTGAGGGCGTTCAGGGCCTGCGGGCGGTTCAGGCGGACCAGCGTGACGGCGCCGTGCCGCTCGATCAGCAGGGTCTCGGGCATCGGCACCTCACTTCATCGTCGGGATGACGAAGCTGCTGTCGGTTACCGGCGCGGCGGCGTCCAGCCCCGGCCACCGCTGCGTCACCGTCTTGACCTTGGTGTAGAAGCGCACGCCCTCCTCGCCGTGGATGCCGATGTCGGCAAAGGCCGAGCGCTTCCAGCCGCCGAAGCTGTGGTAGGCGACGGGCACCGGGATCGGCACGTTGATGCCGACCATGCCGACATCGACGGTCGCGGCGAACTCGCGGGCCGCCGGGCCGCTGCGGGTGAAGATGGCGACGCCGTTGCCGTACTGGTGCTGGCTCGGCAGCTGGATCGCCTCGGCCAGGCTATCGGCGCGGACCATCTGCAGCACGGGGCCGAAGATCTCGTCGCGGTAGCTCTGCATCGTCGGCTTGACATGGTCGAACAGCGTCGGTCCGACGAAGAAGCCGCCCTCGTGGCCCTGCAGGGTGAAGCCACGGCCGTCGACGACCAGCTCCGCCCCTTCCTCGACGCCCATGCCGATATAGTGCTCGATCCGCGCCCGGTGCGCGGCGCTGACCACCGGGCCGTAATGCGCGTCGGGATCGGTCGAGGTGCCCAGCCGCAGCTTGGCGATCTCGGGCAGCAGCGCCTCGCGCAGCGTGTCCGCCGTCCGCGCCCCGACCGGCACGACCACCGGCAGCGCCATGCAGCGCTCGCCGGCGCTGCCGAACGCCGCGCCGACGAGGTCGGCGACGGTCTGATCCATGTCGGCGTCGGGCATGACGATGCCGTGGTTCTTGGCCCCGCCCATCGCCTGGACGCGCTTGCCGTTCGCCGTGCCGCGCGAATAGACATAATGGGCGATGTCGCTCGACCCGACGAAGCTGATCGCGCGGATCGTCGGCGAATCGAGCAGCGCGTCGACTGCCGACTTGTCGCCGTGGACGACGTTGAGCACGCCTGCCGGCGCGCCCGCCTCGAGCATCAGCTCGCCGAGCCGCACCGGCAGCGAGGGATCGCGCTCGCTCGGCTTGAGGACGAAGGCGTTGCCGCAGGCGATGGCGACGCCGAACATCCACATCGGGATCATCGCGGGGAAGTTGAACGGGGTGATGCCGGCGACGACGCCGAGCGGCTGGCGCAGGGAGTAGACGTCGATGCCCGGCCCGGCGCCGGAGGTGAAGTCGCCCTTCAACAGGTGCGGGATGCCGCAGGCGAACTCGATCACCTCGAGGCCCCGCTGGACGTCGCCGCGGCTGTCGGCGACGACCTTGCCGTGCTCGGCCGACAGCATCTCGGCGAGGCTGCCGATCTCGTTCTCGACCAGCCGCTTGAACTCGAACAGCACGCGCGCCCGGCGCTGCGGGTTGGTCGCCGCCCAGCCCGGCTGCGCCCGCGCCGCGTCGGCGATGGCCGCGTCGACCGTGCCGGCATCGGCCAGCGCGACGCGGGCCTGGACGCGGCCGGTGTTGGGGTCGAAGACGTCGGCCCGGCGGTCGCCGCCGACGCTCGCCCCGCCGATCAGGTGGTTGATCTCGCGCACCGTACACTCCCAAGGATTTTGGCCGCGTCTCCCACGCCGCGGCGCGGCTGGCAACTAGACCGCGGCAAGCGCCTGGGCGAAGTCGGCGATCAGGTCGTCCGGGTGCTCGACGCCGATCGAGACGCGGACGAGATTGTCGGTGATGCCGAGCTCCGGCTTGCGCGCCGGGGCGACCGACAGGTGCGTCATCGCCGCCGGGTGCGAGGCGAGCGCTTTCGGTGCCGCCCAGGCTGACCGCCAGCTTGACCAGCTTGAGGTGGTCGAGCAGGCGGAAGGCCTCCGCCTCGCCGCCCTTGACCAGCACGCTGAAGGTCGAGCCCGCGCCCAGGCAGTTGCGGGTGAAGATGTCGTGCTGGCGGGTGCCGGGCTCGAGAAAGCCGAGGTAGCCGACGCGCTCGACCTTGGGATGCTGGCTGAGGAAGTCGCAGACCACCTTGGCGTTGCTGCCGGCGCGCTCCATCCGCAGCTCGAGCGTCTCGAGGCTGCGCAGCAGCATCCAGGCGGTGTGCGGATCGGTGATCGTGCCGATGGTGTTGCGCGTCATCCGCACCGGCAGGATCGCCGCCTTCGACGCCCAGCACGCTGCCGGCGACGAGGTCGCTGTGCCCGCCGACATACTTGGTCAGGCTGTAGATGACGAGGTCGGCACCCTGGCGCAGCGGCTGTGCCCACAGCGGCCCGAGGAAGGTGTTGTCGATGATGATCGGCGGCAGCTCGCCGCCATCGCCGAGAACGGCGGCGCGGGCATCGCGCACCGCCTCGACGTCGACCAGCGCGTTGGTCGGGTTCGCCGGGCTCTCGAGATAGATCGCCGCGATCCGCCCCTGCGCCTTGGCCCGGGCGATGACCGCCTCGATCTCCGGCTGCGTCGCGCCGGCGGGGAAATCGAGGAAGGTCACGCCCATAGCGCGCCGAGGATGCGGGCGATCAGCGTCTCGGTCGCGGCGTAGAGCGGCGCCGAATGGACGATGACGTCGCCGGGCCGGACGAGGGCGAAGAAGGTCGTGGCGATCGCCGACATGCCGCTGGAGAAAACCAGCGCGTCCTCGGCGTCCTCCCACAGCGCCAGCCGGTCCTCGAGGATCTCCTGGTCGGGGCCGTTGAAGCGCGAATAGACCAGCCCCTCGGCGCCGCCCGGCCGCACGCCGGTGATGCCTTCGAAGAAGCGCTTGCCGTCGGCCGCGCTCTCGAAGACGAAGGTCGAGGTGAGGAAGATCGGCGGCTTGAGCGACCCCTCCGACAGCGCCGGATCGAAGCCATAGCCCATCATCATCGTCGACGGGATGGAGCTTGTGGTTGCCCAGCGTCGTCGACTGGTGGGCGACGGCGCGCTTGCGCGGCACGCCGGTCATGCTGCTTTCGGTCGGGTCGGCCATGGTTCTGCCTCGTCGCTGCGTTGTCGGACGGCTCTACGCGCGAGCGCGGCGCATGGCGAGGCTCGGACGCCTTGAGGCTCGCGCCTTCCGCGTTGCAGCATCCCGTGCTAAGCGCCCGGCCATGCTGACGATCAACGCCGTCACGGTCCGCCTCGGCGGGCGCGTCATCCTCGACCGTGCCTCGGCGGCGATCCCGCCGCGCGCGCGCGTCGGGCTGATCGGCCGCAACGGCGCCGGCAAGTCGACGCTGATGAAGCTGATCGCCCGCGCCACCGTGCCCGACGAGGGCGGCATCGAGATGCCCAAGGCGGCGCGGATCGGCTATGTCGCGCAGGAGGCGCCGGCCGGCAGCGCGACGCCGTTCGAAACGGTGCTTGCCGCCGACACCGAGCGCGCCGCCCTGCTTGCCGAGGAGGACGGCCTCGACCATGCCGCGGCGGAGAACCTGCACCGCATCGCCGAGATCCACGAGCGGCTGACGGCGATCGACGCCCATACCGCTCCGGCGCGCGCCGCCCGCATCCTCGTCGGCCTGGGCTTCGACGAGGCGGCGCAGCACCGCCCGCTCGACAGCTATTCGGGCGGCTGGCGGATGCGCGTGGCGCTCGCCGCGCTGCTGTTCTCGCAACCCGACCTGCTGCTGCTCGACGAGCCGTCGAACCACCTCGACCTCGAGGCGACGCTGTGGCTGGAGAATTTCCTCAAGAGCTACCGCGCGACGATGATCGTCATCAGCCACGAACGCGACCTCTTGAACAACGTCGTCGATCATATCCTCCACCTCCAGGGCGGCCAGACGACGCTCTATCCGGGCGGCTACGACGACTTCGAGCGGCAGCGCAACGAGCGGCTGGCGCAACTGGCCAGCGCGCGCGAGGCGCAGGCGGCGCAGCGCGCCAAGCTGCAGGACTATATCGCCCGCAACTCGGCGCGCGCCTCCACCGCCAAGCAGGCGCAGTCGCGGCAGAAGGCGCTGGCGCGGATGCAGCCGATCGCCGAGGTCGCCAACGACCCCAGCCTCGTCTTCGATTTCCCCTCGCCCGCCGCGCTGAAGCCGCCGCTGGTCCAGCTCGACCATGCCGCGGTCGGCTACGACGGCGTGCCGATCCTCAGCCAGATCGACCTGCGCCTCGACCCCGACGACCGGCTGGCGCTGCTCGGGCGCAACGGCAACGGCAAGACCACGCTCGCGCGGCTGCTCGCCGGCCAGCTGCCGGCGCTCGACGGGCATGTCGGCGCGACGACCAAGCTCAAGGTCGGCTATTTCACGCAGTATCAGGTCGAGGAACTGGACGCCGACGACACGCCGCTCGAGCACATGACCCGGCTGATGCCCGGCGCCAAGCCGACGGCGGTGCGCGGGCAGCTTGGCCGCTTCGGCTTCTCCGGCGCCATGGCCGAGCAGAAGGTCGGGCGGATGAGCGGCGGCGAGAAGGCGCGGCTGGCGCTGGCGCTGATCACCCGCGACGCACCGCACCTGCTGATCCTCGACGAGCCGACCAACCACCTCGATGTCGACGCCCGCGAGGCCCTGGTCCAGGCGCTCAACGACTATGGCGGCGCCGTCGTCGTCGTCAGCCACGACCGCCACATGCTCGAGGCCGCCGCCGATCGGCTGGTGCTGGTCGAGGACGGGCACGCGACCGAGTTCGGCGGCTCGCTCGACGACTATACCGACCGCATCCTCGGCCGCGGCGACGCCCGGCCGGAGAAGCGGCCCGCGGCCGCGGCCAAGCCGGGCAAGGTCGTCCGCCAGGAATCGGCCGCCGACCGCGCCAAGGCCGTGGTCCTCAAGCGAAGCGCGCGCGAGGCGGAGGCCGACATGGCCCGCCTGACCGCCCGCCTCGCCCAGTTGGACGCCGCCCTCGCCGACCCGGCCAAGGCGACGGGAGCCGACCGGCTGGCGGGCGTGCCGGCGCTGATGAAGACCCGCGCCACCGTGGCCAAGGCACTCGACGAGGCCGAGGCCAAGTGGCTGGCGGCGAGCGAGGCGCTGGCGGCGTAGCGGGCGCCGGCGCGGCGCCTAGTCCCCCGCGCCGGGCCACGGCCGCCAGTCGCCGGCCGGCTCAGTGGGCGGGACCGGCGCCTCGGCGGCGAGGCGCGTGGCGGTGGCCCGGGCCGCGGCGACGGTGTGCGGATCGCCCCGCTCGGCCGCGCGCCGCAGCCAGCGCCAGGCGGCCGCGCGGTCGGGAGCGACGCCCTCGCCGCGGGCGAGCATGCGGGCAAAGGCAAGCTGCGCCGGCGCATAGCCGCGGTTGGCGGCGCGGCAGATATAGCCGGCCGCCGCCGCCGGATCGCGGCGCACGCCCTGCCCGCGCGCGTACATCGCGCCCAGCATCGTCTCGCCCACCGCCGAACCGGCATCGGCCAGCCGGCGGAAATCGTCGGCAGCGACGGCGAAGCGGCCCGCGGCATAGGCCGACAGACCGGCGTCGAGGACCTGCGCCGGCGTCAGCGCCTGGGCCGGGGCGGCAACGGCCAGCGCGAACAGGATCATGGCACGCATGGCGCCGCGGTAGCGCGCCGTCATCCTGCCCGCAACAGCCCCACCGCCGCGTCGCGTTCGAACAGATAGAGCAGCACCCGCGCCGCCTGGCCGCGCGGCCCCTCCAGGCCGCCGTCGCGGTCGAGGAGCAGGCGGGCATCGTCGCGGGCGATCTCGATCAGCCGCGCCGTCCGTTCGGGATCGGCCAGGCGGAACGCCGCCTCGCCGGCCTGGCGCGTGCCGAGGATCTCGCCGGCGCCGCGCAGCTTCAGGTCCTCCTCGGCAATGCGGAATCCGTCGCCCGTCGCCCGCATCAGCGCCAGCCGCGCCCGTGCCGTCTCGCTCACCGTTTCGCCGCGCAGCAGGATGCACACCGAGGCGCCGCTGCCGCGGCCGACCCGCCCGCGCAGCTGGTGGAGCTGGGCCAGGCCGAAACGTTCGGCGGCCTCGACGATCATCAGCGTGGCGTTCGGCACGTCGACGCCGACCTCGATCACCGTCGTCGCCACGAGCAGCTTGAGCGCGCCGGCGGCGAAGGCGGCCATCGTCGCGTCCTTGTCCGGCCCCTTCATCCGGCCGTGAACGAGGCCGACCGCATCGCCGAAGCGAGCCCGCAGCATCGCCGCGCGCGTGGTCGCCGCCGCCTCGTCCCCGGTCTCGCTGCCCTCGACCAGCGGGCAGACCCAATACGCCTGTCCGCCGCCGGCGAGGTGGCGGGCGAGGCCGGCGACGACGTCCTCGATGCGACCGGCGCTGACCACGCGCGTGTCGATCGGTTGCCGCCCGGGCGGCAGCTCGTCGAGCTTGGACACGTCCATCTCGCCGTACGCGGTCAGTGCCAGCGTCCGCGGGATCGGCGTCGCCGTCATCACCAGCAGATGCGGCGGGACGGTGTTCTTGGCGCTGAGCATCAGCCGCTGGTTGACGCCGAACTTGTGCTGCTCGTCGACGACGACGAGGCCGAGGTCGCGGTAGGCGACCGTCTCCTGGAAGATGGCGTGGGTGCCGACCAGGATGTCGATCGTGCCGGCCGCCAGCCCGGCGAGGACCGCCGCCCGCTCGCGCCCCCCCTCGGCCGAGCGCCCGCGCCCGGTCAGCAGCGCGACGCGCACCGGCAGCGGCCCGAGCAGTTCGGCGAGCTTGGCGGCGTGCTGGCGGGCGAGGATTTCGGTCGGGGCGAGCAGCGCCGCCTGCGCCCCGGCCTCGATCGCGGTCAGCATTGCCGCAAGGGCGACGAGCGTCTTGCCCGCGCCGACGTCGCCCTGGAGCAGGCGCAGCATCGGCGAATCCTGCGCCAGGTCGCCGCGGATCTCCTCGATCGTTCGCCGCTGGGCGCCGGTCAGCGGCCACGGCAGCCGGGCCAGCAGGGCGTCGGCCAGCCGGCCGGTGCCGGGCAGCGGCCGTCCCCGCCGCCGCCGGGTGCTGGCGCGGACCAGCAGCAGCGCCAGCTGGTTCGCCAGCAGCTCGTCATAGGCCAGCCGGTCGGGCGCGCCCGCGCCGCGCAGCGCGTGCGCTGCGGCCAGCGCCGCGCGCCACGGCGGCCAGCGATGCCGGGCCAGCACGCTCGGCTCGATCCACTCGGGCAGCTCGGGCGCGCGGTCGAGCGCGCTTGCGACGAGGGCGGTCATGCGCTTGTTGGTCAGGCCCTCGGTCAGGCCGTAGACGGGCTCGCGCGCCGGGATGGTCGCGGCGGCGGCAGGCAGATAGACTTCCGGATGCGCCATCTGCAGCGCCTGCCCGTAGCGGTCGAGCCGGCCGCTGATCACGCGCGCCTCGCCCAGCGGCAGCAGTTTCTTCGCATACGCCCCGCCCTGGCCGAAGAAGACGAGGTCGATCCAGGTGTTCGCCGCGTCCGCCGCCCGGACGCGGAACGGCGCGCGCGGGCCGCCGCTGTCATAGCTGACCGGCGTCACGGTCACCGTCACCGTCCGGTCGACATACGCCGCGTCGAGCGCCGGCAGCGCGACCCGCTCGATCGCCATCACCGGCAGATGGAAGATCAGGTCGACCGCGCGCGTCAGCTTCAGCCGGCCAAGCTGGCGCGCCAGTGTCGCACCCACCCCCTTCAGGGCGGCAACCTCGGCGAACAGCGGGTTGAGCAGGGCGGGACGCATGGCTATGTCGGCGGCATAGACGAACGCGCCCGCCGGGTGAACCGGCGGGCGCGCGTTTGCGTTTGGAGCTGCCGGGATGCCCGACCTGAGCGACCTCGACTTCCGCCGCCGCCGCCTCGGCTTCCGCGCCTGGCACCGCGGCACGCGCGAGGCCGATCTGATGATCGGCGGCTTCGCCGAGCGCTACGGCTCCGCCTGGACCCTCGCCGAGATCGACTGGTTCGAGGCGCTGCTCGAACAGCAGGACGTCGACATCATGGCCTGGGCGATCGGCAAGGCCGAGCCGCCCGAGCGTTTCCGGGGGCCGCAGATGGCGGCGCTGCAGCAACTGGATTACATCGCCAAGGCGATGCGTTGATCGACTTCCGCACCCTGGCCGGCGCACGCGAGCCGCTGACGCTCGCCGGCTGCGTCGCCGGCTACCAGCCGTGGCTGATGGCCGACCTCGCCCGCGCCGCCACGGGCCGCGCGGTGTTCGTCGCCGCCGACGACGCCAGTGCCCGGGCGATGCTCGACGCCGTCACCTTCTTCGCGCCGGAGCTGGAGACGGCGTATTTCCCCGCCTGGGACTGCCTGCCCTACGACCGCGCCTCGCCGTCGATGCGCGTGTCGAGCGACCGGCTGGCGGCGCTGGCCGCGCTGGCGGCCCCGACCGACAAGGCGCAGCTGCTCGTCACCACGGTCAACGCCGCGCTGCAGCGGACGCTGAAGCCCGAGCGCATCGCGGCGCTGACGGCACAGATCAGGCCGGGCGCGCGCATCGACCGCGACCGGCTGGCGGCGATGCTGACCGCCAACGGCTTCGTCCGCACCGACACGGTCTTCGAGGCCGGCGAGTATGCCGTGCGCGGCGGCCTGCTCGACCTGTTCCCGGCCGGGGCGGCGGACGCGCTGCGCCTCGACTTCTTCGGCGACGAGATCGAGACCGTACGCCGCTTCGACCCGGCGACGCAGCGGACCATCGCCGCGGCCGAGGGCTTCGCCCTGCTGCCGGTCAACGAGGTGCTGCTGAGCGAGGACAGCATCAAGGCCTTCCGCAGCGGCTATCTCGAACGCTTCGGCGCGACCGCGACCGGCGACCCGCTGTACGAGGCGGTCAGCGACGGCCGCCGGCTCGCCGGCATGGAACACTGGCTGCCGCTGTTCGAGGCGGAACTGGCGACCGTGTTCGACTATCTCGGGCCGGACGCCGTCGTCGTCCGCGAGGCCGGGACCGACAAGGCCGCCGACCAGCGCCTGGAGGCGATCGCCGACTATTTCGACAATCGACAGGCGGCACTCAGCGCCAAGAAGGGCAGCTATCGCCCGTTGCCGACCGACGCGCTGTATCTCGGCCGCGACGAGTGGAACGGCCGGCTGGCGAGCGCCCGGGCGCACGTCACCTCGCCGTTCGGCGTCCCCGACGGCACGCGCCGGACGATCGACTGCGAGACGACGCCGCCGCGCGACTTCACGCCCGAGCGCACGGCGCAGGCCAATGTCTACGAAGCGGTCAAGACGCACATCGACGACCTGCGCCAGGCCAAGCGGCGCATCGTCCTCGCCAGCTATTCGAAGGGCGCGCGCGACCGGCTGAGCGGGCTGCTGGCCGACCACGGCGTCACCCGGGTCGCGTCCGTCGACAGCTGGCAGGAGGCGCTGGGCACGAGCGCCGACGGCCGCGTCGCGCTGACCGTCGTGCCGCTCGATCACGGCTTCACCCAGCGCGACGTCGCCGTGCTGACCGAGCAGGACATGCTCGGCGACCGCCTCGTCCGCCGCCGCCGCAGCGCCAAGAAGGCCGACGCCTTCATGGCCGAACTGGCGATGCTGACGCCGGGCGACCTGCTCGTCCACAAGGACCACGGCATCGGCCGCTACGAGGGGCTGGTCGCGGTCGACATCGGCGGGCGCGGCACGACGCTCGCCCCCGGCGCCCCGCAGACCGTCGCGCCCAGCCGTGCGCCGCACGACTGCGTCATGCTGAGCTACGGCGGCGGCGACAAGCTGTACGTGCCGGTCGAGAACATCGACGTCCTGTCGCGCTACGGCAGCGAGTCCGAGGGCGTCGCGCTCGACAAGCTCGGCGGCGTCGCGTGGCAGGCGCGCAAGGCCGAAGATGAAGGAGCGCATCCGCGAGATCGCGGGCGAGCTGATGGCGACCGCCGCCGCCCGCGCGCTGCGCGAGGCCGAGCCCGCCGTGCCCGAGCCGCAGGGCTATGCCGAGTTCGCCGACCGCTTCCCCTACAGCGAGACCGACGACCAGCTGAAGGCGATCGACGACGTGCTGGCCGACCTCGGCAGCGGCCGGCCGATGGACCGGCTGGTCTGCGGCGACGTCGGCTTCGGCAAGACCGAGGTCGCGCTGCGCGCGGCCTATGCCGCCGCGCTCAGCGGCCAGCAGGTCGCGGTCGTCTGCCCGACGACGCTCCTCGCCCGCCAGCACTTCGCCAACTTCCGCGACCGCTTCGCCGGCCTGCCGGTCGAGGTCCGCCAGCTCAGTCGCGCCTCGTCACCGCGAGCGAGGCCAAGGCGACGCGCGAGGGGCTGGCCGACGGCACGGTCGACATCGTCGTCGGCACCCACGCGATCCTCGCCAAGTCGGTCGAGTTCAAGCGCCTCGGGCTGGTCATCGTCGACGAGGAGCAGCGCTTCGGCGTCACCGCCAAGGAGCGGCTGAAGAACCTCAAGGCCGACGTCCACGTCCTGACGCTGACCGCCACCCCGATCCCGCGCACCCTGCAGATGGCGCTGACCGGCCTGCGCGAGCTGTCGATCATCGCCACGCCCGCCGGTCGACCGGCTGGCGGTCCGCACCTACGTCATGCCGTGGGACGAGGTCGTCCTGCGCGAGGCGCTGCTGCGCGAGCACTACCGCGGCGGGCAGAGCTTCTTCGTCACGCCCAAGATCGCCGACCTGCCCGACATCGAGGAGTTCCTGCGCAAGTCCGTCCCCGAGGTCAGCTTCGTCACCGCCCACGGCCAGATGGCGCCGAGCGAGGTCGAGGAGCGGATGAGCGCCTTCTACGACCGCCGCTACGACGTCCTGCTGTCGACCACCATCGTCGAGAGCGGCCTCGACATCCCGAGCGCCAACACGATGATCATCCACCGCGCCGACCGCTTCGGCCTCGCCCAGCTCTACCAGCTGCGCGGCCGCGTCGGGCGCAGCAAGACCCGCGCCTATGCCTATATGACCACGCCCGCCGACGGGCCGATCACCGAAGGCGCGGACAAGCGGCTGCAGGTGCTGGCGCCAGCTCGACAGCCTCGGGCGCCGGCTTCCAGCTCGCCAGCCACGACCTCGACATCCGCGGCGCCGGCAACCTGCTCGGCGACGAGCAGTCGGGGCACATCCGCGAGGTCGGCTTCGAACTCTACCAGGAGATGCTCGAGGAGGCGATCGACGCCGCCCGCTCGGGCGCCGCGGGGCTGCCGGTGCGCGAGGAGGGGTTCAGCCCGACGATCAGCGTCGACGCGCCGATCCTCATCCCCGAGGATTATGTCCCCGACCTCAACCTGCGCATGGCGCTCTACCGCCGCCTGAACGAGCTCGAGGACCGCCGCGCCAGATCGACGCCTTCGCCGCCGAGATGATCGACCGCTTCGGCCCGCTGCCGCCCGAGGCCGCCAACCTCGATCCAGGTCATCGAGATCAAGCAGTACTGCGTCGCCGCCCACATCGCCAAGCTCGACGCCGGCGCGCGCGGCGGGCTCGTCACCTTCCAGAACGACCAGTTCCCCAACGGCGGCGGCCTGATGGATTACGTCGCCCGCCTCGGCGAGCGCGCCAAGTTCCGCCCCGACCAGAAACTGTTCGTCGCCGCCGACTGGACCGCCACCGACGCCCGCCTGAAGGGCGCGCTGGCGCTGGCCAAGGGACTGGCGCGCATCGCGGGGGGCGCGACGGTCAAGCCGGCGGAGGCGAAGGTGGCGGCGAAGGCTGCGCCGAAAGCCCCGCCGAAGCCGATGCCGGCGCGGCCGAGTGTGTTCAGGGCGAAGGGGCGGGGGTAGACCGCCCAGGTGAACAAGTAAGCGAAGTAAGCGCCCACGCGGGGTATCGGTTGCGGCGCACCGGCCGCCCGCCGCGCGGGCCGACCGCGGCGCCAGCCGGCAAATCCTGCGGCAACGCCGTCGAAGGTCACGCCGGCGCACGTGTTTTTTGCTTCCCCCACCGCGGCCCGACGCGATCCCGCCCGGCCGATCCGGCGCGGTACGACGCCCCGCGGCCGCCCAATCCTACCGAAGTTCACGCGAAGTTCACGCCCGGCCGGTGTCTCATCCGCGACCACCCCCCGCACGGCAGCGCAGCCACGGCTCACCCGGCGAACCGGTGACGATCGAAAAGAGACAGGGCGGGTGTCGCCGGTAAGCGATTCGCGGAGGCTAGCCAGCGCGGGGGGTGTAGGAAAATGGTTTGTGAAGGGGAGGTTGCGGACCGGGTCGCAGGCGACGGTGCTGGGAAAGCGCCAACGCCGGCAGGGACTGGCGCGCAACGCCGGCGGCGCGGCGGTCAAACGGGCGGCGTCGAAGGCGCCAGCGAAGGTTATGGCGAAGGAACGCCGAAGCTAATGCCGCGAAGCGGACTGTGTTCAGGGCCAATGGCCGGAGTAGGTGATTCTCAGACGGAGGAACAAATGGCAGCAGGTACAGTTTTCACTGTGAATAGCGCTGGCGAGGTTACGAGAATGCGCCCGGAGCCCCTGCATTGGAAACCGAGATACAATGGCTGATCGCCAGATACCCAGACTTGGTTGGGGGAGAAGGAGAACTCCTGTCGATTTGCCAGGAAGCAAGCATCTCCGATAACGAGGGTGGCAATGGTCGCTGGTCGCTTGACAATCTTTTTGTCACCCAAACTGGCATTCCCGTTTTAGTCGAATGCAAGCGTGCCGCCGACCCTCGCATCCGGCGCGAAGTTATAGCACAGATGTTCGAATACGCAGCAATTGCACGAATTGGAGGATGGCGAGAAATTCCTCGCTTGTTCGCTGATACTTGCCATGCCGAGGACATCAATCCCGAAATTCGTGTTAAGCTGGTTTCTTCACGGCGAAACAACCGCCGAGGATTTTGGGCGCGCGTTGACGCCAATCTGAAGTCTGGCAAAATGCGATCTCCTGTTCGTTGCCGACAGCATCCCTCCCGAACTCGCAAGGATCGTCGAGTTCCTGAATGAACAAATGACCGCCGAAGTGCTCGCAATCGAACTGAATTGGTTCGTCGATACAGGCGGAGCGAGAGCGATTGTGCCGCGGATAATCGGCGCAACACAGCGTGCGGAAGCTCAGAGAAAAACAGTCAACGGTCCAACTTGGTGACCTTCGATCAACGCGAGTGGGTCGATCAGTTCGTAAAGCAATATGGCGAAAAAGCCCTGACGACTTGCACATTCTTTTTTTACATTTGCCGACGAGCTTGGCGGTGAAATAGAGTACAAAAGCAACTGGGCCAGCATGAGCGTCGAGAGTCCTCGCGGTAAACGTCTCAACATTCTTGGACTTTATCCCAAAGGCAAGTTCGCCATAAATCTGGACATTGCCCGCCGAATTCCTGGTCTCGAACGGGGCCGCGCTGGACACGGCGATGGTCCTTTGACGTCCATCGCAGGTCCATTGAGCGGCACGAACTATCCGAGCTTTTCCTCCGACGCGATGCTCGATGATGTTCGACGGCCAAAGTTGGTGCAGGCACTCCAATCTTACGTCGACCTCTGTCGAAATGACGCGCCCACATCTCCTGGCGCGGAGTCGCCCATGTAGATTGACCTCCCCCCCCAAATCCCCTAACGCACCCCCCGACCGCCCCGTGCGGTCACACGGCAACGCGTCCACGGATGCACGCCGGCCGGCGAAGGCTCGCCCGCCGGCGCGTTTTTCGTATGCGCGACGGCCGTGTCGCGAATGTGTATAAGGCGCTGATGTTCGACAGTCTCTCCGACCGGCTTGCCGGGGTGTTCGACAAGCTCCGCGGGCGCGGGGCGCTGACCGAGCTCGACGTGCGCGCGGCGATGCGCGAGGTGCGGATCGCGCTGCTCGAGGCCGATGTCGCGCTGCCGGTGGTCAAGGACTTCATCGACGGCGTCACCGCGCGCGCCATCGGCGCCGAAGTCACGCGCTCGGTCACGCCGGGGCAGCAGGTCGTCAAGATCGTCCACGACGCGCTGGTCGAGATGCTCGGCGGCGACGCGGCACCGCTGAACCTCGGCGTGACGCCGCCGGCGGTGATCATGGTCGTCGGCCTGCAGGGGTCGGGCAAGACGACGACGACGGCCAAGCTCGCCAAGCGGCTGACCGAGAAGAGCGCCAAGAAGGTGCTGATGGCGTCGCTCGACGTCCAGCGCCCGGCGGCGCAGGAGCAGCTGCGCGTGCTCGGCGAGCAGACGAACGTCGCGACGCTGCCGATCGTCGCCGGCCAGTCGCCGGTCGAGATCGCGCGGCGGGCGCGGACGGCGGCGCGGCTGCAGGGGTTCGACGTCCTCCTCCTCGACACCGCCGGGCGGCTCCACGTCGACGCCGCGCTGATGGCCGAGATGAAGGCGGTGGCCGAAGCCGGCGCGCCCGACGAGATCCTGCTCGTGGTCGACAGCCTGACCGGGCAGGACGCGGTCAACGTCGCGCAGTCGTTCTCGACCGAGGTCGCGCTGACCGGCGTCATCCTGACGCGGATGGACGGCGACGCGCGCGGCGGTGCGGCGCTGTCGATGCGCGCGGTGACCAAGCGCCCGATCAAGTTCGCCGGCACCGGCGAGAAGCTCGACGCGCTCGAGGAGTTCGTCCCCGACCGCGTCGCCGGGCGCATCCTCGGCATGGGCGACATCGTCGGGCTGGTCGAGCGCGCGAGCGAGAACTTCGAGGCCGAGACCGCCGAGAAGCTCGCCGCCAAGATGGCCAAGGGCCAGTTCGACATGGAGGACCTGCGCGGGCAGCTCCAGATGATGAAGAAGATGGGCGGCCTCGGCGCGCTCGCCGGCATGATCCCGGGGCTGGCCAAGGCGAAGGCGGCGGCGGGCAGCGTCGATGAAAAGGTGCTGGTGCGGATGGAGGCGATGATCGGCTCGATGACGCCGAAGGAGCGCACCCGCCCCGACCTGATCAACGCCAAGCGCAAGATCCGCATCGCCAAGGGCAGCGGGACGACGGTGCAGGACGTCAACAAGCTGATGAAGATGCACCAGGAAATGGAGGGCGCGATGAAGCGCCTGAAGAAGATGGGCGGCATGAAGGGCATGGCGGCGATGCTCGGCCGCATGGGCGGCGGCGCCGGCGGCATGGCCGGCATGGCGTCGATGCTGGGGCAAGGCGGCGGCGTGCCGGGGATCGGCAAGCTGCCGGGAAATTTCAACAAACTCAACAAGAAGCGCTAGAAGGAAAACACGAATGTCTCTCGCAATCCGGCTCGCCCGTGGCGGCATGAAGAAGAAGCCGTACTACCGCATCGTCGTCACCGACAGCCGCAACGCCCGCGACGGCCGCTTCATCGAGAAGATCGGCACGTACAACCCGCTGCTGAACAAGGAAAACCCGGAGCGGATCAAGCTCGACGGCGAGCGCGCGGCGCACTGGCTCGGTGTCGGCGCGCAGCCGTCGGACCGGGTCGCCCGCTTCCTCGATGCCGCCGGCATCCGCACCCGCGCGGCGAAGAACAACCCGAACAAGGGCGTCCCCGGCGACAAGGCCAAGGAGCGCGCCGAGGCCGCCGCCGCCAAGCAGGCCGAGCTCGACGCCGCCGCCGCCGAAGCCGCGGCCAAGCCGCCCGAGCCGGCCGTCGAGGCCCCGGCCGACGTCGAGGCTCCGGCTGTGAGCGACACCGAGGCGGCGACCGAGACCGACGCCTCGCCGGCGGGTCCCGCCGTCTGACGCGAGCCGTCGTCCTCGCTGCGGTCGCCGGCGCGCACGGCGTCCGCGGCGAGGTCCGCCTCAAGCTGTTCGGCGACGATGCCGAGGGGCTGAAACGCTACGCCCGCTTCGACGCGGGCGGGCGGACGCTGACGCTGACGGTGCTGCGCGACGACGGCAAGGGCGGCGCCATCGCCCGCTTCGCCGAGGTCGCCGACCGCACGGCGGCCGAGGGCCTCCGCGGAACGACGCTCAGCGTACCGCGCGAGGCGCTGCCGCCGCTCGAGCCGGGCGAATATTACCACGCCGACCTGATCGGGCTGGCGGTGGTCGACACGACGGGCGCCGACGTCGGCACCGTGGTCGCGGTCGAGAATTTCGGCGCCGGCGACCTGCTCGAGATCGAGAAGTCCGACCGCCGCACCTTCATGGTCCCGCTGATCCCGGCGGCGGTACCGGAGATCGGCGATCGCGTCGTGGTCGATGCGGCGTTCGTCGACTGAGCCGCCGGCCATGACCTTTGCCGCGACCGTCCTCACCCTCTACCCCGAGATGTTTCCCGGACCGCTCGGGCCACAGCCTGGCCGGGCGGGCGCTGGCCGAGGGTATCTGGTCGCTCGAAGCCCGCAATATCCGCGACTTCGCCGCCGACCGGCACCGCACGGTCGACGACACGCCGGCCGGCGGCGGGCCGGGCATGGTGCTCCGCGTCGACGTGCTGGCGCGGGCGCTGGCGGCGGTGCGCCGTGATCCGTCGGCGCCAGTTCTCGCGCTGACGCCGCGAGGTCCGCTGCTCACGCAGCGCCGCGTCCGCGCCCTCGCCGCCGGGCCGGGCGTGACGCTGATCTGCGGCCGCTTCGAAGGCTTCGACGAGCGGCTGTTCACCGGCCCCTACGGCGTCGAGCCGGTGGCGATCGGCGACTATGTCCTGTCGGGCGGCGAACCGGCGGCGCTGGTCCTGCTCGACGCTTGCGTCCGCCTGCTTCCCGGCGTAATGGGCGCGGCTGAAAGCGGCGTGACCGAGAGCTTCGAACAGGGGCTGCTCGAGCATCCGCATTACACCCGGCCGGCGGAAGTCGACGGGCAGACGGTCCCCGAGGTCTTGCGGTCGGGGGACCACGCGAAGGTCGCCCAGTGGCGGCAGGCGCGGTCCGAGGAGGACACACGGCTATGGCGGCCGGACCTGTGGGAGCGCTACACCGGCGCTCGGGTCGACCCGCCCTCTGGCGCGCGAGGACAGAAGGACGAATGAGATGAATCTCATCGAGACGCTCGAGGCCGAGCAGATCGCCAAGTTCCACGAGACCAAGCAGATCCCGCAGTTCCGCGCCGGCGACACGCTGCGCGTCGGCGTCCGCGTCGTCGAGGGCGACCGCACCCGCGTCCAGGCCTACGAGGGCGTGTGCATCGCGCGGTCGAACAAGGCGCTCGGCAGCAGCTTCACCGTCCGCAAGATCAGCTTCGGCGAGGGCGTCGAGCGCGTCTTCCCGCTGTATTCGCCGAACATCGACACGATCGAGGTGGTCCGCCGCGGCGTCGTCCGCCGCGCCAAGCTGTATTACCTGCGCGGCCGCAGCGGCAAGAGCGCGCGCATCGTCGAGAAGCGCGACGCCCGGCCCGGCGCCGCCTGAGGCACGCCGCCGGGCGGCGTGCCGCCCGGCCTAGCTCGCGACGACGCCGAAGTCGCGGTAGTCCTCGTCGATCCGCGGCGAGATGAAGCGCGCGCCGGCGAGATCGTCGGCGGCGGCCGCCTTGTTGCCGAGGCGTGTCTCGATGACCCCACGCAGGAACAGGCTGGCCGACTGCCCGGGGCGCTCGGCCAGCGCCGCGTTGATGTCCGTCAGCGCGTCGTCGAGCCGGTTGAGCTTGAGGAACACCAGCGCCCGGCTGTCGAGCGTCGCCGCGCTCGACGCGCCGAGTTCGAGCGCCTTGCTGCAGTCCTTCAGCGCGGTGTCGAGCTGGACGCCGAGCGTCGCCTTGGTCCAGCAGCGGGCGTTGAGCAGGGCGGCGTTGCCCGGCTTTGCCGCGATCGCCGCCTCGACCGCGGCCAGCGCCGCGGCGCTCTGGTGCTCGCGGACGAGAATATCGGCCTTGGTGTCGAGCAGGGCGACCTTGCGCTCGCCGCCTTCGGCGATCAGCCGGTCGAGCAGCGCGAGCGCCTCGGCGCTGCGCCCGGCCCCGCGCAGGCCGACGAGATAGGCGCCCAGTCCCTCGTTCGCCGGATCGAGATCGTAGGCCGCCTTGCCGTCGGCGAGGGCACCGGCGTCGTCGCGAAGTTCGTGGCGCAGGAAGGCGCGCCCGGCAAGCCGCCCCGCCGTCGGTTGCACGGCGATGACCGTCGTCAGGTCGGCGACCGCCCCGGCCCGGTCGAAGACGCCCAGGCGGAACAGCGCCCGCTTCTCGATCACCGGCGGCTTGTCGACGGCGTCGCGGATCATCGTCGCGTACAGCGCCTCGATGGCGGCGAAGCGTCCGGCCGCCCGCGCGGCCCGGGCGACCTTCCAGTACGCCGGATAATCGGCCGGGGCGACGACCTTCAGCGGCCGTGACTTGGCGAGGGCGAGGGCGGCGCGCGTCGCCGCCACGTCCGCCGGCGCGATCTCGGCGCCGGTCTCGTCGATCCGGTCGCTGACGGTGATCACGCCCGGCGCCTCGGCGACGGTCCGCCGCGTGCCGAGACCGGCGAGTGTCGGCGGCAGCGTCCGGTCGCCTTCGACGGCGAAGCCGGTCCCATGATCGGGCAGGTGCAGCGTCAGCGACTGGGCCTTGCCGGCGACGCTGCCGGCGGCGACGGGGATCGCCTGCCATTCCGGCCGGCCGCGGTCGCCGTCGAACTCAAGGCTGTCGACGACCGGGTTGAGGCGCAGCTGGTGGCGTTGGTCCTGCCAGACCCAGCGGCCGTCGACCAGTCCGACGACGCGGATGGTCGCGGTGCCGGCGGCGGCGTCGGTGTCGATGGCGCGCTCGACCGGCTGGATGCCGACCTTCTCGCGGCCGATGAACTGGTCGAGGTTGCTGGCGAGCTTGTCGACCAGCGTCTTGCGCTGTTCGGCGCTGAGCTGGCCGTTGACGGCACGGATCTGTTCGGCGAGCGGGCCGCGCAGGGTGATCGCCACCCGGATCGGCGCCGGCAGGCCGATGCCGGCCGACTGATCGAGGTCGATCGTCGTGGCGATCGTCGGCCGGGCGTCGGCGTGCGGCGTCAGCACCATGAGCGACGCCCCCGCCGGGCGCAGCGGCAGGACGTGGCGCAGGGCGGGCGTGTCGCCGACATCGGCCAGCCGCGCGCCGAGGCCGCTGCCGTCGAGCCAATAGTCGCGGCCGGCGACCGTCGCCTTGACGAGGACATGGTCGAAGGCGCTGGCCGACGGCAGCATGACGGGGACGGTGTCCCCCAGCTTGGTGTTCGCCAGCACCGGTTCGGCGGTGATGTCGAGCGCGTTGAGCAGCGACAGCAGCAGCAGCGTCTTGGCCTTGCAGTCGCCCGAGCGGATCGTCCAGGTGTTGTCCGGCGGCTGCGGCACGTAGTTGCCGTGGTCGAGACCGTTGAACAGGTAGCGGACGTTGCCCTGCACCGATTCCAGCGCCAGTTCGGCGCGAGTCAGCGGGTCGCTCGCCGCCGCGCGGATGCGCGCTGCCTCCGCCGCCAGCGGTGAGCCGGGCGGGAATGCGACCGGCGCGAACAGCGGCGCCATGGTGCGCGAAACGTCGCTCCACTCGCGGAAGGTCGTCAGCTGCACGAGCGGCAGCGGCTGGAAGCGCTGCGGCGCGTCGGCGGGCAGGTCGGGCTGCCGCGGCAGTGGCGTGGCGACGGTCAGCTCCTCGTCGCCGCCATGACGGACGACCTTCGCGTCCCCGACCTTGGCCAGCGCCTTCCAGCGGACGCCGCTGCCAGCCGGCCACAGGACCCGGACGCGGGCGAAGCCGACCTCGGTCTGGTCGGGCAGCAACCCGGCCGACGACTGCATCGCACCCTTCAGCGCGGGATCGCTGTCGGTCACCGAATAGCTGACCCGGACGATGTCGCCGACCTGCAGCCCCTTGACCGGCATCGTCGCCGTCAGCACGCCGTCCAGCGCCAGCGTCTCCAGCCCCTTCTCGCGGCGAAGCACGGTCAGCGGCTCGCCGCCGGACAGGTCGATGGTCTGGCCGTCGCGGATGATGGCGACGCGGTGAACGATGAGGTCGCCGTCGTCGGGCTGCCACTCGAGCGAGACCGTACCGTTGTCGGTCAGCGACTGCTGCGAGGTGACGCGGTTGGCGATGTCGACATAGCGCCACACCGTGCCGCCGGCGAGGCGCTGCTGCTGGTCGAAGATCAGCTGCGCCGCGCCGCCCGCCGGCAGCGCCGCGGGCACGACCCAGGCCGGCGCCGGCTGGTACAGCGGCCGGGTTCCCGCCTGCGCCGCCGTCGCCAGGAGCGCGGCCGCGCCCATCCAGACCTGTTTCATCGACGCCGCTCCCCCTGCCCGGCCACGACCTTAGCCGCTGCCCGACTGGTCGCAAGCGCCGGCACCGCCGCAGCCAAGCGCCTTCCGTTCCGCGCGGCGCTCGCCTACACGGCGGCGGCATGATCCCCGCTTCCCGCCTGCGCGACGACGGCGTCCACGAGCTGCCGGTACGCGTCTATTTCGAGGACACCGACCTGACCGGCGTCGTCTATCACGCCAGCTATGTCCGCTTCATGGAGCGGGCGCGGACCGAGATGCTGCGCGCCCTCGGCATCGAGGCGCAGGCGCTGCTCGACGCGCGGCAGGGGTTCTTCGCCGTCTACGAGCTGGCGGTCACCTATCTGTCCCCGGCGCGTCTCGACGACCTGCTGACGGTGCGGACGCGCGTCGTCCAGGTCCGCGCCGCCGCCACGGTCATCGCCCAGGACATCTGCCGCGGCGAGCAGCCGCTGACCCGTGGCCGCGTCACCGCCGCCTGGCTGAGCCCCGACGGCCGGCCGCAGCGGCAACCGCGTGCCTGGGCCGCCCGTTTCTCCGCGTTGATGAGTGAGTACCCCGCCTGATGCCCGTCCTTGCCAAGACTGCTGTCGACATGTCGCCGCTGGCGCTGTTCTGGCAGGCCGACATCGTCGTCAAGCTGGTCATGCTCGGCCTGCTCGCCGCGTCGGTCGCCTCGTGGGCGATCATCCTCGAGCGCGGGCGGCGGCTCAGCGCGATCAACGCCCAGGCTCAGGCGTTCGAGGCCTGGTTCTGGAAGGCCGACAGCCTCGATGCCCTCTACGATCCGGCGAACAAGGCCAGCCACCCCTCGGCCCGGCTGTTCGTCGCCGGCATGAACGAGTGGCGGCGCAGCCTGACCCGGCAGGGCCCGGGCGGCTCGATCGACCGCGAGGGCGTCCGCGCCCGGCTGACGTCGCTGATGAACGTGACCATCGCCCGCGAGATCGACGACCTCGGCGACCGCCTCAACCTGCTGGCGACGATCGGCTCGGTCGCACCCTTCGTCGGCCTGTTCGGCACGGTGTGGGGGATCATGCGCGCCTTCGGCAGCATCGCTGCGTCGCAGAACACCTCGCTCGGCGTCGTCGCGCCGGGCATCGCCGAGGCGCTGTTCGCCACCGCGCTCGGCCTGTTCGCCGCCATTCCCGCGGTCATCGGCTACAATCGCCTGCTCCATGGCCTGGGGCGGCTGGAGGCGCGGTTGAACGCCTTCGCCGGCGAGTTCCACGGCCTGCTGTCGCGCCAGCTCGACGCGATGGAGGGGCGCTGACATGGCCGATGGGCCTTGCCACCCGCCGCGGCCGGCGCGCGCCGATGGCCGAGATCAACGTGACGCCGATGGTCGACGTCATGCTCGTGCTGCTGATCATCTTCATGGTCACCGCCCCGCTGCTCGTCACCGGCGTTCCGGTCGACCTGCCCGACAGCCGGGCGGCAGCGCTGAAGGCCGACGACAAGCCGGTGCAGGTCTCGCTCGACCGCGCCGGCAGCGTGTTCATCGACGACACGCCCGTCGCCGAGGATGCGCTCGGCCCCCGGCTGGCGGCCCTTCACGCGGCGAACGCCGACGCCCGCGTCTTCGTCCGCGCCGACCGCGGCCTCGACTATGGCCGGGTGATGGCGGTCGTCGGCGAGGTCGCGGCGGCGGGCTTCCACAAGGTCGCCCTCGTCAGCGCGCCGGCAGGATCGGCGAAGCGGCGCTGACATGGCGACGCTGGCCGAGCCGCGGGCGCTGAGCGAGCGTCAGTCGCTCGCCATCGTCGGCGTCGCCCATCTGCTGCTGCTCGCGGCGCTGTCGTTCGCGCTGCGTGCGGTGACCCCGCCGGCGGCGCCGGTCGAGGGCGTGCCGGTCGAGATCGTCAGCGAGCCCGGACCGCCGACGTCGCCGCCGCCAGCGCCGGCCCCGATGCCCGCACCGGCACCCGCGCCCGCACCGACGCCGATCCCGGCGCCCGCTCCCGCCCCGGCGCCCGAACCTGAACCGGCGCCGCATCCGACCCCCGCGCCCAAGGCCGAGGCGAAGCCGGTCGACGAGACGGCGCCCCCCGACAAGCCCAAGAAGGTGGAAACGCCGAAACCGGACAAGCCGAAGCCGGAGAAACCCAAGCCCGAGAAGCCGAAGCCCGAGAAGCCCGCGCCGCTCGACACCGCCGCCCTCGACAAGCTGCTGGCCAAGGCCACGCCCAAGGCCAGGCCGCTCGACACCAAGGCGCTGGCTAAATCGCTCGACGCCGCGACGCCGAAAGTTAAGCCGCTCGATACCGCAGCGCTGGCCAGGTCGCTCGATGCGGCGCTGCCCAAGGGGCCGGCACGGGCGCAGCGCGGCGACCCGCGCGCCAACGCGGCGCTGGCGGCGGCGATCCTGGCGCAGGTGCGGCCGTGCTGGACTCCGCCGATCGGCGGCGGCGGGGCGAAGGTCACCGCGCTGCTCGCCGTGACCCTCAACCGCGACGGCTCGGTGGCGGGGCGGCCGGCGCTTGCCGGGCAGACCGGCGCGAGCGGGGCCAGCGCCGGCTACGCTCGCGCCTTCGCCGAGGCCGCCGTGCGCGCCGTGCTGCGCTGCGCGCCGCTGAAACTGCCAGCCGACCAGTACGACCAGTGGCGCGCGGTGGAGATCAACTTCGACCCGGCGCAGCTTTAGGACAGCCCTAGCCAGGCGAACGCGGGTCACGTTCGGACGCTGCCGCATCGTGCGAGGGGTAGCGAGACGGCGCGCAAAGCGAGTAAGGACAAGTCCATGCGTATCGTGCCCCTGCTCCTCGCCCTCGCTCTGGCCGCGCCGGCGACGGCCGTCATCCGCGTCGACATCAACAGCGGCACCGCCGCGCCGCTGCCGATCGCCGTGCCCGCTTTCCCGGCCACTGCGGAGGCGAGCACCGCGGCGGGATCGACCGGCGCGCTCGGCGGCCAGGTCGCCGGGGTCATCGCCGCCGACCTCGGCTCGTCGGGGCTGTTCCGCCCGGTCGATGCCGCCGGCACCCCCGTCGCCCCGGGCGACGTCACCGCCCCCCGGTTCGATGCGTGGAAGGCGACCAGCGCCCAGGCGCTCGTCACCGGCAACGTCACGGCGGCGGCCGACGGCACGATCACCGTCGGCTGCTATGCCTACGACGTGTTCTCGAGCGAGGAGCTGGCGCGGCAGGGCTTCGTCACCACCGCGGCCAACTGGCGCCGCGCGGCGCACAAGTGCGCCGACCTGGTCTACTCGCGGCTGACCGGCGAGAGCGGCTATTTCGACAGCCGCATCGTCTACGTCAGCGAAGCGGGCCCCAAGACGCACCGCATCAAGCGGCTGGCGGTGATGGACCAGGACGGCGCCAACCACCGCTTCCTGACCAATGGCCAGAACCTCGTCCTGACGCCGCGCTTCGCGCCCAACCAGCAGACGCTGACCTATATGAGCTACGAGGGCAATCGCCCGCGGATCTGGCTCTACACCATCGGCAGCGGCCACCAGGAGGCGGTCGGCGAGACCGGCAACATGAGCAGCGCCCCGCGCTTCTCGCCCGACGGCCAGACGCTGGTCTATTCGATCAGCCAGAACGGCACGACCGACATCTACCGCATGACGCTGCCCGGCCGGCAGGTGACGCGGCTGACCCACGGACCGGGGATCAGCACCTCGCCGAGCTACTCGCCCGACGGGTCGAAGATCGTCTTCGAAAGCGACCGCGGCGGCGCGCAGCAGATCTACGTGATGAACGCCGACGGCTCGGACCAGCACCGCATCAGCTTCGGCGAGGGCCGCGCCGGCACGCCGGTGTGGTCGCCCAAGGGCGACCTGATCGCCTTCACCCGGCTTGGCAGCGGCAAGTTTCGCATCGGCGTCATGCGCCCCGACGGTTCCGGCGAGCGGCTGCTGACCAACGCCTACCAGGACGAGGGTCCGACGTGGTCGCCCAACGGTCGCGTCATCCTGTTCTTCCGCACCCAGCCCGGCGGGCGCGGGCGCGTCGACCTGCATTCGGTCGACCTGTCGGGGGCCAACGAGCGGACAATAAAAACGCCGCTCGATGGGTCCGATCCGGCGTGGTCGCCGTTGTTGCCCTGATTCTTCATTGCACAGCCGAAAGGGTATCGTTCATGCTGCATCGCGCTTCCACTTTGGCGATGATCGCCGTCCTCGTCGGCGTGTCCGCCTGCTCGACCAAGAAGAAGGCGCTGCCCCCGGCGCCGCCGCCGGCCAGCGCTCCGCTCGGCGGCGCGACCGGCGGCATCGGGCAGCGGCGGCGATACCGGCAACGTCGGTTCGACCGCCGTGCCCGGCAGCATCGCCGACTTCCGCCAGACCAGCGGCTCGGACACGGTGCTGTTCGCCTATGACAGCTACGAGGTCGACGACACGGCCAAGGCCATCCTCGGCAAGCAGGCCGAGTGGCTGGCGCGCTACCCGGCGGTCAAGGTCACGATCGAAGGCCACACCGACGAGCGCGGCACGCGCGAATACAACCTCGCGCTCGGCGATCGTCGCGCCAATGCGGCCAAGAACTTCCTCGCCGCCCAGGGGGTCAGCCCGGCGCGGATGCAGACGATCAGCTACGGCAAGGAGCGGCCGGTCGCCGAAGGCAGCGACGAGACCGCTTATGCCCAGAACCGCCGCGCCGTGACGGTGATCGTCAGCGGGGCCAAGTAAGCCAACGCCCGCCATCCCCGCGCGTGCGGGGATGGCGGGCCGATGCTACCGCGCCGCGACCTGCACCGGTGCCGCCGCGGTTACCCGCCACACCGTATTGCCGACGTCGTCGGCGATCAGCAGTGCGCCCGCCTTGTCGACCGCCAGTCCGACCGGGCGGCCGTAGCTCTTCGAGCGGTCGGCATCGACGAAGCCGGTGACGACGTCCTCGACCTTGCCCGCCGGACGGCCGTCGCGGAACGGCACGAAAGCGACCTTGTAGCCGGCCAGCGTGTAGCGGTCCCAGCTGCCGTGCTCGCCGATGAAGGCGCCGCCCCTGTACTTCGCCGGCAGCGCATCGGCGGTGTAGAAGGTCAGGCCGAGCGCGGCGACGTGGCTGCCGAGCGCATAGTCGGGCGCGATCGCCTTCGCCACGAGGTCGGGCCGCTGCGGCATGACGCGGGGATCGACGTGCTGACCGTAATAGCTGTACGGCCAGCCGTAGAAGGCGCCGTCTTTGACGCTCGTCAGATAGTCGGGAACGAGGTTGGGCCCCAGCTCGTCGCGCTCGTTGGCGACCACCCACAAGGTGTTGGTGCCGGGATAGAAGTTCGGGCTGTTCGGATTGCGCAGCCCGGTGGCGAACAGGCGCGAGCGGCCGGCTGGCGCGGTCGATCTCCCACACCGCGGCGCGGTCTTTCTCCGCCTCGATGCCGTTCTCGGTGATGTTGCTGTTCGAGCCGACGGTCGCGTACAGCTTCGTGCCGTCGGGGCTGACCGTCAGGCTCTTGGTCCAGTGATGGTCGATCGGCCCGCCGGGCAGCTCGGTCAGCACCTTGCCCGGCGCGGTGATCGCCGTCTGCCCCGGCGTGAACGGATAGGCGACGACGGCGTCGGTGTTGGCGACGTACAGCGTCCCGTCGTACCAGACGACACCGAACGGCGAGTGCAGGTTGTCGAGCAACGTCACCTGCAGCGCCGCCGTGCCGTCGGCGCCTTCGCGGATCAGCGTGATGCGGCTCGCCGCCTTTGGCCCGCCGGGGAAGGAGGTCGCCTTGTTCTTGACCCAGCCGACGATCGGGTCCTTGGGCCGCTTGATCGGCTCCGTCGGCGGCGACTTGGCCTGGACGGCCAGGACATCGCCGTTGGGCAGGACGTAGACCATGCGCGGGTGGGCCAGCCCTGTCGCCAGCGCGGCGATCGTCAGCCCCGGCGCGACCTTGGGCATGAAGCCGGGCTTCCACCCCTCCCCGACCGCAACCTTGATCGGCGGGATCAGATACTGCTTCGGCTCGGGCAGGGCCGGATTGGGGCCGATCTGGCTGTTCTCGTCGAACGGCGGATCGCTGCACGCGGCAAGCGCCAGAACACCGGCAAGGACGACGGCGCGGGTCACTTTGCCTCCCCCGCGGTGTCGCTGACCCCGACGCCGTCGCGGTAGCTGAGCGAACCCCCCAGCCAGGCGCTGACCAGCAGCAGCAGGACCGTGACGCCCGACAGGATCAGTCCCTGCGGCACCACCGCGGTCCAGCCGTCGCGGCTGTGGACGAAGGCGTTGATCAGCTCGAGCAGCATCGCGACGATGTTGAGCAGCATGTGCGGCGTCGCCGCCGGCCGGGTCCGCACGCGCGCGGTCGCCGAAATAGTCGATCAGGCCCATCAGCGCGGCGAGCCCGCCCATCACCAGCCCCATGGTGATCAGCCAGATCGAGAAATACTGCCACATCAGATTGGCCGTGCTGCCAGTAGACGAGGTCGGTGGCGAAGGCGCCGATGAAGCCGACGATGGGAAACGGGACCAGCATCGGATGGATCGGATGGCCGAAGATCTGCGCCGTCGAGCGCGGGTCGTCGGCTGCTGTCGGTCGCCATCGCGTTACTCCGCCGGGATGGCTCCTCTACCGGCCAGGCGACGCGAGGTTCCCGGCGGTAAATTCACCACCACGTCGCGTAAAGCGCGATCAGGATCATGACGACGCCCGCGCCCAGGATGTTGAAGCTGGGCGCGGTCCGGTAGCTTAGGCCGCGCGTCTCGATCAGGTTCGCCGCCGCCGCCTGCGGCCGCAGCAGCGAGGCGACGACCGCCAGCACCAGCGCGGCGGCGAAGACGATGCTCATCCGGTTCATGAACGGCAGGTCGGGCGCGGCGTATTTGACAGCCAGCGACAGGACGAACGAGGTGATCGCCGCGGTCAGCGCGCCCGCTTCGGTCGCCCGCTTCCAGAACAGCCCGAGCAGGAAGATGACGACGATGCCGGGCGTGAAGAAGCCGGTATATTCCTGGATGTACTGGAACGCCTGGTCGGATTTGCCGAGCAGCGGCCGGGCGGTGATCATGGCGATGACGATCGCCGCGGCGGCGCAGATGCGGCCGACGAGGACGAGGTGGCGCTCGTTCGCCGGGCCGTCTTCGCCGCCCTCCGCGCGCGACGGGATGCCCCGCCGCTTGGCGTAGATGTCGAGCGTGAAGATGGTCGCGATCGAATTGATCTTCGACGCCGTCGAGGCGATGATCGCCGCGATCAGCGCGGCGAAGACGAGGCCGAGGATGCCCGGCGGCAGCAGGCGCATCATCGTCGGATAGGCCTGGTCGGGCTTGGCCAGGTGCGGCGCCAGCACGACCGCGGCGATGCCCGGCAGGACGATGATGACCGGCATCAGCAGCTTGAGATAGGCGGCGAAGATGATGCCCTTCTGCGCTTCGCCGAGGTTCTTCGCCGCCAGCGCGCGCTGGATGATGTACTGGTTGAACCCCCAGTAGCTGAGGTTGGCGATCCACATGCCGCCGACCAGCACGGCGATGCCCGGCAGTTCCTTGTAGTGCGGATTGGACGCCGGCAGGATCATCTGGAAGTGGTCGGGGATGCGCCGCGTCAGTTCGGCGAAGCCGGCAAGGACGCTGCCGTGCCCGATCTGGCCGAGGGTGATGACGGCGATGATCAGCCCGCCCAGCACCAGCAGGGTGACCTGGACGATGTCGGTCAGCGCCACCGCCTTCAGCCCGCCGCGCAGCTGGTAGAGCAAAGCGAAGACCCCGAGCCCGATCAGCGCGATGTCCTGATCGACGCCGGCGACCTGGTTGACCGCGATCGAGCCGAGCCAGATGATCGAGGTCAGATTGACGAAGACGTAGAGGCCCAGCCAGAACACCGCCATCAGCGTCCGGATGCTGGGGCCGTACCGCTGTTCGAGGAACTGCGGCATCGTGTAGATCTCGTTCTTCAGGAAGATCGGCAGGAAATACTTGCCGACGATCAGCAGGGTCAGCGCCGCCATCCATTCGTAGCTGGCGATGGCGAGGCCGATGGCATAGCCCGATCCGCTCATGCCGACGATCTGCTCGGCCGAGATGTTGGCGGCGATCAGCGACGCGCCGATCGCCCACCACGGCAGCGATTTGGAGGCGAGGAAATAGTCGGAGCTGTCCTTGGTGTGCCCCGCCTTTTCGCGGCTGACCCACTGCGCCAGCCCGAAGATGCCGATCGCATAGACGATGACGACCGCGAGATCGATCGGCGACAGGCTCATTTGCGATCCCCCGGGGAAACACCAGCGGCCCCGGATCTTGCCGATCGCCGCAGAGCGATTGATTTATCCGATTCGACCGGCTTGTCTAGGCGCGGCGGGATGCGGGAGAGGCAAGTGGCGACGCACGGACCAGGCGGGGGGCGCCCGCGCCGCAACCTGACCCACCGCCTGCTCGACAGCCTGGGCCGGCAGATCGTCGTCGGCGCCTTCGACGGCGGCGGCTTCCCGACCGAGGCGGAGCTGGCCCGGCAGCACAAGGTCAGCCGCTCGGTCACGCGCGAGGCGGTCAAGATGCTGACCGCCAAGGGCCTGCTCAGCGCCCGCCCGCGGATGGGCACCGTCGTCCAGCCGGCGACGGCGTGGAGCCTGTTCGACCCCGACGTCCTCGCCTGGCTGATGGAGCGGCGCTTCTCCATCGACCTGCTGCGCCACTTCAACGAATTGCGGATCGCCATCGAACCCGAAGCAGCGGCGCTGGCCGCGCAGCACGGCACTGACGCCGACCACGCCGCCATCGCCGCCGGCTGGGACCGGATGGCCGCAGCGGAAGCCGGCGACGACGATCCGCTGGCCGCCGACATCGCCTTCCACATGGCGATCCTCGGCGCGTCGCAGAACCCTTTCTACCGCCAGTTCCGCGACACCGTCGCCGCCGCCCTGCAGACCTCGATCGGCGTCACCAACCGCGTCGCCGGGCGCACCGCGAGCCTGTCCGACCACGCCGCCGTCCGCGATGCGATCGCTGCTCGCGATGCCGATCGCGCGCGCCGGTCGATGCGGGCGCTGATCGCCGACGTCATTGCGCTGATCGACGCGGTGGCTGAAGATCAAGCAGCGTGAGTCGGGCATCGTGGAGCAAGGTTGTGCTGCGCTGGATCACTGTCGGGCTTTGCGCCTTCGCCGGCTCGTTGCCCGCGGCCGCAGCGCAACCGCCCGGTCCGCTATGGAGCAGCCGCACCGCCAGCATTGTCGTCACACTCTGCCCACCTGGCGGCGATCACGACGACACCTGCCGCGCAGTGGAGGTTCGTCGCGGCAGCAGGGTCGAGCGCATCGGTGGCGGTTACATGGTCGCGACGCTGCTTTGGCAGAGGACGCCGGGACATGACGGACCGGACCTCCTGATCCGCGGCGATGACGGCGGATCAGGAGGCGAAGGCGATCTGATCGCCGTGACTCTCGGCTCGAGTATTGACGTCCGTCGACTGACCGGCGGCCGCATCGACGGTATCACCGTCGCCGATCCGCACGGCCGTTTCGCCTTCAGCCTCCCGTTCGGCATCGGCTACTTCAACGGCGCGCCGAACGCGGGCGAGACCGACGTGCCGCTGCCGATCATCTGGCGCGATGGTGACTTCGCGCTCGACCTGCCGGCGCTCACGTCCCGGACCTTCTCGCGCGAGGAACTCCACTTCCGCCGCCTTGCCGTCCAGCGGGAGCTGAACGACTGGCAGCAGGACGATTATGCTTCCGGCCGGCTGACGATGCCGCGGCAGGCCAAGGACACCGAGGTGACGGCCACGGCGCTCGCCGAGCTGATGCTGAGCGGGCACGCGGACTTGGCGATCGACTTGCTGCGCGGCGCCTGGCCAGGGTCGCGGGACGATATCCGGCGCCCGATTGGCGGCGAGGCGGCGTTCTGGAGCGCGCTCTGCCAGGCGATCGTCCGCCACGACTATTGGCGCCGCTTCGGCTTGGCCCGGCTGCCGCACGCCGATCTGATCCTCGCCGGAGCCGCCGGCAGGTCGAGCCTGTCCGACTAAGGCTGCGCCGTCATGTGGATCGGCGCGATCTCGCCGGTCGGCAGATAGTCGATCTTCTGGATCACGGTCCGCCGCTCGCCCGCATAGGGCCCGTCGCCGGTCTTGTTCTCCCAGCGGTGGTAGACGATCAGCCAGTCGCCGGTCGCCGGGTCCTGGACGAAGCTGTGGTGGCCCGGCCCCTTGAACTTGCCCTCGCTCGCCAGCAGGACGCCGCGGTACTTCCACGGACCGGTCGGGGTCGGCGCCATGGCGTAGTGGACCGAGTAATCGCTGCGGTCGTAATGGCCGTGGCTGTACGACAGATAATAGATGCCGTTGCGGTAGTGCATGAACACGCCCTCGGTGAAGGCGGGCGGCTGGTCGACGGGCACCTCGCGCTCGATCGTCTCCATGTCGGGGGCGAGCGTATAGACCTTCAGCGTCGCGCCGTTGCTGCCGCCGGCGTAGAGGTAGCGCGTGCCGCTCCTGGGATCGACGAAGACCATCGGGTCGATCGCCTCGAAGCCGTGGCCGCCGGTCAGCAGCGGCTTGCCGCTGTCGGTACACGGTCCCTCCGGGCCGTCGCAGACGGCGACGCCCAGGCGGCTCGGCGTCGGGTCCTGCGGGCCGACGGCGTAGTAGAAATAATATTTGCCGTTGGCCGCGATCATGTCGGGCGCCCACAGGTAATGCTCGGGCGCGCGGTCCATGATCCAGCGCAGGTCCTTCAACCGCACCAGCGTCGCGTCGTCGTGCCACTTTCCGTCGGCCGCGGCGGTCCACACGTCGAGCGTCGCGCCGCGCGCGGTGGGATAGATGTAGAGCTTGCCGCCGTCGGCCAGCGCGAAGGGGTCGGCGCCGGGCAGCACCGACGGCGCGACCGCATTGCCGCCGGCGAGCAGCGCCGCGACGAACAGCGCGATCACGGCACGACACCCTTGGGCGCCGCCGCCAGCCGGCGGATGAGGTCGGTCTCGGCGACGCGATACGGCGTCAGGTCGGCGCGCAGCACCTCGTGGAACCAGACCGGCGGCTCGTCATAGGTGTAGGGCTTCTTCCAGCTGTCCCACGGCAGGCGCGTCTGCGTCCGCCCGTCGACGAAGCCCCAGTTGATCATGGCGATGCCCAGCCGCTTGCCGATCGGCAGCGAGCCGTCGAAGGTCGAACCGACGCCGCGCGCCATATATTCGGTGCACAGCACCGGGCGGCCGTAGCTCAGCATCTGCTTCGCCCGCTCGGCGAACTTCTCCGGCCAGTTATAGTCGTGGAAGCTCATCACGTCGGAGCGCGCGACCTGGATGCGCTCGACCGCGTCGAGCGTGTCGGTCCGGTCCCAATGGTCGCCGATCCACAGCCCGCTGGTCAGCGGCTGGTCGGGGTCGACGGCCTCGGCCCAGTCGAAGACGCGGGCCAGCAGCCCGGCGACGAGCTTGGTCTTGTCCGGCGTCGGCGCATAGTTGCCGCCGCCGCCGTTGTTCGGCTCGTTCCACACGTCCCAGGCGAGGATGCGCTTGTCATGGGCGAAGCTGCCGACGATGTCGCGGACATAGGCCTCGAGCTTCGGATACTGCGCCGCATCGGCCAGCCGCGCCGCGCCGGGGGCCTGGACCCAGCCGCTGTTGTGGACGCCGGGGATCGGCGGGTGCTGCGGCCCGAGCGCGGGATCGGGGTCCCAGCAGCTGTCGAACAGCACGAACACCGGCCGGATGTGGTGCTTCGCGGCGATGGTCAGGAAGGTGTCGATCCGCGCCTTGAAGCCGGCGGCGTCCTGCTCCCACAGCAGGTTGTGGAGGAAGACGCGCATCGTCGTCATGCCCAGCCCCTGCGCGGCGGCCAGCTCGCGGTCGATCGTCGCCGGATCGAAGGTCGGCGCCTGCCACATCTCGAGCTGGTTGATGGCGCTGGCCGGCGTGTAGTTCGATCCCGACCAGCCATGGCTGTGACGCGTACCACGATGCGGCCTGCGGCCTGGTCCACTGCTCGCGAGCGTTGGCGGGAACGGCAAGCAGCAGCGCCGCGATGAGGAGGCGCCTCACTTGGCGGCGTTCCGGCTGAAGCGGTAGGTCATGACGTTGCGGTAGGTCTCGCCGGGCGCCAGCCGGGCCGAGCCGAACGCCGGCTGGTTCGGCGTGTCGGGGAAGATCTGCGGCTCGAAGACGACGGCGTCGCCCTCGCGGTAGATACGCTTGGCCTTGCCGCTGGTCGTGCCATCGAGGAAGTTGCCCGAGTAGAACTGCACGCCCGGCTGGTTCGACCACAGCTCGAAGCCGCGGCCCGAGGCGGGATCGGCGACGCGCGCCATCAGATGCTCGTCCGCCGTGACCTGCCGCCCGACCACCCAGTTGTGATCGTAGCCGCGGCCGAAGACGAGCTGCTGGTCGGTCGCGTCGCGCACCCGCTCGCCGACCGGATGCGGCGTGCGGAAGTCGAAGGCCGTGCCGGCGACCGCGCGCAGTTCGCCGGTCGGGATCGCGCCGCTGTCGGTCGGCAGATAGTGCTCCGCAGGGATCGTCACGACGTGGCCCATCGCCCCGTTCGCCGAGCCCTCGCCGCTCAGGTTCCAATAGGCGTGGTTGGTGATGTTGACGATCGTCGGCGCAGTCGGTCGTCGCGCGATACTCGATCGTCAGCCGGTCGTCCTCGCCCAGCGTATAGGTGGCGTCGACCGTCAGCGTGCCGGGATAGCCCATCTCGCCGTCCGGGCTGACGTGGCGCAGCGTGACGTGCCCCGCCGGACCGCCGCCGCTGTCGACGACCTGCCACAGCTGCTTGTCGAAGCCTGCCGTGCCGCCGTGGAGCGAGTTGGCGCCGTTGTTGACCGGCACCTGATACGCCTTGCCGTCGAGCGTGAACCTGCCCCTGGCGATCCGGTTGGCGAAGCGCCCGACGGTCGCGCCGAAATATTGCGGGTGGTCGAGATAGTCCTTGAGGTTGTCATAGCCGAGCGCGACGTCGGCAAGGTGCCCGGCGCGATCGGGCAGGATCAGCGACTGCAGCGTCGCCCCCCAGGCGATGACCGTCGCGTGGACGCCGTGCTTGTTGACCAGCGTCACCGCCGGCACCGCGCGGCCGTCGGGCAGCGTGCCGAAGGTCGCGCGCGCCACCTCGACACCGCTCGCCGGCACCGCCGCGGTCAACACCGCCACGGCCAGGATCCTGACGCCATTGCTCATCCTCACGCACTGCTCCTGTCCGCGTCCGTACCGTAGCTGTGTCATGAAAACCACGGCGCCGGCGCAAAGCCGATCTCTGCGCGGCATTGATAAGATAAATGACTTGTCCCTGTCGAGCCGCGCATCCTATCGGCGAGACGAAGCGCATCCCCGGCCTAACGCGGAGCGCGAGCCAGTCAGGGGAGCATCATGCGCACCAGAACCGCCATCCTCGCATCGACCGCCGCGATCGCGCTCGTCGGCCATCGGCCGCGGCACAGGCCGAGCAGGCGGGCCAGGACCCGCGGGTCCCGGCACCACCGAGCAGCCACCCGGCGAACCGGCGCAGACCGGCGACGCCGTCGCCGACACCACCGACATCGTCGTCACCGGCGTCCGCGCCAGCCTCAGTTCGGCGCGAGCGGATCAAGCGCGATTCGCCGCAGATCATCGATTCGGTCGTCGCCGAGGACATCGGCAAGCTGCCCGACGTCGCCGTCGCCGACACCGCCGCGCGCATCGCCGGCGTGCAGGTCTAGCGCAGGCGGCGGCGAGGCCTCGCAGCGTCCTCGTCCGCGGCCTGCCGTACTTCACGACGACCTACAACGGCCGCGAGATCTTCACCGCCGAGACGCGCGTCGGTCGCGCTGCAGGACTTCCCGTCGGGAACGTCGCCGCGCTCGAGGTGTATCAAGACGACGACCGCCGACCTCGTCGAGGGCGGGCTCGCCGGCGAGCGTCAACGTCCGTCGCCGCAAGCCGTTCGACTTCAAGGATTGCACGGTCGCCGGCTCGGCCTGGGCGCAATACGCGCAGCGCTCGAGCAAGGTCGAGCCGCAACGGCAACGCTGCTCGATCACCGATCGCTGGGACACCGGCATCGGCGAGATCGGGCGTCCTGGTCAACGTGTCGTACACCGAGCTGCACTATCTCGACTCGACGCGGTCGAACACCGACTTCGTCGCCAATCCGACGGTCAACGGCCAGGCGTCCACCGTCCTGTTCCCCGACATCCAGCGCTGTACGACGTTCGGCGAGGGCGACCGCCAGCGGCCGTCGGTCAACGCCGCGCTCCAGTGGAAGCCGACGACCGGGCTCGAAATCTACGGCGAAGCGCTGTGGCAGGGCTTCCGCAACAAGGTGTCGGACCACGAATATTCGAGTCCCGCTTTACGGCGCGCAATCCTATACGAACATCGTCCTCGGCCCGGCAACAACGTCGTCCAGAGCCTGACCGCGGTAAACCCGCAACGGCCGGAGGGCTTCCAGGGCGCGACCTTCGGCACGACCGACACCTATCAGTATGCGATCGGCGGCACCTACGACGCCGGACCGCTCAAAGTCTCGGCCGACATCGCGCGGACCGCCAGCACGCTTCCTCGATTCGGTCTACAGCTTCGACACCAACTACGCCGCGCCGGTTACGGTCGACGTGGTGACGACGACGCCGCAGTTCACCATCCGAAGGCCCCTCGACCCCAAGGCGGCGTCGACCTACATCTTCCGCGGCTTCTACGACCGGCAGCTGATCGCGCGCGGCGAGGACCTGCAGGCGCGGCTCGACTTCACCTACGACACCAATTTCGACTTCCTGCCCAAGATCGAGTTCGGCGCGCGCTATGTCGACCGCGACTCGCATTTCGAGGACGGCAGCCGCTACAGCTATCAGGAGCCGAACCGCATCCCCCTCGCCTCGGTCCCGGTCAGCCTCGCGCTGACCAAGGCGGGCTTCCCGAGCGAGGACCCCGAAACGCTGCGCAGCTATCTGTCGCCGACCTATGACAGCATCCGCAGCAACGTCGCGCAGCTGCGCACCTTGGTCGGCTTCCCGGCGGGAGCGCCGCCGTTCGACCCGAGCATCACCTATTCGGCGCAACGAAAAGTCGTACGCCGGTTACGTTCAGGCGCATTACGCCTTCGGTCACGAGGGCGGCATCCGCGTCGATGGTGCCGTCGGCGTGCGCTACGTCGGCACCGACCTGTCGATCGCGGGATCGACCGTCGTCCGCGGCGGGCCGACGACCCCGCTGACCGTCGGCAAGAGCTACGACGACTGGCTGCCCAACGCGAGCCTGCGCGTCCGCTTCACCGACGAACTCCAGTTCCGCCTCTCGGCGACCGAAGACGCGGACGCGGCCCGACTTCGGCCAGTACAACCCCGGCCTGATCGTCGACCCGACACAGACCGATCCCAACGCGCGGCGCTTCGGCAGCGGCGGCAATCCGCAGCTCAACCCGCTCAAGTCGGACAATTACGACGCCAGCCTCGAATATTATTTCGCCACGGCCGGATCGGCTGTCGGTGGCGATCTTCCGGCGCGATCTGAACGGCTTCATCCAGAACTACCAGACCACCGAGACCGACGCGCTCGGGCCGGTCCTGGTCACCCGGCCGTACAACAGCGGGGCCGGCCGGATCGACGGGGCCGAGGCCGCGATCACCGCCTTCGCCGACCTGGCCAGCCTGCCGACCTGGGCCACGGGGCTTCGGCGTACAGGCGAACGTCACCTACCTCGACGCCAAGACCGGCTTCCCGGCGGCGCTCGGCGGCACGGCGACAACGGCACAGCAGCGCATCGTCGGCGTGTCGAAATGGACCTACAACGCCGACCTGATCTACGAATACGCCGGCCTGTCGACGCGGCTGTCGTACAACCTGCGCAACGGCTTCCCGTCGAGCAGCGGCTACAACGACGGCTTCCGCAACTACAGCGAAACGACGGGACCGATCGGCCGGCTCGACTTCTCCGCCAGCTACGACCTGTTCAAGAACCTGACCCTGACCGCCGACGCGACCAACATTCTCGGCCACCCGCTGCGGCTGACCGAGACACGGTGTTCACCGGCGGCCCGACCGTCGTCCTGCCGCGGTCGATCCGCTACGAGGAGAGCGTCTACTCGCTCGGCGTCCGCTTCCGCTTCTAGTGCGCATTGTCACTGCCGCCGCTGCTCGCGCTATCCGTCGATTTTGCGGGAGCGGCGGCGATGAAAGCGCGTACGTGGTCACTCGTCGCGGCGGCGCTCGCCTCCCCCGCCGCCGCCGGCGAGCATCCGCAGGCGGAGGCCCAGGCGCTCGACCTCGCCAAGCAGGCGATCGCCCTGCGCTCGGTGCGCGGGCCCGGCAACAAGACGCCCGAGGTCGCCGCCCTCTACAAGGCGGCGCTCGTCGCCGGTGGCTTCGCCGACGGCGACGTGACGATCACGCCGGTCGACGACACCGCCTATCTGATCGCGACGTGGCACGGCTCCGACGCGAAGCTGAAGCCGCTGGTCATCTCCGGCCACATGGACGTGGTCGAGGCGAACCCCGCCGACTGGCAGCGCGACCCGTTCACGCCCGTGGTCGAGAACGGCTATCTCTATGGCCGCGGCGCGACCGACATGAAGCTCGACGGCACCACGGCCATCGCCGCGCTGGTCGAGCTGCGCCGCGAAGGGTACCGCCCCCGCCGCAGCATCGTCATCGAGTTCTCCGGCGACGAGGAGACGGTGATGAAGACGAGCGCGCTCATCGCCGACAGGCTGAAGGACGCCGATCTCGTCCTCAACATCGACGGCGGCGGCGGCGCGCTCGACGAGAAGACCGGCAAGCCGCTGTACTGGACGTGGCAGGGGGCGGAAAAGACCTATGCCGACTTCGAGCTGACCGTGACCAACCCCGGCGGCCATTCGTCGGCGCCGCGCCCCGACAACGCCATCGTCCAGCTGAGCCAGGCGCTGACGCGGATCGGCGCCTATCACTTCACGCCCGAGGTCAACGACCTGACCCGCGCCTATTTCGTCCAGGCGGCGAAGTACGAGGCGCCGGCGACGGCGGCGGCGATGCGCGCCTTCGCCGCCAATCCGGCCGACAAGGCGGCGATCGCGACGCTGACGGCGAACTACGAGACGGTCGGCGAGATCGGCACGACCTGCGTCGTGACGATGGTCGGCGGCGGCCACGCGCTGAACGCCCTGCCGCAGCGGGCGACGGCCAACATCAACTGCCGCATCTTCCCCGGCCACAAGCCCGCCGACATCATGGCCGAGCTGCAGCGCGTCGCCGCCGAGCCGGCGGTGACGTTCAAGGACGTGACCGAGGGCGCGGTGCCGAACGACGCCTCGCCGATGCGCGCCGACTTCGTCGCCGCGGCGACCAAGGCGCTGAACACGGTCTATCCCGGTGTGCCGGTGTTCCCCAGCCAGGCGTCGGGGGCGAGCGATTCGATGTGGTTCCGCTATCACCACGTGCCGAGCTATGGCGCCAGCCCGATGTTCCTCAAGGGCTCCGACGACTTCGCCCACGGGTTGAACGAGCGCGAGCCGGTCGCCAACATCCCGCCGGCAATCACCTATTACCTGTCGCTGTTCCGCGACCTGTCGAAGTGAGCACCCGGCCGGCCAGCGCGGACGACCCTGCCCGCGCCGGAACGGCGCATGATCCCGCCCGCGCCAGCATGGCGCATGATCCCGCCCGCGCCAGCATGGCGCATGATCCGGACGCCGACTGGAGCCTGCCCGGCTGGCTGTACACCGACCCCGACGCCCATGCCGCCGAGTGCGAGCGCATCATCCGCCCGTCGTGGCAGATCGTCTGCCATGTCAGCGACATCGCGCGCGCCGGGGACTTCCACACGCTCGACTATCTCGGCGAGAGCGTCGTCGTCGTCCGCGGCGACGATCGCCGCGGTCCGCGCCTTCGCCAACGTCTGCCGCCACCGCGCGATGCGGCTGGTCGAGGGGCCGAGCGGGTGCGCGAAGAAACTCGTCTGCCCGTACCACGCCTGGACCTACGACCTCGACGGGCGGCTGACCGGCGTTCCGTTCCGCCGCGACTATCCGGCACTCCGGCTGGAAGACAACGGTCTCGCGGCGGTCGACGTCGAGGTCTGGCGCGGCTTCGTCTTCGTCCGGCTGGAAGACCGCGGCGGCCCATCGGTCGCGGCGATGATGGCGCCGTACGATGCCGAGATCGCGCCCTACCGGTTCGAGGACGTGCGGACGATCAGCCCGGTCCGTACGCGCGCGCGGGCGGTCAACTGGAAGAACGTCGGCGACAATTACAGCGACAACCTGCACATTCCGGTCGCCCACGACGGCCTGACGCGGCTGTTCGGCAAGAGCTATGCGATCGAAGCCGCGCCCTGGGTCGACAGGATGTCGGGCGGGCTGGTCGATGCGCCGTCGGCGAACCCGTGGGAGCGTTTCTACCAGCGCCACCTGCCCGCCGCGCCGCACCTGCCTGCCGACAAGCAGCGGCGCTGGCTCTACTACAAGCTGTGGCCGAACATGGCGTTCGACCTCTACCCCGACCAGATCGATTTCATGCAGTGGCTGCCGACCGGGCCGACGACGTGCGTGCTGCGCGAGATGGCCTTCGCCCTGCCCGACGACCGGCGCGAGATGCGCCTCGTCCGCTTCGCCAACTGGCGGATCAACCGCGTCGTCAACGCCGAGGACACCTGGCTGATCGAGCGGGTCCAGGCCGGCATGGCGTCGCGCAGCTACACCGCCGGGCCGATCGGCGCGAGCGAGGTCTGCCTGCGCAGCTTCGCCGCCAAGATCCGCGCGGCCATCCCCGAGGCCCGCCTCGACCGCGCTCCGCCACCGGGGTGGAGCCGGCGGGTGCACGCGATATGACCAAGGCCTATGACGCGCTGATCGTCGGCGGCGGCCACAACGGCCTCGTCTGCGCCTTCTATCTCGCCCGCGCGGGGCTGAAGGTCCGCGTCCTCGAACGCCGCCACGTCGTCGGCGGGGCGGCGGTGACCGAGGAATTCGCCCCCGGCTTCCGCAACTCGACGGCAAGCTACACCGTCAGCCTGCTGCGGCCGAAAGTCATCCGCGACATGCGCCTGCACGAGCGCGGCTGGCGGGTGCTGCCGCGGACGATCTCCAACTTCCTGCCGCACGACGGCGGCTACCTGAAACTGGGCGGCGGCACGGCGCGCACGCAGGCCGAGTTCGCCCGCTTCTCGGCCAAGGACGCCGAGGCCTTCCCGCGGTACGAGGCGGCGCTCGAGCGCGTCGCCGACGTCCTCCGCGACCTGGCGCTGCAGACCCCGCCGAACGCCGGCGGCGGCCTGCGCGCGCTGCTCGCCGCCGCGGCGCAGGGGCGGCGGCTGACCGGCCTCGACGTCGAGGCGCAGCGCGACGTGATGGACCTGTTCGTCAAGAGCGCGCGCGATTTCCTCGACGGCTGGTTCGAGAACGACTTCGTCAAGGGCGCGTTCGGCTTCGACGCCGTCGTCGGCAACTACGCCAGCCCCGACACGCCGGGCAGCGCCTATGTCCTCCTCCACCACGTCTTCGGCGAGGTCGCCGGGAGTCAAGGGGATGTGGGGCCACAGCGTCGGCGGCATGGGCGCGATCACGCAGGACATGGCCGAGGCCTGCGTCGAGGCGGGTGTCGAGATCAGCCTGGAAGCGCCGGTGGCAAAGGTGCTGAGCGATGGTGGCCGGGTCGCCGGCGTCCGGCTGGAGAGCGGCGAGGAGATCGCCGCATCGCTCGTCGCCGCCAACGTCGGCCCCGCCCTGCTCTTCCGCCAGCTGATCGACCGCGCCGAGCTGCCGGTGGCGTTCGCCCGGCGCATCGACGGCTACAAGACCGGATCGGGCACGTTCCGCATGAACGTCGCCTTGTCCGAGCTGCCCGACTTCACCGTCCTGCCCGGCACGGCCGTCGCCGAGCACCACACCGCCGGCATCATCATCGCGCCGACGATGGACTATATGGACCGCGCCTATACCGACGCGCGGGCGACGGGCATGTCGCGCCAGCCGATCGTCGAGATCAAGCTGCCGACGTCGGTCGACGACAGCCTCGCCCCGCCGGGGCAGCACGTCGCCAGCCTGTTCGCCCAGCAGTTCGCGCCGGTGCTGCCCGACGGCCGGTCGTGGGACGACGCGCGCGAGGCGGCGGCCGACCTGATCGTCGACACCGTCACCGCGCACGCGCCGAACTTCAAGGCGTCGATCATCGCCCGGCAGATCCATTCGCCGCTCGATCTCGAACGCAAATTCGGCCTGATCGGCGGCGACATCTTCCACGGCCACATGAGCCTCGACCAGCTGTATGCGGCGCGGCCGGTGCTCGGCCACGGCGACTATCGCACGCCGATCCGCGGCCTCTACATGTGCGGCTCGGGCACGCATCCGGGCGGCGGCGTGACGGGGGCACCCGGGCATAATGCGGCGCGCGAGATCATCCGCGATCGCAGCCTGCTCGGCCGGCTGTTCGGCGCCCGCGCCGCCTAGCCCTGTCCTACAGGCGGCGGTTCCATTAGGGTCGCCCCAGGTGAAGAAGGGCCGCTCCGGCGGGGAAGGCGAGGTGAGAACGCACGTCGCGAGCGTGACCTTCGCGTGACCTTCGCCCCTCAGCGGCGGCGCAGCGCATAGACCGGCAGCGCGGTCAGCATCAGCACCAGGCTCAGCCCGCTCGCTTGCGCGCCGGCGCCCCAGAAGGCGACGAGGGTGAAGGCCAGCCCGGCTGCCGCTGCCGGAACCGCCACCCGCCGCACCAGCGCCGCGACGCAGATCGCCACGTACAGCCACAGCGTCGCGCAGGTCGACAGCAGCATGGTGAAGGTGAAGATCCCGCCCAGCGTCCCGCTGGCGTGCGACAGGACGAGCAGGCTCGCCAGCGTCGACGAGACGACCAGCACCCGCACCGGCACGTCGCGTCGCGACACCCGGGCGAACCACGCCGGCAGCATCCCGGCCCGCGCCAGCCCGAGCGGCAGCTCGCCCTGGATCAGCACCCAGCCGTTCAGCGCGCCGATCGCGGCGATCGCGGCGAAGGCGGCAACGCCCAGCCCCAGCCCGCGTCCGCCGAAGGTGGTGACGAACAGGGCGAACGGCGCCGGCGACGTCGCCACCGCGTGCTCCGGCAGCAGCAGGACGATCGCCGAGCAGACGAGGATGTACAGCGCCCCGGTCAGCGCCGTGCCGGCCATCGACGCGCGCATCACCGTCCGCGCGGGATCGCGGACGCGGTCGGCGGCGACGCCCGCCGCCTCGAAGCCGACGAGGGCGAACAGCGTCAGCGTCACCGCCGCCGGCAGCCCGCCCGCCGCCGCCCGGAGCGGGGGCAGCGGCGGCAGCGTCACCCGTCCCGTGGCGCCCAGCGCGACGGCGATCACGACGACGGCGACGAGCGGCACCAGCTTCAAAGCGGTCGTCGCCACCTGGAACTCGCCCGCCCGCCGCGCGCCGGCGACGTTGAGCAGGGTCAGCGCCCAGATCAGCGCGACGGCGACCAGCGCCCCGGTCAGCGGCGTCGCGTCGAGCGTCGGCCACAGCGCCGCGAGGTAGCTGGTCGCCGCGATGCTGATCGCCGCGTTCGCCGCCCAAACCGCAATCCAGTAGCTCCAGCCGACCAGCAGCCCCGGCAGCGGCCCGAGCACCGCCCCGGCGACGGCGACGGCACCCCCCGCCTGCGGCGTCGCCGCGGCCAGTCGCGCGAGCGTATAGGCGATGGTCAGCGCACCGGCGGTGCCGACGACCCACGCCACCGTCCCGGTCCAGCCGAACGGGGCCAGCGCCGAGGGCACGAGGAACACGCCCGACCCGATCATGCCGCCGACGACCAGCGCCGTGGCCGTCCAGAAGCCGAACGGACGCGTATCGGTCGGGGTCATGCGCGATCAAAGCACGCCCGCCGGCCTGGCGCCACCACCCTTCCGCCCGGCCGTGCCCGCCGTTAGGGTGCGGCGATGCCCACCGCCATCGCGTTGCGCCACGTCGATTTCGAGGACCTCGGCCTGTTCGCCGCGCCACTCGCCGCGCGCGGCTACACGATCGACTACATCGACACGCCCCATGCGCCGCTCGACCGCGAAGCGGTCGCCGCCGCCGATGTGCTGGTCGTCCTCGGCGGCCCGATGGCGGCGTACGAGACCGACCGCTACCCGTGGCTGGCGGACGAGCTTGCCGCCATCGAGCGGCGCCTTGCCGCCGGCCGGCCGACGCTGGGCGTCTGCCTCGGCGCGCAGCTGATGGCGCGGGCGCTCGGCGCGACCGTCGCCCGCGCGCCGGCGGTCGAACTCGGCTGGTCGCCGCTGACCCTGAGCGCGGCCGGGCTGGAGTCGCCGCTCGCGGGGCTCGACGGCGTGGCCGTCCTCCACTGGCACGGCGACCGGTTCAACCTGCCGCCCGGGGCGGTCGGGCTCGCCGCGACGCCGCCCTGCCCGCACCAGGCGTTCGCCGTCGGCCGCCACGCGCTGGCCCTGCAGTTCCATGCCGAGGTCGACCCGGCGCGGATCGAGGCGTGGATCGCCGGCAACAGCGCCGACCTTGCTGCCGCCGGCATCGCGCCCGAGGCGCTGCGGGCGGCGACTGTGGCGTACGGGCCGCGCGTCGCGGCGGTGGCGCCGGCCATGATCGACGCCTGGCTCGACCGGCTCGGCTGAGCCGTTCTAGGGGCGCGGCGGCCGGGCGTAGGGCACGAACGGGCCGAGGCCGACCGACCCGGTCTCGAAGCGGTTCACCGGATCGAGCAGGCGGACGATGTCGACCGTGCACAGCTGGTCGGTCTCGGTCTTCGTCAGCAGGGCGAGGTCGGAACGCAGGAACTCCGCTCCCGAACGCGGCCGGTTGAGGTAGATCGTGCCGCCGCGCATCCGGTAAAGGATCGCGGTCCGGTCGACGATCTGCGTCGAAATCGATGTCGCGCTGGTAGAGGCAGTCGGTCGGCTTGCCGGCGACGCGGCCGGCGAGCGCCTTGGCGATCTCGTCCTCGGGCGCGAGGTGGGCGGCGACGGCGGGCACGGCAACGGCGAGCAGGGCCGCGGCGGCGATCAGCGGGCGGAACATGGCGCAAGGCTCCTTTTCCGCGACAGTAGCGCCGGACCGCTGAACGGCGGCTGACCGCCGGGGGCGCCGAAACCCGCCGCTCAGCGCCGGACGATGCGATAGACGCTCGCCGGCGGAGCGTTGACCAGCACCGTCGCCGTGCGCGTCGCGGCCAGCCCCATGTCGGCCAGGACGGAGTCGGCGATCGGGCAACGATAGCCGTAGGTGAACTGGTACATTGCCCCGCCCGGGCGCAGCTCGCTGAACGCCTTGGCCAGGATCGCGCGCACCACCGGCTTCGGCATCGACAGGATGGGCAGGCCGCTGACCACCGCGCCGGCGGCACCAGGGCCGAACAGGTCGACGTCGGTCAGTTCGGCGGCGCTCCCCTCGACCAGGCGAACCGCGGGGAACCGCTCGCGCAGCAGCGCGGCGAAGTCCGCCCCGGCCTCGACCATGACCAGGCGGTCGGCGGGCACGCCGGCGTCGAGGATCGCCTGGGTGAAGACGCCGGTGCCGGGGCCGAACTCGATCACCGGCGCCTGTTCCGGGCCGATGCCGGCGGTGATCGCGCGGGCCAGCGCCGGGCCGGACGGCGCAATCGCCGCCACGCGCAAGGGAGCGGCGAGCCAGGCTTTGAGAAACGGCAGCAGGTCGGCGCGGGCGGCGCGACCGCGTTCGGCACGGATCGCGCGGTCGGCCCGGCGGGCGGCGGTCGTCGGCATCGGCGGCTCCCAAACGAGCCGCTCCCCTAGCCCAAGCCGCCGCCGCGGGGAAGGCGCGCTTGCTCGGCGCGGTAACATCGTTAGGACGCTGGACGAAGCTGCTGATGAACGCCCGAGGAGATGCGCCCGTGACCGCCGTTGGACAGGACAGCCTGAAGATCCGCCGGACGCTGACGGTCGACGGCCGCGACTACGCCTATTACAGCCTGCCCGCCGCAGCCGAGGTGCTGGGCGACATCAGCCGCCTGCCCTTCTCGATGAAGGTGCTGTTCGAGAACCTGCTGCGCTTCGAGGACGGCGTCACCGTCACCCGCACCGACCTCGAGGCCATGGTGCAGTGGGCGCATGACCGCCGCAGCGACCGCGAGATCGCCTATCGCCCGGCGCGCGTGCTGATGCAGGATTTCACCGGCGTCCCCTGCGTCGTCGACCTGGCCGCGATGCGCGACGCGATGACCGCGCTCGGCGGCGACCCGGCCAAGATCAACCCGCAGGTCCCGGTCGATCTGGTCATCGACCATAGCGTCATGGTCGACGAGTTCGGCACGCCGCAGGCCTTCACCGACAACATGGACCTCGAATACAAGCGCAACATCGAACGCTACGAGTTCCTGCGCTGGGGATCGTCGGCGCTCAAGGGCTTCCGCGTCGTGCCGCCGGGCACCGGCATCTGCCACCAGGTCAACCTCGAGTATCTCGCCAGGACAGTGTGGACCAGCGAGGCCACCGACGGCAGCCTCGTCGCCTATCCCGATACGCTGGTCGGCACCGACAGCCACACGACGATGGTCAACGGCCTGGGCGTGCTCGGCTGGGGCGTCGGCGGGATCGAGGCCGAGGCGGCGATGCTCGGCCAGCCCGTCTCGATGCTGATCCCCGAGGTCGTCGGCTTCAAGCTCGACGGCACGATGAGCGAGGGCATCACCGCGACCGACCTCGTCCTGACCGTCACCCAGATGCTGCGCGCCAAGGGCGTCGTCGGCCGCTTCGTCGAGTTCTACGGCCCCGGCCTCGACGCGCTGACGCTGGCCGACCGGGCGACGATCGCCAACATGGCCCCCGAATACGGCGCGACCTGCGGCTTCTTCCCGGTCGACCAGGCGACGCTCAATTACTTGAAGCTGACCGGGCGCGACGCCGGGCAGATCGAACTGGTCGAGGCCTATTGCAAGGCACAGGGCCTGTGGCGCGACGCGACCGCACCCGATCCGGTGTTCACCGACACCCTCCACCTCGACCTCGCCACCGTCCAGCCGTCGCTCGCCGGGCCGAAGCGACCGCAGGACCGCGTCCTCCTCGGCCAGGCCGACGAAGCGTTCGAGACCGAGCTGGCGGCGGGATACAAGAAGACCGGGGCGGAGGGGCACAAGCGCGTACCCGTCGCCGGGGCGGCGCACGACCTCGGCCACGGCGACGTCGTCATCGCCGCCATCACCAGCTGCACCAACACGTCGAACCCCAACGTCCTGGTCGCCGCCGGCCTCGTCGCGCGCAAGGCCCGTGCGCTGGGGCTGACGTCGAAGCCGTGGGTCAAGACCAGCCTCGCACCCGGATCGAAGGTCGTCACCGACTATTTCGCCGAAGCGAAGCTGCAGGACGACCTCGACGCGCTCGGCTTCAACCTCGTCGGTTATGGCTGCACGACGTGCATCGGCAACAGCGGCCCCCTGCCCGAACCGATCAGCGAGGCGATCAACGCCAACGACCTCGTCGCCGTCAGCGTGCTCAGCGGCAACCGCAACTTCGAGGGCCGGGTCTCGCCCGACGTCCGCGCGAATTACCTCGCCAGCCCGCCGCTGGTCGTCGCCTATGCGATCAAGGGCACGATGCGCGGCGACATGGTGACCGACCCGATCGCCGAAACCGCGGACGGGACCAAGGTCTTCCTCAAGGACATCTGGCCGACCAACCAGGAAGTCGCCGACATGGTCATGGCCAATGTCACCGCCGATATGTTCCGCAGCCGCTATTCCGACGTGTTCAAGGGCGACGAGCACTGGCAGGCGATCAGGATCGAGGGCGGCGCCACCTATCGCTGGAACCCGGCGTCGACCTATGTCGCCAACCCGCCCTATTTCGAGGGCATGACGATGACGCCGAAGCCGACCGCCGACATCGTCGATGCGCGGCCGCTGGCGATCTTCGCCGACTCGGTCACCACCGACCACATCTCTCCCGCCGGCAACATCAAGGAGGCGTCGCCCGCCGGACGCTACCTCAACGAGCGGCAGGTCAGCCGGGCCGAGTTCAACAGCTACGGCGCGCGCCGCGGCAACCACGAGGTGATGATGCGCGGCACCTTCGCCAACATCCGCATCAAGAACGAGATGGTCCCCGGCGTCGAGGGCGGCGTCACCCGCATGCCCGACGGCGAGCAGCTCGCGATCTTCGACGCCGCCGAGAAATACCGCGCCGCCGGGACCCCGCTCGTCGTCGTCGCCGGCAAGGAATACGGCACCGGCAGCTCGCGCGACTGGGCGGCGAAGGGCACCATGCTGCTGGGCGTCCGCGCGGTGATCGCCGAATCGTTCGAGCGCATCCACCGCTCGAACCTGGTCGGCATGGGCGTCCTGCCGCTCCAGTTCGCCGCCGGCACCGACCGCAAGACGCTGGGCCTGACCGGCGACGAGACCTTCACCATCACCGGCCTCGGCGACATGACGCCGCGGCAGACGATGACCGTCGCCTTCACCCGCGGCGACGGCTCGCAGGGCAGCTTCGCCACCGTCAGCCGTATCGATACAGCGCAGGAACTCGATTATTTCTATGCCGGCGGCATCCTGCCCTACGTCCTGCGCAAACTCGCGGCATGAAGCGCCAGCGTGCCGTTAACGGCACGTCAATTCAATAATTTAGCCCTGTGGCATTTGTGCTCTTTTCTTCTCTGCCGAATTCGTTTTGATACCGTGCAGGGTGCGTAAGGGACGCGTCCACGACACGGGGGATACCGGTGAAGTTTGTCCTGCTTGCCGCGGCTGCGGCGATAGTGAGCACGTCCGCTGCCATGGCCGCGCCGCCGGCACAGAGCCCGGTGACCATCCACCTCAACTATGGTGCCGGGCTGACGCCGGGCACTTCGACCTACAACGCCGGCGCGTACATCGGCTTCACCGAAGCCGCGCGCTACTGGTCGAGCGTGCTGACGACGACCGGTGGGCCGGTGACGGTCAACATCAACGCCGCCTTCGACCACCTCGGGCCGAACATCCTCGGGTCGACCGGCAGCACCTTCACATCGAAGGCGGTGCAGAGCGTCGAGAGCCGCCTCGCCAGCCATGCCTATGGCTTGAACGACGCGGCGAAGGTCGTCCCGGCGCTGACGCCCGGCCAGCTCGGCGTCGGCGCGCTCAACGTCTACACGCCCGGCTACACCGATGCCGCCGCCAGGACGGGCATCGACAACAGCACCAAGGTCTATGACACCGACGGGAGCTACAACAACTCGGTGATCGGCCTGACGACGGCCAACGCCAAGGCGCTCGGCTACACCTTCGACCCGGCGCAGGCCGACGCCTCGATCACCTTCAGTTCGGACTTCGCCTTCGATTTCAACCCGCGCAACGGCGTCGATGCGAACAAGACCGACTTCCTGTCGGTGGCGATCCACGAGATCGGCCACGCGCTCGGCTTCGTCAGCGGCGTCGACGACTATGATGTCCTCGGCACCGGCGGTCCGTTGGCCGATGTGCCGGTGCTGGCCGATGGTACGCTGGGCAAGAACTATCCGGCGAACGACGATTGGTTCGGCGAGACGCTCGACCTGTTCCGCTACAGCGCACCCGGTGTGCTCGACTGGACGACGAACACGAAGAGCTATTTCTCGCTCGACGGCGGCGTCACGCCGTATGAGGGCGGCCTGTTCTCGACCGGCACCTACAACGGCGACGGCTGGCAGGCGTCGCACTGGAAGGCGCCGCAGGTCACGCTTCCCGATGGTTCGGTCGTGTTCAGCTGCCGCCAGCCCAAGCTCGGCATCCTGAACCCGTACATCTGCAACGGCCAGTCCGGCATCGTCACCGCACTCGACCTGGCGGCGCAGGATGCGATCGGCTGGAACCTGGCCGGCAGCGCGTCGGCGGCGAACTACGCCGTGTCGACGGCGCAGATCGACCTGGGATTCCGCCCCGGCGGATGCCCGAGCCGGCGAGCTGGGCGCTGTTCGTCGTCGGCTTCGGCCTGATCGGGGCGCTGCAGCGCCGCCGCGGAGCGACGGTCGCCGCCTAGGCTGTCGAAGCACGGACGACGTCGATGGGCGGGGCCGCGAGGCCCCGCCCATTTTCGTTCGGCCGCAGCGACGAGGCCGACATGTGCCGCCGCAACTTGATGGCTAACTTCTGTTAACCCCGCGAAATATTGCAACTGTGGCCTTTCTGCCACTTCTCTTGGCGGCGGGCTTGGGCTTCTATGCTGCCGACGCCGACCGACGGGGCACGGCGAACGAGGGAGTGGCGCGTGAAACTCACGACGATGGTATCGGCGGCGGCAATGGCTTTTGCCTCGACGGCCGCGATGGCGGCCAATGGCTTTGCCAACCCCGACCTGATCGGGTTCGAGCAGATGGAATATGACGCTCCGGTCGCGAGCGATTTCGCACCCGCCATCGGCGCGGCCGACGCCGCTGCTGGCCGCCAGCATCGGGCAGCAGCGCCAGTCGGCGAGCTTCGTGCCCACCGCGAAGGTGAAGATGAGCTTCGAGGGCATCAGCCAGTACGATGTCGCCAGCTATGGCCGCAACTTCATCCCGCCCGACACGATGGGTGCGGTCGGCACACCCAGTTCACCGAATTCGCCAACGGTGGGTTCGCCGTGTTCGGCAAGGACGGCACCGTACAGAAGGCGACGTCGGACGTCGCCTTCTGGGCCGCCGCCGGCCAGACCGGGGCGAACGGCGACAGCCGCGTGCTGTTCGACAAGAGCGCGAACCGCTGGGTCGCCCTGTCGTTCGGCGCCAGCGTTTCGGACATCCAGATCGCCGTGTCGGACACCGCCGATGCCACGGGGACGTGGAAGTCGACCAAGTTCACCGGCTATTCGGGTCCCAACGGCCCGTCTGGCAGCGTCGCCGACTATCCGACGCTGGCGATCGGCAACGGTGCCGTCTACATCGGCACCAACAACTTCGGCAGTGATCCGAACAACGCAGCCGAGCGGTTTCGCGGCACGACGTTGAACGTCATCCCGCTGGCGAGCCTGGTCAACGCGACCGCACCGACGACAACGGGGCTGAAGCAGTTCGTCTACAGCTACGATCCGGACCATGGCGGCGTCGTCACCCCTTATGCCGGCTATGCCATCCAGGGCGTCAACAACACGGCCACCGGCGGCAACGGCAAGGTTGTCGCGGAGTCCCTGTTCCTCAACGACCTCGTCAGCTACAACGTCAATGGGGCGTCGACCGGCAACCCGACGGTGTCGCAGGGCCATTATCTCGGTGTGTCGGGCTATGTCTTCCAGGACGCCGCGCGGCAGCCGAACGCCGTCCCCGACATCATCTCTGCGGCCTCGTCCTTCCCCAACAACAACCGCGTCGTCGATGCGCTCGACCCGCGGATCAGCTCGAACGTCTACGAGGCAGAACGGGCTAGATCTACAGCGTCTTCACCGCCGCTCCGTCGCACGACGACCACAGCGTCGAATGCGCTGGCAGGTGACCAGCGCGGCGACCGGCCAGCTGGTCAGCCAGGGCCAGATCGGCGACGGCGTCCACGACTATTACCAGGGCTCGCTGTCGGTCAACGATCAGGGTAAGGTGGTGGTCGGCTACAACCGCTCGGGCTCGGGCTCGGACGGCAAGATCAGCTTCTTCGCCCGCACCTATACGACCAGCGCCTCGGGTCGTCTGGTTCAGCGCGGGGGCGAGGAGCTGCTCAAGGTCAGCCTGGTCGACGACTATCACAACGGCACGACCGACGGCTTCGTCGCCGGTGGCCGCCAGCGCTGGGGCGACTACAGCCAGGTCACGGTCGACCCGACCGACTCGACCAAGTTCTGGGTCATCGGCGAATTCGCCCGCGAGTATAACGATGGTCCGTTCCATCCGGGCGGCACCGGCGGCTCGCGCTGGTCGACGTGGATCTCGGAGATCGACACGACCAACGTCGGCAACGTCCCCGAGCCGGCGAGCTGGGCGCTGTTCGTCGCCGGCTTCGGCCTGATCGGGGCGCTGCAGCGCCGCCGCGCGGGCACCGTCGCCGCCTGACGCCAGCTAAGCAGGACACCGACGACGGGCGGGGCCGCGAGGCTCCGCCCGTTTCGTGTCAACCCCAGTCGACGATCCGCCAGCCCCGCCGCGCCGCCAGCCGTCGCAGGGCGGACGAGGGGTTGACCGCAACGGGCTCGGCGGCCAGCGCGAACAACGCCGCGTCGGAGACGTGGTCCGAGTAAGCGCGGACGATCGCCGCTGCCGGCAGCGCCGCCGCGACCATCGCCGCCTTGGCCGCGCCGTAGCAGTTTTCGCCGGCGATACGGGGCAGCAGCCGATCGCCGGCCCAGGTCGACCCCGTCGCGATGACGGTGGCGATGCCGACCCGTTCGGCGATCGCCCGGGCGTAGAAGGCATGGCTCGCCGTCGCCAGCACCGGCTCGACGCCCGCGGCGCGGTCGACGGCGAGCTGCGCCAGGGCGCCCGGCCGCAGCGGCACCGTCGCCGCGAACGCGGCCGCCGTCGCCGCGACGTCGGCCCGCTGCGCCGGTCCCATCAGCAGCGCCTGCGCGATCTCCTTCAACCGCGCGCGCGACAGCAGCCGCAACCGGTAGCCGATGCCCGCCGCGGCCACCGCCGGCAGCAGCGCCAGCCGCCACGGCGCCCGCGCCCACGCCCAGAACAGCAGCCAGCGCGTGTACGTCGGCCAGGCGGTCAGGGTCAGGTCCATGTCGTAGACGGCGACGCGCATCGCGCCTCATCCACCGCCGCCGGGCACCACGCAACTGTCGGATCATGTGCAACCGTTATCGGTCGAAGTCGTTTCGCGCTTGCGGGGACCGTATCGTTCCCCCAACAATCGGAAGCGATGACTGCCACCCTGACGCTCGATGACGCCGGAACCGGGGGGCAGCGCACGCTGCGCCTGGGCGGGACGTTGACCGTTGCCTCGCTGGGCGCGGTGACACGCGACCTCGCCGAGGTACAACCGGACGGGCGTGACCTGACGATCGACCTCGGCCAGGTCGAACGGATCGACACCACGGGTGCCTGGGTCGTCCACAAGCTGCTGCGCGACTGGCAGGCGGCGGGGCGGACGGCGACGCTCGATCATGCCTCCGACGACGCCAGGCGGCTGATCGAACAGGTCGCGGCCAACGACAAGCCGGCGGCGCGGCGGCCGCCGCACGGCAACCGCGCGGTCGAGCGGCTGGCACTGATCGGCGGCGGCGTCATCGTCGCGTTGCACAGCTTCGGCGAGTTCCTCGCCTTCCTCGGCCAGACGATCGTCGTTCTGGCGGCGACGATCTTCGAACGCCGGCCGCTGCGCTGGAACGCCGTGATCCACCAGATGGAGGTCGTCGGCGCCAACGCGCTCGGCATCATCACCCTGCTATTGTTCCTCGTCGGCATCGTCGTCGCGCAGCAGGGCGCGGTCCAGCTCCAGCAGTTCGGCGCCGAGGTGTTCACCGTCAACCTGATCGGCCGCTCGGTCATCCGCGAGCTCGGCATCCTGCTCGTCGCGATCATGGTCGCCGGGCGATCGGGATCGGCGTTCGCCGCGCAGATCGGCTCGATGAAGCTGAACGAGGAAGTCGACGCGATGCGCTCGATCGGCATGTCGCCGACCGAGGTGCTGGTCCTGCCGCGGGTCATCGCCATGGTCGTCATGCTGACGCTGCTCGCCTTCTACGGCGCGGTGATGGCGATCATCGGCGGCGGCCTGTTCTGCTGGATCAGCCTGAGCATTCCGCCGGCCAGCTTCGTCCAGCGCATCCAGGACGTGACGCCGATGAGCGACCTTGTCATCGGCATGGTCAAGGCGCCGGTATTCGGCTTCATCATCGCCGTGACCGGCTGCTTCCAGGGGATGCAGGTGACCGGCAACGCCGAATCGGTCGGTCAGCGGACGACGCAGGCGGTGGTCCAGTCGATCTTCCTGGTCATCGTCCTCGACGCCTTCTTCGCCGTGTTCTTCACAGCCCTGGGGTACGTGTGATGGCACCGGGCGAAGATATCGTCATCCGCGTCTCGCACCTGAAGAACAGCTTCGGCGAGCAGACGGTCCACAAGGACGTCAACCTGGAGGTGCATCGCGGCGAGATCATCGGCATCGTCGGCGGCTCCGGCACCGGCAAGTCGGTCCTGCTGCGTTCGATCATCGGCCTGCAGACGCCCGACGGCGGCGAGATCGAGGTGCTCGGGGCGAACGTCGCCACGCTCGACGACGATGCCGCCAAGGACCTGCGCCGCCGCTGGGGCGTGCTGTTCCAGAACGGGGCGCTGTTCAGCTCGCTGACGGTAGCGGAAAACATCGAGGCGCCGATGCGCGAGTTCTTCAAGCTGCCGCAGGAGCTGATGGACGAGATCGCCAGCTACAAGATCGCCATGGTTGGCTTGCCCGACATCGCCGGCATGAAGTTCCCAAGCGAGCTGTCGGGGGGCATGCGCAAGCGCGCCGGTTTGGCGCGCGCGCTGGCGCTCGACCCCGACCTGCTGTTCCTCGACGAGCCGACCGCGGGCCTCGACCCGATCGGCGCCGCGGCGTTCGACGAGCTGATCAAGCTGATGCGCGATACGCTGGGGCTGACGGTGTTCCTCATCACCCACGACCTCGACACGCTGTACGCGATCTGCGACCGCGTCGCGGTGCTCGGCGACGGTGTCATGCTCAAGGTCGGAACGATCCCGGAACTAATCGCGTTTGACCATCCGTGGGTGCGCGAATATTTCTCCGGACCGCGCGGGCGGGCGGCGGCGGCGACCGACAAGCAGCCGCATACCAGCGACGCGGACCGCGACGCGGCACGGGCGATCGAGGCGGGGGCCGACGCCGCCATGGAGGCAGAATGAGCGTGCACCACCAATCTGCCCCGGCCGCCCGCGTGAGGCGTCGCTGAGATGGAGACCCGCAGCAACTATGTCCTGGTCGGCGGCGTCGTCATCGGTCTGACGGTGGCCCTGTTCGCCTTCGTCCTGTACCTCGCCAAGTTCACCGGCGACGACAAGAAGCAATACGACATCTTCTATCACACCTCGATCAGCGGGCTGGCGACGGGATCGCCGGTGCAGTTCAAGGGTGTCCCGGTCGGCCAGATCAAGGAGATCGCCCTGCTGCCGCGCTCGCCCGACGCGGTGCGCGTTCGCATCGAGATCAAGGCCGATACGCCGATCCTGCACGGCACGACGGCGGCAATCGAGGGCGTCGGCTTCACCGGCGTCAGCCAGATCCAGCTCAACGGTGCCATGGCCGGCGCGGCACCGATCACCGAGCCCGGGCCGTTCGGCGTGCCGGTCATCCCGCCGCGCGCCGGCGCACTGGGCCAGCTGCTGGCGAGCGCGCCGGAACTGCTCAACAACGTCTCGGCGCTGACGGCGTCGCTCAACGAGCTGCTCAACCCGGCCAACCGCAAGAGCCTGGGCAACATCCTGGCCAACGCCGACCGGCTGACCGGCAGCCTCGCCGACCGTGGACCGGAAATTGCCGGGGCGCTGGCCGAGACGCGGGCGACGCTGAAGCAGGCCACTGCCGCGGCGACGGCGCTGACGCAGCTGACGCAGCACGCCGACGGCCTGCTGACGACCGAGGCCAAGCCGCTGGTCCACAACCTTGCCGAAACCGCGCAGCACGCCAACGCCACGCTGACCAAGCTCGACGCCGTGGTCAGCAGTGCCCAGCCGGGCATCGACGCCTTCACCACGCAGACCCTGCCCGCGACGGCGCAGCTGCTGCGCTCGGCCGAGGACGCGACCGACCGGCTCGGGGCGATCGCCGCCAAGCTCGACGAGGATCCGGCGGGGGCGCTGATCGGCGGGCGCAAGCTGCCGGACTATACCGCGCCGGGTTACGTCCCGCCGAAGAAGGGGAAGAAATGATCCGCCGCGCCCTGCCCGCCGCCGCGCTCGCCGCCGCGCTCGCTGCCTGCGGGCCGCTGGTCCAGATCGGCGGCAACGCCAAGGCGCCGGCCTCGCTGCTCGCCCTGCGGGCCACCGCCGTCGCGGCACCCGGTGCCGGGGCGACGACCGATCCGCACGCGACCGTGCTGGTGCTCGTCCCCGCCGTGCCGGGGACGCTGCAAACGCTGCGCGTACCGGTGACGACGAGCGACACCACGATCGAATATCTGACCGGCGCGAGCTGGGCCGAGCAGCCGAACCGCGAATTCCAGCGGGTGCTCGCCGACACGCTCGTCGCCCATAATATTCCGGTGCTCGACCCGCGCCAGTCGACGGCGGCGGGCGGGCGGACGCTGTCGGGAACGCTGCTGGATTTCAGCCTCGATGTCCGCAACCCGGCGGCGGCCGTCGTCCGCGTCCGCTACGATGCGGCGCTGACCGGCGTTGCGCCCAAGGGCGGCACCGGCACCTTCGCGGTGCGCCGCTTCGACGCCAGCGTGCCGGTGACGACGCAGAACCCGACCGACGTCGCCATCGCCCTCAACACCGCCGCCAACAGCATCGCCGCCGAGGTCGCCGACTGGGTCGCGCGCTAACCCAGGCTCTTGCTGACCATCTCGAAGACGTCGCGCGACAGGCCGGGAACCGCGGCGATGCGCTCGAGCTCGCCGCGCATCAGGGCGCCGCGGGCGGCATCGAACCGCCGCCAGCGGGTCAGCGGCACGGTCAGCCGCGCCGCCGCGCCGGGATTGATTTTGCCGACGCTGATCACCTCGTCGGCAAGGAAGCGGTACGGCGCCCCGTCGGCGGCGTGGAAGCGGATCTGGTTGACGCCGAACGCGCCGATCAGCGAGCGCAGCCGGTTGGGGTTGTTCGGGTTGAAATCCGGGTGCGCGCGCAGCGCCAGGACCCGGTCGAAGGTGTCGGGCGCGATCGACGTCGCCTGGACGCCGAACCATTTGTCGATGACCAGCGGGTCGTCGCGGTGGCGGTCGTAGAACCACGCCAGTGCCGCGTCGCGTCGGTCGGGGGCGGCGTTGACCAGCGCGCCGAGCGCCGCCAGCCGGTCGGTCATGTTGTCGGCATCGACCAGCTGCGCCCAGGCGGCGTCGGCCGCCGCCGGCCCCGTCAGCATCAGATAGCCGAGCGCGACGTTCTTCAGCGCCCGCCGGCCCTTGGCTTCGGGCGTAAGCTCGTAGCGGTTGCTGCCGTTGCCGCGATACGCCGCCCACAGGTCGTCGCTCAGCGTCGTGGCGATGGCAGTCCGCGCGCCCTGGCGGCGGCGGTGGATGGCATCGACCTCGACGACGTCGGCATGGTCGCCGATGACCGCCTCGGTCGGCAGCAGGATCGCCTCGGCGGTGAACTCGGGGTCGAGCCCCGCGCCGAGCGTCGCGCCGACGGTCGTCACCAGGTCGGCGGGATCGTCGTCGGTCGCCAGCACCTGCAGCGCCAGCTGCTGCGTCGCCTCCCAGCGGGCGAAGGGATCGTCGTCGTGCGCCGCGAGCAGGGCCAGCTCGGCCCGGCTGTGGTCGCCGGCGACGATGACGGGGGCGGAGAAGCCACGGTTGAGCGACAGCAGCGGCGGCTCGTCGACCCCGGCGAAGGTCACCTCGGCGCTGCCGTCGAGCGTGACCAGCGCCTCGTCGCCCAGCCGCCGGCCGGTCGTCGCGGCCGAACAGGGCAACGCGGAACGGCATGGCCATCGGCAGCTTGACCGGCTGCCCCGGCGTCGGCGGGACCGTCTGCGTCAGGCGCACCGTGGCCGTCCGCGCGGCGGCATCGTGGTCGACCGCCGCCGCGACGCGCGGCGTGCCGGCCTGATCGTACCAGCGGCGGAAGCTGCCGAGGTCGCGCCCGGTCGCATCCTCCATCGCCGCGAGCCAGTCGTCGGTGGTCACCGCCTGGCCGTCGAAGCGATCGAAATAGAGGTCGGTGCCGGCGCGGAAGCCCTCGGCCCCAAGCAGCGTGTGGAGCATCCGGATGACCTCCGCGCCCTTGTTGTAGACCGTCGCGGTGTAGAAATTGCCGATCTCGATATAGGCGTCGGGGCGGATCGGATGGGCCAGCGGGCCGGCGTCCTCGGGGAACTGCGCGCCGCGCAGCATCCGCACGTCGTCGATGCGGGCGACGGCGGGCGAGCCCTGGTCGGCGGTGAACTGCTGGTCGCGGAAGACGGTCAGGCCTTCCTTCAGCGACAGCTGGAACCAGTCGCGGCAGGTGACGCGGTTGCCCGTCCAGTTGTGGAAATACTCGTGCGCGACAACGGCGGCGACGGCGTCGAAATCGTCGTCGGTCGCGGTTTCGGGATCGGCCAGGACGTACTTCGAGTTGAAGATGTTGAGGCCCTTGTTCTCCATCGCCCCGGCGTTGAAGTCGGCGACGGCGACGAGGTTGAAGGTGTCGAGGTCGTATTCGCGCCCGTAATTCTCCTCGTCCCAGCGAAAGGCGGTCTTCAGCGCCGCCATGGCGTGGGCGCAGCGCGGCAGGTCGGCCTCGGCGGCCCAGATGGCCAGCGCCACCACCTTGCCCGAGGCGGTGGTGAAGCTGTCGCGCAGCGCGCCGAGCCGCCCGGCGACGACGGCGAACAGGTAGCTCGGCTTCGGCCAGGGATCGACCCACTCGGCGAAGTGACGGCCGTCCGGCAGCGGCCCGTCGGCCTGCCGCTCGCCGTTCGACAGCAGCACCGGATAGCGCACGGCGTCGGCCTCAGGCGGACGCTGAACTTCGCCAGCACGTCGGGGCGGTCGATCCAGTAGGTGATGCGGCGGAACCCCTCCGCCTCGCACTGGGTGCAGAGGTTGCCGCCACTGGCGTAGAGGCCGAGCAGCACGGTGTTGGCCGCTGGCGCAATGTCGACCACCGTCTCGACGACCGCGCGGTCGCCGGCGATCGCCAGGGCGATACCGCTGGGTGTGGTCCGCGGCGTCACCGCCGCGCCGTCGACGCACGCTGTGACCAAGTTCAGCGCCTCGCCGTCGAGTTCGAGCGGCTCGGCATGGCGGCCGTTGCGCACGACGGTCAGGCGGGCATGGACGCGGGTGCGGACGGCGTCGAGTTCGAAGCGCAGCGAGACCTCGGGGATCAGCCACGCCGGCGGCCGGTACTCGCTGAGGCGGATGGTCGGCGGGGCGATCGGCTGGTCCATGGTCGGCTTTCGTCAAAGACAGCCCCATACCTAGTGACGGCGCTTGATCTTGTCATGCGCGCGACGCAGGGCGCTGCGATGCACCTGCTGATCTTCGGCCTTGGCTATACCGCTGGCCGCCTCGCCCGGCGGCTGACGGCGGACGGCTGGCAGGTGACGGCGACGAGCCGGTCGGGCGCGGACGGCACCGTGGCGCTCGACAGCCGGGAAGTGGTCACGGCAATCGCCACGACGACGCACGTCCTGTCGTCGGTGCCGCCGGCCGACGGGGTCGACCCGGTGCTGGCGCGGCACGCCGCCGCCCTCGCCGCCAGTCCGGCCCGCTGGGTCGGCTACCTGTCGTCGACCGGCGTCTACGGCGACAGCGGCGGCGCCTGGATCGACGAGAGCGCGCCGCTGGGCGGGCGGCGGCACGAGCGGGTCGCCGCCGACCGCGCCTGGGCGGCACTGCGCCCGGACGTCCGCATCTTCCGCCTGCCCGGCATCTACGGCCCCGGCCGCTCGGCGGTCGACCAGGTCCGCGCCGGCACCGCCCGTCGCGTCGATGCGCCCGGCCACCGCTTCAGCCGCATCCACGTCGACGACATCGTCGCCGCCCTGTGCCTCAGCTTCGACCATGGCCCCCCCGGCATCTATAATCTTGCCGACGAGACGCCGGCCGAAGGCCGCCATGTCGTTGAATACGCCTGCGATCTGCTCGGCGGGCCGTACCCGCCGCTGATCCTGCCGGCGGCACTGCCGCCGGTCGCGCGCGGCTTCTACAGCGAACGGCGCGTCGTCGCGGCGGGCAAGGCGCGGCGGCTGCTCGGCTTCGCGCCGCGCTTCGCCGACTATCGCGCCGGGCTGCGCGCCTGCCTTTGACCGGGGCGCGCCGTCAGGTCGACGCGGCCCGGCCGCGACGCCGCGGCCCTTGAACGCAGCCCCGCCGTGCCCGTATATTGGGGCATGATCCAGTCCCTCGCCCCGCGCCTCGGCCCCGGCCGTGACGACGACGACGACCGCGAGCGCCGCGGCGGCACCGGCGTTGCCACCAAGTCCAAGCCCAAGACGCAGAAGCCGGCGCTGTACAAGGTGCTGCTGCTCAACGACGACTATACGCCGATGGAATTTGTCGTCCTGACGCTGCAACGCTTCTTTCGGATGGGGTTGGAGGACGCGACCCGGGTCATGCTCCACGTCCACCAGCGCGGCGTCGGCGTATGCGGCATTTTTACCTACGAGGTTGCCGAGACCAAGGTCACGCAGGTCATGGACTTCGCCAAGCAGCACCAGCACCCGCTGCAATGCACGATGGAGAAGGATTGAGCGTCCGCCGGCGTGCTCGCTAGCTTCGCTCCCGACCTCCGCGCCGTCGTCGTCGGTGCGGGCGGGGGCATCGGCGCGGCCTTCGTCGCGGCCCTCGCCGGGCGGGGCGAGGTCGTCGCACTGACCCGGGACAGGCTCGACCTGACCGACCCGGCATCGATCGTCGCCGCGGCCGGCGCGGTCGACGGCACGCTCGACCTCGTCATCGTCGCCACCGGTCTGTTGCACGACACCGCCGGCGGTCCCGAGAAGAGCCTGCGCGACCTCGACGCCGCCCGCCTCGCGCGCAGCTTCGCGGTCAACGCCATCGGCCCGGCGCTCGTTGCCCAGGCCTTCCTGCCAAAGCTCAGGACCGACCGGAAGACTGCCTTCGTCGCCCTGTCGGCGCGGGTCGGCTCGATCGCCGACAACCGGCTAGGCGGCTGGCACGGCTACCGCGCTTCCAAGGCGGCGTTGAACCAGCTGATCCGGACCATGGCCATCGAGCACGCCCGGCGCGCGCCGCTCGGCGTCGTCGTCGCCCTCCACCCGGGCACCGTAGCCAGCCGCTTGTCCGCCCCCTTCCAGCGCGGCGTGTCGCCGGAGAAGCTGTTCACCCCCGTCTTCGCCGCCAGTGCCCTGCTCGGCGTGATCGACCGCCTGACGCCGGCCGATAGCGGCGGCTTTTTCGCCTGGGACGGCGCGGCAATTCCGTTTTGAACCGTATTGCCGGTGCGATACACAGGCGCGGGATGCGGGGATGGCGGATCATGGTGCGGCTGGGCCTCGCCGCCTCGACGGCGGTGCCGCACGGTGCGGTGGCGGGCGACGATCCCCGCCACCTGATCGCCGCTCCGCCGGCACCATGCGCGGCGCTGCCGGCAACGCCGCTGACCCTGCCCGAGCTGGTCGACATCGCGCTGTGCGCCAATCCGGCGACGGCGGTCGCCTATGCCGCCAGCCGCTCGGCGGCGGCGAACGTCGGCATCGCCCGTGCCGCCGACCTGCCGACGCTGTCGGCGACCGTGGGCCCGACGCTGACGCGCAGCGACTATCTGAGCAGCCAGCAGTTCACGACGCTGGGCGGCACCAGCTTTTCGGCGACATCGAATGCGACCGACCTCGGCTCGTCGGCAAGCCTCGCGCTCGACTGGCTGATCTTCGACTTCGGCGGCCGCGCGGCGCGGATCGACGCCGCCCGGGCGAGCCAGCGCGCGGCGCTGGCGCAGGTCGCCGACACGGTGCAGTCGGTCGCCCTGACCACGGTCAACGCCTACAACAGCCTGCAGGGCTATCTCGCCTCGGTCGAGGCGGCGCGGGCGACGGTGGCGTTCAACCGCAGCTCGTTCGACCTCGCCGATGCCAAGCGCCGCGCCGGCGTCTCGACCCCGGCAGACGCGCTGCAGGCCCGGACCTCGCTCGCCCAGGCCGAGCTGACACTGGCCCAGGCGGAGGGCAATGCGCGCACCGCCGCCGGGCAGCTGGCCGTTGCCATCGGCCAGCCGCCGACGACCGTGCTGCGCCTCGCCCCCGCCCCGCCGCTCGCCTCGGGCGACGTGCTGACGCGCGACGTCGTCGTGCTGATCGCCGATGCCGAGCGCCTGCGCCCCGACCTCAGCGCGGCGCGGGCCAACCGCGATGCCGCGCTGGCCCAAGTCCGCGCCGCCCGCTCCGACGCGCGGCCGTCGGTGGCGCTGAGCGTCCAGGACCAGCTCGGCTACGCCAACTCGTCGAGCGACCTCAACCGGGCCAGCGTCGGCGTGACGCTCAGCCTGCCGCTGTTCAACGGCTATGACCGCACCTACCGCATCGCCCAGGCCCGCGCCGAGGCCGACCGCCAGGCAGCGCTGCTCGAACAGTCGCGCCAGCAGGCCGGGCTCGACGTCTATACCCAGGCCACGGCGCTGACGACGGCGATCCAGGTGCTGGCGACCGCGCGCGAGCTGATCAACAGCGCCACCGCCAGCGCCGACATCGCCCAGGGACGGTTCAAGGCCGGCGTCGGCACCTTTACCGACCTGCTCAACGCACAGTCGGCGCTGGCCAGTGCGCGGCAGCAGCTGGTGTCGGCCGACTTCGGGGTGCGCAACGCCCAGGCGACGCTGGCCCGCGCCGTCGGACAGATCGGCGACGCCGTCGCCGGCATGAGGGGGACGCCATGAGGCTGCCGCGCCGCCGCTGGGTTGTCCTCGGACTGATCGTCGTCGCGCTGGCCGCCTGGTTCGGCTGGAAGGCGACGCACCGCCCTGACCCCGCCGCCGCCTTCACCACGCAGACCGTCGGCACCGGCACGCTGAGCGAGGTCATCACCGCCAACGGCGTCATCAACCCGGTGCGCGTTGTCAGCGTCGGCACGCAGGTGTCGGGCACGGTCGCCAAGCTCAACGTCGACTACAACGACCGCGTCCATGTCGGCGAGGTGCTGTGCGAGCTCGACCCCAGCGTCTATGCCGCGCGGCTGGCGGCGAGCGAGGCGAGCCTCGCCAACATCCGCTCGAGCCTCGCGCTGACCCGGGCCAACGCGGCGCGCTCGGCCGAGCTGTTCCGCCAGAACTACATCAGCCGGCAGGATTACGAGACGACGCAGCAGACCGCCGCCAGCGCCGCTGCCCAGGTCGCCGCGGCCGAGGCGCAGATCAAGCAGGACCGCACCAACCTCGGCTACACCATCATCCGCTCGCCGGTGTCGGGCGTCATCATCAGCCGCCAGATCGACCTCGGCCAGACGGTGGCGGCGTCGTTCAACACGCCGACCCTGTTCACCATCGCCCGCGACCTGACGCAGATGCAGATCGAGGCCGCCGTCGCCGAGGCCGACGTCGCCAAGGTCCGCATCGGCCAGCCGGTCGACTTCACCGTCGACGCCTATGGCAGCCGCAGCTTCACCGGTACGGTCAAGCAGATCCGGCTCAACCCGACGACGCAGCAGAACGTCGTCACCTATACGGTGATCGTCAGCGTCGCGAACCCCGACGGCGCGCTGCTGCCGGGGATGACGGCCAATGCCACTTTCCGCGTCGCCGACCACAGCAACGTCCTGCTCGTGCCCAACGCAGCGCTCAGCTACAAGCCAGCGACTACAAGCCCCCTCGCCGCCGCGACTCCGATTCCGGTTCGCTGACGGTGTTCGTCCTGGTCGGCAGCAGCCCGCAGCCGCGGCATATCCGCATCGGCGCGTCGGATGCGGACAAGCGATCGTCACCGGCGGCGATCTCACGCCGGCGATCGCGTGATCACCGGCGACACGCTGAAGGGCGACAAGAAGGGCCTGACCCTCGGCCCGCCGGGCAGCGGCTCGCCGCCGCCCAAGAAATGACCGCGCCGCTCCTCGCGCTGACCGACGTGGTCAAGGACTATGTCGGCGAGGCCGGCACCTTCCGCGCGCTCCACGGCGTGACGATGGCGGTGGCCGATGGCGAGCTGATGGCGATCATGGGGCCGAGCGGATCGGGCAAGTCGACGCTGATGAACATCATCGGCTGCCTCGACACGCCGACCGCGGGCACCTACCGCTTCGAGGGCACCGATACCGCGACGCTTGGCGAGCGTGCGCTGGCCCGTCTCCGCAACAGCGGCATCGGCTTCGTCTTCCAGAGCTTCAACCTGCTGCCGCGCCTCTCCGCGCTGGGCAACGTCGCGCTTGCCGCTGGTCTACTCGGGGCTCGGCCGCAGCGAGCGCGAGGCTCAGGCGCAGGCGCTGCTGGCCCAGGTTGGACTTGGCGACAAGCCGCGCTCGCGCCCGTCAGCCAGCTGTCCGGCGGTCAGCAGCAGCGCGTCGCCGTCGCCCGGGCGCTGGCGAACGCGCCGAAGCTGCTCCTCGCCGACGAGCCGACCGGCGCACTCGACACCAAGACCGGCATCGAGGTGCTCGGCCTGTTCAAGTCCCTGAACCGCGAACAGGGAGTCACCGTGGTCATCGTCACGCACGATCCCGAGGTCGCCCGTGCCACCGACCGGGTGGTACGCATCCAGGACGGGCGGGTGTTCTACGACGGGCCGCCGACCGAGGCGGCGCTGTACGGCCATGCGGAGGTGGCGGCATGATCGACGCGATGCTCGCCGAAGCCTGGTCGGCGCTCGTCGCCAACCGGCTGCGCTCGGCCCTGACCATGCTCGGCATGATCATCGGTGTCGCCGCGGTGATCCTGATGCTGGCGATCGGCGGCGGCGTGCAGAAGGAGGTGCAGGGCGCGATCTCCGGGCTCGGCTCGAACATGCTGATCGTCACCGCCGGCAGCGGGCGCGCAGGGCGGCTTCATGGCCGGTGCGGGCACGGGCGCGACGCTGCAGCTCGACGACGCCGACGCCATCGCCCGGCTGAAGAACGTCGTCGCCGCCGCGCCCTCGACCCAGCTGGCGGCGCAGGTCGTCGCCGGCGCGGCCAACTGGGCGACGCAGGTCACCGGCTCGACCCCGGCGTATTTCGTCGTCCAGGACTGGCGGCCCGACGAGCGGGCGCGCCTTCAGCGACATGGAGGACCGGGCCGCCGCCCGCGTCGCCCTGATCGGCCGCAGCGCCGCCGACCATCTGTTCGGCGCCAACGATCCGCTGGGCGCCAGCGTCCGCATCAAGGGCACCAGCTTCACCATCATCGGCGTCATGGCCAAGCGCGGCCAGGGCTTCGGCGGGGTCGACCGCGACGACATCATCATCGTGCCGCTGACCACCGCGCTCAGGCAGTTGCAGGGCAACACCTTCCGCCGCTCGATCCGGGCGATCTCGGTCGGGGTCGACGACGCCGACAATCTGACGACGGTCAGCGACCGCATCGCCGAGCTGCTCCGCCGCCTCCACCACATCGACAAGGCGACGCCCGACGACTTCACCGTCAACAACCTGACCGCGGTGACCGACACGCTGTCGTCGACCACGGCGGCGATCTGCGCTGCTGCTGGCGGCGATCGGCTCGATCAGCCTGATCGTCGGCGGCATCGGCATCATGAACATCATGCTGGTCAGCGTCACCGAGCGGACCCGCGAGATCGGCATCCGCATGGCGATCGGCGCACCGCGCGCCGCGGTCCGCCTGCAGTTCCTGCTCGAGGCGCTGATGCTGTCGCTGCTCGGCTGCGGCGTCGGCGTCGCGCTCGGCACGGGACTGGCGACGCTGGCGTCGGGCGCGATCGGCTTCGACACCAGCGTGACGGCCAGCGCGGTGACGATCGCCTTCGCCGTGTCGGCGTCGATCGGCATCTTCTTCGGCTGGTACCCGGCGACGCGCGCGGCGAAGCTCAGCCCGATCGAGGCGCTGCGGTCGTAACCGGCGCTCAGCCGGTCTCGTCGCTCAGGCCGGCACGCCTGCGCGAGATACGCGCCAGCACCGACCAGTCGCGGTCCTGCAGCCGGCATCGATCGCCACCGCCATGCTGGCGCGGACGACCTCGGCCGACGGCAGCGTCGCGCCGCGATCGGCGGCGGCGGCGCGGGCAAGATCGACGTCCTTCATCCCAGCGGCAGGGTGAAGCCGGGTTCGTAAGTGTCGCTGGCGATGAAGCCGCCGTAGCGCTGGTAGCTGGGCGCGGCGAAGATGGTGTTGGTGACGACGTTCAGGAAATCCGCCGCGCTGACGCCGTAATGCCCGGTCAGCGCGCTCGCCTCGCCCATCGCCTCCATGGCCAGCGCCAGCATCAGGTTGCCGCCCAGCTTGACGACGTTGGCGCGGACGGGATCGTCGCCCAGCGGCCAGACCTTGCGCCCGATCGCCTCGAGCAGCGGCATGACCCTGGCCACCGCTTCCGGCGCCCCGGCGGCGAGCACGTTCAGCTATTTCGCCGCCGCCGCCGCCGGCACGCCGAACACCGGGGCGGCGACATAGCCGAGGCCGGCGGCCGCGAGCGCCGCCTTCAGCTCCGCGACCAGCGGCAGCGAGATCGTCGCCAGCATGACATGGACCAGCCCCGGTCGCGCGGCAGTCGAGCGCGCCGGAAGCGAGGACGACGCTCCGCACCGCCCGGTCGTCGGCCAGCATGGTGAACACCGCGTCGGCGGCGAAGGCCTCGGCCGGCGTGGCGGCGACGCGCACGCCCTGAAGCGCCTCCGCCGCTGCGCGCGTGCGGTTCCACACCGTGACGATGTGGCTATCAGCGATGAGGTGGGGCACGATCGCGCGCCCATGCTGCCGGTGCCGATGAAACCGATGTCCATGTCAGATCTCCTTGAGGCTGGCGTAGGCCGCGAGCGCCCGCGCGCGCGCCGCGGCGTGATCGACGATCGGCTCCGGATAGGTGTCGCCGAGCCGGACGCCCGCGGCCTTAAGGAGTCCGCGCGGCTGTCCCACGGCGCGTGGATCGCGGTCGTCGGGCAGCTTCGCCAGTTCCGGCACCCACCGCCGGATGTAGCGGCCCTCGGCGTCGAACTTCTCGCTCTGGCCGACGGGGGCGAAGATGCGGTTGAACGGCGACGAGTCGACGCCCGAGCCCATGATCCACTGCCAGCCGAGCGAGTTGTTGCCGAGGTCGGCATCGACCAGCGTGTCCCAGAACCAGCGCTCGCCCGCGCGCCAGTCGATCAGCAGGTGCTTGACCAGGAACGACGCGGCGATCATCCGCACCCGGTTGTGCATCCAGCCGGTCGCCCACAGCTGGCGCATGCCGGCGTCGACGATCGGATAGCCGGTCTGCCCGCGCTGCCATGCCGCGCAGGTCGTCGGGCGCGTCGCGGTAGGGAAAGCGGGCGAAGACGGCGCGGCCGGGCGCCTCGGCGACATCGGGAAATTGGTCGACGAGGCCCGCGGCGAAGTCGCGCCAGCCGATCTCGCGCAGGAACGGCAGGGCGTGGTCGCCGGCCGCGCCGTGCAGCGCCGCCCACACCTGCGCGGGGCTGATCTCGCCATGGTGCAGGTGCGGCGACAGGCGGCTGGTCAGCGCCTCGCCGGGCAGGTTGCGACCGTGGTCATAGGCGCGGACGTTGGCGGCGAAGGCGTCGAGCGCGGCATGCGCCCCCGCCTCGCCCGGCGTCCAGACGTCGAAGCCGCCGGACCAGTCGGGGCTGCGTCGGCAGCAGCTGCCAGTCGGCGAGATCGTCGGACGGCGGCGGCGCGGCGAAGCGGAGCATCGGCGCCGGCTCGGGCGGCGCGGGCGGCATCTGCTTCTGCAGCGCGTTCCAGAACGGGCGTGAAGATGCGGTAGCGCTTGCCCCCGCCGCCCGTCACCGCGCCCTGCGGCGCGAGGTACGTGCCGTCGTGCAGGTGGAGGTCGAGCCGCTCGGCGACCGCGGCTTCCTGCGCCTTGGCCCAAGGCTCGTACCGCGCGCAGCGCGTGGACGGCGGTGGCACCGGTCGCGGCGGCGATCTCGGGCAGCACCTCGCCCGGCAGGCCGCGGCGGAGCACGAGGCGTGCCGCCCATCCGCTTGAGGTCGACGGCCAACGCCGCCAGGCTGTGGTGCAGCCACCACCGCTGCGCCGCGCCGATGCGCCACTCGCCCGGCGTCTCGTCATCGAGGACGTAGACCGCGACCACCGGCCCCGCCGCTGCCGCCGCGCGCACCGCCGCCTGGTCGGCAAGGCGGAGGTCGTGACGGAACCAGACGATCTGGGCTGCGGCCATCGTGACTCCCTGAAGGCACCCGTCTAACCCCGAACGCACCACGGTTTGAAAGCGCCAAATGCCGCGTCTCGCCTATGTCGATGGCCAGTTCGTCCCGCTCGCCGGCGCGAGCGTCCACGTCGAGGACCGCGGGCTGCAGTTCGCCGACAGCGTCTACGAGGTGGTGGCGGTGCTGAACGGCCGCCTGCTCGACTGGCCGCAACACGCGGCGCGGCTGGCGCGGAACCTCGACGAACTCGGCATCGCGCCGCCGCTCGGCGCGGCAGCGCTGGCCTTGGTCGCGCGCCGGCTGATCGCCGCCAACCGCGCCCGCGAGGCGCTGCTATACATCCAGGTGACGCGCGGCAGCGCGCGACGCGATCATGGCTTCCGCCGATCGCCCGCGCCCGACGCTGGTGATGACGGTGCGCCCGTTCGATTTTGCCCAGCGTGTCGCGTCAGCAGACGCGCGGCGTTGCCGTCGTCACCGTTGCCGACCAGCGCTGGGGGCGCTGCGACATCAAGACCACCGGCCTGCTCGCCAACGTGCTCGCCAAGCAGGCGGCGCGGGAGGCGTGGGCGTTCGAGGCGTTGCTGGTGGGCGCCGACGGCAGCATCGCCGAGGGCGCTCGACCAACGCGTGGATCGTCGAGGACGGCACGCTGGTCACGCCGCCGCTGACCCGCGCGTCCTGCCGGGAGTAATGCGCGCGGCCGTCATCGCGGCGGCCGGGCAGATGGGCATCGCCGTCGCCGAACGGCCGTTCACGTGCCCGGGCGCTGGAGGCGGACGAGGTGCTGATCACCTCGACGACGGTGCCGGTGCTGCCGGTGGTGCGGATCGACGGGGCGAGGTGGCGGCGGCGCGCCGGGCCCGATCGCGGCGCAGCTGGCGGCGGCGATCTGGGAACGGATCGCCGACCAGACCGGCTATCGGCCGGAGCGGTCGCGGCAGATTCGGTTCACTGCGGCGGAGCGTCATGCTCGGCTGCTCGGTTCACACGCCCGCGCATCCCCTCGAAGCGATCCTCGATCCGCGTCCGATGGCGCGGGCGTCGGCAACAAAGGCGCGGCGGTCGGCGAGCGACAGCTGCTGGAAGCCGGCGAGCATCGCCGCCTGGTGGCGCGCCTTGCCGCGCCCGCGGTCCGCGTTCGTCGTCCATCGCCCGCTTCAGCGCGACAGGGTCGAGCCGCTCGGCATCGAGGATCGCCAGCATCCGGTCGCGCGCGGCCTCGACCTCGGCCGCCACCGCGCATGTCGGCACCGCGCATCGCGGCCAGCATCGCCGCTCGCCCGGCTTCGCTCATTCCCGCGAACATGCGGATTGCCGTGCCAGCCGGGCCCCGCACCCGCTCTCCGGCGCCGGCGCTATCTGCGGCGGCGGCGGGAAAGGCACCGCCAGGGCCAAGGCCGAGCACAAGGCGCATCATAGAGTCGTTCCTCGTCGGGCGTGGGCGTGAAGAGCAGGGCAAAGGCGGCGGCATCGTCGCTGCTCCGCACCGCTACCGCGGGCGCGCGCTTGCCGGTGGTGGCCAGCCGGCATCAGCACGAGAGGCGGCGGCGAGCGACGCGGCGAGGCCGGTGCCGAGCGCCCAGCGCCAGCAGCGGTCCGGTCGCCGCAGAGCCTGCCGCGCTGCCGCGGCGACGTCGCCGGCGGGCGCCGGCGCCTGCGCCCAGCGCTGCATATCGGCATCGAGGCCGCGCGCCGCGCCTGGGCGGCGCGCAGGTCGGCGCTGGACGCGATGACGGCAAGCGCGGCCGCGCGCTCCGCCGCGGGCCAGCGCGCCGGGTCGCCGCCGTAAGCCGCGATGATTTCGGCGGCGCGCTCGTGGAAAAGGGCTCGTTCATCAGCCTCACGTCTCCGGCCGGTCGCTGGCAAGCAGCGACTGAGTTCAATACGCGCCCGCGCCAGCAATCCCTCGACCGCCTTGGGCGTGGTGTCCAGCGTTGCCGCAACCTCGGCCATGGTCGCTCCTTCGCCGTGGAATAGCGGGATGGCAGCGCGCTGCCGCGGGTTCAACCGTGCCATCGCGGCATCGATGCGGCGGGCTCGGCCGCTGGCGTGGCGCGCCTCGAACGGGTCGGGCCGGTCGCGGCGATCTCGGCGGCGGCCTCGAGCGGCTGCACGACGCGAAGCTGCGGCGGCGGTCGAGGCACAGGTTGACCAGGATGCGGCGGAACCAGCCCTCGACCGAACCCGGCCGGGTCGAAGCGTGCGCCTCGGTCCATAGCTTGGTCAGCGCCGCCTGCAACGCGTCCTCGGCATCGGTGCGCGAGCCGGCACGCGCGTCGCGACCCGCAACGCCGCGGCGTGGAGCCGTCGACCAGCGCCGTGAACGCCGCCGCGTCGCCCTGGCGACCTGCGCCATCAGCGTCGACCGCGGGGTCCACCGCAGCTTCAGCATTGCACGACCGGTACGCGCGGCGGAGCGCAATCCCCCGCTCGCCGGCGTGAAAGTCTTCGCGGCGATCTCCCAGCTCTGGCCCTGGCGCAGCAGCGCGTTGAGATCGGTCGACTTGCCGGCGTGACCGCGCATGCTGCTCGCCGACCGCGACCTCGAACGACGGCGCGGAAAGTTGTAGATGACCCCGAGCGCCACTGGGAACAGCCCGAACGGCAGGTCGACGAGCAACTGCGCCATCAGCCTGTTGGTCTCGTCATGGACCAGCACGCCCGAACGTCGCCGTCGGCGATGTCGACGACCGAGAGCGCCATCGCCGCCGCATCGAAGGCGAGGCCCTTGGTCCCCCCCGCGAACAGCATCGGCTGGCCATGGACGAGGTTGATCTGGTTCGCCGGTGCGACCTTCTTGGCGGTGAAGTCGGCAAACACGTCGTCATTGTAGACGATGCAGTTCTGGAAGATCTCGACAAAGCTCGCACCCTTGTGCGCGTGCGCCGCCTTCAGGATTTCGGGCATCGCCTTCTGCGCGGTGTCGATCGTGCGGGCGACGAAGCGCGCGCCGGCACCGAGCGCGAACGAGCAGGGGCTGACCGGCCGGTCGACCGAACCGAACGGCGTCGTCGGCGACTTGGTGCCGACGCGCGACGTCGGCGAATACTGGCCCTTGGTCAGGCCGTAGATCTCGTTGTTGAACAGCAGCACCTGGACATCGAGGTTGCGCCGCAGCAGGTGCAGCATGTGGTTGCCGCCGATCGACAGCCCGTCGCCGTCGCCGGTGATGATCCACACGTCGAGCTCGGGGTTGGCGAGCTTGACCCCGGTCGCCACCGCCGGCGCGCGGCCGTGGATGGTGTGGAAGCCGTAGGTCTCCATGTAATAGGGAAACCGCGACGAGCAGCCGATGCCGCTGACGAACACGGTGTTCTCCGGCGCGCGTGCCGATCTCGGGCATCGTGCGCTGGACGGCCTTCAGGATCGCATAGTCGCCGCATCCGGGGCACCAGCGCACCTCCTGATCGGTGGCCCAATCCTGGGACGGGTGGCGACGGGGGTTGACATGTCGGTATTCGCGGATCATTCTTCGTTCACGTGCCGTAAGACGGCCCCGAGGTCGCCGTGCTGCTCACGCGGATCGTCGGCCTCGATCTCCGCGATCTTGAACGGCTGGCCGCTGAACTTATCAGCGGCTTGCGCGTCGACCAGATACTGGTCGCGCAGCACAGTCTTCAGCTGGCCGGTATTCATCTCGGGGACCATGCACCTTGTCGAAGCCGCTCAGCAGCTCGCCGAGGTTGCCGGCAGCGGCCAGATGTGGCGGAGGTGGATGTGGGCGACGTCGAGGCCCTGCGCGCGCGCGCGCTGGACGCCCTTGCGGATCGGGCCGTAGGTCGAGCCCCAGCCGACCATCGCGAGCTTGCCCGACGACGGCCCCTGGTCGACCGTCTGCAGCGGGAGTGCGCGCGGCGATGCTCGCGATCTTGTCGCGGCGGATGTCGGTCATTGCCTGATGGTTGTCGGCTTCGTAGTTGATGTTGCCGGTCTTGACGCCCTTCTCGATGCCGCCGATGCGGTGGGTCAGGCCCGGCGTGCCGGGCTTGATCCAGACGCGCGCGAGCGAGTCGGGGTCGCGCTGGTACGGGTGGACTTGCCGCCCTCGGGCAGCGCGGTGTGGAACATCGCGGGGAACGGCGCGTAGCTGGCCATGTCAGGGACCAGCCACGGCTCGGCGGCGTTGGCGATATAGCCGTCGGACAGCACCATCACCGGCGTCATGAACTGCGATCGCGAGCCGGCACGCCTCGATTGCGACCTCGAAACAGTCGCTCGGCGAGCGCGTCGGCGAGCACGACCAGCGGCGCGTCGCCGTTGCGGCCGTAGACCGCCTGGTACAGGTCGCTCTGCTCGGTCTTGGTCGGCAGGCCCGTCGACGGCCCGCCGCGCTGCGAGTTGACGATGACCAGCGGCAGCTCGGTGATGATCGCCAGCCCCATCGCCTCGCCCTTGAGCGCGATGCCCGGCCCGCTCGACGAGGTGACGCCGAGCTGCCCGGCATAGCTCGCGCCGATCGCCGAGCAGATCGCGGCGATCTCGTCCTCGGCCTGGAAGGTGGTGACGCCGAATTCCTTCAACTTGGCCAGCGCATGCAGGATCGGCGACGCCGGGCGTGATCGGGTAGGAGCCGAAGAACATCGGCAGCTCGGCGAGCTTGCGCGCCCGCGACCAGCCCGAGCGCCAGCGATTCACCGCCGGTGACGGTGCGGTAGAAGCCCGGGCTCGGCCTCGCGGCGTCGACGGCGAACTGCTTGAGCGGGCCACCGAGCTCGGCGGTCTCGCCGTAGGCATGGCCGGCGTTCAGCGCGGCGACGTTGGCCTCGGCGAGCACCGGGTTCTTCGCGAACTTGCCCTTCAGCCACTCGATCAGCGGCGCGCGGTCGCGGTCGAACATCCATAGCGCCAGCCCCAGCGTCCACATGTTCTTGCAGCGCAGGGCTTCCTTGTTGCCCAGCCCGAACGGCTTGACCGCCTCGAGCGTCTGGCGGCTGATGTCGAAGGCCATCACCTGCCACTGGCCGAGGCTGCCGTCCTCGAGCGGGTTCGCCGCGTAGCCGGCCTTGGCGAGGTTGCGCGGCGAGAACTCGCCGGTGTCGATGATGACGAGGCCGCCGGGGCGCAGGTCGTTGACGTTCGTCTTCAGTGCCGCCGGGTTCATCGCGACGAGCACGTCGGGCTCGTCGCCGGCGGTCTCGATGCCGCCGAGCCGAAATTGATCTGGAAGGCGCAGACGCCGAACGTCGTCCCCTGCGGCGCGCGGATCTCGGCGGGGAAGTCGGGGAAGGTGGAGAAGTCGTCGCCGGCGAGCGCGGTCGACAAAGTGAACTGGCCGCCGGTCAGCTGCATGCCGTCGCCGCTGTCGCCGGCGAAGCGCACGACCATCGTTTCGGCATGCGTCCGGGGTGCGGGAACGGGTTCGTCGAACGCGGACTTCAGCGCAGTCGCCATCGGGCAATTTTTCCGGAGGTGATGAATGCCGCGGTCATACTCCCGCGCGGTCAGGCGGGCAAAGAAGTTTTTCTGTAACATGCCGCGAGCGTGCGGATCGTGCGGCGCATGGCGTCATGGCCACCGCGGCCCGATCGACGCCGTAGCCGCCGCCGGGGGTCGACGCGAGCGGCAGAGCGCGGGCGAGGCACGTCGCGGCCACGAAACGGTCGCGCGCGACGAGACCGTCATCGCTCAGCGCCAGCCGGCCAAGGCGGTCGTCGACGTGCGGATCGACGCCGGCTTGGTAGAGGACGAGGTCGGGGCGGGCGCGTCGAGGAAGCGCGGCAACTCGTCGGCGAGGACTGCGAGATAGGCGGCATCGCCTATGCCGTCGGGCAGCTCGACATCGCGGGTCGATGTCGCCTTGCGGACGGGAAAGTTCTTCGCCGCGTGCATCGACAAAGTAGCCGCGCGCGGTCGCCCGGCGAAGATGGCGGCGGTGCCATCGCCCTGATGGACGTCGAGGTCGACCACGACGAGCCGGCCGACCCGTCGTTCCTCGAGCAGGCGCGCAACCGCGACGGCGAGATCGTTGAAAATACAGTAGCCGGCGCCGCCATCGACCAGCGCGTGGTGGCTACCGCCGGCGGTATTGACGGCGAACCCGGCGCAGCGCCAGCCCGGCCGCCCGCCACGTGCCGCCGATGACGGCTGCGAGCGGAGGACCATCGCCGGCGTTACCGGAAAGCCGATCCGCCGCGTCTGCTCGGGGGTCAGCGTGCCGTCGAACACCGCCGCGACATAGGCCGGCGCGTGCACCGCCTCGATCCACGCCCGCGGCACTGGCGCCGGAATGTGGCGCTCGAACGGCACGTCCGCGGCATCGAGCGCCGCGATCAGCAGCCCGTATTTGTCCATCGGGAAGCTGTGGCCCGGCGGCAGCGGCGCGACATAATCGGGGTGATGGACGACGATCACTGCACGGTGAAGGCGGGCCTTAGCGGGCGCAAGCGCAATTCTCGACAATGGACGGGATGGCGACGGTAATTCTCCGGGTCGCAAACCGGCAAGTCCGGCGCGGCTGCGGCACGTGCCCGCAGCGTCTCGAGCTCGGCAATCCGCGCGGCATAGGCGTCGCGCGCGCAGGCATCGTGCCGCAGCGGTTCAGCCGGCGACGGAAGCGGCCGTCGCCGGCCCGCGCCTTTGCCTGCGCGTCGTCGTACCCGGCGAGCATGGCGGTCGCGGCATCGACGCGCCGGTCGAGGACATCGAGCAGCGCCGGGGCGGGGGCCGCTCCGGCGGCCGGCGCGGCGGCGACGACCGAGCTGTCTTCGACGCCGGCGACGTCGACGCGCGGCGCCGGTGCGGCGCGCGGACGGGCCGAGGCATCGCGCACCGGCTTGGGTCGCGATGTGGCGACGGTCGCGCCGGGCTTTGCTGGCGTCGTGACCGGCTGCGACCCTGGGTGGGCGTGCTCTGGCGTCGCCGGCGCCTTGGTCTCCGCGGCCGCCGGGACCAACGCCCGGTGATGACGACTGGTCACCGGCGGTTCGATGGCAAGCGGCGAAGCGGGACGGGCAGCGGCGCCGCAGGCACGGGGCTGGGTTCCGCCGCGGCCGGAGGCGGCGCAACGGAGGTCGCGGTCACTGCTGCGGGCAGGACCACGACCTGCGGCCGCGACCGCGCGACCAGCAGCCAGATGATGGCGGCTCCCTGCGCCAGCAGCAGCGCCGCGACGAGCAGCCGCCACAGCGAGACGCGGGGCGCAGGCCGCGGCGACGCGACCGGGACGTAGCCGGGGCGCGGCATCGCGCGCTCGGGCGTCCGGGCGGACCGGGGGGTCGTCGATGCTGCCGCCAACCGGGATCGCACCGAACAGTTCGGCCGCCCGCTGCTGCCGCCATGCGTCCTCTGCGCCCATGCCGCATCCTTTCGCGATGATTAACGATGGCGGCGGCCGATCGTTGCAGTGGCGACCTGCGCCGGGGCGCGCTAAGAACCGGCAAAGTCTTGGGAGATCGCCATGCCGTTCGTCCGTCCCGATGTCGCCAACCTGCTCGCCATGCTCGCCGCCGCGCCGGGACCGAAGATGGAGGAGGGCACGCCCGAAGCGGCGCGGATGATGATGCGGGCGATGCGCGACGATGACCGAGCGCCCCCGCGGCGAGCTGGCCGATGTCGCGTGACCTCACCATTCCCGGCCCGGCGGGCGAGATCCCGGCGCGCCTCTACAGTGCCGTCGCCGCGCCGGCCGCCGGGCCGGTCGTCGTCTATCTTCCACGGCGGCGGCTGGGTCATCGGCGACCTCGAGACGCACGATCCGCTGTGCGCCGAGATCGCGCGCGTCCTCCAGCTGACGGTCGTCAGCGTCGATTATCGCCTCGCGCCCGAGCACCGCTTCCCGGCGGCGACCGAGGACTGCCTGGCGGCGATGCGCTGGCTGGCGGCGACGCCCAAGGCGGTCGGCCACGACGTCACCGGCCTGATCCCGGCGGGAGACAGCGCCGGCGGCAACCTTGCCGCGGTCGTCACCCAGCAGCTCCACGGCACGCTGGCGGTGCCGATCGTCGCCCAGTGGCTGATCTATCCGGCCGTCGATATGACCGCGGCGACCGGGTCGATGCTCGACTTCGCCGAGGGTTATCTGCTGACCAACCCCGGAATGCAGTGGTTCACCGCGCACTACATGGGCGAGGCGCCCGATTTCCTGCATCCCTACGCGTCGCCGCTGCACGTCGAGTCGCTTGCCGGGCTGCCGCCGGCGATGGTCTTCACCTGCGGCCTCGATCCCCTGCGCGACCAGGGCCGGGCCTATGCCGCCAAGCTGATCGCCGCCGGCGTCGACGTGTCGTTCCTCGAGGCGGCCGGCCAGATCCACGGCTGCATGAACCTGCGCGCGGCGATCCCCAGCACGCAGGACGACCTCCACGCCTGTCTCGCCGCGCTGCAGCTGCTCGTCCGCGAAGGCGCGGCCCCGGCGCTGGCCCAGGCCGCGGAGTGACCGACCACCGCAAGGTCGAGGCCCTGCCCTATCGGCCGGGCGTCGGCATCATGCTGCTCAACGCCGAGAACAAGGTGTTCACCGGCCAGCGGCTCGATTCGAAGCTCGAGGCGTGGCAGATGCCGCAGGGCGGGATCGACGAGGGCGAGGAGCCGCGCGCGACCGCCTTCCGCGAGCTGGCCGAGGAAACCGGCATCACCCAGGCCGAGATCATCGCCGAATCGCGGGACTGGCTGACCTACGACCTGCCCGACGACCTGGTCGGCACGGTATGGCGCGGGCGCTTCCGCGGTCAGCGGCAGAAATGGTTCGCCATGCGCTTCCTCGGCACCGACAGCGATATCGACATCGCCACCGCCCACCCCGAGTTCCGCGCCTGGCGCTGGTCGAGCCTCGACGAGCTGGACCGCCTGATCGTGCCGTTCAAGCGCACGCTTTACACCGCCGTCATCGCCGAGTTCCGCCACCTGCTCGGCTAGAAGCGCAGCCCGGCGCGGAGCACCACCCCGTCCTCGCGGTTGCGCTGAAGCCGCCCCGGCGCGATCCGCGGCAGGTCGTTGCCGACGTAGCCGACGCCGACGACGACGCGGCGCAGGACCTGGGCCTCGACCCCACCCTGCCAGTCGACCTTGGTCCGGCCGCCGGCGAACGCCCCCGCCTCGCGCCCGACGCCGACGCGCAGGGTCAGCGGCGTGCCGGGAATGCCGGCGGCAGCCCGGGCGGCGAGATAGAGGTTGCCGCCGGGCACCGCGCCCTGGTCGGGGGCGTAGTTGGCGGCGACGGTCAGCGTCGCCGGGCCGAGCGCGCCGGCCAGGCTGGCGAAGACCTCGCCGTTGGCCGCCTCGCCGCCCGGGTGGAGATAGGCGATCGCCCCGGCGCTCGGCGTCAGCAGGCCGAGGCTGCGGCTCCACCCGGCCGACAGGTCGACTTCTGCCGAGCGCATGGCGGTGTCAAAACGGCCGCGCGAGGACGACACCGCCTCGACGCCCCCGAACCATGGCCCGATCGCCCCGGTCACGCTGGCGTCGGCGACCGGCTGGCGATCGCTCAGCGAGACTCCTCGAAAGCGGTAGTCGCTGACGACGTCGGCACTTGCGCTGATCTGGGCGGTGACCGGCGCGGCGGTAACGATCAGCAGCAGCGTGTTGCAGCGCAGCAACAATCTGGCCCGCCCGGGGAACGCGACGCGACGGAACCGATGCATAATAATCGGGCACCTGCGCCGCCGAGGCTCAAAAAGCAAGCAGCGGCGCCGGTGCGTCCGACTAGAACAGGACGCCAACCTCGAAGACGCCGCGAGTCTGCGACCGCGCGGTGCCGTCGCTGCCGAAGACGTAGCCCGGCGTGGTCCCGCCGGCCTTGACGTACGACAGCTCGGCGCGGGCGAAGAAGATCTTGTACTGGTATGTCGGCGTCACCGTCAGCGACCAGGCGTCGCTGCCCGGCCCGAACAGGAAGTTCGCCTGGCTCCCGCCACGCGGCCCCGACGAGCTGACATATTCGCCGCGCACCGGCAGGCTGAACTCGGGAGTGACCGCATAGCGGACCAGCACCGCCCCGCCGATGGTGTCGGCCGAGCCCGTCTCGAGGAACGGCAGCGCGTCGACATGGGTATACTGGACATAGGGCTGGATCACCCACTTGCCCTTGGTCCGGGTGTAGATGAGGTTGTAGATCTGCTGGTTGTTGAGGATCGGGCTGGTGACGAAGGTCGACTTGCGATCGGTCTTGGTATTGCCCTGGGCAGCGAAGGCGAGGACGTCGGCGGGGTCGATCGTCCAGGCGACCGAGCCCGAGATCGTCGCGTACTTGCTCGAATAATAGCCGTCGGTCAGCGCCACGGAGAAGGCCAGCGGACCGTAGGTGTAGTTCGCCTGCACCCCCTTCGACACGGCGGGCTCAAGGTTCCACAGCAGGCCGCGATCGATGTTCATGTTTTCAAAGGTGAAGGTGTATTCGGCGCCGATCAGCGTCGGCAACTTGCCGACCTCGACCGAGAAGCTGGAGGTCGGCGCCAGCTTGACGAAGGCCTGCGGAATTGGTCCGAAGGTCGCCTCGTTGAGGCGCGACGCCCGCACATAGGGTACGCCGAGCGACGGCAGCGAATAGATGCCGGCCTGGGCGAAGAACTGGAAAACGCCGTCGACCTTCTGGACGACGACCTGGCCGTTCGAGATGTCGCCGAACGAGCTGTGGTCGCCAAAGACCGTGTGGTCCTGGAAGCGGCCGATGCCGGTCAGGGCACCGTTGACATAGATCTTGCCGAGCCCGTCGACGTCGAAGCTGACCGGCGTCGCGGCATAGCTCAGCGGACCGGACAGGGCCGGCAGCAAGGCCGGGGCGGCGGGCGGCGCGGCCTCGGCCGGCGGCGTGGCGGCGGCTTCCTGGGCGAGGGCCGGGGTCCCGGCGGCGGCGACGGCAAGCGACACTGCGGCGGCGATTCTGTTCATATGCGTCTCCCTGCTCCCTGTTGGAGAACCGGCCGAACCGGCTGCTCCACATGGTGCAACGCAACATCCGTGCCATTCCATGGCGAACAGCGCAGCGGACATGAACAAAGCATAAAAAAAGGGCCGGCGGTCGAAACCACCGGCCCCTGAGTAAAATCCTTGGGGAGGATCGCCTTTCGGCTCTGTCGTTGTGCACTGCAACATTTCCGTTGGCAAGCAAAAAAATGCTTAATCCGAGGGGCGGTCGCCACCGTTGACCCGTTCCGCGTCCGTTCTATAGCCGATGCATGACCGACCTGTTTTCCGCCACGACCGCCACCGGCGATTACGATGCCCGCCACATCGAGGTGCTCGAAGGTCTCGAACCCGTCCGCCGGCGTCCGGGCATGTATATCGGCGGCGTCGACGAGCGCGCGCTGCATCACCTCGCCTCCGAAGTCCTCGACAATGCCATGGACGAGGCGGTCGCCGGCCATGCGACGCGGATCGAGGTGACGCTCGCCGCCGGCAACCGGCTGACCATCGCCGACAACGGCCGCGGCATCCCGGTCGACGATCATCCCAAATATCCGGGCACGTCGGCGCTGGAGGTGATCCTGACGACGCTGCACTCGGGCGGCAAGTTCTCGGGGAAAGCCTATGCGACGAGCGGCGGCCTGCACGGCGTCGGCGTGTCGGTGGTCAACGCCCTCTCGCGCGAACTGACCGTCGAGGTCGCCCGCGGCAAGGCGCTGTATCGCCAAAGCTTCGCCCGCGGCCATGCGACGACCCCGCTCGAGGCGCTGGGCGCCGTCAACGGCCGGCGCGGGACCACGGTCAGCTTCGTCCCCGACGACGAGATCTTCGGCGCCGACGCCGCGTTCAAGCCGGCGCGGCTGTACCGGCTGGCGCGGTCGAAGGCCTATCTGTTCGGCGGCGTCGAGATCCGCTGGAAGTGCGACCCCGCGCTGATCGCCCCCGTCACCACCGATGCAACGCCGGCCGCGGCGACCTTCCAGTTCCCCGGCGGCCTCGCCGATCACCTGACCGAGCAGCTCGGCGACCGCGAACGCGTCGTCGCCGACCTGTTCGCCGGCCGCGCCGACCTCCCCGAGGGGCGCGGTGCGGTCGAATGGGCGGTGGCGTGGCCGGCGTGGGGCGACGGCGCCGCCAGCTGGTACTGCAACACCATCCCGACGCCCGATGGCGGCACCCATGAGGCGGGGTTCCGCGCCGCGCTGACGCGGGGCATCAAGAGCTTCGGCGCGCTGGTCGGCAACAAGCGCGCCGCCGACCTGACGCCCGAGGACGTGATGACCGGCAGCGAGTTGATGCTGTCGCTGTTCATCCGCGATCCCCAGTTCCAGAGCCAGACCAAGGACCGCCTGACCAGCCCCGAGGCGACGCGGCTGGTCGAGGCGGCGATCCGCGATCACTTCGACCACTGGCTTGCCGGCAACGAGGCGCGCGCGCGCACCCTGCTCGGCGTGCTGCTCGAGCGAATGGACGACCGCCTGCGCCGCCGCGCCGAGGCGCTCGACAAGCGCAAGACGGCGACCAACAAGCGCACCGTCCGCCTGCCCGGCAAGCTGACCGACTGCACCCGCACCGGTGCCATCGGCACCGAATTGTTCATCGTCGAGGGCGATTCGGCCGGCGGCTCGGCCAAGCAGGCGCGCGACCGCGCGACCCAGGCGGTGCTGCCGATCCGCGGCAAGATCCTCAACGTCGCCAGTGCCAACGCCGCCAAGATCGGCGCCAACACCGAGGTCGGCGACCTGATCCAGGCGCTCGGCTGCGGCACGCGCGACCGCTTCTCGCCGGAGGCGCTGCGCTACGAGAAGGTCGTCATCATGACCGACGCCGACGTCGACGGCGCGCATATCGCGACGCTGCTGATGACCTTCTTCTTCCAGGAAATGCCGGGACTGGTGCAGAGCGGCCACCTCTATCTGGCGCAGCCGCCGCTGTTCCGCCTGGCGAGCGGCGGCACCGTTGCCTATGCCCGCGACGAGGCGCACCGCGCCGAACTGATGCGGACGCTGTTCAAGGGCCGCAAGGTCGAGGTCGGGCGCTTCAAGGGGCTGGGCGAGATGGCCTCGACCCAGCTGCGCGAGACGACGATGGACCCGGACAAGCGCACCCTGCTGCGCGTCCGCCTGCCGAGCGATCCCGAAGCGCGCGGCGACGTCCGCGGGCTGGTCGACCGGCTGATGGGGCGCAACCCCGAACACCGCTTCGCCTTCATCCAGGCCAGCGCCCGCGAGGTCGAGGCGGCGGCGATCGACGCGTGAGGACGCGGCGCCCGCGCCGCTTGAGCCGCCCCGCCGCCAGCCCTAGGTAGGCACCATGCGCACGCCCGCCGACCGCCCGCCCGATCCGGAGGCGACGACCCGCGACCGCTTCTCGGAGGAGGCCGCGACCTTTACCGTCAAAGGCCGCGACACACCCGACCTCGACGCCGGCGTCGCCGCCATCCGCAACGTGCTCCGCACCCTCCCCGCCCGCCCCGGCGTCTACCGGATGCTCGATAGCGGCGGCGACGTCCTCTACGTCGGCAAGGCGCGGGCGCTGAAGGCCCGCGTCACCAACTACACCCAGGTCAATCGCCTGCCCCGCCGCCTGCAGCGGATGGTGGCGCAGACGCGCGGCATGGAAGTCGTCACGACCAACAGCGAGGCCGAGGCGCTGCTGCTCGAGGCGCAGCTGATCAAGCGCTTCCGCCCGGCGTACAACGTCCTGCTGCGCGACGACAAAAGCTTCCCCTTCATCTTCCTGCGCGAGGACCACGCCTTCCCGCGCATCGCCAAGCACCGCGGCGCGCGCGTCGGCAAGGGCGTGTTCTACGGCCCCTTCGCCAGCGCCGGCGCGGTCAACACGACGCTCAACGCGCTGCAGAAGGTGTTCCTGCTGCGATCGTGCTCCGACAGCTTCTTCGCCAATCGCTCGCGACCCTGCCTGCTCCACCAGATCCGGCGCTGTTCGGCGCCCTGCGTCGGGCGCATCGACGAGGCGGCCTATGGCGAACTCGTCGCCGACGCCAAGGGCTTCCTGTCGGGCCGCAGCCAGGAGGTGCAGCGCAAGCTGGGCAGCCAGATGCAGGACGCGGCGGCGGCGATGGATTTCGAACGCGCGGCGATCATCCGCGACCGGCTGCGGGCGCTGACCTATATCCAGGGCAGCCAGGCGATCAACGCCGGCGACGACGCCAAGGACGCCGATGTCATCGCGCTGGCCTGCCGCGCCGGGACGATGTGCATCCAGCTGTTCTTCATTCGCGGCGGCCAGAACTGGGGGCACCGCGCCTTCTTCCCGGCGCACACCGCCGACGTCGCCGAGGACGAGGTGCTGAGCGCCTTCCTCGCCCAGTTCTACGAGGACGTGCCGGCGCCGCGCGAGGTCCTGCTCGACCGCACGCTGGCCGAACACGAGCTGATGGCCGATGCCTTGTCGGAACGCGCCGGCAAGCGCATCGCCCTGCGCCACGCCCAGCGCGGATCGGCGCGCAAGCTCGTCGAGCAGGCGAAGCGCAACGCCGAGGAGGCGCTCGACCGCCGCCTCGCCGAGTCGACGACGCAGGGCAAGCTGCTCGCCGAGCTGGCCGAGGTGTTCGACCTCAGCGCCCCGCCGACCCGCGTCGAGGTCTATGACAACAGCCACATCATGGGCACGAACGCCCTCGGCGCGATGATCGTCGCCGGGCCGGAAGGCTTCCGCAAGAACGCCTATCGCAAGTTCAACATGAAGGACGACACGATCACCCCGGGCGACGACTTCGCCATGATGAAGGCGATGCTCGGCCGCCGCTTCGCCCGATTGGAGCGCGAGGACCCCGACCGCACCAGCGGCGACTGGCCCGACCTGCTGCTGATCGACGGCGGGCGGGGCCAGCTGAGCGCCGTGCTCGAGGTGATGGGCGAGCTCGGCGTCCACAACGTGCCCGTCGTCGGCGTCGCGAAGGGTCCGGACCGCAACGCCGGTCGCGAGACCTTCTACCTGCCGAACGGCCGCGAGCTGACGCTGCCGCCGAACTCGCCCGTGCTGTTCTTCCTGCAGCGGCTGCGCGACGAGGCGCACCGCTTCGCCATCGGCGCGCACCGCGCGAAGCGGTCGAAGGCGATCGTCGCCAATCCGCTCGACGACGTTCCCGGCATCGGCCCGGCGCGCAAGCGGGCGCTGCTGATGCACTTCGGCACCAGCCGCGCGGTGCGCGGGGCGACGCTGGAGGATCTTGAGAAGGCGCCGGGCATCAGCAAGGCGACTGCCGCCGCGCTCCACGGTCACTTCCACCCGCGCGGGTGACGGCGTAACGTCGGCGCATGACCATCACCCTCTACACCGCCGCCACGCCCAACGGGTACAAGGTCTCGGTCGCGCTCGAGGAGCTCGGCCTGCCGTACGAGGTCCGCAAGCTCGACCTGACGGGGGGCGAGCAGAAGCAGCAATGGTTCCTCGACATCTGCCCCAACGGCCGTATCCCGGCGATCGTCGATCACGACGTCGAAGGCGGCTTTCCGGTCTTCGAATCGGGCGCCATTCTGATCTATTTGGCCGAAAAGGCCGGCCGCCTGATCCCCGCCGACCCGCAGGGCCGCAGCCGCTGCCTGCAGTGGCTGATGTTCCAGATGAGCGGCGTCGGCCCGATGATGGGCCAGGCCAACGTCTTCTACCGCTACTTCCCCGAGAAGATCCCGGCCGCCATCGCCCGCTACCAGGGCGAGGGCCGGCGGCTGTTCACCGTCCTCGACGGTCAGCTGGCGAAGACCGAGTATCTCGCCGGCGCCGACTACACCATCGCCGACATCGCCACCTGGTGCTGGACGCGCACCGCCAGCTGGTCGGGGATCGACACCGACGGCCTGCCGAACCTCGCCCGCTGGAGCGCGACCATCGCCGCACGGCCGGCGGCGCAGCGCGGCGTCGCCGTGCCCGAGGACTCGATGGCGCGGCTGAAGGAAGGTGACGCGGCCAAGAAGTTCGCCGTCGAGGCGCGCGCCATCGTCGAGATGGGCAAGCCCGCCTAGCCAGCGCGACTGCGGCCGCGCGCCGGAAAGCTCCCGCGGCCCCTTGCGCGTGGCCGCCACCCCGCTAACGCTCGCCGGCCACGGGGGAGACGATGATGCTGGGAATTCCATTCACGCTCGGCGGACTGGTGCTCGCGCTGCTGGTCTATGTCTGGACCGGGTTCAAGGTCGGGCAGGCGCGGACCCGCTACGACGTGCCGGCGCCGGCGACCACCGGCGCGCCCGAGTTCGAGCGCGTGTTCCGCGCGCAGCAGAACACCGTCGAGCAGATGATCCTGTTCCTGCCGCTGCTCTGGCTGGCGACGATCCTGTGGGGCGACGTCTGGGGCGCCGCTTATGCCCTCGTATGGTCGGTCGGCCGCGTCGTCTACGTCGAGGGCTACGCCCGCGCCGCCGAGAAGCGGAGCTTCGGCTTCCTGCTATCGGGCGGCCTGTCGATGGGCGTGCTGATCGCGGTCCTGATCACCTTCGCGCTGAAGCACGTCGGCCACTAGATCCCGCGGAAGGTGGCGAAGTCGTCCAGCGCGGCCCGCCGCGTCCGCACCGCGTTCGCCGGTTCGGCCGGGTCGGCGACGCCGATCGCCATGCCGCAGAACAGCATCCGCTCGGGCGGCAGGCCGAGGAACGCGCCGATCGTCTGCGGATAGACCGCCCAGCATTCCTGCGCGCAACTGTCGAGCCCCTCCTCGCGCAGCAGCAGCATGACGGTCTGCAGGAACATGCCGAGGTCCGACCACTGCGGCGGCCCCATCCGGCGGTCGATCGAGGTGAACAGGGCGAGCGGCGCGCCGAAGAACTGGAAGTTGCGCGCGAACCATTGCAGCCGCGCCAGCTTCTCCTCGCGCGGGATGCCGAGCGCGCCGTACAGGTCCTCGCCGACCTCGAAGCGATAGGCCTTGTGCCTGGGGTCGAGCTCCTTGGGGTAGATGTCGTATTCGGCCGGCTCGCCTCCGGGAGCCTCGCGCGTCCGCGTCGCCATGATCGCCTTCAGCGCCGCCAGCGGCTCGCCGGCGACGACATCGAGGTGCCACGGCTGGAGGTTGCCCCCCGACGGTGCCCGCGCCGCGCGCTCGAGGACGCGACGAATGACGGCGCCGTCGACCGGGTCCGGCAGGAACCCGCGCACCGAGCGCCGGCTGGCAACCGCTTCGTGCACGTCCATCGCGTCGCTCCCCCAAGCCGAACGTTGAGTTGGCCCCTGCCATAGCCTATCCCGGCCCGGTGCTGTCCAGCCTGCCCAACCTGCTGACGCTGAGCCGCGTGCTCGCCGTGCCGCTGCTCGTCGCCCTGCTGTGGCAGCCGAGCCTGGTGTCGGCGCTGGCGGCGTTCGTCGTCTTCTGCGTCGCCGGGGCGACCGACTATCTCGACGGCTATCTCGCCCGCGCCCGCGGCACGGTGTCGAAGCTCGGCGTCTTCCTCGACCCCGTCGCCGACAAGATCATGGTCGCGGCGACCATCGTCATGCTGGTCCACGTCGGCGCCATCATCGGGCTGGCGGTCATCGCCGCGCTGATCATCCTGCTGCGCGAGATCACCGTCTCGGGCCTGCGCGAATTCCTCGCCGGGTTGCAGGTGTCGCTGCCGGTCAGCGCGCTGGCCAAGTGGAAGACGACGTTCCAGATGGTCGCGCTCGGCGCGCTGATCCTCGGGCTGGCGACGCCGGCCTTCGCGCCGTGGCTGCCGGCGCACGGCGTCGGCATCGCCTGCCTGTGGGCGGCGGCGGCGCTGACGCTGGTTACCGGCTACGATTATCTGCGCGTCGGCCTGAAGCACATGGTCGCATGATCGAGCTGCTCTACTTCGCCTGGGTGCGCGAGCGGATCGGCGTCGACGGCGAGGTCCTGCCGCTGCCGGCGGGGGTGACCACCGTCGGCGCGCTGCTCGACTGGCTCGCCGACCGCTCGCCGGGTCACGCCGCCGCGCTCGCCGATCGCAGCCGCATCCGCGTCGCCGTCGATCAGGCCTTCGCGACCGCCGACGCCCCCGTCGTCGCCGGGGCCGAGGTCGCCATCTTTCCGCCGGTGACGGGCGGCTGAGGCGTGGCGATCGCGGTCCGCGTCCAGGCCGAGCCGCTCGACCTCGCCCCGCTCGCGCCCGGGACGAGCGACGTCGGCGCCGTCGTCAGCTTCACCGGCTTCGTCCGCGGCGACGCCAATGAACTTGGGGGCCTGGTCAGCCTGACCCTCGACCACTATCCGGTCATGACCGAGCGCGCGCTGGCGACGATCGCCGCCGAGGCCGAGCGCCGCTGGCCGATCCTTGCCGGCACTGTCGCCCACCGCGTCGGACGCATGCTGCCGGGCGAGGCGATCGTCCACGTCGCCGTCGCCAGCAGCCACCGCGCCGCCGCCTTCGCCGCGGCCGAGTTCCTGATGGACTGGCTGAAGACGAAGGCGCCGTTCTGGAAGGCCGAGGAGCGCGCCGGCGGCACGACCTGGGTCGAGGCGCGGGCCAGCGACGACGCCGCCGCCGCGCGGTGGCAGGGCTAGACCGTCAACACGACCTTGCCGGTCGCCTTCCGATCCATCATCCAGCGGATCGCCGCCGGCCCCTCTTCCAGCGGGAAGTGCTTGCTGACGTGCGGCTTCAGCTTGCCCTCGGCGTACCACGTCAGCAGCTCGGCCATGTTGGCGCGGTGGACCGCGGGCTCGGCCTGGGTGAAGGCGCCCCAGAACACGCCGACGATGCTGGCGCCCTTGATCAGCGGCAGGTTGAGCGGCAGCGACGGGATGTTGCCGCCGGCAAAACCGACGACGAGATAGCGCCCGTTCCAGGCGATCGAGCGGAACGCCGGCTCGGCGAAGCGGTCGCCGACGGGGTCGTAGATCGACGTCGACGCCCTTGCCGCCGGTCAGCCGCTTGATCTCGTCCTTGAGGTTGCCGGTCGTGTAGTTGATCGTCTCGTCGGCGCCGTACTCGCGGCACAGCGCCAGCTTGTCGTCGGTCGAGGCGGCGGCGATGACCTTGGCGCCCATGACCTTGCCGAGCTCGACCGCGGTCAGCCCGACCCCGCCGGCGGCGCCGAGCACGAGCAGCGTCTCGCCCGCCTGCAGCTTCGCCCGCTGCTTCAGCGCGTGGTGCGACGTGCCGTAGGTCATGGTGAAGCCGGCGGCGACGTCGGCCGGCATGGCGCCGGGGATCGGCACGACCTGCGCGCGGTTGGCGATGACATACTCGGCGAAGCAGCCGTTGCCGGTCATCGCCACGGCGCGGTCGCCGACCTTGAGCCCGTCGACGCCCTCGCCGACCGCGTCGATCACGCCCGCCGCCTCGCCCCCGGGCGAAAACGGCAGCGCCGGTTTGAACTGGTACAGGTTCTGGATGATCAGCGTGTCGGGGAAGTTGACGCCGGCCGCCTCGACCTTCAGCCGCACCTGGCCGCGTCCCGGCTCGGGCAGCGGCACGTCGCGGACGACGAGCTTCTCCGGCGGTCCGTGTTCGACGCAAAGAACGGCCTTCATTCCAGTCTCCCAAGGTCTGTGAGGGCACCTTAGCGGCGACCGCCGGCCGGGCCAACGGGAACGGCCCGCCCCGACGTAACCGCCGACGGCTGTGCGGCGAAGGCAGGCGTGGCGCGCCGGGGCCGGCTCGCGTAAGGATTCCCGCCCATGGTCGCCCGCCTGCTCGCGCTCCTCGCCCTTGTCCTTGCCGCGCCGCTGGCGGCGCAGGCGCTGGTCGACAACCCGAATACCCGCGTCGAGCTGATCGCCGCCGCGCCCGCCGCCGACGGCAGCCGCACGGTCGGCATCGTCCTGACGCCGAAGCCCGGCTGGCACAGCTATTGGTCGAACCCCGGCGAGGCCGGGTTCGCGCCCAAGGCGACGTGGACCCTGCCGCCCGGGGCGAAGGCGGCGGCGCTGCGCTTCCCGGTGCCGGGTACGCTGCTCGTCTCGGGGCTGATGAACTATGTCTACGAGCAGCCGGCGACGCTGGTGACGACGGTGAGCGGCCCGGCCGGGCCGATCGGGCTGAAGCTCGACTATCTCGTCTGCACGGCCGAGATGTGCGTGCCGGAGAGTGCGACGCTGCACCTGCCCGCCGACGCCGCGCCCGACCCGCGCCTCGCCGCCGCCGTCGCCGCGCTGCCGGCGCCGCTGCCGGGGGCGCGCTTCGCGGTCGCCGGCGGTCGCTTCGCGCTGGCCGTGCCCGTGCCCGACCCGGCCGGTGTCACCCGTGCCACCTTCTTCCCGGCCGGCGACGGCGCGATCGACTACGCCAGCCCGCAGGTGGTCACCGTCGCCGGCGCCGACCTGCGGCTGGAGACGAAGGCGGCGGCGGCGATCCCCGGCGCCCGCGCGGCGCCACCGGCCGCTGTCGCCGGCGTGCTGCGCGTCGAGCGGGGCGACCGGATCGCCGGCTATGCCATCGCCGCGACGCCGGGGCCGGTGCCCGCCGCCGGACAGACCGCCGCGACCGCGGCCGGCGGCCTCGGCCTGTTCGCCTCCGCCCTGCTGCTGGCGGTCGCCGGCGGCATCGTCCTCAACGTCATGCCCTGTGTCTTCCCGATCCTCAGCCTGAAGGCGCTGAGCCTGGCCAAGGGCGGCGCGACGCCCGCCGAGGCGCGGCGCGACGCCCTCGCCTATGCCGCCGGAGTGATCGCGGTGTGCGTCGCGCTGGGCGGCATCGTCCTGGCGCTGTCGGCCGCGGGCGAGGCGATCGGCTGGGGCTTCCAGCTGCAGAACCCCCGCGTCGTCGCCGGCCTGCTGGTGCTGGTGACCGCCATCGCCCTCAACCTCGCCGGCCTGTTCGAGCTGGGCAGTTTCGGCGGCGGCGAGGCGCTGGCCCGCAAGCCGGGGGCCGCCGGCAGCTTCTGGACCGGTGCGCTCGCCGCCTTCATCGCGACGCCGTGCACCGGGCCGTTCATGGCCGCGGCGCTGGGCGCGGCGCTGGTCCTGCCGCCGGCGGCGGGGCTGCTGGTCTTCGCCGGGCTCGGATTCGGCCTCGCCCTGCCCTTCCTCGCCATCGGCTTCGTGCCGGCGCTCCGCCGCCGCCTGCCGCGGCCGGGGGCGTGGATGGCGACCTTCCGCCACGTCCTCAGCCTGCCGATGTTCGCCACCGCCGTCGGCCTCGCCTGGCTGCTCGGGCGGCAGGCCGGGGTCGCCGGCATGACCCTCGGGCTGGCCGGAGCGACCGCCGCGGGGCTGGCCTTGTGGTGGCTCGGCGGGCGGCAGCGGGCCTTCGCCGCTGCCTGGCCGCCGCTGGTCGCCGCGCTGGCGGCGGCGCTGGCCGCGGTGCTGCTGATCGCCCCCGCGGCACCAGGCGGGGCGGCGACGGACGCTCCGCCGGGTCTGGCGGCCGCACCGTTCAGCGAGGCGGCGCTGGCCCGGCTGCAGGCGGCCCGCACCCCGGCCTTCGTCTATTTCACCGCCGACTGGTGCCTGACGTGCAAGGTCAACGAGCGCGGCGCGCTGTCGTCGCCGGCGGTGGCCGCCGCGTTCAAGGCGCACGGCATCGCCACGCTGGTCGGCGACTGGACGTCGAACGACCCGGTCCTCGGCCGCTTCATCCGCACCCACAACCGCGCCGGGGTGCCGCTGTACCTGTTCTACCACGCCGACGGGCGGGTCGAGACGCTGCCGCAGGTGCTGACGGTCGCGGCACTCGCCGGGCTGGCGCCCTGACCGTTACGTCTTCGCCTTCTGCTCCTCGCCGGTGAAGACCACCTCCGCCCCGGCCTTGACCGCCTGCGCCAGCTGCTCGACGTCCCAGTTGGTCAGGCGGATGCAGCCGTGGCTGGCGCGCTTGCCGACCAGCCGCGGGTCGGGCGTGCCGTGGATGCCGTAGGTCGGCTTGGTCAGGGCGATCCACGTCGTGCCGACGGGGTTGTTCGGCCCGGCCTTGACCGTCAGCTTGCCCAGGCCGGGGTCGCCGAAGGTCAGCCGCTTGGGATCGAAGGTGTAGGTCGCCTTGGTCGCCACGGTACGGACCTTCCAGCTGCCGTCGGGGGCCGGGCGTTCCTGACTGCCGACGGTCGCCGGGTAGACCGCGACCAGCTTGTCCCCGGCGTAGGCGCGCACCGCCTGCTCGGTCTTGTCGACCTCGATGCGGGTGACCGGCGGCAGCTTGGTCTTGGCCACCGCGGCGACGGTGACGACAGTGCCCGCCTTGGTGAAATCCGCCTGCGGGTTCAGCGCCTTGAGCAGGGCGTCGTCCATATGGAAACGCTCGGCGAGTTCCTCGACCGGCCCCGAATAGGCCGGCGAATCGAGCTTGGCCAGCGCCGCCATGTCGGTCGGCAGCGGGTCGACGAACGGCCCGGCGACGTCGGCGTCGGTGATCGTGTAGCGGGTGACGGTCGAACTCCGGGTCGGCCTCGACCAGTTTCGCGGTCAGCGCCTCCGCGGTCGGCTCGGCAACGCCGTTGGCCTTGGCATAAGCCGTCATCGCCAGCTTCAGGTTGGCGCCGTCCTTGCCGTCGATGACACCGGGGGAGAAATGCGCGCGGTCGAGCAGGATCTCGAGGCGGATCAGCGCCCGCTGCGGCGCGGCGATCGCCGCCGGGATGACGATGTCGGCGGCGGGAGCCGGCGCGGGCGCGGGTGCCGGAGACACTGGTGCGCCGGGCGACGCGGCGACGGCAACGGCGCTTCCCGACAGCAGCAGGCCGAACAACATGGGCCGGAACATCGGCAACCCCCAATCGTGATACGCTGGCCCCTCAAGGTTTCGGGAAAGCAATGGTTCCGCTGCTGATTCTGGCCGTCGCCGCGGCGGGCGGCTGTACCGACCCCGCGCCGCCCGGCGCGGTCGCCGCCAATACGGCGTCGCTGGCCACGCTCGCCTGGGCGCCGTTCGGGCGGGCCGAGACCGGCTGGGCAGTCTATGCGCCGCGCGTCGCCGCCGAGATCGGCACCGGCTGCGCCGTCGCCACCCCCGCCTTTGCCGCGACGCTCGCCCGCTGGCAGGCCGGCCACCGCCTCGCCGCGACCGGCGTCTTCGATCCCCTGACCTTCGCCGCGATGAAGGCGAAGTGGCAGGCCGCGCGCCCGTTCGTCCACATCGACGGCAGGGCGCACTGCCCGCCGCCGCCGCCGACGTCGCTGCTGGCGACGGCCGCGCCGGCCGAGAGCTACGGCGGCAAGCGCATCGAGCTGCGCGCCACCGCCCTGGCCGCCTATCGCCAGATGCGCGCCGCCGCCCTCGCCGACCCCGCGCTCCACGCGGAGCCGCGCTCGCTGACGATCTTCTCCGGTTACCGCGATCCGGCCAGCGACGCCGCCCGCTGCACGACGCAGGGCAACTGCAACGGCATCGTCCGCGCCACCTGCTCGGCCCACCGTACCGGCCTCGCCATGGACCTGTGGGTCGGGGCGGCGCCCGGCTTCGGCCCCGACTCGAGCGCCGACGCCAACCGCGCGGCGATGACCGCCGGGCCGCAGTACCGCTGGCTGCTGGCCAACGCGGCCAAGTTCGGCTTCGTCAACTATGTCTTCGAGCCCTGGCACTGGGAGTGGACGGGGGAGCCGATCTGAGCCGCGGCTGACGGGCGGCCGCTGGCCTGCTATGCTGCGGCCATGACGCGGGGCGGATGGCGCATCGGACTGGCGGTATTGGCGGCGGCACTGGCCCTCGTCGCCGCGTGGATCCTGTGGCCACGGCCGGTCGCGCCATATTCAATCGAGCGGCTGGCGGCGTACCACGATCCCGGCGCTGCTGCGTCAGGCGTGGGCACTGCCCGTCGCCCGGCGGTATCAGCGGCGCTTTCGTCTATCAGTCGAACCCCAGCATCTGCGGGCCGACGAGCATCGCCGACGTGCTGCGGTCGGAGGGCGGCACGGCGACGCCGGCCCAGGTGCTCGCCGGCTCGGGCATCCCGTCGATCTTCGGCCTGCTTCCCGGCGGGTTGACGCTCGACCAGGAAGCGGCGCTGCTCCGCCGGCGCACGGGGCAGCCGGTGACGGTGCTGCGCGGCCTGTCGCTGGCGGAGTTCCGCCGCGAGGTCGCGCGGAGCGACGATCCGGGCATGCGCGTCATCGTCAACTTCACCCGTGCGCCCCTGTTCGGCCGCGGCCACGGCCACTTCTCGCCGATTCTCGGCTATCTGCCCGACCGCGACCTCGTCTTCGTCGGCGACGTCAACGGCAGCTTCCGCCCGTGGCTGACCCCTGTCGCCCGCCTCTATGCGGCGCAGGCGACGATCGACCCGGCGACGAACGCCGCGCGCGGCCTGCTCGAGGTGCGGGCACCCTAAGCGGCGTGCCCGCTGGACGGCGCGCGCGTTCCAGCGCAGAAAACTGCCATGAGCCTCCGGTCGCAGCAGCTGACGGCACGGGTGCAGGCCGCCCTCGCCCGCCTGTCCGACCGCGAGATCGCGCTGGTCGGGCGGACGGCGGCGGCGGCGCGGCGGACGCGGCTGGAGCCGGTCGCGATCGCCGTCAGCTGGCTGGGCAACGGCACCATCTACCTGATCATGGCGGCCATGCTCGTCGCCGTCGCCGGGCGGACGTCGGCGCGGACGCTGGCGCTGGCGGCGCTGTGCGGGGCGGTCAGCCACCTCGTCTATCCGCAGATCAAGCGCGTCACGGCGCGGCCGCGGCCGTTCGAGCATCGCGCCGGGCCGCCGCCCGCGGGTGCGCCGCTCGACGCCTTCAGCTTCCCCTCGGGCCACCTGATGACGCTGGCGGCGACGCTCACCCCCGTGCTGCTGCGCTGGCCGCGGCTGTGGCTGGCGGCGCTCGGCCTGTGGCTGGTGCTCGCCTGGAGCCGCGTCGCGACCGCGCACCATTACCCGAGCGACCTGCTCGGCGGCACGCTGCTCGGCGTCGGCGTCGCGCTGGCGGTGGTCGCGGCGGCGGGGTGACGCTGTCCTACAGGGCCGTAATCTGCGCGACACCAGCATCGGGCCGGAGAGGTGGCCCCGCCGCCGCGGTGCGCCGACGAAAACGACGTCACGGGCGTGACCTTCGCGTGACCTTCGTGCCCCCTGAGGCGGCATCGGCCTATCCTCGGCAATGCTTGTCATCCCCGCGAACGCGGGGACCCATCTCCTCAAGCCTCGGGAGATGGGTCCCCGCTGTCGCGGGGATGACAGACGTGTTCGTCACGGATGATCTCGCGCTAGATCGCCGAGTCGATCTCGACCTCGATCAGCCGCGGGCCGGCGCGCTCGAAGCCGCGGGCCAGCGCGGCGGCGAGGTCGGGCAGCGTCGCCACCCGCTCGGCCGCGACGCCCTGCGCCTCGGCCAGAGCGACGAAGTCGATCGCGGGGTCGATCAGGTCCATGCCGACATAGGTGCCGCTCGCAGCACTCGGGCCGGCCAGCACGCGCGTCCGCTGCTTGAGGATGCGGTAGCTGCGGTTGTTGACGATGACGACGACGATCGGCAGCCGGTAATGCGCCGCCGTCCACAGCGCCTGGATCGAGTACATGGCGCTGCCGTCGCCCGACAGCGCCACCACCGGGCGGTCGGGGTGGGCGAGCTGGATACCGATCGCCTGGGGTAGCGCCACGCCGATGCCGCCGCCGCGCATGCCGAACCAGCTGTCGGGGCGGACGGCGGGGAGCAGGTGGCGCACCGTGTTCATGCCGGTCGACAGCGTCTCCTCGACGACGATGGCGTCGGTCGGCAGGGCGTCGGCGAGGGCCCGCAGCACGGCCAGCGGGCGCAGCGGCAGCTGGCCGGCCTCGGCTTCGGCACGGGCGACCAGCGCCGCGCGCCGGGCGGCGAGGTCGGCAGCGACCCGCTCCGCCCGCTCGCGCGCCGGAGCCATGCGGGCGAGGACGGCGGCGGTCAGGTCGGGCAGGGTCGCCCCGGCATCGCCGACGATGGCAACCGCGGCGGGATAGTTCTTGCCGATCTCCCACGGATCGTCGTCGAGGTGGATCAGCGGCTTGGCCGGAGCCAGCGCCTCGACTCCCGCGGCCTGGCTCTGCGTCAGCAGGTCGGCGCCGATGCTGACGATCAGGTCGTGGTCGTCGGTCAACGCCCGCACCGCCGGGGTCATCCGCGCGACCGACCCGGCATAGAGCGGGTGGTCGGACGGAAAGGCGGCGGTGTTGGCCATGCCCTCGAGATAGACCGGCGCGCCGATCGCCTCCGCCAGCGCCGCGAGCGCCGCGTGTCCGCCCGACCGCGGCACGGCGTCGCCGGCGAGCAGCAGCGGACGCGCGGCCGCCGCGATCAGGTCGGCGGCGGCGGCGATGGCGGCGGCGTCGCCGCGCGCCGGCGCGATGCGGGTCGGGGCGAGCGGGTCGACTCCGGTCGCGTCGGCAGTCAGCACGTCGCCGGGGATCGAGACGAACACCGGGCCGGTCGGCGCGGTCAGCGCGACCTTGGCGGCGCGGTGGACGGTGCGCGGCAGGTCGGCGACGCGCGTCACCTCGGTCGACCATTTGACCAGCGGCCGGGCCAGCGTGGCGAGGTCGGCCCACAGCAGCGGCTCGGTCAGCGCGATGGTCGTGTCCTGCTGCCCGGCGGTGACGAGGATCGGCGCCCCCGCCTTCGCTGCATTGTACAGCATGCCCATAGCGTTGCCGAGGCCGGGGGCGGCGTGGAGGTTGGCCACGGCCAGCCGGCCGGTCGCCTGGGCATAGCCGTCGGCCATGCCGAGGACGACGACCTCGTTCAGCCCGAGGATGTAGCGGATGCCGGTTTCGGCGGCGAAGGCGTCGACCAGCGGCAGCTCGGTCGTCCCGGGATTGCCGAAGACGATGTCGACGCCGTTGGCGCGGAGCAGGTCGAGGAAGAGCGTGGCACCGGTCATGCGCGCGGCTGTAGCCGCCGTCGGCGTTTCCGTCCAACCGCGGGGTTGAACCGATGCTGCAATGCACTAGATTGGTCGGGCCGACGGCGTTCCCCCCCTTACGCCGTCGCGCTCCCTGAACTCTGGCCACGCCTCCGGGCGTGGCCTTTTTTCACTCCGCCGCGCAGGCGAAGGGCGCCAGCGGCAGCCCGGCGACGATCGCCGGCAGCGCCGCCACCAGCGTGACGAACAGTGCCGCCATACGGTCGAAGCCGGCATGGCGGACGAGCCGCGCCGGATCCATGTACAGCGCCCGGTCGATTTCGATCTGCACCGCGTGGATGCCCTCCGCCGGAACGCCATGATGCGCCGTGGTATAGCCGCCGGCGTAGGGCGCGTTGCGCGCGACTCGCAGCCCGGCGGCGGCGAAGACGCGCTCGATCGCCGTCACCAGTCCGCCATCGGCCGAGGTGCCGAAGCGGTCCCCCAGGACGACCTGGGGCGCCGCCCCCGCCGTCGGTGTCGGCATCGAGTGGCAGTCGAGCAGGACGGCGAAGCCGTGCGCCGCCCGCGCTGTATCGAGCAGGTTGGCAAGGGCGGCGTGGTACGGCGCGTGAACCTCGCCCAGCCGCGCCGCGATCTCGGCGTGACGCAGCCGGCCGGCATAGATGTCGAGGCCTTGCGCGGCGACGCGGGGGATGACGCCCAAACCGGCGGCGACCCGCTCGCTCGCCTGCGCCGGGTCGGCGTCGAGCGGATCGACGACCATCGCCGGGTCGATCTCGGCGGCTGCCCGGTTGAGGTCGAGCCACGAACGGCCATAGCGCGCGGCGAGCAGCGGCACGCCGTGCGCCGAAGCCGCGGGCTCGATCAGCTCGGCGACGAAGGCGTCTTCGGCCCGGCGCAGCTGCGCCAGCGTCAGCCGCGTCGCGGCAAGGAAGGCGGGCGGATATTCGCGTCCCGAATGCGGCGACGCGAGGACGACCGGGCCCGGCGGGACGGCGCCGGGGCGGACGGAGAAGCCGGGTGCGAGCCCATCGGTCATCGCCCCGTTCTACGGTGCCGGCCGGCTCTGTGCCAGCGCTTTGCCGCTTGCGCCGTGCCGCGGGCGCGGCTAGGTACCCCGCAGCGTGGGCGCGTAGCTCAGTGGTAGAGCACTGTGTTGACATCGCAGGGGTCGCTGGTTCGATACCAGCCGTGCCCACCATTTCACCTTTTCTTGCACCTCCCCTCATCTTGCGGTGTCGCCCGCTCTGATCGTTCGTTACGGTCGGCGGCAGCATGATCGACACCGATCCTCCGGCGCCGCGGGCGCAGGTCCCGCCGGCCGAAGTGCCGGGGCTCGCCGCGCTGCTTGGCGCTGGCGGTCGGCGTCGTCACGGTCGCCGCGCTTTATCTCGCGCGCGACGTGCTGGTGCCGATCATGCTCGCGGTGCTGCTGTCGTTCATTCTGTCGCCCATCGTCCAGCTGCTGCAGCGGCTGCGCCTGCCGCGGATGCCGGCGGTGATCGTCGCGGTGATGATCGCGCTCGGCCTGTTCGCGGCGCTGGCGACGGTCATCGGCACGCAGGTGGCAAGCCTTGCCACCGACGCCCCGCGCTATGTCGTGACCATCGAGCACAAGGTGCGGATGGTCCGCAACTCGACGGTCGGCCGGCTGCCGGCGATGCTCGGCGCGCTCGGCCGCCAGATCGACCGCGCCAGCGGCGGGCTGGCCAGCCCGGTTCGCGTCACCACCGGGCCGCGCGCCCAGCGCACCGCGCCGCCGCCGCTGCCGGTGGAGGTCCGCGCCCCTCCGCTGACGCCGATCGCGCTCATGCGCGACGTGCTCAGCCCGGTCGTCGGGCCGCTGGAGACGACGGCGATCGTCGTCATCGTCGCGATCTTCATCCTGCTGCAACGCGAGGACCTGCGCGACCGGCTGATCCGGATCTTTGGCGCGACCGACCTCCACCGCACGACGACGGCGATGGACGATGCCGCCGCGCGCCTCAGCCGCTATTTCCTGACGCAGGTGGCGATCAACACCGCCTTCGGCGTCATCATCGGCGGCGGCCTCTACGTCATCGGCGTGCCGTCGCCGGCGCTGTGGGGCGTGCTGGCCGGGCTGCTGCGTTTCCTGCCATATGTCGGGCCGGTCCTTGCCGCCCTGCCGCCGCTGATCCTTGCCCTCGCCGTCGGCCCCGACTGGGCGATGTCGCTGTGGGTCGCGGGCCTGTTCCTCGTTGTCGAGCCGATCATGGGCTATGCCGTCGAGCCGCTGGTCTATGGCCATTCGACCGGGCTGTCGCCGGTGGCGGTGATCGTCTCGGCGATCTTCTGGACGTGGCTGTGGGGGCCGATCGGGCTGATCCTGTCGACGCCGCTGACGCTGTGCCTTGTCGTCCTTGGCCGGCACGTCAAGCGGCTCGAGTTCCTCGACGTCCTGCTCGGCGACCGGCCGGCGCTGACTCCGGTCGAGAGCTTCTATCAGCGGATGCTCGCCGGCGACGCCGACGAGGCGCTCGATCAGGCCGAGGCGCTGCTGCGCGACCGGCCGCTGTCCAGCTACTACGACGAAGTCGCGGTCAAGGGCTTGAACCTCGCCGCCGCCGACTGCCTGCGCGGCGTTCTCGACGACGCCCGGCTGGACCGCGTGCGCCGGGCGAGCGCCGCCCTGATCGCCGACCTCGCCAGCCACCCGGACAGCGACCCGCCGCCGCCGCGCTCAAGCGTCGCCAGCGTCCGTAGCCTGGCGGAAAAGGCGCTGCCCGCCGACGCCGCGCCGCTTGAGCCGTAGCACCCGCCATCTCCAGCCTGGGCCGCCGACGGTGCGGTGCTGTGCGTTGCCGGCCGCGATCCGCTCGACGACATCGGCGCCCGCATGCTGGCGCAGCTGCTCGGCAAGCACGGGCTCGGCGCGCGCGTCGCCACCTCGGCCGCGGCGTCGCGCGAGCAGATCGCCGCGCTCGACGTCTCGGGCGTACTCGCCATCGCCGTCGTTTATCTTGAGGTCGAGGGCGTGCCGGCGCATCTCCGCACGCTCCTGCGCCGGCTGCACGACCGCCTGCCCGGCGTCCCGGTCGTGGTCGCCCTGTGGCAGCCAGGGGCAGGCAGCAGCGAACAGCCCGACGCCGACCACGTCGCCTCGACCCTGCGCGAAGCGGTGATCCGCTGCCGCGACATCGCCGAGGCCGCCGGCGCCGCCGACCGGGAATTGCTCGCCGCCTTCGGCTAGCGGTGCAGCGTGACGACGACGACCTCGGGCGGAACGCCGAGGCGGAACGGCAACCCGCTCGTCCCGACGCCCGACGAAACGATCAGCGTCCGTCCGGCAACGTCATAGCGGCCGCGCACATAGCCCAGGGCGCTGTGGGTGACGAGCGCACCAATCAGCGGCAGGCGAATTTGTCCGCCGTGGGTATGACCGGCGAGCGTCAGTGCGACGCCGGTGGGCACGGCGGCGAAGCCGTCGGGCTCATGCATCAGCAGGATCACCGGCTTGCCAGGAGCGATTCCGGCGAGAGCGGCGCGGACGTCGGGAGCCCCTGTCTCGGCGTCGTCGATGCCAGCGATGACAACCGGCCCGGCATTGGCGTGACTGTTCTGCAGATAGGTCATCCGGTAGCGCGGCAGGACGAGCGGGGCCCAGTAGGCGTCGTCGTGGTTGCCGCGGACGGCGAAGGTGCCCAGACGCGAGCGCAGGCCGCGAAGCGGCCGGACGGCGTCGTCGAGGTTGCCGGCCTCCGCGTCGATCAGCTTGCCCCCGTTATAGTCGCCGGTCAGGACCACCAGATCGGGGGCTAGCGCGTTGACCTGGCGGACCAGCGCTGCCACTCGCGCCGTCGGCATATCCGGCGGCCCGTGGTGGATGTCGCTGACCTGCACCAGCCGCAGCGGTGCCGCCGTCCAGCCGGGCACGGCAAGATCGTAGGCGACGACCCGCGGCGCGGTGAGCGCGTTGTCGTAGAGGATCGGCGTGGCGACGGCAGCCGCCACCGCGAGCCCCAGGGCGACGCGCCTGATCACGCCGTCAGGCGAGCGAGTACCTCGCGCGGCGCGGCCGCCTCGTCGGCGCAGCGACCGGCGCGCTCGATCGCTTCGCACGATGCCCCGCCGAGCCCGATAGGCTCGCCCTCGCCCGAGGCGACCGGATTCACGCAGCCGCCTTCAGCGCCGCGCGGCCGTAGAAGGTCTCGCCCTTCGCCGCCATCTCGCGCAGCAGCTCCGGCGGGGCGAAGCGCTCGCCATGGCGCGGCGTCAGTCCGTCGAGGATCGCGACGACGTTGCCAGCCCGATCGTATCGATGTGGCTGAACGGCCCGCCCGTGAACGGCGCGAAGCCCCAGCCGAAGATCGCGCCGAGGTCGCCGTCCTCGGGCGTCTCCAGCACGCCTTCGTCCAAGCAGCGCGCGCATTCGACGAGCTGGCGGTACAGCAGGCGCTCGCGGATTGCCTCGGGCGTCGCGTCGCTGTGCTCGCCCGGCTGGCGACCGTCGCCGACAGTTCGGGCCACAGGTACTTCTTCCCGCCGTCTTCGGGATAGACGTAGAAGCCCTTGCCGTTCTTGCGGCCGAGGCGGCCAAGGGCGTTCATCTCCTCGATCACCGCTTCCGACGCGCTCGGCTTGTACGCGTCGCCGAGGTCGGCCTTGGTCTGCTTGGCGACCTCAAGGACAGGTCGAGGCCGACCTCGTCGTTCACCGCGAGCGGGCCGACCGGCATGCCCATATGGCGGCCGAAATTCTCGATCAGCGCCGGGCCAACGCCCTCGCCGAGCAGGGCCGCCCCTCCTCGACATAGGTGCCGAAGCAGCGCGAGGTGTAGAAGCCGCGGCTGTCGTTGACGACGATCGGCGTCTTGCGGATCGCGCGACGAAATCGAGCGCCTTGGCGATCGCCTCCGGGCCCGTCTGCTTGCCGACGATGATCTCGACCAGCGGCATCTTCTCGACCGGCGAGAAGAAATGGATGCCGATGAAGTTCTCGGGCTGCGGCCAGCGGCTGCAAGCCCGGTGATCGGCAGCGTCGAGGTGTTCGACCCGAAGATCACGTCGGCGCCGACGGCGGCCTCGATCTTCTCGGTCACGTCGTCCTTGATGCCGCGGTCCTCGAACACCGCCTCGATGATCAGGTCGCACCCGGCAAGGTCGTCATAGTCGGCGGTCGGATGGATGCGCCCGAGCACGGCTTCCATCTTCGCCGGGTCGGTGCGCCGCTTCGCCAGCCGCTCGGCGGTGTATGCCTTGCCCTTCTCCGCCGCCGCCATGTCGCGGTCGAGCAGCACGACCTCGATCCCCGCCTGCGCCGCGACCATCGCGATGCCCGCGCCCATCAGCCCCGCGCCGAGCATCGCGATCTTCTTCGTCGGCATCGGCGGCACGTTCTCCGGACGCCGCGCGCCCTTCTCGGCCGCCTGCTTGTTGATGAACAGCGAGCGGATCATGGTGCCCGACTGCGGGTCGAGGAACAGCTTGGTCATATACTTCGCTTCGACGCGCGAGCGCGCGTGTCGATCGGCAGCTGCGAGCCCTCGTAGACGCCGACAGGATCGCCTGCGGCGCGTTCAAATTGTGCAGCGTCTCCTTCTCCGCCATCGCCGTGCCGCCCATGAAGGTCTGCGCGAAGCCGGGGTTACATCCCCGACCCCGCCCGGGAACTTGTAGCCCTTCACGTCCCACGGCGCGACCGCCTTGCGGGTTGGCCAGCACCCACGCCTTGGCGCGCGGCGACGATCTGGTCGGCGGGGGCGAGCTCCTGCACCACCTTGAAGCCGAGCGCCTCCTGCGGGCTCATCGTCTTGCCCTGCAGCAGGTACGTCAGCGCCGGCTGCACGCCCATCAGCCGCGGCAGCCGCTGCGTGCCGCCCGCGCCGGGGAGCAGGCCGACCAGCACCTCGGGCAGGCCGAGCTTGATCTTCGGATTGTCGCGCACGACGCGGTAATGGCAGGCGAGCGTCAGCTCGAGCCCGCCGCCGAGCGCGGGGCCGTTGATCGCCGCGGCGACCGGCTTGCCGCACGTCTCGAGGTCGCGGAACAGCTTGTTGAGGCGGTAGACCTGCTCGAACAGCGCCGCCATCCGCGACTTGCGGCTGCGCGCCGGCGCCCGCTCCACGAGCCCGCGCATGTCCTTGAGGTCGGCCCCGGCCATGAAGCCCGACGGCTTGCCGCTGGTGACGACGATGCCCTTGATGCCGGCATCCGCCTTGATCGGGTCGAGCGCGGCGGCAGGTCGGTGATGAAGTCGGCGTGACGACGTTCATCGACTGGCCCGGCACGTCGATGGTCAGCGTCGCGACGCCGTCGTCGTCAAGCTCGTGGTGGTCGCGTCGGCCATGGTCGTCTCTTCCTATCTCCGCCATCCCGCTTGCGCCGGGACCGGAGCTGGGAATCGCCGCGTCGCCCGGCTCACGCACCGCCCCACCCCCGGGCCGGCTGCGCCGTCTATCGCCCGCTCCCCTTGAGGGGGGAGGGGTCAGCTCTAGATCCGCTCGATCACCGTCGCCGTGCCCATGCCGGCGCCGACGCACAGCGTGACCAGCGCGGTGCCCTTGCCCGTCCGCTCCAGCTCGTCGAGCACCGTGCCGAGGATCATCGCCGCCGGTCGCCCCGATCGGATGCCCCATCGCGATCGCGCCGCCGTTGACGTTGATCTTGTCGTGATCGAGCTCCAGCGCCTGCATGTAGCGCAGCACGACGCTCGCGAACGCCTCGTTCAGCTCCAACAGGTCGATGTCGCCGGCGTCATGCCCGCGCGCTTCAGCAGCTTCTCGGTCACGAAGCGGGGCCGGTCAGCATGATCGTCGGCTCGCTGCCGATCGACGCCTGCCGCGGATGCTTGCGCGCGCGGCTTGATCCCGTGCTTCTCGCCCATCTCGCGGTTGCCGATCAGCACCGCGGCCGCGCCGTCGACGATGCCGCTCGAATTGCCGCCGGTGTGGACGTGGTGGATGCGCTCGAGCTCGGGGTATTTCTGCAGCGCCATCCCGTCGAAGCCCGGCATCCTCGCCGATCCCCTCGAAGCCGGGTTGAGGCCGCCCAGCGACTGCATGTCGGTCTGCGGCCGCATATGCTCGTCGTGGTCGAGGACGATCTCGCCGATCACATCCTTGACGCCGATCGACCGAGTCGAAGCGCCCCTCGCTCCACGCGCGCGCGGCGCGCCGCTGGCATTCGACCGCATAGGCGTCGACATCGTCGCGCGTGAAGCCGTACTTCGTCGCGATCATGTCGGCGCCGATGCCCTGCGGCACGAAATAGGTCTTGAACGCGACCGCCGGGTCCATCGGCCACGCGCCGCCGTCGGCCCCATCGGCACGCGGCTCATGCTCTCGACCCCGCCGCCGATGGCGAAGATCGGCCTCGCCGCTGATGATCTTGCCCGCGGCCATGTTGACCGCCTCGAGCCCGCTCGCGCAGAAGCGGTTGACCTGCACGCCCGCCGTCGTCTCGGCATAGTCGGCGTTCAGCGACCGCGATGCGCGGCATGTCGCGCCCTGCTCGCCGACCGGCGCGAGGAAGCCGAGGATGACGTCGTCGACGTCGGCGGTGTCGATGCTCGTTGCGGTCGCGGACCGCCTGCAGCACCTGCGTCGCCAGCTGGATCGGCGTGACCTCGTGCAGCGTGCCGTCCTTCTTGCCCTTGCCGCGCGGGGTGCGGACCGCGTCGTAGATCAGTGCTTCGGCCATCGTCCGTCTCCCAGGATGTTCAGAACGCTTCCGCCGGCATCGCCATCATCGTCTCCGCACCGGCCTCCAGCTTGCGGCGCAGCTCGCCGCGTCGGGCAGCAACCGCTCGGCGAAATAGCGCGCGGTGATCAGCTTGGCCTCGGTAGAAGTCGTCGTCGCCCGCGCCGGCGTCGAGCGCCTCCTTGGCCGCCCGCGCCATGATCAGCCACATCTGGCCGAGCGCGACGATGCCCATCAGGTTCATGTACGCGGTCGCCGCCGCGCCCGCATTGTCGGGGTTCGCCAGGGCGTTCTGCATCAGCCACATCGTCGCCGCCTGCAAATCGCCGAGCGCCTTCTCGAGCCCGCTCGACAGCTTGGTCAGCCGCTCGTCGCCGCGCGCGTCCGCGATCGCCTGCGCCCGCAGCGCGAAGATACGCTCGCAGCGCCCGGCCGCCGTTCATCGCCGAGCTTGCGCCCGACGAGGTCCATCGCCTGGATGCCGTTGGTGCCTTCGTAGATCTGCGCGATGCGCGCGTCGCGGACGAACTGCTCCATGCCCCATTCGTTGATATAGCCGTGGCCGCCATAGACCTGCTGCGCGGTGGTCGCGACCTCATAGCCCTTGTCGGTGCAATAGCCCTTCATCACCGGGGTCAGCAGCCCGATCAGGTCGTCGGCCGCCTGCCGCTCATCGGGCGTCGCCGCCTTGTGGCCAGGTCGACCTGCAACGCGCCCCACAGGATCAGCGCCCGCGCGCCCTCGTTGAACGCGCGCCTGTCCATCAGCATCCGGCGCACATCGGGGTGGACGATGATCGGGTCGGCTTGCGCGTCGGCTCCGGGATGCCTGCGCGTTGGCGCGATGCCGAGCGCCTTGCCCTGCCGCCGGTCGTTCGCATAGATCGCCGCGTTCTGGTAGGCGACCTCGCCCTGCGCCAGCCCCTGCACGCCGACGCCCAGGCGCGCCGCGTTCATCATGATGAACATGCGCGCGCATGCCCTTGGTCTCCTCGCCGATCAGCTAGCCGTTGGCGCCGTCATAGTTCATCACGCACGTCGCGTTGGCGTGGATCCCCATCTTATGCTCGATCGAGCCGCACTTGACCGCGTTGCGCTCGCCCAGCGAGCCGTCGTCATTGACGAGGAACTTGGGCACGATGAACAGGCTGATGCCCTTGACGTTGTCGGGCGCGCCGGTGGTCTTGGCCAGCACGAGGTGGATGATGTTGTCGGACATGTCGTGCTCGCCGGCCGAGATGAAGATCTTGGTGCCGGTGATCTTGTACGTTCCGTCGGCCTGCGGCTCGGCGCGGGTGCGGATCAGGCCGAGATCGGTGCCGCACTGCGGCTCGGTCAGGTTCATCGTGCCGGTCCAGCGGCCCTCGACCATCTTGGGCAGGTACATCGCTTCTGCGCGCTCGGAGCCGACCGCCGTGATCGCCGCCTGCGCGCCCTCGGTCAGGCCGGGATACATCGAGAACGCCATGTTGGCGCTCGACAGATACTCGCCGATCGCGGTGCCGACGACCTACGGCAGCCCCTGCCCGCCGTAATCGGGATCGGCGGTCAGCGTGCCCCAGCCGGCCTCGACGAACTGGTCATAGGCCGCCTTGAAGCCCGCCGGCGTCGTCACGCTGCCGTCGTCGTGGCGGGTGCAGCCTTCCTGGTCGCCGCGCTGGTTGAGCGGCGCCAGCACGTTCTCGCAGAACTTCGCGCCCTCCTCGAGGATCGCGGTCACCGTGTCGGGCGTCGCCTCGGCGAAACCCGGCATGTTCGAATAGTTGGTCGAGCCCGACGACAGCGTCGAGGACGAACTGCGTGTCGCGGACGGGGGCGCGGTACGTCGGCATCAGTTCTAGCTTCTCCGGGCCGGCGAGCTGGTTCTCGACGATCGCAAAAAAGGATTGCAGTTCCTCGATCGTCGCGTCGATGTCCGCCCGTTGTTCGGCCAGAAGCGCGATCCGGTTACGGCACTTCTCGAGCGTCACCTGCCGCTGCGTCTCGCGCCCGTCGCCGAGATCGTAAAGGTCGATCATCTCGCGGATCTCGGCGAGGCTGAAGCCGACGTTCTTGGCGCGCAGGATCCACGCCAGCCGGTTACGATCGCGCCGCGAATAGACCCGGTTCTGACCGTTGCGCGTCGGCGCGATCAGCCCCTGATCCTCGTAAAAGCGGATCGCCCGCGGCGTGACGTTGAAGCCGGTCGACAGGTCGGTGATGGTGAAGGTCTCCGCCCCGCACGGCGGTGGCGGCACGGCGACATGGGCGAAGGCGGGCAACTCGTCGAGCATGACCGGCATCTAGTTGACGTGCGCGTCAGCGACAAGCGCGCTGTCGCTCGCAACCGTCCGGTAGAAGCACGTCCGCGCCCCCGTGTGGCACGCTGGACCCGCTGGGCGGACCTTAAGCCACAGCGCATCCTGGTCGCAGTCGATGCGCAGCTCGACGACGGCCTGCGTGTTCCCGCTGGTCGCGCCCTTGTGCCAAACCTCCTGCCGGCTGCGGCTCCAGTAATGCGCTTCCCCCGTCGCCAGCGTAGCGGCGAGCGCGGTCGCGTTCATGTGGGCGACCATCAGCACCTCGCCGGTGGCCGCGTCGGTCGTCACCGTTTGGACCAGGCCCCGCTCGTCCCAGCGGGGATCGAGGACGGTGCCGGTCTCGCGTACGCTATCGTTCACGAGTTCGCTCCTGTGACCGTTTCATGACGCTGGCGGGGGAGACAGCGGGCGGCGTGCGCCCTATATGGCGCGCGAGGCACCGCCCTGGGGAGTCCCGATGGACGACGTCACGACCAATCCGTTCGACGACGACAAGCTGCACGAGGAGTGCGGCGTCATCGGCGTCTATGGGGCCGACGGTGCCGCGGCGCTGTGTGCGCTGGGGCTGCACGCGCTGCAGCACCGCGGCCAGGAAGCGGCGGGCATCACCAGCTTCGACGGTAAGGATTTCCATACCCACCGTGCGATGGGCCATGTCGCCGGCAATTTCGATTCGGACGAGGTCATGGCACGGCTGAAGGGCGATGTCGCTATCGGCCATAACCGCTATGCGACGACCGGCGAGACGGCGCTCAGGAACGTTCAGCCCCTGTTCGCCGAGCTGTCGAGCGGCGGCTTCGCCATCTGCCACAACGGCAACATCTCGAACGCGGTCAAGCTGCGCCGCGAACTGGTCCGCCGCGGTTCGATCTTCCAGTCGACGAGCGACACCGAGGTCATCATCCACCTCGTCGCCACCAGCACCTACCGCACGCTGCTCGACCGCTTCATCGATGCGCTGAAGCAGGTCGAGGGGGCGTACAGCCTGCTCTGCCTGACCGGCGAGGGGATGATCGCCTGCCGCGATCCGCTGGGCGTGCGGCCGCTGGTGCTGGGACGGCTCAACGACAGCTATATCCTGGCGTCGCGAGACGGTCGCGCTCGACGTCGTCGGCGCGACCTTCCTCCGCTCGGTCGAGCCGGGCGAGCTGGTCGTCATAACCAAGCGTGGCCTGCGCTCGCTGCGGCCCTTCGGCGTCGTCAGGCCGCGGCCGTGCATCTTCGAGCACGTTTATTTCAGCCGCCCCGACTCGGTCGTTGACGGTTCGAGCGTCTATCAGGTCAGGAAGCATATCGGCGTCGAGCTGGCCCGCGAAATCGCCGGTCGCCGCCGACATGGTGGTGCCGGTGCCCGACTCGGGAACGCCGGCGGCAATCGGCTTTGCCCAAGCGGCCGACATTCCTTTCGAGCTGGGTATCATCCGCTCGCATTATGTCGGGCGGACCTTCATCCAGCCGGGCGACCAGATCCGCAATCTCGGCGTCAAGCTCAAGCACAATGCCAACCGGGCGCTGATCGACGGTAAGAAGATCGTCCTGATCGACGACTTCGATCGTCCGCGGCACGACCAGCCTGAAGATCGTCCAGATGCTCCGCGACGCCGGCGCCGAGGAGGTCCATATGCGGATCGCCTGGCCGCCGACGCGGCACAGCTGCTACTACGGCGTCGACACGCCCGAGCGATCGAAGCTGTTGGCGGCGAACATGGATGTCGAGCGGATGCGCGAGTACATCAAGGTCGACAGCCTCGCCTTCCTGTCGATCGACGGCCTGTACCGCGCGCTCGGCGAGGACATGCGCGACGACGCCGCGCCGCAGCACTGCGACGCCTGCTTCACGGGCGATTATCCGACCCGCCTGACCGATCAGGAGGACACGAGCCTGCCGACCAGCTGTCGTTGCTGGCGGAGCGGATGATTTGAGTGACCCTGACCGGGCGGCTGGCCCTCGTCACCGGCGCCTCGCGCGGCATCGGCGCGGCCACAGCCGAGGCGCTTGCCGCCGCGGGCGCGCACGTCATCGTCACGGCGCGGACCGAGGCGGGGCTGATCGAGGTCGACGACCGCATCGCCGCGGCCGGGGGAACGGCGACGATCGCGCCGTTCGACCTCAGGGACGGCGAGGCGATCGACCGGCTGGCGGCTGCGGTGGCGCAGCGCTGGGGCAAGCTCGACATCCTGGTGCTGAACGCCGCGACGCTGGGCACGCTGACGCCGGTGCCGCACATCGACCCCAAGGAGTTCGACACGCGTCGTCGCGCTCAACCTGACGGCGAACTGGCGGCTGATCCGCGCCTTCGACCCGCTGCTCCGCGTAAGCGAGGCCGGGCGGGTGATCGCGCTGACTCGAGCTCGGTCGCCGTCACCCCGCGCGCCTACTGGGGGACCTATGCCGCGACCAAGGCAGCGCTCGACACCCTCGTCCTGACCTATGGCGAGGAGGTTCGGAACATCACGCCGGTGCGCGTCGCGGTCCTCGACCCCGGCGCGACGGCGACCGCGATGCGCGCCCGCGCCTTCCCCGGCGAGGACGCGGCGACGCTGAAGCTGCCGGCGGCGGTTGCGGACGCAATCGTCACGTTGCTGGGCGAGGACTGGCCGGCGGGGTTGCGGCGGCGCGTCTAGATTTTCCTACACGGCCCGAGTCTGCTACAAGGGACAGCTGCCGGCCGGACCCGGCCGCCTGCTCTTTCCCATCGCTGTCCCCTGCCGCGCTGAAGCCCCAAGGAGCCGCGCGGGCGAAACGCGGAATTTCGGCCCAAAGCGTGACCTTCTGTAAACTTCGGGCCGCGTGGCCCCGCTGCGACGGCCGGAAGCGCCGGCCGGAAACACCCGCGCCGGCGTGACCTTCGTGTGACCTTCGCCTCAGGCGGCGAGCTTATGACGCTTGGCCTTCGTCAGTTTCTTGACGATCATGTCGCGCTTCAGCTTCGACAGATGGTCGAAGAACAGCACGCCCTCGAGGTGGTCCATCTCGTGCTGGAGGCAGGTCGCCATCAGGCCGTCCATCTCCTCCTCGTGCGCCACGCCGTCATAGTCGAGCCACTTCGCGCGGATGCGCGCCGGGCGGAGGACGTCGCCGAACAGCTCGGGCACCGACAGGCAGCCCTCGTTATAGGCGGCGAGTTCATCCGACGCCCAGACGATCTCGGGGTTGACGAAATAGCGCGGCTCGCGGACCTCTACCGGTTCCGCGCCCTCCTCCGCCGGCTCGTCGCGACGCTGGAGGTCGATGACCAGCACCCGCTTGGGCACGCCGACCTGGATCGCGGCAAGGCCGATGCCGGGCGCGTCGTACATCGTCGCCAGCATGTCGTCCATCAGCGTGCGCAGAGCGTCATCGACCACTGCGACGGGTGCGGAGACGACGCGCAGGCGCGGGTCGGGCGCCTCGATGATCGGAAGAACAGCCATGAAACGGAGATAAGGTCGGGCTGCGGCATGGTCAAGAAACCGGGCGGCGCGCGCGTAGCGCCTGGGCCAGCGTGCCCTCGTCGAGATAGTCAAGCTCGCCGCCAACGGGAACGCCGTGCGCGAGCTGTGTCACTCGTACCGGCAGGGCGGCGAGGCGGTCGGCGACATAGTGCATCGTCGTCTGGCCTTCGAGCGTGACGTTCATCGCCAGCACGACCTCGTCGATGCCGCCCGCCGCCACGCGGCCGACCAGCGCGTCGATGCTGAGGTCCTCCGGCCGCACGCCGTCGAGCGCCGACAGCCGGCCGCCGAGCACATGGTAGCGACCGGGAAATAGCCGCGCCCGGTCGAGCGCCCAAAGATCGGCGACTTCCTCGACGACGCACAGGCTGGCAGCGTCACGGCGCGGGTCGGTGCAGATGGCACAGGGACTGGCGGTATCGACGTTGCCGCACAGCTCGCAGGTCGCAAGTCGCGCGGCGACCGTCTGCAGGGCGGCGATCAGCGGCGTCAGTGCCGTCTCCCGCCGCTTGAGCAAGTGCAGCACCGCCCGCCGCGCCGACCGCGGGCCGAGCCCGGGCAAGCGGGCGAGCGCCTGCGTGAGGGCATCGATTTCAGGGGAGGTCATGGACTAGGATATGGCCTGTCGTTTCTTCGCACTCAAGAGGATCGCCCTGCCCCTCCGCTGCCTCGACGACGCCGGCCGCAGCCTCGACGCCTCGACGCTCACCGCGGCCGAATGGGGCGCGTTGACCGCGACCAACCGGCACGTCCGTCATCTGCGGACGCTGTGCTGCGGCGCACCGCTGGTGCTGAAGACGTCGCGGCTGGGCACCCGCTTCTTCGCTCATCTCGCACTCGGCGGCTGCGCCTCGGGCGACGAGAGCCCCGAGCACCTGCACCTGAAGGCGCTGGCGATCGCCGCCGCCCGCGACGCCGGTTGGCACGCCGAGGCCGAGGTTGCCGGGACGACGCCCGACGGCGAGGCGTGGCGTGCCGACGTGCTGGCGACGCGCGGCCGGCACCGTGTGGCCGTCGAAGTGCAGTGGTCGCCGCAGGACGACGCCGAAACGCGGCGACGGCAGTCCCGCTATGCTGCCAGTGGGGTGCGCGGGCTGTGGCTGTTCCGCCGGCCCGGCTTCCTGAGCGATGCCGACGTGCCGGCGCTGCGCGTCCGCGGCACATTGGACAGCGGATTGACGATCCTCGACCGCCCTGCCGGCGAGGCGCTCGCCGCGGCGTTCGACCGGCGGCTGCGTTTCGGCATTCCGGCCGGCGTCAGCGGCGCAGGCGACCGTCCACGGCGGCGTCGCACCCTGCTGGGGCTGCGACTGCGGCGCGCTCAACCGCGGCGTGACCGCCGTCACCGTCACTTTCGCCGGCTCGGCGCTGACGCTCGACATCGCCGCGTTTGGCGATCACCTCCCCCTGCTCGTCGCGCTGCTGCCGCCGGACCGGAGCCGCGGCCGGCTGCGGCGCCGGCCCGACGGCAGCGCGGCGAACAGCTGCTTCCGCTGCCATCGCCCGCTGATGCGCTTTGGCGGCGGCAGCCGCTTCGTCGTCGCCTCGGTGCCACTGGCGGTGACCCCGGCGTGGGCGGCGCTGATCGCCGCCCAGCCCGACTTCCGCCCGGCCTGGGGCATTGCCCCCGCCGCCGCCACGCCGTAGCGGCTCGGGCATGCGCCTCGCCTTCATGGGAACTCCGGCCTTTGCCGTGCCGGCGCTCGACGCCCTCGTCGCCGCCGGTCACGAGGTTGCTGCGGTCTATACCCAGCCGCCGCGCCCCGCGGCGCGTGGCCGGGCGTTGCAGAAGTCGGCTGTCCACCTCTGGGCGGAGGCGCTGAAGCTGGAGGTCAGGACGCCGGCCAACTTCAAGGCCGACGTCGACCGCGCCGCCTTCGCCGCGCTCGGGCTGGAGCTTGCCGTCGTCGCTGCCTACGGCCTCATCCTGCCAGGAGCGATCCTCGACGCGCCGGCGCGCGGCTGCCTCAACATCCACGCCTCGCTGCTGCCGCGCTGGCGCGGGGCGGCGCCGATCCAGCGCGCGATCCTCGCCGGCGATGCGACGACCGGCGTGACGATCATGGGCATGGAGCGCGGCCTCGACACCGGGCCGATGCTGCTGATCGAGGCGACGTCGGTCGCGGACAAAACGGCGGGCGCGCTGACCGTCGAACTTGGCACGCTCGGCGCTCGACTGATCGTCGCGACGCTTGCCCGGCTCGACACGCTGACGCCCGTGCCGCAACCGGACGATGGCGTGACCTATGCCGCCAAGATCGACAAGGCAGAGGCGCGCGCTCGACCTGACCCGCCCGGCGATCGAGGTCGAGCGGGCGATCCGCGCCTTCAACCCCGCCCCCGGCGCGTTCGTCACGATCGGCGGCGAGCGGCTGAAGCTGCTCGCGGCCGAGATCGTCGACGCCAGCGGCGAGCCGGGGATCGTGCTCGACGCCCGGCTGACGATCGCCTGCGGTGACGGCGCGATCCGCCCGACGCTGGTCCAGCGCGCGGGCAAGCCGGCAATGGCGACGGCGGCGCTGCTCAACGGCTGGCCGATCGCGCCCGGCACCCTGCTGTGACCCGCTTCCGCCTGACCGTCGAATATGACGGTGCGCCGTTCATGGGCTGGCAGCGTCAGGCCCACGGGCCGAGCGTCCAGGGCGCGCTCGAGGCCGCGGTGTTCGCCGCGACCGGCGAGCCGGCGACGGTCACCGGCTGCGGCCGCACCGACGCTGGCGTCCACGCCGCCGGGCAGGTCGCCCACCTCGACATCGAGCGGCCGGTCACCGCCTTCCGCCTGATGGAGCGCGGTCAATGCTCATCTGCGTCCCGCGCCGGTCGCGGTCGTCGCCTGCGCCGAAGCCGCCGCCGACTTCCACGCCCGCTTCGACTGCATCGGCCGGACCTATCGCTACCGCATCGTCAACCGCCGCGCGCCGCTGGTGCTCGAGCGGGGCCGCGCGTGGCAGGTGCCGATGGACCTCGACGCCGCGGCGATGGCGACGGCGGCACGGGTACTTGTCGGGCGCCACGACTTCACCACGTTCCGCTCCGTCCACTGCCAGTCGGCGAGTCCGGTCAAGACGCTCGACCGGCTCGACGTCGGGCGCGACGGCGAGATCATCACCATCGACGCCGCGGCGCGGTCGTTCCTCCACCACCAGGTGCGCTCGATGGTCGGCTGCCTGAAGCTGGTCGGCGAGGGCAGATGGTCGGCGGCCGACCTCGCCGCTGCGCTCGCCGCCCGCGACCGGCTCGCGCTCGGCATCAACGCGCCGCCCGAGGGTCTAACCTTTGTCGCTGCGACTTACCCGGAAGTGTCGGAGATCTTGATACATGATTAAGGCACTGCAACTCTCGGCTGCAGTACTTCCCTTGACTTGCAACACGTTATGAGGTGCCGTGCTTGTCACCGATCGGTTGCTACGCCGCGCCGCTCGGCAGGAGACGAACGTGCCGCGCCGTCCGCGCCGTATTTCGCCGGTCCAGCTGGTCTGGATTTGCGGCATCGCCCTCGGCCTGCTGGCCGGCGGCGTGGTGGCCTATGGTGTGATCAGCGTCGGCGCCTGCAACGGCGCACTAGGACAGCCCGATCTCGCGCAGGCGCTCGCGCAGATAGGCGTCGGCGGTGATCGGCGGCAGCGGCGCGGGTCGCCGGGCCGCAGCAGCCGGCAGCGGCGCGATCAGATAGTCGGGCCGGAAGTGCAGGAAGAACGGCGTCGAATAGCGCGCATGGGCGCGCGCGCTCGGGCGACGGGTTGACCACGCGGTGCGAGGTCGACGGCAGCCGGAAGTTGGTCAGGCGCGCGAGCATGTCGCCGATGTTGCAGACCAGCGTTCCCGGCGGCGCCTCGATGTCGCGCCACTCGCCGTCGCGGGTCAGCAGCTGCAGCCCGGCCTCGTCGGCGCCGAGCAGCAGGGTGATGACGTTGATGTCCTCGTGCGCGCCCGCGCGCACCGCCGCCGGCGTGCCGGTCACCGGCGGATAATGGAGCAGGCGCAGGATCGAATTGCCGTCGCGCGTCGGCGCTGCGAAGAAGTCGGCGGCCAGGCCGAGGTGCAGGGCGATCGCCCGCAGGACGCGCGCGCCGGCCCGGTCGAGCGCGGCGTAGAGCGCGGTCGACGGCGGGGCGGAAGTCGGGCACCTCGTCCGGCCACAGGTTGTCGGGCATCGCCGCGCGCAGCGGGTCGCCGGGGGCAAGGTCGCGGCCGACGTGCCAGAACTCCTTGAGGTCGGAATGGGCCGCGCCCTTGGCGGCCTCGACGCCGAACGGGGTCAGCCCGCGCTGGCCGCCGCCGCCGGGCACGACGTAGCGGCGCTTGACCGCTTCGGGCAGCGCGAACAGCGCGCGGGTCGCGGCGAGCGCCCGGTCGATGACGGCGTCGGCGATGCCGTGGTCGGCGACGACGGCGAAGCCGGTGCGGCCGAAGGCGTCGCCGAACGCGGCCGCGGCGGCGGCGGGGTCGCGCTCGACCAGGCCGAGCGGGATCGGCGCGATATCGGCGACGGTCACGGGCGGCTCCGATGCGGGCAGCGTCCGGCGGGCGGTAGCGGAGGAGGGACTTGAACCCCCGACCCCAGGATTATGATTCCCGTGCTCTAACCAACTGAGCTACTCCGCCGGGCCCGCCCCGCCAGCGCGGGAGGCGCGATATAGTCGCGGCCGGCCGCCGCCGGTCAATGCCGCCGCGCCGCGAGCCTCGACGACGAGGGCGAAGGTCACACGAAGGTCACGCTCGCGACGTCGATCTTCACGGTCGCTGGCTCCGTCCGGCTGGTCGTCCCGCTAGCCGCATCTCGCCGCAGACCGCGGTCAACGTCCTATGCCCGGCGATGTAGGCCGGCTGTAGGACAGCGGATTGCCCGCTACCGCGGCCAGCCGCTACCACGCCGCCGATGCCCGCCACCGCTCCCTCGCCTGGTCGCTCGCCATCCACGGCGGCGCCGGCGGCATGACCCGCGCGGCCTGGGCGCCGCGGCGCGAGGCCGCGGCGCGCGCCGGGCTGCACGCCGCGCTCGCCGCCGGCGCGGCGGTGCTGCGCGGCGGCGGCAGCGCGCTCGACGCCGTCGCGGCGGCGGTCGCGGTGCTGGAGGACGCGCCCGCGTTCAACGCCGGGCGCGGCGCGGTTTTCACCGCCGACGGCACGGTCGAGCTCGACGCCGCGATCATGGACGGGGCGAGCCGGCGCGCCGGCGCGGTGGCGCGCGTGACCCGCACCCGCCATCCGGTCGCGCTCGCCCGCGCGGTGATGGAGCGGACGCCGCACGTCATGCTCGCCGGCGTCGGCGCCGATGCCTTCGCGCTGACCACGGGGCTCGAGCAGGTCGATAACGACTGGTTCAGGACGCGCCGAGCGCCGGCGGCAGTGCGACCGAGGCCGGGGCGACCTTCGACCGGGCGATGAAATACGGCACGGTCGGCGCGGTCGCCCGCGACACTGCCGGCCAGCTCGCCGCGGCGACGTCGACCGGCGGCGTCACCGGCAAGAAGTGGGGCCGCATCGGCGATTCGCCGCGTGATCGGCGCCGGCACCTTCGCCGACGGCCAGCGTCGCCGTGTCGGCGACGGGATCGGGCGAGGACTTCCTGCGCGCGGTCGCCGGCCACGAGATCGCCGCGCGCGTCCGCCTGGCGGGCGAGCCGCTGGCCGCGGCGGCGGCGCGAGGTCCTCGCCGACATCCGCGCGCGGCGGGCGGCGCGGGCGGGGTCATCGCGCTGCGGCGCGGCCGGGCCGCCGGTGCTCGCCTTCACCACGACCGGCATGTACCGCGGCATCGGTCGCCGCCGGCGCGGCAGCCGCGCGTCGCCATCTTCGCCGACGAGGGAACGTCATGGTCCACGACGTCCTGATCGTCGGCGGCGGCCAGGCCGGGGCGCAGGCGGCGATCTCGCTGCGCCAGGGCGGCTTCGCCGGCTCGCTGACCATCGTCGGCGAGGAGACCGACCCGCCGTACGAGCGGCCGCCGCTGTCGAAGGACTATCTCGCCGGCGACAAGACCGCCGACCGCCTCGCGCTGCGCCCGCCGACCTTCTGGGCCGAGCGCAACGTCACCCTGCTGCTCGGGCAGCACGTCGTGGCGGTCGACGCGGCGGCGCACTGCGTGACGACCGCGGCCGGGTCGACGCTCGGCTACGGCACGCTGATCTGGGCGGCGGGCGGCCATCCGCGACGCCTGCCGGTGCCGGGCGGCGACCTGCGCCGGCGTCCATGTCATCCGCAGCCGCGCCGACGTCGACCGCGCTGACCGCCGACCTCGCCGGCGACGAGCGACGTCGTCATCGTCGGCGGCGGCTATATCGGGCTCGAGGCCGCCGCCGTGCTGGTCAAGGCGGGCAAGCGCGTCACCGTGCTCGAGGCGCAGGACCGCGTCCTCGCCCGCGTCGCCGGCGAAGCCGGTCGCCGCTTCTACGAGGCCGAGCACCGCGCCCACGGCGTCGACGTGCGGCTCGGCGTCGGCATCGAGGCGATCGAGGGGACCGACGGCCGCGTCACCGGCGTCCGCACCGCCGGCGGCACGGTGCCGGCCGCAGGTCGTCATCGTCGGCATCGGCCTCGTCCCCGCGGTCGCGGCGCTGGCGGCGGCCGGGGCGGTCGACCCACAACGGCGTCGAGGTCGACGACCACTGCCGCACCTCGCTGGCCGACGTGTTCGCGATCGGCGACTGCGCCCACCATGCCAACGCCTTCGCCGACCGCGCCGGCATCCGGCTCGAATCGGTGCAGAACGCCATCGACCAGGCGAAGGTCGTCGCCGGCGTCATCCTCGGCACGCCGCGCACCTTATCACGCCGTGCCGTGGTTCTGGTCGAACCAGTACGACCTCAAGCTGCAGACCGTCGGCCTCAGCGCCGGCCACGACGCGACGCTCGTCCGCGGCGATCCGGCGGCGCGGTCGTGGAGCCTGGTCTATCTGCGCGGCGGCCGCGTCATCGCGCTCGACTGCATCAACGCCGCGCGCGACTTCGTCCAGGGCAAGGCGCTGGTCGAGGCCGGGCTTGCCGGCTTGCTCCCGACCCTGCCTTGCTGGCAGACAGCAGCGTGCCGCTCAAATCGCTGCTGCGCCGCCTGAGGAGCCTTGCCGATGTCGATCCCCGCCGCCCTCGCCGGCCGCCTCTCGATCCCGGTGATCGGCTCGCCGCTGTTCATCATCTCGAACCCCGACCTGGTCATCGCCCAGTGCCGGGCGGGCGTCGTCGGCAGCTTCCCCAGCCTCAACGCCCGGCCGCTGCCGCAGTTCGAGGAGTGGCTGCAGCGCCTGACCAGCCGAGCTGGCGCCGCACGACGCGCCCTATGCGGTCAACCTCATCGTCCACCGCTCGAACGACCGGCTGATGGACGACCTGGCGCTGTGCGTGAAGTACAAGGTGCCGATGGTCATCACCAGCCTCGGCGCGCGGCCCGACGTCAACGAGGCGATCCACAGCTATGGCGGCATCGTCCTTCACGACATCATCAACGACACCTTCGCGCGCAAGGCGGTCGACAAGGGCGCCGACGGGCTGATCGCGGTCGCCGCCGGCGCGGGCGGCCATGCCGGGACGATCTCGCCGTTCGCGCTGGTCCAGGAGATCCGCCGCTGGTTCGACGGGCCGCTGGCGCTGTCGGGGTCAGCATCGCCACCGGCGGCGCGGTGCTCGCGCGCGCAGGCGATGGGGGCCGACTTCGGCTATATCGGCTCGGCGTTCATCGCCACCGACGAGGCGCGCGCCGACGAGCGCTACAAGCAGATGATCGTCGACAGCATCGGCCGCCGACATCGTCTATTCGAGCCTGTTCACCGGCGTGCACGGCAATTACCTGAAGCCGTCGATCGCGCTTGCCGGCATGGACCCCGACCATCTGCCCGAGGGCGACCTCAAGACGATGAACTTCGGCTCCGAGCGCCGCGCCCAAGGCGTGGAAGGAGATCTGGGGCTGCGGCCAGGGCATCGGCGCGATCGACGCGGTGCTGCCGGCCGCGCCGTTCATCGCCAAGCTGCGCCGCGAGTACGACGCGGCGCGCGCCCGTCTCGGCCTCGCCCCGGCGCAGGCGGCGGCGGCGTAGCGGAACCGCCGGTGGCAAGGCGTCGTTGGCGGCGGACAGGAGAATGACCGTGGAACTCACCATCCCGCTCGAAACCGTCTGCCGCGTCATCCTGCGGGCGCGCGAGTTCGAGGCGCTGATCCCCGATACCGACCCCGACGACGGCTCCAACCCGTCCGACGACCGTGCCGTCGACGAGCTCGAGGACGACGGCGACAACCCGACCGAGGAGGAACTGCGGGCGATCGATCGACGACCTCGCCGACGACGAGAAGGCCGAGCTGATCGCCCTCGCCCTGGTCGGCCGCGGCACCTACGACGCCAGCGAATGGGCCGACGCGATGGACGACGCGGCGGAGGAGGTCGACGACGCCGCCGACTTCCTGCTCGACCTGCCGATGCTCGCCGCCTACCTCGAGGGCGGGCTGGCGGCGTTCGACCTGTCGTGCGACGGCCTGGGTCAGGTGGTCTAAGCGTCGCCTGCCCGGGAGCCGCGGCGCGTCAGAGGTCCTGGGCCAGCCGGCCGTACAGGTCGGGGCGGCGGTCGCGGAAGAAGCCGAAGCTGGCGCGGTTGGCGCGGACCTCGGCGAGATCGAAGGTCGCGATCACCGCGCCCTGATCGTCGGTGCCGAGTTCGTCGACGATGTCGCCGCGCTGGTCGGCGATGAAGCTGTTGCCGTAGAAGCGCTGGTCCTCCTCCACGCCCGTGCGGTTGGCGGCGACGACGGGGACGACGTTCGATACGGCATGGCCGACCATCGCGCGGATCCACATGCGGCGCGTGTCGAGGTTGGGCTCGGCCGGCTCGCTGCCGATGGCGGTCGGATAGAACAGGATCTCGGCACCGAGCAGCATCATCGCCCGCGCCGTCTCGGGGAACCACTGGTCCCAGCAGATGCCGACGCCGATGCGGCCGTGGTCGGTGTCCCACACCTTGAAGCCGGTGTTGCCGGGGCGGAAGTAGAATTTCTCCTCATAGCCCGGCCCGTCGGGGATGTGGCTCTTGCGGTAGACACCCATGACGTCGCCGCGGCGGTCGATCATCGCCAGGCTGTTGTAGTAATGCGGGCCGTCGGCCTCGAAGAAGCTGCACGGCACGTACGTCCCCGTCTCGCGGGCGACGACCTGCATCGCCTGAACCGCCGGGTGGCTGGCGACGGGGAAGGCGCGGGCGAAGAAGCGGTCGTGCTCATGCCGGCAGAAATAATAGCCCTGGAACAGCTCTGGCGGCAGGATGACCTGCGCGCCACGCTCGGCCGCCGCGCGGACGGCGGCGGCTGTTGCGGCGATGTCGGCGTCCATGTCGTCGCTGAAGGCGAGCTGGAGGGCGGCGGCGGTGATAGTCACAGAGCGATCCCTGCGCGGGCCAGTCCCGCGACCATCGCGACATAGAGCAGGACCGTGACAGCACAACCCGCGAGCAGCGCCAGCGGGAAGCCAACTCCGCTCCGCAGCAGCGCCGGCACGATCACGAACAGCGGCAGCGACGGCAGGACGTACCAGAAGGTCGCCCCGCGCGTGAGTCGCCAGCCGCACGGGATCGTGCGTGTCGCGCCACAGCCAGATCATGCCGAGAAGCGACACCAAGGGCAGCGAGGCGATCAGCGCCCCGCCCGCCGGGTAGCGCCGCGCGACCTCGCTGACGGTGGCGACGATGACGCCCGACACCAGCGCCTTGACCGCCCAGTACAGCGTCACGCCGTTCGCTTCATCGGGGCTGCTGCTGGGTGATGCAGTGGAAGCTGCCGCCGCCGGTCAGGATGGCGTTGGCGCGCAGGCCGACCGTGCGCCGGCCGGGGAAGAGAGCCGGCGATCGCCGCCACCGCCGCCGCGTCGTTGGCGCAGCCGTAGGTCGGCACGACGACGACGCCGTTGGCGACGTACCAGTTCATGTAGCTCGCCGGCACGGCCTCGCCGTCGACGACCAGCCCCGGCGACGGCAGGCGGACGATGTCGAGGCCGAAGTCGCGGGCGCGGTCGTGGGCGTCGTCATAGGCCTCGGCATTGGGGTCGTCGCCGCCCGCCGCGGACGGCAGCGCCAGCACGCCGGGCGCGATGAAGCGGGCGAGATTGTCGACATGGCCGTCGGTATGGTCGTTGGCCAGCCCGTCGCCGAGCCACAGCACTTGGGTAAGGCCGAGGTCGCGGCGCAGGTGCAATTCGACCTCGCCGCGATCCATGTGCGGGTTGCGGTTGGGGTTGAGCAGGCACGCCTCGGTGGTGACGCACAGGCCGGTGCCGTCGACCTCGATCGCGCCGCCCTCGAGCACCCAGTCGTGACGGGCGAGCGGCACGCCGGCCTCGTGCGCGACGAACGCAGCGACACCGTCGTCGCCGGGCAGCACATATTTTCCGCCCCAGCCGTTGAAGCGGAACCCGGCGGCCGCCGGCCCGGCGTCGCTGCCCAAGAACAGCGGGCCGGTGTCGCGCAGCCAGATGTCGCCGAACGCCTGGCGGTGGAAGCGGACATTGGCGCCGTGCAGCGCTTCGTGGGCGGCGGCGGCGGCGGCTTCGTTGGCGACGAGCAGCTCGACCCGCTCGTGCTCGGCAATGGCCCAGACCATCGCCGCGACCTCGGCCTGCGCCGGCGCCAGGTCGTCGCCCCACAGTTCAGGGTCGCTGGGGAAGGCGGTCCACGTCGCGGCGTGGCGCGCCCACTCGGCCGGCTGGCGCGCGGTCACCGGCGCTCGCCCGCGGTCGCGTCGCGCACCGCCTTGAACTCGGCGCCCGGATTCCACTGCGGCCAGGCGTGGCTGTCGGCCAGCCCGCGCAGAACGGCGTAATAGAGGTCGAGGTCCTCGACCGCGCCCGACCAGTCCCACTTCGGGTCATAGTTGTCGGACGGCTGGTGGTAGCGGTGGGCGGTATAGTCGGCCGCCGCCGCCTGCCCGGCCGGCTTGCCGCCGTCGAGGCGGTCGATGCCGCTGCCGGCGCGGAGCATCGGCACGCCCAGCTTGGCGAAGCTGAAGTGATCGGAGCGGAAATAGCCGCCCTTCTCCGGGCTCGGCTCGGGCGCGACGTAGCGACCCTGCGCCTTGGCCAGCAGCGCCGCCGTCGCGTCGAGGTCGGATTTGCCGCCGCCCGAGATGGTGATGTCGTGCGTCCGCCCGCCGACGTTGAGCCCGTCCATGTTGACCCCGCCGGCGGTCAGCGCCAGCGGATAGACCGGATGCTCGGCGTACCAGCGCGAGCCCAGCAGGCCCAACTCCTCGCCGGTCACCGCCATGAACACGACCGTCCGCGCCGGCGGCGGGCCGGCGGCGAAGGCCTGCGCCAGCGCCAGGACGCCGGCGACGCCGCTGGCATTGTCGACCGCGCCGTTGCAGATGTCGTCGCCGGTCGCGTCCGCCGGGCAGCGGCCGAGATGATCCCAGTGGGCGGTGACCAGCACCGTCTCCTGCGGGAAACGCTTGCCCGGCACGATGCCGATGACGTTCTTCGACGCTGAATGATCGATCGAGTTGGTCAGCGTCGCCGACGCGGTCAGCCCCAGCGGCACGGCGCGAAAGCCCCTGGTCTGCGCCGCCTTGGTCAGGCTGGGCAGGTCCTTGCCGGCGGCCGCGAGCATGCGCTCGGCAGCGGCGCGGGTGATCCAGCCCTCGACGCCGACACGGCCCATGCCCTTGTCGGGGCTGTCGAGGTCGATCTGCGGCCCCGTCCAGCTGGTGGTGATGACGTTCCAGCCATAGCCCGCCGGCTCGGTGTCGTGGATGACGAAGGCGGCGGCCGCGCCGTGCCGCGCGGCCTCCTCGAACTTGTAGGTGTAGCGGCCGTAGTAGGTCATCGCCCGGCCCTCGAACGGACCGGCGTCCTTGCCCGCCGCGGGCGTCTGCCAGTCGGGGTCGTTGACCAGGAACACGACCGTCTTGCCGCGGACGTCGAGGCCGGCATAGTCGTCCCAGCCCTTCTCGGGCGCGGTGATGCCGTAGCCGACGAAGACGACGGGGCTGTTCGCCAGCGTCTGCGTCGCCACCTGCCGCTTGGTCCACAGCACGACGTCGCTGCCATAGGCGAGGGCAACCTGCTTGCCGATGCGGCCGACATCGCCGCCGCTCAGCGTCAGCGGCGTCGGCGCGGTGGTGATCGTCACCAGCGGCACGTCCTGCGTCCAGCGGCCGTGGTTGCCGCCCTGCAGGCCGATCGCGGCGAAGCGCTGGGTGATGTAGGCCACCGCCTTGTCGCCGCCCGGCGTGCCCGGCCTGCGCCCCTCGAACTCGTCCGACGCGAGCTTCGCGGTGTCGGCCTTCAGGCTGGCGTCGGTGATTCCCGACGGCGTCGTCGCCGCGGCGGGAGCGGCGAGGAGGAGAGCGAGCAGGACAAGCTTCACGGGACGGCTCCTTCGGTCGCGTCCATGCCATCGTGGCAAGTGCCCGGCAACGGCGGCGGTAAAGCTTTCTGTCAGGACGGGTCGGGCAACTCGCGCCCCTTGAACCCCTGCGCCACGACGTACCATTCGCTCGATCCCTGCCGGCTGGCCGGCGGCTTGGCGTGCTTGACCTGCGGCGAAGTGGCGCTTGAGCTCGGCGACGAGGCTGGCGTCGGCGCCGCCGGCGAGCACCTTGGCGACGAAGGCGCCGCCGGGGCGCAGCAGGTCGACGGCGAACGCCAGCCCCGTCTCGACCAGCCCCATGGTCCGCAGGTGGTCGGTCATCTGGTGGCCGACGGTGTTCGCCGCCATGTCGGACAGCACGAGGTCGGCGTCGCCGCCCAGCGCGTCGCGGATCAGCGCCTCGGTGCCGTCGGCGAGGATGTCCTGCTGGAAGATGGTCACGCCGGGGATCGGCTCGACCGGCAGCAGGTCGATGGCGACGACGGTCGCCTTCGGCCGCGCCTTCAGCACCACCTGGCACCAGCCGCCCGGCGCCGCGCCGAGGTCGACGACGCGGGTCGCATGGCCGAGCAGCTTGAAGCGATCGTCGAGCTCGATCAGCTTGAACGCCGCCCGGCTGCGCCAGCCGGCCGCCTTCGCCGCCTTGACATAGGGGTCGTTCAGCTGCCGCTCGAGCCAGCGGTTCGACGAGTTCTTCCGCTTCCGCGCCGTCAGGACGCGGACCTTGCCCCCCTGGCTGCGCCCCGAGCCGCCGCCGGCGCTCACCGGAAGGCCTGGCGGCGCATCAGCACCCGCAGGATCCCCTCGCGGATGCCGCGGTCGGCGACCCGCAGGGCTTCGGTCGGCCAGCGGTCGATGATCGCCTCGAGGATGGCGCAGCCGGCGACGACGAGGTCGGCGCGGTCGGCGCCGATGCCGGGAACCTCGGCGCGCTCGGCGGGCGAGCGGGAACTGAGCATCGCCGAGATCTCGCGCATCGCCGCCGCCGTCACCGTGCAGCCGTCGACGCGGCGGCGGTCATAGGCCGGCAAACCGAGCGCGATCGACGCCAGCGTGGTGATCGTCCCCGACGTGCCGAGCAGTTGCAGCGGCCCGGCGACCTCGGCGGCGACGGTCGCGGCGAAGGCGTCGAGCCGCGCCGCGATCGTCGCGCGCTGCCCTGCATAGGCTGCCGCCCGCTCGCCCGGCGGGGGATCGTAGGGCACCGTCTCGGCCAGGCTGACGACGCCCCACGGCACGCTGACCCAGGCGCGGATCGCGGCGGTGGCGGCATCGACCAGGATCAGCTCGGTCGAGCCGCCGCCGATGTCGAAGATCAGCGCCGGCGGCCCCGCCGGATCGATCAGCGAGGCGCAGCCGAGCACCGCCAGCCGCGCCTCCTCGGCGGGCGAGATGACGTCGAGGGCGATGCCGGTGACCTCGTAGACGCGGTCGATGAACTCGCGACCGTTGGCGGCGCGACGACAGGCTTCGGTGGCGACGTTGCGGGTAAGGGTGACGTTGCGCCGCGCCAGCTTGTCGGCGCAGATCGACAGCGCCAGCACCGCGCGGTCCATCGCCGCCTCGGACAGGCGCCCGGTCTGGACCAGCCCCTCGCCGAGCCGGACGACGCGGCTGAAGGCGTCGATGACGGTGAAGTCGCCGCTCGGCCCGCCCGGCCGGGCGATCAGCAGGCGGCAGTTGTTGGTGCCGAGGTCGAGGGCGCCGAACGCCTTGCGCGCCGGCCGCGCGGCGGGAGCGAAGCGGCGCGGCGAAGCGCCGGGATCCGCGGTGGAAACAAGGTCGATGGTCATCACGTCAGCCTTCGCGGCCCCCGGCGGGTGGCCGCGGGCCGAACTTGGCGCGCTTCTAGCACGCGGCGGCGAACGTTGACACCCCGGCGCGGCGACCGTAAGTCCCGCCCGCGGCGCTGCCCCGTCGTCTAAAGGTAAGACAACGGATTCTGATTCCGTTTATCGAGGTTCGAATCCTCGCGGGGCATCCAGCTTGCCGGTCTTTCAACCGCTTGCCCGCGTGCTACACTGGGTCATGGCCACCCTCGCCGCCCCGCCGCCCGCCGCTGCCGCCGACTGGACCATCGACCAGCGCTGGGACCATTATACCCCGGCCGAGCATGCGCTGTGGGACCGGCTCTACGCCCGCCAGGCGGCGCAGCTGCGCGAGCGGGCGCATCCGGCCTTCCTCCACGGCCTGGAGACGCTCGACCTCGGCGGCGGCGGCATCCCCGATTTCCGCCGGCTGTCGGAGCGGCTGCACGCGCTGACCGGCTGGCAGGTCGTCGCCGTGCCGGGGCTGGTGCCCGACGACGTCTTCTTCCGCCACCTGTCCGAACGTCGCTTCGTCGCCGGCAATTTCCTGCGCACCCCCGACCAGATCGACTATCTCGAGGCGCCCGACGTCTTCCACGACGTCTTCGGCCACGTGCCGCTGCTCGCCGACCCGGTCTTCGCCGACTATATGCAGGCCTATGGCGCCGGCGGCCTGCGCAGCCTCGATTATGGCGCCTTGAAGCGGCTGTCGCGGCTGTATTGGTACACGGTCGAGTTCGGCCTGATCCGCGACGGCGACGACCTCAAGCTGTACGGCGCCGGCATCGTGTCGAGCCACGGCGAGAGCGTCTTCGCGCTCGACGATCCCTCGCCGCACCGCATCGGCTTCGATCTCGCCCGCGTCATGCGCACGCCGTACAAGATCGACGACTATCAGGCGCTCTACGTCGTCGTCGACAGCTTCGAGCAGCTGCTGCGGACCACGCTCGATACCGATTTCGCGCCCCTCTACCGCGCGCTCGACGGCGAGGCGGACATCCCGATCACCGAGCTGCAGCCGGGGGACCGGATCATTACGCGCGGGACGCAGGCGCGGCTGGCGGAAGCGGTCTGAAGTAAAAGCCGCCGCGGCGGAGCCGCGTCGTCGGACGGGTTCGGCGGCGAAGGCGCGGCGCTCAGCCGCGCTTCGCCGTGGTGGAGCAGAGGGGGATCGAACCCCTGACCTCAGCAGTGCGATTGCTGCGCTCTCCCATCTGAGCTACTGCCCCACGCGACGGAAGGCGGCCCGTATAGGGGCGGCCACGCGGGCGCGCAATGGCTGAATGTTGCCGCCGGGCTATGCCGCCGCCGCCGCCGCTGCTATAGCCGGGCAACTCACCCTTCGGGAGCCAGCCCATGCGCTACGACATCAGCGGCACCACCATGCAGACGGTGCAGATCGACCTCGTCCGCGGCGAGCGGCTGTACAGCCAGACGGCGACGATGGCGTGGATGTCGGACGGCATCCGCATGGACACGCACACCGGCGGCGGGCTCCTCGCCGGCCTCAAGCGCGCGGTCAGCGGCGGCGGGCTGTTCATCACCGAGTTCCTCGCCGACGACGACGGCTATGTCGCCTTCGCGCCGCGCTTCCCCGGGCAGATCGTCGCCGTCCAGCTCGTCACCGGACAGACGCTCAACTGCCGCAAGGAAACGTTCCTCTGCGCCGAATCGTCGGTGACGCTCGACATCGCCTTCCAGCAGCGCCTGGGCGCGGGCTTCTTCGCCGGCGAGGGCTTCGTCATGCAGCGCGTCACCGGACCGGGCATGGTCTTCCTCGACCTGTCGGGCGAGGTCGTCGAGAAGACGCTGTCGCCGGGCGAACGCCTCTACGTCCACGCCGGCCACGTCGGGATGCAGGAGCCGACGGTCGACATCGACATCCAGCTGATGCGCGGCTTCCGCAACATCCTGTTCGGCGGCGAGGGGCTGTTCCTGGCGACGCTGACCGGGCCGGGCAAGGTCTGGCTGCAGTCGATGCCGATCATCAACCTCGCCGAGGAGATCGCCCGCTACCTGCCGCGTGGCGACGCCCCGCGCGGCGGCGGCAACGTCGGCACCGCCGTCGGCGCGGCCGCGGTCGGCGGCCTGCTGGGCTCGATTTTCGGCGACAACTGAGGCGATCGCTGCGGGGCGAGGTGGCATCTGATCCTCCCCGGAACGGGGAGGATGTGGCTACGCCCGCGCGATCGTCGTCCGGTAGACGCTCGCGCCGCTGAAGTCGCGGAACTCGAGATCGAGCGCGTCGCGGCCCACGCCGAAGGTGGCGAAGCCCGAGCGCGACAGGGCGAACCTGGTCCCCTCGACATTCCCCGTCGGCCGCACTTCCGACCCCGCGCCCGAGCAGACGAAGTTGAGCCCGTCGCGGACGATGTGCTGCAGGTCGTGCTCGTGGCCGTTGAGATAGACCTGCGCGCCGCGGCGCTGCAGGATCGGCAGGACCTGCGCCACCATCTCGGGCGTGTCGCCATGCTCGCTGCCGCCCGAGCGGATGGTGTGGTGGCCGACGACGATCTTCCACGCCGCGGTCGACTTCGCGAGGCCGGCGTCGAGCCAGGCGAGCTGCCTGGCCACGTCCTGCGCCGCGACGTTGTCGGCGATGCGGCTGTGGACCTTGGCGCGGTACTTCTGGACCAGCGGCGAGGTGTCGAGGAAGAACAGGTCGACGTGCGGCGCCGGCGCGGCGGTATAATAGCGCGCCGGCATGAACCAGCGCGGGCTGGTCGCGGCATAGTCGATCTCGGCCTGCGGCGTCCCGCGATAGTCGTGGTTGCCGAGGACGGCATACCAGCGGCTCTGCAGCGCCGGCTGGGTGTAGACCTCCTCGAAACTGGTCCGCCACTGCGCGTCGGTGGCGCTCGTCACGCCGTTCTCGTAGAAATTGTCGCCGGTCGAGACGGTGAAGGCGCTGGCGTGCGCCGCCGCCGCGGCCCCCATCGCCGCGGCCACGTCGCGCTGGTGCGACGCGCCGTCGCGGCCCCAGTCGCCGACGGCGACGAAGCGCAGGTCCGGCCCGGCGGCGACGGCGGCGCGGGCGGCGAGGCCGGCGAGCGGGACCGCGCCGAGCAGGGTGCGGCGGTCGAGCCTCACTTGATGCCCAGCACTTCGACGCTGCCGGGGATCGCCTTGGGCCGGGCACCGGCGGCCGCCGGCTCGTACTTGGCGGCGATGGTCCACAGCGTGCCCGTCGCCGGGTCGACCGCGCCGCCGCGCGCGCCCTGCTGCCCCGGAATGGTGGCGACGACGCGCGGCAGCTTCGCGCTCGTGTCGATCACGGTGACCATGCCGTCGCGGCCGCTGGGGATGTAGGCGCGGTCGCGCGCCGGATCATAGGCCGCCTGGTCGGGACCGTCGCCGATGGCGAGGTCGCCGAGCGCCGCGCCGGTGCGCGCATCGACCAGCTTGGCGACCTTGTTGTGGCACGAGGCGATCAACGTGCCGGCCTTGGTCAGCGTCAGGCCGCCGGGTTCCTCGCAGCCGGCGAGCTTGAAGCGGCGCAGCTCCTTCTTCGCCTTGAGGTCGACCTCGGCGATGGCGCCGCCGTCCTCGACGGTGACGAAGACATGGCCGTGGCCGTCGAGCGCGGCCAATTCGAGCGCGCCACCGACGGTGGCGGTGCCCGTCACCGCCGCTTTGACGGGATCGATCAGCGTGATCGTGCCGACCTTGTTGTCGAGCACCAGCAGCGTCTTGCTCGCCGCGTCGTAGATCGCCGCATCGGGCTTCGGCCCGGTCGGCAGCGTCGCCTTGACCGCGCCGCTGGCGGCGTCGAACAGGATCACTCCGCCGGCGGCGGTGCTGGTCACCGCGCCGATCCCGGTGTCGCCGAGCGCCAGCGCCGCATGGGTGCGGGTGGCGGCGACCAGCTGGCCGGTGACCTTGCCGCTGGTCACGTCGACCGTCAGCACGCCGTCGCTGCGGCCGACGAAGACGCGGTGCGAGGCGGGGTCGAAGCTGACATAGTCCCAGCCGCCGTCGGGCACGGCGAACCGCTGCACGACCGACTGGGCGGCGGCGGCGGTGGCGAGCAAGGTGACGGCAGCGGCGGCTAGCAGGCGCATCGGCGGATCCTCAGACGGGCCGGGAGCCGGCCGGATACGCCGCCCTATAAGCGCCGCGCGGCGGGGTCAACGCCCCCGCGCGCGCGTCACGCAACCGTCAGGTTTTAGCGGACGAGCAGCGTCCGCCGGTCGGGGGTCGGGTTGCCCTCCGACGCCCAGTAATGGATGCCGTTGGCGCTGGGATACGGCGTCGTCTTGATCTTCGACAGCGTATACTGCGGCGTCGGCACCTCGTTCGCCGTGTTGTACGGCGTCGGCGGCTGGGCGAACGGGATAGTCCTGCTGGTTCGGATAGACCTCGAAGCTGTTGTTGGTCGACCCGCGCAGGACGTAGCCGGTGATCGTCACCGGGCTGCCGTCGGGATTGTGGAAGTTGCGGCTGTCGAACTCCGCCGGCGACACCAGGTAGGTGCCGCGGCAATAGGTATCGACCTGCAGGCCGTAGCCGTTGCTCATCCACAGCACGAACGACACGTCTTCGCCGTCATAGGGCGAATAGAATTTGAACACCGGGTTCCGCGGCCCCGTTCGGCTGCTGGTAGTAATAGCTGGTGTTGGCGTCGTGCCCCGGCGTCGCCCAGCTCATGTAGATGACCGGCAGCGACGGCGACGGGACGTCATCGTGGAACCAGCGTCAGCGGATAGTCGAGGTTCGAACACTTGTACGCCGTCGCTGGTCTGCGCCAGCACGACATGGTGCGATGCCGATCAGCGATGCCGAGGGCGAGCTGGATGATCGACGTGCGCCGTGACGCGCACGGCGTTGCTGAACGGCAGGCCGGTCTGCCCGGCGATCAGGCGGGCCGAACTGGTCCGCCGTCGGGCTGCTGTGCTTGGTGATGTCCCACCAGCCCTCCTTGACATCGGTGTCGGCGACCGATGCGCGCCGGCGTGTTGAGCGCGGCGATCCGTTCGGCCTCGTCGATCGGCGGCCGCTGCGGACTGGGCGTGAAGCTGTCGAACTTCTGCCGCGCCGCGCCGGCGGCGGCGTCGGCGACCGGCCTGCAGCTGCGCGTTGCGGACCTCGGTCGAGCGAATTCTCGACGGCATAGGCCATGCCGATCAGCAACACCGGCAGCGCACAGCGACGATGACCGCCGCTGATGCCGCGGCGATCGCGCAGCAGCCGGCGGAGCAGAGCGCCGCGCTTCAGCATGACGCCCGACTCCGAAGGCAAGCGGCTCCTTGCGCATCGTCACCGTCGCGTCGTCAGGTTGCCGAAATCGATCGGCAGGAAGTTGACCAGCGCCGCCTTGGCCGGCGCTGACGCGTGATCGTCAGCGAGACGTCGCCTGACCGACCGGGAGCGCGGCTGCACCTGCCAGTCGTATCCGTGAGCCACGGCGGCCGCGCCTGCTGCGCCTGGCGATTGCGCGCCGGTCGTGTCGGTGATCGTGCACACCGCCATCGCGCGCGGCAGTGTCGCGCGCCGCGCTGACCATCACGTTGTACGAATACATCAGCAGGCTGATCTGCATCGTGCCGAAGATCATCAGCATCAGCATCGGCAGCATCAGCGCGAACTCGGCCGCCGCCGTCCCGCCGCGATCCGCAACGAGCGGCGGCGACGCGCGTTAACCATGAAGCGACGCAGGATCACCGGAGTCTCCAGTAACGACAAGCCGGTGCTCTACACCTTGCAGTAACGACAAGCAAGATAGGGAGTTGACGGCCAGCGCCCATGCGCCGTCTGACCGGTGCGACACGGGGCGCTCATTTGAGATCAATGACTTGCGTGATTTAGGTCGCAGTTAAAGGTGTTACTGCCTGCGACATAAGCGCAACAGACCTCTCGCGTTAACCCTTCCTGTGAAAAAACTTCTTGCACCTTATTGAAGTCGTTACTATCGCGGTCTCGAGACGAACGACGGGCTTGGGGTTTGCGCGTATTCGGCGTCACTCCTTCAAGTATCCGCCTCGCCAGTCTCTCGCCTGTTTACCAGGTGGGTAGAGCAACGCCGGCCACGGCCGGCCAATAGGGGTACGGAATATGTTGAAGCTTCTCCGTTCGATCACCAAGGACACCTCGGGCGCCTCGGCCGCCGAGTACGCGCTGATCGTCGCCATCATCGGCGGCTTCGTCGTCGCCGCCGTCACCGCGTTCGGTGGCAGCATGCAGGACGCGTTCACGCACCAGGGCACGGCGCTCACGACGGCGCTGCCGGCCACGTCGCCAAGCCGCAGTAAGCGACACATGGAGCCCGGGCGATGCCCGGGCTCCATTCTTCTGCAGTGATTGCTAGCGTCGACCGAATCGCGGCAAAGACCGCCAGTCGCGCAGAGTTCTGAGTACGATCGGTCACGGGCAGGCCGATCGTCTCGGGGGTAACGGTTCGATGAGTCGCCAGTCGCTGTTCATGCTGATCGGCGCGGCGTTCCTGGCGCTCGTCGCCGTGTTCGTCGCGCGCGCCGCGTTCAGCGCCAAGGCCGCGCCGGCCGCGCCGACGACCTTCGCCGTCGTCGCCGCCGCCAAGCCGCTGACGTTCGGCGACAAGATCACCCCCGACGCGCTGAAGCTGGTCGAGCTGCCCGCGAGCGCGATCCCGCAGGGCGCCTTCCGCAAGCTCGACGCCGCGCGTCGGCGACGGCACCCGCGTCGCCCAGCGCGCCATCGCGGTCAACGAGGTCGTCGTCCCGACCGCGATCTCCGGCACCGGCAACCGGCTGTAGCACCATGGGCGTGATCGGCAGCGTCGATGCGCGCCGTGACCGTCAACGTCACCGAAAGCTCGGGCGTCGGCGGCCTCGTCGCGCCGGGCGACCATGTCGACGTCTACATCACCCGCACCCCGCCGGAGAAGGCGCCGCATTACGACGTCATCGTGCCCGCCGGGCGCGGTCGACGCCGCCGCCGAGCCGGGCGCGCGCGCCACCGGTGCCGGGCCCGACGCCGGCGGCGACGCTGGTCAAGTCGAGCGCCGCGACGAGGCCAAGCCGACCCCGGTCACCGACCTGCTGATCCAGGACGTCCGCGTCCTCGCCATCGGCCAGAACATCAATGTCAGCCCGAGAAGCCCGAACTGGTCAAGTCGGCGACGCTCGAGGTGACGCCGGCGCAGGTCGCCAAGCTGACGCTGGGGCAGACGGTCGGCACGCTGGCGCTGGCGCTGCGGCCGCTGACCGACACCGATCACACGCGCCGTGCCGTCGCTCCATGTCGAGGACCTGCACGACGGCCCGATCCACGTCAAGGCGGCGGCGCCGATCGTCCGCGTCCGCGCCCGGGTGCACCACGCGCCGCGCCGCCCGAGGAACCGTCGGTCGACGTCGTCCGCGGCGGCGAAGCCACGCATTATACGGTGCCCAACCCATGAGCCTTCGCCTGTCCCTTGCGCTTACGGCGGCGACGCTCGCCCTCGCCGCGCCGGCGCTCGCCGCGCGCCGCCGACGGCGGCCGGTCGATGCCCGCTCGGGCGTGGTCATGACCGTGCCGCTGAACAAGAGCCAGACGCTGCGGCTCGACCGGCCGTTCGCCAAGGTCGCTGGTCGGCAACGACGATATCGCCGACGCAATGCCGACGTCGATCAGCTCGATCTACGTCCAGGGCAAGGCGATCGGGTCGACCAACCTGACCATCCTCGACCGCAAGGGCGCGCTCGTCGCCGTCATCGACATCGTCGTCGGCCCCGACGCCGAGGGGCTGAAGCGCCAGCTCGCCGACCTGCTGCCGCACGAACATGTCGGCGTGACGGTGTCGAACGACGCGCTGGTCCTCGACGGCCATGTCACCAGCGCCGCCGCCGCCGAACGCGCCGCGACCGTCGCCGAGACCTATGCGCCCAAGAAGGTCGCCAACCTGATGACCGTCGACGAGCCGCAGCAGGTCCTGCTCGAGGTCCGCTTCGCCGAGATGACGCGCGGCACGGTCAAGCAGCTCGGCATCAACAATTTCAGCTTCTTCAACGCGACGCCGATCCGTCGGCGCGATCCAGCGGCCCTGCGTCGGCACGCCGCCCGTCCAGTCGCCGCCAGCTCGCCAACGGCACGCGTTTCGGTGCCGGCGATCAACCCGCGGCCAACCCCTATGCGATCAAGGTCGGCCTGCTCGGGTCGGGCATCGCCTTCGAGATCGACGCGCTCGAGCAGCAGGGGCTGATCCACACGCTGGCCCAGCCGAACCTCGTCGCCCTGTCGGGCGAAAGCGCGAGCTTCCTCGCCGGCGGCGAGTTCCCGGTGCCGACCGGCGTCGACGCCTTCGGCCGCCTGTCGATCGAGTTCAAGCAGTTCGGCGTCAGCCTCGCCTTCGTGCCGACCGTCGTCGGCGACGGGCTGATCAACCTGTCGGTCGCGCCCGAAGTCAGCTCGCTCGACCAGACCGCCGGCATCCAGCTGTCGGGCGTGACCATCCCCGGCCTCAAGGTGCGCCGGGCCAAGACCGCGCTCGAGCTGCGCGACGGCGAGGCGTTCGCCATGGCCGGACTGATCCAGTCGGACTTCAACGACACGGTCAAGGCGATCCCGCTGCTCGGCAAGATCCCGATCATCGGCGCGCTGTTCCGCTCGACCTATTTCAACCGCAACGAGACCGAGCTGGTGATCGTCGTCACGCCGCACATCGTCAAGCCGGTGCGCCCCGACCAGATCGCCCTGCCGACCGACCGCGTGCTGCAGCCGAGCGACGTCGACATCCTGCTCAACGGGCGCAGCGAGAAGCGCGGGGCACCGCCGCAAGGTGCCGACCGGCGTCAAACCCGGCGGTCTCGACGCCGATATCGGACATGTGCTGCAATGACCAGGCTGCCCCTCCTCGTCCTGCTCCTCGCTGCCGCGGCCGCGCGCGCCGGGCCCGATCCCGAGCTCGGCAGCACGCGTCCACGCCAACGTCGCGGCGCAGACGATCAACCGCGATCCCGACTACACCGGCATGCCGCTGCCCGGGACGAGCGGCCGGCGGGCAGCCGATGCCGCCATCCGCTACCAGACCGGCAAGCTCAAGCCGCTGCTCAAGACCAACGGCCAGCACCGACATCGGCGGCCAGGGCGGCGCCGGCGACGCGCCGACGGTGTCGATCCCGCTGATCGAGAGCGGACCGAAATGAACGCAACGGTCCAGCGCCCTGCGGCCGGATCCGGAACCGAGCGGCAACGGGCTGCGCGTCCTGCTGATCGTCGAACCGTCGACGCCCGCCGCGACGCCCGGAGCCGCCGGCTGGGGCCACCACCGGCTGACCGTCGACCGCCGCGGCGTCAGCGGCGTTTCGGCCGCCACGCCGGCGCTGCGCCAGGCCGACGTCGCCATCGTCGAGGTCGACCCGCTCGACGCCGCGAGCCTCGCCGACTTCGCGCCGCTTCGTCCGCGAACAGGCCGGACGCCTGCCGGTCGTCGCGGCGGTGCGCGACCTGACGGTCGCGGCGACGCGCCTGGCGCTGCGGACCGGCGCGGCCGACGTCCTGCCGCTGCAGTTCACCGCCGACGAGCTCGACGGCGCCGTCACCCCGATCCACGCCGCGCCGCGCACGGCCGCGGCGGCACCGCCCCAAGCGGCAAGATCGTCGCCTTTTTCGGCGCCATCGGCGGCTGCGGCACGACCGCGGTCGCGGTCCAGACCGGCATCCTGTGGGCGGCATCGGCGCGCGTCTGCCTGATCGACCTCGACCTCCAGTTCGGCAACGCCGCGCTCTACCTCGAACTCGGCACGCAGCTGGGGCTGAACGACCTGCTCGACGCCGGCAACCGGCTCGATACCGACCTCCTCCGCAACGTCGCCCAGGTCCACGCCTCGGGGCTCAGCGTCATCGCCAGCCCGGCCGACATCCTGCCGCTCGACGCCGTCACGCCGGAGGTGGTCGACCAGCTGCTGGCGCTCGCCGCCCAGGCGTACGACATCGTCCTGGTCGACCTGCCGACGGCATGGACGACGTGGTCGATGCGCGTCGTCGAGGTCGCCGACGCCGCCCTGATGGTCACCAGCCTGACCGTTCCCGGCATCCACCAGGCACGGCGGCAGTGCGAGATCATCGCCGTCAACGGCTTTGCCGACCGCCTGCGCGTCGTCGTCAACCGCGTGACGCACCCGATGTTCGGCACGATCGATCTCAGCGAGACGCAGGCGCTGCTCGGCCGGCGGATCGATTTCGCCGTCGCCAACGACTATCCGACGATCAGCACGGCAATCGATCGCGGCAAGCCGCTGGCGACGGTCAAGAGCCAGCAGCCGGGTCGAGAAGGACCTCAAGGCGATCGTCGCGGCGCTCGACCGAGGCGACGCGGGTGGAGGCGGCGGCATGATCTGGTCGACGCGTCGTCCTGCCGCGGCCGATCCCGCGGCGCCCGCCGCCGCCCCGGCGCTCGCCGTGGTCGAGCCGCGCCCGCGCCCGGCCGAACCCGACCGCAACGACCGGCTGACCGAGATGAAGGTCGAGCTGCACCAGAAGCTGATCGAGCGCATCAACCTCGGCGCGCTCGAGACGATGAGCCGCGAGCAGGTCGGCCGCGAGATCGGCGATATCGTCGTCGACATGCTCAAGGAGATCAATCACGCGCTCAACCGCGACCGAGCGCAAGCAGCTGGTCGAGGACATCCTCGACGAGCTGCTCGGGCTCGGGCCGCTGGAGCCGCTGCTCAAGGACCCGTCGGTCACCGACATCATGGTCAACACCGCGTCGATCGTCTTCGTCGAGCGGCGCGGCAAGATCGAGGAAACCGAGACCCGCTTCGCCGACGAACGCCACCTGATGCGGATCATCGGCAAGATCGTCAGCGCGCGTCGGCCGGCGCATCGACGAAAGCTCGCCGATGGTCGACGCGCGCCTGCCCGACGGCAGCCGCATCAACGCCATCATGCCGCCGCTGGCGGTCGACGGCGCGATCCTGTCGATCCGCAAATTCTCCAAGACGCCGATCGATATGGACAAGCTCGTCGGCTACGGCTCGATGCCGCCCGACGCGGCGATGGTCCTGCGCGGCATCGTCCAGGCCGGCGCAACGTCCTGATCTCGGGCGGCACCGGCTCGGGCAAGACGACGATGCTCAACGCCATGTCGGCGTCGATCGACGGCGACGAGCGCATCGTCACGATCGAGGACTCGGCCGAGCTGCAGCTGCAGCAGCGCCACGTCGTCCGGCTGGAGACCCGCCCGGCCAACATCGAGGGCCGCGGCGAGGTCGCCCAGCGCGAGCTGGTCAAGAACGCCCTCCGGATGCGGCCCGACCGCGTCATCCTCGGCGAAATCCGCTCGGGCGAGGCGTTCGACATGCTGCAGGCGATGAACACCGGCCACGACGGGTCGATGACCACGGTCCACGCCAACACCGCGCGCGACGCGCTGTCGCCGCGTCGAGCAGATGATCGGCATGAGCGGCATCGACATCAGCCCGAAGTCGGCGCGCGAGCAGATCGCCTCGGCGATCCACGTCGTCCTGCAGCTCGAGCGGCTGAGCGACGGGCGCCGCCGCCTGACCTCGCTCGCCGAAGTCACCGGCATGGAGGGCGAGATCATCCTGATGCAGGAGATCTTCCGCTTCGAACGCCGCGGCATCGACGCCGACCGCATGGTCATCGGCGAAATGAAGCCGACCGGCATCCGGCCGAAGTTCATGGAAGTGCTGAACGCCCGCGGCATCGAGATCGACTCGCGCGTGTTCGACCCCTATCGCCGCCTCGAGGGTGCGGCATGAGCTATTTCGACCCGCAGCTGATCTTCTACCCCGCCGTCTTCGTCGCGACGATGCTGCTCGTCCAGGGGACGGCTACATCTACGTCGAGCGACAAGAACGGCGTCAGCAAGCGGGTCAACGCGCGGATGAAGCTGATCGCATCGCGGCGCCAGCAACGACGAGGTGCTGTCGGCGCTGCGCCGCGACGCGCCGCACGGCGCGGTCGCTGTTCGCGCCGCCGAAGTATCGTCGAATATCTCGAGGTGCGCCTGACCCAGGCGGGCATCAAGATGCCGGTCGAGCGGCTGATCGTGCTGATGCTCGACCGCGACGCTGGTCGTCGGCGCTCGTCTTCCCGCTGATCGGCGGCATCACCGGCCTGCTCCACAGTTCGGCCGGCTACCTGCTGCTCATCATCTTCGCCGTCGTTCTCGGCATCGTCGTGCCGCTGATGCTGCATCGCCCGCAAGGCCGACCAAGCGCATGGCGAAGTTCGAGGAGCAGTTCCCGATCGCGCTCGACATCCTCGTCCGCGGCCTGCGCGCCGGCCACCCGGTGACCAGCGCGCTCGAGCTGCTGGTCAGCGAGGTGCCCGATCCGATCGGCTCCGAGTTCGGCATCGTCGTCGCCGAGATGAACTATGGCTACGACCTGCGCGGCGCGCTGACCAACCTCGCCGCGCGGGTGCGGACGCAGGACATCCAGATGTTCGTCGTCTCGGTCGTCGATCCAGGCCGAAACCGGCGGCAGCCTCGCCGACATCCTCGACGGCCTGTCGCGCGTCATCCGCGAGCGGGCGCAGCATGGCGCTGAAGGTCCGCGCGCTGTCGAGCGAAGGCAAGATGACCGGCATCCGTGCTCAGCTTCCTGCCGGTCGCGACCTTCTGCTTCGTCTTCGCCAGCAACCCGAGTTCTACCTCGATGTCATCGACGATCCGCTGCTTCCTGCCCGGCCATGATCGCCGTTGCGTCTGGTACGCGCTCGGCATCATCATCCTGAACAAACTCATCAAGATCAAGGTCTAGGCCATGCTCATCGCCCTCCTTGGCATCTGCTGATCGTCGTCGCCGCCGCGGCGCTGGTGATCATCGCGCTGCGCCCGACGGCGGGCAGCACTGCCGACATGCGGCGGCGGCTGGCGACGGCGTGCCGAACGGGCCCGGCGCCGCCGAGCGGCCCGCGCCTGGTCAACGACACTTCGGGATCGCCATGGGCGCGGCTGGTCGATCGCCGTCGAGGCGCGCGGCGTGTCGCTCGAAGGACACCGAGAGCGAGGCGCTGGCCGAGAAGCTGATGCTCGCCGGCTATCCCGCACCCTATGCGGTCCGCGCCTTCGTGCTGATCAAGACCGGCGCTGATCCTCGGCCTGCCGTTGTTCGCCTATCTGTCTGATGCTCATCTGACCGGCCTGCCGTCGGTGATCGAAAGTATACATGGTCATCGCCGGCGCGGCGACAGTCGGCATGTACCTGCCCAACTTCATCGTCAGCTCCGAAGGCGGCCGAGCGCAAGAAGGAGATCCTCAACGGCTTTCCCGACGCGCTCGACCTGATGCTGGTCTGCGTCGACGCCGGGTCTCGGCATCGATGCGAGCTTCGCCCGGGTCGGCGTCGGAGATCACCGTCTCGCACCCGCTGCTCGCCGAACTGCTGGCGATGCGTGTCGCTCGAGCTGCGCGCCGGCCGCACCCGCGACGTCGCGCTGCGCAACCTTGCCCGGCGCACCGGCCTGGCCGAGCTCGTCGTCGTTCGTCACGCTGCTCAACCAGTCGGCCAAGCTCGGCTCGAGCGTCGGCACAGGCGCTGAAGATCTATGCGAGCGAGATGCGCGAAGGCGCGGCGGATGCGCGCCGAGGAAAAGGCGGCACGCCTGCCGGTGCTGCTGTCGGTGCCCGCTGGTCGTGTTCCTGCTGCCGACGATGGTCGCCGTGCTGATGCTGCCGGCCGGACTGACCGTCGACGCAACACGATGGCTCACCTGGGCGATGCGAAGCACTAGCGCCATCGCCGCCGGGGCGCTGCTCGCCTTCGTCCTCGCCGAGGGCGCCGCGGCGCACCCGCGCGCCGTCAGCGCGATCGACATCCGTCCGTCTGGTCGGCGCGACCGATCCGCGACCCGGCGAGGACCCCTATGCCCGCGGCAAGCGCCTGCTCGCGGCCGACGACGCGATCGGCGCGCTGGCCGCCTTCCGCCAGGCGCTGACCGCCGACCCCGATTCGATCGACGCGCTGAACGGCATCGGCGTCGCCTACGACCGGCTCGGCCGGCCCGACCTCGCGCGCGCTTCTATCACGCCGGGCTGGCGATCGATGCCGGCGTCGCCGGCGCTGCTCAACAACCTCGGCTATTCGCTCTATCCTCAGCGGCGAATTCGCGGCGCGCGGTCGCGCCGCTGCGCGCCGCCGCCGCGTCGGGCGACGCCGCGCCGCCGCGGCGGCGCCGGCGACGCTGGCCCGGCTGGTCGTCGCGACGCGCGCACGCCCCGGCGGCGGCCGCCGGCGACCGGCGCCGAACGCGGCCCGGATCGAAGCTGACCAGCGACGGCGAGCAGCGGCTGACCTTCGCCCCGCCGCCCGCCGCGCGCCGTCGCCGCGCTCGGCGACGACGCCGCGCGTGGTCGCGTCGCCGCCGCCTGGACGCGAGCCGACGATGCCGCGCTGACCGCCGGCGTCCGCGCCGACGAGGCGTCGACGCACGCCGCGCCATGGCCGCTCGCCGCGGCGTCTGCCTGCCGCCGCCGGCGGCCGCGCGACGCCGGTCGCGGTCGCCCGCGACCGCCGGCGCCGCCGGCGCCGCCCGCCGGCTGCGCCCGCCGCGCCGCGCGCGGAGCAGGCCGACGCCGTGCCCGGCGCTCCTGCTGGCTGGCCGGGACCGACGCCACGTCGGCGCGGCGGTCTGCGCGCGGTCGGCAGGCGGCACGGCGACGGTCCTCGGCAGCGGTCCGCAGCCGCGCGGAGCCGCCGCGTTCGACAGCGACGACGCCGAACTCAACGCCTTTGCTGCCCGGGTCCACCGTCGCGCCGCCACCGCAGCGGCGCTGGCCGCCGGCGGCGACCGGCTCGCCGAGCGGTTCCGCGCATGAACCTGCTCCTCCTCGGCCGCCGCCCTCGCTCGCGCTGCCGCCCGCGCCGCCGCCCGCGCCGGCGACCGGTGCCGCAGCAGATCGACGGCGCTGCTCGCCGCCGGCGACACTCGACGCCGCCGCGGCGCTGATCGAGCGGAACGCGGCGGTGCTGCCGCCGGCGCAGCTCGGCCTCGCCCGCGCCGACCAGGCGCTTGCCGCCGGCCACGCCGAAACCGCGCTCGCCGGCTACACCGCGCTGGCCGACGCCGGCGACCACAGCGCGCGCGTCGAGCTCGGCATCGGCCTGGCGCAGCTCCGGCTCGGCCACGACAGCCGCGGCCGCGGCCGCGCTCGAGGGCGCCGTCGCCGCCGACCCGACGCTGGTCCGCGCCTGGATCGCGCGCGGCGTCGCCGCCGATCGCCTGCGCGACTGGGCCGGCGCCGACGCCGCCTACGCGCGCGCGCTCGCCCTCGACCCGCACGTCGGCCGCGGCGCTGGCCAACCGCGGCTATTCGCGGCTGCTGCGCGGCCGGTTCGCCGACGCCGCCGCCGATTCGGCCGCGGCACTGGCGATCGACCCGAAGCTGGCGGTGGCCGCGAACAACCTGCGCCTCGCCCGGGCGATGCAGGGCGATTACAAGACCGCCTTCGCCGGCTCGACCAAGGCGACGCTGGTCGCCGATCTCAACACCGTCGGCTTCGCCGCGATGAGCCGCGGCGACTATTCGATGGCCGAGACCTTCTTCACCCGCGCGATGCACCTCAGCCCGCAGTTCGACCGCACCGCGTGGGACAATCTCGTCTACCTCAAGCAGCTGACGCACCAGCCCGCCGACCCCGGCGCGGCGGCGCGGTGACCCTGGCCGAGGCGCTCGCGGCGCTGGCGCTGGCGCTGGTCGCGGCCGCCGCCGTGGTCGACGTCGTCCGCTACCAAATCCCCGATTGCTGTCGCTCGGCGTGATCGGCCTGGCCGCCGCCTTCGGCCTGCTCGACTCCGGGCTTCGGCTGGCTGTCGCATGCCGCCGCGCCGGCGGCGATGTTCGCCCTCGGGCTGCTCGCCTTCAGCCGCGGCTGGCTCGGCGGCGGCGATGTCAAGCTGATGACGGCGATCGCCGCCTGGACCGGGCTGGCCGGCCTGCCGCTGATGTTCCTCGCCACTTCGATCAGCGGCGGCGCGCTGGCGCTGGTCTATGCCGTCGGGCGTCGGGCGCTGCACCGGGCGCCGCGCCGCCGCCACGCCGAACCATCTGCCTTATGCCGTGGCCATCGCCTGCGGGACGCTGTGGTGGCTGGCGGTGACGCGCGGCGGGCCGCTCGCGCTAGGCCGTCGGCGACCAGCGCCCGGTAGCGCGGGCAATGGCGACGTACAGCTTGCCGATGTCGGACGAGACGACCGTCGCCAGCAGCGCCTCGCCATCGGGATCGGTCAGCAGCCGGCGCGACAGCCGCTCGAACTGGTCGACATAGTGCGATGCCTCGTCGCGGAAGGCGGCGTCGTGCGCATAGTGACGGGCGATCTTCGCCGCCGCGGTGCGGTCGAGCGCGCGCACCGTCCGCCGCGCGAACAAGCTGCGATCGCCCTTGAGATAGCTCACCCAGGCCTTGTCGCCGACGTCGACCTCGAGCAGGCGGGCGACATCGACGGCGGCGCCGTTGAGCATCTCGACGAGCCGCGACGACCGGGCCGAAAGCGTGTCGCGCGCGCGCACGTCGAGCCGCGTCTCGATCTCGGCGACCTTGGCTTCGACCGAGCCGATCGTGTCGGTCAGCGTCCGGGCCTGGCCGGCGACGCGCCGCGCCGCCGCCTCGGCCGCTCCGCCGGCGCGGTCGGCGGCATCGCCGATCGCCGCCAGCTCGAGGCGGATGGGATCGCCGAAGGCGCTGGCCGCCAGCGCCTGCCCCCGCGCGTCGAGGCTGTGCGCGGCGTCGGCGACGACCGCCTCGAGCATCGCCCGCAGGCCGGCGGCATTGGCCTCGGCGAGCTGGCGCGCGCGCTCGAAGGTGGCGCCGAGCGCCGCGGCCGCGTCGCCGGTGACGCGGACGGTATCGCCCTCCAGGGCGTCGAGTACCCCGCGCGTGCGATCGAATTCGGCGCCGAGCGTGGCGGCGGCGGCGGCGAAGGCGGCGCGCTCGCCGGCGAAGCGCGCGGCGACGGCGGCGATTGCCGCGTCGCCAGCTGCCGTCTCTTCGCGCAGGGCGCTGCCTTCCTCGAGCAGGGCGACGGCGCGCTCGTGCATCCCGTCAAAGCCGTCGCGCGTCGCGGCGAGCTGGCTGGCCAGCTGCCCGCCGAGCGCCGCCGCCGCGTCGCCGACGTGCCCGACCTGCGCCTCCGCGTCGCCCAGCTGGCGCTGCACCGCGGTGACGGGGACCAGCAGGTCGTCGATGGCGCCGCGCGCGCCGTCGATCTGCGCCGCCAGCGCCGTCAGGCGCGCATCGCCATCGGCCTGGACCGTGCGCAGCTGCCGCCCGACCGCGGCCAGATGCTCCTCGATCATCGCCTTGGTCTCGCCGCTCAGCACGCCGTAGGCGGCGATCTGCTGGCCGATGTCGCGCATCACCGTGGCGGTGGCGTTCATCCGGTCGTCGACCAGGCGCAGGTCGGCATCGCCCAGTGTCGACACTTCGCGGCGGAGGTCGGCGACCAGCGCCGCGACCGCGCGCGTCTCGCCCTCGCCCGCGGCGACGGCGGCGCGGACCTCGCCGATGCGCGCGTCGAGCTGCGCGGCGCCGGCCTCGAGCCGGCCAAGGTCTTCGGTCGCGGCCGGCAGTCCGGCGGCGAGTGTCGCGCCGAAGCCTTCGGCGACGGCCTGCAGCCGCGCCATCCGCGTGTCGAGCGCGGCGACGGTCGTGTCGGCGGCGGCGAACGGTTCGGCCAGGGCCCCGATCCGCTCGTGCAGCGCGCCGACCTGATCGCCGAGTGCCGTGACAGCGGCAGTTCCCGTCGCCTGGGCGTCGGCGAAGCGCTGCGGCAGGCCGGCGAGATGCGTGTCGAGGGCGTCGCGCAGCCGGGCGCTGTCGGCGTCGCGGGCGGCGAACAGTGCTTCCAGCTCGGTCGCCGCCGCGTGCAGCCGGTCGAGCCGCGCGGCGATCGCCGCCGCGCCGTCGGCGCCGAGGCCCTCGAGCTCGACCCGCGCCGCCGCCAGCTGCGCCTCGAGCGTGGTCATCGCCGTCCCGACGCGCGCGGCGACGCTGTCGAGCAGGGTGCCGGCGCGGGCCGAGGCGCCGTCGACCGCGGCATCGAGGGCATAGGCGCGCTTGGCGATGCGGCTGGTGGTGGCGCGCGACGCCTCGTCGATCTCGGCCAGCTGGCGGTTCATGCTGGCGATGGCGGCGTCGGCCTGCGTCGCCACCTCGTCGCCACGGACCTGGACCGAGGCGAGCAACGCGTCGATCAGCTCGAGCTGGCGCGTGGTGTCGCCGGCGAGCTGGCCGCCCATGTCGGCGATCAGCGCCTGGACGCGCGTCAGGTCGGGCAGCGCCGCGGTCAGGCGGGTGGTGACGGCGTCGGCGGCGGTGCCGGAGTCGCCGACCTCGCGGGCGGCCGCCGCCAGGCGCGTCGCGCTGGCCGCGAGGCCGTCGCCGGTCGCCGCCGCGGCGGTCGCCAGCTGCGTCGTGCGCTCGGCACAGTCGGCGAGCGTCCGGTCGACGACGGCCAGGCGTTCCTGCAGCGTGACGGCGTCGCTGGTCGCCTGGGCCAGCCGCGTCTCGAGCTCGGCGACGTCGGGCGCCGGGCGGATTGCGCGCAGCAGGCTGACGACGACGAGGGCGACCACCGCCGGCGGCGCCAGCGCGAGGAACAGGCCGGAAAAGTCGGCGGCGGAGCCGAGCGGCAGCGCGCGGGCGGCGACGATCGCCGCCCAGGCGGCCGCGAGCAGCAGTGCCAGCCCCAGCGGCCAGCGCCGGTGCGGTTGAAGATCGGCGGATACCGTGTCGCTCATCGCCCCCAAGCTGATCCTGCCCGTCAGCGCTCCGCATGCGCTGCACCGACTATGCGGCCCGGGACGCGGTCACGCAATCGTCGCGGACCGGTTCGTGTCTATTAGTTGGGGATAAGTCCCGCGGTACCCACCACGGCTTGCAGGCCGGCACCGTTAACATATTGTTATGCCGGCTGTGTCAGGAATGTCGAGTGGCGGCACGCGGGGGCGGAATGCGTCAGACGACACTCTGCGTTCCGCTCGAGGTCAAGCCGGAGAGCAACGACCGCCTGACGGCGCTGGTCGATGCCCTGCGCCGCACCGAAGATCTCGCCGGCGACCCGACCCGGCCGAACTTCGAGCGCATCTTCAACCAGGTGCCGACGCTCCACTTCCTGTCGATCAGCGTCTTCCCCGGCCACGACTATGACCCGATGCTGATCGTCGAGGCCAATTTCGACGGGCCGGAGGGCGTCTTCTGGGGGCAGATCGAAAGCCTGCTCGGTCCCGCCCTGCGGCCGATGATCCGCTGCTGCAAGCGGCCGTTCGACGGCACTGGTGAGCTCTACGACGCCGCCACCGCGGCCGACGCCACCGCGCCTGCCGTCGCCTTCCTCGAGGCCAAGGTCCAGCGGCCGAGCGTCTTCCACCACGGCAACCGCGGCCTGACCCGCGACCGGATCCTCGACGACCACGCGCTGTTCCTCGCCGCCCGCGCCGAGCTCGACGACCCGGCCCGGACCGGACCCAGCCCGTACCGCGGCGTTCCTGCCGCCGGCCTGCATGCACGGCTGCGCGCGGCGCTGCTGCCGCGCTTCCCGTGGCTGGCCGAGCCGGCGCCGGTCCGCATCCCGCCGGCCGAGCGAGTGGCCGACGTCCTCCGCCTGCTGCGCTTCGTCGTCCTGACCCTGCTCGTCCTGTCGCTCCCCGGACTGCTGCTCGCGCCGTTGATGAGCGCCCCGCTCTACCTGATCCTGACGGCGGTCTGCGCCACGGCCGCGATCAGCCTGATCTGGAAATACCGTCACGCGATCTCCGGCACGGAAGTCACCTCGCGGGCGAAGTTCAAGATGCCCGGCGCCGACAAGCTGATCCTGCTCGCCGTCGGCGTCGTCGCTTATGCCGTGCTGGCGACGCTGCTGCTCGGGATCGTCGTCGCCATCGTTCATTTCGTCAGCCTCGCCGCCGACGGCCTGGCGATCGGCAAGACCATCCACTGGCGCCCGGCGCTGTGGGTGACGTTCCGCGCCGTCGTCCTCGGCCTCGCCAGCCTGCTGGTGACGGTGCCGGTCCTGGTCCTCATCCTGCGCTGGAACGAGTTGCGCGACAGCCATCAGGACGCGCCGCCGGTCGACGACGGCACGCTGCGCGAGATGGTCCGCCGCGAGGACTGGATCATGCAGAACCACATGGGCTCGATCGTGCTGATCAAGCCCGGCATCCTGCGCTCGATCATCATCCGCGCCGGCCATTACGGGCTGGGCCTGCTGCTCCGCGTCGTCGCCACCGACGGCTTCCTCGGCAGCATGCGCACCGTCCACTTCGCCCACTGGGCGTTCCTCAACAACAACAGCCGCCTGCTGTTCTTCTCCAACTTCGACCACAGCTGGGACAGCTATCTCGACGACTTCATCGAGAAGTCGCACGTCGGGCTGACGCTCGCCTGGGGCGCCGGCGTCGGCTTCCCGCGCACCCGGCTGCTGGTCCTCGACGGCGCGGCGCACGGGCGGCAGTTCAAGACCTGGGCGCTCGCCTCGCGCACGGTCAGCCGCTTCTGGTACAGCGCCTACCGCGACCTGACCGTCGACCAGATCGAGCGCAACGCCCGCATCGCCGCGGGGCTGCGCCGGCCGACCCTGAACGAAGCGGACGCGGCGACGTGGGCGTGGGATCTGTGAGGGCAGCGCTGTGAGCACGACACCCCCCGCCGGTCCGCCGACCTGGAAGCTGGCGCCGCCGCTGACCGCCGTCACCCAGGGTATCGTCGCCAGCGGCTTCGCCGACCTGCCCTATGGCCGCGCCCTGCTGCTCGAGTTCGGCTGGCCCGAGGGCACCCGCGGCGGGGCGTGGCTAACGGCGCTGAACGCCGTCGTCCCGGTCAGCGACGGCACCGCCGCCGGCCGGCCGCGGCAGGCGGCGCTCGCCTTCACCTGGACGGGGCTGGCGAAGATGGGGCTGGGCGAACCGGCGCTCGATTCGTTCGCGCGCCCATTCCGCGAGGGCATGTTCCAGGAAGACCGGCTGCGCCGGCTGGGCGACAAAAGGTCGGGCAAGTGGCTGGAGACGGTCGTCGATGGCGGCCCCCGCTGGAGCGGCAACACGCCACTTATCGATCCGACGCAGAGCGAGCCGGTGACCCCCGATGCCTTCGCCGTCACCGGCGACGCCGCGGCAGAGGTCGAGACGACCACCCCACTGACCGTTCACGCCCTGCTCCTCCTCTACACCGGCGACGCCGCCGCGGCGGATGATTGGACGGCCGAGGTCACGGCGGCGCTGGCCCCCGCCGGGGTCGCCGTCGTCCATAGCCTCGACCTGCTCCTCGACGTCGAGGCGGCGGGGATCAGCCGCGAGCATTTCGGCTTCGCCGACGGCCTGTCGCAGCCCCGGCCGTACGGACTCGACGTGCCGGTCGACGAGACGCGGCTGGTGCTGGTCGACGGCAAGCCGGCACCGAAAGACCCGGTGCAGGGCGTGCCGCTCGGCGAAATCCTGCTCGGCTACCAGAACGGGCACGGCGAGCCGGCCCCCGGGCCCGTCGTGCCGCGCGAGATCGGCGGCAATCCCGCCGCCGTCGATCCGCGCCCGGCGGCCGCCGGCCTCCCCGACCATCCCCTCGCCGAGGGCTTCGCCGACTTCGGCATCAACGGCAGCTATCTCGTCGTCCGCGAGCTCAAGCAGGACGTCGCCGCCTTCTGGCAGTCGCTTGCCGCCAATGCCGAGCGCCTGCGCGCGGCCGACCCGACCGCGACCCACATCACCGCCGACTGGATCGCCGAGCGGATCATCGGCCGTGGCCGCGACGGCCACCTGCTGTGCCCGGGCAGCTATCTCAAGCCCGACGCCTGGGGCCTCCCCGACAGCGGCTATCTGTTCCGCGAACGCGATCCCCACGGCGTCGGCTGCCCGGCCGGCAGCCACGTCCGCCGCGCCTTTCCGCGCGATGCTCTGGCGCCGCAGCCGACCGCCGACAGCCGCGAGACGCTGCTGCAGGCGGCGAACAACCACCGTATCCTCCGCCGCGGCCGCAAGTTCGGACCGAAGGCCGCCGACCCGATGACGCCCGACGGCGCCGACCGCGGCCTGCTGTTCATGTGCCTCAACACCGACATTGCCCGCCAGTTCGAGTTCGTCCAGCAGACCTGGCTGCTGAACTCGAGCTTCGCGACGCTGTTCGGCGAGACCGACCCGCTGCTCGGGCCGGCGGGACCGATGACGATCCGCGAGACGCCGCTGCGCCGCACGGTGGCCGTCGACACCTATATCCGCATGGCCGGCGGCGACTATTTCTTCCTGCCGAGCCTGCCCGCCCTCCGCTACCTGGCGCTGCTGTGAGCGCCGTCGACGCGACGACGCCCTACCGCGCGACCTCGACCGGAGCGGTGGTCAACGCGCTCGTCGGCCTCGCCCCGGCCGTGTTCGCCGTGCTGCGACGCGCGTGGCCGCTCATCGGCACCGACAAGCTGCGCCTGGTAACGCGCTACGACGACGTGCTGGAGGTTTTCGCCGCCGACCACGCCTTCGGGGTCCCGTACCACGCCAACCTCGACATCATCACCGACGGCCAGCCCTTCTTCCTCGGCATGGGCGACACGCCGGACTACGAGGCGCAGGTCGGCCGCTGGCGGGCGCTGATCCGCGCCGACGACCTTGCCCCTCTCGGCGAGGCGGCGGAGGTCCGCGCCGCGACGATCGTTGCGGCGAGCGGCGGCCGGGTCGAGGTCGTCGACCTGGTGCGCCAGGTCGCCTTCGGCCTGTACGGCGACTTCTTCGGCATCCCCGATCCCGCGCCCGGACGGCTGGCGATCTGGGGGTCGCGCCTGTTCGAGTTCCAGTTCACCGGCTCGCCCGACGATGCCGCCTGGGCCGCCGAGGCCCGCGAGATCGGCACCGCGCTCCGGGCCCATATCGACGCCGTGATCGCCGCGCGCCGGTCCGGGCCGGCGAAGGACGACGTTCTCGGCCGCGCGCTGGCCGCAGGCTACGATCCGGTCGAGATCCGCACCGTCCTCTTGTGCATGATCGTCGGCGGCCCGCCGCAGCCGCCGATGGTCGTGCCCAACGGGATCGAGCAGCTGCTTCGCCGCCCCGACTGGCTGGCGGCGGCGGGGGCGGCGGCACGGGCGAACGACGACAGCCGGTTGCACGACATCCTGATCGAGGCGATGCGCTTCGACCCGCTGGCCCCGTTCCTCAAGCGGAACGTCCTCACCGACTACACGCTGGCCAGCGGCACGCCGCGCGCGAGGACGATCCGCGCGGGTGCGACCGTGTACAACTGCTTCGCCTCGGCGATGCGCGACCCGCGCCGCGTGCCCGACCCCGAACGTTTCGACCCCAGCCGCCTTCCGCGCGATTATGTCCACTTCGGCCACGGCCTGCACGAATGTTTCGGCCGGATGATGAATCACGCGACGCTGCACCGGATGGTCAAGCCGCTGCTCGCCCGGAACCCCCGCCGCGCCCCCGGCGCCGAGGGCCGGCTGCGCAAGAACCTCGCCTTCGCCGATCGGCTGGTGGTGACGATCGACTGAGCCGGGAGGCCGTCAGGCGAGCCGGCGCACCCGCCGCTGGCAGGCGAGCCGGCGCACCCGCCGCTGGCGGATACCGAGGCCGGCGAAGCCGACCAGCATCAGCGCCCAGCTTGCGGGCTCGGGCACGCCATTGACGACCGCGGTATGGACGCCGTCGGCGTCGTACAGCCGCCCCGAGGCGCCGGTCAGCGTGCCGAAGGCGATCGGATTGCCGGCGGCGTCGAAGAAGCGGAGGCTGGTCAGTCGCGACGTGTCGGCGAAGCCGTTGTCGGCGACATTGATCGGGAAGCTGTCGCTGGCGATCGCCGGGAAGCTCGACGCGAGCAGCGCCAGGGTCAGGTCGAAGGTCGCGCCGGTGATTGCGGTGCGGAACGAAGTCACCGTGCCCGACCCGGATAAGCTGCCCGGGCCGACGGTAAAGCCGGCGACCGGGGCATAACCGTTGAGGGTGCCGTCGAGCCCGATGGCACTCGCCGTCGTACCGACCAGGTTGCCGATGAAGGCTTCGTAGATCGGGCCGCTGTTGATCTGATAGTCGAGGATGGTCAGCGTCTGACTGTTGCCGGTGATCGACGCGCTGCCATCGATGCCCAGCCCGAGCTGGACGAACGCCGCCCCGATCGGCACCGGCAGGGTGTCGGTGGAATAGGCCGCGGCGTCGCCCGCGTGATAGACGAAGCCGCCGGTCGCCGTCGTCGAATTGGTGCCGCTGCTCGCCGCCTTGAGGACGCCGTAGTCGGCGGTCGCGGTGGCCGTCTGGCTGTGCGTCCCGCCGCTGAAGCCGGCGGTGACCGCCTCGTTGGCGGTACTGATGCCGGCGCCGGTCGTCGCCTGGAAGCCGCCGGCGAGCCCGCAATAGGCATAGCCTTCGGTCGGCAGCCCAACGCTGGCGCTGCCGAAATACTGCCCCTCCAGCGGTTGCGGGCCGCTGGTCGCGCAGGCGAACTGCGGCCCCCCGGCGTGTCCGGCAACGCCGCTGACGACCAGCGCGTGCGCCGTCGTCGACGCCGCCTGCGCCGCGGACGCGGCGCCGAACAGTGAAGCAGCGGTAAATATCGAAGCAAGGCACCAGCGAGTCGTCATGCAACTACTCCTAGACCGCGACAGTAGTCACAGCGTCCAACATCGCCGGCGCAAAGTAAAGCGACAGATTTACGTCGCCGCCCGCCGGCGCCCCGCCGCGGCGCACGCGGGCGATGACAAAGCGATCGTCGTTCTTTATATGTTCAGACGATGTTGCCGAATGCCACTCCCGCGCCCGAGCCACCGTACATGGACGGGCTCAACCCTGCCCAGCGCGAGGCGGTGCTGACGACCGAAGGGCCGGTGCTGCTCCTCGCCGGCGCCGGCACCGGCAAGACGCGGGCGCTGACCAGCCGCCTGGCGCACATCATCTACACCCGCCGCGCGTGGCCGTCGGAGATCCTGGCGGTCACCTTCACCAACAAGGCGGCGCGCGAGATGCAGCACCGCATGGCTGGGCTGCTCGGCGGCATGGCCGAGGGGATGGCCTTCCTCGGCACCTTCCACGCGGTCGCCGCGCGAATGCTGCGGCGCAACGCCGGTCTGGTCGGCCTCGAGAGCAATTTCTCGATTCTAGACACCGACGACCAGCTTCGCCTGCTCAAGCAGGTGCTGGCCGAGGCCAATATCGACGAGAAGCGCTGGCCGGCGAAAGGCTTGGCGAGCCTGATCGACCGCTGGAAGAACCGCGGCTGGATCCCGGCGCAGGTGCCGGCCGCCGAGGAGGGCGGCTACGACAACAGGTCGGTCGCGCTCTACGCCCGCTATCAGGAGCGGCTGATCGGGCTCAACGCCGCCGACTTCGGCGACCTGCTGCTGCACATGCTGACCATCTTCACGCAGCATCCCGACGTGCTCGCCGACTACAGCCGCCGGTTCAAATATATCCTGGTCGACGAATATCAGGACACCAACGTCAGCCAGTATCTTTGGCTGCGGCTGCTGGCGCAGGAGCGCAGGAACATCTGCTGCGTCGGCGACGACGACCAGTCGATCTATTCGTGGCGCGGTGCCGAGGTCGCCAACATCCTGCGCTTCGAGAAGGACTTTCCCGGCGCGACCGTCATCCGCCTGGAACAGAACTACCGCTCGACGCCGCATATCCTGGGTGCGGCCGGCGGGCTGATCGCGAAGAACAGCGGTCGGCTGGGCAAGACCCTGTGGACCGAGCGCAATCATGGCGAGCGCGTCCGCGTCATCGGCGTTTGGGACGGGCCGGAGGAGGCGCGGCTGACCGGCGACGCCATCGACCGCCTGCACCGCGAAGGCGCGAGCCTCAACGACATCGCCATCCTCGTCCGCGCCCAGTTCCAGACGCGGGAGTTCGAGGACCGCTTCATCACGACGGGAACGCCGTACAAGATCGTCGGCGGTTTCCGCTTCTATGAACGCGCCGAGGTGCGCGACGCGATCGCCTACCTCCGCTGCGTCGTCCAGCCGTCGGACGGGCTTGCGTTCGAACGGATTGTCAACGTCCCCAAGCGGGGCCTGGGCGACAAGGCGCTGCAGGCGCTCCACGGCTATGCGCGGGCCACGGGCAAGCCGCTGTCGTCGGCCGCCGCGGCGCTGGTCGAGACCGACGAGATGACGCCGGCGGCGCGGCGCTCACTCGCCGCCTTCCTCGCCGACCTCGCGCGCTGGCGGGGACAGGTTGACGCCCTGCCCCACGCCGAGCTCGCCCGCGTCATCCTCGAGGAATCGGGCATGGTGGCGATGTACAAGGCGCAGCGCTCGACCGAGGCCGACGGGCGGCTCGACAACCTGATCGAGCTGACCCGGGCGATGGAGGAGTTCGAGTCGCTGACCGGCTTCCTCGACCACGTCAGCCTGGTCATGGAGAACGAGAGCGCGGCGCACGAGGAGCGGGTGACGATCATGACGCTCCACGCCGCCAAGGGGCTGGAGTTCGACCACGTCTTCCTCGTCGGCTGGGAGGAGGGTGTGTTCCCGTCGCAGCGCGCGCTCGACGAGGGCGGCAACGCCAGCCTCGAGGAGGAGCGCCGCCTCGCCTATGTCGGCATCACCCGGGCGAAGCGCGCAGCCACCATCAGCCACGCCGCCAATCGCCGCATCTACGGCCAGTGGACGTCGTCGATCCCCTCGCGCTTCGTCGGCGAGCTGCCGGAGGACCATGTCGAGGTGTCGAGCACGATGAGCGGCGGCCCCAGCCTGTGGCGCGCGGCCCTCGCCGGCGCCGACCCGTTCGCCGACGTCACCCGCGGGCAGGGCCGCGGCCCCGGCTGGGCGCGGGCGAGCGCGATGGGCGGCGCCAGCGTGCCCGGCCGCGGCGGGCTGCAGCTCGAGGCGCGGGCCAGCGCGGTCAGCATCGGCGTCCCCGGCCGCAAGGACGTGCGCGTCGGCAACCGCGTCTTCCATTCGAAGTTCGGCTACGGCGCGATCACCGCCATCGATGGCAACAAGCTGGAGATCGAGTTCGAAAAGGCCGGCGCGAAGCGGGTACTCGACAGCTTCGTCGAGGTCGTCGCCGCGGGTGCGTCGCCGGAAACCTGAAGCTCGGGCGGGCAAGTGCTTGGCGCTGCGCCCCTCTTGGCGGGCGGCGCGGGCGATGGCATGGGCGGCGCATGGACGCCTCGCTGGTCACCGCCGTTCACCTGGTTCAGACGGCATTGACGCCGGTTTTCCTGCTATCGGGCATCGCCGCGCTGCTCGGCGTCTTCGCCACGCGGCAGGCGCGGCTGGCCGACCGCGCCGACCTGCTGGCGCGCGACCGGACGGGGGCGTCGGCCGAGGATCTGGCGCGGATGACCGCCGAGGTCGCCGGGCTGCGCCGCCGTTCGCACGTCCTCGACCTGGCGGTCGGCTGCGGCGCCATTGCGGCGGCGTCGACGTCGCTGTCGATCCTCGTCCTGTTCCTGTCGGCGCTGCGGGCCAGCGTCACCGCCGGCCTGCTCGTCGATTTCTTCGGCGCGGCGATCGTCTTCACCATCGCCGCGGTCGGCTTCTTCGGCCTGGAGATGTTCCTCGGCAGCGGCAGCCTGCGGGCCCGCGCCCATTTCCATTTCCCGCGACCGCACCTGAAGCCGCACGGCCGCGTCCCGCGCTGACGCCGATCGCGCTGGGCAACGGAACCGGCCGGTCTCGCTGCCGTTTCGCGATGGTCCCTGAATGGAGGCCGCCATGCGCCCGTTGAACGCTCTTGCTCTGATCGCAGCCCTCGGCGTCGCGACCGCCGCCGCCGCATCGCCGACGACCGACTTCCTCAGCGATGCGATCAAGGGCGATAACTCGGAAATCAAGCTCGGCGCGATGGCCATGGACAAGGGCAGCTCGGCCGGCATCAAGGCCTACGGCAAGATGCTCAACACCGACCACAGCGCACACAAGGCGAAGCTGGTCGCAGTCGCCCGGCCGCTCGGCATGTCGATCCCCGACGGCATGACCGCCGGCTCCGATGTCGAATATCTCAAGCTGAAGGCGCTGTCGGGCGCGTCGTTCGACCACGAGTTCGCCCGTCACATGGTCAAGGACCATCAGGACGATATCGCCACCTATGAGAAGGAAGCGGCGCGCGGCGACCCGGCCACCGCGAAGCTGGCGAAGGCGACGCTGCCGACGCTGCGCAAACACCTCGCGACGGCGCAGAAGCTGGCGAGCTAGGCTTTTCGGCAAGCGGCGGGACTTCACCGTTTACGAGAGCGCGTGCCCCAGGTCCGGCGGGACGGGAAACCCTGCCCTCCGTCGTTCGATCCACAGTCTGGCAGCATCGATCTCGGGCGCCAACGCTGCGGCAGCGGCGGCGTGTCGCGTCTCCCGGTCGGTGCCGTCAAAGCGAACACCGGGCTGCTTGGAATAGGTGGTGAACAGCGGGCCGGCGATGAGCGCATCGAGCATGGCGGCGGTCATCGGCCGTGAAAACAGGGCAGCGGCAGCCGCGACCGTTTCGCGCGGTTGGGCGAACAGCCGGTTGGCGTCCAGGCTCCGGACGTTGGGGAAGCGGGCCAGCGCATCCGCGAAGACGCGCATCTGCGCCAGCCACAGCCAGGCGGCGCGTTCGGCGTCACCCTCCCCGGGCGGCCCGGCCCAGCGCTCAAGCGCCGGGCGCAGTTCGCCGGTGACGTGACGCACCCAGTCGCGGTGGCCGGGGCTGCGGAGCACGGCGGCGATATAGTCGTCGAGCCCGAAGTGAAGCAGGATTGCCGGCGCCGACGGATCCGCCGCGAGCAGGTCGTGCAGCAGGAAGTTGACCGGCACATTGGCCTTGACCAGCGCGCGCGGGCCGCTGCCGTAGCGCCGCCCGCACAACGCCGCGACCAGCGCCGTCCGCGCTGGGTCGGGGTGACCGCTCGCCGCCGCAACGGCGACCTGGCGCAGCCCCAGCGGTTCGCGCAGCACAACTTCACCCGCCGGATCGTCGAGGGCGCGGGCGAGCAGGGTCGAGCCGCAGTGGGCGACATGGAAGATCCACGCTGGCCCCGGCGACGGCGGCGGGGTCAGCGCGCGGAACGGGACGCGCGCCACCATGCCCGGCGCTGGCGAGATCCGGCGGTCGAGAAAGATCGAGCGGTGATAGGCGGCGCGGTCCATCGGCACGATCACCGCGGCGTCGCCGTCGAAGCTGTGCAGGTAGCGGTCGGGCGAGGTCAGGTCCACGCGCGCCGCTATAGTCCGCCACCGCCCGCGCCGCTATGTCTCGCGATATGCTGTCGCTTCCCCGCCCCGGCCAGCCGCACGCGATCGTCCACGCAAGCGACGCGACGAGCCCGCTCGACCTCGATCCCGCGGTGGTCACGGCGCTCTACCGCGCCCACGGAGCTCTGCTGCTGCGCGGGTTCGGCACCGATCTCGCCGCGTTCCGCGCCTTCACCGCGCAGTTCTGCTCAGGCTCGGTGTTCAACGAAAGTCCCGATCGCGGCGTGCTCGACGCGGGGGCCAATATCCAGACGGTCAACGGTGGCGGCGATCCCTTCCCGCTCCATCCCGAGCTGTCGCGCGAGCCGTGGAAGCCCGACGTCGCCTTCTTCGCCTGCCTCGCCCCGCCGCGGACACTGGGCGCGACGACGATCGCCGACGGCTGCGCGATCGTCGAGGCGCTGCCGCCGCCGGTGCGCGCGGCGTTCGCCGGGCGGCGCCTACGCTACGTCATGCCCGCGCCGCCGGAGATGCTGGCGTTCTGGCTCGGCACGCCGACACCCGACGCGGCGACGCGCGCCAGCCCGCCGCCGTGGTGCCCGTACAGCTTTCCCGCCATCGGCGGCATCGTCGTCCGCAGCTTCAGCCGCCCGGCGCTGCACCGGCCGATGTTCGACGCGCGGCCGGCGTTCGGCAACTTCCTGCTGTTCGCGCGCTATTACCTCGGCCGTCGCGACTTCCCGCTGTGGGACGATCTGACGCCCGTGCCCGACGCCCTGCTCGACGCGGTACAGGCGGCGGCAGCGGCGGTGACCGTGCCGGTGCGCTGGCAGGCGGGCGACCTGCTGATGCTCGACAATACGCGCTTCATGCACGGCCGCGAGGCCGTGGTGCCCGACGACGGCCGCCTGATCGCCTCCTTCTTCGGCTATCTCCGCGACGCCCGTCCCGATCCCGAGGAGCCGGCGGACGCGATCTGGCGACGCGGCGTGTTCCGGCCACCGATGCGGGCGGCGGTCAGCGCGCGAGGGTGAGACGGGGACGATGGTGCCTGCTCACGGCACAGTGACGACGATCTTCCCGCTGACATGCTGGTCGCGCAGGGCGAGGCAGGCGTCGCGCCCCCGGTCGAAGGCGAAGGTGGCGCCGACGTTCGCACGGAAGCGGCCAGCGAGGTACATGGCGACGATCCGTTCGAGATCGCCCGGCTCGGCCTTCAACCGGCTGTAGATGACGGCGATGCGGCCGCCGAACGCCGCTGCCTCGGGCCCGAACAGGGTCGAGAGCAGGACGCCGCCGTCGCGGACGGCGGTGGCGCTGACGAGCAGCGCATCGAACATCGAGACCAGATCGACGAACAGATCGACGCCGTCCGGGTACCGCCGGCGGAGGTCCGCCGCGAACGCGACCTGCTTGTAGTCGATGGTCTCGTGCGCACCGTTGGCGGTGACGCGCGCGACATCCTCGCCGTGCGCCGAGGCGATCACGTGTGCGCCCGCCGCCGCGGCGAGCTGCAGCAGCGCCAGGCCGACGCCCCCGGTCGCGCCGAGCACGGCCAACGTCCGCCCGTTCACATCGCCGAGCCCACGCAGGATGTTGAGCGCCGTCAGACCGGCCATCGGCAGGGCGGCCAGCTCCGTCGCACCGGCCGCAGCGGCCACGGCGACGACATGCGCGCCCGCCGGCAGCACGGCTTGCCGCGCGAGCGCGCCGTTCCACGTGCTCGCCACGATCCGCTGGCCGGCGGCAACCGTCGCCCCCTCGCCTGCGGCGACGACAGTACCGACCACGTCGCTGCCGGGCACGAATGGCATCGCTGCCGGCATGATGTCCTTCATCTGGCCGGTGATGATCTTCAGGTCGAGCGGATTGAGCGCCATCGCCTCGACGTCGATCAGCACTTCGCCGGCGGCGAGGTCGCGCAACGGGGCCTCGATCGGCGCCAGCGTCTCCACGGCGCCGTAGTCAGTGATGCCCCAGGCCTCGGTCGTCCGCGTCATCGCCCTCTCCTGCCATGCTTGCCGTCGATGTCGTCACTTCAGCAGATCGGTCGACCCGCGCCATAGCCGAAACGAGACGATGGGCGAAAGGGCCGGGCGAAACCTCGGCTCCTGCCATTCAGGGCAGCAGCAGGCTCGCGTCGCCGTAGCTGTAGAAGCGGTAGTCATGGGCGACGGCATAAGCATAGGTCGCGCGCATCCGCTCCAGCCCCATCAGCGCGCTGACGAGCATGAACAGCGTCGACTTTGGCAGGTGGAAATTGGTCAGCAGGCCGTCGACCAGCGCGAACTTGAACCCCGGCGTGACGAACAGGCGGGTGTCGCCGCTCCACGCCTGCGGCCAGTCGGGGCTCCATGCGCTCTCGAGCAGGCGCAGGCTGGTCGTGCCGACGGCGATGACGCGGCGCCCTTCCGCCTTGGCGGCGGCGATGCGCCCGGCCGTGGCGGCATCGATGCTGCCCCATTCGGCGTGCATCGCATGGTCGTCGGTGTCCTCGGCCTTGACGGGCAGGAAGGTGCCGGCGCCGACGTGCAGCGTAACCGTCTCGCGGCAGATGCCGGCGGCGTCGAGGCGCGCCAGCAGGTCGGGCGTGAAGTGCAGCCCGGCGGTCGGCGCAGCGACGGCGCCCGGGCGGGCGGCATAGACGGTCTGGTAATCGTCCAGGTCCCGGGCGTCGACCGCGCGCTTCGAGCTGATGTACGGCGGCAGCGGCATCTGCCCGGCCTGCTCGAGCGCCGCATCGAACGGCAGGGCGCTGTCGAAGTGCCACAGCACGCTGCCGTCGTCGCCGCGCGCTCGGACGACACCGCTGAGCCCGCCCTCGCTGCCGCCGAAGTCGATGCGGTCGCCGACCTTGAGCCGCTTGGCGTTCTTGACGAAGCTCCACCAGTCGCGGGTGCCCTCGCGCTTGTGCAGCGTGACGCGGATCCTGGCGTCGTGCTTGCGCCCGCTCAGCTGGGCGGGGATGACGCGCGTGTCGTTGAACACCAGGACGTCGCCGGCGCGCAGCACGTCGGCGAGGTCGCGCATCACCCGGTCAGCGAGACCTCCGGGGGTGACGACGAGCAGCCGCGCCGCGTCGCGCGGGGTCGCCGGGCGCAGGGCGATGCGCTCGGGCGGGAGATCGAAGTCGAAATCGGCGACGCGCATCGCCGTCAGGCCCGGATCAACGCGATGGTGGCACCGTCGCGGCCGGCGCCGGGGTCCCACGCGGCCGGTGCCGGCGGCGGCGGAGGTGTCGTCGCCGCCGGGCGGCGGCAAACCCGGGGCGCTGGTCACCCCCGGCAGTACCGCGCCCGGCGGCGGCGGCGGCACGTGGTCGGCGGCGATCGACGCCTGGACGATCTTCGACGGGTTGGCCGGCGGCTCACCCTTTTCGATGGCGTCGACATATTCCATGCCGCCGATCACCCGGCCCCAGACGGTATAGTTGCGGTCGAGCTTCAGGGTCGGCTGGAGGACGATGTAGAACTGGCTGTTGGCCGAATTGACCTCGCCGGCGCGGGCCATGGCGACGGCGCCGCGGACGTGCGGCAGGTCGTTGAACTCGGCCTTGAGGTCCGGCAGCTTGGAGCCGCCGGTGCCGGTCCCGGTCGGGTCGCCGCCCTGCGCCATGAAGCCGTCGATGACGCGGTGGAAGATCGTGCCGTCGTAAAAATGCTGACGGGTCAGCGTCTTGATCCGCTCGACGTGCTTGGGCGCGACGTCCGGGCGCATGGCGATGGTCACGCGGCCGCCGGTGGACAGGTCGAGGAGCAGCGTATTCTCCGGCGTCAGCGGCGGCGCCGGCGGCGGCGCGGCGACTTGCGCGGCGACGCTGCCGCCGAGCACCAGCGCTGACAGGGCCGCTATCCAGATCCGCATCGTCGTCCTCATCACCCGTGACCGCCCGTGCCATGCGGCCATCGCGCTGTCGCCATGGTGAACGTCACGACGGCGCACGGACGCCGACGCGGTCGAGCACATCGGCGGCGATGCGCGGGGTGACGAACTTGCGAATGTCGCCGCCGTAGATGGCGATCTCCTTGACCAGCTTCGACGCGATCGGCTGCAGCGCGACATCGGCCATCAGAAACACGGTTTCGATCCGCGCGTTAAGCTGCTGGTTCATGCCCGCCATCTGATATTCGTATTCGAAGTCGGACACGGCGCGCAGCCCGCGGATGATGATCTGCGCGTGCTGCGCCTCGGCGAACTTCATCAGCAGGGCATCGAAGGGCACCACGCCGACGGCGTCGCCGAGGTCCTCGGTCTCGCGCCGGACCATGGCGACGCGCTCGTCGAGGGTAAACATCGGGGACTTCGACGGGTTGGTCGACACCCCGATGATCAGCCGGTCGACGAGCTTCGCACCGCGGCGAATAATATCCATGTGCCCCAGCGTGACGGGATCGAACGTGCCCGGATAGACGCCGATCCGCACCCGCTAGAACTCGCGCTCGATGGCGAAGCGGGCGATGGCGCGGAGCAGGTCAGCCTCGGCGCCGAAGCCGTGCAGGTGGTCGATCGCCTGGTCGATCAGCATTGCCGCCTGCGTCCGCGCTCGCTCGACGCCGAGCAGGGAAACGAAGGTTGCCTTGCCCGCCGCGGCGTCCTTGCCGACCGCCTTGCCGGTCTTGTCGCTGGACCCCTCGACGTCGAGCAGGTCGTCGGCGATCTGGAAGGCGAGGCCAAGGTCGCGGGCATAGCCGCGCAGCGGGGTGCGACCCTGTTCGGGAATGCGCGCCATGATCGCACCCGCCTCCAGACAGAAGCCGATCAGTGCGCCGGTCTTCAGCTGCTGCAGCCGCGTCGTTGCCGTCAGGTCGAAATCGCGCTCGGTCGCGGCGATGTCCATCATCTGACCGCCGGCCATGCCGCTGGGACCGCTGGCGCGGGCGAGTTCGAGGACCAGTTCGGCCCGGGCCGCCGGATCGCCGTGCGTCGCCGGATCAGCGAGGATCTCGAACGCCAGGGCATGGAGCGAATCGCCGGCCAGCACCGCCGTCGCCTCGTCGAATGCCTTGTGGACGGTGGGCTTGCCGCGGCGCAGATCGTCGTCGTCCATGCACGGCAGATCGTCGTGGATCAGCGAGTAGCAGTGGACGCATTCGATCGCCACCGCGACCCGCAGCGCCCGTTCGCGGTCGACGTGGAACAGGTCGCAGGCGGCGACGACGAGGAGCGGCCGCATCCGTTTGCCGCCGCCGATCACCGCGTGGCGCATCCCGGCGAACAGCCGCTCGCGGCCATCGGCCGGCAGCGGCAGCAGCCGGTCGAAGCGCTGGTCCATCGCCGTGCCGATGGCATCCAGCGCGGGTTTGAGACTGTTCGATGCCCGCACGATCCGTTCAGCTTGCATCGAAAGGGGCTACCCCGGCGGCGCGACCGTCCTGGCCGACGACGATCGCCTCGATCCGGGCGGAGGCGCCGGCCAGCTTCGTGTCGCAGAAAGCCTTCAGGCGCTGGCCTTCGGTATAGAGGTCGATCGACTCCTCGAGCGTGGCGTCGCCGGCCTCGAGCCGGTGGACGATCTTCTCGAGCGCCGCGAGCGCCACCTCGAAACTGGCGGGTTCTTCGGACACGGATTCCATCACGCGGCGGTTGTGAACGGACGGCGGTTGGGGGTCAAGGTTGGCTTTGGCCGGGGCGATGCCGCACCGGCGCGCGATGATGCCCGGCTCACCGCCGGAACAGGGCGTCGCCCTGCTGCTGCGCCGTGCCGAGCTCCGGCGCCGGCCCATGTTCGGCGAGGTGGGCGGCGGCGACGCGCTCGGCGTGTAGCTGCTCGATCAACTGCGCGCGCTCGTTGACGATGCGGCCGTCGTCGACCTCGGTCTCCAGTCCCGCCTTCTTCGCCGCCGCGGCGACGACGGCGTCGAGCTCGCGCTGCGGGCACAGGCCGAGCGTGACCGGATCCTTGGGGCTGATGTTGGCCATGTTCCAATGGCTCTTGTCGCGGATCGCCGCGATCGTCGTCTTGGTCGTGCCGATCAGCTTGGAGATCTGATTGTCGGTCACCTCGGGATGGTTGCGGACAATCCAGGCAATGCCGTCCGGCTTGTCTTGGCGCATGCTGACCGGAGTATAGCGCGGCCCCTTGGTCCGCCGCTCCTGTTCCGGCTGCTTCTCCAGGCGCAGACGCGCATTGGGATCGGCGGCGACGCGGTCGATCTCGGCCTGGGTCAGCTCGCCCGAACGGATCGGATCGCGCCCGGTCAGCTTGGTCGCGGCGGTATCGTCGGCGATCGCCTGGACCTCGAGGATATGGAGGCCGCAGAAAATCGCGATCTGCTCGAACGTTAGCCCGGTATTGTCGACCAGCCACGCGGCGGTCGCATGGGCCATCAAGGGGGTGGTCGGAGCGTTCATCGGCTGCATCTTTCACGGACGAATAAAGAAAGAGCCGCCCCTCGCGGGACGGCTGTGACGATTTGATGTAAGCCCGATGCCGGGGTCGATCAAGCGGAGACGGGGCGATGACTTGGCATTTCTGGGCGGCGCTGATCGGCGGGATCGTGGCCGCGAGCCTGATCGACTGGCTGTTCGCCGGCGTCCTGTTTCATGACCGCTATCTGCGCCACCCCGAAGTGTGGCGGACGCCGGGCAATAACACTCGCGGGATCATTGCGGCGCAGGTGCTGACCATCCCGACGGTCGTGGGGATGATCGTGTTGATCGAACTGGTGACGGCTCCGGCCATGGGGCCGGCGCTAATCATCGCCGCGCTGGTCTGGGCGATCGCCGCCGGGCCGGCCACGGTGGTCAACGGTGTCTTCATCAAGCTCGATCCGGCGGTCGTCGCGGCGCACACCGTCGGCTGGCTGGTCAAGCTGCTCGCCGTCGCGGCGATCGCGGCCGGGCTGCTGTGATCACCCGCGCCGACGCCCTCGCGCTCGACGCCGCCGACGGGCTCGCCTTCGCCCGCGCCCGCTTCAGCCTGCCGCCGGGGGTGCTCTATCTCGACGGCAATTCGCTCGGCGCCCTGCCGCGCCGAACCCCGGCGCGGGTCGCCGACACCGTCGCGCGCGAATGGGGCGAACGGCTGATCGGCAGCTGGAACGATGCCGGCGCAGGATACGGCGGGTGGATCGACGCCCCGGCGCGGATCGGCGCGTCGATCGCCAGGTTGGTCGGCGCCGCGGCCGACGAGGTGATCGTCGCCGATTCCGTGTCGGTCAACGTCTTCAAATTGGCCGCGGCAGCGCTGGCACTGCGCCCGGAGCGACGGACGATCGTCACCGAGAGCGGCGATTTCCCCACCGACGCCTATGTCCTTGGCGGCCTGTGCCGGCTGGCAGGCGCGACTCTGCGGGTCGCCGTCGACCCGCTCGCGGCGATCGACGGCGATACCGCCCTGCTGTGGCTGACACAGACGCACTACCGCACGGGGGCGGTGCGCGATCTCGCCGCGACGACCGCCGCCGCGCATGCCGCCGGGGCGCTGATCGGCTGGGACCTCAGCCACAGCGCCGGGGCGCTGGCTGTCGACCTCAACGGCGCGCAGGCCGACCTCGCCACGGGCTGCGGCTACAAGTTCCTCAACGGCGGGCCCGGCGCGCCGGCGTTCGCCTATGTTGCCCGCCGTCACCATGACGCGCTCGACCAGCCGCTGACCGGCTGGTTCGGCCACGCCGCGCCCTTCGCTTTCGAGCAGGGCTACCGCCCCGCCCCTGGTGTCGCCCGCCTGCTGGCCGGAACCCCGGGCGTCCTTGGCCTGGCGGCACTGGCGAGCGGTGTCGCCACTTTCGACGGCATCGACATGGTCGCGGCGGCGGCAAAGTCGGCGGCACTCGGCGACCTGCTGCTCGCCCTCGTCGAAGACCGCTGTCCGGAGATGACCATCGCCTGCCCGCGCACAAAGCGCGGCGCGCAGGTCAGCTTGTCGCATCCGCACGCCTATGAGATCGGCCGCGCGCTGATCGCCCGCGGTGTCGTCGGCGATTTCCGTCCGCCCGACGTGCTGCGCCTCGGCCTCCCAGCGCTGTACCTCCGCTATGTCGACGTGTGGGACGCAGTCGACGCGCTGGCCGACGTGCTGACGAGCAGCATCTGGCGCGAGGCCCGCTTCGCCGAGCGTCAGGCGGTGACCTGATCGGCAGGCGGCACAACCGTCAGCACGATCTTGCCAACGTGATCGCCCGCCTCCATCCGGCGGTGGGCGTCGGCGGCCGCCGCGAGCGGAAAGGTCCGGTCGCTGACCGCGCGCAGCTTGCCGGCGGCGAACAACGGCCACACCTTCGCCTCCAGCTCGGCGGCGACCGCGGCCTTGAAGGCGACCGTGCGCGGCCGCAGCATCGACCCGGTCAGCGTCAGTCGCCGGCGCATGACCAGCGCGATGTCGAGCTCGGCGGTCATGCCCCGCTGGGTTGCGATCGACACGTGGCGCCCCTCGTCGGCGAGGCACCGGAGGTTGCGCGGCAGATAGTCGCCGCCGACCATGTCGAGGACGACGTCGACCCCGCGCCCGGCGGTGAAGCCGGCGACCTTGTCGACGAAATCGCTCGCCTTGTAGTCGATCGCGTGGTCCGCCCCGAGCCCGCGCGCGGCGGCGCACTTCTCGGCGCTGCCGGCGGTGACGATGACCCGGGCGCCGAACGCCTTGGCCAGCAGGATCGCCGTCGTGCCGATGCCGCTGGTCCCGCCGTGGACCAGCACCGTCTCGCCCGCCGCAAGACGCGCGCGGCCGAACAGGTTCGACCAGACGGTGAAATAGGTTTCTGGCAGGCCGGCGGCGGCGATGAAGTCGAGGTCCTCGGGGATCGGCAGACACTGACCGACCGGGGCAACGCAGTATTCGGCATAGCCGCCGCCGGCGACAAGGGCGCACAGCCGGTCGCCCGCCTGCCAGCGGCCGCTGCCGGTGACGACCTCCCCGGCGATCTCCAGCCCCGGGATCGTCGGCGTTCCCGGCGGCATCGGATAGCGGCCGAGACGCTGCAGCACATCGGGGCGGTTGACCCCGGCGGCGTGGACGCGGACGAGCACCTCGTCGTCGCGCGGAACGGGAACCGGGCGCTCGACCGGCAGCAGCACCTCGGGTCCCCCAGGGGCGGCGGGGTCGATCGCAATCATCGTCGCTGGCATGGTCATGGTCACATATTGACTCGGGCACCCGCCGGGTCAACGTCGCCGCCATGGACGACGACCTGCCCCGCCCGCGCCCCGACGACCTGCTCGCCACCCTCGTCCGGCAGGACCTCGACCGGCTGTCGCTCGCCGAGCTCGACGAGCGCATCGCCGTGCTGGAGGGCGAGGTCGCGCGCATTCGAGCCAAGCGGGCCGGCGCGGCGACCTTTCGCTCGGCCGCCGACGCGCTGTTCAGGCGTTAGGGCGCATTAGATACCCGGCAAGCGGGCGATCAGCGCCTTGGCGCCGGCGGGGGCGTGGACCTTGCCGCCATTGATGAAGAAGATGAACACGTCGCGGCCGCCTCGCGCCCAGTCGCGCGCCTGCTCGGCCCAGCCGTCGAGCGCCGCCTCGGGGTAGCACAAGGGGTTGTGCTCGGCCCCGCTCTGCAGCCGCGCATAGGTGAAATCGCCGGTCTGCTCGGCGAAGCACGGGTATTGCGCGGCGTCGGCATAGGCGACGGCAACGCCACGCTCGCGGGCAAGGTCGAACAGCCGCGGGTCGGCGAAGCTGTCGTGCCGCGGCTCGAGGACGTGGCGCAGCGGCAGCTCGCCGACACGGGCGGGGAGCAGGTCGAGGAAGCGGGCGATATCGTCGGCGTCGAACTTCTTGGTCGCCGCCAGCTGCCACAGCAGCGGCCCCAGCTTGTCCCCCAGCCGGTCGACGCCGCTGGCGACGAAGCGCGAGATCGATTCGCCCGCCTCGGCCAGCACCCGGCGGTTGACGGCGTAACGTGGGCCCTTGAGGGCGAACACGAAACCGTCCGGCGTCTCCGCGTGCCACTTGGCATAGGTCGCCGCGCTCATCGTCGAATAGAAGGTGCCGTTGACCTCGATCGCGGTCACCTGGCGGCTTGCGTAGTCGAGCTCGCGCGCGTGTGGCAGGCCGGGCGGGTAGAAGATCCCGCGCCACGGCTCGTAGGTCCAGCCGCCCATGCCGGCGCGGATCGTCACAGCAGGGCGATGACGATCAGCAGCAGGCCGGCAAGGCTGACCAGCCAGACCAGCGAGCGGACTTGGGGCACGCCGAAGGCATAGAGCGGCAGGTAAATGACGCGCGCCCAGAAATAGAGTTGGGCGCCGAGCACCGTCCGGCCCGAATGGATGCCGGCGACATGGGCGACGAGCACCGCCGCGGCGAACAGCGGCAGCGTCTCGAAAAGATTCGCCTGCGCGCGGCCGAGCCGCTGCGCCATCGGCGACAATGGCGGCATGTCGGCATCACGCGCGCCGGTGTTCCACTTCAGCCCGTACTGGCCGGTACGAGCGACATCGAAGGCGAAGATGTAAATCAGGGCGAGGACGATCGTCCATGCCAGCAATGTCAGCTCGGTCGTCATCGCCCCTCCCCAGGTTCTCAGCGCCCACTGTGCCGGCAGCCGCCGGCGGGCGCAATGCAGGGATCAGCGGCGCGCCGCGAAGAAGCCGGCGAGCAGCGCCGCGCTCGCGCCCTCGCCGATGCCGCCGAACACCGCCGGCGCATGGTGGCAGGTGGCGTGGGCGAAGACGCGGGCGCCGTGCTCGACCCCGCCGCTCTTGGGGTCGGCCGCGCCGAAATAAAGCCTGGCGATCCGGGCGAAGCCGATTGCTGCCGCGCACATCGCACAAGGTTCGAGCGTCACGTGGAGGTCGTAGCCGGGCAGGCGGTCCGATCCGGCCGCGGCGCAGGCCGCGCGGATAACGAGTACCTCGGCATGGGCAGTGGGATCGTTGAGCTCGCGCGTGCGATTGCCGGCGGCGGCGATGATGTCGCCGGCGGGATCGACGACGACCGCGCCGACCGGCACTTCGCCCCTGGCGGCCGCCGCTTGTGCCTGCGCCAACGCTGCAGCCATGAAGGGCGAGGGCGGGAACGGCATGCGTTCCGTTAACATGGTAACGCTGTCACCGGAACGCCGCCGATCACGGCCGCGCGGTCAGCACCTCGTACAGCGCATGGACCACCCCCGGTACGAAGGCGAGCAGCGTCAGCAGGCAGTTGAGCCAGAATGCCCCGCCCAGGCCGCGCGCGAGGAACACCCCGAGCGGCGGCAGCAGGACGGCGGCGACGATCCGGATGGCGAGCATTACTTGTTTTCGTCCGCCTTCTGGACACTGACCGTCGGCACCTCGACCGTGGTCTTCTTGGTGCCGACGTCGACCGTCGGCGTACTGATTTCGTCGGTCTTGGTACCGACGTTGACCTTGGCAGTGTCGACCTTGAACTTGGGAAGCTCGCCGCCCTCGACGGCGATCTTCGGCGCGCTGCCGCCCGAAATCTGGTCGATGTTGATCAGCTTGAAGGCGAAGGCGGCGACGACCAGCGCGACGATGACGACCAGCGCCAGCAGCCAGCCGGCACCGCCGCCGCGACGCTCGACGACGCGCTCACGCTCGTAGACCGGGGCGGCGGCGTAAGGTCGGCCATCGACATCGACTGGGCGGCCGTGGACGGCGTCGACCGCGACCGGGCGCCCGGCGGCGTCGGTTGCCAACGGCCGACCGGCGGAATCGTAGGCGATCGGGCGGCCGGCGGCGTCGGTTTCGATATTGGCCATGATCATGCTTCCCTGTGAATTTCGTGGTCGCTCAACGCGCCGCCAAACCGAAAGGTTGCCGTAACGAATTCGGCGGGAGCGATGAGGGCGCGGCGAAAAAGCGGGTCGCCAGGGCCGTGCGATCGGCTAGCATGGAATGATAGAGGCGGCGACACGCCGCCGGGGGGACGATCATGGCGACAGGTTCCTGGCTTGACCGCGCGCAAACGGTGGCCACGCCGGGGTTCAATCGCTGGTTGGTGCCGCCGTGCGCCCTGGCGATCCACCTGTGCATCGGCATGGCCTATGGCTTCAGCGTCTTCTGGCTGCCGCTGGCCCACGCGATCGGGATCAAGGAGCCGGTCGCCTGCCCGCAGCTGACGCTGCTGACGGCGCTGACCACGACAACCTGCGACTGGCGCGTCAGCGACCTCGTGTGGACCTACACCCTGTTCTTCGTCGTCCTCGGCGCGGCCGCGGCGATCTGGGGCGGCTGGCTCGAGCGCGTCGGACCGCGCAAGGCGGGCGTCGTTGCCGCCTTCTGCTGGTGCGGCGGCATGGCCATCGCCGCGGTCGGGGTGTCGGTCCATCAGCTGTGGCTGATCTGGCTCGGCTCGGGGCTGATCGGCGGCATCGGGCTCGGCCTCGGCTACATCTCGCCCGTCAGCACGCTGATCAAGTGGTTCCCCGACCGGCGCGGCATGGCGACCGGCATGGCGATCATGGGCTTCGGCGGCGGCGCGCTGATCGGCTCGCCGCTCGCCGACCGGCTGATGAAGGCGTTCGCCGGCCCCACCGAGGTCGGCGTGTGGCAGACGTTCCTCGTCCTCGCCGCGATCTACTTCGTTTTCATGATGGCCGGCGCGATCGGCTACCGCGTCCCGCCCGACGGCTACGCCCCGGCGGGCTGGACGCCGCCGGCGGCGAGCGCCAGCCGCTTCAACGTCGCGCTGGCCGACGCCCACCGCACCCCGCAGTTCTGGCTGATCTGGGCGGTGCTGTTCTTCAACGTCGCCGCCTCGATCGGCATCATCGGCGTCGCCTCGCCCATGCTCCAGGAACTGTTCGGCGGTCGCCTGATCGGCGCCGACACCCCGTTCACCGGCTTCGACGAGGCCCAGAAAAAGGCGGCGGCGACGGTCGGTGCCGGCTTTGTCGGCATCATCAGCCTGTTCAACATCGGCGGCCGCTTCTTCTGGGCGGCGCTGTCGGACCGGGTCGGCCGCAAGCCGCTGTTCGCCGTCATCACCGCGCTCGGGGCGGTGCTATATGGGTTGGCCGCCCCGGCGACGGCGGCGACCGCCCTCGGCCTGTTCATCCTGACCTTCGCGATCATCGCTTCGATGTATGGCGGCGGCTTCGCCACCGTGCCCGCCTATCTCGCCGACACCTTCGGGACGAAATTCGTCGGCGCGATCCACGGCCGGCTGTTGACGGCATGGTCGGCGGCCGGGATCGCCGGGCCGCTGCTCGTCGCCGGCTGGCGCGACGCACGCATCGCCGCCGGCGTGCCGCGGCCGGAGGTCTATACGCCGATCTACCTTGCGCTGGCGGCAATGCTCGCCGTCGCCTTTGCCGCCAACCTGTTCGTCCGCCCGGTGGCGGCGAAGTGGCATATGGCGGAAGAGGCCGCGCCGTCGGCGCCGGCCGCGACCGTCGTCGACCACGGCGGCGGCGCGACGGTCACGGCGGTTCTCGCCTGGAGTGCGGTCGTCGTGCCGATCGCCTGGGGCGTCGTACAGGCGCTGCTCAAGGCAGCCGCGCTGGTGCGTTAGCCGTTGGCCGCCTGACGGCTCGCCTTCTTGCGCTCGTGCGGGTCGAGGTGGACCTTGCGCAGGCGGATGAAGTTCGGCGTCACCTCGACCAGTTCGGTATCGTCGATATAGGCGATCGCCTGCTCGAGCGTCAGGCGCTTGGGCGGGCTGAGCTGGATCGCGTCGTCCTTGCCCGATGCGCGGAAGTTGGTCAGCGCCTTCGACTTCAGCGGGTTGACCTCGAGGTCGTCGTCGCGCGCGTTCTCGCCGATCACCATGCCCTGATAGACCGCCTCGCCCGGCTCGATCATCAGAACCCCACGCGGCTGCAGATAGCCGAGCGCATAGGCGACCGCCTCGCCCGTCTCGGTCGAGATCAGGACGCCGTTGCCGCGGCCGCTGATCGGCCCCTTGTAAGGGCCGTACTTCTCGAACAGCCGGTTCATGATGCCGGTGCCGCGGGTGTCGGACAGGAACTCGCCGTGATAGCCGATCAGCCCGCGGGCCGGCGCGCTGAACGTCAGCCGCGTCTTGCCACCGCCGCTCGGGCGCATGTCGGTCATCTCGGCCTTGCGGCTCGCCATCTTCTCGACGACCGTGCCCGAATACTGCTCGTCGACGTCGATGACGACGGTCTCGTACGGCTCGGTGCGGTTGCCCGCCTCGTCGCGGCCGAACAGGACGCGCGGGCGGCTGATCGACAGCTCAAAGCCTTCACGGCGCATGGTTTCGATCAGCACGCCAAGCTGGAGTTCGCCGCGGCCGGCGACCTCGAACGAATCCTTGTCGGCCAATTCGGTGACGCGGACGGCGACGTTGCCCTCCGCCTCGCGCTTGAGGCGGTCGGCGATCATGCGGCTGGTGACCTTGCTGCCGTCGCGGCCGGCGTACGGGCTGTCGTTGACCGCGAAGGTCATCGCCAGCGTCGGCGGGTCGATCGGCTGGGCGTGGAGCGGCTCGGTGACGCTGGCGTCGGCGATGGTGTCGGCCACCGTCGCCTTGGTCAGGCCGGCGATGGCGATGATCGCCCCGGCCGACGCCTCCTCGACCGGCACCCGCTCGAGGCCCTGGAAGGCGAAGATCTTGGCGGCGCGGCCATCCTCGGCAACCGTGCCGTCGGGGTTCAGCGCGCGAATCGGCATGTTGAGCTTCAGCGTCCCCGACAGGATGCGCCCGGTCAGGATGCGGCCGACGAAGTTGTCGCGGTCGAGCAGGCTGACGAGCATCTTGAACGGCCCGTCGACGTCGGCGGCCGGTGCCGGGACGTGGCTGACCACCGTCTCGAACAGCGGAGTCAGGTCACCGGAACGAACATCGCTCGCCCGGCCGACATAGCCGTTGCGCCCCGATGCGAACAGGACGGGGAAGTCGAGCTGCTCGTCGCTCGCCTCCAGGGTGACGAACAGGTCGAACACCTCGTCGAGCACTTCCTGCGCGCGCGCGTCGGCGCGATCGATCTTGTTGACGACGACGATCGGGCGCAAGCCCAGCGCCAGCGCCTTGCCGGTGACGAATTTGGTCTGCGGCATCGGCCCCTCGGCCGCGTCGACGAGCAGGATGACGCCGTCGACCATGCTCAGGATGCGCTCGACCTCGCCGCCGAAGTCGGCGTGGCCCGGCGTGTCGACGATGTTGATGTGCGTAACCTCGCCGGTCGCGGGGTCGGGCCATTCGACGCTGGTGCATTTCGCCAGGATGGTGATCCCGCGCTCGCGTTCGAGATCGTTCGAATCCATCGCCCGCTCGGCGACCCGCTGGTTGTCGCGGAAGGTCCCCGACTGGCGGAACATCTGGTCGACAAGGGTGGTCTTGCCATGATCGACGTGCGCGATGATCGCGACATTGCGCAAGCGCATGGGCGTTGGTCCTGAGGTTACGGCGGGCGGAGTGTGCGCGCCCATAGCTCAACTGCTGCGCCGCAACAAGGCGTGCGCCGCACCGCGCGGACGATGCGGCCAACGACATTGACTATTAAGCGGGCGCGGGCGAGTTTGCCGGCGCAATTGACAAAGGACAGCCGTGGACAGCGAAGCGATCACCGGCGACGACGGTGCCGCGGGCCCGCGTTCGGTCGGTGCCATGCTGGCCGCGGCGCGGGCGGCGCGCGGGCTCGACCTGGCCGACGTCGCGCGCGAGACCCGGGTGCCGGTGCGCCACCTCGCCGCGATCGAGGCCGACCAGCACGACGGGCTGCCGGCGCTCCCTTATGCGATCGGCTTCGTCAAGGCCTTCGCCCGCGTCGTCGGCGTCGATGCCGAAGCGGCGGGCGCCCGCTTCCGCGCCGAGACCGACAAGACGGCACATGTTCCCGTCGCGCCGGCAATGACCCCGATCGACGAGCGGCGTCTGCCGCCGCGCGGGCTGGTGGTGGCCAGCCTGGCCGCCGTGCTCGCGGTCGTCGCCGGCGTCGTTGCCTGGAGCGCGGGAGCGTTCGACCCGGCGCCGCCAGCCGAACCCGTGACGACAGCGAACCGCGCGGCGACCGCGACCCCCTCGCCAGCGGCGACGGTGGCCACTCCCGCCGCGGCGACACCGGCTCCGGCCGAGGCGTCGCCGGCCACGGTCGCGGCCGCCGCGCCAGCCACGGCGACACCAGCCGTCCCCACCGCGACCGCCGCGGCGGCGGGCGCCGCGCCTGCCACGGCAGCAACCGGCGCAGTCGTCATCACCGCGACCAACGATGCCTGGATCCGGATCACCGCCTTCGACCCCGCGGCGGGCAAGGTCGTCGCCGTCAAAACGGGTGTGCTGGCCAAAGGCGAACGCTACGTCGCGCCGCCCACGCCGGGGCTGCGACTGTGGACCGGCCGCGCCGGCGCGCTGGCGATCACCGTCGACGGAGTCGCCGTGCGCCCACTCGGCGGCCCGGTCGAGACGGTCAAGAACGTCAGCCTCGACGCCGCCGACCTGCGCGCGCGGGGCCTGACGGTCAACGCCGGCGCGTCGACGCACGTCGGCGGATGAAGGATGCCGCGCAAGCCAAGGACGTGTGCATGAAGCTTTACCTGGCGGCCCTACTGCTCGCCGCGAGCCCGCTTGCCGCCGCCGAGCCGCCGTCGCTCGACCGCCGCGTCGGCACCCTCGAGACGCAGATGAAGGCGGTCCAGCGCAAGGTTTTCCCCGGCGGCGACCCGCGCTACTTCTCCCCCGAGATCGCCCCTGAAGCGCCGGCCGCGCCGGTCGAGGGGACGCCGGCGACCTCGGCCCTGACCGACCTGACCGCGCGCGTCGACGCGCTCGAGCGCCAGCAGCGGAACCTCACCGGTGCGCTCGAGGAGGCGCAGAACAAGCTTCACCAGCTCGACGAGGCGTTCACCAAATATCGTGGCGACACGGATTTCCGGCTGAACGCCATCGAGCATCCGACCCCGCCCGCCGCCGCCGCGCCGCCCCCCGACGCGGCCGCCGCGGCGGCGCCGGCCGACGAGCCGACAAGGACGCCCCGCGCCGCCCGCCCGGCCAAGGCGGACACGCCGCCGCCGCTGTCGGTGGAGGACCAGTGGCGTGCCGCTTATGCGCTGTACACGGCCAAGGACTATGCCGGCGCGGCGGGGGCGATGACCGACTTCCTCGCCGCCAACCCGAAGGCGGCACGGGCATCGAACGCCGCAATACTGGCTGGGCCGCAGCTATATGGCGCAGGATCAATATGCGAGTGCGGCCAAGGCCTTCCTCGACGGCTACAAGAAATATCCGACCGGCGACCGCGCGCCGGAAAGCCTGTTGTGGCTGGGCAATGCCCTCGCGGCGCTGAAGAAGCCGAAGGAGGCGTGCCAGGCCTATGACGAGCTGCCGGCGTCCTACGCCGACAAGCTGACGCCGACGCTGAAGGCGCAGCTGACCAAGGCGCGCAAGGACGCCAAGTGCGCGGCCTAGGCCGGTGACGTCGGCGGCAGCGTTCGCCGCTGCCGTCGCCGCGCTGGTCGGCCGGCCGCTGGCGGCGGGCGAGGCCTTTGCCGTCGCCGTGTCGGGCGGACCCGACAGCCTCGGCCTGCTGCATCTCGCCCACGCCGCGTTCGGCGACCGCATCCGTGTGCTGACCGTCGACCACGGACTGCGCGACGGCAGCGCCGCCGAGGCTGCGGCGGTGGCGGCGATCGCAGCGGGTCTCGGCCTTCCGCACGCCACGCTCGCCTGGACTGGTGCCCGCGCCACCGCCAACCTCCAGGCCGCGGCGCGGGCCGCCCGTTACCGCCTGCTCGCCGACTGGTGCGCGGCAACACGGCGTCGCGCTGGTTGGCGACGGCGCACCACCGCGACGACGCCGCCGAGACGCTGCTCCTCCGTCTCGCCCGCGGTGCCGGCAGCGGCGGCCTCGCCGGCATCCGCCCCCGGCGCGACCTCGGCAGCGGCGTCACCCTGCTCCGCCCGCTGCTCGCCGCGAGCAAGGCCGATCTCGCCGCCATTGTCGCCGCCACCGGCTGGCGGCGGTAGACGATCCGGCCAACCGCAGCGAGGCCTTCGATCGCACCCGCGCCCGCGCCCTGCTCGCCGCGACGCCGTGGCTGGTGCCCGGCCGGCTGGCGGCGGCAGGCGCGCACCTCGCCGACGCCGAGGCGGCGCTGGCCTGGACCGCCGACCTCGCCTGGCGCAGCCGGGTCGAGGTCACCGCCGACGGCATCGACGTCGACGCCGCCGGCCTGCCGCACGAGCTTGCCCGCCGCCTCCTCCTCCGCGCGGTCGTCGCCCTCGCCCCCGGCAGCCGGCCGCGCGGCGCCGCGATCGAGCGCCTGCTCGCGCGTCTCGGCGACGGTCGCGGCGGCACGCTGGCGGGCGTCACCGCCGCGCGCGCGCGCCTCCGGCTGGCGCCTCGGCCGCGCGCCGGCACGGCGTAAACCATGACAGATGCGGCGCGGCGCCGCTGCATTCGCGTCCGGCAGCGCGTCGGTGATTGCGCGGGCGCGTAACTCGCCTATCTTGGTGACGATCTCCGAACCCGAAAGTGCCGCCCCATGGCCGACAAGCGCCCGCCGAACCCCTGGATGAAGAGCCTCGGCCTGTGGGTCGTCGTCCTGCTCGTCCTCGCCGTCGTCGTCACCCTGATCCAGGGACCGTCGACCTCGACCGCCGCCGGGCAGCTCGGCTATTCCGACTTCCTGACGAAGGTCGACGAAGGCCAGGTCAAGTCGGTCGAGATCCGCGGCAACGAACTGGTCGGCAAGCTCACCAGCGACGAGGAGTTCCGCACCTACAATCCCGGCGACGCGCAGCTCGTCCAGCACCTGCGCGAGAAGAACGTCCGTTTCGACGCCAAGCCCGAGGAAGGGCGGTCGCTGTTCGGCCAGCTGCTCGTGTCGATGCTGCCGTTCGTCATCATGATCGGCATCTGGATGCTCGTCATGCGCCAGATGCAGAACGGCGCCGGCAAAGGCGCGATGGGCTTCGGCAAGTCGCGCGCCAAGCTGCTGCAGCAGAAGGAAGGCCGCGTCACCTTCGACGACGTCGCCGGCATCGACGAGGCGCGCGAGGAACTGCAGGAGATCGTCGAGTTCCTCAAGGACCCGTCGAAGTTCAACCGCCTCGGCGGCAAGATCCCCAAGGGCGCGCTGCTCGTCGGACCTCCGGGCACCGGCAAGACGCTGCTCGCCCGCGCCATCGCCGGTGAGGCCAACGTTCCGTTCTTCAACATCAGCGGCTCCGACTTCGTCGAGATGTTCGTCGGCGTCGGCGCCAGCCGCGTCCGCGACATGTTCGAGCAGGGCAAGAAGAGCGCCCCGTGCATCATCTTCATCGACGAGATCGACGCCGTCGGCCGCAGCCGCGGCGCCGGCCTCGGCGGCGGCAACGACGAGCGCGAGCAGACGCTCAACCAGCTCCTCGTCGAGATGGACGGCTTCGACGGCAACGAGGGGATCATCATCGTCGCGGCGACCAACCGTCCCGATGTCCTCGACCCTGCCCTGCTCCGCCCGGGCCGCTTCGACCGTCAGGTCATCGTCGGCCGCCCCGATATCGAAGGGCGCGAGAAGATCCTCGCGGTCCACATGAAAAAGGTTCCGCTCGCCCCCGACGTCAACGGCCGGACCATCGCCCGCGGCACGCCGGGCTTCTCCGGCGCCGACCTCGCCAACCTGGTCAACGAGGCGGCGCTGCTCGCCGCGCGTCGCGGCAAGCGCCTGGTGGCGATGAAGGAGTTCGAGGACGCCAAGGACAAGGTGATGATGGGCGCGGAGCGCCGCTCCATGGTCATGACCGACGACGAGAAGAAGATGACCGCCTATCACGAGGCCGGCCACGCCGTCGTCAGCTGCCACGAGGCGGCGTCGGACCCGATCCACAAGGCGACGATCATCCCGCGCGGCCGCGCCCTCGGCATGGTCATGCGCCTGCCCGAGCGCGACCAGTACAGCTATCACCGCGACAAGATGTACGCCAACCTGGCGGTGTCGATGGGCGGCCGCGTCGCCGAGGAGCTGATCTTCGGCCACGACAAGGTGTCGAGCGGCGCGTCGTGCGACATCAGCTATGCGACCGATCTCGCCAAGAACATGGTCACGCAGTGGGGCATGTCCGACAAGCTCGGGCCGCTGAAGTACGGCGAGAACCAGGAGGAGGTGTTCCTCGGTCACTCGCGTCACGCGGACGCAGAACGTGTCGGAGGAGACCGCGCGGCTGATCGACTCCGAGGTCAAGGCGATCGTCACCCACGGCTACGACCGCGCGCAGGCAGCTGCTGAGCGACAACATCGACCAGCTGCACGCGCTCGCCGGCGCGCTGATCGAGCTCGAGACGCTGTCGGGCGACGAGATCAAGCGGGTGCTGGCCGGCGAGCGCGTCGATCGCAACGACCTGCGGACCACGACCACGGCGCCCATCGCCGCCGGCCTGTCGGCGATCCCGAAGAGCGGCCGCCGCGGCGGCAGCGAGCCGGTGCCCGCCCGCAGGGATAGGGCGCTGGCGGGCGGCGCGCTCCGCCTGCGCGCGGCATCGTCGGCGCGCTCGGCTGATGCCGCTCGCGCCGCCGCCCTGCCCCGTCGATCGAGCGCATTATCAGCTGCGCGCCGAGCCGGGCACGACTGCTGTCCTCCGCCCGGTCGCAGCGACGGCAGACTGGCCGAGCGGCCTGGTCCTTATCGCAACGCAGCCGGACGGCGCGATGTCGTGGTGGCTGCCATGGCCCGGCGGCAGCGATAACCTGCAGCACGTGGCTTCAACGACCGATCCTCGCGCTGCCGGCGGCACGCGCCCGATCCCGACGGCGGACCCCGCCCGTACGGCAACCGCGACTTCCTTGCGACCGACGCCACCTACCGGATCCTTGGCGGACCGCCGCGACGCGGCCAGCCGGCGCCGGCACACCTGCTGTTCCCCGGTGCGGGAGCGTCGAACGACCGGGTATTCGGCGCGAAGCAGTTCTTCGACTTGATCGGCTGCGGCAGCTAGCCCCGACCACGGCGGCGGCCACGCTCCGATCGCCTGATACAAAAAAGGGGCGCACCCGCAGGTGCGCCCCATGCGTGACGAAGGTGGAAACTTACGCGGCGACGACGCTCGAGCGACGGCGTGCGGCAAAGCCGACCAGGCCGAAACCGGCGACCATCAGCATCCACATGCCGGGCTCGGGAACGACGGCGAGGCCGTTGATCAGCGGTGCCGGGTCGGACGAGAACTGGCCACCGGCCGTGGCGCGGAAGCTGCTCAGCGCCTTGTTGAGACCGGAGTGGATCGAGAGGCCTGGGGTGATCGAGGTCAGCGTCAGCCCGCGGTCGCGATTGACGGTGTTCGAGAAGTCCAGGAAGTCCGACGTGAACGTGACGTTACTGCCGTTCTCCGTCGACGCCGAGGTCGCGGCGGACGCGCCACCACCGAACAGGATCGCATTGGTGAACGTTCCGGAGAGCAGGTTGGAACCGGCGGCATAGGTGTGCGGGATGAAGTGCGGGCCGGTCACCGTGATCGCCGTCGTCGAGATGAACGAGAACGAACCGGTGATGCCGTCCTGCTCGATATTCGAGCCGTTGACGAACGCCGATGTACCGCGGTGGATGGTGGCGTTGTAAGTGAACGCCGCCGTGACGTTGCTGACGAAGTCGGTCAGGAACGGCTGCAGGAAGCTGAAGCGGACGAGCGCGGCACCGGGGGCATTCCCATTCGCGGTCGAGGTCGAATAGAGCACGGCGTCGGTCGTGCGACTGGCCGACGACGAATTGCCCGAGTTGACCAAGCGGAAGTTGTGCGCCGAGGTCGGCGCGCTGAACGTCGCGAAGGTGATGACGGCAGCGCCGGCCGGGGCAGCGCCGATAGCGACAGCGGAGATGGCGGCGGCAGCGATCAGCTTGGTCGTAATCATTGGGTGCTCCGTCCCGAAAGGGTTCGAGAACGGAGCAGCAAAGAGCGTGCCAAACGTCCTTATTCCGCTAACCCATTGACCTTACATAGGTCGCAAGGGCTTTCAGATGGCAGTTGTAAGAGATCCCGACACTCCGTCGTACCGCCTCAAACGTCGAGGTTGGCGACCGACAACGCATTGTCCTGGATGAAGGCGCGGCGCGGTTCGACGATGTCGCCCATCAGCTTGGTAAAAATCTCGTCTGCAAGGTCGGCTTCGTCGGCGGTGACCCGCAGCAGGGCCCGCGCCTGCGGGTCGAGCGTCGTCTCCCACAGCTGCTCGGCGTTCATCTCGCCAAGTCCCTTATAGCGCTGCACCGACAGACCTTTGCGCCCGGCATCGAGCACCGCCTCGAGCAATTCCGAAGGACGGCGGACGATCCGCTCACCGAGCCGTCGCCGGCGCGGAATAGGTCGCCGCCTCCTCGCTGCCGAGGGCGTGCAGCTTGCGCGCTTCGGCCGAGGCCAAAAGCGCGGCATCGACGATATAGTGGTCGGTTACCCCGCGCAGCGCCGCGTCAGGTGATAGCCACCCTCCGACCGCCGGCTCGGCGACCCAGCCCCCCGCGCCCCGACCGCCGTCGTCGGTCGCATCCAGCCACGTCGCCGTCCGCGCCGCGGCCGCCGCCAGCGCGTCGCGGTCGAGATCGGGGGCAAGGCCGCCGGTCAGCGCCAGCGCCTCGATGATGCGGCTGTCGTAACGCTGCGGCACATAGGTCATCAGCGTCTTGAGCCGCCGGGCGTGCTCGACCAGCGCGCGCAGGTCGTCGCCGGTCCGGCGCTCGCCGCCGCGGTGTCGAGCGCGAGGCCGCCAAGGCCGGTATCGACGAGATAGTCGTCGAGCGCGGCATTATCCTTGAGATAGACCTCCGACCGTCCGCGGCTGACTTTGTAGAGCGGCGGCTGGGCGATGTAGAGGAAGCCGCCGCGGATCAGCTCGGGCATCTGGCGGTAGAAGAAGGTCAGCAGCAGGGTTCGGATATGCGCGCCGTCGACGTCGGCGTCGGTCATGATGACGACCTTGTGGTAGCGCAGTTTCTCGATCTTGAACTCGTCGCGGCCGATGCCGCAGCCGAGCGCCTGGATCATCGTGCCGATCTCGCGGCTCGACAGCATCCGGTCGAAGCGCGCGCGCTCGACGTTGAGGATCTTGCCGCGCAGCGGCAGGATCGCCTGATAGGCGCGGTTGCGGCCCTGCTTGGCCGAGCCGCCGGCCGCAATCGCCCTCGACGAGGAACAGTTCCGACTTGGCGGGGTCGCGCTCCTGGCAGTCGGCGAGCTTGCCGGGCAGGCTGGCGATGTCGAGCGCGCCCTTGCGCCGCGTCAGGTCGCGCGCCTTCTTCGCCGCCTCGCGCGCGGCGGCGGCGTCGATGATCTTGCCCATGATCGTCCGGGCATGGGTCGGGTTCTCCTCGAGCCATTCGGCGAGCTTGTCGGCGATCAGCGCCTCGAGCGGCTGGCGAACCTCGGAGCTAGACGAGCTTGTCCTTGGTCTGGCTGCTGAACTTGGGGTCGGGCAGCTTGACCGAGATGATCGCGGTCAGCCCTTCGCGCATGTCGTCGCCGGTCAGCGCGACCTTTTCCTTCTTCAGCGCGCCGGACTTCTCGGCGTAGGTGTTGAGCGTGCGGGTCAGCGCCGCGCGGAAGGCGGCGAGGTGGGTGCCGCCGTCGCGCTGCGGGATGTTGTTGGTGAAGCAGAGGACCTGCTCGTAATAGCTGTCGTTCCATTCGAGCGCGACGTCGATGCCGATGTCGTCGCGCTCGCCGTGGATCGCGACCGGCGCCGGGATAAGCGAGGTCTTCGACTTGTCGAGATAGGCGACGAAGGCGGCGATCCCGCCCTCGTAGTAACAGCTCGACGCGTGACGTGCTCGGCGTGGCGCGCGTCGGTCAGGAACAGGCGGACGCCCGAATTGAGGAACGCAAGTTCGCGGAAGCGGTGTTCGAGCTTGGCGAAGTCGAACTCGACGATCTTGAACGTCGCCGGGCGACGGCAGGAAGGTGACCTCGGTGCCGCGCCGGTCGCCCTGCGGCCCGACGATCGCGAGCGGCGCGACTCCGGCTCGCCATGGCGGAACTCCATCGCGTGCTCGTGGCCCTCGCGCCAGATGCGGAGCTTCAGCCATTCGGACAGAGCGTTGACGACGCTGACGCCGACGCCGTGCAGGCCGCCGCGAGACCTTGTAGGCGTTCTCGTCGGAGTTGTTGAACTTGCCGCCGGCGTGGAGCTGGGTCATCACCAGCTCGGCGGCGCTGACGCCTTCCTCGCTGTGGATGCCGGTCGGGATGCCGCGGCCGTTGTCGGCGACGGTGACGCTGCCGTCGGCGTTGAGGCGGATGTCGATCCGGTCGCAATAGCCGGCGAGCGCCTCGTCGATCGCGTTGTCGCTGACCTCGAAGACCATGTGGTGGAGGCCCGAGCCGTCGTCGGTGTCGCCGATGTACATGCCGGGGCGTTTGCGGACCGCGTCGAGGCCGCGCAGAACCTGGATCGAAATCCGCGCCGTAATCGGCCTCGGGCATGTTGGTTTCGTCGGACAAGCTGGATCCCCTGGGCGCGCAGGGCCGCGCGGGACTGTCACATCCATATAGGGACTCGCGCGCGCGTACGCGAGGATTAAGCCGACCCGCCCGTTTTCGAGGTGCAGCCGCTGGGCGTCGAGACCGGCGAACAGGCCGCCTCGGTGCCGGTCAGCCAGACCTGGCCGCCGCCCGCGCCAGCCGGGCGAACAGCGCGGCGCGGCGGCGCGGGGTCGAGGTGCGCGGCGACCTCGTCGAGGAGCAGGATCGGCGGCCGGCCGGTCCGCGTCGCGACGAGCTCGGCGTGGGCGAGGACGAGGCCGAGGAGGAGCGCCTTCTGCTCGCCGGTCGAACTGCGCGCGGCGGGCTGGCCCTTGGCGGCGTTGGTGACGATCAGGTCGGCGCGGTGCGGGCCGGCGGTGGCGCGCCCGGCGGCGGCGTCGGCGGCGCGGTTGCGCGCGAGCGTCGCGGCGAGGTCGGCGGCATGCGCTCGCCGGCGAGCGCGATTCCGGCCTGGGGGAAGTCGCCGGCGGGGCGGCGGCGAGCGCGTCGCCGAGCGCGGCGACCGTCGCCGCGCGGCCGCGGGCGACCCGCGCGCCGTGCTCGGCCATCGCCCGCTCGAGCCCGGCAAGCCAGACCGGGTCGGCGCGCCGCCTCGCCGGTCAGCAGCCGCGTCCGCGCGCGCATCGCCGCGTCGTAGCGGGTGACCTCGCCGCCGTGGCCGGGGTCGAGCGCCAGCACCAGCCGGTCGAGGAAGCGGCGGCGCGCGCTCGCGGTGTCGACGAACAGCCGGTCCATCGCCGGGGTCAGCCACAGCACCCCCAGCCACTCGCCGAGCCGCGCGATGCGCGCCGGCCGCGCCGTTGATCCGGACGATCCGGCGGTCGGGCGCGGCGGGCACGGTGCCGTGCCGATGGCAACCGCGCCGCCCGGGGCCGCGACCTCGGCCGCGACGGTCCACCCGCCCGGCCCGTCGCTGCGCGCGGCGTCGGACAGCGCCACCCCGCGCAGGCCGCGACCGGGCGACAGCAGCGACACGGCGTCGAGCAGGTTGGTCTTGCCCTGCCCGTTGTCGCCGGTGACGACGATCGCGTGCGCCTCGAGGCGATGTCGGCGTCGGCATAGCTGCGGAAGTCGGTCAGCGTCAGGCGGGTCACGGGCATCGCCCGTCCCCTAGCAAGTCACTCCGCCACCGCCCACCCTCGCGCCGCGCCGGGCAGGGTCGCAAGGAACGTTGCCGCGCTGGCGCGCGTCTCGGCCTGGCGTTCCGGGCTGAAGCGGTCCCAGTTGTCGTACATCCGCAGCAGCCGGTGGTTGCCGCCGAGCGTCTCGCGGTGACGAGCCAGGAAGTCCCAGTAGAGGGCGTTGAACGGACAGGCGTCGGGGCCGGTGCGTTGCTTCACGTCAAAGGCGCACTTGCCGCAATGATCGCTCATCCGGTTGATGTACGCGCCGCCGCCGGCATAAGGCTTGGACCCCAGGATGCCGCCGTCGGCGAACTGGCTCATGCCGTGGACGTTGGGCAGCTCGACCCATTCGTAGGCGTCGGCGTAGACGACGAGATACCATTCCTCGACCTGGCGCGGCTCGACCCCGATCAGCATGGCGAAGTTGCCAAGCACCATCAGCCGCTGGATGTGGTGGTTGTACGCCTCGCGCCGGACCTGCGCCACCGACTGGGCGAGGCAGCGCATGTCGGTCTCGCCGGTCCAGTAGAATTCGGGCAGGTCGCGGGTGGCGCCGAGCGCGTTGACTTCGCATAATCGGGCCCGGCCCCGCCAATAGATGCCGCGGACATATTCGCGCCAGCCGATGATCTGGCGGATGAAGCCCTCGACCGCGTTCAGCGGCGCCTCGCCCGGGCGAAGGCCGTCGCCGCCGCGTCGACGACCTCGCGCGCGGTCAGCAGCCCGCAGTTCAGGTAGGGCGACAGCACGGCGTGGTAGAGGAACGCCTGACCCTCGACGATCGCGTCCTGGTAATCGCCGAAGCGCGGCAGGGCGGAGGCGATGAAGTGATCGGCGCGACCAGCGCGTCGGCGCGGGTCGACGGCGAAGCCGAACGGCTCGAGGTCGCCGAAGTGGCCGGCGAAGCGGTTCCCGACGAGGTCGAGCACTTCGCTCGTGATCGCGTCGGGCGTGAAGGTGGCGGCGCGGGGTAGTGAGCCCGCGCGGCGGCACCTTGCGGTTCTCGGCGTCGAAGTTCCAGCGGTTGCCGACCGGTTTGCCGAACGTCATCAGCAGCCCGGTGCGCTTGCGCATCTCGCGGTAGAATTCCT
>CAWJZA010000011.1:0-106720 GCA_963847215.1 uncultured Alphaproteobacteria bacterium
TAGGCGTAATTCGATGAACAGTAACCGCCCGGCTAAAAAGCGTTGCTCGATCAGCTGGCCTTCGACAGGTTACATGCGGGCGTGACGTGCCCAGCGGGGGCGCGGGCAAATCATGAGCGGGACTGCACCAGAGCGACCGCGGCATGTTTGGGCCATGGGCCTGTCGAACTCGGCCTATGGCTTTTCCTATGCCGGGGTGCTGGTGACGATGCCGCAGCTGATGGCGGCGCACGGAGTCGGCGAACCGAAGATTGCCGGGCTGGTGTTCCTTTCCGGGCTGGCCTCGCTGATGACCTTCGCGGTCGCTCCGATCCTCGACACCTTGATCAGCCGACAGGCGTGGGCGCGCGGTCTGGGGATAGCGGTGGCGGGGTTGACCGCGATCCTGCTCGGGCTGCCGCCGACCGGGTCGTGGGTCGCGCCGTTCATGATGGCCGATGCGCTGGCGCTGGTGATGCTGACGACAGCGCTGGGCGGCTGGCTGGGTGCGGCGCTGCCCAAGGATCAGGACGACACCATCGGGGCATGGTTCACCATCGGCAACGGGGTCGGTTTCGGCATCGGCGCATTTTGCCAGTACCAGCTGATCTCGCGACTGCCCGCACCGGCGGGGCAGATCATGGTGGGCGTGATCGCGCTGGCACCGATCCTGCTGCAGCGGCTGATCCCGTCGCCCGACTTGGGTCGCAAGGCAGTGCGCGAAAGCTTTGGCGACCTCGTCCGCGATGTATCGGTGCTGGTCCGGCAACCGCGCGTGCTGCGCATTGCGGCGATGCTGGCGCTGCCGTGCGCGGCATTCACCCTGACCAATGCCTTCGGGGGACTGGGGCGCGACTTCCATGCCTCGGCCGAAATGGTCGACTTCGCCAACGGCATCGGACCGACGGCGGTCGGCATGGCGGCGGCGCTGCTGGGTCGGTGGTGCCTGCGCTTTGTCCAGGCGCCGGTTCTATACCTCGGCATCGGCGCGGTCGGCGCGGTGTTCACCGTACTGATCATCGGCTTGCCGCACACGTGGCTGATCTATCTGATCGCGGTATGCGGGGAAAACATCGCGCAGTCGATCGCGCAGGTCGCGCAGAATGCCATCACCTTCGGGTCGATCAGGCGCGGCAGTCCGATCGCCGCGACGCAGTTCGGCCTGCTGACCACCGCGGCGTTGCTGCCCTATACCTATATGCTGGCACTCGACGGCTGGGGCTACAAGCTGGCGGGCAATGTGACCGGGCAATTCCTGATGGACGCCGGGGTAAGCCTCGGCGCCTGTCTGCTGATCGCGGTGCCGGTCCTCAGCTGGATGCGCAGTGGCAAGCTCACCACGCAGGACGACGAACCGGCCAATGTCGGGGCGGCTAAGTAAGCGTCCGAGCAACGAAACTGAGTGATTTTGCAGACTGTGTGCGCGACGCAGGCTGATCCGAACTATCTCGTCTCGATTTCCCTGCTATTCGGGTTTAACAGGGAAGTGCAGTTCAGGATGTACTAGCACAATCGGATCAGAATCTGAACAAACGTCCTCTTCGGGAAGCGGCAAAGGCAGCGCGAACGACTGGCTCTGGGTCGTTTCGTCGCTAAACCTTTGGGGTGGGTTAATCCATTCATAAAAAATTGGCAGCTTCAAGGGCCCACTCTGCATGCCGCGTGGCCGGTTACCCTGAGCGCGGTATCGAGATGGCTGGCGCTGGAGGTTTACGGATAGTAACCTAGGCCGGCAACGACGCGGGGCAAGCGCCGTGGGAGCAGAACCGGGACAGTGGCGGATCGCGGTGGGCGAAGGAGTCCGTGTCATCGCCCCGGACGGTCGCAACGCAACTCCGCGGGCGAAGAAGGCGCGCGCACTAATCACTTACCTCGCCGCGATGCCGGAACGGACAGCGGCCCGAAACACTCTCACCGCGCTCCTGTGGAGCGATCGCGGCAGCGAACAGGCGCGCGCTAGCTTGCGCCAGTGCCTGTTCGAGCTACGCAGCCAGTCGCCAGGACTGATCGATGCCGATAGCGAAACGGTGACCCTTAATGCCGTGATCGCAGTCGGCGGGAACTTCCCCCTGTCGCCGCTCGAGCGGGTCGATCCGGCCTTTGATTACTGGCTCGCGTCGCGCCGCGCGTTGCTGCCTGTCGACGTCGCGGCACCGCCGCCGGCTGGTGCGGCCACACGGCGTAGTCGGCCGTTCGCGTTCGTCGGAATGGCACTGATCGGCGCGCTGGCGCTGTGTTTTGTGCTCCGCCCGGCGCCGCCGCATCAGACGATCGTGCTATTGACGCCGCCTAGCGGTGCGACCGATGCGGCAACCCGCGCGGCGGCGACGCAGTTCGTCGACGCGGTGCGCACGATGCTGGTGGCGACCCGGGTCGGGCTGGCTCCAGGTACTGAAAGCTCGCACGTCGATTGGATCGCCGGGGCGATGGTCAACGGCGACGCAGCGGTGGCGCGGGTGACGACGCCGCAGGGCGCATTGCTGTGGTCGGCGCGCGCCGCGATCGGCCGGGACGGCGCTGCCGCCGCCGCCGACCGGCTCGGCCATCGCACTGCACGCGCGATCACCTGTGCCGCTGGCGGGCCCCCGACAAGGCGCGACGAAGCGGAGACCGCGCTGCTGATGAGTTTCTGCAACTCGATGCAGGCGGGCGGCTTCCAAAGGGACGATGAAGCCACGCTCGCGCTCGCCCGCCGGCTCGTCGCTGCCGCGCCGCACGATCCTTACGCCCACGGCCATCTTGCCGCGACGCTGGCGATCAACGCCGGCTTTGCGCCGACCGCGCTCGCTGCACCGATGCAGGTCGAAGCCGAGGGGGAGGCTGCCCGCGCGCTGGCGCTTGATGCTCGAACGGGCGAGGCGTGGCTGGCGCGTGCTGTGCTTGCCGCGCAACGCCGCGATTTCGCGAGACAGGAGGCGGCGCTGCGCCGCGGCCTCGTTGCGGAGCCGGACAATCCGCACCTGCCCAATCACCTCGGCGATCTGCTGACCAGCGTCGGCCGGCTGCAGGAGGCGGTCATCGAAGGCCAGCGGGCGCTGGCACTCGACCCGGCCTCGCCAGCCAAGCGCGCCGACGTCGCCGAGCGCCTGCTTCGGGTCGGCGATTCGCGCGCCGCGTTCGCAATGCTCGACGATCGTGGGGTGTACGATCCAGGTCACATCATCGCAAGGCGCCGAGTCACTCTGTGGATCGAGAGCGGCGACACGGCCGCCGCGCGCGCGGCGATAGCCGCCGCCGGGGACGCGTTCGAGCCGAGCCTCGCAGGCAAGCTGATGATGCGCACGCGCGCTATCGACGACCCGCACGGCCCCGACGCCGCGGCGCTGCTGGCGCGGGCGACGGTGCTCCGTGGGATACCCGCGCATGCCGATGAACGCCTGATCATGCTCGCGGCCCTCGGCCGCATGGACGATGCGCTCGAGGTCGCGCGCCACGCGCCGGTCCAAACCGAAGTATTCTTCCGCCCTGATACCCGAGCCTTGTTGCTGTCGCCGCGTTTCCCCGCTGTCGCGCGATTCCAAGGTCTGTGGCCATATTGGCAGGCGACCGGCCAGTGGCCGGACATCTGCGCTGACCCCGCGCTGCGCTGGCGCTGTCCCGTCAAAACACCGTCAATAACGCGCTGACACCCTGTTTGACGCGCGATTGGCCGATATCGGCGCTAACCCCACGATAGCAGGCGCAGCGCGCGCCGCACAACCGCAGGAGAAAAGCCGTGTTTCGTGCTACCTTCATTGCCTCGCTTGCCGCAGTTGTGTTCGCGGCCACCGCCGCACGCGCGACCAACTTCACCGAAACCGCCGACTTCTCGAACGACCCAGCGCACCCGACTCTGCTCGGTGAACTGACTCTCGGCAGCAACTTGATCAGCGGCGTGATCGATACCTACGGTCCCCATGTCGGCCCGCACGGCGAGCGGACCCACCAGGACATGGATTACGTGACGTTCGTGGTTCCCACGGGTGAGCGCCTGACGCAGTTCGTGGTCGGCAATGGCACCTCGATCATAACAGACCCACGCGTCGACAACATCTTCCTCGGTCTTGCTGCGGGCAATCATGTGCACGTCGCCCCAGATTACAGCTCCGCCGCCGGTCTCCTTGGCTATACCCTCGTGAACCAAGGGCAGGTTGGGACCGACATCTTGCCCAATATCGGCAATACCTACGCTCCTGGCTTCCCCGTTCCGGGAGCCACCGGGTTCAAGGGCGCGCTCGGTCCGGGCACCTACTCGCTATGGCTTTACGACGGCGACGAAGGGGCAACGTACAGCTTCAACGCGGTCACCGCGGCGGTGCCAGAGCCGGCCGCGTGGACCATGATGATGATCGGCTTCGGCGTGATCGGCGCCTCTGCCCGGCGACGCCAGAAGGGGGTGGTTGCCTGAGCCGCGGCGACGGATGACCAGCGCGCTTCAACGCGCGCCAGTCGAAACGAAGCAGCGGATATTGTGGCCTATCGAAACCGAAGATGAACGATTGGCCAAACTTGTTGAGCTCACGAGAGGGCTTGGATGTCCACTACTGGGGCGTTGGGCTCAAAGCCGCCTGTAGTTGTCCGATTTAAGTTCGTCCGAGTGTATCCAACGGACCTAGTTCAAGGTGCTTCAGAATGCGCTTCAAGGCCGCGATGTTTTTTTCGTCTTCGGCGCTCCCGAGGGCTTCCTGCAGCACCGCGCGGATGTCGTCTGCTCCGACCCGCTCCATTTCCCAATGCGGATAAAGACGCTCGCGCTTCTCCACACCCCGGTCCAGCGGAACGATGTCGTAGTGACGCGGGTCGACATGCAGGCTCGCGATCAGCTTTTCTACCTCGGCGGGCGGCCCCTCAATCACTGGAAGAATACGCCGCTGCCGAAAACCAGCACCCCGGTGATGCCACGTTCGATATTGCGGCGTTGCGACCACTCGACCATGCGGTTGACCTCGACCTCGTCGACACCTTCAGCGGCACGACTGCAATATACGAAAAAGTCGAGAATGGGCGCGCCGTAGTCTAAATCAGGGCCACGGGGAAAACCAACCTCGTCGAACATAAAGTAGCACGCCTTCTGTATGCCGGGCAGGTCGCGCGAATCGGCCGATCGGCGTGGTATTAGCCCGTATTTGGATTTCCGGTAAGGAGCATCGGGGTCTCATCCCGATGCCGGGGTTTCGCGACGCTCGGCGCTCGCTTCGGCTATCCGAGAGCAGCCGGGCCGGTTGCTATCCCTCCGTCCCGTCCAGCGGGCGCTTTCGGGATCCCGCAACCACCCAAAGGACAGTATGAATGGGTGATCGCTTCTGGGAAGCCGCTAGATGCCTATGAACGGCTGACCATGGGGTCATCGCCGCTGCGCGGGTCGATCCGCATCGAGGCCTAGCTTTCGCGCCTCCAGACGATTGATTGTACCGCCGGCGGGAAGGTCTTTCCCACTGCGCCCGAGTAGTCATCCAAGTGATCGCCGCTAGGGTCGGCTTGCAGCCAGCGGAGCGAGCCATGACCATGTTCATAACGACTGCCTGCTGATGGTCGCGCGGATCGATGCGGCGGCGGACATCTTCACGCTGATCAACACCTTCCACACCTCGCGCGAGCGCCAGGAGGCGATCGTCCAGTCACTGCAGCGGTTCACCGCGACGGTGGCGCAGGCGCTGACCGGGTTCGTCGGCAGCTCGGTTCACGTCAGCCTCGACGGCACGCGGGTGGTCAACTACGTCCAGTGGCAGCGCCAGGCCGATCTCGATGCGATGCTCGCGCTGCCGGCGGCCAAGGCGCACATGGCCGAGGTCGGGGCGCTCGCCGAGCGGGTCGACCCCGTTGCCTATCGCGTCGCCTTCGTCGGAGCCGCGCCGTGAGACGAACAATCGTTGCAGCGCTCGCGCTCATCATAGGGAGCGTCGCGCACTCGGCGGAGGGACCGCCGCCGACGTCGCCGTTCCGTTACGACGACGATCCGACGGTCTACGCCGCCACGGCTGCCGGCGGGGACGGCTATGCCGCCATCAAGTACATCGGCCTCGGCCCCGGCGACTATCTCTCCTTCGGTGCCGACCTGCGCGAGCGCGTCGAGGCGAGCGACGTCGCCCTGCTCGGCTTCCGCAACGTCGGCGCAAATGCCTATGATTTGCACCGCCTGCTGGTCTTCGCCGATCTCCAGCTGGGGCCTGCGGTCCGCGCCTTCGTCCAGCTCGGCAACCATGACGAGGCCGGGCGTGCGCCCGCCGCCGTTCCCACCGACGTCGACCGGCTGGACCTGGCGCAGGCGTTCGTAGACGTCGGCGCCAGCGTCGCGGGCGGGCGCGCCACCCTGCGCTTCGGCCGCGCCGAGATGAGCTTCGACGACGGTGCGATCATCGGCCTGCGCGACGGACCCAACGTGCGCCAGGTCTGGGACGGCGCGCGGCTCACCTTCGCCGGCGGGCCGTGGCGTGGGGACGCCTTCGCGGTGAAGCCGGTCGCGGTCAATCCTGGCGTTTTCGATGACGGGCGCCTGCACGGCCAGTCACTCGAGGGCGTGCATCTGACCGTGGCGCCGGCTGGCAGCTTTGCGGTCGATGGCTTCTACTACCACAACACTAATTCCGCCGTGAGCCTCTACGGCGCGGCGGGCGAGGAGCGTACCGACACCTTCGGGCTGCGGTTGCGCGGATCGCGCGGGTCGCTCGACGGCTCGGTCGGCGGCATCGGCCAGACTGGCAGCGCGGCCGGCCGGAGCGTCCGCGCCTTCGCCGCGCACGGTGATATCGGCTGGCGCTTCGCCGCCCTGCCGTGGACGCCGCACGTCACGTTGCGGATCGACGTGCTAAGCGGCGGCGATCCGACGAGCGCGCGTATCGGCACCTTCAACGCGCTCTACCCCAACGTCGCCTATTCGACCGAAGCCACGATCGAGGCGCCGGCCAACCTCGTGCAGCCTGGCCTCGTCGCCACGGCCACGCCGCTGCGCAACCTCTTGCTGCAGTACACCGTGGAGGGGCTGTGGCGCTATTCGACCCGCGACGCCTTCTACGCCGCGCCCTTGTTCCCGCTGGTCCGGCCGACCGCCAGCAGCGACGCCTTCAGCGGAGTCGAGCAGCAGATCGAGGCGAGCTGGCGCGTAAACCGGTTCGTCACCGTCAAGGCGGCCTACGTCCATTTCTTCGTCGGCGACTTCCTCCGCCAGGGCGGCGCCCAGGACGAGAACTTCGGCATGACATCCATTGCACTGCGTCTCTGACGCCGCCTCCCGGGAGTTCCCATGAAGCTTTACAGTATGTCCGGCACGTGTGCGGTGTCGGTGCACATCGTCCTTGAATGGATCGGCGAACCGTTCACGGTCGAGGTCATGGCGCGCGGCGACAACCGCGCCGACGCCTTTCTCGCGATCAATCCCAGCGGCCAGGTGCCGGCCCTCCGGCTCGGGGACGGCAGGGTGCTGACCGAGGCGGCGGCGATCCTCACCTATCTCGCTGACCGCTATCCGCAGGCAGCGCTCGGCGCCGGGAACGATCCCGACAGCCGCTACGAGCTGACGCAGCTGATGAGCTACCTCACCGGCGAGGTCCATGTCGCGTTCAAGCCGTTCTTCATGCCCCAGCGCTTCCTCGACGATCCCGAGCAGTTTCCGGCGTTGCAGGCGAAGGCGCTGGCGGTGCTGGCGCCCATGCTGGAGGCGCTGGAAGAGCGGCTCGGCGCGAGCGCGTTCATCCTGCACGGCCGGCGGAGCGTCGCCGACGCCTATCTCTACGTCCTGCTGCGCTGGGCGGACAACGCCTCGGCGGGGCTGGCGGCATACCCCAACCTGCGCCGCTACCGGGATAGCTTCGAGCGCGATCCGTCGGTGCAGCGTGCCCTCGCCGCGCAGCAGATGGCCCCACTCGGCGACGTTCGCTCGTGACCGGTCGGGACAGTTGAACATGGCCACCCCCGCAGTGCGCGAGCCATCTGCCGATCTCGCCAGCCCGGCCGTCGACAGGCCGATCGTGTTCGATGTGACGGCCCACATTGCGCCCGAACAGGAGACAGCCTTCGATCGGCTGACAAGCGAGATGAACGGGTCGGCGCGGGCTGTCGGTCGTGCCGTCTCGATCGACGTCACGAAGAGCGACGGACAGGATGGAGCCGTCGAGCGCCGGATTTCGGTCGCATTTGCCAGCGACGACGATCTCGCCAGCTGGCTCGCCTCGCCCGAACATGCCGGCTTCATCTCGCGGCTCAAATCCATGCTCGTCGAGCCGTATGCGACCCGGGTCAGGACCGGCATGGAAGGCTGGGTGCCGACCGCGGGCGTGAAGGCGCCGAAGCGCTGGAAATCCGCCGTGGCGACCTTCTGCGGCCTCTTTCCGCTTCTACTTGTGGTGCAACCCGTCGCGCGGGAGCTCCGCTTCGACGTGCTCGGGCCGCCGGGAGCCCTGGCCGCCAGCGTCGCAATTACTTGCGCCGCCATGACGTGGCTGATCATGCCATTGGTTACCCGCGCGCTGGGAGAGTGGCTGACGAAGTAACCGGGAACCTGAGCTCTCGCCGTAGAAGCTAGAGGCATCTTGGCGATTGGTGCGGCTGTCGCGTAAATGGAAGTCTGTTTCTGATACGCATTTAACGACGCTGGAACGGTTGTGCACGCTAGTCCGGCTAGATTACGGGCGACATTAATAAGTGGCTGCTTTGGGCATCAGGCTTTTCAAAGCTGGGTGTCTGGAATTCGTCGAAGGTCCCGCGAGTATTCATGCTAGGACACTCCCCGTCGGTACAAGCCGACTAGCAGAACATCCACGATTGCAGCGTCTCGTGATTTTCCACTGACCGCGTCGTCGCCAGCGACAAGATTACCGTCGAGCCGCAAGGCGACATAGCCGTGGGTCATCGACCACAAGGCGATCACTTCGCTGTCGATATCGCGATCCGTGGGCGCTCCGCCCGCCAGCAGCAAAACTTTTAGTCGCTCGCACATCAGCGAAACACCCTCGTCGATGAACCGGTCGTCGGGGGCAAGGCTTTCTCGACGCCATAGCAGGCGGTAGCGATTGGGCTGAGCGAGCGCGAAGGCCGTCACGGCGGGGCCGAACGCGCGTAGCTTGTCGATCGGCGACCTGGCTGCGGCGAAGGCCTCGTCGATCGCGGAAATGAGGTCGGCAAAAATGAGATTGGCGACCGCGGTCAACAGCGCCGCGCGATCGTGAAAATGGTTGACCGGTGCCGAATGCGCCACCCCGGCTTGGCGCGCCACTGCTCGCACCGTCACAGCGTCAGGACCTCCGGCATCGAGCAAGTCGATCGCCGCGGTGATCAGCGCCGCTTTTAGGTCGCCATGATGATAACCGCGAGCCATCTCCGGCTCATACGCTTTGCAATTGACACCGTCCATATTCAGTGAGAAGTGTTGACGCTGTCAATATGGAGAGCGTCGTGCAGAGGCTTGGCTGGATCGCGAGCACAGTCGCTGTCGGTGGCGCGTTGGCACTTGCTGCTGGCGCGCTACTCGTTCCATCGTGGCAGGTAAACGCTAGCGAGGTGTCTCCCGCGACGCCGGCACAGATTTGGGTTTGGTATTCGGATGCGGGACGGACACCAAACTGGGATCACCTCGTCAAGATCCGCGCGATCAATGGATCGTTTGCGACAGGAACCTCGGGCAGCAATCAGGGCAATGGCGGGCCGGCGTTTCCTTGGACGTTCACGGATGTGGTGACGGACCAGCACTACACCGAGGTGACGCGGCTGCCCCTCGCAACCCTGACCGCAACGCACGTTCTGACGCCGGTGGTGGGCGGGACGCGGATCGATCACGCGTTGATCGTCGCGGGGCCGTTGGCATGGCTCTATCGCCTGGCCCTTGGATCCTCCTTCCAGACCGGCATCCACGAGGCGCTTCATCGACTCGCGACCGGTGCGCCGCATGGGCCACCGCCCGACCACCGCATCGATTAGCTCCAGCCATAAGGATAGTTCGGGCATGATCATCGACCTCACGGGTAAGACCGCTTTCGTCAGCGGCTCCACCGGCGGCATCGGACGGGCAATCGCGGAAGGGCTGGCTCGTGCCGGTGCGTCGGTATTGATCAACGGCCGCGGCGAGGAGCGAGTCGCCCGCGCCCTTGCGGAGATGCGCGCTCTTCTGCCGCAAGCGAAGCTTGATGGTATCGCCGCCAACCTTGCCACGGCCGAGGGCGCGGCCGCCGTGGCCGCGAAGATGCCGGCGGTCGACATCCTGGTGAACAATGTCGGCACCGCTCATCCGAAACCGTTCGGAGATATCACCGACGATGACTGGATCGACCTGTTCCAGCTCAATGTAATGAGCGGCGTTCGGATGGCGCGCCACTATCTTGCGCCGATGGTGGCTCGCGGCTGGGGTCGCGTCGTCTTCATCAGCAGCGAGTCGGCGGTGAACATCCCCAAAGAGATGATCGACTATGGGATGACCAAGACCGCGCAGTTGGCGGTGTCGCGCGGCCTCGCCGAGTCCGTTGCCGGCACTGGCGTGACGGTCAACGCCATCCTTCCCGGGCCGACCCGATCGGAAGGGCTGTCGGGCTACCTCGCCGCGGCGGCAGCCAAGTCGGGCGCTACGGTCGAACAGGTTGAGGCGCAGTTCCTCGCGACCATGCGGCCAACGACCCTGATCGGACGGTTCGCCACGACCGAAGAGGTGGCGAACCTCGTCGTGTACACGTGCTCACCTCAGGCGTCCGCGACCAGCGGCGCGGCGCTCAGGGTCGACGGTGGCGTCGTCCGCTTCGTCGCCTGATACTTGTTGGACGCGCCGCTTCGATGCTTTGAAACGCGCTGCCGCACGTTTTACGGCGCCCCGCCCCCGTTCGTCCCCCGTTTCTCGAGCTTACGACAAGGTGCCGAGCCTCTCGGCCCGGCACCTGACGTTCTAGTAGTTTGAATGGTGGTGGTGATGGTGATGATGGTGGTGGTTCACCGGACGCAGAACCCACGCGCCACCGCTCCACACATAGCCGTTGGCCCGGTACCAGCGCCGCGAGTGATGATGATGATGATGGTGATGGTGATGCGCCTGCGGGCCGTCCTGCTGGTACTGAACCGGGATGAAACGCGCGGCACCGTCTGCCGCGTTCAGTCGCTCGACCGCATGCGGCACCGGCTCAAGCAGATCGGCGTAGCTTAAAGCCGCCGGGATCGGCTGCGCAGCGGCAGGCGTCGCCAGCATCGGGCTTGCGGCCGTCAGGGCGGCCGCCGCGGCGCCGACCATGATCTCGGTTCTACGTTCCATCGTATCCTCCTTCGAAGGTGGTCACATACAGCGGAACAATCCAACGTCGCCCGCTGCAGCCGAACGCTACGCCGCGACAGTTGGCACCATGATGAACAACACGCAGCCGCGCTGTGTATCGTCCGACAAAAACCTCGTCACGGCTTGTCGACGGCGTCCTTCTGCTTCGCCCGTGCAGCACGTGCCAAGTTACGATAAGTCCCGTCGAATACGGTGTTCGTCGATGACACCCACCGCGTACCTTCGGCGAGCCGATCGCGGTTGGCAGCCAGCCGACGCGCTCGCATTTCCCGCTGCGCCGCCTCCTCTTCGGTCATCGGCTGCAGGTCGAGGTCAGGGTCGGCAGGTATCACGACGATGCTGATGAACGGCTCTCCTCGGCGAAAGATGTGCGTCGCGCCGGGCGGTGGTGCCTTGAAGATGCAGAAAAACGTCATCGGCCACCAGTCGGAGCGGATGAGCGCCGGGACAGCCAGCGGGGTCGTGTTGGTGGCGTCGGTGAAATAGCGCGGATGAGGCTCGGTCCTGATCGCCCATCCCGGCGGCACCTCGACGTCGAGCGATAGCTGATAGGAATAGTAGTCTTCGCCGAATGTCCGAAACGGCGGCCACATCGTGTCGTCGTCGGGCGGCTCGCCCCAGTCGGCGTCGAGTTGGACGCGGCCGTCGACGCTTGTCACGCGCATCTCGTCGTCGAACGGATAGACGACCTCCAAGCCATACAGGGCATATTCCGAGAAGGGGATGCAGTGCCACGCCTGTTCATGATTACCGTCCGCCCGCGGTTGTTTCGCACCGCCCCACCCCGGGACATCGAGCTTGATCCTCTGAGGCGACAGGCGTTGGCCATGCCAGCGAACTTTGACGATGGGCATATCACTCTCTTGCGCGAAACCGACGCCCCTAACGTTAGCACTAACCGGCTATGAGCGGACCCTTAATGCGCCGAACTCATTGTCGTTGACAGGCACTCCGATGACGGGAAACCTCAAGGCAACCTGCGCCAGAGCCTCCTCCGACAGTTGCTGGCACGTTTGGCTGACGTTGGCGGCGGAAGGAATTTGCATGAAGTGGGCAGTCATCGTCGCGTGTTTCATTGGCCTTGGCTCAACGCCGGCATCTGCGCAGCGGGCAGGCGAACTCATTTCGGCGGAGCCGGTGATCAACACGCCGGGCGGAATGCAGGCCTGGAAGATTGGCTACTGGACGACTGACAGCCGCGACCGGTTCTTGCGGGTGACCGGTATCGTGGTCGCGCCGCGCGAGGCGATCCCGCCCAAGCGGCGCGACGTGTTGGCCTGGACGCATGGCACCCTTGGTGTCGCGCCCCAATGCGCCCCATCGCTCAGCCCTGCGTTCTGGACGCACACGCCCGGACTTGAAGGCGTCCGCAAAGGCTATGTCGTGGTCGCGCCGGACTACCCTGGTTTGGGTAGCGGCGGCGTCCATCCTTATCTCGTCGGCGAAGATACAGGTCGCTCCGTGCTTGATGCGGTGCGCGCGGCGCGCTCCATCGCGGGCGCTGCGGCAGGTGACCGTTTCGCGGTCTGGGGCGAATCCCAAGGTGGTCACGCGGCACTGTGGACCGGCCAGATTGCCCACCGCTACGCGCCGGAGCTGCACCTGGTCGGCGTCGCCGCCGCGGCACCAGTCACCGATCTCACCGAGAATGTACGCCAAGTCCCGAATAAGGCGGTCGGTGCGCTGATGACGTCGTTCATCGGCTACAGCTGGTCAAACCATTACGGTGCGCCGCTGTCGACGCTGGGCGGACCGCAGACGCAGGGCATCATGGTACGGCTGGCCCGCAACAACTGCGTCCAGCTCGAGGGGAAGCCCAAGCTACTCACCATGGTCGGGATCATGACCGTTCGCGATCGCCTCAAGAGCAAGGATCTGGGCACGATCCCGCCTTGGGCACGGCTGGCACGGATCAACAGCCCCACCACACGGCAGTTCGGGGTGCCGATGTTGATCGCACAGAACCCGAAGGACGACCTCGTCGCGCCCGGCGTGACGCTTGCGCATGCTCAAGCGCTGTGCCGTTCAGGGGCACGGCTGAAATACCTGAAGATAAACGGTCCGGGTCACGCGACGAGCGCCAGGGACTCGACGGACGAAACGCTCGCCTGGATTGCAGCGCGCTTTGCCGGCAAGCAGGCCCCAACCGATTGCGGGAACATCTGAAACGCCGAGATCGATCGCCCATGTACGCTTTTTGCTGACCCGTAGTTGGTCTCGGTGAACGGTCTAATGGGCGAGCGGCCTTTTTGCCGAGGCCATGTCGTAAACTAAGCTCAAGCTCCGGCAGGCCAGGCCGATCGCTGCTAACGCCATTCGCGAAACTGGACGCTGAATGAGCGTCGGTTTTTGGGCAGTGCGAATGGCGGTGTGAATGTCTGCGAGTGGGTCTGACCGGTCGCAAAGGCGTAGCGTAAACCACGTGGTGGTGGCTTACTCGGCCGTTTTGGCAGGCAATCCGGCGAGCTTCTGCGCGGCGTGAAGCAATTCCACCGGCAGCATGGCGATGATCGTGCTGTTGTGCTCGACGCCGATCTCGGTGAGCGTCTGCAGGCGGCGCAGTTCCAGTGCACCCGGCGACGTGCCGATCACGGCGGCGGCGTCGGCGAGCTTCTGCGCCGCGTCGCATTTCGCCTTCCGCCTTGATGATACGGGCGCGCTTCTCGCGCATGGCTTCGGCCTCGCGCGCGATTGCGCGCTGCATCTGCTCGGGGATGTCGACGTCCTTCAACTCGACGGCGTCGATCTCCACACCCCAGCGCTCGGCGGCGGCGGCGAGCAGGTCGAGTAGCCGGCGGTTGATGCCGATGCGGTCCTTCGAGCATCGGCATCAAGGTCGCTCTGGCCGATTGCGTCGCGCAGACGCCGTCTCGGCCGCCTGAATGACGGCGCGCCTGCCAGTGCTCGACGCTCGTGACCACGCGCGATCGGGTCGGCGGCGCGGAACCACAGCACGGCGTTGACTTTCACCGCGACGCCGTCGCGGGTGATCGTCTCCTGCGTCTCGAGCTGGACGGTCATGGTGCGCATGTCGATCCGGACCAGGCGGTCGAGAAAGGGAGATTAGCCAGTACCAGCCGGGCCCCTTGGTCGTGCCCGAGCCGGCCGAGCCGGAACAGCACGGCCCGCTCGTATTCCTGGTTCATGCCAAAGGTCTTCAGCGCCACGGTGAGCAGCGCCAGCAAGACGATCGCAACCGGAACCAGGAAGTAGGGCATCGAGCACTCCATCGGCTCTGGGGCACCCCATATAGGGAGCCGGTCGGTGACCCGCTAATCCAACCGTGCCAACGACACCGTAACAAGATTGTCCACCATCGTTGACGGTGCCGAGCGCATAGGCGATCTTGCTCTCGTGCAGACCATGCCAGTTTCAGTCGCCGTTCTGGCGTTCCTGGGCGGGGATGCACAACCCGCCATACGGTCGCGCGTGGCCGTCGCGCTGGAACCGCAATATCGCGGGCTACTCCCTTCCGCTATCACGATGCGAGCCAGGACGATCGGTTGGCTGACTCGATGATAGTTTACGCGCGGTAGCCGGGATCTGTGCGATCAAGGCGATCAGACGACGCGTGTACGGTGCGCGGTCGGCGCGGCCCAGGTGAGACAATTCAACCGTGTGGAACTCCGCGAGTACGGGGTCGTCGCTCCAATAGATCCCCGGCGAGCCGGTGGCCGCGAGCAGGCGGTCCCATGTCAGCGCGCGCGGATGCAGCGTATCTTCCCGCGTCAGCAGCGGCGGATCGGACGGCGACCGGATGAAGACGACCTCGCCGCCACGCGCGCGTATCGCCTTCACGTCGCGGGCGATCGCGTCGATCGATTTCGCCTTGTCCGCCGGCGTGGCCGACTTCGCGCCCGGCGGTGGCGGGATCAGCCAGATCGCCGCCGCCCGGCGGCGGTAGGCAGGGTCGCTTTCGACGCGCGGCCACATCGCCGTGTCGCGGCGTTCGCCGCTTTCTGCCAGCTTCCATGGCTGATTGAAGCCGCCGCGCGCGGTTCGCTGCGGCACGTCGAGATGATTGAGGAAGCCCATCGGGGTGAAACTGCCGTCGAGAAAGGCGAACAGCCGCGCGAGGACGTCGTGAACCGCTAGGTCGGCGCGCTTGTATAACGGCTCCTTGCGGGCCTCGGCGACCAGCTTGCCGCCACTGCCGCCAATGCGCCAGAACACCAGCGGGTCGTAGCCGACGACGACCAGTCCGGTGACCTTGGGATCCTTGGCGAGATCGGTCAGCACGGGGCGCGGGTCGGTCCCCTCCCGTGCCAGCTGGATCGGGCGCGTTCCCGTCAACTGCCCCCACAGCACCGTGTCGACGTCGAACAACAGGCGTGACGAACCGATGATGATCGGCGTGCCGGGCACAGCGTCGACCCGCCGCCGCTCCCGTGCCCACGCCGAACTGCTGTCGCCGATATCGCGCGTCGACAGGCCTTCGTGACGCATCGCCAGTTCCCATGACGCAACGCCGGCGGCGATGACGACCAGCGCCACGATCAGGGCACGCACCCAAGCGATCGGCGGCGCCGTCCGTTCGGCCATCGGACGGACCCAATAGTCGTCATGAGGACGATCAGAACTGGAAGTAGATGAAGGCACCGCCCTCTCCTTGAGCCAGGATCACGGCGGTCGCCATCAGCGCCGACGACCGCGCCGACCAGCCACGCCGGTTGACGCGCGACGACCTCCTCGAGCTCGGCGTCGCGCAGCCGCCAGTGCAACGTCAGCATCGCCGCCATCGCGAGCGTGCCGAGGGCGAGCGGGACCGTGGCGATGATCGGCAAGGCGGCGCGGTTCAGCCCGGCCATGTCGCGGAGCAGGTGGCCGGCCGCATCGAAATCGGTCGCGCGGAAGAACACCCAGGTGATGCAGATCAGGACATACGTTCCCAGCGCGAGCGTCAGCCTCGATGCCGAGGCCCGACGGCTCGCTCTGCCACCCGTAGCGGTTGCGCACGAAGCGTTCGACCGAGAGATAGGTGCCGTGGAGCCCGCCCCAGGCAACGAAGGTCCAGTTGGCTCCGTGCCACAGCCCGCCGAGCAGCATGGTGATCATCAGATTGCGGTAGGTCTGCCAGTGGCCGCTGCGGTTGCCGCCGAGGGGAATGTACAGATAGTCGCGCAGCCAGGTCGACAGGGAGATGTGCCAGCGCCGCCAGAAATCGGAGAAGCCGATCGCAGCATACGGGTAACGGAAATTGACCGGCAGCGAGAAGCCGAGACACAGCGAGACGCCGATCGCACAGGTCGAGTAGCCGGCGAAGTCGGCGAAGATCTGGCCCGCGAAATGCAATTACGCCTGCCCAGGCGTCGAGCGGCGGCAATGGATTGGCAGCGCCGAAGACATCGTTGGCGACCGGCGCGAGCAGGGTGTCGGCGACGACGACCTTCTGGAACAAGCCGAGCGTGATCAGCGCGAGTCCCCACAGGAATAGCGCGCGGCTGGCGACGCGGGGCTGTGCGAACTGCGGGATGAGGTCGATCGGGCGGACGATCGGGCCGGCGACGAGATGCGGGAAATAGGTCACGAACAGCGCAAAGTCGAGGAAGCTGTTCCCGGGCTTGGCGCGCTTCAGATAGACGTCGAGCGTGTAGGACAGCGTCACGAAGGTATAGAAGCTGATGCCGATCGGCAGGACGATATCCCATGCCGGCGGGGTGTAGGCGACCCCGACCGAGGCCATCAGCGCCTGCCAGTTCTTCAGCGCGAACGCGCCGTATTTGAAATAGCTGAGCATGCCGAGATTGAGCGCGAGGCTGACGACGAGCAGCCGCTTGCGCTGCGCGGGTCGGTCCTCGCGATAGATCAGCTTCGCCATCCACCAGTCGACGATGGTCGAGGCCCACAGCAGCAAGATGAACGGCGGGTTCCACGCCGCGTAGAAAAGATAACTGAAGATCAACAGGTTGAGCTTCTTCACGGGCCACGGCAGCGGCGCATGATGGCAGCTGACCACGACGAGGAAGAACAGGACGAAAGTCAACGAATTGAAGACCAACGTCTGCCCCCTCGAAGTCCCCCGTTAATACACTAATGTTTTTCGCGTGCGCGCCAGTCAAGACCGATGCCATGCGAGCGGAACCGCGATGAGCCTGTGGCCCGACGGGCGTCGCGGGGCCGGCCTGCCGGTTCAGGCAGAGGGCGCTTCACGCACGTTCGATACTGGAAACCCGCGAAGCACCGGCGGCTTCCAGCGTTGTGCCTCGTCTTGGAGCGGCCGCGCAACCTCTGCTGTACCAAGCCAAATCGTTAACAATCAGAGTATCAGAGGTTAACAGTCTATGTAGAGCAATTTAGTCAATTACTTTTCGAAGCTGCGACAACTTGTCTTGTCTTATCGCTTATCTTGCGATATTGACTCCTCGTCTAGCCGATGAAGACCAGCAGGCGTCTCTAAGAGATGTCGCCGTCCAAGCATGGTCGGGCTACGAGACGGGGAGGCAAAAATGATCATCAGGTCAACTGCGGCTGCACTTGGCGTGCTTGCTGCCATCTCAACCGGATCTTCGGCCGGTGCGCAGGCGGTGCCGACCGACCCGCAAGCGGCCTGCCCGATCGCTCCCGCTACATTTGCCGCCATGTTCGCCAGCGGCACCGTGACGCTGAACGGTGTGGTCAACCCGGCCGACAGCACGGTCAACCTGACACCCAATTGCCCGTTCTTCGTCTGGAGCGAGCAGATGTTCCTGTGGATGACCTCGCCAGCACCCCGAAGCTATGGCGGCGGCGGCGGGCGGATCATGTTCTCGCCGGCGTTCTACACGGTCAGCCCCGCTGCCCAGTCCGGACCTGACAACGGCCGCAGGACCTTCCTGCCCAACGTCGCCGGACGCCCGATCCGCATGCGGCTGCGTACAACCGAGCTCGGCCCGCACCGCCTGCCGGCGCTGCTGTCGCGCTCGGGCCACGTCGTCGAGGTCGCCCGTCCGAACCCGGCTCAACCGGTGCCGCCTGTCGTTCGCTTGCCAAGCGGCGCGGCAGTCCGCCTGACGGACGTGCGCCGGGGCGCAGCCGGTGAGCTGCGCTTCTTCGCGGCGGGCGGTCGCGAGGTGCAGGTGCAGAAGCTGAAACTGCCGAGGATCGCGCATCCGGTGGTCGAAGTGCGAAATGGCCGCTTTGCGCCTGTCGTCACGACCGCCGAGCTGCAGCACGCGATCCAGGCGCGCAAGTTCATCGTGCACGGCTTCCCGATCTTCGTGGACGGCGCCGGGAACGTCATCGACGTCGAGCCGGGCCAGGCCGACGACGGCGTCCTGCTGTCGCAGAACGGCTCGCTGATCTACTATATCACCGTCGTCAACGACGTGTTCGCCTACCATCGCACGATGCAGGGCGCAGCGGTGATCCCGGACGGCACACCCCTCAAGTTCCCGATGACCATGAGCGACGCCAATGCGGTCAAGGCATTCGCCGCGATGCACGGTCATACCATCGTCGACCCGACCGCGCTGGCAATCGAATCCAAGAGCAGCTGGATCGAGGCGGACAAGGTCGCGAACCCCGACGACTATATCTCGATCGACGCGACAGTGCCGGCCTACGACACGTCGAACCCCAGCCAGTGGAAGCCCAACGGAGAAAAGACGATCAAGCTCGTCATGGTCGGCATCCATGTCGTCGGCAGCACCAATGGCCAGGGCGAAATGGTCTGGGGGACCTTCGAGCATCTCGGCAACACGCCGAACGCGCCATACAGCTACACCTCGACCTCCGGGATCAAGACGGTGCCGCAGAGCACGGCCGGGTCGTGGCTGTTCACGCCGACCGGATCGTCCGGTCCGTTCAACAACCAGGCGACGGAGCCGAGCTGGGACGCGACGACGGGCAATCTCAACGGAACGCCGATAGGCTCGCCGATAAACTCGACGGCGGTGCTGCGCACCAAGCCGTGGGGTACGAGCGGAACGAATACCTCGCTCAACACTCAGGTGATCTCGGCCAACGCCGCGGTGATCAGCCAACTCGCCGCAGGTGACGTCCGGGCGAAGTATTTCCAGGTGGGCACGACCTGGACCATCTTCGGCGCGCCACCGAGCGCGGGCAACCAGGTCGGCACCAACGAGCTGGCCAACTCGACGATCGAAACCTTCATGCAAGCGTCGACCCCGGGTGGGCCGGGCAGCAACTGCTTCTCGTGTCATTTCACCAACACGGTAAAGGTGAGCCACAGCTACGACGTCATGAAGCCGTTGTTCTGAGCATCGGTCGGCGGTCCCTCAGTCGGGGCCGGGCGGATCGCCAGAGGCAATTGCTTCCCGGCGGGCCTGCTGCTCGTAGCGGATTGCCAGTTCGGTATGGACGAGGCGCACGCGCTCGTCGGTCGCATGGGCGGCGCGGTCGTGCGCCTCTCGCGCGCGGCGCCAGAAATAGGTTTGCCGATCCTCGTCACACACGGCTGCAGCCTCCCGGTTGATCGACGCCTCGGCGGACATTGCCGCCCGGCGCGGGCCGGGCGGCGTACGCCTCAGTTGCGGATGGAGCCGCGGCGAACGAGGTTGACGATCGCCAGGAGGACGACCGCGCCGAGCAGCGACACGGCGAACGTGCCCAGGGTCAGCGGCGAATTGTTGATGTCGCCGCGAGCGAGGATCAGGCCGCCGATGAACGCGCCGACGATGCCGACGATGATGTTGACGAGAACGCCGTTGTTGTCGCGCATGATGATTCCCGCGAGCCAGCCGACGATGCCGCCGATGATCAGCCAGGTAAGAAGTGAGATCATGAAAAGCCTCCTTGTGTGGTCCCGGCCAGATAGTCACGGCGCGGACAGTCCCGAAGACGCAGGAGGGTCAAATCGACTGATGCGCCTGCATCAGATACGGTTTCGCGGCGCGCGCTAGTCGCCGTGCGCCAGCCCGCGCTCGCGCGCCCAGATGATCGCCGCGCCGCGCGAACCGACGCCGATCTTGCCATAGGTGCGCGCGACGTGGTTGCGTACCGTGTTGCGGGACAGGTTGAGCCTCGCCGCAATCTCGCTGTCGGCCAGCCCGCGGCAGACCAGCTCGAGCACCTCGCGCTCGCGGCGGGTCAGCTGCTCCATCCCGGCGGCGGTGCCGGTCGACGGCGCCCCGCGCACGCTGGCGAGTTTCTCGATGACGTTGCGGCTGAACCAGCTCGCGTCCTGCATCACCGCCTCGAGCGCGGTGACGAGATCGAGTTCCGAGCGCCGCCGCTCGGTGATGTCCTGGATCACCCACAAGGCGCAGGGATCGTCACCGACCGAAATCGTCGCCGCCGAGACGAGGCAGTCGAGGAGGATGCCGTCCTTCGTCTGGATGCGGGCATCGACCTTGTTCAGCCGTCCCGATGTCTTCAGTTCATTTTCGAGGCGGCGCCGCGTCGCCGCGGTGTCCCATAACGTCAGGTCGCTCGGCGTATGGCCGACCGCGTGACCGACGTCGTGTCCGGTGAGATCGTGGAACGCGGCGTTGGCGTTGAGCAGGCGATGGTCGTTGAGCGAGGCGACGACCATCGCGACGGGGGCGAGCTCGAATGCGCCGGCGAAGCGCTCCTCGCTGTGGCGCAAGGCGCGCTCGGCCTGCCGGCGCGGCTCGAGATCGGCGAAGGTGAACAACATGCACGGCTCGTCGTGCAGCGCGATGGTCTGCCCGGCGACCACGACCAGCTTGCTGTCGCCATCGGGCAGGTCGAGTTCGGCCTCCATCTGCGGCACGGTCTCGCCACGCGCCAGCCGGCGCTTGGCGAGCTCGCGGTCAGCGGCGTTCTTGAAGATATCGAACTGGTAGAGCGATCGGCCGACGATCGCCGCCTCGTCATACCCTGTCATGTCGAGGAAGCCCTGGTTGGCGCGAACGAACTTCAGGTCGTCGAGCCGGCAGATCAGCGCCGGTGCGGGGTTGGCACTGAACGCCTGGTTGAAGTCGCGCTCGGCCTCGAACTTTGCCGTGTCGTTCTGGATGATGAGGGCGAGACAGGACGGACGACCGTCGCCGTCGGTCAGGATCAGACTGCGGACCTGGTGGACCCACTCGGGTTCGGCCTGACCGGAGCGGGTGACCTCGACGGTGACGCCGGCAAAGGCTTCGCCCGCCATCGCGCGATCGATCGGGTAGGCGCCCGGCTTCAGCGGGGTCTTGCCGCGGTAGCTGAGGGTGAAGCGGCGGCGGAACGCGTCGACGTCGTCGCCGAGATCGGCGAGAGTTCTGGCGCCGTGCATCGCCAGCGCGGCGTCGTTGGCCCACAGGATCGCCTGATCGGGCGCGATCAGGACGATGCCCTCGTCGAGATTGGCGATGATGCTCTGCAGATGACCGAGGTCCGCTGCCGCGCGCAGCCTGGTAACCGCCGGGATGCCGCTCTTCGTCAGGGTCGACTCCTCGCCCGATCAACCGCGCACCTGGTTTCGATGGCCAGGCGGCAGCGCCGGTCTAGCCGATTGCGGCGCTCGCTTCGATACGCTGATCGCACGCCGATGGTTGTGAGGTCGACGGGGCACCGCTTGACCTGGGCATCGGGTGTGGGCAGAGCTTGGCCAGCGACAGGTCGAGGCTTTAGCCGGACACTTCCGGCAGCCGCATGCGCCGTGTCGCCGCTTACCTGAAATCGAGAGCTACAGGCCGTCCGCGTTCCGGCGCGGACGGGCAGAGGAGTCGCCAATGCCCGAGACCAACGATCAGATTGCTCAACTTGCTCGCGCCTATAACTTCGCGGCGCGCCAGCACGTCGGCCAGCGACGCAAGGGCGCGGCCGCGGAACCCTATATCAATCACCTCACGGAGGTGGCCGAGCTCGTCGCCGCGAGCGGCGGCGACCTCGCGGCCGTCATCGCCGCCGTGCTCCACGACACCGTGGAGGACACGGGCGCCACGCCGGCGCAGATCGCCGCGCTGTTCGGCGCCGATGTGGCGGGGCTGGTCGCCGAGGTCACCGACGACAAGTCGCTACCCAAACAGGCGCGCAAGGACCTGCAGATCGAGCATGCGGCCCGCGCCAGCCCGCGCGCCAAACTGATCAAGATGGCCGACAAGATCTCGAACCTCCGGTCGCTGGCGAACAGCCCGCCGGCACGCTGGGACGAACAGCGGATCATCGAGTACAGCCGCTGGGCGGCACGGGTGGTCGACGGCTGCCGCGCGGCGCACGACGGTCTCGCCGCGCAGTTCGATGATGCCCAGCGGCGGCTGGCAGCCCCCGCATCATAGGCAATGCGGCTTGGGGCCAGGCGCTGCCTCCCGCACCGCGCGCGAGGCCTTTCCGCCGCGGCCACGACTCCGCTAATGAGGCGGCATGACGCGTCCGGTCACCAGCCTCGCCGAGCTCGCCGCGCTCGCCGGCGTGTCGGTGACGACGGTGTCGCGCTCGCTGTCGGGCAATGCGACGATCGCGGCGGCGACGCGGGAGCGGATCGTCGCGCTCGCTCGCGATCACGGCTTCCAGGTCAACCAGGCGGCGCGCAACCTGCGGCTGAAGCGGACGGGCGCGATCGGCGTCGTCCTGCCGCTGGGCCACGAAGCCGAACAGCATCTTTCCGACCCGTTCTTCATGACCCTGCTCGGGCCGCTGGCGGACGCCGTGGCGATGCGCGGCTATGATCTGCTGCTGTCCCGCGTCATCCCGACGTGACGACCGCTGGCTCGACCGTCATCGTCGATGCCGGGCGGGTCGACGGCGTCGATCGTCGATCGGCCAGTCGAACCAGGCGGCGGCGATCGAGCGGGTCGCGGCGCGCTATCGCCCGCTGGTCGTCTGGGGCGCGGCGCTGCCCGGCACGACGCAGATGACGGTCGGGTCGGACAATGTCGCCGGTGGCGCGATGGCGGCGCGTCATCTGATCGCGCAGGGGCGGCGGCGCCTGGCCTTCTTCGGCAATCCCGACGTGCCCGAATTCGCCGCCCGCTGGCCGGGTTCCGCGCCGCGGCGCGCCGAAGCCGGGGTGCCGGAGCCGACGCTGCTGCCGGTCCACCTGACCAGCGCCGCGGCGTACAGTGCCGTGCTCGCCTTTCTCGACTGGAACCCGTCGCCCGACGGCATCGTCGCCGCCTCCGACGTGATCGCGATGAGCGCGCTGCGGGCGCTGGCCGAGCGCGGCCAGCGCGTGCCGCAGGACGCCGGCGTGATCGGTTACGACGACGTGGTCGTCGCCAAGTACACGACGCCGCCGCTGACGACGATCCGCCAGGACGTCGCCGGCGGCGCGGCGACGATGGTCGACCTGCTGTTCCGTCGCATGGAGGGGCGGGAGGCCGCCTCGGTGATCATGGCGCCCGAACTGGTCCTGCGCGGATCGAGCCTAGCGCCGTGGCGTGCGCACCGCCAGCGTTGCGCCGGCCGCCGCCAGCATCAGCACGCCGGCCGGCGAACAGTACATGGCGCGGATCGCCGCCGAGCAGCGCGGTAGACAAGCGGCATCGTCAGGCTTTCGATCAGCATCGGAATGACGATGAACATGTTGAAGATGCCCATGTAGACGCCGGTCCGCGCCGGCGGGATCGCGTCGGCCAGCATGATGTAGGGATTGCCCATCATGCTCGCCCAGCCGAGGCCGATGCCGACCATCGGCACGCAGCAGCAACGCCTCGCTGGTGCAACCCGGAACGGCGATCATGGCGATGCCCGACGCGACCAGGCAGGCGGCGTGGCAGCGCCTGCGCGCCGAAGCGGCGCGCGAACGGCACCATCGCGAAGGCGGCGACGAAGGCGACGAAATTGTAGAAGCCGCCGACCTGGCCGTTGAGGAGCACCGCGTCGCGAAACCCCGGCGTGCCGCGTCGGCGGTATGGAACAGCGCGCGGGCGACGGCGAAGGCGATATACTGCCAGTAGCGAACATCGCATACCACTGGAACAGCATCGCGAGCGCCAGCTGGCGCATCGCCGGCGGCATCTCGCGCGACGGCGTCGGGCGAAGTCGTGCCAGCGCCTGCCGCTGCCGACAGCGGCTGGGCGCGCATCGCGGCGCGCTCGTCCGGCGTCAGCGGCAGTTCGGGCACGCGCAACACCGACCACAGGATCGTCGACAGCGAGATGACCGCACCGACGACGAAGGCGATCCGGGTGATGACCGGGATGCCGTTGGCGTCGAGCGCGTCCGCGTTCATCCCCGCCCAGACCAGCAGCGACGGCGCAAGATAGGACAGCGTCTGCGCCAGGCCGGTGAAGGCGCTCTGCGTCAGGAAGCCGAGCGGGCGCTGGCGGGCGCCAGCCGGTCGCTGACATAGGCGCGGTAGGGCTCCATGCGTCACGTTGTTGGCGGCGTCCAGCATCCATAGCAGGCTGGCTGCGATCCACAGCGCGCGGCTGTACGGCATCGCGAACAGGCACAGGCTGCACAGCATGGCGCCGACCAGGAAATAGGGCGTGCGCCGGCCCGAGGCGGGTGACGGTGCGGTCGCTCATCGCGCCGATCAGCGGCTGGACGAGCAGCCCGGTCATCGGCCCGGCGAGCCACAGCAGCGGCATTGTCGCCTCGTCCGCGCCGAGATAGCTGTAGATCGGCCCCATGTTGCTCTGCTGCAGGCCGAAGCTGAACTGCAGGCCGAGGAAGCCGAGGTTCATCTGCACGATGCGGCCAAGCGACAGACGCGGCTTGCCGACGGCATGGTGGTCACCGCTTCCTCCCCGCCGCCGGACTGTCGCCGGCGTGCAACACCAGCATAGAAGAAGCGCAATCGTTTGCAAATAGACGTTGCAATCGATTGTAGAGCTGCATTAGGGTCGTTTCGGAGCCGACAAACGGCCGCTTGGGGAGACGACGATGGCCAGCATCCGCATTATCCTGCTTGCGTCGAGCGCGCTGATCGCCGCGACCGGCGTGGGCGCAGGCGACGGCGCCGACGGCCGTCACCGGGCCGACCGCTGCCGTCGACACCGGCGCGCAGCAGGACGAGATCGTCGTCACCGGCACCACCCGGCCCGAGCGCAAGATCGACACCAGCCTGTCGATCAGCAGCGTCAACGCCGAAACCATCGGCCAGATCGCGCCGCAGTCGGCCGCCGACCTGATCCGCTACATCCCCGGCATCCGCTCCGAGGCGTCGGGCGGCGAGGGCAATGCCAATATCTCGGTGCGCGGCCTGCCGGTCGCCTCGGGCGGCGCCAAGTTCGTCCAGTTCCAGGAGGACGGCATCCCCGTCCTGCTGTTCGGCGACATCGCGTTCGCCACCGCCGACACCTTCGTCAAGGCCGACAACAACATCGCCCGCGTCGAGGCAGTGCGCGGCGGCTCGGCGTCGACGGCGACGTCGAACGCGCCCGGCGCGATCCTCAATTTCATCACCAAGGACGGCACGGTCGAGGGCGGCTCGGTCGGTATCGTCCGCGGCATCGACTTCGACCGCACCCGGCTCGACTTCGACTATGGCGCGCATCTCGGCGACGACTGGAAGTTCCACGTCGGCGGCTTCTATCACTATGGCAAGGGGGTCAAGGACAGCGGCCTGACCACCGAGAACGGCGGCCAGTTCAAGGCCAACCTGACCCGCACCTTCGCCGACGGCTTCATCCGCTTCGACGTCAAGTTCCTCGACGACCGCGCGCCGGTCTACCTGCCGGTGCCGGCGGCGATCACCCGCAACGGGGTCGACGCCAGCTACAGCTCGATCCCCGGCTTCGACCTCAAGTCCGGCGCGCTGCAGTCGCCGGCGTACAACAGCCTGTTGTCGCTCGACGCCAACGGCAACCGCATCACCGACCGCCTCGACGAGGGGTATCGCACGCGTCACCAAGGCGTTCGGCGCCGAGGCCAAGTTCGACCTCGGCGGCGGCTTCCACTTCGACGACAAGTTCCGCTACGCCTTCAACTCGGGCAAGTTCGTCGGCCCCTATCCGGCGAACGTCGACACCGCGGCCAACATCGCCGCCGGCATCGGCGGGGCCGGCTCGACGGTGACGCTGGCGACCGGGCCGAACGCCGGCCAGCCTTATGCCGGCTATGCCGTCAACACCGTCATCTTCGACGTGACGCTCAACAACTTCAATACCTTCACCAACGACCTGCGCGTGTCCAAGGACTTCGACGCCGGCGACCTCGGCCGCGTCACCGTCACCGCCGGCTACATGAAGTCGGGCCAGCACATCGGCATGGACTGGCACTGGCAGGATTATCTGGTGACGGCGCAGGACGGCGGCCGCGCCCAGCTGCTCAACGTCCGCAACGCCGCCGGCGTGCTGCAGACCGAGAACGGGCTCGTCGCCTACGACGCCCGCGCCTTCGGCGACTGCTGCGTCCGCCGCTACGACGTCCAGTATTCGGTCGACGCGCCGTGGGCCGAACGTGCAGTGGAAATGGGGCCGGCTCAACGTCGACGGCAGCATCCGCTACGATATCCAGAGCGCGCGCGGCACGTACCGCGAATCGGCGGGTGCGGGCGCGCCGATCGACGTCAACCAGAACGGGTCGATCTCGGTGCCCGAACAGCGCGTGCCGACGGTGACCAGCGGGGTGCCGCAGCCGGTCGACTATACCAAGCGCTACGTCAGCTATTCGGTCGGCGCCAACTACGAGTTCACTCCCGAGGTCGCGGTGTTCGGCCGCGCCAGCCGCGGCGCGCGGTTCAACGCCGATCGCGTCCTGCCGGCCGACGCCGCGGGGCAGGTGTCGACGCTCGCCGCGCTGAACTTCGCCAACCAGCAGGAGATCGGCACCAAGTTCCGCATCGATCATTTCTCGGGCGCGGTCACCGGCTTCCACACGACGACGGCCGAGCGCGGCAGCGACATCACGCCGGCCGGGCTGACGCTGTTCGCCCGCAATTACCGCGCCTACGGTGTCGAGGTCGAAGGCTCGGCAACCTTCGGCGGCTTCAACCTGTACGGCGGCGTCACCTGGACCGACGCCAAGATCACCGGCGACAGCTTCGCCGGGGCCAACGACATCGGCAACCGGCCGCAGCGGCAGGCGATGTGGGTCTATCAGATCCGCCCGAGCTACACGATCGGCCCGGTCAACGTCGGCGCGACGGTCATCGGCACGTCGGATTCGTTCACCGACAGCTCGAACACGCTGAAGCAGCCGGGCTTCTCCGTCGTCGGCCTGTTCGGTGACTATGCCCTGACCCCGCACATCCACGCCTTCGGCCACATCGACAACCTGTTCAACGTCGTCGGCATCACCGAGGTCGATCAGGCGCCGGCGGCGAACGGCGCGGGTGTCGGCTCGGCGCGGTCGATCCTGCCGCGGCAGATCACGATCGGCGCGCGCTACGATTTCTGAGTTCGGCTGCCCGGCGGCGGTGGGCGTAAGGGTGGCGCGATGACGAGTATCTGGTCTCCCGCCGCGGTCGCCCTGATCGCCGCCGCGGCCGCTGCCGCAGGCGCCCGTCATCGACGCCGCGCCGCCGCTGCTGCCCGGCATCGACCTGTGGGACTATTGGCCGGTGCAGGAGGAGGACGGGCGCGTCGCCGCGATCGCCGGCGGCACGTTGTTTTTCTTCCTTGCCGCGGCCGCCGCCGGCGACCCCGACGACCGCCACGCGCGCGCCGAAATCCGCCTGCTCCACCGGCGCGCCGACGGCTGGCGCGACCTCGGTCCGGCCTTTCCGCCGGGTTTGGCGCCGGGCAGCCGGCAGTGGTCGGGGTCGACCGTCGTCGATGCCGGCCATCGCCGGCTGACGCTGTACTTCACCGCCGCCGGGGAAAGGGGCGAGGCCGTGAGCGGCTTCGCCCAGCGGCTGTTCGTCACCTCGGCGGCGCTCGACGGGCTGGCGGTCGGACCATGGACGCCGCCGCGCGAGGTCGTCGCCGCCGGCGGCCCGTATGTCGCCGACATGACCGGCGGCGGCGCGCTCGGCACGATCAAGGCCTTCCGCGACCCCGCCTTTTTCCGCGATCCGGCCGATGGCGCCGAGCATCTGCTGTTCACCGCCTCGCTGGCCGCTTCGGCGTCGGCGTGGAACGGCTGCGTCGGCGTCGCGCGGCGCGACGGCACGGACTGGCGGCTCGCCCCGCCGCTGATCGCCGCCGATGGCGTCAACAACGAGCTCGAGCGGCCGCACGTCGTCGTTCACGGCGGCCGCTACTATTGCTTCTGGTCGACGCAGGCCAAGGTGTTCGCCCCCGGCCTCGCGGCGCCGACCGGGCTGTACGGCATGGTCGCGGAGACGTTCGCCGGGCCGTGGCAGCCCCTGAACGCGAGCGGCCTCGTCGTCGCCAACCCCGTGACCGCGCCGCACCAGGCGTATAGCTGGCTGGTCACCGCCGACCTGCGCGTGCTGAGCTTCGCCGACATGGTCGGCCTCGCCGCCGCCCCGGCCGACGCCGAGGAAGCGCGCCGCCACTTCGCCGGCACGCCCGCCCCCGAGCTGCGCCTGCGCCTGGACGGCGATCGCGCGTGGCTGGTGTGAACGGTCCGGTGTAACGGCCGACGCGGGAGCTTTGCGTGCCGGCACCGGCGCGGCTAGCGTGGCGGCGGAGCAAGGCGGGGACGAGCATGATCGACGGCAGCGGTGCGCGGGTGCAGGGTTGACCTCGCGCTGGGTGACCGGCGTCCGGCCCTATTTCGAGCGCGCGCCTTTGGCCTCGCTGCTGCTCGGCGTCGGGCAGGGCTTCCCCTTCGCCATGATCGGCGCGACGCTGACGACGCGGCTGGCCGAGGCGGGGATCGAGAAGAAGACGGTCACCGCCTTCGCGCTGACCATCCTCATCTACAGCCTCAAACCCATCTGGGCCCCGGCGGTCGACCGCGTGCGCCTGCCGCTGCTGGCCCCGCTGCTCGGCCAACGCCGGGCATGGCTGGTGCTGGCGGTGGCGATGGTCGTCGCCTCGATCGTCTGGCTGGGCTCGACCGACCCCCACGCCGCTCTCGGCACGACGGTGGCGGCGGCGCTGGCGGTCGCCTTCTCGGGCGCGACCTACGACATCGTCAGCGACGCCATCCGCATCGAGAGCCTGGCGCCGCGCCAGCTCGGCGCGGGGTCGGGCATGGTCCAGTACGGCTGGCGCATGGGGTCGGCGGGGGCGGGCGCGCTGGTGCTGTTCGTCGCGACCCGCGGCGGCTGGGCGAACGGCTATGCCGCGGCGACGCTGTTCGCCGTCGCGCCGCTCGCCGCCATCATCCTGACCGGCGAGCCGTCGCGCCACGTCGAGCGGGTGACGCGGCGCGGCCTCGCCGCGATCGGCGACGCGGTGATCGCGCCGCTGGCCGACTTCGCCCGGCGCGACGGCGCGGCGGTCGTCCTCGTCTTCATCCTCATCCACAAGATGGGCGACACCATCGCCAACCTGTCGTTCCGCCTGCTGTTCCACGACCTCGGCTTCACCAAGGACGAGGTGGCGACCTATGATGTCGGCTTCGGCCTGATCGCCTATCTCGTCGGGCTGTTCGTCGGCGGCATCGTCTACGCGCGCATCGGCATGAAGCGGGCGGTGCTGCTCGGCCTGATCCTGATCGCGCTCAGCAACCTCAGCTTCTCGGCGCTGGCGGCGTACGGGCACAGCACGCTCGGGCTGGCGGCGGCGATCGGGTTCGAGAATTTCTCGGCCAGCGTCGGCGATGTCGCCATCGTCGCCTATCTGTCGGCGCTGTGCGACCTGCGCTTCACGGCGACGCAGTTCGCCCTGCTGTCGGCGTTGCGCGCGATCCTCGGCCGCTTCGTCAGCGGCACGACCGCCGGCGCGCTGATCGAGCGGGTCGGCTATGTCGACTTCTACCTGCTTACCGCGGCGATCACCTTGCCCGGCATCGGCCTCTATCTCTATATGCTGCGCAAGGGGTTGGTCGCGGTGCCGCGCGACGATCGGGGCACCCGCGCCGTATAAAGTTACACTGTCACAATTTGGCGCTAGACGCCGGCCGTGGGGCTGAGGGACGGGACCATGGGATTTTCGGCCAAGGCGACGGCGGTCGCGGCGCACCTGCTGGCGGGCGCGCCGCACCTGCACCGCGCGGGGCAGCTCGACGTCCGGCTGGCGACGACCGAGGCCGAGATCGCCGCGGCCCAGGCCTTGCGCTACCAGATCTTCTACGACGAGATGGGGGCGGCGCCGACGCCGGCGATGGTCGCGGCGCGGCGCGACGTCGACAGCTACGACGCCATCTGCGACCATCTGCTGGTCATCGACCATGGGCTGCCGGGCGAGGGGCCGCACGTCGTCGGCACCTACCGCCTGCTCCGCCAGGTCGTCGCCCAGATGAACCACGGCTTCTATTCGGCGGGCGAATACGACCTGTCGCCGCTGATCGCCCAGTCGGCCGAAGGCGGCCAGCTGCTCGAGCTCGGCCGCAGCTGCGTCGCGCCGGCCTATCGCAACAACACGACCATCACGCTGCTGTGGCGGGGCATCGCCTCCTACCTGCAGACGCATGCCATCGGCCACATGTTCGGCTGCGCCTCGCTGCACGGGGCCGACCCGCGGGTGCATGCGGCGGAGCTGAGCTACCTCTACCACCACCACCTCGCCCCGCCCGAGCTGCGCGCGCGGGCGCTCGGCGATCACTACGTGCCGATGGACCGGCTGCCGGCGACCGCCTACGACCAGCGCGCCGCGGCCAGGGCGCTGCCGCCGCTGATCAAGGGTTATCTGCGCGTCGGCGCGATGATCGGCGACGGCGCCTATGTCGACCCGCAGTTCAACACCACCGACGTCTTCGTCGTCATGCCCGTCGAGCGGATCACGCGGCGCTATGCCGGGCGCTTCACGGTCGGCGCGAACGACGCGGACTAGCCGCGCGCGGGGCACTCGCCTACATCGGCAGGCGATGAGCGCTGCCCTGTACAACACCGCGATCCTGCGCCTCGCCGCGGCGATCCCGCTGGCCGGGCGGCTCGACGACGGCCAGGCGAGCGTGACGCGCGTCTCGCCGGTGTGCGGCAGCAAGGTCACCGCCGACGTCGCCCTCGCCGACGGCCGTGTCGCCCGCTTCGCCCAGGACGTGCGCGCCTGCGCGCTGGGGCAGGCGTCGGCATCCCTGCTCGGCGCGTATGTCATCGGGCGGACGCCGGGCGAAATCGCCGCCGCGCGCGACGCGCTCGCCGCCTATCTGACCGGGGAGGCCGACACGCCCGGCGACTGGCCCGGCCTCGACGTCTTCGACCTCGCCCGCCCGCACAAGGCGCGCCACGGCTCGATCCTGCTCGCCTTCCAGGCCGCCGCCGACGCCGTGGCGATCGCCGACCGTGCAACCGTCGCGGCCGACGCCACGGCAGCGGCATGAGCGAAGCCGCCGGGCCGCTGCGCGACGCGGTCGTCTATTTCGCCGCCGTCGTCGTCCTCGTCCCCCTGTTCGCCCGGCTGAAGCTCGGCGCCGTCCTCGGCTATCTCGCCGCGGGCGTCCTCATCGGCCCGCACGTCCTGTCGCTGGTCAGCGATCCGACGAGCATGGGCAGCCTCGCCGAGTTCGGCATCGTCCTGCTGCTCTTCGTCATCGGGCTGGAGCTGAAGCCGTCGCGACTATGGGCGCTGCGGCGCGACATCTTCGGGCTGGGCACGCTGCAGGTCGCGCTGTGCGGCCTCGCGCTCAGCGGCGTCGTCCTCGGCCTGACCGGCGCTTCAGTGGCAGGCGGCGCTCGTCGTCGGGCTGCCGCTGGCGCTGTCGTCGACCGCGCTGGTGATGCAGCTGCTGCCGAGCGCAAGCTGACGGCGACCCCGTTCGGCGAGCGCGTCTTCGCCATCCTGCTGTTCCAGGACCTCGCCATCGTGCCGCTGCTGACGATCGTCGCGGCGCTGTCGCGGGTGCCCGATCCCACGGCGCGGCCGGGGTGGGAGCAGGCGCTGCTGACCGCGGCGGCGCTGCTGGCGCTGGTGCTGGCCGGGCGGTTCCTGCTCAATCCGCTGTTCCGCCTGATCGGCCGCCTCGGCGTGCGCGAGGCGTTCGCCGCCGCCGCACTGCTGACCGTTCTCGGCGCGGCGCTGCTGATGGCAGCCTCGGCGCTGTCGATGGCGCTCGGCGCGTTTGTCGCCGGGGTGATGCTCAGCGAATCGCCGTACCGCCACGCGCTCGAGGCCGATATCGAGCCGTTCCGCGGCCTGCTCCTCGGCCTGTTCTTCGTCTCCGTCGGCATGACGCTCGACGTCGCCGTGATCCGCGACCACTGGGGCTGGTCGCTGCTGCTCGTCGCGGCGGTGATGGCGGCGAAGACGCGTCATCATCGGCGGCCTCGCCCGGGCGTTCGGCAGTCCGACGCTGCGCGCCGCTGCAGATGGGGCTGCTGCTGGCGCAGGGCGGCGAGTTCGGCTTCGTCCTGTTCGCGCAAGGGGTCACCGGGCAGCTTCTCGCTCCCGCCGCCGCCGCCCTGTTCGGCGCGGTCGTCACCGTGTCGATGCTGCTGACGCCCTTCGCCGCCCGCTTCGCCGCGACGTTCAACCCCAAGCCCGCGGTCGCGGACCGACCTCGACGGGCCCGAGGCCGTCGTCCACGACAACGACGCTCCGGCGCGGGTCGATCCTCGTCGGCGCCGGGCGCTTCGGCCAGGGTGTCGCCCAGATGCTGCTCGCCCGCGGCGTCGAGGTCGTGGCGATCGACATCGACGACGAGATCATCGACGTCAGCAACCTGTTCGGCAACCGCGTCTATTTCGGCGACGGGCGGCGCGTCGACATCCTGCGCGCGGCCGGGGCCGATGGAGGCGCAACTGCTCGTCATGGCGAACGACGGGGCGTGGCCGCCGGAGGAGACGCTGGCGCCGATCCGCGAGGCTTTCCCGCACCTGAAGATCCTCGCCCGCGCCTACGACCGGGTCCACCATCTCGACCTGATCCGCGCCGAGGTCGACGTCGCCGTGCGCGAGGTGCTCGACGGCTCGATCACGTTGGGCCGCGAGGCGCTGGCGCTGCTCGGCACCGCGCCGGAAACGATTGTCGCGATCGAGGCCGAGTTCCGCCGCCGCGACGACGAGCGGCTCGCAGGAGCAATTGTGCAGCGGCGACCAGCTGTCGGGGGTCGACAAATTGTTCCGCCCGGGATCGGTCTTCGTCCCCGACGCGCTCGGCGAAATCCCGTTCCAACTGTGAGGCAAGCCGCCTAAGGGTTGACGCGAACGACAACCGGGGAGTGACGCGCCATGACGACGAGCACCGAAATCCGCCTCAAGAGCCGCCCGGAGGGGATGCCGTCCGCCACCAATTTCGACGTGGCGCAGGTCGAGGTGCCCGCGCGCCGGCGCCGGCGAGGTGCTGGTCCGCAACCGCTTCATGTCGGTCGACCCCTATATGCGCGGGCGGATGTACGACCGGCCGAGCTATGTCCCGCCGTTCCAGATCGGCGAGGCGCTGCAGGGCCACGCCGTCGGCGAGATCGTCGAGTCGAACGCCGAGGGCTTCGCGCCCGGCGACCTCGTCAGCTCGATGTTCGGCTGGCGCGAGGCGTTCACCGTCGCGCCCGCGACCTTCGCCCAGGCGCCGGCGCTGTTCAGCAAGCTGCCGAACATTCCCGGCGTCTCGCCGTCGGCCTTTCTCGGCGTCCTCGGCATGCCGGGCCTGACCGCCTACGTCGGCCTGCTCGAGATCGGCCAGCCCAAGGAAGGCGAGACGGTGTTCGTCAGCGGCGGCGCCGGTGCGGTCGGCAGCCTCGTCGCCCAGATCGCCAAGATCAAGGGCTGCACCGTCGTCGCCTCGGCGGGTTCGGACGAGAAGTGCGCCTGGCTGCGCTCGGTCGGCGTCGACCACACGGTCAACTACAAGCACGGCAACCTGCTCGCCCAGGTCCAGGCGGCGGCGCCCAAGGGCATCGACGTCTATTTCGACAATGTCGGCGGCGAGCATCTCGAGGTGGCGATCGAGGTCGCGCGGCAGGGCGCGCGCTTCGCCGAATGCGGCATGATCTCCGGCTACAACGCCACCGAGCCGACGCCGGGGCCGCGCAACATCATCATGGTCGTGGGCAAGAGCCTGAAGATCCAGGGGTTCATCGTCAGCAACTACGGCCACCTGCAGCCGCAGTTCATCGCCGACGTCGGCCGCTGGATCGGCGAGGGCCGGATCAAGTGGGAGGAGACGGTGCACGAGGGCATCGCCAGCGCGCCCGACGCCTTCCTCGGCCTGTTCAGCGGTGCCAACACCGGCAAGATGGTGGTGCGCCTCTAGCTGAGCGCCGAGCGGACGGCACCGCGCTGGCCGGTCGGCGCATGCTCGCCGGCCTCGGCGAGGTCGGCATGGCGGGCGCGGAGGTCGGCGATCGCCTCCTCGTCGCGCTGTTCGAGGCCGATGAAGCGGTTCTCCGCCTTCTCCAGCGCGCGGATGACCTCGTCGAGCTTGGCCTGCAGCGCCGCGCCCTCGCGGTTCTGGGTGTTCTGGATCAGGAAGACCATCAGGAAGGTGATGATGGTCGTGCCGGTGTTGATGACCAGCTGCCAGGTGTCGGAGAAGTGGAAGACCGGGCCGGTCGCCGCCCAGACGAGCACGAGGAGGCAGCAGACGACGAAGGTGAGCGGCCGGCCGGTGGCGTGGGCGACGGCATTGGCGGCGCGGGCGAAGGCATGGTTCATGGCGTTTCTCCGCTGCGGCAACGCGCCGCGGGGAGGATCGTTGCGCTGCCGACTCGCGCGGGTCGCCTGTCCTACAGGCTGGCGCCCGTGGTAGAAGCAGTTCGCGCCCGGCGACGGTCCGGCGACGCCGGCGGATCGATCCCGCGAAACACCGTCGCGGGCGTGACCTTCGTGTGACCTTCGCCCCTGCCGTCAGGCGTAGTGGGCCAGCCGCAGCCCCGGCCGCGGCCAGCGGCAGCGGGCGAGCTTGCCCGTCGTCGACAGGCAGACCCAGGCGTCCATCATGTCGTCGCCGCCGAAGACGATGTTGGTCGTCAGCAGGTCGGGGAAGGCGAAGTCCTCCTGCGCCCCCGTCGCCGGATCGACCGAGCAGATGCCGGGTCGCTCGACCAGCGTCGCCACCGCGATCCGCCCGTCCGCCTCGACCGCCAGGCTGTCGAGCAGGGTATAGCCGGGGAAGCTCGTCACGACGCGGCCGGGCAGCGCCGGCAGCGGCGACGGGGCGACGGTGCCCGGCCCGGTGATGTCGAACGCGAGGAGCAGGCGGGCCTGGGTGCAGGCGGCGTAGACCGTCTTCCCGTCCGGCGACAGGCCGACGCCGTTCATGTTCGGCCCGTGGACGGCGCAGACCACGCCGGAGCCGTCCGCCTTGCCGTAAAACAGCCCGCCGGCATCGGTCGACCGCGCCCGGTGCTTGCCGAGGTCGGTGAACCAGAAGCCGCCCGCGGCGTCGAAGACGATGTCGTTCGGCCCCGACAGCGGCTGGCCGTCGACGGCCTCGTACAGCCGCTCGACCCGGCCGGTCGCGAGGTCGATGCGCTCGATGCGGCCGCCGCTGTAATCGTCGGGCGCGTTGCCCGGGATCAGCATCCCGCCCATCTCGCCCCATTCGAACCCGCCGTTGTTGCAGCAGTACAGGGCACCGTCCGGGCCGAGCGCGAGGCCGTTCGGCCCGCCGCCGGGGGTGGCGACGACTTCGCACCGCCCGTCGGGCCGGACGCGGGTGATCCGCCCGGCCTGGATCTCGACGACGACGACGCTGCCGTCTTCGAACCACACCGGCCCTTCGGGAAAGGCGAGGCCTTCGGCGACGATGGTGTGCGGATGCATGGCGTTCTCCCCGGCCGCTCTCGGGGCGGCGTGCCGCCAGTTAACACCGTAAGCGCAGCGGCCGGCAAGCCGCGGCAGGGAGAATGTCTGTTCCCCTTTCGCCCCATTCGCCGTAAGGCGGTACTATCGCCGCCGGGGAGCCGCATGACCGTCATCATCGTCGCCGTCGCCGCTGCTCTCCTCGCGCTGCTGATCGGCTGGCTGTTGTGGGGTCGTCCTGCCGGAGGTCAGCGGGTCGCGCTCGCCGACGCCATTGCCGAGCGCGACGCGACCCGGGCCGAAGTCGCCGACTGCCGCGTCGCCGTCGCCCGCCATGCGGTCGAGGTGGCGGCGCTGCAGGACGAGCGTGATCGGCTCGTCGCCCGCGAGCCGGAACACCGGCGATTGGCGACCGACCTTGCCGCGCTGCAGGCGACGCTGGCCGAGCGCGACGCCGCGCATGCCCGCCAGCTCGCGGCCCTCAACAAATCGTTCGCCGGTCTTGCCGCGAAGGCGCTCGACGGCGCGCAGACCGCGTTTGCCGAGCGCGCCGAGGCGGTGCTGGTCCGCCACCGCGAGGCCGCCGGCGCCGGACTCGACGCCAGCCGCACGGCGATGGCCGAGCTTATCGCGCCGATCCGCGACACGCTGGGTCAGTACCAGACGAAACTCGACGAGATCGAGAAGGTTCGCGCCGAAGGCTATGGCGCGCTGAACGCCCTGCTCGACCAGGTGGCCAAGGGGCAGGAGCGCGTTACCGGCGCGACCGCCCGGCTGGAGACGGTGCTGCGCTCGTCGGGCAAGGCGGCCGGCCGCTGGGGCGAGGAGCAGTGCCGCAACGTCCTCGAGCTCGCCGGCTTGGTCGAGGGCGTCGACTTTGTCGCCCAGACATCGGAAGGTAGTGACGACGGGCGCCGGCCGGACTTCGTCATCACCCTGCCCGGCGAGCGCAAGCTGGTCATCGATGTCAAATGCTCGGTCGACGCCTATATGGCCGCAGCGGGGGCCGACGACGCCGACGAGCGCGCGCGCCACCTCGCCGCACACGCCCGGGCGATCCGCACCCACGCCACCGGGCTCGCCGCCAAGGCCTATGAGAAGACCGTCGGCGCGGCGGTCGACTTCGTCGTCCTGTTCGTGCCGGGCGAGAACTTCCTCGCCGCCGCCTTCGAGCACGACCGGGCGCTGATGGGTGACTTCATGGCGCGGCGGCTGGTGCTCGCCGGGCCGATCAATCTGATTGCCGTGGCCCGCACCGTGGCGGCGATGCGCGACCAGGCGCGGTTGGCGCGGGAGGCGGCGGAGATCGGCAAGCTCGGCCGCGACCTCTACGATTCGATCCGCATCATGGCCGACAACTTCAACAAGGTTCAGGCCGGGTTGCAGGGCACCGTGACCAGCTGGAACAAGCTGGTCGCCCAGGTCGACAGCCGCGTCGTCGTCCGCGCGCGGCGCTTCGAGAGTTTCGGCAGCACCACCGGCCTCGAGCAGGTCGCCGAGCTGAAGCCGATCGAGGCGACGCCGCTGCTGCCGGCGACGCTCACCGGCCCGGCGCTCGCCGCCGAATGACGCCGCGTCAGCTCTCGATAGGGGGGCAGACCGCTCCGCCGCGATCGTCGTCGCGGCGGCGGCGTGAAGACGGTCGATCTCGTCCGGCGCGGCGAAGCGGCTTCAGCCGCTGACAAGGATCCCGCCTGCCCTTTTTGGTGCCCACGGCCGGACTCGAACCGGCATGGCCTTGCGGCCGAAGGATTTTAAGTCCCTTGCGTCTACCGGTTCCGCCACGTGGGCCGGTCGGCGCTCTTTAGCCGACGTTGAGGCGCTCGCGTAAGTCCTTGCCGGGCTTGAAATAGGGGACGCGCTTGGCGTCGACCTGGACGGCGGTACCGGTTCGCGGATTGCGTCCCGTCCGGGCTTCGCGCTCGCGGGTGGAAAAGGCGCCGAAGCCGCGCAGCTCGACCCGCCGGCCGTCGACCAGGGCGGCAGTGATCGTATCGAAGATGGTCGCGACGACGCGCTCGACATCGCGTTGCGTCAAGTGCGGGTTTGCCGCCGCGAGCGCCGCCACCAGTTCCGACCGAATCATTGCCCCGTTGCCCCCATGCAAGATCACCCGCCCAGTTTTGCTTGACGGCACGACAGCGTACAAAGTCGTACAAGCAGCGACCGCAGCGTTGCCGACCAAATCCTGAACACGAACCGCGGGAAAATGCCAGACGAAATCTTGGGCCTGCTCTTTGCGCGGCCGGGTTCTGTCGATAGGTTGACGCGATCGACCGCGCCACAGCTGGAGGCGAGTGCAGCCCTTTCCCTGGACCGACGCGATCATCGTGCTGGCGCTGATCGGCCTCAATGGCTTCCTCAGCATGGCCGAACTCGCCGTCGTCTCGGCGCGCCGGCCGCGGCTGCGCGGGCTGGCCGCGGCCGGCCGGCGCGGCGCGGCGACCGCGTTGGCCCTGGCCGAAAATCCCGCCCGTTTCCTCTCTTCGGCGCAGGCTGGCATCACGCTGGTCTCGATCCTCAACGGCGCCTTCTCGGGGTCGAGCCTCGCCGGCCCGGTGGCCGCGCGGCTCGAGGCGCTGGGCGTGGAACCGACGCGTGCTCATGACATCGGCTTCGGTATTGTCATCGTCGTCACCACCTACGTCTCGCTGATCGCCGGCGAACTCGTGCCCAAGCAGTTCGCCCTGCGCTCGCCCGAGCCGATTGCCTGCGCCGTCGCGCCGACGATGCTGTGGCTGACGCGCCTTGCCTCGCCGTTCGCCTGGGCGCTCGACCGCTCGAGCGCGCTCGTCTTCCGCCTGCTCGGGCAAAGCCGCGATGCCCATCACAGCGTCACCGAGGAGGAGCTGCGCTCGGTCGTCGCCGAAGCGGAAACTGCCGGCGTCATCGAGGAAAGCGAGCGGCAGATGATCAGCGGCATCATGCGCCTCGCCGACCGTCCGGTCCGCGGGGTGATGACGCCGAGGAACCGGATCGACTGGCTCGACGCCGACGCCAGCGTCGAGGAGATCCGCGCCCATCTCGCGGCGACGCCCCACACCCGCCTGCCGGTCGCCGCCGGCTCGGTCGATGATATCTTGGGCGTGCTGCAAGCGCGCGATGTCGTTACTGCACTGATCGAGGGAGCGCCGCTCGATCTGCGGGCGCTGGCGCGGCCGGCGCCGGTCATTCCCGACCTGCTCGACGCGATGGACGCCCTGCGAGCGCTGCGCGACGCCGACATCCCGATCGCCCTCGTCCACGATGAATATGGGCATTTCGAAGGCATCGTCACGCCCGCCGACCTGCTGGCGGCGATCGCCGGCGAATTCCGTTCCGACGTCGACGCCGGCAGCGACCCGCCCGCGGTCGAGCGCGCGGACGGCTCGTGGCTGCTGTCGGGATCGCTGCCGGCGGACGAAATGGCCGAGCGGCTGGGCCTGGAGCTGCCGTCCAGCCGTGACTACCAGACCGTCGCCGGCTTCGTCCTCGACGTGCTGCGCCACCTGCCCGAAACCGGCGAGCTGTTCGACGAGGGCGGTTGGCGCTTCGAGGTGGTCGACATGGACGGCCACAAGGTCGACAAGATCCTCGCCACCTGCCTCGCCGACGCCGGTTAGCGGAGCGTGCAGGCCGGCGTGCCCGAGCCTCGGCGGACTGGCGCCGTCGCGGCGGCCGAGGCGTGCAGCCTGGACGTAAGCGACTGCGACCGTTCTGCCGGGGCGGCGCTGGTGCGCGGGGTCACCGGGGTGTAGCAACAAGTGCGGGGGCAGATTGTGGGAAGATCGGGCGAAGCGCTGTCACGATGGGCCTGGCTGGCGGCGCGACTGCTCTTCGGTCTGTTTTTCTTCGCCACCGGCCTCGCGATCGCGGCTTTCTCCGTGCTCGGCATCGGCCACCCGCCGACGCAGCCGACCGCGGCGGCGCAGGCGCTGACCGATGCGCTCGACCGTAGCCGCATCATGGATCCGCTGTTGGCGCTGAGCTATCTTGCCGGCGGGGGTGCCCTGCTGTGGCGGCCGACCGCGCCGCTCGGGCTGGTCCTGCTCGCGCCGCCGGTGGTGACGATCCTGGCGTTCCACCTTGTCCTGACCGGCAGCATTGCCTGGGGCTGCTTCGTCACCGCCTGGTTCGCGGCGCTCGTCTGGCATCAGCGCGCGGCCTTCTGGCCGCTAGTCCGCGCGGGGCGCTAGCCGCGCCCCCGGTAGGCGGGGACGCCCTGATCGGGGAGCCAGAGGCCGGCCGGTGGCGGCCCGCTTTGCCAAAAGACGTCGATCGGGATGCCGCCGCGCGGATACCAGTAGCCGCCGATCCGGAGCCATCTCGGTGACATCTCGGCGACCAGGCGCTGCCCGATACCGACCGTGCAGTCTTCATGGAAGGCGGCGTGATTGCGGAACGAGCCGAGAAACAGCTTCAGCGACTTCGACTCGACGATCGTCGCGGCCGGCACATAGTCGATGACGAGGTGGGCGAAGTCCGGCTGCCCCGTCACCGGACACAGCGAGGTGAATTCCGGCACGGCGAAGCGGACAAGGTAGTCGCTGCCCGGCCGCGGGTTGGGCGGATAGTCGAGCACGGCAGCGGCGGGATCGGCCGGAAGCGCGGACGCGCGGCCGAGCGCGCTGGGGACATATTCGGTCATGACCGCCGGGTTAGCGGCAATTCCGCCACTGACAAGGGGCACCGTCGCCGCTATCAAGCCGCCGACAAGGCCTTGGAGAGTGTGCATGACCCCGCTGGTGACAACCGAATGGCTGGCAGGCGAGCTCGGCGCGAACGACTTGCGCGTAATCGATGCCACGCTGTTCCTCGCCGCCGACGGGCGCGATGCACGCGCCGAGTTTGAGGCGGCGCATATCCCGGGCGCGGTGTTCTTCGACCTCGACGAGCTGGTCGACACTGCCAGTCCGCTGCCCAACATGCTGCCGCCGGCAGAGAAGTTCGCCAGCCGCTGCCAGGCGCTCGGCCTTGGCGACGGCAGCCGCATCGTCGTCTACGACAACTCGCCGCTGCACTCGGCCGCCCGTGCGTGGTGGATGCTGAACGTGTTCGGGGCCCATCAGGTCGCCATCCTGGACGGGGGATTCGCCAAGTGGCGGGCGGAGGAACGCGCCATCGAATCGGGCAAGCCCGTCATCCGCCATCGCCACTTCACCGTCTGGGCCGATACCCAGCCGGTCCGCACCATGGCGCAGATGGTCGATAACCTCCGGTCCAAGGCCGAGCAGGTAGTCGATGCGCGCTCGGCCGGGCGTTTCGCCGGAACCGAGCCCGAGCCGCATTCCGGCCTGCGCAGCGGTCACATCCCGGGATCGAAGAGCCTGCCTCAGACCGAGTTGTTCAACCCCGACGGCACATGGAAGAAGGGGGCCGAGCTCAAGGCTGCTTTCAGCGCCGCCGGCGTCGACCTCGACAAGCCGATCGTCACCACCTGCGGCAGCGGCATCACCGCCGCCGTCGTCGCCTTTGGCGCGACGCTGCTCGGCGCGAAGGATGTCGCACTCTACGACGGCAGTTGGAGCGAGTGGGGCGCGTCGCCGACGGCGCCGGTGGTTACGGGCGCGTAGGGCGCCCGGTCTGCGCCGCGTCGTCAGGCGGCGATTAGAGGGCGAGGGGCAGACCGGGCTGAGGCTGCAGGTGCCATGCCTGCCTCGCGGGCGGCATCCTCCTCATGCCACTTTCCGCCCAGCCGGGCGAGATCGTCGAGCACGGTCTTGAGTTCGTCGCCGCGTGGCGTCAGCGAATAGGTCACGGCCGGGGGCACCGTCGGCCGGTAATCGCGGTGCAGCAACCCGGCCGTCTCCAGCATTCGCAGCCGCTCGGTCAGCACCTTCGACGAAATCGTCGGCATCAGCGCCTTGAGCTGGCCGAAACGGAGGCCGCCGGCGGTGCGCAGCTGCCACAGGATGTAGGTCGTCCACGGTCCGGAGAGCAGCTGGAGAATGCCGTCCATCGGGCAAACCTTCGATCGGTCGCGGCTCATGCGCACGATACTCCAAACTAACAGTTACTAAGAGGTGCCTACTTTTCTAAAGAAAGCAAGCGGCCTATCTGCCTGCCGCTGACGCAACAGAGGACGCGGATCATGAGCACGGTGGCGATCGTCTATTTCTCCGGCTACGGCCATACCCAGAAGCAGGCGGAAGCGGTAGCGCAGGGTGCCCGCGACGCCGGTGCGCAAGTCTTCGAACACCGGATCGACGCTGACGGCAATCTGCCGGAGGAACGTCTGGTCCTCGCTCGGCGAGGCCGACGCCATCATCTACGGCTCGCCGACATACATGGGCGGACCGGCGTGGCAGTTTAAGAAATTTGCCGATGCCAGCTCCAAGCCATGGTTCATGCAGGCGTGGAAGGACAAGGTCGCCGGCGGCTTCACCAACTCGGCCTCGGTGAACGGCGACAAGGCGTCGACAATCAGCTACTTTTTCACGCTGTCGCAGCAGCATAGCCAGATCTGGGTCGGGCCGGGATTGATGCCCGCCAATACCAAGGCGCACGGGCCGGACGACACCAACTGGACCGCCGGCATGTCCGGCGCGCTGGCGATCTCGCCCTCGGATGCCTCGCCGGACGAGGCACCGCGCAAGGGCGACCTGGAAACGGCGCGCCAGCTCGGCAAGCGCGTCGCCGAACTCGCGGACCGGCTGCGCTGACGCCGCGGTGCGCCGCGACGGTGCGGGGTTGCAGGCGCGTGAGGGCTCTCCGATAAGTCCGGCATGACCGGCCCTCACACCCGTCTCGTCCATGCCGGCCGCGCCGACGCCTGGACCCGCGGGCCCGACATGACGGCGGGCATCGTCAACCCGCCGGTGTGGCATGCCTCGACGATCCTTTTCGACGACCTTGCTGCCCTGGACGCCGCTCGTTCGCACCCCGACCGGGGGCTGTTCTACGGGCGGCGAGGGACGCCGACGCAGTGGGCGCTCGAAGAGGCGCTGACTTCACTGGAGCCCGGCGCGGCGGGGACGAAGCTCTATCCGAGCGGTGTCGCCGCCGTCGCGGCGGCGCTGCTCACCGTGGTCAAGGCGGGCGATCACGTCCTGATGGTCGACACGGCCTACGAGCCGAGCCGGGCCTTTGCCGACCGCTTCCTGAAGCCGCTGGGCATCACGACCACCTTCTACCCGCCGACGGCCGATGTCGCGGCGTACCTGCAGCCGGCAACGCGGGCGATCCTGATCGAATCGCCCGGCTCGCTCAGCTTCGAGGTACAGGACGTGCCGGCGATCGTCGCGGCGGCGCGGGCGCACAACATCGTCACGGTGATGGACAACACGTGGGCGACGCCGCTGCTGTTTTCGCCAATCGCGCACGGCGTCGACTTCAGCGTCCAGGCGCTGACCAAATATTCCGCCGGTCACAGCGACGTGATGATGGGCTCTGTGACCACCACGGCGAAGTACTGGGGCCGGCTGAAGACGAAATCATATCTGCTCGGCTACTGCGTCGGCCCGGACGACGCCTATCTCGCGCTGCGCGGCCTGCGGACGCTGGCGCTGCGGCTCGAGCGGCAGGGCGCGAGCGCACTGGCGGTGGCCGAATGGCTCGCACGGCAGCCGGCGGTGGCGCGCGTGCTGCACCCGGCGCTGCCGGGCGATCCGGGCCACGCGCTGTGGCGGCGCGACTTTAGCGGCGCTTCGGGATTGTTCGCCTTCGTCCTCGCGCGGGGCGAGCGGCGGCACACGGCGGCGCTGATCGACCATCTCGATCACTTTGGCATCGGCTTCTCGTGGGGCGGGTACGAGAGCCTGATCCTTCCGGTCGAGCTCGATGGCATCCGCACCGCGACGTCGCCCGACGTTGGACAGCTCGGCGGCAGCCAGATCGTCCGCCTGTCGATCGGCCTTGAGGATCCGGCCGACCTGATCGCCGACCTCGCTGCCGGGCTCGACCGCTACGAGGCGCAGTTCTGAAGGCGGCGCGGGTTGCGGCGGGCGCCGGCGCAGCCAGCCTCGTTCTCGCCTGGCCGGGGGTGGCGCTGTACGACACGCTGCGCCAGTTCGACCAGCTGCGACACGGCACGCTTGACGACTGGCATCCACCGGCCATGGCGCGGCTGTGGCAGGCGTTCCTCGCTCTTGGCTGGCCGGGCACGGGGTCGCTGTTCGCGCTGCAGACGCTGCTGTTCTACGGCGGCCTCGTCCTGTTTTTCGCGGCGCTACCGCGACTGCGGCCGGCGGTGGCGACGGCTGCGGCCGTCGCCCTGGTCGTCCCCGTCGACTGGCTGACGGTGGTCGTGAAGGACGCACAGATGGTCGCGGCGCTGACTGCGGCGACCGGCCTGATCGCCGCCTTCCGCCTGCGCCGGCTGCCGCTGCCCGGCTGGGCGGTCGCCGCCGTCGGCGTGCTGCTCGGCTATGGCATACTGGTGCGGGCGAACGCGGCCTTCGCGGTCGTACCGCTGGCGCTGGCATGGAGCGGCTGGCTCGGCTTGCGCCGGGTCGCGGCGCGGACGGCGGCGGCGGTCGCCGGCATGGTCGTTGTGCTGGCGGTCAGTCCGCTGGTCAATCATCGCCTGCTCGGCGCCGGCGCCTCGCATGTCGAGCGCGTACTGCCGGTGTTCGATCTCGCCGGCATCGCCCATTTCGGCGGCGCGCTGCCGCCGCGGATCGATCAAGCGACCTGGGCCGAGGTCGAGCGGCGACACTGTTATTCGCCCTATCTGTGGGATGCGCTGGGCGACGAGAGCGGTTGCGGCGTCGTTGCGTCGCGGCTCGGCCTGCAGGGGACGAACGGGGACGGACTGATCGGCGAATGGGCGCGGGCCATCGCGGCCGATCCGCTGCGTTACGCCCGGCACAGGCTGGCGCACCTCAATGCGACACTGCGCTGGGCTGTGCCGTACGGCCAGCCGAACGCCGGTGCGCCGCCCGATTCGCAGCCGAACGGCGAGGGACTGGGCGGCGGCGGGACATGGCGGACGCGGGTTCCGGCATGGCTCGCGCGGGCGCTGGCGGCGACACCGCTCGGCTGGCCGGTCGCCTGGCTGGCGGCGAGCGTCGGCCTGTGGGCGAGTGCCGCCGGCGCGCCGGCCTCGCCACCGCGCGACCTGGCGCTGGCGCTGGCCGTCTCGGCCAGCGCCATGACGCTGAGCTTCGCCGTCGTCTCGATCGCCGCCGACCTGCGCTATCACCTGTGGGCAATGGTTGCGACGACGCTGGGCGGCGTGCTGCTGAGCGCTGCCCCCGGCGTGCCGCGGCGGTGGCTGGCGGCGACGGTGGCGGCAGTTGCCATCGTGGCGGCGATCGGCTTTGTCGCACGGATAATGATGCCGACGGGAGCCTGGGGATGACCTTCGACGAGTTTGGCGACCTCGATGCGACGGCGCTCGCCGACCTCGTCGCCGACGGCCAGGTGACTCCGGCGGAGCTGCTCGAGACGGCGATCGCCGCGACGGAAGCGGCCAATCCGGTGCTCAACTTCGTCGCCCAGCCGCTGTTCGATCGCGCCCGTGCCCGTGCACGCCGGCCTTTCGCCGGGCCGTTCGCCGGGGTGCCGTTCGTGGTCAAGGACCTCCACCTGCACATCGCCGGCGAACGCTCGGGCGAGGGCAGCCGGCTGTGGGACGGCTACATTGCCGACCACGACTCGACACTGTTCGAGCGCTTCGAGGCGGCCGGCTTCAACACTTTCGCCAAGACCACGACGCCCGAATTCGGGCTCACGGTGACGACCGAGAGCCGCGCCTATGGCCTGACCCGCAACCCCTGGAATCACGAGCGCAGCGCCGGCGGGTCGAGCGGCGGGGCCGCGGTCGCGGTCGCCGCGCGGGTCGTGCCGGTGGCGCATGCCTCGGACGGCGGCGGCTCGATCCGCTGCCCGGCCGCCGCCTGCGGCCTGTTCGGGCTGAAGCCGTCGCGCGGCCGGGTGCCGGTTGGGCCGCGGGCGACCGAGGGCTGGTTCGGCCTGACGGTCAACCACGTCGTAACGCGGTCGGTACGCGATTCGGCGGCCGTGCTGGACGCTATCCACGGCGCGGAGGCTGGCAGCCGTTATGTCGCGCCGACCCCGGCGCGGCCGTTCGTCGAGGCGCTGCGGCCCGACGGGCCGCGCCTGCGCGTCGCGCTGATGCTGGCGCCGATCACCGGGGTGCCGGTCGACCCGCAGGTGGTCGCGGCGACGCGCAACGCGGCGCGTCTCCTCGGAGACCTCGGCCACCACGTCGAGGAGGCGGCGCCGGTGCTCGACGCCGGCGCGCTTAACGCGGCGATGACGGCGACTGTGGGCGCGAGCACGGCGCACGAGGTCGCGGCACGGCTGCGGGCGCTCGGCCGCAGCGACGCCGGCGACGACATCGAGACGGTGCCGCAGATGTGGGTCCACATCGGCAGCCGTACGACCGCGGTCGAACTGGCGGCGGCGAACTTCGCCTTCCAGACGGCGGCGATTGACCTCGCCCGCTTCATGGAGCGGTACGACGTCATCCTCTCGCCGGTGTTCGCCCAGCCTGTGGTCGGGCTCGGCCGCATCGACCTGTCGCCGGCCGACATCGCGACGTGGACGGCGGCAATCACCGGCTACAGCCCGTTCACCGCGCTCGCCAACTGGACGGGCGTGCCGGCGATGTCGCTGCCGCTGGCCCACGACAGCGACGGGCTGCCGATCGGCATCATGGTCACGGGCCGTTATGGGGCGGAGGCGCTGCTGCTGCGGCTGGCGGCCGAGGTCGAGGCGGCGGCGCCATGGCGTGGCGCGGCGACCGGGTGCAACAATAGTTTAACTTGGCTGCGCCATTGCTGCGTTGCGGTGGACGATGTCGTTGGCGTAGCTTAGTCGGACTCATATCGGCCCTGTCTCCCTATCCCGGGCGATGCGGCTTGAGGAACTTCGGATGCGCGTGATCGTCGTTATTGCCGGCCTTCTGGCGCTGGCCAGTTGCGGCAAGAAGGACGACGGGCAGGGGGCGCCGCCCCCGGGTGCGCCGGGCGGACCGCCGCCGGAAGTCACCGTCGCCCACCCGCTGGTCCAGCCGATCGTCGACTGGGACGACTATACCGGCCGCTTCGAGGCGATCGATTCGGTCGACGTCCGCCCGCGCGTCTCGGGTTATCTCCAGTCGCTCAACTTTCGCGACGGCCAGTTCGTCCGCAAGGGCCAGCTGCTGATGACCATCGACCCGCGGCCGTTCGAGGCGGTGCTGGCGCAGGCGAAGGCGGACGAGGCACGCTACGTCGCCGCCGCCGCTGTCGCCCAGACTGCATTCAATCGCGAGAAGCAGCTGCTCGACCTCAAGGCCGTCAGCCAGGAGGAGTTCGACAACGCCCAGGCGACGCTGCGCCAGGCGGTGGCCCAGGTCGGCTCGGCCCGCGCCAACACCCGCGCCAAGGCGCTCGACGTCGAATTCACCCGCGTCACTGCCCCCGCCGCGGGCCGCGCCTCCGACCGCAAGGTCAGCGTCGGCAACTATGTCACCAGCGGCCAGACGGTGCTGACGACGATCGTCTCTCTGAACCCCATCCACTTCGTCTTCACCGGCTCGGAGGCGGTTTACCTGAAATACGCCCGTGCCAACCGCGCCGGCACGCGGCCGTCGTCGCGCGTCGCGGCCAACCCGGTCGATATCCGGCTGGCCGACGAGACCAGCTACCGCTGGCATGGGCGCATGGATTTCGTCGACAATGCCATCGACCTCGGCTCGGGAACCATCCGCGGCCGGGCGATCGTCAAGAATCCCGATGGCATCCTCACGCCCGGCATGTTCGGCCACATGCGCCTGCTCGGCTCGGGCGCGTACCAGGGGCTGCTCGTCCCCGACGAGGCGGTCGTCACCGACCAGACGCGCAAGACGGTATTGGTCGTCGGTCCGGACGGCAAGGTCGCGGCCAAGGTGCTCGAGCTCGGACCGATCGTCGATGGCTTGCGCGTCGTCCGCTCCGGTCTGGCCGCGACCGACAGCGTCATCATCGCCGGCGTCCAGCGGGCCCATCCCGGCGCGCCGGTCAAGGCGGTCGTCGGCAAGATCGTCCCGCCCGATCCCGGCTCGGCGCCGCAGCTGCCGGCCTATACCGAGCCGCCGGCGACTTCGGCCACTTCTGCTGCAGCGGTCCGCTAGGCCGTGCGCTTTTCGCGAATTCTTCATCGACCGGCCGATCTTCGCCGGCGTCATCTCGGTACTGATCGTCCTCGTCGGCCTGTTCGCGTACCCCTCGCTGCCCGTCGCGCAATATCCCGAGATCGCGCCGCCGACGATCGCCGTCACGGCAAGCTATCCCGGCGCGTCGGCCGAGGTGCTCGGCGACACCGTCGCCGCGCCGCTCGAGCAGCAGATCAACGGCGTCGAGAACATGCTGTACATCACCTCGTCGTCGACGGGGAACGGGCAGGTGACGATCAACGTCGTCTTCAAGCTCGGCACCAATCTCGATACGGCGCAGGTGCTCGTCCAGAACCGCGTCCAGTCGGCGCTGCAGCGCTTGCCGCTGGAGGTGCAGCAGCTCGGCGTGACGACGCTGAAGAACACGCCGGACATCCTGATGGCGGTGTTCCTGCTGTCGCCCGACAAGAGCCACGACGTCCAGTATCTGTCGAACTATGCGACGATCCAAGTCCGCGACCGGCTGCTGCGTCTGCAGGGCATCGGCGGCATCAACGTCTTCGGTGTCCGCGACTATGCCATGCGCATCTGGATCGACCCCGAGAAGGCGGCGGCGCGCAACCTCAACGCCGGCGAGATCGTCGCGGCGCTGCGCGCGCAGAACGTCCAGGTCGCGGCCGGCAGCGTCGGGGCGCCACCCTTCGCCCGTGGCGGCTCGGGCTTCGAGCTCAGCGTCCAGACGCAGGGGCGACTGACGACGCCCGAGCAGTTCGGCGACGTCGTCATCAAGGCCGACGCCAATGGCGCCCTGACGCGCGTCCGCGATGTTGCGCGGATCGAGGTCGGGGCGCAGGATTACGGCACCTCCGCCTATGTCAATGGCGACCAGGGTATCGGCCTGGGCATCACCCAGCTGCCCGGCTCGAACGCGCTGGCGACGGCGGCGGCGATCATCAAGACGATGGAGGAGTTGAAGAAGGACTTCCCGCCGGGCGTCACCTACTCGATCCCGTACAACCCGACGACCTACGTCCAGCAGTCGATCGACAGCGTCCAGCAGACGCTGTTCGAGGCGGTCGGCCTCGTCGTCATCGTCGTGCTCATCTTCCTGCAGAGTTGGCGCGCAGCGCTGATCCCGGTGCTGGCGATTCCCGTGTCGTTGATCGGCACCTTCGCGGTCATGGCGGCGTTCGGCTACAGCCTCAACAACCTGTCGCTGTTCGGGCTGGTGCTGGCGATCGGCATCGTCGTCGACGACGCCATCGTCGTCGTCGAAAACGTCGAGCGCGAGCTGAGAAATGGCCTCAGCCCTCACGACGCCGCCTTCCGCACCATGGACGAGGTCGGCGGCGCGCTCATCGCCATCGCCCTCACGCTGTGCGCGGTGTTCGTTCCGACGGCTTTCATCAGCGGCATCTCGGGCCAGTTCTACAAGCAGTTCGCGCTGACCATCTCGGCCGCGACGCTGCTATCGTGCCTCGTCTCGCTGACCCTGTCGCCGGCGCTGGCGGCCCTGCTCCTGAAGCCCTACGAGCCGCATCACGACGAGCCGCGCGGGCGGTTCGCCTTCGTCCAGCGCGCGGCGAACGGCTTCAACCGCGGCTTCGACTGGCTGTCGGATCGATACGGCCGGCTGACGGCGCGGACGGTACGGCTGATCGGCATCATCCTCATCGCTTATGTCTGCCTCCTCGGCCTCGCGGCGTGGCGCTTCTCGGCGACGCCGACCGGCTTCATCCCGGCGCAGGACCAGGGTTATCTGATCGGCGTCATCCAGATGCCCCCCGGCTCGACGCTCGAGCGAACCGACGCCGTGCTGCAGGCCACGGTCAAGCGCGGGCTGAAGATTCCGGGCGTCAACCACATCGTCGACATCGCCGGGCTCGACGGCGCCAGCTTCTCGAACGCGCCCAATGCGGCGACGCTGTTCTTCGCCCTCGACGATTTCGAGGTGCGCAAGTCTCACCACCAGACCGGCAATTCGATCCTGGCCGACCTGCGCAAGAACCTGAGCGGCATCGACGCCGCCAACGTCCTGGTCATCGCGCCGCCGCCGGTCCGCGGCATCGGTACGGGCGGCGGCTACAAGATGATGGTCCAGGACCGGGCCAACGCCGGGCCGAAGGCGCTCGAGGCGGCGACCTTCGCGATGATGATGAAGGCCAATGCCACGCCGGGCCTGACGAGCGTCTTCACCCTGTTCAACACGGGGACGCCGCGCCTCTACGCCGACATCGACCGCGAGAAGGCGCAGCAACTGGGCGTCGCCCCGTCCGACGTGTTCGAGACGCTCAGTACCTATCTCGGTTCGACCTACATCAACGACTTCAACCTGTTCGGCCGGACCTGGCGGGTGACGGCGCAGGCCGACGCGCCGTTCCGCCACCAACCGGCCGACATCGTCGACCTCAAGACCCGCTCGGCGTCGGGGGCGATGGTGCCGATCGGCTCGGTGGCGACGCTGCGCAACGATTCGGGGCCGTACCGCGTCGTCCGCCACAACCTCTATCCCGCGGCCGAGTTGCAGGGCGACACCAAGCCCGGCTTCTCCAGCGGCCAGGCGCTGAAGGCGATGGAGGACCTTGCCGCCAAGACGCTGCCGAGCGGCTTCGGCTACGAATGGACGGAGCTTGCCTATCAGCAGAAGACGCAGGGCAACACCGCCTCGATCGTCTTCGCGCTGGCGGTCGTGTTCGTCTTCCTGCTGCTCGCGGCGCAATACGAGTCGCTCGTCCTGCCGTTCGCCGTCATCCTGATCGTACCGATGTGCCTGCTGGCGGCGATCATCGGCGTCAACCTGCGCGGCTTCGACAACAATATCCTGACGCAGATCGGTCTCGTCGTGCTCGTCGGTCTGGCGGCCAAGAACGCCATTCTGATCGTCGAGTTCGCCAAGCAGGACGAGGAGCGTGGCGAGGACCGCTGGGCGGCGGCCGAGCACGCGGCGCGCACCCGGCTGCGGCCGATCCTGATGACCTCCTTCGCCTTCATCCTCGGCGTCGTGCCGCTGGTCTTCGCCGTCGGGCCGGGGCAGGAAATGCGTCAGGCGCTCGGCACGGCGGTGTTCTTCGGCATGATCGGCGTGACGTTGTTCGGCCTGCTGTTCACCCCGGTATTCTACGTCATCGCCAGCTGGATCAGCTCGAAGCTGCCCTCGGTCCACGTCCGCCGGCCGTCGCCGCCCGAGGACGAGTCGACGCCGGCGCCGGTGGCAGCCGAGTGATGCGCGTGCTCGGTTCCTCCCTCGTTGCCCAGACGCGGCTCGTTCCGATGCTCGCCGCGCTGGCGCTCGCCGCCTGTGCCGTGGGGCCGAACTTCCACCCCGCGCCGACGCCGCCGGCCGCTGCCGGGCACTTCACCGGCGCGCAGACCATCGCCGTGTCGTCGGAACCGCTGCCCGACAAGTGGTGGCAGCTGTACGACGATCCCGCGCTCGACGCGCTGGTCAGCGAAGCGCTGACGGCAAACACCGACATCCGGGTCGCCACCGCCAACCTGCGCCGGGCGCGCGCGATCCTCAGCGAGACGCGCAGCCAGCGCCTGCCGACGACGTCGATCTCCGCCTCAGCCAGCTATCTGCGGAGCAACGGGTCGAGCGGGAGCGGCAGCATCGGCACGGCGACCGGAGGCGCCACCGGGGGCGGCACCACCGGCGGCGGCACGACGGGAACCGGCACGACGGGGACCGGCACCACCGGCATCACCGGCGGCTCGTATCAAGGCGAATATTATTCCGCCGGCCTCGACGTCAGCTACGAGCTCGATCTGTACGGCCGGGTCAAGCGCGACATCGAGGCGTCGCGCGCCGATGTCGCCGCCCAGGCTGCGCAGCGCGACGCGACGCGGACCAGCGTCGCCGCCGAGACGGCGCGGGCCTATGCCGAGGCCTGCTCGGCCGCACTCCAGCTCGGCGTCGCGCAGAAGTCGCTCCAGCTGCAGGCGCAGACCTACGACCTGACCGAGCGGCTGGCCGAGGCCGGGCGCGGCACGCCGCTCGACACGTCGCGGGCCCGGACCCAGTACGAACAGGTCCGTGCGACCATCGCCCCCTTCATCGCCGAGCGTCGCGACGCGCTGGCGCGGCTCGCCGTGCTGACCGGCCACCCGCCGGAGGAGGTGCCAGCCGCCGCCGCCGCCTGCACGACGCCGCCGCAACTCAAGCGCCCGGTCCCGATCGGCGACGGCACCGCGCTGATCAAGCGCCGCCCCGACGTCCGCCAGGCCGACCGCAACCTTGCCGCCGCGACGGCACGGATCGGCGTGGCCACCGCGGCGCTTTATCCGCAGGTGTCGCTCGGCGGCTCGGTCGGCACATCGGGGATCAGCCTGTCGCAGCTCGGCAGCAATTCGGGCTTCCGCTTCAACGTCGGACCGCTGATCAGCTGGACGTTTCCCAACATCACCGTCGCCCGTGCCCGGATCCGGCAGGCGCAGGCGTCGGGCGAGGCCGCGCTGGCCACTTTCGACGGCACGGTCCTGACCGCGCTCCAGGAGACCGAGGTCGCGGTCAACGATCTCGCCGGCGAACTCGATCGCCAGGCGGCGCTGGTGGCGGCACGCGACTACAGCGCCGAAGCCGCGCGCATCGTCCAGCTGCGCTATGGCGCGGGTGCGGAGAACTTCCTCGCCGTGCTCGACGCGCAGCGGACGCTGGCGACCGCCGAGGCGCAGCTCGCCGCCAGCCAGGCCACGCTGGTCGACGATCAGGTATCGCTGTTCAAGGCGCTCGGCGGCGGCTGGGAATCGGCACCCGAACCTGCGGTGGTCATAAATAATTAGGCATAGATGCAACCCAGACGATCCTTTGGCCGTATGTTGGCGAAGCCAAAGGTAAATGATCGATGAATGTTGCTTCCGCTCCTACTGCCCTGATCGCTCATCCCTTTCCCATCGTGGTCGAAGCGCTGGCGACGATCGCCGCGCGCGCCGGATACACGATCACCCGTGCGTCGGATCCTGCAGCGACAGAGAAGGGCTTCGCCGCCCGACCCGACCTCGCCATCGTCGCGCACGATCTTGCCGGTGATGGTGCGGGGACAACACTGGTGCTTGGCGAGGCCGAAGGCTCGCTGCCGCTGACCGCGCCGGTCGACGAGATCGCAGCGCGCATCGGTGCCGTCGTCGTTGCGCGGCGGCCTGCAGTCGGCCGGGCGCTGACCCCGCGCGAGCGTGACGTTGCTCGCCTCGTTGCTGCCGGCCAGCGCAACCGTACCATCGCCGTCGAACTCGGCATCTCCGAGGGCACGGTCAAAATGCATCTGCACAATGTCTACGCCAAGCTTGGGCTGCAGAGCCGGACGCAGCTGGCAATGGCGGCGCGCGACCTCGGCGCGCACTAGAGACCGTCGGCAGCGGGCCGGTGCTGCCCGACTAGATTACCTCTAATCCTGGTCGAGCCGCGCCACCGACACCGTCATGGCGATCTGCTGCGCCGCGCCGCTCGTGGTCAGGAAGGCGATGTCGGCGGCGTCGCGCCCGGTGGCAATGCGGACCAGCCCGTCGCCCGGCGCCAGCCGCGTCGGGTCGGCGAGCCACCACTGGCCGTCGAGGTAGACCTCCATTACGGCGTGAAAATCGGCGGGCTCCAGCCGCCAGGCGTAGGCGCCGACCGCTCGCGCCGGAATGTTTGCCGCCCGGCACAGGGTGATGCCGAGGTGGGTGAAGTCGCGGCAGACGCCGGCGCGATCGACGAAGGTCCGCTCGGCAGTGGTTTCGGCGTCGCTGACCCCGTGGAGATAGTCGACCTCCGCATGGATCCAGTCGAGGATCGCCGCGACGCGCATTCCGCCGGGCGCGGCGACATCGAACTCGCGGGCGACGAAGCGGCCGAACTTGTCCGACGGGCAGAAGCGGCTGGGGAGCAGATAGTCGAGCGTCGCCGGCGGCAGTTCGTCCCAGCGGTGCTGGCGGGCGTCGGCCGGAATGGCGACGCGCGGGGCGACGTCGACCAGCGCGGTGTAGGCGAGGTCGACGTCGCCCTCCAGGTCGCCACGCAGCAGTCGCGTGCCATCGGCGGCGGCGACCGAGGTCAGGCGGGCACCCGGACTCAGCGTCAGCGTCTCGGACACGATTATCTGGTCGGGCGCGCCGAGCACCTGCAGCTTGGCGACCGCCTCGACCGCCGAGTCGAAGGCATAAGCGAGGTTGCACTGGGCGAAGAGGCGCATCGGAGGAACCTGCGGGGCGCGTCGCCGCCATGGCGCCGCCGGGCGGCCTATGCCGCGCCGCGCCGCCCCGCGCTACCGGCAAATGCAGTCAGGCCGGCCCCATGGCAAAGGTCGCCCGCGCCGTCGCGCACAGCACGCCGTCGGCAGTGACCCGACAGGTGGCGAACCCCAGCGTCGCCCCGGCCTTGTCGACGGTCGGGACGAACTCGAGCCACTGGCCGGAACGCGCGGGGCCGAGATAGTCGATGCCGAGGCTGGCGGTGACGGGTCGCGACGCGCGTGCGCGGGCGCAGGCCAGCCCCATGATGTTGTCGGCGAGCGCGGCGATGACGCCGCCATGCGCGATGCCGCGGGCATTGCAGTGCGGCTCGGCAATGCGCAGCCCGAGCGCGCCGTCGGCGGCGCGATACCACAATGGCTCCCACGGCGCCGTCGCCGGGCTCGACCGCCCGTGCCGCGCGAAGCCGTCCGGGATGTCGCTCATGGCGGACCATAGCCGCCGCCGCCGGGCGTGGCGACGACGAAGGCATCGCCGGCAGCAAGCTCGACCGTCGCGCATGCAGCGACCGGCTCGACGCGGCCGTCGGCCCGTACGACCTGGTTGACGCCAGGAGCGCCGTCGTCGCCGCCGGACAGACCGAACGGCGGCACTCGGCGACGGTTCGACAGAATCGAGACGGTCGCCGGCGCGCGGAAGCGCAGCCGCCGGACGACGCCCTCGCCGCCGCGCCACTGCCCCGCGCCGCCCGAGCCTGTCCGCACGGCGAAGGCATCGACCAGCACGGGAAAGCGCGTCTCGAACACCTCCGGGTCGGTCAGGCGGCTGTTGGTCATGTGCGTCTGCACCCCGCTCGCTCCGGCAAAACCCGGCCCGGCCCCGGCACCGCCGGCGACGGTCTCGTAATATTGCCATTCATCGGTGCCGAACGTCAGGTTGTTCATCGTGCCCTGGGCGGCGGCAACGACGCCCAAGGCGCCGAACAGCGCGTCGGTGACGACCTGGCTGACCTCGACGTTGCCGGCGACGACGGCTGCCGGCCAGACGGGATCGAGCATCGACCCGGGCGGGATGACGAGGGTGATCGGCCGCATGCAGCCATCGTTGAGCGGGATGTCGTCGCCGATCAGGCAGCGGAAAGCGTAGAGCACGGCGGCGCGGACGACGCTGCGCGGAGCATTGAAGTTCGACGCCTGCTGGGCGCTGGTGCCGGTGAAGTCGACCGTCGCCGCGCCCGCCGCACGGTCAATCGTCACGCTGACCCGGACCACGGCACCGTCGTCGAGTTCATAGGCGAAGGCGCCGTCGTCGAGCGCGACCAGTGCCCGCCGCACGGCCGCCTCGGCATTGGCCATGACGTGCGCCATATAATCCGCGACCACGTGCGTGCCGTGCTCGGTGCACAAGGCGCGGAGTTCGTCGGCGCCGCGGACGCAGGCGGCGACCTGGGCCTTCAGGTCGCCGATGTTGCGGTCGGGATCGCGTGCCGGAAAGCGTCCGCTGGCCAGCAGCGCCCGCGCCTCCGCTTCGAGGAAGCGACCGCCGGCGACGAGCGGCACGTCGTCGATCAGGACGCCCTCCTCGTCGATGGTGCGGCTGGCGGCAGGCATCGAGCCCGGCGTGATGCCGCCGATGTCGGCATGGTGGCCGCGGGCGGCGACGAAGAAGCGCCGCTCACCGTCGACGAACACCGGCATGATCACGGTGATGTCGGGCAAATGCGTCCCGCCGTTGTACGGCGCGTTGAGCATCACCGCGTCGCCGTCGGCCAGCGTCGCGCCGCGGTGCCGCAGCACGGCGGCGACGCTCTCGCCCATCGAGCCGAGATGAACCGGCATGTGCGGCGCGTTGGCCACCAGCGCGCCGTCGCCGTCGAAGAGCGCGCAGGAAAAGTCAAGCCTTTCCTTGATGTTGACCGAGGCCGCAGTTGATTGCAGGGCGACGCCCATGGCCTCCGCGAGGCCCATGAAGCGGTGGTTGAAGAGTTCGAGCGCGACGGGATCGGCGGCGTCGCTGGCGACCGGGCGGCGGGTCGGAGCGATCTTCGCTTCGAGCAGCAGGTCGCCGCCCGGGCGGCAGGCGGCGGTCCAGCCGCGCTCGACGATCGTCGTCGCCAGCGCATCGACGATGATCGCCGGGCCGGTGACGGTGAAACCCGCGGGCAAAGTCGTGCGGTGGTAGAGCGGGACCGCCTCACCGGCCATGGTCACACTCTCGGGCAATGGCGCTGCCGTCGGCGAAGGTGTTGCGATCATGGGGGTTTCCCGCTGTTCCCCGACCACCTCGACCCGCACCGCATCGATCACCAGTTCGCCTTCCGCGACGAAGCCGAAACGGCTGCGGTGCTGCGCGGCAAAAGCGGCGGCCATGGCTTGGGCCGGTCCCAGCGGCACCTCGAGCGGGGTGTCGCTGCCGGCGACCGTGACCAGCGCCGTAGCGGTGGCGGCGAGCGTTGCCGACGGGTCGGCGGCGCGGACCTCGGCCGCCGCCTCGCCGTGCAGCTTCGCGACGATTTCCGTGACGTCTTCGCGCAGCGGCCTGTTCACGCTCGCCTCGCGGACCGCGCGGACCGCGGCCTGGGCGATGCCGAGCGCCGACAGCACGCCGGCAAAGGGCGAGACGAGCACCCGACCGATCCCGAGCGCAGCAGCGACGCGGGCGGCGCACTGCCCCGCCGCCCCGCCCATCGCCACCAGCGTGTAGCCGGCGACGTCGTGGCCGCGCTCGATCGAGATCGCCCGGATGGCCCGCGCCATCGTCGCCACGGCGATGTCGAGAAAGCCCTCGGCCAGCGCCGCCGGGGCGAGGCCGGTGTCGACCGCCAGCGCCGCGAACCTAGCGCGCACCGTCGCTACGTCGAGCGGCTGGTCGCCGGTCACCCCGAACAGCGCCGGGAAATGGTCGGGCTGCAGCCGCCCGAGCAGGACCTGGGCGTCGGTCACGGTCAGTGGGCCGCCGCCCCGGTAGGCCGCCGGACCCGGCACCGCGCCGGCCGACTCCGGCCCGACGCGCAGCCGCGTCCCGTCCCAGCGGCAGATCGAGCCGCCGCCCGCCGCTACCGTATCGACGCTGAGCATCGGCGTCCGCAGCGGCACGCCGGCGACGACCGTCTCGCTCGCCCGCTCGAAGGCGCCGGCATAGTGCGACACATCGGTCGAGGTGCCGCCCATGTCGAAGCCGATCAGCCGGTCGAACCCCGCGGCGCGCCCGACCGCGACCATGCCGACGACGCCGCCCGCCGGCCCGGACAGCACTGCGTCGCGGCCGCGGAAGCGTCGCCGCCGCCGCCAGCCCGCCGTTCGACTGCATGAAGTGGAGCGGCACGTCGCCGAGCGCCTGCGCCACCCGGTCGACATAGGTTCGCAGGCCCGGCGACAGATAGGCGTCGGCGACCGTCGTGCTGCCGCGTGGTACCAGCTTGATCGTCGGCGACACCGCATGGCTGACCGCGACCTCGGTGAAGCCGGCGGCGCGGGCGATCTCGGCCAGCCGCATCTCGTGCGCCGGGAAGCGGTAGCCGTGCATCAGGACGATGGCGACGGCGCGAACGCCGCCGGCGACCACCGCGGCGAAGGCGGCAAGCGCGGCGGCCTCGTCGAGCGGGCGCAGCACCTCGCCGTCCGCCGTCACCCGCTCGTCGATCTCGACGACGCGGGCGTAGAGCGGCTCGGGCAGGACGATCGCCAGGTCGAACAGCCGCGGCCGCGCCTGATGGCCGATCCGCAGCGCGTCGCGGTGCCCGCGGGTGATTGCCAGGCAGACCGGCTCGCCGGTCCGCTCGAGCAGGGCGTTGGTCGCCACCGTCGTGCCCATGCGGACCGCGGCGATGGCCTCGCCGCCGGCCAGCCGCCGGATGCCCTCGCTGGCGGCGTCGGCGTAGAGCGGCGACTGCGACAGCAATTTGGCGGTGCGGACGCTGCCGTCGGGGGCGTGGGCGACGATGTCGGTAAAGGTGCCGCCGCGGTCGACGGCGAAGCGCCAGGTCATCTGGTCCCGCACCGGCCGGCGCGGCGTCTCCCGACCTCTCCCCGGCGGGGAGAGGTGGCGCGCGTCCTCACGGGTTCTCCGCCAGGTGCGCCGCGATCTCGTCGAAGAAGCGTTCGAGGTTGTGGATGACGTTGACCTTGAACTCGTAGTTCACCTCCGACGACGACGATTCGATGATCGTCGAGGCGTCGACCTTGGCGGTGTAGATGCCCGACAGCGCCTTCACATAGTCGGGCGTCAGCTCGATCTGGCCGAGCTCGTCGAGGATGCGCAGCTGGATGACCATCAGCTGGCGGGTCAGGATCTCGAGCGCGGTGATGCGCGCGACGGCGGCGACCGGATCGAGCTGGACTTCACCGTCTTCCACGCCCGCCGGTTTAGCGGCATGGGGCGGCATGTCCAAGCGCCACCTGTCCGCGACGATCGACCGCTTTCCGGTGCGCGGCGCCTTCGTCATTGCCCGCGGGGCGAAGACCCACGTCGACGTGGTGACGGTGACCGTCACGGACGGCGCGGCGACCGGACGCGGCGAGGGGACGGCGATCTATTATCGCGGCGAGACGGCGGCATCGGTGCTGGCGCAGGTCGAACGTGTCGCCGGTGCGGTCGCCGACGGCGTCAGCCGCGCCGACCTGCTCGGCCTGCTGCCGCCGGGCGCGGCGCGCAATGCCGTCGACGCGGCACTGTGGGACGTCGAGGCGAAGGCGAGCGGGGTGCGCGTCTGGCAGACGGATCGGCCTGCCGACGCCGCAGCCGCTGCTGACGGCCTACACCATCAGTCTCGGCGAGCCGGGGGTCATGGAGGCGGCGGCGCGCGGCGTCGCGGGGCGCGAGCTGCTCAAGGTCAAGCTGTCGGGCGAGGGGGACGTGGAGCGCGTCGCCGCCGTCCGCCGCGGTGCGCCCGACGCACGACTGATCGTCGACGCCAACGAGGCGTGGGGGCGGCAGGACATCGAGCGGCTCGCTCGCGACATGGCCGATCTGAGGGTCGAGCTGATCGAGCAACCGGTACCCGCCGGGCAGGACAGTCTGCTCGACGACGTCCGCTCCCCCGTGCCGCTGTGCGCCGACGAGAGCGTTCACGACCGCGCCAGCCTCGATGCCGTGGTCGGCCGCTACCGCTTCATCAACGTCAAGCTCGACAAGGCCGGCGGGCTGACCGAGGCGCTGGCGCTGATCCACGCGGCGCGGGCGCGCGGGATCGGGGTCATGACCGGGTGCATGCTCGGCACCTCGCTGGGGATCGCGCCGGCCTTCTATGCGGCGATGCAGGGGGAGTACGCCGACCTCGACGGGCCGCTGCTGATCGAGGACCGCCCCGGCGGCCTGCGCTTCGCCGGCTCCGACGTGTACCCGCCCGCGGCCGGAGCTATGGGGCTGAGGTGCGGGTGACCACGACCAGCGCCAGGGCGATGCCCGCCATCGCCGCCCCGGCGACCGCGACCCAGGCATAGCCGAGGCCCAGCGCGATGACGCCGCCGCCGAGCGCGGCACCGGCGGCGTTGCCCAGGTTGAAGGCGCCGATGTTGACCGATCCGGCGAGGCTCGGCGCCTCGCTGGCCACCGCCATGACGCGCGCCTGCAGCGGCGGCACGAGCGCGAAGGTGGCGACGCCCCAGGCGAAGATCGTCGCCACCGCCGCGACGGGGGAGCGCATCGTCACCGCGAACAGCAGGAGCAGCGCAGTGAGGGCGACGAGGACAACGATCAGCGTCGGCGTCAGCGCCTTGTCGGCGAACTTCCCGCCGAGCGCGTTGCCGACCGTCAGCCCGATGCCGTAGACGACCAGCGCTACCGTCACGACGCCCGCCGAAACCTGCGTCACGTCGCGCAGGATCGGGCTGATATAGGTGAAGACGGTGAACATCGCCGCCGAGCCGAACGCCGTCGTCGCCAGCGCCAGCAGCACGGCCGGGCGGAGCAGCACCCGCGCCTCGGCCTTGACGTCGGTCTCCGCCGCGCCGGGCATGGCCGGCAGGGTCAGGGCCAGCGCGATTACCGCCAGCACGCCGATGGCGGCGATGCCGGCGAAAGCCGGCCGCCAGCCGATATGGTCGCCGACCCAGGCGGCGGCCGGCACGCCGCCGATGTTGGCGACCGTCAGGCCGGCGAACACCGCCGCGACCGCGCCGGCCGCCTTGCCTTCCCCGGCGAAGCGCCCGGCGACGACGCTGCCGACGCCGAAATAGGCGCCGTGGCACAGCGAGGTGACGACGCGCGCCGCCAGCAGCGTGCCGTAGCCGGGGGCGAGGGCGGAAAGCGCATTGCCGATGGTGAACAGGACCATCAGCCCGATCAGCAGCGTCCGCCGGTCGAGCTTCGCCGTCGGCAGCGTCAGCAGCGGCGCGCCGGCGACGACGCCGAGCGCATAGCCGGTGACGAGCAGCCCGGCAGTCGGTACCGAGACCTTGAGATCGCCGGCGATGACCGGCAGCAGCCCCATCGGCGCGAACTCGGTCGTGCCGATGCCGAAGGCGCCGACGGCGAGGGCGAGCAGTGGCCAGTTGGGCTTCATCGGGGCTCCGGGCGTTCTGGCGGACGTGCCGCCGCCGATTGCACGGCGAACGCTCGGGAGGCGCGAAATGGACCCTGTAACGCGAATCGCCGGCATCGGCCTCAACGTCGCCGACGTGGCCCGGGCCGGCGCCTTCTACCGCGCGCTCGGCTTTGCCGGCGAGGGCGGAAGGCTGGCCTTCGGTCGTGTCCAGCTGGAGCTGACGCCGGCGACCGGCGCGCCTTATCCCGAGCCGCGCGCGGCGAACGACCCCTGGTTCCAGCATTTCGCCATCGCCGTCGCCGATATCGAAGCGGCGGCAGCAGGCGGCGCTGGCGGCGGGGGCGCTGCCGATCTCGGCCGGCGGGCCGCAGCTGCTGCCGCCCAACACCGGCGGCGTCACGGCGTGGAAGTTCCGCGACCCCGACGGCCACCCGCTCGAGCTGAGCCTGATCCCCGGCAGCCGCTGGCTGGCCGAAGCCGCGCCGGGCGCGCTGTTCCTCGGCGTCGACCACACGGCGATCGCCGTCGCCGACCTGGCGCAGGCGCAGGCATGGTACGCGGCGCGCGGCTTTCGCGAGATCGGCCGCTCGTTGAACCGCGGGCCCGAGCAGGACCGCCTCGACGGGCTGTCCGGGGTTGCGGTCGATATCGTCGCGCTGGCGCCGGCCGGCGGCGAGCCGCACCTCGAGCTGCTGGCGTATCGCTCCCCCGCGCCGCCCCCGGCCCGTCTGGTCGGCGACGGCGATGTCGCCGCGACACGGACGCTGATCGTCGGGCAGGCAAGCGAAACCGACCCCGATGGCCACCGCCTCAGCTTGACGCCCGGGCGGTCACCCCCCTATTGAGCGCCACGCCTGCGCGCGCGGCGACCATAGCTCAATCGGTTAGAGCGCCGGTTTGTGGTACCGGAGGTTGCGGGTTCGATCCCCGTTGGTCGCCCCAGCCCGCCGGCTGGGCCGGGGAGGCTCGCGGCGCCGGGAACAGCGGGTCGAGCAGCTGCCCGCGCACGTCTGCGGGAACCGGATGGTCGGTGCCGTAATCGGCCGGCCAGTGGCGGGGCACGTACCAGGTGCCGAACAGCCGGTCGACGAAGGGCAGCATGGCGGCATAGTTGCGGTCGATGTGGTCGCGGCGCGTGTGATGCCAGTGGTGGAACGCCGGTGTCGCGATCAGATTTTCCAGCACGCCGAAGCGCCAGCGGACGTTGGCGTGGATGAAGAAGCCCCAGAAGGTGCCGACGACGACCACGACCAGGCTGACGATGTCGGGCCGCCCCGACAGCGGATTGGCCAGTCCGAGGACGTAGAGCGGCACCAGCCCGACGAACTTGCCGAAGACCATGTCGACCGGATGGGCGCGGGTGTTGACCAGCCAGTCGAGGTGCTCGGCCGAATGGTGCAGCGCGTGGAAGCGCCAGAGGAACGGGATCTCGTGGCTCCAGCGGTGGCCCCAGTAGAAGCCGATCTCGCCGACGACCAGCGCCGCGGCGATCCGCAGCGGCAGCGGCAGGGCGGCGCTGAAGTCCTGCACCGCCGCCGGCACGATGCGGTGCGCGGCCCAGGCGACCAGCGCCATCGGCACGGCCAGGATCAGCCCCGGCAGCAGGCTCGACAGGAAATACCAGAAAAGATCGGTCGCCCAGCCGGTTCGCAGCCCGGCGCCCTGCTTCAGCGCGAACAGCCGCTCCAGCGGCACGAAGACGACCGCGAGCAGCACCAGCCACGCCGTCAGGTGGACGAGCTGGTCGAGGATGACGGCCGGGTGGAGCATTGCCGCGTCTGTACCCTTGCCGGGATGAAAAGGCGAGTTCCGCCGGACCGGAGCTGGCTCCGGTCCGGCGGCAGTTCGTCTCAGGCGGCGACGGTGCCGGTGCGGCGCGAGCGCAGCGCCCCGCCGACGAGACCGAGCCCGCCGATCATCAGCGCCCACGATGCCGGCTCCGGCACCGCGGCGGCGCTGACGCCGTCGAGCAGCGAGAAGGGCGGCCGGCCGGCGGGCGTGCCGACGGCGAGGAACGACAGCACTTCGCTGGTCGCCGTGGCGGTGAAGACGAAGTTCTCGTGGCTCCAGGGCTTGAAGCCGTGGTTGGGGTTGTTCCAGACGGCGGTCGAGTGGGTCTCGCCGCCCAGGCTGACCTGCCACTGCTCGGTCGTCGGCCCGGTGAAGCCGCTCTGCTGGGCCGCGGCCCAGTCGAAGCCGACGGCATACTTATGGCCGGCGACGAGGCCGGTCAGCGTCTGCTGGATCGGCGCGACGATATAGGCACCGTCGGCGCCGACATAGTTGCCGCCGGTCGGGCTGTCGCTGTAGCCGTTGGCGACGCCGTTGGCCGGACCCCAGAAGGTCAGACCCGGGCCGTACTGCGTGTTGGCGCCGGTCGTCGTCGCCGTGCCGGGGAAGAACAGCATATTGTAGCCGCTCGTCGTCCAGTGGGCGACCTGGTTGCCGCTGAAATAGTCGCTGAACTGGCTCGAGCCGGTCAGCGTGGTCGTCTCGAAGCCGCCGTTCTGGACGAGGTTCGGATGGCCGGCGGCGGCCGGGACCGCGGCGGCGACGGCGGCAAGGGCCGCCAGGGTAGTGAGCAAACGCATAAGGAACCCCATCTAAGGACATGAACTGAATGCCGGCGGGCGGGGTAATCCCGCGCGGTCGCCACTCACGCCACCCTAAAGCAACCGCCGTGCCAGGCGAGCGGACGTTAACTAACTATTATCCTTCTCTGTCGTTTCAGATACTTACGCTTCGTTAACGATATCGTTTGCGCGCCGCCGGCACGGCCGCAGCATGTGTCGGCGGCAGCAAGTGTCGGATTGCTTTACAGTGGCTGCTGCGCCGCACCCCGGAACCTTCGCGTCGGCGGATGACTATGTGGTCGGAAATCGCGCAAGGGACGTCGGATGGAGCAGGCTGCGAACTGGATCGCCCCGGTCGCCACGACGCTGGCGGCGATCATGGTGGCGGCCAACCTTGGCGCCCGCATCACCGGCATCGGCTTCATCGTCTTCTCGGTCGGCGCCGTCGCCTGGATGGCGATCGGCATTGCCACCGGCCAGGCCAATCTGGTGTGGCAGAACGCGGTCCTGCTTGCGATCAACCTGCTCGGCGTGTGGCGCTGGCTCGGCCTGCGCGCGCGCTACGACCGCGGGGCGGCCGCCGCCACGCGCGCGACGGCGCGGCGATGACCGGCCGGGCCGTGGTGCCGGCGGCCGACGACGCCGCGCTGACGCCGTTCTCGCTGCTGCTGGGCGCGAGCGTCGGCGACAGCGCCGGCGAAACGCTCGGCAGCGTCGCCGACGTGATGATGGCCGCGGCCGAGGGGCGGATCGTCTACGTCGCGCTCAGCGTCGGCGGACTTGCCGGCATCGGCGAGCGGCTGTTCGCCGTGGCGTGGGGCTGCTTCGTCGTCGATCCCGTCGGCGGCGCGCTGTCGGTGCGCTTCGCCCGCGCCGCGCTCGACGGGCTGGACGGCTTCGACAAGGACTGCTGGCCGGCGGCGGCCGATCCGCGACTCGTCGCGTGCTGACGATCGCCGGCACGCGACTGATCGCGTCCCGACTATCGCTGGCCCGCCGCTTCGTTTAGTGCGCGCGGCTGCACGAAAATTACCCGGGTTCCATCATGCTGTTCGACGCTGCCGACTTTGACGCGCACGAGGGCGTCCATTTCATCGCCGATCCCGCCGCCGGGCTGCGGGCGATCATCGCCGTCCACTCGACCCACCGCGGGCCGGCGGCGGGCGGCTGCCGTTACTGGACCTATGCCGACGACGCCGCGGCGCTGACCGACGCGCTGCGCCTGTCGCGGGGCATGAGCTACAAGAACGCCATGGCCGGGCTGCCGATGGGCGGCGGCAAGGGCGTCGTGTTCAAGGACGCCGACGGGCCGAAGCCCGACATGCTGCTCGAGGCCTTCGGCACCGCCATCGAGTCGCTCGGCGGCCGCTATGTCACGGCCGAGGACGTCGGCATGTCGGACGCCGACATGACCGTCATCGCCCGGCGCACGCGCCATGTCTCCGGCCTGCCGGTCGGCGGCGGCGCCGCAGGCGGCAACCCGGGGCCGTCGACGGCGGAGGGAGTCTTTCTCGGCATGCGCGCGGCGGTCCGCCACAAGCTCGGCCGCGACGACTTCGCCGGGGTCCACGTCGCGATCCAGGGGCTGGGCAGCGTCGGCGGCGGCGTCGCCGAGCGGCTGGCGCACGCGGGAGCGAAGCTGACGGTCGCCGACATCGATGCCGCGCGCGCCGCCGCGCTCGCCGACCGCCTCGGGGCGACGCACGTCCCGGTCGGCGAGATCATGCGCGTCTCCGCCGACGTCTTCAGCCCCAATGCGCTCGGTGCGATCCTCGACGCCGACAGCATCGCCGCGCTCGACGTCGCGATCGTCGCCGGTGCCGCCAACAACCAGCTGGCGACGCCGGCCGACGGCGCGCGGCTGCACGCGCGCGGCATCCTCTACGCTCCCGACTACGTCATCAACGCCGGCGGCATCATCAACGTCGTCGCCGAATATCTCGGCCGCGGCGACGCTGCCTCGGTGACGGCCGACATCGCCGCGATCGAACCGCGGCTGGCGGCGATCTTCGCCGAGGCGGACGCGAGCGGACAGCCGACCGACGCGGTGGCGGACGCCCAGGCGCGACGGCTGATCGGCCGCTGACCGGGACATTTTTGCCCGCGACCGGCGACCGTCATCCGGCTATACAGCGGCCCAGCAACAGGAGCCGTGGATGAAGTTCGGGATCGGCCAGTCGCCCAAGCGCGTCGAGGATTTCCGCCTGCTGACCGGGCGGGGCCGCTTCACCGACGACGTTCATGCGACCGGCATGCTGTTCGCCGCGACGGTGCGCTCGCCCTATGGCCATGCCCGCATCGCCGGGATCGACACGGCCGAGGCGCGCGCGGTCCCCGGCGTCGTCGCGGTCTACACCCACGCCGACATCGCCGCCTACGGCGTCATTCCCTGCCTGGTGCCCTTTTCCGGGAAGCTGACGACGCCGCGCGCGCTGCTGGCCGGCGACGTCGCCCGCTTCGTCGGCGACGGGGTCGCCTTCGTCGTCGCCGACAGCCGCGAGGCGGCGCGGGCCGGGGCGGAGGCGGTGATGGTCGATTACGACGAGCTGCCCGCCGTGACCTCGCTCGCCGAGGCGCTGGCGCCGGACGCACCGAAGATCTGGCCCGACGCGCCGTCGAACGACCTGTTCGCCTTCCCGCTGGGCGACGCCGACAAGGCCGCCGCCGGCCTCGCCGCCGCCGCCCACGTCACGCGGCTGCGCATCGTCCAGAACCGCGTCGCGCCGACGTCGATGGAGGTTCGCGCCGCGGTCGGCCATTGGCACGAGGGCGACGGCTTCACCCTCGACTTCGGCGGGCAGGGCGTCGCCGGCGCGCAGAAGATGCTGGCCGGCATCATGGGCGTCGAGCCGGGGCAGATGCGCGTCCGCACCGGCGACGTCGGCGGCGGCTTCGGCATGAAGGCCTTCCTCTATCCCGAATACGGGCTGGTGCTGCACGCCGCGCGCGACCTCGGCCGGCCGGTCAAGTGGACCGGCGAGCGGGGCGACGCCTTCCAGACCGACACCCACGGCCGGGCGATGGTCAGCGACTGCGCCATCGGCTTCGACGCCGACGGGCTGATCACCGCGCTGCAGGTCGAGACGTGGAGCGACCTCGGCGCCTATCAGTCGCAGTTCGGCCCGGCGATCCAGACGGTTGCCGGCGGGCGCATCCTCGGCGGGGTGTACCGCATCCCGGCGATCCACAACCTCGTCCACGGCGTCGTCACCAACACCGCGCCGGTCGACGCCTATCGCGGCGCCGGCCGGCCCGAGGCAGCGTACATCATGGAGCGCCTGCTCGAGGCGGCGGCGCGCGAGCTGGGGATCGGCGCCGACGAGATCCGCCGCCGCAACCTGCTCCGCCCCGACGAGCTGCCGCACGCCAACGGGCTCGGCCTGACCTTCGACGTCGGCGACTTCCCCGCCGTGCTCGACCAGGCGCTGGCGGGCGCCGACTGGGCCGGGTTCCCCGCGCGCAAGGCGGCGGCGGCCGCCAAGGGGCTGCGCTACGGCCGCGGGATCGCTTATTATGTCGAGATCGCCGGTGGCGGCTCGACCGAGGAATTCGCCGACATCCGCGTCGGCAGCGACGGCATCGTCGAGGCCGCGGTCGGCACCCAGTCGAACGGGCAGGGGCACGAGACCGCTTATGCCCAGGTGCTCAGCGACCGGCTCGGCCTGCCGATCGAGGCGGTCCGCATCGTCCAGGGCGACACCGGCCGGCTCGACCAGGGCAACGGCACCGGCGGCTCGCGCAGCCTCGCCTGGGGCGGCGGCGCGGTGATCGAGGCGGGCGACGACATGGTCGCGCCGCGGCATCGAGCTGGCCAGGGCCGACCTCGAGGCGGCCGACGTCGATTATGCCGAAGGCGTGTTCAGCGCGCGCGGCACCAACCGCACCGTCAGCCTTGCCGAATTGGCCGCGCGCCACCCCGGCGGCCTCGACGGCCGCGCCGTCTACAAGCCGGAGAGCCCGCGCCCGACCTTCCCCAACGGCTGCCACGTCGCCGAGGTCGAGATCGACCCCGCCACCGGCACGACCAAGGTCGTGCGCTACAGCCTGGTCGACGACTTCGGCATCCTGATGAACCCGATGCTGGTCGAGGGGCAGATCCACGGCGGCATCGCGCAGGGGCTGGGCCAGGTGCTGCTCGAGGACATCGTCTACGGCGACGGCGCGCAGCTGCTGACCGGCTCGTTCATGGACTATGGCATTCCCCGCGCCGACGACATGCCGCCGGCGATCGGCTTCGCCACGCGCGGGGTGCCGAGCCCGACCAACCCGCTCGGCGTCAAGGGCTGCGGCGAGGCCGGCACGATCGGCGCCATGCCGTCGATCATGAATGCGATCATCGACGCGCTCGACGGTACCCAGCTCGAGATGCCGGCGACGATCGAGAAGGTCTGGCGCCTCTGCCGCGACCTGCAGCGGCAGGCGGCGTAGCGCCGTGAGCCTGGCCCAGCTGCTGGCCGCCCTGCGCGCGGGCTGGCTGCGCATCGCGCTGATGGTGCTGGTCGCCGGCGGCGTCGCCTATGTCCTCGCCAACTCCCAGCCCCGCCAGTACACCGCCAAGGCGCGGGTGATGCTCAACATCGACAACCCCGACCCCACCCAATATTCGGTGCTGCAGCGCGGGACCGAGCAGGGCTACATCAACAGCGAACTGCACCTCGTCACCGAAGACGCGGTGGTGCGCGACGTCGTCACCAAGCTCGGCTGGCCGAGCGATCCGCAGGTCATCGCCGCCTGGCAGGCGAACACCGGCGGCGTCGGCGACGTCACCGCCTGGTCGGCCAACGCGATCAAGCAGGCGATCGGCGTCCAGCCGCTGGAGGACAGTTCGATCATCGAGATCTACTACACCTCGACCTCGGTCGATGCGGCCAAGACGATCGTCGGCCTGATTCGCAACGCCTATATCGCCGAAAGCGGGCGACTGCGGGCCGAGGCGGCGAACCGGGCGGCGGCCTGGAACCGGACGCAGGCGCAGCGCGCGCTGGCCGAGCTGCGGGCCGCCGAGGCGGCGCGCGCCGCCTTCGTCGTCGCCAACCGCATCCCCCTCGACACGCCGCAGGGCGGGCTCGACTATCAGGAACACATGACGGCGATGATGGCGGCGGCGGCGAAGGATCCGCAGGCGGCGATCACGCCCGACACCGCGACCGCCGCCACGCTGAAGCGCCAGCTCGACGCGATCGATGCCGATCTCGCCGTCATGCGGCTGCGCGGCGACGCCAATCCGGCGACCGTCGCGCTGGAGGCGCAGCGCGCGACCGTCGCCGCGCAATATGCGCGCGAGTCCGCCGCCGCCCAGGCCGGCGCCAGTGCGCCGACGGCGCTGATCGGCCTCGTCCGCCAGCAGCGCGACGCGGAATATCTGAAGACGCGGCTCAACCTGCTCGCCCGCGCGCCGCTGTACGACCGGCTGGCCAGCATCGACCGCGACATCGCACTGAAGACGCAGCATTATCAGCAGATCGCCGCCCATGTCGTCGCCTTCGAAGGCGTGGCGGCGGCGCCCAGCGGCCTGCGCGTGATCGGCGACGTCATCGCCAGCAACGACCCGACCTATCCCAACATTCCGCTGGCGGTGGCGCTGGCCGCCGGTACCAGCTTCCTGTTCGGCACGGCGCTGGTCCTGATCGGCGAGCTTCGCCACCGCCAGGTGCGCGTGCCCGAGGATTTGCTGGCGTCGACCGACGCCCCGCTGCTGGCGGTCATCGCGCCCGCCCCCCGCCGCCGCCGCCGCTTCGCCTGGCCGCGGCTACGTCTGCGGCGGCGACGCACGGCCTTCGCCTAGCGGCGCGCAGGCCGGCGGGATGCTGACGCGCGCGTGACCGGCTGCCGGTTGCAGAGATCGTTCAGCCGTCAGATCGATCGGGCGAGTCCAAATCTCGCCAGCGTCCGGGCCGGTCGCAGGACCGGCCCGGAGGCTGCGCCTCAGTACTTGACGCGCAGCGTCCCGCCGAAGGTGCGCGGCGCGCCGAGGAAGGCGTCGAGCACGCCCGTGGCGTTGGTCGGCACGTTCTGGAAGCCGGAGTTGAACGCGACCTGCTGGTAGTTGGTGTTGAGCAGGTTCTCGGCCCACACCTCGACGCTGAACCGGCCGTCCTTCGGCCCGACGGCGACGCGGCCGTTGGCGACGACATAGCCCGTCTGGTACTTGCCGGGGTCGAGGTCGGACCCGGTGTTGTAGCCGCTCGAGTATTTCGCGCCGAGGTTGAGCCGCGCGACATAGTCGTCGCCGAGGCTCGACGCGTGTAGGTGCCCGACAGCGACGCCGACCACAGCGGCGCGAGGCTGAGGCGCGAATTCTTGGTCGCCGAGGAACCCGGTCTGCGCCTGCAGCGTCGCCAGCTGCGCGTCGTTCAGGTCGTAGCGCGTGTCGGCGTAGGTCACGCCGCCCTGAAGGCTGAACGCCTTCGACGCGAGCCAGACGAAGTCGGCGTCGACGCCCTTGCTGATGACCTGCGGCACCGACGTGACGACGAACACCAGGCCGGTGAAGGTGTTGAGCTGGAAGCCCTTGTACTTCTGGTAGAAGGCGGTGGCGTTGAGCAGCAGCTTGCGGTCGAACAGCGTCGCCTTCTCGCCGATCTCGTACGAATCGTTGGTTTCCTTGGCGAACGCCGTGTCGCGGATCGGCGTGTTGACCGCCGCGCTGCCGGGCGCGCAGCCGGCGGTGCCGACGGTGCACTCGACGCGGTCGAGGTTGAACCCGCCCGCCTTGTAGCCGCGCGCGTAGGACGCATAGAGCAGCAGCTCGGGGTCGAAGCGGTAGGCGAGCTTCGCCGTGCCCGACGGCACGTTCTCGCTCGCGCGACTGGTGGTTGGTGAAGTTGTTGTAGCCGGGGCTGAGGAACGGCAGGCAGAGCGTCTCGTTGACCGCCGGCAAGCTGCGCCGCCGCCGCCGGGTTGACGCCGTTGAGGATGCCGAACGCCGCGTTCGCCGCGCCGCAGCCGGCGCCGTTGCCGATGTTGCTGCTCGTCTGGTCGAGCTTCTTGTCGTCGAGCGTGTAGCGCACGCCGACGTTGAGGCTCAGCTTGTCGGTGAAGTGGAACGTGTCGTCGGTGAACAGCGCGTAGGTGTCGTCGCGCTGGCGGTAGCGGTCGACCGAGCCCGACCCGGCGGCGAAGTTGACCCCGCCGACGAACGGGAAGGTCAGCCCGGTCTGGAGGAAGGTCGGATCGGGCGCGCCCTCGACCAGCGACGAGAACAGCAGGCTGAGATACGGCGTGAACTGGCTGCCGACGAGGACGCTGGTGTTCTGGCGCAGCTTCTCGTTCGAGAAGAACGCCCCGACGAGATAGTCGAGCTTGCCCGCCGTGCCCGCGTAGCGCACCTCCTGGCTGAACGTGCGGAACTGCGACGAGTTGCTGTCGTCGGCGGGCAGATAGTCGATGTCGGCGGTCGAGAAGTCGGCGTCGAAGCCGGCGGTGTTCTTCCAGTCGCGGTAGGCGGTGATCGAGGTCAGCGTCCCCGGCCCGAGCTGCCAGTCGACCTGCAGCGAGACGCCGCTGTCGTTGATGTGCTGCCCGTCGGGGCGGTTGGCGTAGGCGTTGCGCGCGTACGGCGTCGCCGGGTTGCCGTCGTTGCCGCCGAGCGCCGCGACGAGGTTGTTGGCGAGGTTCGGCGCCGGCGCCTGGCTCGCGCGGGTGATGACCGCGATGCAGCACAGCTCGTTGCGGTGCGAATGGTCGGCGATGATCCGCAGCTTGAGATCGTCGGTCGGCGTGGACAGCAGCTGGCCGCGGATCGGTGTAGAAGTTGCGGTTGGTGTCGGTCGTCGCCGTGCGCGGGCCGGGGCCGGTGTTGACGCGTGAAATAGCCGTCGCGCTGGCGGTCGGCGAAATAGAGGCTGGCGGCGAGCTTGTCGGCGACGAGCGGCCCGGTGACCTGCGCCGCGCCGCCGTAGGCGCCGTAGTTGCCGCCGGTGAAGTCGGCGCTGGCGCCGAACTTGAACTCGGGCGGCGCGGTCAGGATGTTGATCACGCCCGCCGGTCGCCGACTTGCCGAACAGCGTGCCCTGCGGGCCCTTGAGCACCTCGATGCGGTCGACGTCGCCGAGGTCGCCGAAGCCGACGCCGTTGCGCGGGCGGTAGACGCCGTCGATGACGACGCCGACCGACGATTCGAGGCCGGGATTGTCGCCGACCGTGCCGATGCCGCGGATGCGCGCGGTGGTCGAGGCCTCGTTGGTCGTCGAGGTGACCAGCAGGCCCGGCGTCAGGATCGCGAGGTCCTTGATGTCCTTGACGCCGGTGTCCTGCAGCAGCTGGCGGTTGACCGCGGTGACGACGATCGGCACGTTCTGCAGGCTGTTCGACCGCTTCTGCGCGGTGACGACGATCTCGTCGACCGTGCCGGCGGCGGCCGCGGGCGGCGGCGCTGGCGACGCCGGCCTGGCCGACCCCGGTCGTCGCCGCCGACGGGACGGCATCGGCCGACGGCTGCACCGGCTGCGGGGCGGGGTTGGCCGCCGACTGGGCGAGCGCGGGAGTTGCAAGGAGGCCGGCGGCGATCGCCGTGGCGGATACCGCCGAACGCAAAGCAAACATGATCACTCAATTCCCAAGGATATTGTTGCAGCCGATCGGACAAGCGGGATGTCGTCGACGGTGCTGCTCATACCGCAACGCCGCGACCCGGCAAGGCCCTTTTGCGAGGACGGACCCGGCGGCTCGCGGCTGGCGATCGAGCGTCGCTGCCGCGAGCGACGTCAACGATCGTGTTTCGCCGGAACCTGCGGATCGGGTGGCGAGGCGGCCTTGCCGGCCGAAAGCTCGTGACACTCGGTACGAAGCTCGTCGTCGACGTCGGCGACGAAGCGCACCATCGCCGACAGGATCGTGTCGTTGTATTTTTCGCCACTGCTGCGGACCTGACGTTCGGCCGCCTTCATGTCGGCGAGGTCCGCACTGGCGCTGGCGGAAAGCGCGTCGAGCTCGGCGAGACTGGCCTTGGCGCGGCTCTTCACGTCCGGGGTCGCGTCAGCCGCCGAGCCAGCGGCCACCGATTTGCGGATCGCGGGGATCGACGCGTCGAAGCGATCGATGACGGCCTTCGACCGCGCGACGATCGCGTTGAGTTTGAGGACGGTGGCCGTGGTGAAGGGCGAACTCAGCTGGCCGATCCCGATCTCGACGAACTGTTCGTGCGCCGGCGATGGGTCTGCGGACTGGGCCGGGGCGGACGGGGCTGCGGTCTGAGCAGCGGCGCTCGTGGTCAGCCACACGATAGCGATCGAGGCCGCGAAGACTTTCAACATGGTGGCCTCTTTGATCGCTCTGGGAGGATTGCGGCGGTGGCCTCGGCCCGGGTGGCCGATCGGCAACGGCCCGGTCGGGACGCGCCGATGGCCGCGCCACCGGGGCGTTCCGTCACCCAGGTGGCGCGGCCTGGACCTGCGGCATCGTCGGACTACGGCCCGGCGATGCCGCCGGACGGTCAGTCGTCGCCGCGAACGCGCTGGAAGGCGTGCGCCGGGACATATTGGCCGATGCTGACGCCGATGTTCTGGCCAGCGATATTGTCCCAGTTCCAGTGGACCCCGTTATAGATACGGCTGACGCCGTTCTCTTCCTGAGCGGCCTGGAACGATTTGTAGCGGACCGGGACGAGCGGGCGCGGCGTGCCGAACGGATCGACCCCGGTGCCGTTATATTCGTCCGAGACATGGGTGAAGCGGGTGTTGTCGGGGAAGAAGCCGCGCAGGATTTCGAACATCGCGGCACCGAAGGTCGCGTGGCCCGAGACATAGGCGGGGAACGGCGGCGTGGCGATGATCGGCACCGTCGTGTTGATCACCGAAACGCCGACCGGTTTCCACGACGGAATGCCGGGAATGCCGGTGCCGTTGTGATAGTCGCCGCGACGGACGCCGGTAACCGGCCGCCAGTAGTTGTAATAATATTTGCTGTCCCACGCCGCGATGGCCGCGTCGCCGAGCGCGACGTTGACCAGCGCGAGGTAGCGCGCGAGTTCGTCGACCTTGGTCATGCCCTCCTGCAGGGCGATCTGGACCGCAATCTGGTTATATTCGCGCGGCGGCGTGCCGAGCAGGGGGCTGGCGTCGTATCCCCAGTAGTTGGCGATGAAGCGCGTCGCGGCGGTCGACGTGCTGCCCGGCGTATCGGGCGAGGCACCGATGGCGGTCACGCTCTTGACGCCGGCGATATACTCGGCCGAGCCCGGGACCGGCGGCGGCGGCGCGCGGAACTGGTTGCCCTTGGCCAGAACGAAGGGCGTCACGCCGCCCCAGTAGGCGCCGACCATGCCCTGGCTGTAGCCGTTGTCGGGCAGGCCGTCCGGCGTCAGCGGGTCGGGACTCCAGTTGTACGTATCGCCGTTGCCGTCGTTGACCTGGTGTCCATAATAGGTGGTGGTGCCCGTCGCGACGCGACCGCCCTTGCCGAAGTCCGCCTCCGGATCGGTCGAACGATCGGTCGAACGACGCGCCATGATCGCAGCCGCGGCGGCCTCGCCGACCGTCCGGCCCGCAGCGATGCTCGCCGGGCTGTCGGTCATCTGGCTGACGTCCGACGACAGCAGCTGCGTCAGACGGCCGATCTGCGGCGGATAGAGTTTGCTCAACACGCCATAAGCGGCATAGGCGATCGCCGCATCGCGCGACGCGCGACGCGGCGCGCTGCCGATGTCGTCGTACGGCTTGAACTTGCGGTCGAAGGCGTTGACCGCATCGTAGACCGCGATCTGGGTCATCGCCAGCGTGCGGGCGGTGCGCGCCGGACCGCCCTGGACGAAGTCGACCTTGCCGGTGTCCGGATTGGGCGTGTGATCGAGCGCGATCGCGTCGAGCAGGATTTCATGCCACATCAGAAGGCGGTCTGCGGTGCTGCTGACGTGCCGCGCCTTCGTCTTGTTCTGAAGACAATTCAAGATGTCGCGCGCCATGGCCGACTTGCTGGTAAAACCAAGATAGCCGATCCGCTGCGAGTCGGTGAACTTGGGCTGGCCTTCGACGTTCTGCGCCGTCACCGGCATCGCCAGCATCGGTGCCAAAAGCACGGCCGAAAGCGCTGTCAACCTGCTGAATTTCGACATGATTTCCCCATTCATCTGAATTGTTTCGATATTCAAGGAATACGCAACAAAGCAAATGAATCAGTGACTTGACCAAATCGGCCAATCGACTGAGGCAAATCTATCGTGTCTCCGCGGACCATCTGGTATCCGAGCGGATTAAAATTTTGATTAACCGAGATCTTGATTATCTGCTCAGCAACGAAGATGCCGTTTCGCGTTAGTAATTAGCATAAGGTTAACCACCACTACGATGCGGTTAATCTCTAACTGACTGAGCGTTTTAAATAATAGCGTGCCGCGCCACTTGTGTTAGTCTCTGCCCGGGGAAGTTTCAGGCGGCGGGGGCAAGCCACCATGTGGCAGCAGGGGGGCGGAGCTGTTAACGACATAATCGTACGCGATCGTCCGGTGGTCAGCCACGGCGCACGATCGGTCGATGCCGTCGTGCGCGACGCTGCCCTCGTGTCCGGCGAGGCGATCGTCCGTGCCGCCGCGGTCGCGGCCGAGACCGGGGAGCCGCTGCAAACGATCCTCAACCGGCTCGGGCTGGTGTCCGAGCGCGCCCTGGCCGCCGCCATCGTCGCCGCGACCGGACTGCCGCTGCTCGACAACGATGCCTTTCCGACCGCGCCGCCGCCCGGGGCGGCGCCGGCTCCGGCGTTCCTGCGCGAGGTTCGCGCCCTGCCGCTTTCGCGCGATGATCGCCGCCTGCTGGTCGCGATGGCCGATCCGTTCGACGACTATGCCGCGCAGGCGCTCGGCTTCATCTATGGCTGTCCGGTCGAGCGTGCCGTGGCCTTGCCGAGCGATATCGACGCCGCGATCGATCGCTGCTTCGTCGATCGGACGGCAAGCGGGGCCGCGGTCGCGACCGCGGCCGACGAAGACGATCTCGAGCGGCTGCGCGATCTGGTCAGCGATGCTCCGGTCATCCGCGCCGTCAACCGGCTGATCGCCGACGCGGTCGATGCCCGCGCCTCGGACATCCATGTCGAACCCGCGGACGACCGCGTCGTCGTGCGTTTCCGCGTCGATGGCGTGCTGATCGGCCAGCCCGCCCTGCCGCCGTCGATGCGCTCGGCACTCGTCTCGCGCATCAAGGTGATGGCCGGGCTCAATATCGCCGAGCGGCGGCTGCCGCAGGACGGCCGGATGCGCATCGCCGTGCGCGGCAACGAGATCGACCTGCGCGTCGCGACGGCGCCGTCGATCCACGGCGAAACCGTCGTGCTGCGCATCCTCGACCGGGCCAATCTCGCGCTCGATTTCGACGTGCTGGGCTTCAGCCCCGCACTTATGGCCGGGCTGCGCGCCGCGCTGGCGCGACCCTACGGCATCGTGCTGGTCACCGGACCGACCGGCAGCGGCAAGACGACGACGCTCTACGCCGCGCTTGCCGAGCTCAACTCGGGCGCGCGCAAGATCCTGACGATCGAGGACCCGATCGAGTACCGCCTGTCAGGCGTGGTCCAGATGCAGGTCAATCAGGCGATCGACCTCAGCTTTGCCACGGCGCTGCGGTCGTTCCTGCGGCAGGATCCCGACGTGATGATGGTCGGCGAGATCCGCGATCTCGAAACCGCGCAGATCGCCGTCCAGGCGGCGCTGACCGGGCATACGATCCTGTCGACGCTCCACACCAATACGGCCGTGGGCGCGATCGCGCGGTTGATCGACATGCACGTCGAGCCGTTCCTGCTCAGCTCGACACTGAACGCCGTCGTCGCGCAGCGGCTGGTGCGACGACTTTGTCCGGTCTGCCGCGAGCCCTACACGCCGAGCCGGGCGCAGCTCGATATCCTCGGGCTTGCCGGCGATCACGGCGATTTCTGCCGGCCCCGGGGGTGCGCGGCGTGTCGCCAGTCCGGCTTCGCCAAGCGGATCGCCCTCATCGAGCTTCTGAGTATCGACGAGGAGGTTGCCGGGATGGTCCTCCGTCACACCGGCGCGCGCGAGATTGCCGCCGCCGCTGCGGCCAGCGGCGCTCTGGCACCGATGCTGGCCGACGGCATCGCCAAGCTTTGCGCCGGCGAAACCAGCTTCGAAGAAGTGCTGCGCGTCGTCGCGCCGGGCTGACGATGGCCAGTTTCGCTTATCAGGCCGTCGCCCGCGATGGGCGTCAGACGCACGGCAGGATCGATGCGCCGACGCGCGCGGACGCCGTCGCGCAGCTGCGGACCCTCGGCACCTTGCCGATCACCATCAGCGAAAGCCGCGCGGTGCCGCTGGCGGGCGGAGCGCGGGCGTCACGCATCGACGGCAGGGGGCGCCGCGCCGTCACCAAGACGATCGCCGAACTTGCGACGCTGCTCGGCGCCGGCCTGCCACTCGACCGCGCGGTGGCATTGACGATCGAGACGATCGAACACGACAGCGTCCGCGCCGAATTCGAGCGGCTGTTGCAGCGCATCCGCGAGGGCGAGCCACTGTCGCGGGCGATGGCCGGGAATCCCGCATTGTTCCCGCCGATGGCGCAGGCGATGGCCGAGGCGGGCGAGGCGAGTGGCGCCCTCGGCACCGCGCTCGGCCGGCTGGCGGCGGCCATGCAACAGGCCGACGACCTTCGCGCGCTGGTCACGACGGCGATGATCTACCCGGTGATCCTCGTCACGATCGCGACCGGCGTGATTCTGATGATGCTGCTGTTCGTCGTGCCGCAATTCGATGCGGTATTCGTCGGCGTCGGCGACGCCCTGCCGGCCGAATCGCGCTTCGTGCTCGCGCTCAGCCGGGGCCTGCGCGCCGATGGCTGGGTTCTGCTCGCCAGCCTCATCGCTGCGGCAATGATCGTCCGGCTGCTGCTGCGCCAGCCCGCCGCGCGGACCTGGCGGGACCGGATGGTCCTCCGCCTGCCGCAACTCGGCACCCTCGTCCGGCATATCGAGACGGCGCGCTTTGCCCGCACGCTCGGCGCGCTGATCGACGGCGGCGTCACGCTGCCGGCGGCGCTCGCCGTGGCGCAGCGGGCGATTTCCAACGGCGTGATGGCGGGCGCGGTCCGCACCGTCGCCAGCGGGGTCAAGGAAGGGGGCGGCCTGACGGCGCCGCTGGCCGCGACGGGTGTTTTCCCCAAAATCGCGCTCGGCTTCCTGCGCACCGGCGAGGAAATCTCCCAGCTCGCGATGATGCTCGACCGGCTGAGCGACATGCTCGACCGCGACGTCAGGGTCAGGCTGCAGCGCATCATCGGGGTCGTCACGCCGCTGATCACCATCGTTCTTGGCGCGGCGGTCGCGGGCATCATCGCGGCGATCATGTCGGCGATCCTCGGCTTCAACGACGTGGCGATAGCCTGACCATGACCAAACGACCTTCATGCCGCGATGACGGCTTCACCCTGCTCGAACTGCTTGTCGTGCTGGCGATCCTGGGGCTGCTCGCGGCCATCGTCGGCCCGCGGGTGATCAAGTATCTCGGCACGTCGAAGACCCAGTCGGCGCGGGTCCAGGCCAAGAACATCGCCGCCTCGATCGAGCTGTTCCGGCTGGACGCCAATCGCCTGCCGACCGCGCAGGAAGGCCTGATCGCCCTGATCCGGCCGCCGGCCGATGTCCCGGTATGGAACGGTCCCTACCTTCCCGATGAAGGCGCCATCACCGATCCATGGGGCCATGCCTATCGCTTCAAGGCGCCGGGCGATCACGGCGAGTTCGATGTCTTTTCCTACGGCTCGGACAACGCCCCCGGGGGCGCCGGGGAGGCCAAGGATGTCGGCAACTGGTAATCCGCGCGCCAACGGGTTCACGTTGATCGAAGCCTTGGTCGTCGTCGCCGTTGCCGGACTGGTCGCCGGCCTGGCCTTCCCGCGGCTCGACCGTGCGATCCGCCGCCAGCAGTTCCGCACCAATGAAGCGGTCGTCGTGCAGGCGCTGCGGCAGACCCGCGCGATCGCGATCCGGACCGGCACCACGACCGGCTTCGCGCTCGTTCGCGGCGGCCGCCGCATCGCGGTCGGCGGCGTTGTGCAGCCGCCGCTCAGCGACGGCCTGATCCTCGCCGCGATCGACCGGCCGGCCGTGCGCTACTTCGCCGACGGCTCGTCCGACGGGGGGCGCTTCACGCTGACCGCGGCGCATCTGCGCGACGATATCACGGTCTATCCGTCGACCGGCGTCGTTACGACGACGAGGCGCGAGTGACCGGCCGCGACGGCAGCGACGGGTTCACGCTTGTCGAAACCCTGATCGCGTTGGCGATCATCGCTGCCGCCTTGGCGGGGACGCTGCGGGTCGTGGTGGCACAGGCGCGCGCGACGCGATCGGTCGACGACCGCCGCATGGCGATGCTCGTCGCGCAGTCGCAGCTGTCGGCGATCACCGCGGCAAGCGACACCGGCCAGTTCGAAACGCGCGGCCGCACCAGCGGCGTCGACTGGCGCGTCGCGCTCTCGCCCTATCCGACGGTCTACGCCAATCCCAGGGTCGAACAGATCACCGTCACCGCCGGCGTCGGCCCGGCCGGCAGGCCGCTGGTCACCCTGCGCAGCTTGCAACTCGCGCGGCCGTGACCCCGCCGCGCGCCAATGGCTTCACGTTGATCGAGCTGCTGGTCAGCCTGACCCTGCTCGCGCTGATCGGCGCCATGCTCGATGCCAGTACCCTGCTGGTCCGGCGCATGGCGCTGCGGGTCGACACGCAGGCTGCGACCAACCAGACGATCGTCACCGCCCAGACGATCGTCCGCGACCGGATCGAGTCGCTGGTGCCCAGCGCGCGCTTCGATCTCGACCGGCCCACGGTCGACATCGCCGGCGAGCCTGCGACGCTGACCTTTCTCGCCCCGGCCCTGCCGGCGGCGCGGCCGACCACGGTCGGGCGCTACCGGCTTCTGCGCACGGCATCGGGCCAGGTCGTGCTGTACGAAAGTCCCGACCTGTCGAGCCGGGTCAACCCGCGCGCTGCCGGCGAGGTCGGCTGGACGCCGACGATCCTGTTGACCGGGGTCCGCCACCTCGAGATCGACTACTATGGGTCGCGCCGGGGCGAGATCGAGCAGCGCTGGCACAGCGACTGGACCGAGCAGCAGCTGCCGCCCGAACTCGTCCGCATCCGGCTCGACTTCGCGCGCGGCGACCGTCGGCAATGGCCCGATCTGATCGTGCGCCCGGCAGCGACGATCAACAGCGCGTGCCGGCTCGATCCGTTCTCGGGAAAGTGTGCCGGGGCATGATCCGGTCGGGCACCCTGCTCGATGCCGACATGGCGTCGCTGGGCCGGTCGGTCGTTGCCGGCTGGCGCTGGTGGACGGCCGAAATGGCGGCGATGTTGCCACCGGCCCTGCGCTCCCGGCGGACCATCCCCGCGGTCCAGCGCCTGTCCTGGCGCGGAACGCTGACGCGGCCCGACGGCACGGCAGCGGCAGCCGGCAGCGCCAGCATCCTCATCGATCCCGCCCTGGCATTGGTGCGTACGATCGAACGACCGGCGCTGCCGCGCGGCGAGATGCAGAGCCTGCTCGCCAACGACCTCGACCGGCTGACGCCGTTCGCGCCGGGTTCGGCCTATGTCGACGTCACGATCCTCGGACCCGGCAGTGCGCCGGGCAAGGTGCAGGTGCTGCTGGCGGCGCTGCCGCGGACGATCGCGACGGCGATCGCCGACGCCTGCGCCGCCGGCGGCATCGTTCCGCGGGCGGTCGGGCTTGCCGACCCCGACGCGACGGAGTTGACCGCCGACTTCGTCGGACCGATGCGCGCGGATGGACTGCTTCCCGCTGCCGGGTACGCCCGCCCGTTCTGGTGGGCGGCCGTTGTCGCGCTGTTTGCGCTCAATCTCGGCCTGTCCATCTACCGGGATATCGACAGCACGCGGCGACTTCAGGCGCTGGTCGACGCGCAGAGCACCGCCGCGAGCGGGGCGCGCCGGGTCGCCATCGGTCTCCGGCGCGAGGAACAGGTGCGGGATCGCCTGCTGCGCGACCGTCGCGCCGGCGATGCGCTGGCGATGCTGGCGCTGACCAGTCGGGTGTTGCCGACCGGCGCGTGGCTCGAGCGTTTCGCCTGGGACGGCACGGAGCTGCGGATCAGCGGCTACAAGCCGGCACAGCTCAACCTGCTCAAGGCGCTGCGGGCGACCGGGCGGTTTGCGTCGATCCGGACGACGACGGCCGACGTCGCGACCGAATCTTCCGACGGCGAGCCGTTCGACGTGACCGCGGTGGTCGCCCCGCGATGATGGCCCGCCTGTCCGCGCGCGAACGACGCCTGATCGCGCTCCTGATGCTGGTTGCCGCGGTCGCGGCGGTGTGGCTCGGCGTCGTCAGCCCGATCATCAGCGGCTTTGCGGCGCGCGCCGACGATCGTCAGCGGCTGGCGGCCCACTACGCCAACAACGAACGCCTGCTGGCCAGCATCGGCCGATTGCGCGCGCTCGCCGTGCGCCAGCGGGCCGACCAGGCGCGGTATCGCCTTGTCGCGTCGACGCCGCTCGCGGCCGACGAGATCCTGAAGGAGCGTCTCAGCGACACGGTCGCGCAGGCCGGCGGGCAGCCGCGGTCGACGCAGGAAGTCGACGCCGGCCCGGGCCAGGTCCGGGCATGGATCGAGGCGCGGATGTCGCTGCCGCAGCTGGCCGCGACGCTCGCCGCGCTGGAGAACCAGACGCCGCTGCTGGCGCTGACATCGCTGTCGGTCGCCGCCGACCAGAGCGCGAGCGACCGCCGCGCCGACGTGCTCGACGTCCGCATCGAAGCCAGCGCCAGGTACGATCATGCCCACCCGCGCTGACGGCACCCTGCTCCCGGCGATCCTCGCGCTGCTGCTGGCGCTGCTCGCCGCATTCCAGCTGGTCGCGGGCGACGACGATCCCCTGCCCGAAAGCTATGGCCGGGTGGTCATGCCGGTGGTGCAGGCGCGGCCGATGACGATGGTCGCCGTCGACCCGGCGATCGCCCGCGCATCGATCTTCACCCCCGTCCGGAACGAGGCCCACGCCGGCGGTCAGGCGTCGCTCGGGCCGCTCGGCGACGCCACGCCCGTCGGCGTCGTCCGCGACCGGCGCGTTACCCGCGTCATCCTCCAGTGCGCCGATGGCCGCGTGCTGACGCTCCCGCTCGGCGGCGCGTATCACGGCTGGCGTGTCGCCGCGGTCGCCAGCGATGGCGTCAGATTTGTCGGCGAAGGCGGCAGCGTGGTCATTCCACTCGCCGTTCGCGCCCTCTCGACCGCGCCATCCGGCGCTCCCCGATCGGATACGAGATGAGCATGACCAACGCCCTGCTGCTCGTGACCATCGGCGTTGTCGGGCTGTCCGGCGCGGCGGCGCGCGCCCAGGACCCCGGGCTGCCCCAGGGCACGTCGGCGACGATCGTGCCCGGCCAGCAACCGGCGGCCGTCCCGCCGCCAGCGGTTCGGCCCCGCATCGTCGACGGCGACATCAGCCTCGACTTCCCCGCCGCTGGCATCCGCGCCGTCGCCGCCGCCGTGCTCGGCGACATCCTGCATGTGCCTTATAGCGTCGCGCCGGGAGTCGAGACGCAGGTCACCGTCGTGACGTCGCGGCCGATCGCGCGGGCATCGGTCCTGCCGTTCTTCGAGGATGCGATCCGCGCCAGTGACCTCGCCCTGATCGAGCGCGACGGGCGCTTCACCATCCAGCCGATCGCGACGGCGCGCGACACCGCCCCCAACGATCCCGCCGCGCCGGGCTTCGCCAGCGAGATCATCGCGCTGCATTACGTCGGCGCCGACCAGATGAAGGCGTTGCTCGACCCGATCCTGCCGGGGGTCGTCGCCGCGGCCGATCCGACGCAGAACACGCTGACCATCGCCGGCACGTCGGGCCAGCGTGCCAGCGCGCGCGACCTCCTGCTGCAGTTCGACGTCAACTGGATGCGGGCGATGTCGTTCGGGCTGTTCATCCCCAAGACCACCGATGCGCGTCTGATCACCCCCGAGCTCGAGCGCCTGATCAACGCCCCCGATGCCCCGACCAAGGGGCTGGTCCGCCTCATCGCGATGGAAAAGCTCAACGGCATCGTCGCCATCACCCGCCAGCCGCAATATCTCGCCGACGTCCAGCGCTGGATCGAAGTCCTCGACCGCGAGGGGCAGAGCACCCAGGCGCGGCTGTTCGTCTACCGCGTCCAGAACGGCCGCTCGCGCGACCTTGCGCGGACGATCAACGCCGCGTTCGGCAATGCGCCGGGCAGCGGCGGCGCCACCGCGGTCGATCCCTCGGGCTTTGACGGCAATCCCGACGGCAATCCGGCGCAACACGGCGCGCAGGCTCCGGGCGGCGCGGGCGCGGCGGCCTCGCCGCCGCGGCCGGACAGCGCCGAGGCGGGCGCGCCGCGCAGCGACGGCATCGATCCCGCCGCGCCGCGGCACAGCAATCTCGTCGGCCTGTCGAGCGAACAGCCGGCGGCTGCAGCGGGCGGCAACGGCGCGGTGCCGGCGATCATCACCAGCGACGACAACAACAATGCGATCATCGTCTTCAGTACGCCGCGGGTCTATGCGCTGATCGAATCGGCGCTGCATCAGCTCGACGTGCCGCCGGTCCAGATCCTGATCGAGGCCGCGATCACCGAGGTCACGCTCAACAACGACCTGCGCTACGGGGTGCAGTGGAACTTCACCTCGGGCAACACCAACACGGTTCTGACCGATTCCAAGGTCGGCACCGACCTCGTCCGCGCCGTGCCCGGGTTTTCGTTTCTTTTCGCCAACCAGTCGCTGTCGGCGGTGCTGAACTCGCTCGAGACCAAGACCAAGGTCAATGTCGTCTCGGCGCCCAAGCTGCTCGTGCTCAACAACCAGCCGGCGATGCTGCAGGTCGGCGACCAGGTACCGGTCCTGACGCAAAGCTCGACCTCGACGATTGCCGGCAATGCCCCGGTGATCAATTCGATCGAGTATCGCGATACCGGTGTCATCCTGAAGGTGACGCCGCGGGTCAACGCCAGCGGGGTCGTGCTCCTCGACATCTCGCAGGAGGTGAGCGACGTCAGTACGACCAGCGGCTCGGCGGTCGGCTCGCCGACAATCTCGACCCGCAAGATCAGCACCTCGGTCGCGGTCAAGGACGGCGAGGTGATGGCGCTCGGCGGACTGATCCGCAATACCCAGAGCCGCGAGAAGATCGGCCTGCCGTTCCTGTCGCAGATTCCGGTGATCGGCGGCCTGTTCGGCCGGCAGGGCCGGGTCGAAGACCGCACCGAGCTGATCGTGTTGCTCAAGCCGCGCGTCGTCCGCTCGATCGACGACGGTCGCGCCGCGACCGACGAACTGCGGCGCAAGATGAGGGCGCTCGCGCCCCTCCTGCCCGCGGGGCGGATCCCGTGAAACCGCGGCCGCCCGGGGACGACGGCTATGCCCTCCTGTCCGCGGTCGTCAGCATCGCGCTGCTCGCGTCGCTGTCGCAGATGATGCTGCTGGCGAGCCAGGGCACGGTCGTCATGGCCGGCGCGGAAAGCGAACGCGCGCGGCTGACGGCCGCGGCGGACGGCGGGGTGGCGCTGGCGCTGCAGGGGCTGCTCCAGGCCGACCCCCGGCGCCGCTGGGCGATCGACAGCACGCCGCACCGGCTTCGCTTCGCCGCCGCCACCCTGTCGATCGCGATCATCGACGAGCGCGGCAAGATCCCGCTCAACCGCCTCAACCAGCACCAGGCGGCGGCGATGTTCGCCGCGTTCGGCCTGTCCGGCAGCGACCTCGATACCGCGGTCGACAGCTTTCTCGACTGGCGCGACGCCGACGACGATGCCCGCCCGAACGGTGCCGAGGCCGATTATTACGCCGACAGGGGCCTGCGTCCGCGCAACGCCAATCTCCGCTCGGTCGGCGAACTCGCCCTGATCAGGGGCGTCGGACCCAGGCTGGCGGACGAGATCATCCCGTACGCGACCGTCGATTTCGGGCCCAAGGGGGAGTTCGACCCGCGCTATGCCTCCGCGGTCGCGCGCCGCGTCATGGCCGACGACGATGCGGGGTTCGCCGGACCGGCGAGCGCCGCGGCGCCTGTCGAGGGCGTCGTCAATTCAATCCCCGTCGGCGACCGCGACAGCCTGGTCGATCACCCGGTCACGATCCGGGTCGATGCCCGCAGCGATGACGGGCGCGCGCACGCCCGGCGCCAGCTCATCGTCTCGCTGACCGGGATCGCGGCGCGTCCCTATCTAGTCCGCGGTCGCGACTGACACGCTCGGGCCGACCGGGCTGACCGCGCCGCCCCGCGTGATCGCCAGCGTCGGCACGCCCCACGGCGTGAAGACGCCGGGGACCGGCACCGCGCCGGGCGGGCGGGTGACCTCGCCGCCGCTCGGCGCCGCGGCCGATCGCCCTTGTCCGTCAGGCAGCCGGTAGAAGATATGCGCGCCGATCTTGGTCACCCGGGCAAGGCTGCGCGCCCAGCCGGGGGCGACATAGTCGGCATGATAGTTGACCGCATCGGCGACCTCAGGGGCGCGGCCGCCCCGCAGCATGCGCTCGGCGACCACGCGCGCCGCGGCCATGCTGCCGGCGCGGCGCGGGCGCGATAGCGACCCGTCGCAGGTAAAGGTGAACTGGCATCCGGTTCGCCGCGTCGATCCCTGGTAGACCACGCTGCACACCGTCTTGGGGAATTGCGGCGCGCGCAGCCGGTTGAGCACCACCTGCGCCACCGCTTCCTGGCCCCCGACCGGCTCGTTGCCGGATTCGAAGCTGATCGCCTGGGCCAGACACTCGATCTCCCGGGGATCGGGCGCGTCGGCCACCAGGTAGGCGGGAGGCAAGGCAGGCGGGACCATCGCCGCGCCGGCGGGACCTGGCGACAGCACCATGGCCGGTAAGCCGGCCCATCCGACGGCCGCCGCCATCGCCCTCAGTCCACGCGCCCCCATCGTGGAAGTGTAGCACGCAGGCCCGGACACACAATCGTGGGCGGCGACCCATGGCGGGATGTGCCAAGATATGGCGATGGCGGAGTCGGAGGGATTCGAACCCTCGGTACCGGTTACCCAGTACGGCAGTTTAGCAAACTGCTGGTTTCAGCCGCTCACCCACGACTCCGAAGCGGCGGCTATAACCGCGGCGGGCGGCGGCGGCAAGGAAGGCCGTGCGCCCCTCGCGCGCCTCATCGCCCGACGCTGGAATAGGCGATGCCGCGGCGCGCCATCTCGTCGGGGCGATAGACGTTGCGCAGGTCGACGATGACCGGCCGCGCCATCGAGCGGGCGATGCGGTCGAGGTCGAGCCCGCGGAACGCCTCCCACTCGGTCATCAGCACGGTGACGTCGGCGCCGGCGACGCAGCCATAGGCGTCGCCGGCATAGTCGACGTCGGTCAGTACGAGGCGCGCCTGCTCGATGCCTTCGGGATCATAGGCGCGGACGCGAGCGCCGGCGTCCTGCAGCGCCTGGACGACGGCGATCGCCGGCGAATCGCGCATGTCGTCGGTGTTCGGCTTGAACGTCAGGCCGAGCAGCGCGACCGTCTTGCCACGCACGGTGCCGTCGGCGGCGGCGATGACCTTCTTCGCCATCGCCCGCTTGCGCGTGTCGTTGACCGCCGCGACCGTCTCGACGATGCGCACCGGCGTGCCGAAATCCTGCGCCGTCTTGATCAGCGCCAGCGTGTCCTTGGGGAAGCACGACCCGCCATAGCCGGGGCCGGCATGGAGGAACTTGGCGCCGATGCGGTTGTCGCTGCCGATGCCGCGGGCGACGTCCTGGACGTTGGCGCCGACCGCCTCGCACAGGTCGGCGATCTCGTTGATGAAGGTGATCTTGGTCGCGAGGAAGGCGTTGGCGGCGTACTTGATCAGCTCGGCGGTCCGCCGGCCGGTGAACATCAGCGGCGACGAGTTGATGAACAGCGGCCGGTAGATCTCGGTCAGCACCTCGCGCGCGCGCGCGTCGTCGGTGCCGACGACGATGCGGTCGGGAAACTTGAAGTCGCGGATGGCGGCGCCCTCGCGCAGGAACTCGGGGTTCGACACGACGGCGAACTGGGCGTCCGGGTTGGCCTCGCGGCAGATGCGCTCGACCTCGTCGCCGGTGCCGACCGGCACGGTCGACTTGGTGACGACCACGGTATAGCCGCTGCACGCGGCGGCGATGTCGCGCGCGGCGGCATAGACGTAGCTGAGGTCGGCGTGGCCGTCGCCGCGGCGCGACGGCGTGCCGACGGCGATGAACACGGCGTCGGCGTCCTTGACCCCGGCGCGGAGATCGGTGGTGAAGGTCAGGCGGCCGGCGCGGGCGTTGTTGCCGACGAGATCGGCCAGGCCCGGCTCATAGATCGGCATGATGCCGGCCTGCAGCCGCTCGATCTTGCCGGCGTCGAGGTCGACGCAGCAGACGTCGTGGCCGAAATCGGCGAAGCAGGCGCCCGAAACCAGGCCGACATAGCCCGAGCCGATCATCGTGATACGCATGAGGGGATGGTGCTCCGCTGTTGCTGCGCCGCGGTAGCAGCGCGTCTGCGGGTTGGGAAGCGCACGCCGATGGGGTTGACGGCTGCCCGCCGAAACAATTCAACGGGCGCGGGGCGTGTGATCGAGCGGAGGAAGACGATGCGCCTGCTATTCGCTTTGGCCCTGTTGGCGACGAGCCCCGCCATGGCGCAGGACGCGCCGCCTCCGCCTCCGCCACCGGCGGCAGACGCGCCGCTGGCGACGCCGCGCGCCGACACGTACGAGGAAAAGGACGTCATCGCCGCCGCGGAAGGGGTGTTCGGCAAGGGTGCCGAAGGGGCGGCCAAGCTGATCGAGAAGGCGTTCAAGGACCACGGCCGGCCCAACGGCTATATCGTCGGGCGCGAGGCGTCGGGCGCCTTCATCGTCGGCCTGCGCTACGGCTCGGGCACGCTCTATTCCAAGGTCGAGGGCGAGATGCCGGTCTACTGGACCGGGCCGTCGGTCGGCTTCGACGTCGGCGGCGACGGCAGCCGGGTGTTCACCCTGGTCTACCACCTCGACGACACCAACGACCTGTTCCGCCGCTACCCCGGCGGCGAGGGCAAGGCCTATTTCATCGGCGGCTTCACCATGACCTACAACCAGCGCGACCGCGTCATCCTGGTGCCGATCAAGCTCGGCGTCGGGCTGCGGCTGGGGGTCAACGCCGGCTGGATCAACTACACGCGCGAAAGCCGGCTGGCACCGTTCTGACGGCGCGTCAGCCCTCGATCCTCAGGAACCGCGCGGCATTGTCGTGCAGGATCAGCCGCTTCTGCCGCGCGGTGAGGAACGGCGCGGCCTCGATGCGGCGGATGGCGACGGGAATGGCGTCGGGCCAGACCATGTGGTCGGACCCGAACAGGATCCGCTGCTCGAAGCCGGCGTCGACCAGCCGCTTGAGATACGCGTAGAAGTCCGTTTCCGGATAGGCGTAGTCGAGGATGCCGACGTCGACGTAGAGCTGCGGGTGGGCATACAACATGGCGATCATCGCCTCGCCCAGCGGCCAGCCGGCGTGCATCGCATAGACGCGCAGGCGCGGATGGCGGCGCAGCACCGGTTCCAGCCGGAACGGGTCGCCCGCCGCCGCGCTGTACTTCGGCGTGGCGAAATAGGCGGTGCCCGGCGGCCCCGGGCCGAGGTGGATGCCGACGGGGATGTCGAGCTCTTCGGCCAGCGCGAAATAGGGCTCGAGCCGGGGATCGTCGGGGGCGAGGCCGCCGTACTGGGCGGTGATCTCGCTCAGCGCCGCGAGCCGGCCGGCGGCGTGCAGCCGGCGCAGCGCGTCGAGCGACGGCAGGTCGTCGGCGCCGAAGCCGGCCGCCGGCAGGATGCGGTCGGGGGCGTGGACGCGGAAGTCCTCGACCGTCGCCGCCTCGCCGCCGGCGAGCGCGAGGATGTTGAACCGCGCGAGCATCGCCAGGCCGCGGTCGCGCAGGTCGTCGGCCCCGGTCGGCGCGGTCAGGACGACGGCGCAGGTCGGGTGGACGGTGAACCAGTCGAGGTAGCGTTCGATCGGCTGCCCGGGGTCGCGCGGCGCCCAGTCGTCGTACGGCGCGCAGATCTTGCCGCCCGGCGGCCCCTCGGCGTCGGGGCGGTCGGCATGGAAGTGCATGTCGATGACGGCAAAGCGCGGCGCCGCCGCAGCCGGCGCGGCGGTCGCGAGCATGACCGCCAGCCACCATCCGCGTCGCATCATCGCCTTCCCCCGCTGCCCGGCGCCCAGTCTGGACCTTGACGGCGGCGGGCGCCAGCGGGCAGCGGGGCCGCCGCCGCTGTCCTACAGGCCCTGTCCGGGGTAGGCTGCGGCATGGTCCGAACTCGTGCCCTTTGCCTTTGCCTCGTGCCTCTCCGGGGCGGCAGGCGCGGTCGCAAACGACGTCGCGGGCGTGACCTTCGTGTGACCTTCGCCCGGCGACGGCCGCTTGCCGCGCCGCTGCCGCCGCCCCATGTGTCGGCGATGCCGACCGCCCGCCTGACCGATCGTGCCGTCCTCCGGGTCAGCGGGGCGGAGGCGCGCGACTTCCTCCAGGGGCTGCTGACCGCCGACGTCGCCGCGCTCGCGCCGGGGCGGCCGCTGTGGGCGGGGCTGCTCAGCGCGCAGGGCAAGCCGCTGGCCGACATGATCCTGCACGACGACGGCGCCGGCGGCGTGCTGCTCGACGTGCTGGCGACCGCGGCCGAGGCGCTGGCTCGGCGACTGACGATGTACCGGCTGCGCCGGGCGGTGACGATCGCGGCGGAGCCGGCGCTGCATGTCTTCGCCGCCTGGGACCGGCCCAGCGCCGACCTGCCGGCCGACCCGCAGTTCGCCGCGCTGGGGCAGCGCTGGATCGCCGATGCCGCCGCGACCGACGCGGCCGAAGACGACTATGCCCGCCACCGCCTCGCGCACGGCGTCGCCGACAGCGGCGACCTGCTGCTCGACAAGATGCTGTGGCTGGAGGCCAACGCCGCCGAGCTGAACGGGGTCAGCTTCACCAAGGGCTGCTATGTCGGCCAGGAGAACACGGCGCGGATGCACCATCGCGACAAGGTCCGCCGCCGCCTGCTGCCGGTGACGGTCGCCGGCGAGCCCGACGATATGGCGGTCACCGCGGGCGGCGTCGCCGTCGGCGAACTGCGCCGCCACGCCGGTGGCCGCGGCATCGCCTATCTCCGGGTCGAGGCGGCCGATGCGGCGCTGACCGCCGGCGGCGTCGCCGTCGCGGTCGACTGGCCGGCGTGGCTGCCGCGCGGCTGAGGCCCGTTCATTTTGCAGCAACGCGCCCGCCCGTCTAAAGCGCACGACGAGCCGCTGGGCGGCTCCCGCAGCTAGTCGTTGGTCCGCCATGCCCGTTCCCGCCACCACCCCGCCCACCGGCCTGTCGCGTGACCTGCTCCACGCGCCCGACCAGGTCCGTCACCTGACGCTCAACACGCTGTCATGGCTGCAGACCGACAGCGTCGCCGCGATGATCGGCGTCGCCAGCGCCGTAGTCCTGTATGCCGTGTTCGTCGGCCTGCGCTTCGGCGTCTGCCGGCTGCTCGGCGCGGGGCACGAGGTGACGACGTGGCAGGGCTTCGTCGGCCGGATGGTCCGCCGGACGCGCAGCTTCTTCCTCGGCGCGCTCGCCGCGATGGTCGCCGCCCGCGCCGCCGCCCCGCCGGGCGCGCTGCTCGGCTTCATCAAGTTCGTCTTCACCGTGTCGGCGGCGATCCAGGGGGCGATCTGGGTGCGCGAATTCATCCTCGCGCTGGTCGACCGCCGCGCCGCGATCAGCGAAGACAAGGCGGCGCTGATGAGCGCGGCGAACATCATCCGCGTGCTGGTCAACGTCGTCGTCTGGTCGCTCGCCTTCATCCTCGTGCTCGACAATCTCGGCGTCAACGTCACGGCGCTGGTCGCCGGGCTGGGCGTCGGCGGCATCGCCATCGGCCTCGCCGCCCAGGGCATCTTCGCCGACCTGTTCGCCGCGCTGGCGATCCTGTTCGACCGCCCGTTCCGCGTCGGCGACACGATCCGCTGGGGCGCGGTCACCGGCCGCGTCGAGGCGATCGGGCTGAAGACCGTCCGCCTCCGCTCGCAGTCGGGCGAGCAGGTCATCGTCGGCAATACCAAGCTGCTCGGCGACCAGATCGCCAACCTCGCGCGGATCGAGGAACGGCAGGTGGTGATGGTCATCGGCGTCACCTACCAGACGGCGAGCGACCTGCTCGAGGCGATCCCGCACGAGATCGAGGGCATCATCGCCAAGACACCGGGCACGCGCTTCGACCGCTGCCACTTCGTCCGCTTCGCCGACTCGAGCCTCGATTTCGAACTGGTGTTCTTCAGCGAGGGGCAGGCGTTCAAGGCGATGATGGATGCGCGCCACACCATCGGCCTCGCCATCCTGCGGCGCTTCAACGAACTCGGCATCGACTTCGCCTATCCGACGCAGGTGGCGCTCACCGCGCGGGCCGACGGGCGCGTCATCGACCCGCCGATCGCGGTCGTCAGCCCGCCGCAGGGGGCGACAGGCTAGGCTTTCGGCAGCGCCCGGTTGCGCGCCTCGGGCGGGATGCGGTCGAAAATCGCCGGCGGCGCCAGCTTCAGGCGGGCGCGGGCGGCGGCGAGCGGTTCGGCGAGCAGCGCCTCGTAATCCTCGCCCGGCAGCCAGGCGGCGGCGCGACCGCGGGTGTAGCCCTCCCAGATCGCGCGGGCATAAGGATGGCCCGGTTGGCGCAGCGCCGTCAGCCAGGCGCCGGTGCCGATCGCCGCCCAGCCGAGCGCGCGTGTCTGGGCGAAGGAGAAGGCAACCAGGCAGGCCTCGCCGAGCCCGCTCAGATCGTAGCCCGCCAGGATGTGCCACAGGTCGTGAACGTCGCGGATGCGCCGGCCGTACCAGGCCACCGGGTGAAGATCGTCGATGCGGTCGGCGTGGACCTGCCGGCTGACTTCGGCCAGCCCTTCGGCGCTGATCCGGCCCGCGGCGGTGAAGGTGAGATAGGCGGCAGCGACGCTGTCGGCCGGCAGTCGCGCCAATGCTGCGCGATCACCAAGGACCTCGGCGAGTTCGCGCCGCTGGTAGGCGATGCGTCCGCCACGCGGCGTACCAAGCAGCCTGAGGTATCCATTGCGCGTCGCCGGTCCGTTCAGGGCGCGCATGATCTCGAAGACCTGGACCGTGTCGTCCTTGTCGGCGAGCAGTCGGCGGACCGAGCGCAGCGCCTTGCCCCACTCGCGCCGTGGCGGCGCGATGCGAGGCTCGGCGGCGAAAGCACTGCGATCCGGGACGGCATTCATACGGAGTTGCTATACGCAAACGCCGTCCCGGGCAAGTGGATCAGCAGCCGTTGCGGCGGTTCTGCGCAGCGTCGTGGCGCTGGTCGAGGTGCCGGCCGAGCAGGCCGCCGCCGACCGCGCCGGCAGCCGTGCCGAGAACGCCGCCACCGACCGCGTTGCCGATCAGACCGCCGCCGACCGCACCGGCGATGGTGCCGGTCGTGCCGTTGCTGCGGCGGCAGCGATACCCGCCGCGGTAGTAATGCCGGTGGTGATCGCGATCGTAGTAATAGCGGCTCTGGGCTTCGGCAGGCACGGCGGTCTGGAATGTGATCGCCGCCGCCAGGGCGGCCAGAATGGTTGTCTTGCGCATGAATCGGTCCTCCTTCGTTCGGGGGGCATAACGAAGCCGCCGCGATTGAGTTGCCTGGGCCTAAATCCCGCCCTCGTCGAGGCTGAGCAGCGTCGCATTGCCGCCGGCGCTGGTCGTGTCGGTCGACACCGTGCGCTCGGCGGCGAAGCGCGGCAGATAGTGCGGGCCGCCCGCCTTGGGCCCGGTGCCGGATAGGCCCTCGCCGCCGAACGGCTGGCTGCCGACGACGGCGCCGATCATCGACCGGTTGACGTACAGGTTGCCGACGCGCGCGGCCGCCGCGACCCGTGCCGCCGAGGCGGCGATGCGGCTGTGCAGGCCCATGGTCAGGCCGAAGCCGCTGGCGTTGACCGCCGCGACCGTCGCGTCGAGCCCACCGGCCGGCCAGGTCGCGACGTGGAGCATCGGGCCGAACCATTCCTGCTGCAGGTCGCCGATCGCCTCCAGCCGGATGACCGTCGGCGCGATGAACTCGCCGTCCGCCGGCGCGGCGATGGTGTGGACCCAGCGGTTCGCGCTTGGACTGGCGGTACGCCTCCAGCCGCTCGAAGGCGGCCGCGTCGATCACCGGGCCGACATCGGTGCGCGGATCGGCCGGATCGCCGACGACCAGCGTGTCCATCGCCCCCTTGAGCATCGTCAGCACGCCGTCGGCGATATCCTCCTGCAGCAGCAGCAGGCGCAGCGCCGAACAGCGCTGGCCGGCCGAGCGGAAGGCGCTGGTGACGACGTCGACGACGACCTGTTCGGGCAGTGCGGTCGAATCGACGATCATCGCGTTGATCCCGCCGGTCTCGGCGATCAGCGGCACCAGCGGGCGCGTCTCGTCGGCGAGCAGGGTGCGGGCGATGCTGCGCGCGGTCGCGGTCGAGCCGGTGAAGGCGACGCCCATGACCCGCGGGTCGCCGACCAGCGCTTCGCCAACCTCGGCGCCGCCGGTGACGAGCCGCAGCACATCGGCCGGGATGCCGGCCTCGTGCGCCAGCGCCACCGCCGCGGCGGCGATGCGCGGCGTCTGCGGCGCCGGCTTGGCGACGACGGTGTTGCCGGCGGCCAGCGCGGCGGCGACCTGGCCGAGGAAGATCGCCAGCGGGAAATTCCACGGCGCGATGGCCGCGAAGACGCCGCGCCCGTCCAGGCGCAGCGCGTTGCGCTCGCCGGTCGGGCCGGGCAGCTCGCTCGGGCACGAATGCGGCGCGCGCCTGCGTCGGCGTAATAGCGGCAGAAATCGACCGCCTCGCGCACCTCGCCGAGCGCATCGGGGATCGTCTTGCGCGCCTCCTGGACGCAGAGCGCCATCAGCTGCGCGCGGTCGCGTTCGAGCAGGTCGGCGAGGCGGTCGAGGCCGCCGCCCGCGCCTCGACTGGCGTCGCGTCCCAGCCGGGAAAGGCGGCATGGGCGGCGGTGACGGCCGCCGGCGACGTCGCCGCGGCCGTGGGCGTCGGCGACCGCGCTGCGCTTGCCGACCGGCGCGTCGGCCTCGTCCAGCGTCAGGACGGCGCGCGCGGTTGCCGCCAGCACCTCGGCATCGGCCAGATCGAGCCCGGCCGAATTGACGCCGCCCGGGGAACAGGTCGCGCGGCAGCGGGATGCTGCGGATGGCGCGTGCCGCCCACCGCGGCGATCTCGCCGCCGGATCGGCGAGCAGCGTCGGCATCGTCGACGCCGCTGTCGGCGAGCTGGTGGACGAAGCTGCGAATTGGCGCCGTTCTCCAGCAGCCGGCGGACGAGATAGGCGAGCAGGTCGCGGTGGCCGCCGACCGGCGCGTAGATGCGGCAGTGATAGCCCTGCTCGCGCACCAGCCGCTCGTACAGCCCCTCGCCCATGCCGTGCAGCCGCTGGAACTCGAAGTCGCGGCCGGTGCCCGCCCATTCGAGGATCGTCGCGACGGTCAGCGCATTGTGGCTGGCGAACGCCGGGAACAGATGTTCGGGCTCGCCAGCATGTCGCGCGCGCAGGCGAGGTAGGAGACGTCGGTCGCCGCCTTGCGCGTGAACAGCGGATAATCGGCCAGCCCCTCGACCTGGGTGCGCTTGATCTCGCTGTCCCAATAGGCGCCCTTGACCAGCCGCACGCCGATTCGCCGGCCGGTGGCCGCGCCGAGCGCCTGCGCCCAGGCGAGCACCGGCGGCGCGCGCTTGCCGTACGCCTGCACCGCCATGCCGAGCCCGTCCCAGCCCGGCGAGTGCCGGAGGCCGGCGACCGCGGCGATGATGTCGAGGCTCATCTCCAGCCGCTCGCTCTCCTCGGCATCGACGGTCAGGCCGATGCCGGCGCTCGCCGCGGCGCCGGCGAGGCTGCCGAGCAGGTCGGTCAGCGCGGGCACGCACGTCGCGGCATGCGCGACCTCGTAGCGCGGGTGCAGCGCCGACAGCTTGACCGAGATCGAATGGCCGTGCGTCGCGTCGCCGCGCCGACCGCGCGATCGCGGCGACATAGGTGTCGTAATAGCGCTCGCGCGTCGCGCCTTGGTCCGCGCCGCCTCGCCGAGCATGTCGAAGCTGGCGGTGAAGCCGGCATTGTCGCGGTCGCCGGCGCGCTCGAGCGCCTCGTCGATGGTGCGGCCCATGACGAAGATCTCGCCCATCATCCGCATCGCCGCGCCGACCGCCGTGCGGACGAACGGCTCGCCCGAGCGCGCGATCAGCCGGCGCAGCACCGAGGCGCGCTCGCCATCGCCGACCACGGCGCGGGTCAGCACCAGCCCCCAGGTCGCCGAATTGACCAGCGCCGAATCGGACTTGCCGGCGTGCGCGCCCCAGTCGGCGTCGCCGATCTTGTCGCGGATCAGCAGGTCGGCGGTCTCGGGATCGGGGACGCGCAGGAACGCCTCGGCGAGGCTCAGCAGCGCGACGCCCTCGGCCGTGTTGAGCCGATATTGCTGCAGGAAGCGGTTGACCCAGCCCGTCGCCTTGCGCCGCGCGCAGGTCGGCGAGCAGGCCGAGCGCCCGGTCCTCGACCCGCGCGCGCGTCGCGGCGTCGAGCGTCGCGGCGGGCAGCAGGCGGGCGAGCACGTCGGGCTCGGGCGCGCGGTGGAGGTCGCGCATGGCGGCGCGGGCGGTGGGCGAGGGCGGTCATTCCGCGTCCTTACCCTCGCGCCCGGCGGGTCACGCGAACACCGCGGAAAAGGACAGGAGCCGAGCGTTCGGACGCCGCGAGAACAATCGCGTCGATCTTGCGACGCGGTTACGCCGCCATAACCCGGCGCATGGTGCCGGCAAAAGCCGGGGAGCGACCATGATGCGCGCCGCCTTGCCGATCGACGACTATCGCGCGCAGGTCGGGACCGAGGTCGGCGTGTCCGACTGGATCCTGGTCGACCAGGCGAGGATCGACGCCTTCGCCGAGGTGACCGGCGACCACCAGTTCATCCACGTCGATCCGGTGCGCGGCGGCGAAGACCCCGTTCGGCACGACGATCGCCCACGGCTATCTGACGCTCAGCCTGCTCAGCCGATGATGGCCTACGGCGCGCTGCCCGGCGATCGAGGGCGCGCAAGATGGGCGTCAATTACGGCATGAACAAGGTGCGCTTCATGGCCCCGGTCAAATCGGGCAAGCGGGTCCGCGGCCGCTTCACGCTGCTCGCGGTCGACCGAGCGGCCCGACGGCAGCTACCAGTCGACCGTGTCGGTCACCGTCGAGATCGAGGGCGAGGCCAAGCCCGCGCTGATCGCCGAATGGATGACGCTGGTGTACCTGTGAGCCGCCTGCCCGACGCTCCCGCGCGAGGCGTGGGACCCGCGCTTCGCCGCCGCCGTCGACGCCATGACCCCGCCGGGCGGCAAGCCGCTCGGCCTGTTCCCGCCGTTCGCCCACAGCGCCCGGCCTGGGAGAAGTTCAGCGGCGGCGCGCTGACCGGCCGCGGCCCGCTGACGCCGCGCCAGCGCGAGATCACCATCCTGCGCACCGCGGCGCGGACCGGCGGCGAGTTCGAATGGACGACGCACGCGACGATGTTCGCCGAAAAGGCCGGGTTCACCCCCGCGCAGGTCCGCTCGACCTTCGACGGGACGGCCGACGACGGCAATTGGAACGAAGCCGAGGCGGTGCTGATCGCGACCGTCGACGCGCTGCTCGACCGCAAGAAGCTGAGCGCAGGCCGAGTTCGACGCGCTTCCACGCGCATTACGACGCGGCGCAGGTGTTCGAGATCGTCCAGCTGGTCGGCTTCTACCACGGCGTGTCGCTGATCTGCGGCGCGCTCGACATTCCCCCCGAAGCCGGCCATGGGCCGCTTTCCCAGCACAAGGATCACGACCATGCGTGAAGCCGTCATCGTCTCCACCGCCCGCACCCCGATCGGCCGCGCCTTTCGCGGCGCGTTCAACGCCTCGCCGCCGCCGATGCTCGGCGGCCACGCGATCAAGCACGCGGTCGAGCGCGCCGGGATCGACGGGGCCGAGGTCGACGACGTCGTCTGGGGCGCCGCGCTGCAGCAGGGCGGCCAGGCGCCCAACATCGCGCCGCCTGGCGCTGCTCCGCGCCGGGCTGCCGACGAGCGTCAGCGGCCAGTCGATCGACCGCCAGTGCGCCGTCGGGCCTGATGGCGATCGCCACCGCGGCCAAGCAGATCATCGTCGACCGCATGGACGATCGTCGTCGGCGGCGGCCAGGATTCGATCTCGATGGTCCAGACCAACAAGATGCGCGTCGACCCCGATCCCGGCCTGATCGCGATGCACAAGGACGTCTACATGCCGATGATCGACACCGCCGAGGTCGTGGCCAAGCGCTACAACATCAGCCGCGACCGGCAGGACGAGTATAGCTATCGCAGCCAGATGCGCACCGCCGCGGCGCAGCAGGCGGGGCGAGTTCGACGCCGAGATCGTGCCGCTGACCGCGAAGATGGGCATGGCCAACAAGGAGACGGGCGAGGTCACCTTCCACGAGGTGACGCTCACGCAAGGACGAGGGCAACCGCCCCGAGACGACGCTCGAGGGGCTGAAGGGCCTGAAGCCGGTGCGCGAGGGCGGCGTCATCACCGCCGGCAACGCCAGCCAGCTGTCCGACGGCGCGTCGCGCCAGCGTGCTGATGGAGGCCGGCGAGGCGGCGCGGCGCGGGCTGACGCCGCTCGGGCGTCTATCGTCGGCATGGCGTCGGCCGGGCTCGAGCCCGACGAGATGGGCATCGGCCCGGTCTACGCCGTGCCCAAGCTGCTCAAGCGCTTCGGCCTGACGGTCGACGACATCGGCCTGTGGGAGCTGAACGAGGCCTTCGCCGTGCAGGTGCTCTATTGCGCCGACGTGCTCGGCATCGACCAGGAGAAGCTGAACGTCAACGGCGGCGCGATCTCGATCGGCCACCCCTACGGCATGACCGGCGCGCGCCTGACCGGCCACGCGCTGATCGAGGGCAAGCGGCGCGGCGCGAAATATGTCGTCGTGACGATGTGCGTCGGCGGCGGCATGGGCGCGGCGGGGCTGTTCGAGATCGTCTAAGCGGCGGCCTTGGCGGAGGATTGCCCGTCGCAATCGTCCGCTGACGACTCGCGTGACGACCGGCCGGCGGGTCGGCGGCCCGAGCCGCCGAACCCGTCCGACGGCGCGGCTCGCCGCGACGCCCCCCCCCGCCGGGCGAAGGTCACACGAAGGTCACGCCCGCGCCGTCGTTTTCACCCCGCCATCCCGGTGGCGTCCGCCCGCCGGTCCCGGCGGGTCGGGGACGACGATAGCACGACCGCCGGCCTGTAGGACAGCCGCTCAGCCCAGCCGCGCCTTCAGATGATCCGCCACGCGCATCGCATTGGCGATGATCGTCAGCGTCGGATTGACCGCGCCGATCGAGGGGAAGAAGCCCGGCGTCGGTGCAGTACAGGTTGTCGACCTCGTGCGCGCGGCAGTCGAGGTTCAGCACCGACGTCGCCGGGTCCGGCCCGAAGACCATCGTCCCCGCCTGATGCGCCGTTCCGCCGATGGCCACGTCCTTGCCGAGGTAGAGCGAGCGCGGCAGCAGGTGCGGGTGGGCGTCGATTTGCGACAGCAGCCCCTCGAGCTTGTGGCGCAGCAGCTTGTGCGGCTTGTCGCCGGTCGGCTGCATGTCGAGGACGACCTGGCCGTCGCGGTAGGAGATGCGGTTGTCGGCGCGCGGCAGGTCCTCGGTCATCACCCAGAAGTCGAGGCTGTGGCGCGCCAGCTCGTCGAACGGGCGGTTGGGGAAGAAGGACAGGAACGCCGGCAGCCCCTCGGCCTTGACCTGGTCGCCGTGGCTCTTGCCGATCATCTGGATCTCGCCGAGCGGAAAGTCATAGTCGTCGGCGCCGAAGTAGAAGTCGCTGAGCGCCAGCGTCTTCTGGAACACCGTGTCGTTGGGCTCGCGGCTGACCGCCATGAAGGCGCTGTTGTTGTGGCGCATGTAGTTGCGCCCGACGAGGCCGCTGCCGTTGGCGAGGCCGTGCGGGTGCGCGTCGCTCGCCGAGCGGAGCATCAGCAGCGCCGATCGACAGCGCGCCGGCAGGCGACGACGACGATGTCGGCGCGGTAGACCTCCGGCACGCCGCCGCGGACGACATGGACGCCGGTGACCGTGCGCCCGGACGGGTCGGTCTCCAGCCGCTCGACATAGGCGCCCGGTCAGCAGCGTGACGTTGGGATGGGCCAGCGCCGGATCGACGGCGACGATCTGGGCGTCGGCCTTGCCGTTGGTCAGGCACGGGTAGCCGTCGAAGGCGTCGCAGCGGATGCACGGACTGTGCGGTTTCGCGCCGTTTTCGTCCTCGTCGAGCAGGATCGCCAGCGGCTGCGGATAGGGGTGGTGGCCGATCCGCGTCAGCGCGTCGGCGAGCTGCTGGATGCGCGGCTCGTGGCGCACCGCGGCGTGCGGATAAGGCGCGCTCGCCCACGGCTCGGTCGGGTCGGCGCCGCGGGTTCCATGCACCTGGAACAGCCGTTCGGCGCGGGTGTAATAGGGCTCGAAGACGTCGTAGCCGACCGGCCAGGCGGGGGAGACGCCCTCCTCGTGCTGCAATTCGCCGAAGTCCTCGAGGCGCAGGCGGTAGAGCGAGCCGCCATAGACCTTGCGTGTTGCCGCCGACGACATAGTGCAGCCCGGGATGGAAGCTGTTGCCGTCGCGGTCGTGCCAGACGTCGGGGCACTGGTACTTGCCGTCGACGAACACCGCCTGGCTCGACCAGTTGGCCCGCTCGCGCTTCAGATAGTCGCCGCGTTCGAGCAGCAGGATGCGCTTGCCCGTCGCCGCCAGTTCGAGCGCCATGGTGCCGCCGCCGGGGCCGGAGCCGATGATGATGATGTCGTAGTCGGACACTCGCCCCTCCGGAACCGCGCGCCGCCCCTGAACGCTAGGCGTGGGCGAAACGATCCGGAAGGCGGGACATGGACGCGCAGCTGATCGACACCGTCGCCCGCGTCTGCCTGGTGTCGATGTTCCCGCCGAGCGCGGTCGACAAGGTCGTCCACTGGCAGGGCTCGCTGCGGCAGACCGAAAGCGCGCGGCTGCCCGGCCCGCCGCTGGTCGGGCGGGCGATGCTGGTCGCGGCGATCGTCGGTCGAGTTCGTCACGCCGATCCTGATCGTCGGCCGGGCGTGGGACCGGCCGGCGGCGCTGCTGCTGGCGGCCTTCTGCGCGGTGACGGCGGTGCTGTACCACCCGTTCTGGCGCGGGGCCGACCTGTTCAGCGCGCGCCGACGACAGCGTCGCGCGCGAGCATTTCTGGCAGTTCCTCAAGAACTTCTGCATCGTCGGCGGGCTGCTGCTGGTGGCGCTGGCGGGGCGCTCGCCCGGCTGAAAAAATGCTTGTCATCCCCGCGAAAGCGGGGACCCATCTCCCGCGGCCCTTGGCAGATGGGTCCCCGCTTCCGCGGGGATGACAGAAAGAGGGTGAGGGGAGACATCGATGAACCGCGTCCTTGCGCATACCGGCGCGCGCTATCCGATCGTCCAGGCGCCGATGGGCTGGATCGCCCGCTCGGCGCTGGCCAGCGCGGTGTGCAACGCCGGCGGGCTGGGCATCATCGAGACCTCGTCGGGCGAGACCGAGAACTGCAAGGCCGAGATCGTCAGGATGCGCGAGCTGACGACCGCGCCGTTCGGGGTCAACCTGCCGATCCTGTTCCTCAAGGACGACGCCATGCTGCGCTTCATCTGCGGCAGCGGCGTCAAGTTCGTCACCACCTCGGCGGGGTCGCCGGCGAAGTTCGTCGCGCCGCTCAAGGCCGCCGGCATCACCGTCTACCACGCCGTGCCGACGGTCGAGGCGGCGCTGAAGGCGGTCGCCGCCGGGGTCGACGGGCTGGTCGTCGAGGGCGCCGAGGGCGGCGGCTTCAAGAACCCGGAGGAGGTGTCGACGCTGGTGCTGGTCCAGGCGATCCGCCGCGCGGTCGACGTGCCGCTGATCGCCGCCGGCGGCATCGCCGACGGGCGCGGCATGGCCGCCGCCTTCGCCATCGGCGCGGAGGGGGTGCAGATGGGCACGCGCTTCGTCTCGGCGGCCGAAAGCCCGGTCCACATGAACTACAAGCAGGCGATCGTCGACGCCGGGGTGACGGGGACGGTGGTGCTCAACAAGAAGGCGTCGCCCTGCATCCGCGCGCTCAAGACGCAGCGGACGGCGGCGATCGCCGAGGCCGGGCTGATGCCGCCCGACACGTTCAGCCGCATCCTCGACCTCTACTTCGGCGGCGACATGGAGGCCGCGGTCGGGCTTGCCGGGCAGACCGCCGGGCTGATCGACGGCGTGCGCCCGGTCGCCGACATCATCGCCGACACGGTCGCCGAGTTCTTCGCCGAGACGCGCCGGCTCGGCGCGCTGGCGGCGGCGAACGGCTTCGGCTGAGGCGCTGTTGCTGCGGCGCAACATCGCTCGCGCGACACGGCCCCGTCATACGTCTGTCACGCCGGTGTAACGGTCGCTGCCTAGCCGGAATGCGGGCGGCGGCGGGCCGCCCGGCAGCGGGGACAGCGACACCATGACGATCAAGACGGCGCTGCTCGGCGGCGCGGCCATGCTGCTGGCGCTGCCGGCGTTCGCCGCCGAAAGCGACGGCATCCGCAACACCGACGACATCGTCGTCACCGCGACGCGGGTCAACGCCGAGACGCCGATCACCGCCTCGGTCCACACCTTCGAACCGCAGGCGATCGTCAGCCGCTCGATCATCGAGAACTCGGTGCCGCCGACGGCGGACTTCTCCGACGTCGTCCTGCTGACGCCGGGCGCGTCGAGCACGAGCAACGGCAACGGCCCGGGCCTGTCGCGAATCGAAGACGGTGCTGCGCGGCTTCCAGGACGGCTTCTTCAACGTCACCTACGACGGCATCCCGTTCGGCGATTCGAACAATCCGACGCACCATTCGACCGCCTATTTCCCGACCGGCACCTACGAACGGATCATCGTCGACCGCGGCCCCGGCGGCGCCACCGACCTCGGCCAGGCGAGCTTCGGCGGCAACATCCACCTCGTCTCGCGCGAGCTGAGCGACAAGCCCGGCTTCGAGGCGCAGGGCGTCTACGGCAGCTACGACACCTATCTCGCCCGGCTGACGGCGCAGAGCGGGGCGATCCACTCGCTCGGCGACCTCAAGGTCATCGCGGTCGGCGAATACAAGGATACCAAGGGCGCGCTGACCGCGTCGCCGGCGTGGTTCGTCAACGGCTTTCTGAAGGTCGAGAAGCCGCTCGGCAGCAACGCCAAGCTGAGCTTCCTGTCGAGCTACAACCAGGACACCTACGACCAGTCGGACAATAACGGCGTCACCTGCACCGGCGCGCTCGTCACCGGCGGCGTCGCCAACGGCACGCCGACCAACGGCGATAGCTGCCTGGCGACGTCGCAGGTCGGCATCTACGGCAAGAGCTTCGGGCTGGTCGACGTCAACGACCCGCGCTTCGCCGGGACGCCGTGGCCGAACGCCCGCCACGACTTCAACTGGACGAACAAGCGCACCGATTTCGAGATCGCCCGGCTGCAGATCAACTTCACCGACACGATCAGCCTCGACCTCAAGGGCTATACCTATTTCTACAAGAACTTCACCGTCTCGACCCAGTCGTCGACGGTGGCCTGCCTGACCAACCCGACGAACAGCGCGTGCAAGTCGAACCCGCTGATCGGCGGGGTCATCACGTCGCGCCCCGGCGACATCCCCGGCTATACCAAGGTCAACCAGTACCGGAACTACGGCCTGATCCCGCAGGTGACCTTCGAGACGCCGATCGGCGTCGGCAAGGTCGGGCTGTGGTACGAATCGTCGTCGTCGCACCGCTACCGCTACAGCTACGACCTGACCGCGGCGGCGAACGCCGGCGTCTACAAGTATCACGAGTTCGATTTCGCCGGCATGGCGCAGTTCTTCGACTATAACCGCAACACCGACACGGCGATCAACGTCCAGCTCAACGGCCAGCCGGTGCCGACCTATATCGCCTATGACGAATATACCGGGTGGGAGCAGATCCAGGGCTTCGGCGAGTTCAACTTCAAGCTGCTCGACGACCGGCTGACGCTGACGCCGGGGGTCAAGGTGCAGAACTTCACCCGCACGATCAACACGCCGATCGCCTCGCAGAGCGCGCGCGTCGGCATCGACGCGCAGGATTCGTACAAGCCGACCCTGCCCTATGCCACCGCCAACTTCCTCATCCGGCCCAACTGGTCGGCCTATTTCCAGTTCGCCAAGGGCTTCCTCATCCCGCAGCTCGCCGACAGCCTCGAGGCGGTGATCCCGGTCGCCGGCGGCGGCGTCAAATGCTCGACCGGCGCGCTGTCGAACGGCAACTGCAACCTCCAGCCGACGCGGACGACCAACTATCAGATCGGCACCGTCTATCGCCGGCGACCGCCTCAACATCGACGCCGATCTCTATTACATCAAGGCGAGCAACTCGACCTCGGTCGATCCCTCGAGCGGCTTCACCACCACCTCGGGCGTGCCGGCGATCTACAAGGGCGTCGAGGCGCAGGTCAGCTATCAGGTGATCCCGCACCTGACCGGCATCGTCAACGGCTCGTACGGCAGCGCCAAGAACGACGACGCCAGCCGGCTGTGGCTGGTGCAGGCGCCCGAACTCACCGCGCTCGCCGGCGTCGTCTACACCAGCGACCGGATCAAGCTCAGCTACCTGCACAAGTTCACCGGGCGGCAGTTCGCCGACGCCGGCAACCAGGTCCGCATCGCGCCGTACAGCTTCGGCATCGCCTCGGCGCACCTATTATCTCGGGCCGATCGGCGTCGGCGTGACGGTCTACAACGTCTTCGACGACCGCTCGACGACCAAGATCGGCAGCTCGACGAGCAGCACGCCGCTGTACTTCTTCCAGCCCGGGCGCAGCTTCGAGGCGCAGGTGCGCTTCCGCTTCTGACCCGGTGGACTGGGCGCACGATGCGCCGCCTGCTCGCCTTCCTGCTCGCCGCCTGCTCGCCGCGCCGGCGGCGGCGCGATACCGCTTATGTCGTCATGGGCGACGGCGGGCCGTGGCCCGCATCGTGACGGCCGCGTCGACCTGCCCGGTCGTGACGGTCGACGGCGCGGCGCAGGCGATGCGCGTTCGCTTCGCCGCCATGACCGTTCCGCAGCGGCCGACGGCGTCGGCGCCGGAGAACAGCAAGCCGTCGGCGTTCCCGCGTCGACGGTCTGCGAGGCGGCGCTGCCGTCGCGGCGCGCGCCGCGCGAGCGTCGCCGGGTCGCCGCTGCCGCTGCCGCCGCGCGTCGTCCGCCGCATCGTCGTCATCGGCGACACCGGCTGCCGGATCAAGGCGGCCGACAACGCGGCGCAGGCGTGCAACGACCCGGCCGCCTTTCCCTTCGCGCGCGATTGCCGCGCGGGCCGCCGCCGAGCAGGCCCGACCTCGTCGTCCACGTCGGCGACTATCTCTACCGCGAGAACCCGTGCCCCGACGCGGGAATGCGCACGACTGCGCCGGCAGCCCGTGGGGCTATGGCTGGGACGCGTGGAACGCCGACTTCTTCACGCCCGCCGCGCCGCTGCTCGCCGCTGCGCCCTGGGCCGCGGTCCGCGGCAACCACGAAAGCTGCGCCCGCGCCGGCCAGGGCTGGTGGCGGTTCCTCGACGGCCACGCCGCCGTCGGGCGCAACGCAGACGTGCGGCAAACGATTGCAAGACCAGCAGAATGACTGGAGCGCGCCGTTCGCCGTCGCGCTCGGCGGTGGCGCGCAGCTGGTGGTCCTCGATCTCGCCGATCGCGCCGAACCGGCCGCTTGCCGACGACGACTGGCGCGCGGCGCGCGTTCGAGCAGTCTTATCAGGCGCTTGGCCGGCTTCGCCGGGCAGGCGCGCTTCACCTTCGCCGCCGACCACCAGCCGATCCTCGGCTTCTCGGCGACCGAGAAGGGCGGCGCCGCGACGCTCGTCGGCGGCAACCTCGCCATCCAGTCGGTGTTCGGCCGGCACGGCGCCCGCCAGCTGCCGCCCGGCGTCGACGTGCTGCTGTCGGGCCACTACCACCTGTGGCAGCAGGTCGGCTTTTCCGGCGACGTGCCGAGCCAGTTCATCACCGGCTTCTCGGGCACGCTCGAGGATGTCGTGCCGCTTGCCCGTGCCGCTGCCGCCCGGGGCCGGCGCCGGCCCCGGGCGTGCAGCTCGCCGCCTTTGCCTCGTGGGTCGACGGCTTCGGCTACATGGTCCTCGACCGGGTGAGCGCGACGCGGTGGCGGGCGACGTCCACGCCGCCGATGGTCGCGTCGTCGACCGCTGCACGATCCGCGGCGAACATTCGCAGCTGCGCCGTCGCCGTCGTGCCGCCGCTGCACCCGTAACGAAATCGTTCGCCGCGCGTTCAGCCGCCGCCGGGCATGACCTCGCCCACGGCTGAACGAGGACCGACGATGCTTGATACCCGCTCCACCGTCTCCCGCCTTGCGCTGACCAGCGTCGCCGCCGCGCTGGCGCTGGCCGCGTGCAACCAGACGCCGGCGACGCCGGCCGCGCCGACCGGGACGCAGCCGGTCACCGCCGCGCCGATCGCCGCGCTGCCGCTGGCGACCGCATCGCCGCCGCCCGCCGCGCCCGCGCCCGCCGTCCTGCCGCCGCCGGCGACGCGGGTGCGGGTCGCGCCGCGACCGAAGGAGCGCTACCGCTACGCCGACCGCGCGGCGCAGTATAATCTCGCCTTCGCCGACTCGCCGCCCGACTATACCGTCGATTATCAGGGCACGCGGCCGTGGGTGTGGCGGGCGAACAGCGGGGCCTACCGCGTCGCCGAGCAGCTGCCGCAGGGCGAGCGCTATTATTATTACGACGCCGGCAGCCGACCAGCCGTTCTACGTCGCCGATCCGCAGGGCGGCTATGCCTATGACGGCGGCGAGCTGGTCGCGGTCTATGGCCCCGACGGCGTGCCGCTGGCCGACTATGAGGCGGAGCGCCGCGCAGCCGAGGCTTCCGCCTATCTCGACCGCGCCCGCGCGCTGTACCGGGCGGCGCAGTACGACCGGCGGCAGGCCGCCTATGCCGCCGAGTGGCAGGACCGCCGCGCCGACTTTGCCGCCCGCCAGCAGGCGTGGGATGAGGCGCGCGCGCGCGATGCCGACTGGCAGGCGTGGCACGACGCCCATGAGGCCGACGAGGCGCGGCGCTGGCGCGACGAGCGCGATCGCCGCACGGCCTATGCCGCTGCATCGGCGTCGCCGCCGGCGCCGCGGCGGTGGCGTTGACCCGGGATCACGATGGCCGCCGCGCCTATGACGGCGACCGCGGACAGGTCCGGACTACCCGACCGCGGCGGGAGCAGAGGTCGCCGCGCCGATCCGCGCCTGATCGGCCAGACCGTATCGACCCGCGCGCAGCCGACGTCGCGGCGCGGCAGGCGGCGGATGCGCAACGCCAGGCCGCCGACGCGCGAGCGCCTGGCCGCGGAAGAAGCGGCGCGTGGCCACGCCGATGCCGCCCGCGCGGCGACGGAGCGGGCGCGCGCGGCTCAGCCGATGCGGCGCGCCTTCAGGCCGCGCAGGCCGCGCAAACGACCCGCGAGCAGCAGCGACCGCCGCCGCGGCCAAGCGCCAGCAGGCCGACACCGCCCGTCAGGCGGCGCAGCAGGCGGCCGCCGAGCGCGACAGGACCCGTCGGCCGCCGAGGCGCAGCGGCAACAGGCGGCCGCGACCAACGCCAGCAGGCGCAGGCGGCGCATCAGGCGCGCGCGACGCAGGCGGCGGAGCGAGCTGCGGACAAGGCGCAGCGCCAGCCGGCGGAGCGACCCAGCGCCAGCAGGCCGAGGCGGCAGCGCCAGGCGGCGCAGGCACAGGCGGCGGCTGAGCGTGACAAGGCGCGCGCGGCTGCCGAGGCGCAGCGGCAGGCGGCCAGCAGGCCGACGACGCAGCGGCAGCAGGCGGCCACTGCCGAACGCGACAAGGCGAAGGCCGCGGCGGAGGCGCAGCGCCAACAGGCCGAAGCGCAGCGCCAGGCGGCGCAGCAGGCGGAGCAGGCCCAGGTGCGGCCGAGCGCGACAAGGCTCGCGCTGCCGCCGAAGCGCAGCGCCAGCAGGCCCAGTCAGCCGAGCGCGACAAGGCGCGCGCGGCGGCCGAAGCCCAGCGGCAGCAGGCGGAGGCGCAGCGCCAGCAGGCGCACCAGGCACGAGCGGCAGAAGGTGGCCTCAGCCGAGCGCGACAAGGCGCGGGCCGACGCCGAGAAGGCCAAGGCCGAGGAGGGCAAAAAAGCCCGATCACCCCGGCACCGCCTGAAGACCGACGCCTCGGCCCGATCGTACTCGGGACGAGGCGTCGCTTCCGCGCTGTGCCTGCGGTGTTGCTTCGCCGTGGGGGCGGGGTGCTGTACCGGTGCCGTCCGGCGCTAGACCAGCGCCAGGTCGGCTGGCCGGGCGCCGGGGAACACCCGCTCGAGCCCGCTCCCGCCCAGGCCGTAGATCCGCGCGAACAACCCCCGAGCAGGCCGCGGTAGTCGGTCAGCACGGCAAGTCGCGGCTCTGATTGAGGCTGGCCGGCGTCAGCGCCACCTGCGGCCCCGCCAGCCGCCCGCCGCGGACCCGTCCGCCGAGCACCCAGTAGACGCTGCCGTGGCCGTGGTCGGTGCCGCGGTCGCCGTTCTCGCGGAAGGTGCGGCCGAATTCGGAGACGACGACGACGACGGTGTCGTGCCACGCCTCGGGGCCGATCTCCTCCACAAAGCCCGCGAGCCCGCGGCCCAGCTCGCTCAGCCGGTCCGCAAGATAGCCGCTCGCCCCGCCCTGGTTCGGTGGATGTCCCAGCCGCCGATATCGACGAAGCCCAGGCCTGGAAATGGGCCGCCATCAGCCGCCCCGACCACCATCCAGCAACAGACGGTCAACCGAGTCGAGGCCGCA
>CAWJZA010000012.1:0-10062 GCA_963847215.1 uncultured Alphaproteobacteria bacterium
ACATCGCGACTGCATCTGCCGCACCATCTTCAGCCGGCGCGACAAACTTCAAAAATCGGGTTCCGGCTTGGAGATTTTCGGCTGCGTTCCGGTCAGGTACAGTCGAGCAGCCGCGACAAGGGTCGCTACGTGGCGTTCATCCGCGCCATCTTGCGGATGGCGCAGCGCGGATGCGGGCGGATCGATCGGATCCCAGCGTGCAGGACCTACACGCGCAGGGGCAAGGTCAGAAAGATGAATGGTGGACGCACCAGGGTTCGAACCTGGGACCCGCTGATTAAGAGTTAGCTGCTCTACCGACTGAGCTATACGTCCGGACGCTTCAAGCGAGCGGCGCGGTTAGCACCGCTGCGACGGCTTGTCTAGCGCGTCAGCGGCGTGTCGCCGGCCCTGGCGAGGGCCATCAGGATGCCGAGCAGGATCAGCACCGTCATCATCGCCGACCCGCCATAACTGACCAGCGGCAGCGGAATGCCGACGACGGGGGCGAGGCCCATCACCATCATCAGGTTGATCGCGAGATAGAAGAACAGAGTGATCGTCAGGCCCATCGCCGCCAGCCGCGAGAAGGGCGCACGTGCCGCCAGCGCGACGCGTACCGCCCAGGTCAGGATGACGGCGAAGGCGGCGAGGATGAACAGGCCGCCGGCCAGGCCCCATTCCTCGGCCATGGTGGCGAAGATGAAATCGGTGTGGAGCTCGGGCAGATAGTCGAGGTGGCTCTGCGTCCCGTGCAGGAAGCCCTTGCCGAGCAGGCCGCCGCTGCCGATCGCGATCTTCGACTGGGTGATGTGATAGCCGGCGCCGAGCGGGTCGCTCGCCGGGTTCATGAAGATCAGCACGCGCTTCTTCTGATAGTCGTGCATCACGCTCCACACGACCGGCAGCGCGGCGCCCACCGCGGCGCCGGCGCCGGCGAACCACCACAGCGAGACGCCGGCGAGGAACATCGTCATCACCCCGCCGAAGGTGATCGCCAGCGCCGTGCCGAGATCGGGCTGGAGCATGACCAGCGCCGCCGGCACGGCGATGGCGACCAGCGGCGGCCACAGCGCCTTGATCCGGCTGGCAAACTGGCGCGGGACGAAGTGGTAGTAGCGGGCGAGCGCGAGGACGATCGCCAGCTTCATGAACTCCGACGGTTGCAGCTGCATGACGCCGATGTCGAGCCAGCGCCGGCCGCCGCCGCGGATCGCGCCCAGCGCCTCGACCGCGATCAACGCGGCGAGCACCGCGCCGTAGAGCGGATAGGCCCAGCGCAGCCAGACGCCGGCGGGCACGCGCGACAGGCCGAGCATCGCCACCAGCAGCACGGCGAAGCGGATGCCCTGCTTCGCCGCCCACGGCTGGAAGCTGCCGCCGGCGGCCGAATAGAGGACGACCAGGCCGAAGCCGGCGATGGCGAGAAGGGCGACGAGGACGCTCCACGGCAGCTCGCGCAGCCGGGCGCGCCATGGCGCGTTCAGCATTGCCGTTCAGTCATCCGACCCGCCGGCCTCCGCATCCGGTGTCAGCGTCGCGGCGACGGCGGCGACGTCGACCGGGCCGGCGGCAGCGGCTGCGGCCGCCGCCTCGGCCGCGGCGATGGCGGCGCGCTTCTTCGCCTCGTACGCCGCCTCGATCGGTGCCAGCGTCGCCATCGCCCGGGCGGGTTCGAACAGATAGGTCATCACGTCGCGGGCGATGAGACCGGCCGCCGCGCCGTGCTCGCCGTGTTCGAGGACGACGCTGATCGCATAGCGCGGCGCGTCGGCGGGCGCGAAGGCGACGAACAGTCCGTGATCGCGGAACTTGTACGGCTGATATTTGGTGTTGGTCCGGCCGGCGCGGCGGTCGGCCTTGGAGATCGCGCGCACCTGCGCCGACCCGGTCTTGCCGGCCATCTGCACGCCGTCGACCTGCAGCCGCGCGGTCTTGCCGCTGCCGGCGCCGCTGTTGACGACGGCGGTCATGCCCTGGCGGACGACGGCGAGATGGTCGGGCGCGACGTCGAGCGGCGCGGCCGCCGGCGCCCGGCTGTCGGCGAACAGGCGCGGCTGGATCAGCCGGCCGGAGGCGAGGCGCGACGCCATCACCGCCAGCTGCAGCGGGTTGGCGACGATATAGCCCTGACCGATCGAGGTGTTGAGCGTGTCGCCGACGCCCCACGCCTTCTTGTAGCGTGCTTCCTTCCACGCGGCGTCGGGGATGATCCCGGCCGACTGTCCGGGCAGCGGCAGGTCGAACTTCTGACCGAGCCCGAACTGGCGGGCGGTGGCGGCGATGGCATCGGCGCCGACGGCGCGGCCGAAGGTGTAGAAATAGACGTCGCAGCTCTGCGGGATGGCCTTGTGCAGGTCGACGCGGCCGTGGCCGCGCTTCGACCAGCAGTGCCAGGCGGCATTGCCGAGCCGGTAGGTGCCGGTGCACCCGGTAGCGGTATCGGCGGAGATGCCGGCTTTGAGAATGGCCAGCGCGGTCATCGTCTTGAACGTCGATCCCGGCGGGTAGAGGCCCTGGGCGCTCTTGTTGATCAGCGGATGGTGATCGTCGGCTTGCAGCTCGTGCCACAGCTTGGCCGTGACGCGCGTCGAGAAGACGTTGGGATCGTAGGCCGGCATCGAGATCATGCACAGCACGTCGCCCGACTGGCAGTCCATGACGACGACGCTCGCCGAATTGTCGGTCAGGCGGCGCGCGGCATAGGCCTGGAGGTCGCGGTCGATGGTCAGGCGCAGCGTCGCGCCCGGCAGGTCGGGGCGCGTGTCGAGGTCCTTGACGACCCGGCCGCGAGCGGTGATCTCGACCCGGCGCGCCCCGGCCGCCCGCGCAGGTTGGCGTCGGCGCGGCGCTCGATGCCGTCCTTGCCGATCTTGAAGCCGGGGAAGATCAGCAGCGGGTCGTGGCTCTGCGCGAACTGGTCGGCGGTCGGCGTGCCGACATAGCCGATCAGGTGGGCGAAGGCGTCGCCGCCGGGATAGACGCGGCGGAAGCCGGGCTGCGGCTGGACGCCGGGCAGGTCGGGCAGGTTGACGTTGATCCGCGGCGAACGTCGCCCAGTCGAGCCCGTGAGCAATCTCCACCGGCATGAACTTGGGCTGGCGGGCGAGGTCCTCGCGGATGCGGGCAAGATCGTCGGCGGTCAGCGGCAGCACCTTCTGCACCGCGGCCAGCGTCGCCTCGAGGTCGTGAACCTGGTCGGGCAGCAGCTCGAGCCGGTAGTCGGGCTGGTTGAGCGCCAGCGGCCGGCCGGCGCGGTCGACGATCCAGCCGCGGCGCGGCGGGATCAGCCGCAGCGAGACGCGATTGCCCTCGGCTTCGGCCGCGTATTTCGGCCCCTCGACGATCGACAGCCATGCCATGCGCGCCGCCAGCGTCGTGCCGACCGCGCCCATGCCGGCACCGGCGATCAGCGCCCGGCGGGTGAAGCGGACGTCGCTCGGCGCGGTCATCGCGCGCGCCCGATCATGGCAGCGCCAGCCGCCGCTGGATGCCGGCGAACAGGGCGACGACCGCGGGGTAGGCGAGGATCGTCGTCGCCGCCTGGACGAGCAGCGGTGCGAGCGGTCCGTCGACGCCGCCGAGCGCCAGCAGCTGCCACTCGACGACCGACGCGACGAGGATGACGGCGGCGGCGAAGGCCCAGTCGAAGCCGTAGCGGTGCGGGCCGAAGCGCACCTCGGCCAGGCGGACGAACAGTACGACCGCCGGCAGCAGCGTCGCCTCGACGCCCAAGGGCACGGCGAACAGCAGGTCGGCGGCGCCGCCGAGCAGGAAGGCCAGCCACGCCGGCATCAGCCCCGGCTGGTAGCTCGCCCAGACGAGGACGCCGAGCAGCGCGAGGTTCGGCATCACCGGCACCGCGGCGAACAGCGGCGCCGTCATCGCCGCGGTCAGGCCGAGCGTCACCAGCCCCGGCACCGCGCGCTCGGCATAAGCGCGCCAGTAGCGGGCGCGCTCGCGCGGCCCCATCAGCCGGTACGGCGCCGTCACTTCTTGCGCGCCTCGCGCGGCACCGGCACGACGTCGGCCGGCGGCGGCGCCTCGGGCACTGGCAGATAGGCGCGGTAGATCGCGACGAGGCCGAGCACGGCCGGGTCGGCATAGGGCAGCGCCCGCGCCGGCTCGCGCGGATCGACGACGACCGCGACCGGGATCTGCGGCGCGAACAGCCCGCCCGCGCCGGAGGTGACGAGACGGTCGCCGCGATGCAGCGGCACCTCCGCCCCGCCGCGGTCGCGCACCTCGAGCAGGCGCCCGGCGACGCCGGCGGCGATCGCCGGCTGGCCGGTGCGGACGATAAGCACCGGCACGCGGCTGGTCGGGTCGGTCAGCAGCAGGATGCGCGCGGCGTGGCTGCCCGCCTCGACCGTGCGGCCGACGAGCCCGGCATCGGCGCGTACCGCCTGGCCGGCGAAGACGCCGTCGCGGGTGCCGGCCGAGACCATCGCCGTCCGCGCGTAGCTGCCCGACGAGGCGCCGGCGAAGCGGGCGACGGTGACGAGATCGAGGCGCGGCTCGACCACCCGGACGAGGCGGCGCAGGGCGGCGTTCTCCGCGGCGAGGGCGTCGCGGTCCTGCAGCGCCCGGCGCAGGGTGGCGACCTCGGCGGTCAGCCGACGGGCGCGCGGCACGGTGCCGACATAGTCGCCGACCGCGTCGATCGCCCCGTCGACGACGTCGAACGGCGCCCGGACGGTTGCCCAGAATGGCGCCACGGTGTCGATCGCCGCCGCCCGCAGGCGCGCCGAATAGGCCGGGTTGACGCGGCTGAGGACGAGCAGCAGCAGTCCCGTCGCCAGAACGGCGCCGGTCACGACCGCGCCGATCAGCGCGATATTCTGCTCACGCCTCGCGTAGGAGATCCGGCGCGACGTCGGCCAGTCCACCGCGCTTCCCCGCTCACGCGGTGGTCAGGACGCCGCGGTACATCGGGTCCTCCAGCGCCCGGCCGGTGCCGAGCGCGACGCAGGTCAGGGGGTCGTCGGCGACCGTCACCGGCAGGCCGGTCGCTTCGCGCAGCACCTCGGCCAGCTCCTTGAGCAGCGCGCCGCCGCCGGTCAGGACGATGCCCTGGTCGACGATGTCGGCGGCGAGTTCCGGCTGCGTGTTCTCCAGCGCCAGGCGGACGCCCTCGACGATCGCCGACACCGGCTCGGCGAGCGCGTCGGCGATCTGTGCCTGGTTGATCGTGATCTCCTTGGGCACGCCGTTCATCAGGTCGCGGCCCTTGATCTCCATGGTCAGGCCGACGCCGTCGTGCGGTGGCCGGGCGATGCCGATCGACTTCTTGATCCGCTCGGCGGTCATCTCGCCGATCAGCAGGTTGTGGTTGCGGCGGACATAGCTGACGATCGCCTCGTCCATCTTGTCGCCGCCGACGCGAACGCTGGTGGTGTAGGCAAGGCCGCGCAAGCTCAGGACGGCGACCTCGGTGGTGCCGCCGCCGATGTCGACGACCATGCTGCCGATCGGCTCGGTCACCGGCATCCCGGCGCCGATCGCCGCCGCCATCGGTTCCTCGATCAGATAGACCGCGCTCGCGCCGGCATTGTTGGCGGCATCGCGGATGGCGCGCTTCTCGACGCTGGTCGACCCCGACGGCACGCAGATGACGATCTCGGGGAAACGCGGGAACTTCGACGTGTGGACCTTGCCGATGAAGTATTTGATCATCTGCTCGGCGACGTCGATGTCGGCGATGACCCCGTCGCGCAACGGGCGGATCGTCTCGACGTTGCCCGGGGTCTTGCCCATCATCATGCGGGCGTCGTTGCCGACCGCCTTGACCGTCTTGCGTCCGGCGATGTTCTCGATGGCGACGACCGACGGTTCGTTGAGGACGATGCCGCGTCCCCGGACATAGACCAAAGTGTTCGCCGTGCCGAGGTCGATCGCCATGTCCTGCGACAGGAACGAGAATAAGCGGCTGAAAATCGACATGAGGCGGAACCGGGCGCTGGAGGACGGTTGGCGCGCCGCGCCGAACCCGCATCTGCTTTAGGCGGCCGAGGCCGGGTTAAGCAAGGACTCTGACAGGGGAAACCGATGGACCGAAGCCTCCGCCGGTTCGCCCGCGCCAGGCGACGCCCGCGGAACGCCGGCTTGCCCGGCGCGGGCGGCCGATCTAGGCTGGCCGAGCACGAGGGGGAACCGGCGATGGGTCGCACGTTACGCAACCAGAAGCGGGTCGACTACCACAAGGTCAACCACAAGTACGACAAGTACGGCTTCAAGCCGCTGACCGTCCCGCTCAAGGTCAAGAAGGTCAAGCTGGGCTTCGCCGGGCGGGCGGCGTCGGCGCCGCCAATGACGACCTGGCCGTATGGCGGGATGCATCAGGACGTCGACTATATCGACGACATCGACAACAGCCCGGCGTGGGCGCTCGGGGCGCTGGCCGACGACGTCAAGCTGCCCTTCGCGTGGCTCGACCCGACCAAGCCCGACAAGTGGCAGGGGCTGATCCAGCAGGTGGCGCTGGGCGGCGACGCCGCCGCCCGGCTGCACTTCGACGCTGTCTCGCACCGGCTGACGACGGCGACGTCGAACCCGACGATCACCGAGGCGGTCGGCGAGGCGGCGGCAGCGATGGCGATGCTGGCGGCGGGCAACTGGGAGATGATCTGGGGCTTCCATCTCCACGCCGGCACCGGCATCGACCAGATCTGGCGGCAGGCGATGGGGCAAGGCCGATACCGTTACCACATCGTCGAGGCGAAAGGGCCGGGGGCGGGGCTCAACGCCGGCCTGTTCGTCCCGCCGGGCTATTCGCAGATGCAGTTCGGCTGGGTCGTCAACCACCTGCAGTCGATGAATGCCAACGGCCATCCCGCCGGGGCCGAGATCGTCACCGCGCTCGGCCTCGTGTTCAACGTCGCCTTCCCGCATTATCTGGGCGCGACCAAGAGCTATCACGGTCTCGCCGCGCGCGCGCCCCACGCCGTCGGGCGGCTGACCGGGCAGGTCGTCACCGCCAACTGGCAGGCCGACGGCCGCCTCGGCTGGGGCGCGACGGCCGCCGTGACCTACGTCTGAGGTGGCGGCGGCGGCGCGCAGCGGCTAGGCCGGGGCCATGCCGATCCGCCGCTTGCCCGATCACCTCGTCAACCAGATCGCCGCCGGCGAGGTCGTCGAGCGGCCGGCGTCGGCGCTGAAGGAACTGGTCGAGAACGCGATCGACGCCGGCGCGCGGCGGATCGTCGTCGAACTGGAAGCCGGCGGCGTCGATTATCTGTCCGTCAGCGACGACGGCTGCGGCATGACCGCGGCCGAGCTGCGCCTCGCGGTCGAGCGCCACGCGACGTCGAAGCTGCCCGATGATGATCTCGGCGCCATCGCCACGCCTCGGCTTCCGCGGCGAGGCGCTGCCGTCGATCGCCAGCGTCGCCCGGCTGACACTCGCCAGCCGCCCGGCGGCATGGAGAGGGCTGGGCGCTGACCGTCGACCATGGGCGCGCCGTCGCCGACGGGCCGGCGGCGCTGGCCCCGGGGACGCAGGTCACCGTCGCCGGGCTGTTCGCCCAGGTGCCGGCGCGGCGCAAGTTCCTCAAGTCCGAGCGCGCCGAGCTCGCCGCCTGCGTCGACGTCGTCCGCCGGCTGGCGATGGCGCCACCGGCGACCGCCTTCGAGCTGCGCCACGGCGGGCGCCGGCTGCTCGGGGTGGCGGCGGCGCGCGACCGGCCGGCGCGGCTGGCGGCGCTGCTCGGGGCGGACTTCGGCGACAATGCGGTCGCCATCGACCTCGGCCGCGACGGGCTGGTGCTCGGCGGTCTGGCCGGGGTGCCGACCTTCCACCGCGGCGTCGCCGACCACCAGTTCCTGTTCGTCAACGGCCGCCCGGTGCGCGACCGCCTGCTCGTCGGCGCGGTGCGCGGGGCGTACCAGGACCTGCTGGCGCGCGACCGTCACCCCGTCGTCGCGCTGTTCCTCGACGTCCCCGGCGACTTCGTCGACGTCAACGTCCACCCGGCCAAGACCGAGGTCCGCTTCCGCGACGCCGCGCTGGTCCGCGGGCTGATCGTCGCGGGCTCCGCCGGGCGCTCGACGCCGCCGGCCATCGCGCGTCGACGACGGTCGCCGCCGACACGCTGGCGGCGTTCACGACGGAGCCGGCCACGCCCGCCTGGCAGCCGGCGATGGCGCTGACGGCGCCGGCCGGCTGGCCGACGTCGCGCGCGCGTGGGCGGGGCCGCCGCGGGATGCCGTGTCCGCCGCGCCGTGGCTGGCCCCCGCCGCGCGGGTCGAGGCGCCGGCGTCGCTGAACGACTTTCCCATGGGCGTCGCCCGGGCGCAGGTCGCGGGCACGTACATCGTCGCCGAGACGGCGGACGCGCTGATCCTCGTCGACCAGCACGCCGCCCACGAGCGGCTGACGCTCGAACGGCTCAAGGCGGCGACGGGGCAGGGGGCGCGGCCGGCGGCGGCGCAGCTCCTGCTGCTGCCCCAGGTCGTCGACCTCGACGAGGGCGCGGCGGCGCACCTCCTCGAACACGCCGACGCCTTCGCTCGCCTGGGTTTAGAGATCGAGGGCTTCGGCCCGCGCGCGGTGCTGGTGCGGAGCGTACCGGCCGCGCTCGGCGACTGCGACGCCACGGCGATGGTCCGCGACCTCGTCGACGATCTCGCCGCCTATGACGCCGGCCTCGCCCTCAAGGAGCGCCTCGACGCGGTCGTGGCGACAATGGCCTGCCACGCGCAGCGTCCGCGCCGGGCGACAGCTGTCGGTCGCCGAGATGAACGCGCTGCTCCGTGAAATGGAGGTGACGCCGCACTCCGGCCAGTGCAACCACGGCCGCCCGACCTGGGTGCGAGCTGGCGCGGAGCGACCTCGAGAAGCTGTTCGGGCGGCGATGAACGCCGACGCCGCCTCGCGGCTGCTGATCGTCTACAACGCCGACGTCGGCCTGCTCGCGGCGGCGTTCGACGTCGTCCACAAGATCGTGTCGCCGCGGACCTATCCCTGTTCGCTGTGCGCCGTCACCTATGGTCCGGTGGCGATGGACCGGCGCTGGCGCGCGTGGCTGCGCGCGCTCGACATGCCGGTCGCCTTCTTCCACCGCCAGGACTTCCATGCCGCCTATCCGGCGATGGCTGGCGAGCCGCTGCCGCTGATCGCCCGCGACGAGAGCGGCCGCGTCGAGGTCCTGCTCGACGCCGCCGCCCTCACCCGGCTGACGACGGTCGACGCGCTGATCGCCGCGCTGTCGGCGCGGCTCGGGGCCGACGCGCGCATGGGCTGACGCCGGCGCGGCTGTCCTACGCGACCGAAAGGCGCTAGGTTTGCGGGCATGATGAAGCTTCTCCTCCCCGCCGCTACCGTGACGAACCGCACCGGTACAAGTCGTTTTTTCGGACAGGTGAGGGCCCGCTCGTGCATGGTGTCAACTTTGTCAACTTCCGCGGATAAAAGTGCCGCTGCGGTGAAGGCGGCGCTCGTCTTCCTGGCCTTGGGCGCGGCGCTGCCGGCCGCCGCCGATCCGCTGCTCGACGCGGCGAAGGCGGCGCAGGCGGACCAGCTGGCGCTGCTCCAGCAGGTCGTCGACATCGACTCCGGCACGGGCGACGCCGAGGGCGGGGCGAAGGTCATGGCCGTCCTCGCCCCCCGGCTGAAGGCGCTCGGCATGACCGTCGAGACCGTGCCGGCCGAGGCTCCCGGGCTGGCGGCCAACACGGTGGCGACGCTCGCCGGCAGCGGCAAGCTCCGCATCCTGCTGATCGGCCACATCGACACCGTGTTCGGCCCCGGCACGGTGGCCAAGTGGCGCTTCTCGAACGACGGCACGCGCCTGCACGGCCCCGGCGTCGGCGACGAGAAGGGCGGGGTGGTCGAGGGTATCGAGGCGATCAAGCTGCTGAAGGACGCGGGCTTCACCGACTTCAAGTCGATCACGCTGCTGATCGAGACCAGCGAGGAGCGCGGCTCGCCCGGCACGCGCGCGCTCATCGACCGGCTGCTGGCACAGGCCGATGTCGAGCTCAACCTCGAACCCGGCGACGCACCCGACAAGCTGACGGTGTGGCGCAAGGGCTCGACCGTCTTCACCATCGACGTCACCGGCAAGGCGGCGCACGCCGGCGTCG
>CAWJZA010000013.1:0-69238 GCA_963847215.1 uncultured Alphaproteobacteria bacterium
TGCAGGGTCTTACAGCCGCGGCGTACCGTCAAGCGGCAAAACACGCCCCGTCCTGTGCCGCGACAGCCGGTTGAACGCCCGGCGGCGGCGGTCTAGGAAGCGCCGATGCCGACGCTGGGTGGACACGTCTTCAACGTCGCCGCCTCGGTCCTTGGCCAGCGCTGGGCGTGGCGCGGTGGCGTCGCGCCCGATCCGACGAGCGGCGACGACCTGGTCGCGCAGCTGTTCCGTGCACGCGGCGCGGCACCGGGCGACTTCGACCGGCTGCGCTCGGCCAGGCTGCGCGACTGGCTGCCCGACCGCTCGTCTTCCTCGACATGGAGGTCGCGGCCGAACGGTCGCCTCGGCGATCCGCGCGGCCGAGAACGTCACGGTCTTCGGCGACTATGACGTCGACGGCGCGACCGTGGCGGCGCGCTGATCCGCACTTGGCGCCGCGGCGGGCGGCGGCGACCGCCTATATCCCCGACCGGCTGCTCGAAGGCTATGGGCCGGGGGCGGCGGCCATGACGGCGCGGTCGCGGCCGGCGCGCGCCTCATGGTCACGGTCGATGCGGCACGCAGGGGTTCGAGGCGCTCGCCGCCGCGCGGCGCGCGGGCGACAACGTCGTCGTGGTCGACCACCACCAGGGCGCGACCGCGCTCCCGCTCGCGCACGCGCTCGTCAACCCCGACCGGCTCGAGAGGTCGGCGGCGCCGCGACTCGGCCATCTGGCCGCCGTCGGCGTGGCATTCCTGCTCGCGGTCGCGGCGACCGCGCCCGCGCACCAACGACGGCTTGGGCGCAGCGCCCGCCGAGCCCGATCTGCTGGGCCTGCTCGACCTCGTCGCCCTCGGCACCGTTGCCGATGTCGTGCCGCTGACCGGCCTCAACCGTGCCTTCGTCGCCCAGGGGCTCAAGGTCATGGCCGCCGCGGCGCAACGCGGGCCTGGCCGCGCTCGCCGCTTTCGCGGCCCTCGACCGCGCGCCGACCCGCCGCGACTGGGCTTCGCGCTCGGCCCGCGAATCAACGCGGGCGGGCGCATCGGCAAAGCGGACCTCGGCGTGCGGCTGCTCACGACCGACGATCCCGACGAGCCGCGGAGTCTCGCAGCCGAACTCGATGGGTTCAACGCCGAACGCCGCGCGATCGAGACGATGGTGGCGGCCGAGCGCTCGATGGGCCGCGGCACGGGCAACGCCGCGGTCGCGTGGTCGCCGGGCGGGGTGGCACCCCGGGGTCATCGGTATCGCCGCCGCGCGGCTGAAGGAACGGTCGATCGCCCGGCGATCGTGATCGCTCTCGAAGAGGGCGCGGACGGCGGACGGCAAGGGGTCGGGCCGCTCGGTCGCCGGGGTCGACCTCGGCGGGGCGGTGCTCGCCGCGAACGACGGCGGGCTGCTCGTCGCGGGCGGCGGTCACGCGATGGCGGCCGGCTGACGATCGCGGCCGCGCGCATAGAGGCGATCAATGCCGCTCTCGGGCGCGGCTCGGCGGCGACGCGCGCGAGGCCGAGCGGGTCTGACGTCGACGCGGTGATCGGGCCCGCGGGGATGTGCCCGGGGCTCGCGACGGCGCTCGAATGCGGGCGGTCCCTAGGGGAGGGCTGGCCCCAGCCGCGCGTCGTCTCGGGTCCGGGGCGGGTCGCGACCCGCGACATTGTCGGCGACGGCCAGTCCGGGCTCCTGATGGGCAGCGACGGCGCGCGGTTGAAGGCGATGGCGTTCCGCGCCGGCGACACGCCGCTGGGCCTTGCGCTGGCGTCGGCACAGGGGCGGTGGTGCTTCGTCGCCGGCCGGGTCAAGCGCGACGACTGGGGCCGCACGCCGGCGGCCGAGCTTCACCTCGACGACCTCGCCTGGGCCGACGCTTGACCAACCGCCGCCCGCCGACTAGCCTGCGGACGGCCGCTGCGGCCCCTTCGTCTAGCGGTTAGGACGCGGCCCTTTCACGGCTGAAGCACGGGTTCGATTCCCGTAGGGGTCACCAGCGTCAGTTGCACCGACCGCGGGCCGGCTTAGTGGCTCGGTCGTCCGACGACGCCGGCCAGGGACGCTTTCAGCCGCGGCGCGGCGAAGTCGAGGAAGGCCCGCAGCTTGAGCGGCAGCAGCGACTGGCGCCGGCATAGACCAGATGCACCGGGCAGCGGCTCGGGCTCGAACGGCCGCAGGATCAGCCGGAGCTTGCCCGCCGCCACCGCCGCGGCGACCTGGTAGGACAGCACGCGGGTGATGCCGGTGCCGGCGACGGCGGCGGCGATGGCGGCGTCGGCGGTGTTGACCGCAAAGCGCGGGCGGATCGGCACCGCCACCGCTCGCCTTGCCGCGCCCGAAGCTCCAGCTGTGTTCGAATAGAGCCCCTCGAACATCGATGCAGTCATGGCGCGCGAGCGCGGCCAGCGTGTGCGGGTTCGCCGCGCGCCGCGAGATAGTCCGGGCTGGCGCAGGTCACCCAACCGACCTCGCCGAGGCGCGTCGCCACCATGCTGCTGTCGGGCAGCCGGCCGACGCGGACGGCGACATCGACATGATCGTCGACCAGGTTGACGACGTGGTCGGCGAGCACCAGCCGCGGCGTCGATGTCGGGATAGGCCTTGAGAAAGTCGAGGACGACCGGCTCGACATGCAACCGGCCGAACATGATCGAGGAGGTGATCGTCAGGTGGCCGCGCGGCGCGCGATATTCGCCCGATGCGGCCGCGCTCGGCCTCGTCGATCTCGTCGAGGATGCGGCGGCTGGCGGCGACATAGGCGCGCCCCGCTTCGGTCAGCAACAGCTTGCGGCTGGTCCGGACGACGAGCTGCGTGCCGAGATGCGCCTCGAGCTCGGACACTTTCCGGCTGACGGTCGCCAGCGGCATGCCGAGCCTGCGCGACGCCGCCGACAGGCTGCCGCCGTCAACTGCCGCGATCAGCGTCGCCATGGCGTCGAACCGGTCCATCTGATTCCCGAATAGTGGAAGGAGGATTCCTGAAACTACCGGCTGCCGCCCAATAATGGAAGCGCCTAAATCGCTGTCACCGGGCGATCGTGCCCGCCCGCGATGAAAGGAATGCTCCGATGTCCCGCATCCCGACCCCCGCCACCGTCGCCGACGCGCCGGAGAAGTCGCAGCCGCTGCTGAACGCCGTCAACGCGCAGCTCGGCGGCGTGCCCAACATGTTCCGCTGGTCGCGACCAGCCCCGCGGCGCTCGAAGGCTATCTCGGCATGTCCGGCGCGCTGGGCAAGGGCGCCCTGCCGGCCGCCACCCGCGAGCGGATTGCGCTGGCGGTCGCCGAAGTGAACGGCTGCGACTACTGCCTGTCGGCCCACACCTATCTCGGCAAGAACCTCGCGAAACTCGACGACGCCGAGATCACCGCCAACCGCAGCGGCGCCTCGAACGACCCCAAGGCCGACGCCGCCGTGCGCTTCGCCGCCAAGGTGGCCGCGCCCGCGGCCATGTCACCGACGCCGATCTCTCGGCCGTCCGGCTCGCCGGCTACACCGACGCGCAGGTGATCGAGATCGTCCAGCACGTCGCGCTGAACACCTGGACCAACTACTTCAACGAGGTCTTCCAGACCGAGATCGACTTCCCCGTCGTCGAGGCCCGCAAGGCCGCCTGAGCCCCCAGGGCGGGCGCCGCCCTCCGGCGCCCGCCACCCTCCCCCGACAAGGATCACTCCCATGACCCGCAAGACCCGCCTGCTGGCGGCCGCGTTCAGCGCCGTCGTCACCGTCTCCAACCTCGTCGACGCGGTGGCCGCCTTTGCGGCGCCGGCGGCGAACGTGATCACCACGCCGGTCGCCGCGGCCCAGGTCCGCTACGGCACGATCAAGGTCGACGGCCTCAACATCGCCTACCGCGAGGCCGGCGATCCAAAGCTGCCGAAGCTCGTGCTGCTGCACGGCTGGCCCTCGTCGTCGCACCAGTACCGCAACCTGATCCTGGCCCTCGGCCAGCGCTTCCACGTCATCGCCCCCGACTATCAGGGCTTCGGCAACAGCGATCATCCGGACCCGGCGACCTATCACTACAGCTTCGACGCGATCGCGCGACGATGGAAAAGTTCCTCGCCGCCAAGGGCTTCGACCACTACGGCCTGTTCGTGCAGGATTACGGCGGCCCGGTCGGCTTCCGCATCGTCGGGCACAATCCCAAGGCGCTGGACTGGCTGATCATCCAGAACACCAACGCCTATGAGGACGGCTTCTCGGCCGCGTGGGACGGGTTTCGCAAGGCGCTGTGGATCAACCGCACGCCCGAAAGCGAGGCGCCGCTGGCCGCGTTCAACACGCCCGAGGCGATCAAGAACATCGTCTATCTGGGTGGCGCCGGCCACCCCGAGCTGATCGCGCCCGAGGCTATGAAAGCGACGCCGCCTCGGTCGCGGGGCCGACCAACCTCAGGATCCAGCTCGACCTGTTCTACGACTATCGGACCAACCCGCAGAGCTATCCCGCCTGGCAGAAGTTCCTGCGCGATCAGCAGCCCAAGACGCTGATTTTCTGGGGGGAGCACGACCCGTTCTTCACCCCCGCCGGTGGCGAAGCCTATCTGCAGGACCTGCCCAAGGCCGAAATCTACCGGTTGAACGCCGGGCATTTCGCGACCGAGGACAACCTGCCCTTCATCGCCGACCACATCATCGCCTTCTACGACAAGGCGGTGAAGTCGAAGTAGCGGCGCGCCATGCGCCGCTCACCTCCCGGGCGTCGCTCCTTGCGACGCCCGCAGGACGCTCCGCGGCCTCGGAGTCCATGCAGTGACATTCATTTTTCCGACCAGGAGATTTCCCATGCCGAAAACCTATCTCATCACGGGCGCGAGCGAGGGCATCGGCCTCGAAGTTGCCCGCCTCGCCGCCGCCTCCGGCGCCGCCGTCCTGATGGTGGCGCGCGATGCGACCAAGCTTGGCGCCGCGGCCGATGCGCTTCCCGCCGCCATCCGGCCGGAGATCGCCGCCGTCGACCTCGCCGATCCGGCAGCGCTCGAGGCCTTCATCGCCGGCCTCGACGCACGCGGCTACCTCCCGGACGTGCTCGTCAACAACGCCGGCCACGGCGCCTCGGGCGCCTTTGTCGACGCCGACTGGGCCAAGCTCGACGCGATGCTTCGCCTCAATGTCGGCGCGCTCGCCCGGCTCAGCCACTGGGCCGCGCGCGGGATGAAGGCGCGCGCAAGCGGATCAATCGTCAACCTGTCGGCGGCGGTGGCGACCCGGCCGACGCCCTATTTCGCGGCCTATGCGGCGTCCAAGGCGTTCGTCACCAATCTCAGCATCGCGCTGCACAGCGAGCTCCGCGCGCACGGGGTGTCGGTCTCGGCGATCCACCCGCCGGCGGTCCGCACCAGCTTCGGCCAAGCCGACAAGGCCGATCTGAAGTCGACGCTGGTCCACAAGCTGTTTCCCACGGTCGGGCCGGCGACGGTCGCGCGCGCGGTGATGAGCGCCGTGCGCCGCCATCGCCGCTCGGTGATCATCGGTCCGGTGGCGGGGATCGTCATGGGCACCGCCCCGATCATGCCGCGCGGGATCGACCTCGCCTTCATGACGCTGCTCTTCAAGGGGAAACGCGCGGTCGCCTGACCGGTCGCGCCCATCAGAAAGGATCGATCCCATGTCCTCCGCCGAAATCATCCGCTCCTTCTACGCCGCGCTGGGTCGCGGCGACGCCCCGGCCGCGCTCGCCCTGATGGCCCAAGACATCGAGTGGGAAACGATGTGGCACTACAAAGTCGAGGGGCGCGGTCCGCAGAAGGTGGCCGAGGGCTTGCTGGCGCCGCTGATGGCCGAATGGTCGTCGTTCGCGCTGACCCCGACCGAGTTCATTGCTGAAGGCGATACGGTCGTGTCGCTCGGCGTCTTCACCGGTGTCCACGGCGCGTCGGGCAAGTCGGTCGCGGCGCGCTATGCTCATGTCTGGGATCTGGGCGGCAACAGGATACAGCGCTTCCGACAGTATATCGACACGCTCGCGGTCGCCGAGGCTCGGCGATGACCCGCGTCTCAAGCGATGTGGCGTTCACCGCGACCGTAAAGGCGATCCAGTCGGCGCGGGGCTCACGCGAGGCCTATGCCCGCCAGGAGGCACGCGGCGGCTTCCGCACCAGGATCGACGCGGACCTGATCGCCTTTCTCGGCGAGGTCGACACCGCCTATCTGGCGACCTCGAACGCGGAAGGGCAGCCATACGCCCAGCATCGCGGCGGCCCCCGGGGCTTCATCCGCGTCGTCGACGAGCGCACGCTCGGCTTCGCGGACTATGCCGGCAACAGGCAGTATATCTCGACGGGCAATCTGGCCGAGAACGACAAAGCGTTCCTGTTTTTGATGGATTATGCGCACCGCCGCCGGATCAAGCTCTGGGGCCGCGCCCGGGTGGTTGACGATGACCCCGCACTCGCCGCCTCCCTGATGCCCGCAGGCTACCGCGCCCGGCCCGAGCAGGTCATCCTGTTCGAGATCGAGGCCTGGGACACCAACTGCCCGCAGCACATCCCGCAGAAGTTCGACGCCGTCGACGTCGCCGGCGCAATCGACCGGCTGGAGGCGCGCATCGCCATGCTCGAGGCCGAGAACGCGACGTTGAAGGAGCTTGCCCGATAATCCGACCGACGCTGCCGCCGTTCCTCACGCATCGACGCGCAACCCGACCATAGCAGAGGCGCAACGGTCATGTTCCCACGGCGAGCCCGAGCATGGGTCGAGCATCCAGGCTTGCCGGTTCATGTCGGAAAGCGTTGCCGGATCATCACGCGCAACGCCGGGAGCACGTCACTTTCGAACCACGGATTACGCTTCATCCACCCTGTACTGCGCCACGACGGGTGCGGCAGCGGAAAGAATGTCGGGCCATGTTGCGGCCAGTCGCGCACCCGTTCGGTCAGCGACTGGCGCCGTGCAGCGGGAAGATACCGGGCCTGGGCGAAGCTGCCGACCAGCAGGGTCAGCGCGCCTGCGGGGAGCAGGGCGAGCACCCGGTCGTGCCACAGCGGCGCGCATTCCGGGCGCGGCGGCAGGTCGCCGCTGGCCCCCGTTCCGGGATAGCAGAAGCCCATCGGCACGAGGGCGACCGCGGCCGGATCATAGAATTCGGTGGTGCCGAGCCCGGTCCACTCGCGCAGCCGGTCGCCGCTGGCATCGTCCCACGGAATGCCGCTGTCGTGGACGCGCGTCCCCGGGGCCTGGCCGATGATGACGATCCGCGACCTCGCGCTGAACTGAACGATCGGACGCGGCCCCAGCGGCAGCGCTGCGGCGCAGACCGTGCAGGCCCGGATTTCGGCGAGGAGGCTTTCCGCCCGTTCAACCGCCATGAGTGCCGATCCCGCGATCTGGCGATCGCGGTGGAGGAGTTGGCGGCGAGATACGTGATGATGTCCGCCCGCTGCACGGCACCCGCCACCACAAGAAACATCTTCGTACCCGGCGCCACCTTCTGCCGCCGCTGCAGCCGGACGTCGAGCCGGGAACGAGGTCGATGCGCCAGCCCATGTCAGCCGAACAGTCCGGCGCTTCGGCGATGATCATACCGGCGTGTTCAAACGCGCCGCCCTTCGCGGCAAGGTCGATCACGGACCGCTGGACACAACGACACAAGTTGCGGTTGGTCATGATCAGGTGGGCCATACCCGATCAAGCCAATGGCTGGCAGAATTCATTCCGCCACGCCGGGAATACGGGAAACGGGTGGCGCCGGCGTCGGCACTCAGAGGCCTAGATCGCTCAGCGTCGGATGACCATCGGGCCGACGTCCCAGCGGCCAGTGAAACTTGCGCTCGGCCTCGGTGATGGGATGCTCGTTGATGCTGGCGATGCGGCGTTCCATCAGCCCGTCGGCGTCGAACTGCCAGTTCTCGTTGCCGTAGGCGCGGAACCAGTTGCCGCTGTCGTCGCGATATTCATAAGCGAAGCGGACCGCGATGCGGTTGCCGGCGTGCGTCCAGACCTCCTTGATCAGGCGATAGTCGAGCTCGCGCGCCCATTTGCGCGTCAGGAACGCCTCGATCGCCTCACGACCCCTGATGAATTCGGCGCGGTTCCGCCACTGGCTGTCGGGCGTGTAGGCGAGCGCGACACGAGCGGGATCGCGGCTGTTCCAGGCGTCCTCGGCGAGCCGCGCCTTTTGCGCGGCGGTCTCGTCGGTGAACGGCGGCAACGGAGGACGGCTCATCGGGACGATCCTTTCGATCGGGCGTTTTCGACTTCGGCGATGCGTAAATCACGCGCTGCCAGTGCCGGCCCGACGGCGTACAAAGGGTCAGATCGTAATGTAGCTTAGCTCTGGACATGTCCGGATGGGCAAAAATCATTCCCACTCGATCGTGCCCGGCGGTTTCGAGGTGTAGTCGTAGACGACGCGGCTGATGCCGTTGACTTCGTTGACGATGCGCGTCGCTACGCGCGACAGGAAGGCGGCGTCGAACGGGTAGACGTCGGCGGTCATGCCGTCGACGCTGGTCACGGCGCGCAAGGCGCAGACGCGTTCGTAGGTGCGTCCGTCGCCCATGACGCCGACGGTGCGGACCGGCAGCAGGACGGCGAAGGCCTGCCAGATGGCGTCGTACAGGCCGGCTGAGCGGATCTCGTCGAGGAAGATCGTGTCGGCCTGGCGCAGCGTGTCGCATGCCTCGCGCGTGACCTCGCCGGGGATGCGGATGGCGAGGCCGGGGCCGGGGAACGGGTGGCGGCCGACGAACGCCTCGGTCAGGCCGAGCTCGCGGCCGAGCACGCGGACCTCGTCCTTGAACAGCTCGCGCAAGGGTTCGACCAGCGCCAGGTTCATCCGCTCGGGCAGGCCGCCGACATTGTGGTGGCTCTTGATCGTCACCGACGGGCCGCCGGCATAGCTGACGCTTTCGATGACGTCGGGGTAGAGCGTGCCCTGGGCGAGGAAGCGCGCGCCGTCGATCTTCTTCGCCTCGGCGTCGAACACGTCGATGAAGGTCCGGCCGATGATCTTGCGCTTGGTTTCGGGATCGCTGACGCCGGCCAGCGCGTCGAGGAAGCGGTCGGCGGCGTCCACGTGGACCAGCGGGATGTGGTAGTGCTCGCGGAACAGGCCGACGACCTGTTCGGCCTCGCCGGCGCGGAGCAGGCCGGTGTCGACGAAGACGCAGGTCAGCTGCTCGCCGATGGCCTCGTGGATGAGGACGGCGGCGACCGACGAATCGACCCCGCCCGACAGGCCGCAGATGACGCGGCCGTCGCCGACCTGGTCGCGGATCGCGGCGACCTTGGCGGCGCGGAAGCCGGCCATGCTCCACGTCGCGGCGCAGCCGGCGACGTTGCGGACGAAGTTGGCGATCAGCTTGGCGCCGTCGGGGGTGTGGACCACCTCGGGGTGGAACTGGACGCCGTAATGGCGGCGGGCGTCGTCGGCGACCGCGGCGAAGGGCGCGCCCTCGCTCGTGGCCACCGTGCGGTAGCCGGGGGGCAGAGCGGTGATGACGTCGCCATGGCTCATCCACACTTGGTGCCGCTGCCCGCGCGCCCACACGCCGTCGAACAGGGCGCAGTCGTCGGTGACGTCGATGAAGGCGCGGCCGAACTCGCCGCCGTGGCTGGCGACGACGGTACCGCCGAGCTGGTTGGCCAGGGCCTGCTCGCCGTAGCAGATGCCGAACACCGGCACGCCGCCGTCGAGCAGCGACTGCGGCGCGCGCGGGCCGTCGGGATCGCACACCGACGCCGGCCCCCCCGACAGGATGACCCCCTTGGGCCGCAGCCGCTCGATCGCGGCGTCGGCGAGCTGGAAGGGAACGATCTCGCAATAGACCCCGGCCTCGCGGACGCGGCGGGCGATCAGCTGGGTGACCTGGCTGCCGAAGTCGAGGATCAGGATGGCTTCGGGCGGGGTGATGGGGTCCATGGGGGCGGGTACTCCGCGGCCGCCGACCTGTCCAGACCCGCCGGCGGCCGGCGCGATCGGGCGAAGGTCACACGAAGGTCACGCCCACGACGCCGTTTTTCACCTCTCCCGCTCCGCCGTGGCCGCACCGCTGACCACGATCAATCGATACCACGATCCGCGGCGTGTAGGACAGCCGGGCCGGCCCGGTAGGCGGCGAGGAAGGCGGCGGCGAAGGCCCGCACCCGCCCCGCGGCGATGGCGGCGCGAAGGTCGGCCATCAGCGTCTGGTAGAACCAGATGTTGTGTTCGGTCATCAGCATCGCCCCCAGGATCTCGTCGGAGCGGACGAGGTGGCTGAGATAGGCGCGGCTCGCCGACGCGCACACCGGGCACGGGCAGCCCGGGTCGAGCGGCGCCTCGTCCTCGACGTACTTCGCGTTGCGCAGGTTGAGCGGCCCGGCGCGGGTGAACGCCTGCCCCGTCCGCCCGGACCGTGTCGGCAGGACGCAGTCGAACATGTCGACGCCGCGCAGCACCGCGCCGACGATGTCGTCGGGCTTGCCGACGCCCATCAGGTAGCGCGGCGCGCCGGCCGGCAGCTGGTCGCAGGCGTAGTCGAGCACGCCGAACATCGCGTCCTGCCCCTCGCCCACCGCCAGCCCGCCGATGGCGTAGCCGTCGAAGCCGATCGTCTGCAGCGCGGCGGCCGATTCCGCGCGCAGCTCCTGGTCGAGCCCGCCCTGCTGGATGCCGAAGATCGCGGCGTCGGCGGCATGGTCGCCGCCGCCGTCGAACGCCGTCCGGCTGCGCGCCGCCCAGCGCATCGACCGCGCCATGGCGGCGGCGACCGCCTCGCGGCTGGCGGGCAGCGCGACCAGCTCGTCGAAGGCCATGACGATGTCGGACCCGAGCAGCCGCTGGATCTCGATCGAGCGTTCGGGCGTGACGGCGTGGCGCGAGCCGTCGCGGTGCGAGGCGAAGGTGACGCCCTCCTCGGTGACCTTGGTCAGCGCGCCGAGGCTCATCACCTGATAACCGCCGCTGTCGGTCAGGATCGGCCGGTCCCAGCCCATGAAGCGGTGGAGCCCGCCGAGCCGGGCGATGCGCTCGGCGGTCGGGCGCAGCATCAGGTGATAGGTGTTGCCCAGGATGATGTCGGCGCCGCTGGCGGCGACCTCGCCGGCGCGCATCGCCTTGACGGTGGCCGCCGTGCCGACCGGCATGAACGCCGGGGTGCGGATGGTGCCGCGGCGCAGCGCGAGGGTGCCGGTGCGGGCGGCGCCGTCGGTCGCGGCGAGGGTGAAGGCGAAGCGGGGCGGCATGGCCGCGCCGCCCTAGCCCAATCGCGCCGTCCCCGACAGAGGGCGGCGCCCCTCAGTCGGCAGCCGATTCCGCCGCCGCCAGCAGGGCGTCGCCGAGCAGGGCGAACTCGGCGGCGTGCGGGCTGCTCGCGCGCCAGGCGAGGGCGATCTCGCGGCTGGCATGGTCGCCGGCGACCGGGCGCGCGACCACCGGCGTGCCGGCAAGGATGCCGGCGTCGAGCGCCATCTTCGGCACCAGCGTCAGCCCGAGGCGATTGGCGACCATCTGCACCAGCGTGTGCAGCGACGTGCCCAGGATCGCGGTGTCGGCGCGCAGGTCGGGCCGGCCGCAGGCGGCGAGCGCATGGCCCTTCAGGCAATGTCCGTCCTCCAGCAGCAGCAGGCGCGCCGGATCGATCGCCGACGGGCGGACGGTGGCCGGCGCGTTCGGCCAGTCGTCGGGATGGAAGGCGAGGAAGAAGGGGTCGTCGAACAGCCGCCGCGTGGCGACGTCGCCGCAGCTCCATGGCAGCGCCAGCAGCACGCAGTCGAGCTGGCCGCGGGCGAGCGCCTCGCACGCCGCCCCCGACTGCTCCTCGCGCAGGAACAGCTTGAGGTCGGGATAGGCGGCGCGCAGGCCGGGCAGCAGCCGCGGCAGCAGGAACGGTGCGATGGTCGGGATGACGCCGAGACGCAACTCCCCGCCCAGCGGCTTGGCGGCGGCGCGGGCGAGTTCGGCCAGTTCGTCCGCCTCGCGCAGCACGACATAGGCCTTGGCGACGACGCGCTCGCCCAGCGGGGTGAAGCGGACGACCCGACGGGTGCGCTCGACCAGCGTCACCCCGAGCAGCGTCTCCAGCTCACGCAGCCCCGCCGACAGCGTCGACTGGGTGACGAAGCTCGCCGCCGCCGCGCGGCCGAAATGGCCGGTCTGGTGCAACGCAACAAGATATTGCAACTGCTTGAGCGTCGGCAGGAAGGTCATCGGCTAAGTCGATCAATCCGTCAGATTATTTTCATTGGCACCGTATTTTGCACTGCACCATCTACGCCGCGTTCACAACCACCAGCGGAGGCATCCATGCTCAGCGTCGGCGACAAGCTGCCCAATTTCACCCTGTCGGTCCAGCAGGGCACGTCCGCCCTGCCCGCCGGCGAGACGATCGAGCTCGACACGTTCGCGCCCGGCAAGTGGAAGATCCTGTTCTTCTGGCCCAAGGACTTCACCTTCGTCTGCCCGACCGAGATCATCGGCTACAACGACCTTGCCGAGGACTTTGCCGACCGTGACGCGGTGCTGATCGGCGGCTCGACCGACAGCGACTTCGTCCACTATGCCTGGCGCAAGGCCGACCCGCGCCTCGCCGCCTGCGACTTCCCGTGGATCGCCGACAACAAGCACGAGATCACCCGTGCGCTCGGCATCCTCGACAAGGACGCCGGCGTGGCGCTGCGGGCGACGTTCATCGTCGATCCGGACAACGTCATCCAGCACATCACCGTCAACGGCCTCAACGTCGGCCGCAACCCGAACGAGACGCTGCGCATCCTCGACGCGCTGCAGACCGACGAGCTGTGCCCGTGCAACTGGACCGAAGGCCAGGACACGCTCCAGCCGATGGCCGAAGCGGCGTAAGGCGCAGCGCGGCCGGGCATAGCGAAGGAACGCGGCTTCGCGTTCGTGAGCTATGCCCGGACTCGCGCCAGCCCGGACGGCGGGGCGGCTACGACCGTAGCCGAACCCGTCCGACGCAACGCGGGCTTTGCCCGCGTTGTTCATTTGGGAGACCCCCATGACCCTGAACGATCTCGCCCGCACCCTGCCCGACTATGCCAAGGACCTGCGCCTCAACCTGTCGTCGCTGCTCAACGAACAGGGGCTGAGCGACCAGCAGAAGTACGGCACGATCCTCGCCTGCGCCCATGCGGCATCGTACCGCCCGCTGATCGCGGCGGCGGAGGAGGAGGCGGAGGCAAAGCTCGCGGCGACCGCGGTCACCGCGGCCAAGGCGGCGGCGTCGATCATGGCGATGAACAACATCTACTACCGCTTCCTGCACCTGTCCTCGAACAAGGAATATGCCAGCCGGCCGGCGAAGCTGCGGATGAACGTCATCGGCGCGCCGGGCATCGACAAGGCGGACTTCGAGCTGTTCTGCCTGGCGGTGTCGGCGATCAACGGCTGCGGCATGTGCATCGACGCGCACGAGAAGGTGCTGCAGGCGGCCGGCGTCGGCATCGACACGATCCAGACGGCAGTCCGCATCGCCGCGGTAATCCACGCCATCGCCCGCTCGCTGCAGGCGCTGCCGGCGGTCGCCGACCCGGCCGGCGCCGCTGCGGCCTGAACGCAAAACGGCGGCCCCGAGGGGCCGCCGTCCGCACTGGATCGGTCGCGGGATCAGTAGTTGCGGTTCGACCCCATCCCGGTCGAACCCATGCCGGTCGACCCGGCACCGGTCGTCGAGCCGATCGCGTCGCCAGCCTCGACCCCGGTCGCGCCGCTGCCGAACGACGACGTGCGGTCGGCGTCGACCGCGCCGCCGCGATAGGCGCTGTGGCCCTGGTCGCTGACGCGGTCACGATCGAGGTCGACCCCGTAATAGCTGTCGACCTCGCGGCTGCGGCTGCTGCCGCCGTCGAAGTTGTCGACCTCGTCGCGGCTGTAGTTCGGCGCCTTGCGCAGGTCGTCGGCCGAGTGCTCGACGTTATAGCCACCCTTCTGCTCGTCGTAGGTCAGCACGTTCCACGGCAGCGGGTGATACCGTTCGCCGATGCCGAGGAAGCCGCCGAACGACATCACGGCATAGGCGACCTTGCCCGACCGCTTGTTGAGCATGATCGAATCGACCGTGCCGAGACGCTCGCCGCTGGCGTCGTAGACGGCCGTGCCGATCACCTTGTCGGCCGAGATCAGCGTGCCGGACTCGTCGGCGGTGACATCGCTGGTCCGGTCGCGGCCGAGCCCGTCGCGGTTGTCGCCGAGGTCGCGGTCGGCACCCGTCGTGCCGGTCGACGCGCCGGTCAGGGTCGTGTCGCGACCCCAGGTGCCGCTCGCCGGCTCACGGCTGCTGCCGCCGGCCGCGCCGCTGCCGGGGGTGAAGCTGCCCTGCGTCCCCGTCGCGCTCTCGCCGATCCCGCCGTGCTCGGCGTCGATGCCGCGGCCCATCGTGCTGGTGCCGGGCTGGAGCTGGTCGTTGCCGACGCCCTGGCCGGCGCCGTGGGTGGTGTCCTGGACGGTCAGGCCGTCGTCGTACTCGGGGCTGCGCGCCGTTCCCGATGAACCCGTCTGGCTCTGGCCGGTCTGGCTCTGGCCGGTCGTGCCCTGATTTTGCGTGCTGCTGCGGAAGCCGTCGTCGATGGTCATCGCTGTCCTCCTCCGTTATCGCCGGCGGGCAGCGGACGCGCCCGCCGGCACTGACCGAACAACAAGCCCGGCGCGCAGTCGTTCCGCCCGCCGTCGCCGCCTGCACTCGCTCTGGCGCTCGCCGTCGCAAGGGGTTATGAGCGATGCTTAAATGACGGCGGGCAACGGCCCGAGGGTGCCACGATGAAGCGGTTGCTGACCTACCTCGACGCAGTCAAGTCGCGCGACCCGGCGGCGCGGTCGCGGCTGGAGATCCTGCTGTACCCCGGCGTCTGGGCGCTCGCCTTCCACAAGGTCGGTCATGCGCTGTACCGCGCGCGCCTGTTCCTGCTGGCGCGCATGGTCAATCATGTCGGCCGCTTCCTGACCGCGATCGACATCCATCCGGGCGCGCGGATCGGCCGCAACTTCTTCATCGACCACGGCTTCGTCGTCATCGGCGAGACCGCCGAGATCGGCGACGACGTCACCATCTATCAGTGCGTGACGCTCGGCGGGACCGATCCGGCGAACGGCATCCCCGGCAAGCGCCACCCGACGCTGGCCGACGGCGTCATCATCGGCTCCGGCGCGCAGGTGCTCGGCCCGATCCACGTCGGCCGGCGGGCGCGGATCGGCGCCAATGCCGTCGTCACGCGCGACGTCGCCGAGGGCGCGACGATGGTCGGCATCCCGGCGCGGCCGACGCTGGTCGAGGCGGAAAGCTACACCAAGTTCATGCCCTACGGCACGCCGTGCAGCCAGAAGTACGACCCCGAGACGCAGAAGCTCGAGCTGCTCCGCTGCGAGATGGAGGCGCTCCGCGCCCGGCTCGACGCGCTCGGCGCCGGCGACCCGCCGGTGTCGCGCAAGGTTCCGGGCTGAGCTTGGGCGTCGTCGTCCCGCTCGCCGCCGCGGGCGCGCAGACGGTCTTCGACCGGGCCGAGCTGAACCTCATCCTCGGCGTCTATGGCCGGATGGTCGCCGCCGGCCTGTGGCGCGACTATGCCGTCGAGCTGGGCCGCGACACCGCGGTTTTCTCCGCCTTCCGCCGCGCCGCCGAACGGCCGGAGGTGCAGGTCGTCAAGACCCCGGCGCTGCGCGGCCGGCAGGGCATGTACGCGCTGGTCGGCGAGGCCGGCGCGGTGCTCAAGCGGGGCCACGACCTGCGCTCGGTCGTCGCCCCGCTGGAACGCAAGCTGCTCCGCGTCGTCGACGACCGCCGCGACGCGGAGCGGTAGGCCGCCGTCAGGCGGCGACGGAGTGGGGGCGCGCGCGGCGGCGGACGGCGACCCCGGTGGCGGCGAAGCCGGCCAGCATCAGCGCCCAGCTCGTCGGCTCCGGCAGGGCGCCGATGCTGCTCGGCAGGCCCGCGGCGCTGTTCGGCAGGCTCTTCGTCGGCACGACGTCGGCGCTGTTCGCCGGATACTGGTTGATCGCCGCGCCGGCGTAGATCAGCGTCCCCGCCGACGTCAGCTGGAGGGTCGTGGCGGCGAAAGCCGGCGAGCCGACAACCAGCGCCGCGACCGCCGCGATCGAAATCGTCTTCATCATCAGTCTCCCGCAATCCTAATGATCGCAGGGCCGGCATTGCACATTCCGTGCCATCCCTATGACACTAGCGTCAGCCAACAGATCGAAGCTCGGGTGTAAAATCCGCCGACATCTGCCCGTAAAGCGGCGTTTGGATCAGTTAATCAGCGCCCTATCACGCGGTAACCATGGATCAACCTACAGGTTTCAACACGTATATTGGTTGATCATGGCGACTTAACTGTGATGACGCGATGCTTAACAGCGGATCAGGCGGCGGCCGGCAGCCGCGCCGCGACCGGCGTCGGCAGCGCCGCGACGACGCGGGCGCGGATCGGCCGCCACGCCGCCGACAGCAGGACGAGGAAGCCGCCGATGACCAGCGAGGTCAGCGCCAGCGATGTGTCGAGCGCCCCGCCGGCGGCGACGAGCGCCTGGATCGCATAGATGACGTAGCCGAGCGCCGACACCAGCAGGGCACGCCGGTCGATCGCTAGCGCGACCAGCGTCAGCGCGGCATAGACGGCGACGACCGCCACCGCTGCCCCGGGCGCCGGCGAGCCGTGGAGCAGCCCGGCGAGGGCGAACACCGGATGGACGATCATCGGCGCGGCGAGCAGGTGCAGCCAGAAGGCGACGTCCGACCAGCGCGTCACCCGCGCCCGGTCGCGCGCGTCGAAGGTCATGGCGAGGGCGAAGATGGCGAGGCCGGCGAGGAGGATGAGGACGAGGAGAACGTTCGGTGCGATGATGCCGACGGCGCTGACGAGGGCGAGCGCCAGCCCGGCGAGGGCCGCCGCGCCGGCCGCGACGGTGATCGGGACGTGGAACCGCCGCCAGTGCGCGAAGGCGGCGAGCGCCGCCACGGCGGCGGCGGCCGCGAAGCCTAGCATCTCGCCGGTCGTATTCACCCGATCCGGTCCGAACCCGACGTGCGCCGCAGTTCCTGCCCGATCGCCGAACAGCAGCACGCCGAGGGCAAACACGCTCCCGACAAAGCTCAGCAGCAGCGCGATGCTCGGCAGCGCCATCCGCCGCGCCCGCGTGAAATACTCGGCCAGCCCCCAGCTCGCCGCCGCGACCAGCGCCGCGCCGAGCGCCGGCGCGACCCGCCCGCCGAGCGTGCCGAGCGCAAACAGCAGCAGGCCGATCGCGATCGTCACGAAGATGTCGTTGAACCCGGTCAGCAGGCGGAAGCTCTCCTCGTCGGGGCCGGCGACGCCGCGGCGGTAGTCGCGGGTGAAGTCGACCAGCCGCGCCGCCGTCGCCGCATCGACGATGCCTGCCCCGACGGCGGCGTCGAGGTCGCGCTGTTCGATCATCGGCGTCATCCTGCTGTCCTATTTGACTAATACGGTGCGCGAGCGGCGAGGTCAATGACCGCTTGCCTTGCGGCGCCAATCGCGGGAAATCTCGGCCCGCTCAATGGAGGTGCCGATGAAATTCGCCCTGCTTCTGCTCGTCGCCGCGCCGGCCGCCGCCGCGCCGGTCGTCCACGGTCCGCCGGCCGCCGTTCAAGGGGTGCTGGCGGCGGAGAAGAGCAATTCCGACCATTTCGCCCGCGTCACGGTCGCCGAGGGCATGCGCGACTTCGTCGATCCCGCCGACGGCCTCGCCTTCGCCGGCGGCGATCCGGCGCGGGGCAGCGCCGCCGCCTTCGCCGCGTTCGGCGGCGACGCCGCACCCAAGACGCTCCATCTGACCTGGGTTCCGGCCGAGGTTTTCGCCGCAGCAAGCGGCGACATGGCGGCGAGCTGGGGCCGCTTCACCATGACCGATGCCACGGGCAAGCTGCCGCCGTTCACCGGGCATTATGTCACGGTCTGGCGCAAGGCGGCCGACGGGCAGTGGAAGGCGCTGATGGACATCGGCAGCCCGGACGCGCCGCCGGAACCGCCGCCGCCGCCGCCGCGCTGAGGCTACAGCCCGCCCAGCGCCATCGCCGCCTGTGCCGCGCCGGTATCGGGGACGACCTCGCCGCTGCGGTCGCTGAGTTCGGCGAAGCGGGCGGCGATCGTCTCCGGGTTCAGGTCCTCGGGCGCGACATGGATGCCGCGGGTCAGGGTGACATAGGCGCGCTCGAACCCGCCGGCGCCGGCGTTGACGATGGCGCCAGCCGGCGCGTCGTCGCTGACGAGGAAGACGGCGGCGGGAGCGACCGTCTCCGGCCCCATCCGCGCCAGCATCTCGGGCGGCATCAGGTCCTCGGTCATGCGCGTCGCCGCGACCGGTGCGATGGTGTTGACGCGGATGCCGTATTTCGCGCCTTCGAGCCCCAGGGTCTTCATCAGCCCGACCAGCGCCAGCTTGGCCGCGCCGTAATTCGCCTGGCCGAAATTGCCGTACAGCCCGGTCGACGAGGTCGTCATCAGGACGCGGCCATAGCCCGCTTCGCGCATCGTCTCCCACACCGCCTTGGTGCAGATGACCGAGCCCATGAGGTGGACGTCGATGACCTGGCGGAAGTCGTCGAGGCTCATCTTGACGAACGTCCGGTCGCGCAGGATGCCGGCGTTGTTGATCAGGATGTCGATCCGCCCCCAGCGCTCCTTGACCAGCGCGACCATCTTCTCGACCGCCGCGGCGTCGGTGACGCTGGCGCCGTTGGCCATCGCCTCGCCGCCGGCAGCGACGATCTCGTCGACGACCTGTTGCGCCGCCGACAGCGAGCTGCCCGAGCCGTCGCGCGCGCCGCCGAGGTCGTTGACCACGACCTTGGCCCCGCGCTTGGCCAGCTCGAGCGCGTAGACACGGCCCAAGCCGCCGCCGGCTCCCGTGACGATGGCGACCCGGTCGTCGAAACGGATGGTCATGAAACTCCCCTGATGCTTTTGTTGCGGTGCAGCGTCTAGCCCACCGCAGCGGGGCAAGGGAAGGCCCGGAGCGCTATCCGCCGACCAGCTGGTCGTAGGGCGGCAGGTTGATGACCGTCCGCGCCTCGACGTCATAGGCCTGCTCGAGATCGTCGGCGGCGCGCATCCAGTCCTCGAGCAGCTGGTGCTCCTCGGGTTCGGCGTCGCCGGCGCGCACCGCCTCGCGCAGCGCCCGTACCTCGGCCGCGACCGCCTGGATTGCGATGACGAGGGTTTGCGTGCTGATCTGCGGCACGGTCAGCTCCCGACCTTGGCGAGCTCGACCTGACGGACGACGGCCGCCCGCGCCATGTTGTTCAGCGCGCCCTTGAACGCTTCGACGGTCATCTGCGTCTTGGGTTCGAGCTGATAATGAATGCCCTTGACGGTCCCCGCCGGGTTCCACTTGGTCTTCGCGTCCTTCTTGATGTGGATCTCGTCGGAATATTCGGTCCCTTCCGGGATCCAGAACTCCTTGCACGGGAACCAGCCGGGAACGTCGTGGAGCGACGTGCCGCCGCCCGTCCTGACCTCCGGTCCGTCCTTGCCGACGACGATGTCGACATCGGCAACACTGGTCACCATCTTTTTGAGCTTATTGCTGAAATACTCCTCGTCCTTCCAGCGCGGATCAAGGATGCCGTCGCCGGGATAGACGCCCGTTGTGACCTTCTTGAACTTGTTGCCCATTACCGAGCGGTAAAGATCTGTTGCGGTCTTTGCCATGACACGACTCCCCAAGTCCAGAATGCATCCTGTCAGCGACGAAGCGGCAAGGCAACTGCCTGTAACGAGATCAGATCTTGGTCACCGTCGTTTCGGTCGGCGCCAGCGGCAGGGTGAAGCTGACCTGGCTGCCCTCGCCCGGCTTGGACACGATCTCGAACGTGCCGCGATGGCGCTCGATGATGTGCTTGACGATGGCAAGGCCGAGCCCGGTGCCGCCCATCGACCGCGACCGGCTGGTATCGATGCGGTAGAAGCGTTCGGTCAGCCGCGGCAGGTGCTCGGGCGCGATGCCGTCGCCGCGGTCGCCGACGGTGACCCGCACCATCGGCCCGGCGGCGGTCTCGACCGGCTCGGCATCGACGGTGATGGCCGTGCCCGAGCGGCCGTACTTCAGCGCGTTCGACACCAGGTTGTGCAGCACCTGCAGCACCTGGTCGCGGTCGGCGATGACGTTGGGCAGGCCGGGGGCGACGCGGATCGCCAGCCGCCGCTGGTCGGCCTCCAGCCGCATCGCCAGCGTCCGGCCGACGTCGGCGATCAGCGGCGCGACATCGAGCGCGGTCTGCGGCCGGACGTGCTTGTCGAGCTCGATGCGGCTGAGCGACAGCAGGTCGTCGATCAGCCGGCTCATCCGCGCCGCCTCGCGGTGCATGATCTCGAGGAAGCGGTGGCGCGCCGGCTCGTCCTCGGCCGCCGGTCCCTGCAGCGTCTCGATGAAGCCGAGCAGCGTCGTCACGGGGGTGCGCAGCTCGTGGCTGGCGTTGGCGATGAAGTCGACGCGCATCCGCTCGGTCAGGCGCGCCTGGGTGATGTCGAGGAAGGTGACGAGCAGGCGCTCGCCCGGCCCGTCCTGGCCCGAGCGCGGCGACGCGGACGCGGTAGGCGCCGTTGTCGCTGCCCAGCCCGGTGACCTCGCGCTCGACCGGCGCGGCGGCGGTCGCGGCAATGCGGACGGCGTCGAGCACGGCCGGATGGCGCAGGACGAGGCGCAGGTCGTCGGCGATCACCCGCTCGCCGAACAGGCGCGCGGGCGGCGGCGTTGGCGGCGACGACGCGCAGGTCGCCGCCGACGATCAGGGCGGGATCGCCCAGCGCATCGACGCCGAGCAGGGCCCGCGCCGGGCCGGCCGGCGGCTCGGCGGACGGCGCTGGGCGCGGCACGCGACGCATGCGACTTGAACATCATCCTCCGGACATACGCGTAAAATGTTACAATCGCTGCGACGAGGGCCGAAGCGGCGAGCAGCGGCCGGCCGAACGCGGCGGCGGCGATGGCCGCGGCAGCGAGCACAGCGGCGGTGACGGCCGCGACCCGCATGTCACCCGGCGCACCGCTCGACCGCCGCCGTCGAGTTCGGCGAAGGCGTCGATCACCGCATCGGCGCCGAGCTCCGCCGCCGGCCGGTCGGCGAAGCCGAAGCGCGCAGGCGATGACCGGCACGCCGGCCGCCCGCGCCGTGGCGACATCGACCGCGGTATCGCCGACGAAGACGGCGCTGGCCGCGGTCGCCGCCGGCCGCGGCGATGGTCGCCAGCAGCGGCGCGGGATCGGGCTTGCGGACGGGCAGCGAAGTCGCCGCCGAGGTTGGCGGCGAAACGCCCGGTCCAGCCGAGCGCGGCGATCAGCGCCCGGCTCAGCGCCACCGGCTTGTTGGTGCAGATCGCGAGCGTCGCCCCGCGCGCCGCCAGCGCGTCGAGCGCCGCCTCGCAGCCGTGGTAGGGCCGCGTGCCATCGGCGACGTGGGCGGCGTAATGATCGAGGAACACCGGCAGCGCGCGCGCCACCTCCGCCTCGCCGCCGCCGCCCGACAGCGCCAGCCCGCGCTCGATCAGCGCCCGCGCGCCGTGGCCGACGAGGTGGCGGACCGTCGCCGGATCGACCGGCGGCCGGCCGGCGTCGGCCAGCGCGACGTTGAGCGCGGCGGTCAGGTCGGGCGCGGAATCGACCAGCGTCCCGTCGAGATCGAAGACGATAGTGCCCGGCCACCCCATGCCGCCGGCATCCGTCGCGCGGCTGGAAAAGGCAAGGGCGATATGGCACGGCGGCGGCCATGTCCGCGCCCCGCCCCTGTCGCCGCCGTCATCCTCGCCGCCGGCCAGGGCACCCGGATGAAATCCGACCTGCACAAGGTGCTGCACCCGATCGCCGGCCGGCCGATGCTGCTCCACCTGCTCGCCAGCGTCGAGGCGCTGGCTCCGGAACGCATCGTCGTCGTCGTCGGCGCGCAGGCGCGAGCAGGTCGAGGCCGCGGTCGCCGGCCGCGCGCGCGGTCGCCGTCCAGGCCGAGCAGCACGGCACCGCCCATGCGGTGCGCGCCGCGCGAGGACGCGCTCGCCGGGTTCGACGGCGACGTGCTGGTCCTGTACGGCGACGTGCCGCTGGTCGAGACGGCGACGATGCGGCGCATGCTCGACGCGCTGACGCCCGAGGTCGGCGGTCGCGGTGCTCGGCTTCCGTCCCGCCGACCCCGCGGCCTATGGCCGGATCATCGCCGACGGCGACGGCGCATCGTGAAGATGGTCGAGTTCAAGGACGCCAGCGCCGCCGAACGCGCCACGACGCTGTGCAATTCCGGCGTGATGGCGGCGCGCGCGGCCGATCTGTGGCCGCTCCTCGCCCGCGTCGGCAACGACAATGCCGCGGGCGAATATTATCTGCCCGACATCGTCGCGCTCGCCGACCGCCCGGGGCGCGTGGTCGAGGCCGACGGCGTGGGAAGTCGCCGGCGTCAACAGCCGCGCCGAGCTCGCCGCGGTCGAGGCCGCCTGGCAGGCGCGGCGACGCGCCGCGATGATGGCCGCCGGCGTGACCCTGGTCGCGCCGGAGACGGTGTGGTTCGCCCACGACACCGCGGTCGGCCGCGACGTCACGATCGAGCCCAACGTCTTCTTCGGCCCCGGCGTCCGCATCGGCGACGGCGCCGTGATCCACGCCTTCTGCCACATCGAGGGCGCGACCGTCGGGGCGGGGGCGAGGTCGGCCCCTTCGCCCGCCTGCGTCCGGGAGCGGACCTGGCGGCCAAGGCCAAGGTCGGCAACTTCGTCGAGATCAAGGCGGCAACGCTCGGCGCCGGCGCCAAGGCCAGCCACCTGACCTATATCGGCGACGCCAGCGTCGGCGCCGGGGCGAACATCGGCGCGGGCACGATCACCTGCAACTACGACGGCTTCTTCAAGTACCGCACGACGATCGGCGCCGGTGCGTTCATCGGCTCGAACAGCGCGCTGGTCGCGCCGGTGACGATCGGCGACGGCGCGATCGTCGGCGCCGGCAGCGTCGTCACCGCCGATGTCGAGGCCGGCGCGCTGGCGCTCGCCCGCGGCACGCAGACGGCCAGGCCCGGCTGGGCGACGCGCTTCGCCGCGGCGATGCGGGCGCGGAAGGCGGAGCGCTGACCGCCGGCGGCACGATGCGCTGTCCGACACGCAGCGACCCGAGCTATCGCCCCGCCGATGACGCCGCCGCCCCGTTCCGACCCGGTCGTAACCACGCCTCTGTGGCGAACATCACCGGACGGGTACGGGCCCGCCGGGTGCATAGTGTCGCCTTGGTCGACTTCCGCGCCGCGTGGCGGGAAATCTGGTTCATTGCCGGTGAAGCCGCGCGCGGCTATCTCCGGCGCGCAGCGATCGGGGAACTCGGCGAATGTGCGGCATCATCGGCATCCTCGGGCACGGCGACGTCGCGCCGCGGCTGCTCGACGGACTCAAGCGGCTCGAATATCGCGGCTATGACAGCGCCGGCATCGCCACCGTCCACGACGGCATCATCGATCGCCGGCGGGCGCCGGGCAAGCTCGCCAACCTCGCCGCGCGGCTGGAGGCCGAGCCGCTGCCCGGCGCCACCGGCATCGCCCATACCCGCTGGGCGACGCACGGCGGCCCGACCGAGGACAACGCCCATCCGCACATCGCCGGCGACGTCTCGGTCGTCCACAACGGCATCATCGAGAACTTCAAGCCGCTGCGCGACGAGCTGATCGCCGCCGGGCGCGTGTTCCTCAGCCAGACCGATACCGAGGTCGTCGCCCACCTGATCGACCGCGAGCTGCAGGCCGGCAAGCCGCCGCGCGAGGCGGTCGCCACCGTCCTGCCGCGGCTGCACGGCGCCTTCGCGCTGGCCGTTCTGTTCCGCACCGAGCCCGACCTGCTGATCGCCGCGCGGCTCGGCTCGCCGCTGACCGTCGGCTACGGCGACGGCGAGAACTTCATCGGCTCCGACGCGCTCGCGCTCGCCCCGCTGACGCGGCGCATCGCCTATCTCGACGAGGGCGACTGGGCGGCGGTGACGCGCGCGGGCTCGAGATCTACGACAAGGCGAATACGCCCGTCGACCGCCCGGTGGTCGATTCGGGCGCGAGCGGCGAGACGATCGACAAGGGCAACTTCCCGCACTTCATGCTCAAGGAGATCTACGAGCAGCCGGTCGTCGTCGCCCAGACGCTGCGGTCGTACCTGCAGCGGATCGACGGGCGCGTCACGCTGCCGATCCCCGACGATTTCGGCCTTGCCGACGTCCGCCGCCTGACCATCGTCGCCTGCGGCACCAGTTTCTATGCCGGCATGGTCGCCAAATACTGGTTCGAGCAATTCGCCCGCGTGCCCGTCGACCTCGATGTCGCCAGCGAGTTCCGCTACCGCGAGCCGGTGATGGAGCCGGGCGGGCTCGCCCTGTTCATCAGCCAGTCGGGCGAGACCGCCGACACGCTCGCCGCGCTCCACCACGCGCGACGCGAGGGGCAGAAGATCGCCGTCGTCGTCAACGTGCCGACCAGCACCATGGCGCGCGAGGCCGACCTGCTGCTGCCGACCCATGCCGGGCCGGAGATCGGCGTCGCCTCGACCAAGGCCTTCACCTGCCAGCTGGCGGTGCTTGCCGCGCTCGTCGCCAACCTCGCCCGCGCCAAGGGCCGGCTGAGCCCGGTCGACGAGAAGGCGATCGTCCGCCACCTCGCCGAGGCGCCCGCCGCGCTCAACGCCGCGCTCGCCTATGACGAGGCGATCGCCGACATGGCGCACACCGTCGCCGACGCCCGCGACGTGCTGTATCTCGGCCGCGGCACCGATTACCCGCTGGCGCTCGAGGGCGCGCTGAAGCTGAAGGAAATCAGCTACATCCATGCCGAGGGCTATGCCGCCGGCGAGATGAAGCACGGACCGATCGCGCTGATCGACGACCATGTGCCGGTGATCGTCATCGCGCCCTCGGGGCCGCTGTTCGACAAGACGGTGTCGAACATGCAGGAGGTCCGCGCCCGCGGCGGCAAGGTCATCCTGATCAGCGACTATGACGGCATCGCCGCGGCCGGCGACGGCTGCGTCGCGACGATCACCATGCCCAAGGTCCACCCGCTGATCGCGCCCTTGGTCTATGCCGTGCCGGTGCAGCTGCTCGCCTATCACGTCGCCGTGCTCAAGGGCACCGACGTCGACCAGCCGCGCAACCTCGCCAAGTCGGTGACGGTCGAATAGCTACCTCGCCGGCGGCGGCGTGCCCTTAGGCCGCGCCACAGGGCGCGATTGAAGGCGTCGGTGTCGAGCCGGTCCTCCTGGCTGAAGTCCTGCCCCGCCGTCGCTGCCGCCCACCACGCGGCGCTGCGCTCGGGTGCCAGCGTCGCGGGGCGCGCCGCCGCCGTCCGCACCGCCGGCTTGGGCAGGTCGGTCGCGTCGAGCGGCGACGGCCAGCGTGCGGCATAGGTCCAGTCGCCGAGCCTCGGATCGAAGGCGTCGGCCATCGGCAGCGCCAGGCTGTCGTTCAGCCCGAGCGCCGGCAGGTCGAGCAGGCGCTCGAGCGTCTTCAGCAGGTTGACGGTCGTATAGCGCGTCGACACCACCGCGCCTTGCTTGACGCCCGGGCCGATCAGGAAGGCGACGCTGCGATGGGCATCGACATGGTCGGCGCCGTTCTGGGCATCGTCCTCGACGATGGCGATCAGCGTGTCCTTCGCCGCCGGCGAGTGCGCCAGGATCTCGGCGACGCGGCCGATGGCATAGTCGTTGTCGGCGATCTGCCGGTCGGGCGTGTTGACGCCGTCGATCGCCTCGGCGAAGTCGCCGAAATGATCATGGGCGAGGCGCAGCAGCGTCAGCCGCGGCGTCTGGCCGGCGGCGACGCGCGGCAGCCAGTCGCGCGCCCATTCGTCGACCAGCCAGTAATCGGGGAAGCCCTGGTCGAAGCTGCGGAAATAGGGGTCGGTGACCGGCGCCAGCCGCGCATCGGCGGCCCAGCCGACCTGCAGCTTCTTGTCGAACGGGTGGCGTTCGCGCGGGATGCGGTTGGCGCCCGCCTCCGCGCCGTAGCGGGCAAGGTCGCCATAGAAGCCGTAGTTGCGGACCGACAGCCCCTTGGCCATCGCCGCCGCCCATAGCGTCCCCGCCCCCGCGGCGCCGTCGGGCGCGTCGGCGGCGGAGAGATCGGCGGTCCCGGCGAGGAGATCGGGATCGTCGGGCACGTCGGGGTTGGCGGCGTGCCGCTCGGCCGGCGACAGCGCGACGTTGACGAAGCGGTTGGTGCCCTCGCTCTCGTACGCCAGGCCCTTGCCGGCATAGCCGACCGGGGTGATCCGCTCGAGCAGGTCGAGGGCGCGCGCCTGCGTCGACCAGCTCCACCCGGTCCCCGACACCTCGCCGGAGTTCGAAGAAGCGGTCGAACGTCACGAATTGACGGGCGAACTGGTGATGGTTGGGCGTGATCGCCTCCGGGAACAGCGTCAGCTTCGGGTCGCCGTTGCCGGGCTTGAGGTCGCCCAGCACCTGGTCGTAGGTCCGGTTCTCCTTGACGATGTAGATGACGTTCTTCACCCGCCCGCGCATCGCCGCCATCACCGCCTCGGCCGCATCGGCCTGCGTCCGGGTCGGCATCATGGCGTTGGCCCTGACGCGGGCAGTCAGCCGCGCCAAAGCCGGGCCGGAGGGCGGCGGCAGCGTCAGCAGCGAGCCTGTCTGCTTCTGCAGGACGTACTGGCCGCTCGCCCGGCACCGGGCCCCGCCCTCGGGCGACGTCTCCAGCGTGTCGCGGCAGCCGCCCGGGTTCGGCCCCGGCAGCCCCTTGAAATTGGCCACCGCCAGGCGGCCGCCGGCGACCGCGACGGCGTCGGGATACCAGCCGGTCGGGACCAGACCGGCGAGCGCTGCCGGCGCGCCCGACGGCCGGCCCAGCGTCTCGCGCAGGTCGATCGCAGCAACCGCATCGAGGCCGCCGAGCGTCACCCACAGCCGGTCGCCGGCAAGCGCCAGACCGTTGGCGTTGAGCCCCTTCGGCCGGTCGGTCGGGCTGTCGGAGCCGCGCAGGATCAGCGGGTACTCGGCGACGGCGCGACCATCGGCGGCCAGCGCGATCAGCGTATCGGCGTTGTCGCCGGTCGCCAGCACGCGGCCGTCGGGCAGCGCCAGCAGCGCGGTCGGCTCGCCCTGCGTCTTCGCCCGGGCGGCGATGCTGAGGCTGTCGTCGGTCAGCGCCAGCGTGATCAGTTCGCGGTCGCGTGGGCTACTGACGACGGCGCGCCCCGGCGCGGCCATGGCGACGCGGAACGGATAGGTGCCGCCCGGACGCCCGCGCTGCGCCGCGTCGAGCTTGCCCGGGCGCAGGTCGATCTCGGCGACCACCCGCCGCTGGGCGAGGTCGACCCAACTGACCGAGTCGTTGAAGAAGTTGGTCACCAGCAGCCGCGTCGGCGACGTCCACACCACCCCCGCGGCCGCCGGCTTGACGCGCAGCCCGAGCCCTTCCTTGTGCCCGAGCGGGACCGGCGGGCCATCGGGCGCCAGTTTCGCGCCGTCCCAGGCGAAGGTCAGCACCGCATCGCCGACCCCGAGCGTGACAGCGATCCGATGGCCGTCCGGCGACCAGGCGAGCCCGGCGAAACTTGCCGGCAGCGGCACCTCGGCGAGCCGGGTCGCGCCCTTGGCATCGGGGCGGAAGATCATCAGCCGCTCGGTCGAATGCGCCCGGTCGGGCTTGCCGTCGGGCGTCGCCATGCCGTTGAACCCGCTGGTCAGCAGCGCGACCAGCCGGCCGTCGGGCGAGGCGGCGAGCGCGGCGGGATTGGTGACGGCGACCGACCCCGGACGACCGTCGAGCGTCCCCAGCGAGGTCAGCACGGCGCCGCGTGCGGCCAGCGGCGTCAGGCGGATGTTCGACGGCGTGAGGTCGTCGTCGGCGTCGCGCGCCACTGCCGGCACGGCCGCGGCGAGCGCCAGCATCGCCATCATCGCCCGTCTCACGCGCATCGTCGCACCCCTTTGCCGCTGCCGTCCTGTAGCCCGCCGCGACGCACAGGCAAATGCCGGCCGCAGGGGCTGCGACCGGCATTAGTCGGCTTTGGTGACGGTTCGGCTTACAGCGTCGCCGACCGCACCGGCGTGCCGAGCTTCGCCCGGGCGGCGACCAGCGCATGGTGGATGCACTGGGCTTCGGCAATCGCCGCATCGGGGCCGCTGTCGCTCGACGTGCAGACCGACCGCGCGGCGCTGAGCAGGCGGCGGTCGAGGGTGGCGCGGCCGGCGCTGTTGGCGAGGTCGAGGTCGGCATAATGGACCGTCGCCGTGCGGACGGGCTCGGCATTGGCCGGGGCGGTGGCGCCGACCAGGCAGACGCCGGCGCACAGCGCCATGCCGATGGTGCCGACGACGCTGCGGGTGACGCTCGAGGTGAAGGTCGTGAACATGGTGGCTCTCCCGGTGAAGGGGGTCGCCGGACCATCCGGTGCCCCATGCCGGTAGCATTGCAGGGGCCGTGCCAAGTCGATCGACGCCAACAAGTTCAACACCTTGGCGCGCATCGGCGGTGGGCGCTGATGACTGCACGGTGAACGCGCGCTAAATCTTGGCGAAATCTACCACACGCGTGGCGCGGCTTACGAACGGAAGCGGCGAATGAGCGAACTCGTGTCCTGTCGCCGGCCGCCCATCGCCTGGACGTCACCGTAGAACTGGTCGACCAGCGCCGTGCCGGGCAGGCTGATACCGAGCCGCTTCGCCTCGTCGAGCACGAGACCCAGGTCCTTGCGCATCCAGTCGACGGCGAAGCCGAAGTCGAACTCGCCGCGGGCCATGGTCAGGGCGCGGTTGTCCATCTGCCACGACTGCGCCGCGCCCTTGCCGATGACGTCGAACACGCTGGCGGCGTCGAGTCCGGCGGCCAGCGCGAAGTTGACCGCCTCGGCCAGCCCCTCGAGGACGCCGGCGATGGCGATCTGGTTGACCATCTTGGTCAGCTGGCCGCTGCCGGCCGGCCCCATGTGACCGACCCGCTTGGCATAGGCGGCGAGCACCGGCTCGGCCGCGGCGAAGGCCTGCGGCGGTGCCGCCGCACATGATGGTCAGCGTGCCGCCCACCGCGCCCGCCTGCCCGCCCGACACCGGCGCATCGAGCACCAGCAGGTCGGACCGCGCCGCCGCCAGCTCACGCGCGATCGCGGCCGAGACGGTGGTGTGGTCGACGAACAGCGCGCCGGGCTTCATCGCCGCGAAGGCACCGTCCGGGCCGAGCGTCACCTCGCGCAGGTCGTCGTCGTTGCCGACGCAGGTCAGGACGACGTCGGCGCCGTCGGCGGCCTCGGCGGGCGTCGCCGCGGCGCGGCCGCCGTGTTCGGCGGTCCAGGCAGCGCTACGCGCGGCGGTGCGATTGTAGACGGTGACCGCGTGCCCGGCGCGGGCGAGGTGGCCGGCCATCGGATAGCCCATGACGCCGAGGCCGAGGAAAGATATTCGCTGCATCCGCCGTCCTTAGGCACGGCGAAGCGCGATGGCCAGCGTCAGCGCTGCGCCATGGCGCGGGCGACGACGCTCAGCAGTTCGTCGGTGCGGAACGGCTTTTGCAGCAGCAGGTCGCGGTCGATGATGCGGTCGACCGCGGCCATGTCGGCGTAGCCGGTGGCCATCACCACCGGGAAGCCGGGGCGGCGGTCGCGAACCTGACGGACCAGCTCGACGCCGTTCATCTCGGGCATGGCGTAATCGACGACGAGAACGTCGGGCATCGCCTCGCCGAAGCGGGCGAGACCCTCCGGGCCGCTCGCCGCGGCGGTAACGCGGTAGCCGCTCGTCTCCAGCGTCTCGACGATGAAGCGGCGGACGCCGTCGTCGTCGTCGACCACCAGGATATGGGCGTCGGCCGGCGGCTCGGACTGGTCGACGACGGCGGCTACGGCCGCGGCCGGCGGTGCGCCCGCCAGAGGCAGCTCGATGGTAAAGGTGGTGCCGACGTCGACCGTGCTGGCCAGCGCCACCGACCCGCCCGACTGCTGCACGACGGCGTAGACCTGCGCGAGACCAAGCCCGGTGCCCTTGCCCGTCGCCTTGGTCGTGAAGAAGGGGTTGAACACCTTGTCGACCAGGGGTTCGGGGATGCCGCAGCCGGTGTCGGCGACGCTGACCCGCGCCACGCCGTCGCCGCGTTCGACGGCGATCCGCAGCGTGCCGCCGTCGGGCATCGCGTCGCGAGCGTTGATCGCCAGGTTGAGCACGGCGAGTTCGAACTGGTTGGCGTCGGTCGTTGCCCACAGCGGCTCGGGCGCGACGGCGATGTCGACGGCGACCTCGCTGCCGATGGTCCGCGCCAGCAGGTCGGCCATGTCGCGGATCAGCGCGTTGAGATCGACCGGTTGCAGGCTGAGCCGCTGCGAGCGGGCGAAGACCAGCAACTGCTGCGTCAGCTTGCCGGCGCGGTCGGCTGCCTGCTGGGCCAGCGCGATCTGCCGCCGCGTCCGCTCCTCGTCGGTGCGCCGCGCGATCAGTTCCAGATTGCCGCTGATGACGGTCAGCAGGTTGTTGAAATCATGGGCGATGCCGCCGGTCAGCTGGCCGACGGCCTCCATCTTCTGGGCCTGCGCCAGCGCCGCCTGCGCCCGTTCGCGCTGGGCGATCTCCTCGGTCAGGCGGTTGTTGGCGCGCGGTCAGCTCGTCGGTGCGGCGCAGGATGCGCTGCTCGAGCGTCGTGTTCAGCCGCTTCAGCCGCCGCTCGGCGCGCTTGAGCGCGTCGAGGTGCTGCGCCGCCTGATACTGCCGTTCGCGGCCGCGCAGCGCCGCGGCGACGGCGCGGATCAGCGTGTCGCCGTGGATCGGCCGTTCGAGGATGACGACGTTGCCCAGCGCGGCGATCGTCTGCTGCGCCTCGGCCGGCCGCCGGCCGGTCCGCTTGGTCGACAGCAGGATGAACGGCACGTCCGACCACGGCGGCTGGTCGTCGAGCACCGTCGTCAGCGGGTCGAGCGCGACGCCGGCGAGCAACTCCTCGGTGATGATGGCCGTGCCGGCGCCTTCCTCGAGCTGCTCGGCGAGGTCCGCCAGCGTCGGGCAGACCGATGCCGTGCGCCCTGCCCGCTCGAGCAGGTCGACGAGCACATCGGCGTCGCGGCCGTGGGACGCAAGGATCAGGACCCGGGACTTCACCTACTGGCCGCGTCCGGGACGCTGCCCATCATCGGCGTGCGGCCGCGATAGTTGGGCAGGCCGGTCAGGACGCCCTCGAAGTCGGCCAGCGGTTCGCCGATGGCGATGCCCTGCGCCGTCATCCGGAACTCGCGGATGCTGCCTTCGTGCGGCGATGCCCGGCTCTTGCCGATCGACACGGCCTTGAGCACGTTGCCGCCTGCCTCGAAATAGCGGAACAGCACGATCGCGTCCGACAGGTAGCTGAGGTCGACGTCCGAACGGATCTCGCCGATCATGCCGTGCTGGCCCAGGATGATGACCGTCAGCACGCCCTGCTGGTTGAGATAGCTGAGCAGCTCGTGCATCTGCAGCATCAGGAACTTCTCGCCGGGCATCGCCTGGAGGAAGGCGTTCAGGCTGTCGATGGCGACGAAGCTCGCGCCGTCCCTTTCCACCGCGTTGCGGACCCAGCTGCTGAATTCGCCGGCGCTCAGCTCGGCGGGATCGATCTGCTGGATCGTCAGCTGGCCGGAGTCGAGGTGCGGCGTCAGGTCCATGCCCATCGCCGCCGCGCGCGCCAGCATCGTCGCCCGGCCCTCGTCGAACAGGAAATAGGCGGCTCGCTCGCCGCGCTCCACCGCCGACAGCGCGCAGCGCAGCGCCGTCGTCGTCTTGCCGACGCCCGACGGGCCGCTGAGCAGCGTGTTGGTCCCCGGGGCGATGCCGCCGCCGAGCATCTCGTCGAGGCGCGGAATCCCGGTAGTGACGAGATCGCCGACGAAGTCGCTGTGGTGGTCGGCGGCGATCAGCCGCGGGAAGACGGCGACGCCGCCGGTCTGGATGGCGAAATCGTGGAAGCCGCCGACATATTTGACGCCGCGCATCTTGACCACGCGCAGGCGGCGCCGCTCGCTGCCGAAGTCCTCGACCGTCTGTTCCAGCATGATGACGCCGTGGGCGATGCTGTGCAGCTGCAGGTCCGACGGATCGGAGCTGCGGTCGTCGAGCATCAGCACGGTGCAGTTGCGCATGCGCGAAATACTGCTTCAGCGCCAGGATCTGGCGGCGGTAGCGCAGCGGGTTCTGCGCCAGCAGGCGCATCTCCGACAGGCTGTCGAAGACGACGCGGACGGGCTGCGTCCGCTCGATGATGTCGCGCACCCCGGCGATCGTCTCGCCGAGCTCGACCTCGGACGGTTCGAGGATCGACTGCTCGGCCTCCGGTCCCAGGCCGTCGGCGTTGACCAGCTCGAACAGGTCGATGCCGGCGAGATCCCAGTTATGGCTGGCGGCGACTTCGCGCAGCTCGTTCGCCGTCTCGGACAGGGTGATGTAGAGGCCGCGCTCGCCGGCCGCGACCCCGGCGAGCAGGAACTGCAGGCCGAGCGTGGTCTTGCCGCTGCCGGGGGTGCCCTCGAGCAGGTAGGACCGGCAGGCGGTCAGGCCGCCGCCGAGAATATCGTCGAGCGCGTCAATGCCGGTCGACATGCGGCCGGAGGAGGGAATGGTGTTCATCGTCTCTCTGCGTCTTTCTGCGACGGCCCAACGCGGCACCGCCGTGATCGTTTCGGCTCGGAGAAGATTCGCGTCTCGCCTCAATCTCCCGGCGGCTTCAGTGTGGCCGCGCGGGCCGCGCTGCGCAGCCGCGAGGCCGACCGCCGGGCGGCACTCGGCGTCAACGACAGCGCCACGCCGCCGGACCCGTCGACCAGGACGATGCCCTCCGCCGCCTCGACACGAATCGGATTTTGGATCAGCTTGCCGGTCATGCGGCACCTCCTTGCGCGGTGAACGCGCAGGCGGCGGCTTCGGGTACGCTCAGGGCGTAGCGGTCGCGTCGTGATAATAAAGATATTGGGGATCGAATTCGGCCAGCCGGCGCAGCGTTGCCGGGTCGAGCAGGGTCACGTGGTTGCCGTGCATCGCCAGCAGGCCGGCGTCGCGCAGCGTCTTCAGCACCCGGCTGACGTGGACGTTGGTCAGGCCGCAGGCGGCAGCGATGTCGCCCTGGGTAATCGGCAGCGGAAACTCGCGCCCGTCGCCGATACCGATCGCGGCGAGGCGGAGCGCGGTCTCGCACATCAGGTGGGCGACGCGCCCCGGCCCGTCGAGACGGCCGAGGCGGAAGATCCATTCGCGGTGCATGGCAGCGTCGAGCAGGGTGCTGAACCACAGCATCCGCGTCAGGTGCGGCAGCTCGGCGGTGATCGCCGTCAGCGCCGAGTGGGGAATGGTGGCGATGGCGATATCGGTCAGCGTGACGACGTCGTGATCGAGGTGCTGCAGCGGGAAGGCGTGCAGGTCGATGAAGTCGCCGGGCAGGTGCAGCGACACCAGCTGTCGGTCTCCCTCCCGGTCTTCCATGTATCGGCCGACATAGCCCGATATCAGCAGCGTGCTCTGGCTGACCGGCTCGCCACGGCGGACGAGGACCTGGCGCGCGGAAACGGCACGCGGTTCGGACAGTCCCCGCTCGAGCGCCTGCCGCTCATGATCGCCGATCTGCAGTCCACGCCGCCCGCGCAGGAAATTCGCAGTCTTCACCCAATCCCCGCCCGTTCGCCGCCCACCCCCGGCCGGCTGCAGCCTGTGTACACAGTGTCGCGGGAACGGGAGATAACCCCGGTTAAAGACAAGCCGCCGACCAGTCATTACGGACGCAGTGGCGTGTCGCGCTGGCGTCGCGGCACGTTTGGGGGGCTAGTGACGGGCGGCGACGGCAGAGCACCGGACGAGGTGGAGACGGCGGTCGCCTCCGGCGTATTGCGGTCGGGGCTGCTCCGCCGCCTCAGCGACGCCTTGCCGCACATGGCGTGGTCGGCGCGTGCCGACGGCGCTCCCGACTTCTTCAATACTCAATGGTACGCCTTCACCGGCGCCGCGCCGGGATCGACCGACGGCGATCTCTGGCAGACAGTGGTCCACAGCGACGACCTCGCCCTCGCCACCGCGGCCTGGGCCGCAAGCGTTGCCACCGGCGACCCGTACGAGGTCGAATATCGCCTGCGCCACGTCACCGACGGCTGGCGCTGGGTCGTGGCCCGGGCCCTGCCGGTGCGCGGTGCGGCCGGCGAGATCGTCCGCTGGGTCGGCACCTGCACCGACATCGACGCCACGCGACGCGCAGCCGAGCTCAACCGCCTGCTCAGCCGCGAGCTCGACCACCGCATCAAGAACCTGTTCTCTGTCATCGACGGACTGGTCCAGCAGTCGGCCAAGGGTGCGCCGGCGCTCGCCCCGCTGGCGGCCGACCTGCGCGAGCGCATCGGCGCGCTTGCCCGCGCCCATGACTATGTCCGGCCCCGCGACGACGGCACCGTCGGCCGCTCGCTCAAGGCCATGCTGGGCGAGATCCTGCGCCCCTATCCGGCGTTCGACGAGGGTCGCATCGTCATCGCCGGCGACGACGTCACCATCGCCGTCGCCGCGGCGACGCCGCTGGCGCTGGCGGTCCATGAACTCGCTACCAACGCCATGAAGTACGGGGCGCTGGCGCAGGCCGACGGCGTGCTGCACCTCGCCATCGGCGGCGACCCGGCGTCGGTGGCGCTGAACTGGCGCGAGGCGGCGGCGCCGGCGTCGGCCGCGGCGCCACGGGCCGACGGTTTCGGTTCCGGCCTGATCGACCTCGCCATCCGCCGACAGCTCGGCGGCAGGATCGAGCGCGCCTGGATGCCGTCCGGGCTGCAGGTGACGATGACGATCCCTGCCGATCGATTGCAGCGGGCCTGAGGCCGAAAAGGGGTCTAGCCACCGCCGCGCGAACCCGGCATCGCCCAAGCGCAAATCCCCTTTGTCGAAAGCCCGGCCGCCGTGCACATCCCGTTCCATCAGATCGACGCCTTCGCCGACCGCGCCTTCACCGGCAACCCGGCCGCGGTGATGCCGCTCGACGCCTGGCTCGACGACGCGACGCTGCTGGCGATCGCGGCGGAGAACAACCTGGCCGAGACGGCCTTCCTCGTCGCCCGCAGCGACGGCGTCGCCGATTACGACCTGCGCTGGTTCGCCCCGGCCTGCGAGATCGCCCTGTGCGGCCATGCGACGCTCGCCTCGGGCGCCTGGGCGCTGGGGCGCGAGGGATCGCGGGCGGCGGTCACCTTCGCCACGCGCCAGGCGGGCGTGCTGACGGTCGCCCGCGACGGCGGCGGCTATACGCTCGACCTGCCGGCGCGGCCGCCCCACCCGGTCGGCGATGCCGACCTCGCCGCCGCCGTCGCTGCGGCGATCGGTGCCACCGCGGACGAACTGCTGATGTACGGCGACGACTATCTCGTCGCCGTGTTCGCCGACGCCGCCGCCGTCCGCGCCCTGCGCCCCGATGCCGGCGCGGTCATGGCGCTCGACACCGGTCCCGACCTGCTGCTGATCGCCACCGCGCCCGGCGGCGGCGATCCCAGCGGCGCCGACGTCGTCAGCCGCGCCTTCGCCTACGAGGCGGGGATCGGCGAGGATCCGGTCACCGGCTCGGCCCATTGCATCCTGGCGCCGTACTGGGCCGGCCGCCTCGGGCGCGCCGCCTTCAGCGCCTATCAGGCGAGCGCGCGCGGCGGCCACGTCGCCTGCCGCCTCGCCGGCGACCGTGTCATCCTCGGCGGGGGCTGCGTCGAGGTCATCGCCGGGACGTTCGTCCTGTAGGACGTAACCCGTTGCGGCGTGCCGGCGAACTCCCCATCTCGCACGGCACAGACTTCTGGAGGACAGCAATGACCGGCAGCATTCTCGACGGCATCCGGGGCGTGTTCGCGCCCGAGCCCGACGCCCGCGCGGCGACGCCCGAGGCGCTGGCGGTCGACGACGGCGCGGTGGTCAAGAGCGATGTCGAGTGGCGCGCCGAACTCGCCCCCGACCAGTATCGCGTCCTGCGCGAGCACGGCACCGAGCGGCCGGGCAGCTCGCCGCTCAACGCCGAAAAGCGCAGCGGCGTATTCGAATGCGCGGGCTGCGGCACTCCGGTCTACACGTCGGAGACCAAGTACGAGAGCGGCAGCGGCTGGCCGAGCTTCTTCGCGCCGATCCCGGGCGCGGTAGCGACGACGGTCGACCGCAGCCTGGGCATGGTCCGCACCGAGGTCCATTGCGCGACCTGCGGCGGCCATCTCGGCCACGTCTTCGACGACGGCCCGCGCCCGACCGGTCAGCGCCACTGCATCAACGGCGTCGCGCTGCAGTTCGAGCCGAAGGCGTAGGCGGCGTTACGGGCCGCCCGCGGCGGTCCGGCGCGGCGACGCCTCAGGCGGCGACGCTCGCCCGCCGCCGCCGCGCGAGGCCGCCGACCAGCCCGAAGCCGCCGACCATCAGCGCCCACGTTGCCGGTCCGGCGCGCCGGTGACGGTGGTCGCGCCCGGCTGGTTGCCGACACCGGGGCTGAAGGTCAGGCGGTAGCCGGGGTTGGCCAGCGCCCAGGTCGGATCGATCGTCAGCACCGGATCGGCGCAGCAGCTTGGCGTAGCCGCGCTGGCCGGGAGCCTCGGCGATGGTCGCTTCGCCGATGATCTCGATCTCGCTGTACTGGCTGTCGTTCGCCGTCGCGGTGAAGGACACGATCTCGTCGAGGGTGCTGCGCCCGACCGCGGGCGACGCACCGCCGAAGCTCGCTGTCGTCTGGCGGGAGACGCTGGTCAGGTCGGTGAAGACGTTGACGTTGCCGCCGCTGTGCTCGAAGCTCCCGGCGCTGCCGCCAGCGCGGGCGTCGATGACGATGTGGGCCGACAGCGGGACAACCAGCCGGTTCGGCCCGCTGACCGAGAAGAAATAGACGATGGTGCCGCCGCCCATGGCGTCGAGGCCGTTGCCGCCATGGGCGACGGCGCGGACGTAAGGCGTCGGGTTGGCATCGGCGGCGAGGGTGAAGGCCGGGGTCGGTCACCGAGATCGCGCCGGTGGTAATGGACGCTCGCCGCGCGCGTCGTCACGCGGTTGCCGGCAGCCAGCTTGTACGCCGTCACGTCGTAGCCGTTGGTGTAGAACGGACGCGGCAGCGTGTTGCCGCCCACGCCGAGCGCCAGCGCCGGCGAGGCGGCAGCCAGCAGAAGCGTCGAAAAGGCACAAATTTCATGATCGTCCCCCGGCAATGCAGTCGACCGCGCGCCCGATGCCCCGTGCCGCGACCGCAACGAGTTATGCCTACGAAAAAGTAATTAAGTATTACCGCCGAAACGATCGTCAGTTTGCGCGGTGCGGCGCGATGCGCTATGCGCCGGCCCTTGCGCAGCGCCGTGACGCCGCCGCCTACCGAAAGCTTCTTCGTCCATGCCCTTCTCGTCCACTCCCGCCGCGCTGGCCGCGGCGCTCGCCGCGCGCGGCTACACCGCCGCCACCCCCGTCCAGGCCGCCGTGCTGGTGCCCGAGGCGCACGATCGCGACCTGCTGGTCTCGGCCCAGACCGGATCGGGCAAGACTGTCGCCTACGGCCTGGCGATGGCGCCGACGCTGCTTGCCGGGGCCGAGCGCCTGGCCGCGGCCGCCGAGCCGCTGGCGCTGGTCGTCGCGCCGACGCGCGAACTGGCGCTGCAGGTCGCGCGCGAACTCGACTGGCTGTTCAAGGGCGCCGGCGGCCGCGTCGTCACCTGCGTCGGCGGCATGGAGATCCGCCGCGAGGCGCGGGCGCTGAGCCAAGGCGCCATATCGTCGTCGGCACCCCGGGCCGCCTGCGCGATCACCTCGAGCGCGGCACGCTGGCCACCGGCGGGCTCAAGGTCGTCGTCCTCGACGAGGCCGACGAGATGCTCGACCTCGGCTTCCGCGAGGACCTCGAGGAGATCCTCGATCTCGACCCCGGCCGAGCGGCGTACCCTGCTGTTCTCGGCGACGCTGCCCAAGCCGATCCAGACCCTGGCCAGGCGCTACCAGCGCGACGCCTTCCGCATCGCCACGGCGAACGACCGCGAACAGCACAGCGACATCGACTATCGCGCCATCCGCATCGCCCCGACCGACATCGAGGTCGCCGTGGTCAACACGCTGCGCTTCTTCGAGGCCGGGGCGGCGCTGGTCTTCGCCAGCACCCGCGAGGGGGTCCGCCGCCTCCACGCCAACCTCGTCGAGCGCGGGCTTCGCCGCCGTCGCCCTGTCGGGCGAGCTGAGCCAGGCCGAGCGCACCCATGCGCTGCAGGCGCTGCGCGACCGCCGCGCGCGGGTGTGCGTCGCCACCGACGTCGCCGCGCGCGGGATCGACCTGCCCGACCTCGGCCTCGTCATCCATGCCGAGCTGCCGCACGACGCGGAGGTGCTGCAGCACCGCTCGGGCCGCACCGGCCGCGCCGGCCGCAAGGGCGTCTGCGTCCTGCTCGTCCCTTATCCCAAGGTGCGGCGGACCGAAGCGATGCTGCGCGCGGCCAACGTCCGCGCCGCATGGATGGACGCGCCGACGGCCGAAGCGATCCACGCCCAGGACGAGACGCGGTTGCTCGAGGAGATCACCGACGCCGGCGATGACCGCGCCGCCGCCGAGGCGCTGCTGGCGGCCAAGCCGGCGATCGACATCGCCGCCGCCCTCCTCCGCCTGCAGCGCACCCGCCTGCCGGCACCCGAGGACCTGTCCGACAGCGGCCCGGCGCAGCGCCCGGCCACCGCCGACACCGGCCCGCGCGCCGGCTTCGAGGACAGCGTCTGGTTCCGCATCAACGCCGGGCGCAACGTCGACGTCGACCCGCGCTGGCTGCTGCCCTACCTGTGCCGCCGCGGCCACCTGACCAAGCGCGACATCGGCGCCATCCGCATCTTCGACCGCGAGACGCGCTTCGAGGTACCGCGCGCCGTCGCCGGCAAGTTCGCCGCCGCGCTGAAGAAGACCGACAGCGACCCCGACGTGGCAATCGAACCGGCGGGCGCCGCGCCGGAGCCCACGCGCGCAACGCGGCGCGGTCCTGCGCCGCATCACTCGCGGCCGCCGGACGCGATGACTTAATCGCCTGTTAGTAAATACGCGCGGCGTCAAGACATCTAGGGTGGGCTCGACGGTCCGTAGCCGGCATGATAGTAGAGCCCGACAGTCTAGCGCCTGCTGACATTGGGGAAGGCATGCCGTATCGGGTTCTTTTCGTGGGTGCGATCGATGGCAAGGTTCGAACTCGAGTTCCTGACCGCGATGGGCATTTCGAACAGCCGGGTCTTCATCACCTCGTACCTTGCCGCGGGCGAACTCACCAAGCTTGCACGCGAGATCGACAGCAACGAGATCAACGTCGGCGGCAAGGTCGACGCGACCCGCTTGTCGGAGAGCTTCCCGACCTCAAGTTCGACTGTATCGCCTGGCTCGGTCCGACGAACGACGACAATAAGCAGCAGACGGCGAGCCTGGTCAGCCAGTTCACGCGCAAGCGCGGCACAGATCCTGAAGCCGGGCGGAGTTGTCGATGCCCTCCAGGACTGCGGACCCCGAACTCTCGTGGCATTTCCAAAATCCCCGGCGACCAATTCCTCTGCGAGCGTCAGCCTGGAGAACCGGAAGTCAGACCCAGACATCGGTCGAAGAACGTACCAAGAAGGCTCACTTGCAAGTGGCGCAAGGACCACTTCATTCAGCTTCCAGTTCGATGCTACGACGCCCAGCCGCTCGACGTAAAACAATTGGCAAATCAACGCGAAGTTCGAGGAAGGAACCTGACTCATGCTCATGTCGAGCAAGAAGGACCGCTGGGAGACGGACGGCGTCGCGCACCGACACAGCAAGAAGGAAATCGCCGATCTCCATCTTCCAGTATGCGAGCAGCTCACGACGTAGCCGGTACGCGCGTCGAGTCGCCGCTGAATGTCGCCCGATGATCCTCGTCGACGCCGACGCCTGCCCGGTCAAGGAGGAGATCTACGCGTCGCCCGGCGCACCGGCGTCGCCGTCACCATCGTCGCCAACAGCTGGTTCCGCGTGCCGGCCGAGTTCGACGCAGGTCGTCGTCGGCGACGGCTTCGACGCCGCCGACGACTGGATCGCGGCGCACGCCGGCCCGGCGACGATCGTCGTCACCGGCGACATTCTGCTCGCCGACCGCTGCGTCAAGGCGGGGGCGACGGTCCTCGGCCACAACGGCCGGCCGTTCACGCGCGGCAATATCGGCAGCGCCGTCGCCGCCCGCGCTTTGGCCGAGGACGCGCGGGCGATGAGCTGGGCCGGCGACGGGCCGCGCGCCGGGCCGCCGCCTTTCACCGCCGCCGACCGCTCGCGCTTCCTCCAGGCGCTCGACGCGGCGGTGCAGCGGCTGGCACGCGCGCGGCCGCGATAAAGCGCTGTCCTACGACGCTCGAAACCGCCTAGCCTGCAGCCGCAATGAAAGTGGAGCGGCGGGCGGTGGACAGCAGGGACACGGGCAGCATGGCAGCGGCGGCGAACTCCCTCCGCCGGCGCGGCACCGACGGCCGACCCGCCGCCATCAGGGGGGTGCGGCGGGGGGTGGCATGGTGTGACTTTCGTCAACTTCGGAATTTTATTGCGCCGATTGCGGCCGCCTCCGCCGCTGCCGCCGCGGCCGCGCGACCCGCGGCAGCGCCCCCGCCGACGCTGGCGGCGATCGAGGCGGCGGCGCCCCCGAATCGTGGCGAACGGTCGCGCCGGACAACCTGGTGCTGCTCGATACCCCTCGCGGCACGGTGACGATCGAACTCGCCGCCGATTTCGCCCCGGCCCATGTCGCCGCGATCCGCGCGCTGGTCCGTGCCGGCGCCTTTACCGGCGGGGCGGTGACGCGGGTGCAGGACAATTACGTCGTGCAGTGGGGCACCGCCGCGTCGCGGCCGACGCCGCGCCGCCGGCGCCCGCCCGTCCCGAGCCGCGCGTCCCGAACTGCCACCCGAGTACGAACGCCCGGCGGCCGGCGTCGCCTTCACTCCCCTGCCCTTCCGCGACGCCTATGCCGCCGAAGCGGGCTTCAGCGACGGCTGGCCGGTAGCGCGGGAGGCGGGTCGACCTGGCTGGTCCACTGCTACGCCATGGTCGGTGCCGGACGCGACAACCCGCCGTCGACCGGCGACGGCAGCGAGCTCTACGCCGTCATCGGCCACGCGCCGCGCCACCTCGACCGCAACATGGCCGTCGTCGGCCGCGTCCTCGACGGCCTGCCGGGGCTGGCAGCGCTGCCGCGCGGGACGGAGGCGCTCGGCTTCTACCGGACGCCGGCCGAGCGGCTGCCGATCACCGGCGCGCGCCTGGCCAGCGACGCGCCGGCGAGCGCCGCGCTGGCAGGTGCTGCGGACCGACAGCCCGACTTTTGCCGCGCTGATCGCCGCGCGAGCCAACCGCCGCGAAGCCTTCTTCGTCCGCCCGGCCGGCGCCGTCGACCTGTGCAACGTCAAGGTGCCGGTGCGAAGGGCACCCTAATCGGCCGTGCCGGCAGCGAATTCCACTGCTTCGACAAAGGCTTGCGGGTCGAAGTGATGAACCATGTGACCGGCACCGGGAACGATGACGAGACGGGCGTGCGGGAGCAATCCGGCGAGGCGCTTGGTCTGCGCCGCGGTGTCGACCAGCTTGTCACCGTCCCCGGCGATCAGCACCAGCGGCAGTCGCAGGTCCTTGTAGCGAGGGGCCAGCGCAGCAGCCGACGGCACCATCTGCGCCGTGTCGGCCAGCGTGGCGCGGAGCATTGCCGGCCGCATCGCCAGCTCGAAGGGGAACTCCTCCGACCAGCGGCGCGGCGTCGGCGCGGGCGAGAAGATCAGCCGGTTGCCGAGCGGGATCATCGCCCGCCCGAGGATCGGCGAGACGGTGTGGCGCAGCAGGTCGCCGAGCCCCGGGACGACCGCGGGGAGCACGGTAACGACATCGGGCCGCGGCGTCGGGAAGTAGTAGCCCGACGCCAGCACCATTGCGCCGATGCGGTCAGGATGATCGAGCGCCCAGACGATCGCCGGCAGCGTGCCCCAGCTGTGCCCGACGACCACCGGTTTCTCGACGCCGAGCCGGGCCGCTGCCTCGACCAGCACTTCGGCCTGTTCGACCGGTCCCCAAGGGCGGCCGCGTGGCCGCTCGCTATAGCCGGCGCCAGGCCGGTCGAAGACGATGACGCGGTGGCGCGCGGCGAGCCGGTGGACGACCCCGCTGATGACGAAGTCGTCCGTCAGCGAGCCGTTGCCATGGATCAGCACGATCGGCCGCGCGACGGGCGCCGTCGGGCCGAGGTCGAGATAGTGCAGGCGGATGTCGCCGGCGGTGACGAACCTGCCACGCGGCGGGTGTGCAGCCTCCGCGGCGCGCGCGCGCGCCGCGTTGACCACGGCTGCGGCCGTCAGCGCAGCCCCCGTGGCGGCAAGCGCCGGGACGAGTTGCGACCGGCGGGGCGGACGGCGGACGGGAGCGTGCATCGGCGGGCATCCTTGCGGCGTGCCCGGTCAACCCCGTCCGCCGGGCCGGGTTCCGGCGCCGGTCGCCGGTCAGGCGGCGACGGCGCTCGTCCGCTGCCGCATCGCCGAACCGACCAGCGCGAAGCCGGCGAACATCAGCGCCCAGGCGGCGGGTTCGGGGGCGCTGGCGGTCATGGTCACGCCGTCGAGGAAGGCGATCGGCGGCTTGCCGCTCGGCGTGCCGCCGGCGAGGAAGCTGAGCACCTCGCTCGCCGCCGTGGCGGTGAAGGTCAGCGTCTGGTGCTGCCAGGCGCCGACGCCGCCCTGCGCCAGATGGAAGATCGACGAGGAATGGGTCTCGCTGCCGAGCGAGACGTCCCAGTGTTCGGTCGTCGGCCCGGTGAAATAGCGCTGCTGCCCCGCCGCCTGGTAGAAGCCGACGTGGTAGGCATGGCCGGCGACGAGGCCGGTCACCGTCTGATAGATCGCCGTGCCGAAATGCCGATCGCCGTCGGCCTCGACGAAGTTGCCGCCGTCGGGGCTGGTCGCCGGGAACGGCCCGTAGACGCTGAGATATTTGTGCGGGTCATCGGCGGTGCCCGGCAGGTCGATGAAGTCGAGCCCGCTGCCGCCCGCCCAGCCGGCGACCTGGCCGGCGAAGCTTCCCTTGTCCGCCGCCGTCGTCGTCTCGAACGACCCGTTGGTGACGAGGCTGGTCGCCGCCGCCGGCGCGGCGATGGCGATGGCGGCCAGCAGGCCGATGATCTTCATGCGCTCTCCCTCCCTTGGGCGAAACGTCGCCCCGTGCAGGGTAACGGAGGCGCGGCGCCGGGCTTTAGCAGCGCAGGGGCTTGCCTGCGGCTGACGCTTACGTAAGGTCGGCGGAAAGCCTTGGGGTAGCTGCATGGACTTCGATTTTTCCGACGACGCCAAGTCGCTGCGCGAGCAGGCGCGCAAGCTGTTCGCCGACCGCGCCGGACCGGCGGTGGCGCGGGCGCACATGACCGGCGACGGCCTCGACCGCGGCCTGTGGCAGACCGTCGTCGAGCTCGGCTGGACGGCGGCGCGCGTGCCCGAGGCGCACGGCGGCGTCGGCCTGTCGGCGGAAGCGTCGTGCGTCCTGGCCGAGGAAGCCGGGCGGGCGCTGGCGCCGGTGCCGCTCGCCGCGACGCTCGCCGTGACCGAGGCGCTGCTCGCACTGGGCAGCCCGGCGCAGCAGGCGCGCTGGCTGCCGGGGATCGCCGACGGTTCGATTGTCGCTGTCCCCGCCTGGGCCGAAGGCGGCGGCTCGCCGGCAAAGGCCGCGGCCGTCGTGCGGGACGGCACGATCAGCGGGGCCAAGGCGCCCGTCGCCGACCTTGCCGCAGCGCAGCTGGCGGTGGTCAGCGCCGCCGGTCCCGACGGCGTCGGGCTGTACCTCGTCGACCTGACCGGCTCCGGCGTGGCGATCGAGCCCGTCGAGACGCTCGACCTCGTCCGTCGCCACGGTCGGCTGACCCTGACGAACGCGGCCGCCGAGGCGCTCGGCACCCCGGGCGGTTACCACGACTGGCTGGACCGGGCGGCGGTGCTCGGCGCCTTCGAGGCGCTGGGCACGGCGACGGCGGCGATGGACATGGCCGTCGCCTACGCCAAGGAGCGCGTCGCCTTCGGCCAGAAGATCGGCCGCTACCAGGGCGTCAAGCACAAGTGCGCCGACATGTTCATCAAGCTCGAGCTCGCCCGCGCCCATGCTCTCCACGCCGCCTGGGCGATGACGGCCGACGCAGCCGAGCTGCGCCAGGCGGCGAGCGCCGCGCGCGTCGCCAGCCTCGACGCGCTCGCCTATTGCGCCGAGGAGAATGTCCAGATCCACGGCGGCATCGGCTATACCTGGGACAGCGACTGCCAGTTCTACTACCGCCGCAACCGCGCGCTCGCCGCGGCGCTCGGCAGCCGGACCTTCTGGGCCGACCGGCTGGTCCGCAGCCTCGAACAGCGCAACGCCGCCGCGGCCTGAGGAGAGACGACGATGGACTTCAACGACTCCCCCGACGACGCCGCCTACCGCGCGCAGGCCCGCGACTGGCTCGCCGCCAACGCCGGCGAGTACCGCACGCCGCCGGGCGAGCCCTATGGCCGCGACGAGCTGGTCCGCCGCAGCCGCGCCTGGCAGAAGGCCAAGCACGGGGCGGGCTACACCGGCATCACCTGGCCGAAGTCGATGGGCGGCCAGGGGCTGAGCCCGATGCACAGCATCATCTTCAATCAGGAGCAATCGCGCTACCACGTGCCGACCGGCCTGTTCGAGATCGGGCTGGGCATGTGCATCCCGACCGTCTTCACCCACGGCTCGCCTGAGATCATCGCCCGCTATGTCGCCCCGGCGCTCGCCGGCGACGAGGTCTGGTGCCAGCTGTTCTCCGAGCCCGCCGCCGGCAGCGACCTCGCCGGCATCCGCACCAAGGCGACCCGCGAAGGGGATGACTGGATCATCGACGGGCAGAAGGTGTGGACGACCAACGCCCACCTGTCCGACTACGGCATCATCGTTACCCGCACCGATCCCGCCCAGCCCAAGCACAAGGGGCTGACGATGTTCATCGTCGACATGCACGCCCCCGGCGTCGAGGCGCGGCCGCTGAAGCAGATGAGCGGCGGCAGCGACTTCAACGAGGTCTTCTTCACCGGCGTCCGGGTCCAGGACAGCCACCGCCTCGGGAGCGTCGGTGACGGCTGGAAGGTGGCGCTGACGACGCTGATGAACGAGCGCCTCGCGGTCGGCGGCAAGCCGAGCCACGCGCCCGACTACCGGATGCTGATGGATTTCGCCGCGCGGATCGACACCGACACTGGCCCGGCGCTCGAGCAGCGCGACGTCCGCCAGCGCGTTGCCGCCGCCTATATCGCCGACGAGGGCATCAAGCTGACCCAGATGCGCGCGCTCTCGGCGCTGGCCAAGGGTCAGGTGCCGGGGCCGGAGCAGTCGATCAGCAAGGTCGTTGTCGCCAAGACGATGCAGGAAATGGGGGCGCTGGCGCTCGACCTGTCGGAAGCTGCAGGCCTGGTTACCGAAGGCGCCGATCCGGTGCTGGCCAAGTTCCAGGGCAGCTATATGGCCGCGGCGGGCCTGAGGATCGCCGGCGGTACCGACGAGATCCTGCGCAACATCATCGCCGAGCGCGTCCTCGGCCTGCCCGGCGACCTCCGCCCCGACAAGGACCTGCCGTTCAACGCCGCGGCGACCGCCTGAGGCGCGGCGACATGCGGCAGCGACGACCGGTGACGGTGGTTGGAATCGCCGCCGCTGCGGGTTAGGCAGGCGGGGTGGGGCCGCAAGGAACAGGGGATGCCGAACAGGCGGCGGTCGAGGCCGAACGGCTCGCCGCCGCCCTGCGTCACGCCGGCGACGACCCGTTCCGCGCCGTCATCGGCGCGACGCGTGCGCCGATCACCATCTGCGACGCGCGCGCCCCCGACCTGCCGCTGATCTTCGTCAACGACAGCTTCGTCGCCCTGACGGGCTATGCGGCGGACGAGGTGGTCGGGCGCAACTGCCGCTTCCTGCAGGGCGTCGGCACGGACCGCGCCGTCGTCGCCGAAATCCACGACGCGGTCGCCGCCGGCCGCGCCATCGAGCGCGACCTGCTCAATTACCGCAAGGACGGAACGCCGTTCTGGTGCCGGCTGGGCATCGCGCCGGTGTTCAACGCCAAGCGCGAACTGACCTATTTCTTCGCCGTCCAGGCCGACGTCACCGCCGAACGCGAGCGGATCGCGACCCTGACCAGCGACCGCGATGCGCTGTCGCAGCGCCTGTCCGAACAGCTCGAAGCCCTACGCGAAAGCGAGGAGCGGCTGCGCTTCGCCGCCGAGGCCGGACGGCTCGGGCTGTGGGAGGTCGAACTCGCCACGAGGGCACTGACCGCGTCCCCGATCTTCCGCGAGAACTTCGGCTTCGCCCGCGACGCAGCGATGACCAACGACGAAGCCCGCGCACGGGTTCACGTCGACGACCGCGAGCGCGTCGAGGCCGCTGTCGCGGCGACGCGCGACCATGGCGAGCGGTTCGACATCGAGTTTCGGATCATGCGGCCCGACGGCATCTGCTGGCTCCACCAGCGCGCGCAGCTCGTCCGCGCGACCGACGGCACGCCGCTGCGCATCGCCGGTACCTCGCTCGACATCACCGCGCGCAAGGCGGCCGAGCAGGCACTGGCGCTGAGTGAGGAGACGCTGCGGCTGGCCACCGATGCCGCCGAGATCGGCACCTGGGACCTTGACCTGACAACCGACGTGCTGACGTGGAGCGACCGCACGCGAGCGATGTTCGGCATCGCGCCCGGGCGCGCCGTCACCATGGCGGATTTCGATGCGGGGCTCCACCCCGACGACTTCGCGGCGACGCGCGAGGCCTTCGCCGAAGCGCTCGACCCCGCCATCCGCTCGACCTACGACGTCGAGTATCGCACCGTTGGTCGCGACGACGGCATCGTCCGCTGGGTGGCGGCCAAGGGCCGGGGAATCTTCGCTGGCGACCGCTGCATCCGCGCCATCGGGACGGCGATCGACATCACCCGCCGGCGCCGGCAGGCCGCGCGGCAGCAGTCTCTGCTCGAACTCGCCGACACGCTGCGCGGCCTTGCCGACCCACAGGCGATCAAGCGCACCGCCATCCTGCGCCTGGGCGCGCTGCTCGATATCGACCGGGCCGGCTTCGCCGAAGTCGACGCCGGGGAGCGTACGGCGACGCTCGACTGCCCCTATCTGCGCGACGCGGCGCCGCTTGCCGGAAAGATCGAGCTCGCCTCGTTCGGCGCCGCGATGCTGGCCCGGCTGCGCGCCGGCGAGACGGTCGCCGAGGGCGACGTCGCGGCGCGCACGCCGTCCGAGCCGCTCGACAGCTGGGACGCGATCGACAGCCGCGCCCACGTCTCCGTGCCCAGCGTCCGCGACGGCCAGTTGCGCGGAACGGTCTTCGTCCTGCGCCGCGAGCCGACCGAGTGGGACGCCGGCGACGTCGCGCTGATCGAGGATATCGCGACGCGGACGTGGGAGGCGGTCGAACGGGCGCGCGCGGAGAGCGAGCGTCAGGCGAGCGAGGCGCGGTTGCGTGCGGTGGTCGCCGCGGCGCCCGTCGGGCTGATCTTCGCCGACGCCGCCGGGACCATCGTCGGCGGCAATGCCCAGACCGAACGCCTGGTCGGCCACCCGATCCTGCTTTCGACCGGCATCGACGACTATGCGCGCTGGGGTAGCTATTATCCCGACGGGCGGAAGCTTGAGCTCCGCAACTCCCCGCTCGCTCGCGCACTCGCCGGCGAGGAACGGCCGGAGATCGAGATCCTCTATCGCCGCGGCGATGGTGACGAGATCTTCCTGCGTTCCGTCGCCGCGCCGATCCGCGGCCCCGATGGCGCGGTCGCCGGCGGGGTGGTGGCGCTGCTCGACGTCGACCGCGAACGGCGGGCCGAGCTGGCGCTGCGCGACCTCAACGCGACACTCGAGCGGCGGGTCGACGAGCGCACAGCCGAGCTGCTGGCGGCCGAGGAAGCGCTGCGCCAGGCGCAGAAGATGGAGGCGGTGGGCCAGCTGACGGGCGGCATTGCCCACGACTTCAACAACATGCTGTCGGTGGTGCTCGGGTCGCTGGAACTTCTGTCACGGCGCCTGGCCGCCGACGACGCGCGCGCGCACCGCTATGTCGCGGCGGCGACCGACGGCGCCCGGCGCGCGGCGACGCTGACCCAGCGGCTGCTCGCCTTCTCCCGCCAGCAACCGCTGCAGCCGGTGCCGGTCGACGTCAACCGGCTGGTTGCCGGTATGTCCGACCTGCTGCGCGGCTCGCTGGGCGGCGGCGTCCACCTCGAAACCGTACTCGGCGGTGGCCTATGGCCGGTCAACGCCGATCCGAACCAGCTCGAGAATGTCATCCTCAACCTTGCCATCAACGCCCGCGACGCCATGGCCGGCGAAGGACGCGTGACGATCGAGACGGCGAACGCCCATCTCGACGATCGCTACGTCGAGGCGGAGCTCGGCGTCGCCGCCGGGCAATATGTGCTGATCGCCGTCACCGACACCGGCAGCGGCATGCCCCCCGAGGTCGTCGCCAAGGCCTTCGACCCCTTCTTCACGACCAAGAGCGTCGGCAAGGGCACCGGCCTCGGCCTCAGCCAGGTTTACGGCTTCGTCCGCCAGTCGGGGGGCCATGTCAGGATCTATTCGGAGGTCGGCGTCGGTACGACGGTCAAGCTGTACCTGCCGCGGATGGTCGGCGGCGCTGTCGTCGCCCGCGACATGGCGGACGGCCGCACCCCGGTCGGCGGGGACAGCGGCGAGTTGATCCTGGTCGTCGACGACGAACCCGGCGTCCGTGTCGTCACCGTCGAAGCGCTGCGCGAACTCGGTTACCGGGTGCTCGAGGCCGACGGCGCGGTCGCGGCGCTGCGCCTGCTCGAAACCCACCCCGACATCGACCTGCTGTTCACCGACATCGTCATGCCCGAAGTCAACGGCGCGCGGCTGGCCGATGCCGCGCGGGCGATGCGGCCGGGGCTGAAGGTGCTGTTCACCAGCGGCTATACCAAGAACGCCGTCGTCCATAACGGCGTCGTCGATCCCGGCGTCGACCTGCTCGGCAAGCCATTTACCTTCGCGGCGCTGGCGGCGAAGGTGCGCATGATGCTGGACCGTTCGTGATCGCACGCCGCGCCCTGCTGGCCGGCGGTGCCGCAGCGCTCGCCGCGCCGCGCGTCGCGGCGGCCGGGCTTGCGCCGCTGACGACGGGCATCGCCCGGATCGGGCCAGCCGAGCGGGCGACGCGGCTCGAGCGGGCGCAGGCGCTGATGGCGGCGAACCGCCTCGACGCGGTCGTTGTCGAACCCGGTGCGTCGATGGTCTATTTCACCGGCGTCGAGTGGCACCGCAGCGAGCGGCTGACGCTGGCGGTGATCCCCGTCCGCGGAGCGCCGGCGATCATAACTCCCTTCTTCGAGGCTCCGTCGGTGCGCCAGACGCTCGGCGTCCCGGCCGAAGTCCGTGTCTGGCAGGAGGACGAGGACCCGATCGCGCTGGTCGGCGACGTGCTCCGCGACCGCGGTGGCCGGGTCGGCACCGTCGGCATCGAGGCGACGGTGCGCTTCTTCGCCAGCGACGGGATCGCCGCCTTGCCCGGCGCCCGGCTGGCCAGCGCCGACCCGGTCGTGCGCGGCTGCCGCATGCACAAGACGCCGGCCGAGCTGGCACTGATGCAGGCGGCGACCGACATCACCATTGCCGCCTTCCGGTCGACCTATCCGCGCATTCGCGAGGGCATGACGCCGGCCGAGATCGGCGCGATGATGAACACCGCGACGGTCGCCCTCGGCGGGACGCCGGAATTCGCGCTGGTTCTTCTCGGCGAGGCGGCCGCCTATCCGCACGGCTCGACCGCGCCGCAGCGGGTGCGCGAGGGCGAGGTCGTGCTGATGGACTGCGGCTGCTCGGTCGATGGCTACCAGTCGGACATCAGTCGCACTTTCGTCCCCGGCCGCGCCCCGGACGCGGTACGGCGCGTGTGGGATACGGTGGCGGAAGGACAGCGCGTGGCCCTCGCTGCCGCGCGGCTCGGTGCCCCGGCGGGGAGCGTCGACGACGCCGTGCGCGCCTTTTACGTAAAGCAGGGTTTTGGCCCCGGCTATGCCCTGCCCGGCCTGTCGCACCGCACCGGCCACGGCATCGGCCTCGACGGGCACGAGCCGGTCAACCTGGTCCACGGCGAGGCGACACGGCTCGAGCCCGGGATGTGCTTTTCGAACGAGCCGGGGCTGTACCTGCCCGGCCGGTTCGGCGTGCGGCTCGAGGACTGCTTCCACATGACCGACGCCGGGCCAAAGTGGTTCTCGACGCCGCCGCCGAGCCTCGATCGGCCGTTCGACTAGGCTGCGGTCGGCTAATAGCGCGGTTCGGCGACGCCATCGCTCGCGGGAAGCGGCGTCAGGCGGACCCTCGGCCGCCAGACCTGCGGCTGCGGCAGCCACGGGTGGTCGCCGGTCAGCGCCGCCACCGTCGCAACCCGGCGCGGGCTGAGCCAGATCGCCACCGCCCCGGTCGCGCCGAGCGCGGTGCGGTCGAGCTTGAGCCAGCGCGGGCGGCACCATGGCGGCAGCCGACGATCGCTGACGACGATGTCGGCCGCTGCGCAAGCCGGCCCGAAGGTCGGGCGGCCGATGCGGTCCCTCGACAGCGTCGCCAGCAGGCGGACCGCCCCGCTTCCCTGCCCCACGCGCGCGACGCAGGCGTCGACCGTGCAGTCCCCGGCCGGAAGGTCGGCGATGGCGGCGTCGGCGGTGGCCGCGGTCACCCCGCCCCAGACATCGCGCAGGAAGTCGCCGGTGCGCTCGCGCAGCAGGGCAAGGCGCGGCCCCTCGGCATCATAGGCCGGGAGCAGGACGCCGACGTGGTGACCGTCGGCCGAGACCAGCAGGTCGGGCGGCCGGGAGGTCAGCGCCAGCGCCGCTCCGGCGATGATCGGGACGACGCCGAGCCAGCGCGGCCGCGTCTGCCAGATGAGCAGCCACAGCCCGCCGCCGACAAGCAGGGCATAGGCCGCGATCGGCATCAGTCCGAGGCGCACCACCGATCCCGGCCAGGCGGCGACCGTGTCCGCCAGCCAGATCAGCGCCCCCATGGTCTTGCCGAGCAGCCACCACGCCGGTGCGCCGATGCCGACCGCGTCGAGCGCCAGCGCCGCGACGAGCACCGGCATGATGGCGAACTCCGTCCACGGAATCGCCACCAGGTTGGCGACCACGCCGTAGGCGCCGGTCGAGTTGAAGTGGTACAGTGCCGTCGCCGACAGCAGTGCCTCGGCGATGACGCCGGTGACGAGCAGGGCCAGCAGGTGCTGCGCCGCCCGCGCGGGCCACGGCGCATCGGTCCGCGGCGCCGTCAGCCAGCGGCCGAACGGCGAGTTGAACAGGGCGACGAGGCCGGTGACGGCGGCGAAGGTCAGCTGGAAGCTCGGCCCGAGCAACGCTTCCGGTCGCACGGCCATGATGACGAACCCAGCCGCCGCGAGCAGGCGAAGCGACAGCGCCTCGCGCCCGAGGGTGATGCCGAGGAGGACGACGACGGTCCCGATGCACGATCGCACCGTCGGCACCTGCGCGCCGGCGAGGATGGTGTAGGCGATGCCCGCCGCTGCCGCCGCGCCGGCGCCGATCGCCTTGACCGGCCAGCGCAGCGCGATCCACGGGGACAGGCACAGCAGCGCGCGCGTCAACCACATCGTCCCGCCGACGACGATGGCGATATGGACGCCCGAGATCGACAGCAGGTGCGCCATCCCCGACCAGCGCATGGCGAGGTTCGTCTCGGTCGAGATCTGCCCCTGGTCGCCGGTGACGAAGGCGGCCGAGATCGCGCCGGCGTCGCCGGGTACCTGCGCCTCGATCCGCCGGGTCAGGCGCGCGCGGGCGTCGTCGAGCCACTGCGCCAGCCCCGACGGTGGCGGCGCCGGCCGTGTGACGACCGCCGTCCCCAGCGGATAGCCGGTCGCGCCGATCTGCGCGAACCACAGGGTGCGGGCGAAGTCGTAACCGCCGGGAAAGCTTGGTCCCTGCGGCGGCAGCAGCATCGCCCGGAGCCGCACCGTCGCCCCCGGCACCAGTCCGGCGGGCACGGCGCTGGTCTTGAGGCTGAGGCGGACGTGCGGCGGCAGCCCGCGATCGTCGGGAGCGAGGACGAAGCGGAACTGGCCGCGCCCGGATCGCACCTCGACCGCCTCGACCGTGCCGGCGACGTCGCCCTCGAAGCGGTCGCGCAATACCGGGCTGGCGACGTCGTTCGCGCGGTAGGCGGCGATGCCCAGCCCCAGTGCACACAGCACCCCGCCCCAGACCAGCATCCGCCCGGCGATGCCGCGCACCGCGAGGCCCGCCGCCGGCGACCGCGGCGGCAGCCACTGCGGCGGCCAAACGCTCGTCCGCCCAGGGCAGCATGAAATACAGGACGATGCCGAGTCCGAACGCGGCCGGCGACCACAGGGGGATCTGCGCGCGCTCGGCGAGCAGCCAGTCCTCGACCGCGGCGGCCGCCGCCCGCGCCTGCGTCGACAGGCCGGCGCGGGCGGGCGTGGTGGACCCGGCCTCAGCGACCGACGCCACTGGCCTCCGCTTTTGCCAAACGCGAAACCAGCAACCAGGTCGCGACGACATCGAGCGCGATCAGGGCGAGCGTCACCGCGCCCAAACCGAGCATGACCGAAAACCACATCGATCGGTCGCCACGATGCGACAGCTCGCCGGCGATGGCTTGAAGCACAACCAGTACCCAGATGAGGATGGCAGCACTGACCTGCCAGCGCATCAGCCGCTTTGCCCGGCCAACCGCCCGCGGGTCCGCTTCGGGCAATGTCGGTCGCCAGCGGCGGCTGGCCCAGTCGCGATATGCCGTGCTAGACACCGCGCGCCTCACCCCTTCCCCTTTATCGCTGGACCGTAGCACATGGGCGATGCGCCCCCAAAGAGCGAAGTCGTCACCCGCTTCGCGCCCTCGCCGACCGGCTTCCTCCACATCGGCGGCGCGCGGACGGCGCTGTTCAACTGGCTGTTCGCGCGCCACCACGGCGGGCAGTTCCTGCTGCGCATCGAGGACACCGACCGGGCGCGGTCGACCCAGGCGGCGGTCGACGCGATCCTCGACGGCATGCGCTGGCTGGCGCTCGACTGGGACGGCGCGCCGGTGATGCAGTTCGAGCGCAGCGCGCGTCACGCCGAGGTCGCGCAGGGGCTGCTCGCCGCCGGGCACGCCTACAAATGCTTTGCCACCGCCGACGAGCTGGAGGCGATGCGCGCGGCCCAGCGCGCGGCCAAGCAGCCGCTGCGCTATGACGGCCGCTGGCGCGACCGCGATCCGGCCGAAGGCGGCGACGCTCCCTTCGTCGTCCGCTTCCGCGCGCCGCAGTCGGGCGAGACGACGATCGCCGATCGCGTTCAGGGTAACGTTACCGTCGCCAACGGCGAACTCGACGACATGGTCCTGCTGCGCTCCGACGGCTCGCCGACATACATGCTCGCGGTCGTCGTCGACGATCACGACATGGGCGTGACCCATGTCATCCGCGGCGACGACCATCTGAACAATGCCTTCCGCCAGCTGGCGCTGATCCGCGCGCTGGGGTGGCCGGAGCCGGTCTATGCCCACATCCCGCTGATCCACGGCAGCGACGGGGCCAAGCTGTCGAAGCGGCACGGCGCACTTGGCGTCGACGCCTATCGCGACGAGCTCGGCATGTTGCCCGAGGCGGTCGAGAACTACCTCCTGAAGCTCGGCTGGGGGCACGGCGACGCCGAGTTCATCAGCCGCGACCAGGCGATCGAGTGGTTCGACCTTGGCGGCATCGGCCGCGGCCCGGCGCGCTTCGACGCGAAGAAGCTGGCCCACGTCAACGGCCACTACCTGCGGCTGGCCGACGACACGCGGCTGGTCGGGCTGATCACGCCGCGGGTTGAGGCAGCGCTCGGCCGGACGCTGACCGATGCCGACCGGGCGCTGCTGCAGCGCGGCATGGGCGAGCTCAAACTGCGCGCCAGCGACCTCGTCGAGCTCGCCGCGGCGTCCCTGTTCTACGTCGCCCGCCGCCCGATCGCCATGGACGCAGGTGCACAAAAGCTGCTAGACGAGCCCGGCGCGAGTGGGCTGGTCGCGGCGGTCCGCGCGGCGCTCGCCGACGTCGACTGGCGCGCCGCCGACCTCGAGGCGGCGGTGCGCGCGGTGGCCGACGCGGCGGGGGTCAAGCTCGGCAAGGTGGCGCAGCCGCTGCGCGCGGCGGTGACGGGTTCGGCGACCTCGCCGGGCCTGTTCGAGGTGCTTGAGCTGCTCGGGCGCGATGAGGCACTCGGGCGTTTGGACGACATGATCAGCAGCAGGGAAGCGTGACAGCATGACCGCAACCGCCCATCTCAGCGTCGACGACAAGCAGGCCGATTACCCGGTGCTCTCCGGCACGGTCGGACCCGAGGTCATCGACATCCGCAAGCTGTACGCCAATACCGGCCGCTTCACCTATGATCCCGGCTTCACCAGCACCGCGGCGTGCGAATCGAAGATCACCTATATCGACGGCGACGCCGGCGTCCTGCTGTACCGAGGCTATCCGATCGACCAGCTGGCCGAGCAGTCGAGCTTCCTCGAGGTGGCCCACCTTCTGCTCAACGGCAACCTGCCGACCGCCGCCGAATATGCCGACTTCAGCCGCCACATCACCCGCCACACGATGATCCACGAGCAGCTGGCGACCTTCTACCGCGGGTTCCGCCGCGACGCCCACCCGATGGCGATCATGTGCGGCATCGTCGGCGCGATGGCCGCCTTCTACCACGATTCGACCGACATCCACGATCCCAAGCAGCGCGTCATCGCCAGCCACCGGCTGATCGCCAAGATGCCGACGCTGGCGGCGATGGCGTATAAATATTCGATCGGCCAGCCGTTCCTCTACCCCGACAACTCGCTCAGCTTCTCGGCCAATTTCCTGCGCATGACCTTCGGCGTGCCGGCCGAGCCCTATGTCGTCGATCCCGTGGTCGAGGACGCGATGGAGAAGCTGCTCATCCTCCAGGCCGACCACGAGCAGAACGCCTCGACCTCGACCGTCCGGCTGGCGGGATCGTCGGGCGCCAACCCGTTCGCCTGCATCTCGGCCGGCATCGCCTGCCTGTGGGGTCCGGCGCACGGCGGCGCCAACGAGGCGGCGCTCAACATGCTGCGCGAGATCGGCACGCCCGACCGCATCCCCGAGTTCATCGCCCGGGCCAAGGACAAGGACGATCCCTTCCGCCTGATGGGCTTCGGCCACCGCGTCTACAAGAACTACGACCCCCGGGCGAAGGTCATGGCCAAGGTCGCCGCGCAGGTGCTCGACAAGCTCAACATCAGCGATCCGATCTTCGATGTCGCCCGCGAGCTCGAGCGGATCGCGCTCAGCGACCAGTATTTCATCGACAAGAAGCTCTACCCCAACGTCGACTTCTATTCGGGCGTCGTCATGTCGGCGATCGGCTTCCCGACGTCGATGTTCACCGTCCTGTTCGCCATCTCGCGCACGGTCGGCTGGATCGCCCAGTGGACCGAGATGATGGAGGACCCCGAGCAGAAGATCGGTCGGCCGCGCCAGCTCTACACCGGCGCCACCCACCGCGACTACGTGCCCCTGGCGGCGCGCTGAGCCGCCGCGCGGCGGGCGCCCTCTGTTCGCCGGCGCCCCGGCGGTGCTAGGCTGTGCGGCCAACACCTTGGGGGTAGTTTCGTGGTCGAGCCGTCCCGTCCGTCGCGCCGTCCCGCGGCGCTGCTCCTTGCCGTCGGCCTGGCGTGGCTGGTCGCCGCCGCTGCGGCGACGGTTGCCGCCGGCAGCGGCGCGGGTGGGCTGGACGCAGCCGGCTGGGCCCGCTTCGCCGCGGCGCTCGTCCTGCGCCTGGCGCCGCCGCTTGCCGTCGTACTGATCGCGGTCGAGCTGCTGCGGCGGACGGGGCGCGACGATGCCGAAGTGCTGGCCGAGCTCGACGCGCGCACGGCCGCGGCTGCCGCCGCGGGGCAGGTGGTGCGCGACGGCCTGCTCGACATCGACGCCACGCTGGCGGCCATCGGCGGCCGGCTCGAGGCGCTGCACCGGGCCGCGGCCGACGACCTGCCGCGCCTCGCCGAGGCCGGCCGCACGATCGGCGGCGCCAGCGAGACACTGACCACGGCCGGCGAGGCGGCGGCCAGGGCGATGCAGTCCGTCGTCGGCGCCCTGCCCGCAGCGCAGCGGCAGGCGGAGGCGCTGACTGCGCTCCTCACCGCCGCCGCCACCGAGACCGCGCGCCAGCTCGGCGAGGTCGAGACCCTGCTTGCCGGCGTCTACACGCGGCAGGACGAGGTCGCGGCACAGGTGCGCGCCATCGCCAGCGCGACCAAGGCGGCCAACGCGGCGATCGACGACCGCACCGGCGCGCTCGAACAGGCGGTCGACGCGGCACTGGCGCGCACGGCGACGGCGCTGGCCGAGGTCCGTGACGGCGTCGAGGCCCAGGGCAAGGCGATGCTGGCCAGCCTCGACGCGGCACGCATCGGGCTCGAGGCGATCGGCGGCGAGACGACGGCGACGGTCGCCGCACGGGTCGACCACATCGTCGCCGCCACCGGCGCGCTCGGCGCTGGCCTGGCCGAGAGCGATGCCCGCACCGCCGCGCTGATCGCCACCGTCGAGCGCAGCTTCACCGTGCTCGACAAGCGGCTCGGCCATGCCGCGGCGATGGGCACGGCGACGCTCGACGCCTTTCAGGCGCGGATCACCAGCGTCCGCGACACCGCCGATGCCGTCGCGCCGCGGCTCGACACGGCGCGGGCGAGCCTGGTCGAGGTCGAGGCGGCGGCGGCGCGGCTGGTCCCGGCGGCAGGCGCCGCCGAGGGGCTGGCGCAGGCGCTGGCCGCGGCCGGTCCGCCGGCGGCGCGGCTGGCCGGCGACCTCGCCGCGGCGCAGGCGGCGCTCGGCGCCGTCGAGGAGGCGGCGCACGGCTCGACGCTGGCGGCGGCGAACCAGCTGATCGAGGTCCTCGCCCGGGTGCGCGAGGTCGCCGGCAACGCCGCGGGGACGCTGCGCGCGACGCTGGCCGAGGTCGTCGCCGAGGCCGAGACGGCGTTGACCGACGCCGGGGCGCGCACCGCCGCGGCCGCCTTCGCCGACCCGATCCGCCGCGAGATCGCCGGGCTGGAAGGGGCGGCGGACCTTGCCGGCCAGGCGGCGCAGGCCACCGCCGACCGCATCGCCGCCCGCCTGCTCGGCCTGACCCAGGCGGTGGCGACGGTCGAGCGGCGGCTGGCGGAGGTCGAGCGCTAGGCGGCGACCGCCTCCCGCTGCGCCCCCAGCGCCGTCGCCAGCGCCGCGCGGTCGAGCGTCCCCTCCCACGCCGAGACGACGATCGTCGCGACGGCGTTGCCGACGAAGTTGGTCAGGCTGCGGCACTCGCTCATGAAGCGGTCGACGCCGAGGATCAGCGCCATGCCGGCGACCGGCACGTCGGGCACCACCGCCAGCGTCGCCGCCAGCGTGATGAACCCCGCCCCCGTCACCCCGGCCGCGCCCTTCGACGACAGCATGGCGACGCCGAGCAGCAGCGCCTGCTGGCCGAAGCTCAGGTGGACGTCGGTCGCCTGGGCGATGAACAGCGCCGCCAGCGTCATGTAGATGTTGGTCCCGTCGAGGTTGAAGCTGTAGCCCGTCGGCACGACCAGCCCGACGACGGCCGGGGGGCAGCCGGCAGCCTCCAGCTTGGCGATCAGCGACGGCAGCGCCGCTTCCGACGACGAGGTGCCGAGGACGAGGAGCAGCTCCCCGCGCAGATAGGCGACGAGGCGGAAGATCGAGAAGCCGCACCGCCAGCCGACCAGCCCCAGCACGCCGAAGACGAACAGCAGCGACGTGCCGTAGAAGCTCGCCACCAGCAGGCCGAGATGGGCGAGCGCGCCCAGGCCGAACTTGCCGACGGTGAAGGCCATCGCCCCGAAGGCGCCGACGGGGGCCGCCCGCATCAGGATGGCGACGATGCGGAACACCACCGCCTGCGCGGCGATGAAGACGCGGAGCAGCGGCGCCGCCGCCTCGCCGGCCAGCGCCAGCGCGACGCCGGTGAGGATGGCGACGAACAGCACCTGCAGGATGTCGCCGTCGGCCAGCGCGCTGACCATCGTCGTCGGGATGATGCCCAGGAGGAAGCCGGTGATCGTCGTCGCGTGCGCCTTGGCGGTATAGCTGGCGATGCTGCCGGCATCGAGCGTGGCGGGCGCGATGTGCAGCCCGGCGCCGGGCTGCACGACGTTGGCGACGACCAGCCCGACGATCAGCGCGAAGGTCGACAGGGTGAGGAAATAGGCGAAGGCCCTGCCGACGACGCGGCCGACCTCGCGCAGCTCGCCCATGCCGGCGATGCCGGTCGTCACCGTCAGGAAGATGACGGGGGCGATGACCATCTTGACCAGCTTGATGAAGCCGTCGCCGAGCGGCTTCAGCGCCGCGCCGGTCGCAGGCGCGAACACCCCGACGAGCACCCCGGCGACGATCGCGGCGAGGACGATCAGGTACAGGCGGCCGGTGTGCGGCGCGGCCTCCCGTGCGGCGGCATCGGGCGCGGTCACCGGCCGGCCGATCCGGCGCGCGCCGGGGCGAAGGTCACACGAAGGTCACGCCCGCGCCGCTCTTTTCGCGCGGCGGTTCCTGCCAGGACAGCGAAGGTCACACAAAGGTCACGCCCGCGCCGCCGTTTCCCGCCGCTCGCCGTTCGTGAAGCCGGCGCGGCGGCGGCAATCGGGTGGGGGGCGGCGACGGTCATCGTGGCGAGGCTAAGCCAGATCGGCACCTGTAGGACAGGCCTTTGTTGCGCTTCCGCCGCCCGCCGGGCGCCGCGCCGCCACTTGCCCCGGAACGCGACCGCGACCTACATCGGGCGATGGGCGTTCACGGAAGCTGTCACTGCGGTCGGGTGCGGATCGAGGTGCCGCAGCCGCCCGCGTGGGTCGCGGACTGCAACTGCTCGCTGTGCCGGCGGCTGGCGTGGCGCGTCGCCTATTACCCTCCGGACGAGGTCCGCATCGCCGGGGAGACGCGCGCCTATGTCTGGGGCGACCGGATGATCGGCATCCACCACTGTCCGGTCTGCGGCTGCGGCACGCACTGGCAGTCGCTGGGGCAGGACTTCGGGCGGATGGGGGTCAACGCGCGCCTGCTCGACGGCTTCGCCGAGAGCGCCGTCGAGGTCCGGCGGGTCGACAACGCCGGCTAGGCGTCGCTGGCGCCGGGCGACGCCGCCCTTGCCATCCGCGGCGGCGCGTTCCACCTAGCGCCATGCCCCGCCCTCCCCGCACTCCCGGCGGTCGTCCGCCCCCGCGCCCGCCGGGCGACCGGCCCGCCCGCCCATCGTCCCCGCCGGTGCGCCCGCGCCGGGTGCGCGACACCGCCGATGCCCCGCTGGCGACGAACCGCCGCGACGCCGCCCGGCTGGACGGCGACGGCGAGCGGCCGCGCCCCCGGCGCGACGTCGGCACGCCGTCGAACCCGTTCGGCGGCCGCCCGGTCAAACTGCCGGGCTCGCGCCCGGCCAAGCCGCCGCGCACCCGGGCCGACGGCTCGGTCGCCGGCGGCCCGCGCGGCGATGCCGCCGCCAAGCCGCCGCGGGTGCGGGCGAACAACGCCCCGCGCCGCGAGCGCGGCACCGCCCGCGCCGCCGCCGCCGCGGCCGCGCCCGGCCGCATCGAGCCGCAGCGCATCGCCAAGCTGCTCGCCCGCGCCGGGGTCGGCTCGCGCCGCGACATCGAACGCTTCATCGCCGACGGCCGGGTGGCGGTGAACGGCACCGTGCTGACGACGCCGGCGCACGTCATCGCCAGCCTCGACGGGGTGACCTTCGACGGGCGGCCGGTGGCACCGATCGAGGCGACGCGGCTGTTCCGCTTCCACAAGCCGGCCGGCTTCCTGACCACGGCGCGCGACCCCGGCGGGCGGCCGACGATCTTCGACGCGCTGCCGCCCGGCCTGCCGCGGCTGGTCCCGGTCGGGCGGCTCGACATGAACACCGAGGGGCTGCTGCTGCTGACCACCGACGGCGGGCTCAAGCGCCACCTCGAGCTGCCGGCGAACGCGGTGGCGCGCCGCTACCGCGTGCGGGCGTACGGCGAGATCACCCAGGCGGGGCTCGAGAGCCTGATCGAGGGCATCGAGATCGACGGGATGCGCTACGGCCCGATCGACGCCGACATCGAGCGGCGGACGGGCGCCAACTTGTGGCTGACGATGACGCTGACCGAGGGCAAGAACCGCGAAATCCGGCGCGTCCTCGAGTTCCTCGGCCTGCAGGTGTCGCGGCTGATCCGCGTCGCCTACGGCCCGTTCGACCTCGGCGACCTGCCGGTGCGCGGGGTCGAGGAGGTGCCGGCGGAGGCCATTGCCGGGCTGCGCCGCGGTCTCGGCCGGGCGCCGGCGGGCGCGTGAGGATCGTCGCCGGCCAGTGGCGCGGGCGGCCGCTGGTCGCACCGGCGGGCGAGGCGGTGCGCCCGACGAGCGAGCGGGCGCGCGAGGCGCTGTTCTCGATGCTGGCCTCGCGCCTCGGCGGGTTCGACGGCCTGCGCGTCGCCGACCTGTTCGCCGGCACCGGCGCGCTCGGGCTGGAGGCGCTGTCGCGCGGCGCGGCGCACGCGACCTTCGTCGAGAGCGACCGGGTGGCGGTGGCGGCGCTGCGGACCAACATCGACCGGCTGGGGGCGGAGTTCGCGACGACCGTGCTGGCGCAGCCGGTCGCCGGCGTCGGCCGCGCCGCGGCGCCGTTCGACCTGCTGCTGCTCGACCCGCCGTACGGCGAGGGGCTGGCCCTGCCGGCGCTGGCCCGGCTGCGCGAGCAGGGCTGGATCGCGCCGCACGCCTGGGTCGTCGTCGAGACCGGCAAGGGCGAGGTGCTCGATCCCCCCGGGCTGAGGCGCGACGGCACCCGCACCTACGGCAAGGCGCACCTCCATCTGTTCGTCGCACCGGCCGCGGGGGAACGTCCGTAGCTGACCCGTAGTTGAACATCGAGTTCAGGAGTGGGTCATGGATCGGGTCATCGTCGCGGCGTTCGTCGCCACCTTCATCGCCGCGATCGCCGCCGTCGTCGGCGTGCCGATCCTGGTGTGATCGGCTAGAAGGCTCGCCTGATCCCCGCGAAGAAACCGCGCCGCGCGCCATATTGCGGCGCGCCGACGCCGACGCCCGACCCGTCGCGGATCTCGTAGCTGGCGTCGAACAGGTTGGTGACGTCGAAGCGCAGGATGATGCCCTTCAGCACGCCGTGCTCGATCGCCTGCGAGATGCCGAGGTTGACCGTCGCATAGGCCGGCAGCTTGCCGCCGTTGGGCACGATGCCTGCGGGATCGCCGCGGCGCAGACCGTCGCCATAGACCGCATCGACCGTCGGCGAGAGCTTGCCGAGGCCGTCGTCGATCGCATAGCTCGCGCCTGCCGACGCGGTCCAGAACTGGCTGTGGTCGGTGAAGATCGGGTGGGCGGCAATGTAGGCGAGCTCGTCGGGGGCGAAGAAGAACTGGCTCGAGACGATGTCGCGCCCCTTCTCCTGCCCGCGCGAGGCGTTGCCGTACAGGCTCAGCCGCCCGGCGCGATAGGCGGTGGTCAGCTCGACGCCCCACGCCCAGCCGCGGGCATAGTTGAACGGCGACAGCACCAGCGCCTCGCCGAACTGCCCCTCGTCGAGCAGGTTGCGCTTGATCTTGTAATAGGCGTCGAGGCCGACCGTCAGGCCGGGGATCACCGTCTGCAGCACGCCGGCGTCGAGATAGTGCTCGCGCTCGGCCTTGACCGCGCCGATCGCCGCCGACGACACGGGTCCGACGGCCTTGGTCGTGCCGGCGAACTGCGCCACCGTCGTCGCGCCGATCAGCTCCTGCGGCGGCGGCGTGAAGTCGCGGGCGTAGCCGGCGTGGACCGTCGTCGCCTTCGACGGCGTCCACACCAGGTTGACCCGCGGGCTCAGCTGGTTCTCGGTCGTGTAGGCGTCGACCGCATCGAAGCGCGCGCCGAGGTTGAGCGTCAGCTCGGGCGTCAGCGTCCACTCGTCCTGCAGATAGACGCCGTACAGCTGCCCCGTCTTGCCGCCGGCGGTGGTGATGGCGAACGGCACGTCGCTCGACGGCGTGCCGTCGCCGCCGACCGGCAGGACACGCGAGGTGACGAGCGAGCGCGTCCGCTCGTTCTGGAAGAACAGGCCGCCGCGCAGCGTGTGCCGCTCGGCCAGCTTGTACGAGGCGTCCGCCTGGACGCCATAGGCCAGGCTCGACAGGCGCGAGGCGTCGGAGAAGCCGTTGAAGATGATGTCGCCGCCCGTGGGATCGGGGCTGAAGCTGGTCCGCGAATAGCGGATGAACGGGGCGATCTGGAGGCTGAAGGGGTCGGCCGACAACTGGTACGCCAGCACCCCATAGTGGGTATATTCACGCTGGTTCTGGTCGAGCCGCGCCGAATCGAAGGCGGATACGCCGTTGACGGTGAAGGCCGGGTTCTGCCCCGGGTTGTTCGGGATCTGGAAGCGGCCGATGGCGCTGCCGCCGAACGCCGTCAGCCGGCTGGTGTCGGACAGCACCTGCGACAGGTAGACGAAGCCACGATACTGTTCGGTGCGATCGTGGATCGCGCTGCGCGCCGGCGTCGGGTTCTCGATGCCGAGGTCGTCCTGCAGATAGCTGAACGAGACGAAATAGTTGAGGCCGCCGGTCGCGTCCTTGAGGGTGAAGCTCGGCTCGATCCGCCCGTTCGAGCCGCCGTAGAAGTCGACGTCGCCGTCGAAATCGAACTTGCCCGACTGGGTCGTGATGTTGACGACGCCGGCGGTGCGATAGCCGTACTGCGCCGGCAGCGTGCCGGTCAGCAGCGACACCGTGTCGGCGATGCGCGTGTCGATCGTCTGGCCGAAGCCGCCGATGCTTTCGGGAATGATGACGCCGTTGATCCGGTACTGGACGTTGCCGTGCTCGTTGCGGACGTGGATCTCGTCGTCGCTGTCCTGGGCGACGCCGGGGGCCTGCTGCAGCACCTGGGCGAGGCCGCGGTCCTGCCCGCCCGGCTGCAGGTCGAGCGCCGCCTTGTCGAACGAATATTTGCTCGCGCCGAGATCGGGCAGGATGGCGTCGCGGGCCGCGTCGAGCTTCTTCGCGGTGACGACGATGTCCGCCGTCGCGGCAGCGTCGGCCGCGGCGCAGCCGCCGGCACGGGGCAGCGTCGGCCGTCGGCGCAGCCGCCGGCGCCGGGGCAGCGTGGGCAAGGACCGGGACGACAGCGGCGGCGGCGAGAAGCACGGCCTTCAGCGGCGAGAACAGGTTCGGCAAGACAAACTCCAGCAGGCCCGTGCGCCATGCGGGACCGCGACGGTGGCGGCAACCATCAACTGACACGCGCGGACAGCACGCCGCATCTAGCCGCCCGCGCCTGAACGACAGACAACGACGGTGGTATCGGGGGCGCGATCGGCTAAGCACGCCTGAACAGGAGAGCGGGCATGATCACACGGATGGCGGTGGCGTTGGCGATCGCGGCGACGGGACCGGCGCTGGCGGCGACGCCCGAGGCGCGCGTCGCCGCCGTGCTCAAGGCGACGCCGCTGATCGACGGGCACAACGACTGGCCCGAGACGCTGCGCGGGCAGGAGGGCGAGGGCCGCTGGACGCTCGACCTGACGCACGGGCTGGGGCAGCACACGCCGCCCTACGACACCGACATTGCCCGGCTCCGCGCCGGCGGCGTCGGCGGGCAGTTCTGGTCGGTCTACGTCTCGGCCGACCTGCCGCCGCTGCAGCAGGTTGAGGAGACGCTCGAGCAGATCGACCTGGTCAAGCGACATCGTCCGCCGCTACCCGGCCGACTTCGCGCTCGCCCGCACCGCCGCCGACGTCCGCCGCATCCACCGCGAGGGGCGCATCGCCAGCCTGATCGGGGTCGAGGGCGGCGGCCAGATCGACGCCGACCTGTCGGTGCTGCGCGCCTATCACGACCTCGGCGCCGGCTATCTGACGCTGACCCACAGCCACACCATCGACTGGGCCGATTCGGCGACCGACGCACCGAAGCACGGCGGGCTGACGCCGTTCGGCCTGGCGGTCGTCGCCGAGCTCAACCGGCTCGGGATGCTGGTCGACCTCAGCCACGTCAGCGAGGGCACGATGCGCGCGGCGCTGGCGGCGTCGAAGGCGCCGGTGATCTTCTCGCACTCCGCGCGCGCGGCGCTCGACGACCATCCCCGCAACGTGCCCGACGACGTGCTGCGGCTGGTCGCGGCGAACGGCGGCGTCGTCATGGTCAACTTCGCGCGGAGCTACGTCTCCGACGCCTACCGCCGGTGGGCGGCCGACGCCGGCGGCGGAGAAGACGCGGCTCAACGCGCCGCCGTTCGGCGGGCTGTTCATCGGCCAGCCCGAGAAGGCCGAGGCGGCACTCGCCGAGTGGGAAACGGCGCACCCCGCCCCCGTCGTCACGCTGGCGCAGGTCGCCGACCACATCGACCATATCGCGCAACGTCGCGGGCGTCGACCATGTCGGGATCGGCAGCGACTTCGACGGGGTCAGCGGCTCGCTGCCGCAGGGGCTGGAGAGCGTCGCCACCTACCCCGCCCTGCTCGCCGAACTCGCCCGGCGCGGCTGGAGCGACGCCGACCTCGCCAAGGTCGCCGGCGGCAACGTGCTGCGCGTCATGGCCGCGGCCGAGGCGGTGGCGGCCACGATGAAGGACGTGCCGGCCGGACACGCGACGCTGGCGATCGACGCGCGCCGCTAGGCGGCCACGCGGCCGTCCGCCAGTCCGCACCATCCGCCTCGCCAGCCGCGCCGCCTCGGCCGCGTCGTGCGTGACATAGACCACCGGGATTTCCGCGGCGGCGAACAGGGCGGCCAAGGTCTCGACCATCGCCGCGCGGGCGTCCGCGTCGAGGGCGGAGAGCGGCTCGTCGAGCAGCAGCACGCGCGGCTGGCCGAGGAGCGCCCGGGCGATGCCCGCGCGCTGCGCCTCGCCGCCCGACAGGCGGTTGGCCGGGCGGTCGAGCAGGGCGGCGATGCCGGTCGCCGCGACGATGGCGTCGCGGGCGAAGCGCCCCGGCGGCGCCCGGCGCGCCGCATAGTCGAGGTTGCCGGCGACCGTCAGGTGCGGCAGCAGGCCCGTCCCCTGCATGACGAAGCCGACGCGGCGGCGGTGCGCGGCGACGAAGGAGCCGGCGTCCTGCCAGACCTCGTCGCCCAGCGCGATCCGCCCCGGCCGGCGGTCGAGCCCGGCGACGGCGCGCAGCACGCTGGTCTTGCCCGCGCCCGACGGCCCGAGCAGCGCCGTCACGCCCCGGCGGCGCGGCGAAGGCGACGTCGAGCGCGGAAGCCCGCCCCACCGTGCAGCGCGACGTCGAGGACGCTCACGCCAGGCTGCCGAGCCGGCGGTCGACGAGCAGCAGCGCCAGCAGGGCGACGAAGGCGAAGGCGACCAGCGCCGCGGCGATGGTGTGCGCCGCGCCGAACTGCAGGCTTTCGACCAGGCTGTAGATGCGCGTCGACAGCACCTCGGTCCGCCCCGGAATGTTGCCGCCGATCATCAGCACGACGCCGAACTCGCCGACGGTATGGGCGAAGACGAGGATGGCGGCGGCGACGAAGCCGCGCCGCGCCGCGGGACGCCGACGCTGACGAAGCGGTCGAGCGGCCCCGCCCCCATGGTCGCGGCGAGATCGAGCCCGCGCGGGTCGATCGCCGCGAACGCGGTCCGGAGCGGCTGCACGGCGAAGGGCAGCGAATAGACCAGGCTGCCCAGCACCAGCCCGGCGAAGGTGAAGGCGAGGCTGTGGATGCCGAGCGGCCGCAGCAGCGCGGTCAGCGGCCCGGCCGGCCCCATGGCGACCAGCAGGTAGAAGCCGATGACCGTCGGCGGCAGGACCAGCGGCACGGCGGCGACGGCTGCGATCACTTCCTTCCACCAGCGCGGCGAACGCGCCAGCCACCACGCCAGCGGCGTCGCCAGGAGCAGCAGCAGGAGCGTGGTGACGCCGGCCAGCTCGATCGTCGTGGCGACGACCAGCTCCACCCGTCAGCGGACCTCGTAGCCGTAGCTCTTGATGATCGCTCTGGCTTCCGGCCCTTGCAGGAACTTCAGGAACTTCGCCGCGGCGGGGTTGGCGGCGCCGGTCTTGAGCTCGACCGCCTGCCTGCTCGATCGGCGCGTGCAGCGACGCCGGCACCAGCCAGCGCGAGCCGCCGGCGACGTCGACCACCTGGCTCGGCGGCGACGAAGCCGAGCTCGGCCGCGCCGGTGGCGACGAACTGATAGGCCTGGGTGATCGAGCTGCCCGTGACGAACTTGGGCGCGACCGCGTCGTACAGCTTGAGCCTCTTCAGCGTCTCGACGGCCGCGGCGCCGTAGGGCGCCGCGGCCGGGTCGGCGATGGCGAGATGGGCGAAGCCGCCCTTCAGCACCGCGCCCTTGCCATCGACCAGGCCGGGGGTCGCCGAATAGAGCACCAGCTGCCCGACCGCGTAGGTGAAGCGCGTCCCCGGCACCGCAGCCCGTCCGCCTCCAGCTTCGCCGGGCGCTCGGCGTCGGCCGACAGGAACACCTCGAACGGCGCGCCGTGCGTCATCTGCGTGTAGAACGACCCCGACGAGCCGAAGCTGAGCGTCGCCGTGTCGCCGGTCGCCCTGGTGAACGCCGCGGCGATCGCCTTGGCCGGCTCGGTGAAGTTGGCGGCGACGGCGACGACGGTCTCGGCGGCATGCAGCGGCGCGGCGAACAGGGCCGCGGCGGCGACGACGGCGAGGCTCTTCGACTGCGGCACGGCCGATGCTCCGGTTGACTGGCCCCGCCTATTATCCCCGGAAAACCGGCCGCGCCAGCGTCATCGCGCTTGAGCGGCGGCAGCGGACTTGTCATACTTGGCGACACAGGCAACCGGGGGGTTCCAGCCATGATCGACGACCCTGGCGCAGTCGCCCGGCGGGGACACGTACGCCGAGGCCCTGCGCGAGCTGTTCGAGCTCGACCCGCAGGCGCCCGCGGCCGTGACCTCGGGTCCCGGCGGCTCCGCGATCACGGCGGAGACCGTGTCCCCCGCGGAGTCCGCGTGGCTCGAGGGCGGCGAGGTCGACCAGGCGCTCGCCGCGCCCGCCCCGCGGGGCCAGGGAGGCACCCGGTGACGGCCCCGACGGCGCTGGGCACGATCCGGATCGGCACCCGGGCGAGCCACCTGGCGAAGACCCAGACGCGGGCGTCGCCGACGCGCTCACGGCGCGGGGCGCCGAGGTGGAGATCGTGGAGATCTCGACGCTGGGCGACCGCTCGCAGGCCGCCAACACCCCGATCGCCCAGGCGGGCGTCGGGGTGTTCACCTCGGCGCTGCGTGAGGCGCTGCTGGAGGGCCGGATCGACGTCGCCGTCCACTCCTACAAGGACCTCCCGACGGCGGGCCTGCCCGGGGTCGTGCTGGCGGCGGTGCCCGAGCGGGCCGACCCCCGCGACGTGCTCGTCGCCCGGGACCAGATGGTGCTCGGCGAGCTCCCGCCCGGCTCGGTGATCGGGACCGGGTCGCCCCGGCGGACCGCGCAGCTCGACGCGCTGGGGCTGGGCCTGCAGGTCGTCGGGATCCGCGGCAACGTCGAGACCCGGATCCGCAAGGTCACCGACGGCGAGGTGGACGGCGTGGTCCTCGCGCGGGCCGGGCTCGCGCGGATCGGCCGGGCGGGCGAGGCCACCGAGGTCCTCGACCCGCTGCAGATGCTGCCCGCCCCCGGCCAGGGCGCGCTCGCCGTGGAGTGCCGCGTCGCCGACACCGACCTCGAGACCTTCCTGCGGTCGTCGTTGCACGACGAATCGACGTCCGCTGCCGTGACCGCCGAACGGGCGGTGCTGCACGAGCTCGGATCGCCGTGCAGCGCAGCCATCGGTGCCCTGGCCGATCTCGTCGAGGATCTGGACGACGACGGGCGCATCGTGGAGCGATTGTCGTTGCGGGCGTTCGCCACGACGGCCGAGGGAGCGCTCGTGCGCAACTCGGCCACCGGAGAGACGAAGGATGCCGAGCAGATCGGGCGGTCGCTGGCCGCCGAGCTGCTCGCCGACGGCGCGGAGCCGACGGCCACCGGGACCGGTGGCTGACGGACGCGACCGTCGCAGGGAGATGACGATGGGACGAGACAGGACATGACCGCACCCCCCTCCACCACCGCAGGACGGGTCGCCTTCGTCGGCAGCGGACCCGGTGACCCCGGGCTGCTGACCGTGCGGGCGCGCGAGGCGCTGGCCTCCGCGACCTACGTCGTGGCGGACCCGGGCGTGCCGGACGACGTGCTCGCGCTGCTCGCCGACGCCCCCCGCCCGGTCACGGTCCGCCACCCCGGCGGCGACGCCGAGGTCTCGCCGCTGCCCGACCCCGACGGCTCCCCGGCCGACGGGTCGCTGGCGGGCGGGGCCGAGGTCGCCGAGCCGCTGCCCGAGGACCCGACGGCGCTCGCCGAGCACCTCGCCGCGCAGGCGCAGGGCGGGGCCTCCGTCGTCCGCCTGGTGGTGGGCGACCCGCTGACCCGCGGGACGGTGATCACCGAGGTCCGGGCCGTCGCCGCCGCGGGGGTGCCGTTCGACGTCGTCCCGGGCATGCCCGCGAGCACCGCCGTCCCGGCCTACGCCGGCGTCGCGCTCGGCTCGTCGTACACCGCCGTCGACGTCCGCGGCGGGCTGGACTGGACCACGCTCGCCGTCGCACCCGGCCCGCTCGTGCTCACCGCCTCGGTCACCGACCTCGCGTCGACCTCGTCGTCGCTGGTGGAGAACGGCTGGAAGCCCGAGACGCCGGCGCTGATCACCTCGCAGGGCACCGAGTCCAAGCAGAAGACGGTCACCTCCAGCGTCGACAAGCTGACCGCCGACGGCGCCGACCTCGACGGGCCCCTGACGATCACCGTCGGGGACGCCGCGGGCGACCGGGCCGCGCTGTCGTGGTGGGAGTCCCGCGCGCTCTACGGCTGGCGGGTGCTGGTGCCCCGCACCAAGGACCAGGCCGGCGCGATGAGCGACCGGCTGCGCGTGCACGGCGCGGTGCCCGAGGAGGTCCCGACGATCGCCGTCGAGCCGCCCCGCTCGCCCGCGCAGATGGAGCGCGCGGTCAAGGGCCTGGTCGACGGGCGCTACCAGTGGGTGGTGTTCACCTCCCAGAACGCGGTGCGCGCGGTGTGGGAGAAGTTCCAGGAGTTCGGGCTCGACGCCCGCGCGTTCGCCGGCGTGAAGATCGCCTGCGTGGGCGAGGCGACCGCGTCGACGGTCCGCGCCTTCGGCGTGCACCCCGAACTGGTGCCGGACGAGCAGACCGAGCAGTCCTCCGAGGGCCTGCTCGAGGTCTTCCCGCCGCACGACGACGTGCTCGACCCGGTCGACCGGGTGCTCCTCCCGCGCGCCGACATCGCGACCGAGACCCTCGCCGAGGGGCTGCAGTCCCGCGGCTGGGAGATCGACGACG
>CAWJZA010000014.1:0-182964 GCA_963847215.1 uncultured Alphaproteobacteria bacterium
TACGCCGCGTCCTGCGCCAGCCGCTCGCCCTTCTTGACCGCGTCCTCGATCGTGCCGACGAGGTAGAACGCCGCCTCCGGCAGATGGTCGTACTCGCCGGCGACGATGACCTTGAAGCCCTTGATCGTGTCCTCCAGCTGGACGAACACGCCCGGGGTGCCGGTGAAGATTTCGGCGACGTGGAACGGCTGGTGAGGAAGCGCTGACTTGCGCGCGCGGGCGACGGTCAGCTTGTCCTCTTCCGACAGCTCGTCCATGCCGAGAATGGCGATGATGTCCTGCAGGCGACTTGTACGCTGCAGCACCTCCTGGACCGAGCGGGCGACCGCGTAATGTTCCTCGCCGACGGTGCGCGGCTCGAGGACGCGGCTGGTCGAAGTCAGCGGGTCGACGGCCGGGTAGATGCCGAGCTCGGCGATCGCGCGGCTACAGCGTCGTCGTCGCGTCGAGGTGGGCGAACGAGGTCGCCGGCGCCGGGTCGGTCAGATCGTCGGCGGGGACGTAGATCGCCTGGATCGAGGTGATCGAGCCCTTGTTGGTGGAGGTGATCCGCTCCTGCAGCGCGCCCATGTCGGTGGCCAGCGTCGGCTGGTAGCCGACGGCCGACGGGATGCGGCCGAGCAGCGCCGACACTTCCGACCCGGCCTGGGTGAAGCGGAAGATGTTGTCGACGAAGAACAGCACGTCCTGGCCCTCGACGTCGCGGAAATATTCGGCGATTGGTCAGGCCCGACAGGGCGACGCGGGCGCGGGCGCCCGGCGGCTCGTTCATCTGGCCGAAGACCAGCGCGACCTTCGAGCCTTCGGAGATGGCGTTGCCGTCGGCGTCCTTGGCGATGACGCCGGCCTCGAGGAACTCGTGGTAGAGGTCGTTGCCCTCGCGCGTCCGCTCGCCGACGCCGGCGAACACCGACGTGCCGCCGTGGCCCTTGGCGATGTTGTTGATCAGCTCCTGGATCAGCACGGTCTTGCCGACGCCGGCGCCGCCGAACAGGCCGATCTTGCCGCCCTTGGCGTAGGGCGCGATCAGGTCGATGACCTTGATGCCGGTGACGAGGATCGCGCTTTCGGTCGACTGGTCGAGGAAGGTCGGCGCCTCGGCATGGATCGGCATGGTCGTCTCGGCGTCGACCGGGCCGCGCTCGTCGATCGGCTCGCCGATGACGTTGAGGATGCGGCCGAGCGTCTTGGGGCCGACGGGAACGCGGATCTGGCCGCCGGTGTCGGTCACCGCTCTGGCCGCGGGTGAGCGCCGTCGGTCGAGTCCATCGCGATGGTGCGGACGGTGTTCTCGCCGAGATGCTGCGCGACCTCGAGCACCAGCCGGCGGTCGTCGACCCTGGTCTCGAGCGCCGACAGGATCGCCGGCAGCTCGGTGTCGAAGTGCACGTCGACGACGGCGCCGATGACCTGGCTGACGCGGCCGATGTTGTTGGTGGTGGGGGTGGTGGCCATGGGCTTGTCCTTCGGTCGGTCGACTTACAGCGGCTTCGGCGCCGGCGATGATCTCGATCAGCTCCGTCGTGATCGCCGCCTGCCGCGTGCGGTTGTACTGGATGGTCAGCTTGGTGATGATGTCGCCGGCGTTGCGCGTCGCGTTGTCCATCGCCGTCATCTGCGCGCCGAAGAAGCTCGCCTGGTTCTCGAGCATGGCGCGGAAGATCTGGACGGCGAGGTTGCGCGGCAGCAGGTCGGCAAGGATCGATTCCTCGTCGGGCTCGTACTCGATCGCCGCGGGCGGGGGGCCGCCGGCCGGAGCCTGCGGCGTGGCGTCCTTCGCCTCGGGCAGGGCGGCGGGGATCAGCTGGACGCGCGTCGGCTCCTGGACCAGCGGCGAGCGGAAGGTCGAGAAGAACAGTTCCGCGCGGTCGAACTCGCCCTTGTTGAAGCGGTCGATGACGTTCTGCGGCGATGGTCTGCGCGTCGGCGAACGCCTGGCGCTTGCCGTGGACGAGGTCGAGCGTGTCGAGGATCGCCTCGCGATGGGTGCGGACGAAGGCGGCGCGGCCCTTGCGCCCGGCGAGCAGCAGCTTGACCGTCTTGCCCTGCGCCATCAGCTCGTCGGCGCGACGGCGGGCGAAGCGGACGATGTTGGTGTTGAACCCGCCGGCAAGGCCGCGCTCCGAGGTGACGACGACGAGCAGGTAGGTCTGGTCGTCGCCGGTGCCGGTCAGCAGCTTGCGGCGACTTCAGGCCCGACGATGATGCGGCTGCCGAGGCTCGCGATCACCGCCGCCATCCGCTCCGCAATAGGGGCGCGCGGCTTCGGCCGCCTCCTGGCTGCGGCGCAGCTTGGCGGCGGCGACCATCTTCATCGCCTTGGTGATCTTCTGCGTCGACTTGATCGAAGTGATCCGCATCTTCAGCGCTTTGAGGCTGGCCATCGTCCTTTCCGGGCTGCTTACGCGAACGTGCCGGCGAACTGGCCGATCAGCTCGTTCAGCGCCTTCTTGGTGTCGTCCTAAATGTCCTTCTTCGTGCGGATCGCGTCAGCACGTCGGCATGGTTGGCGCGGACATGCGCGAGCAGCGCGGCCTCGAAGCGGGTGACGTCCTTGGCGGGCACCTTGTCGAGGTAACCGTTGACGCCGGCGAAGATGCTGACGACCTGCTCCTCGAACGGCATCGGCTGGAACTGGCCCTGCTTGAGCAGCTCGGTCAGGCGCGGGCCGCGGTTGAGCAGCTTCTGCGTCGAGGCGTCGAGGTCGGAGCCGAACTGCGCGAACGCCGCCATCTCGCGGTACTGCGCGAGCTCGAGCTTGATCGAGCCGGCGACCTTCTTCATCGCCTTGGTCTGCGCCGCCGAGCCGACGCGGCTGACCGACAGGCCGACGTTGATCGCCGGGCGGATGCCCTGGTAGAACAGCTCGGTCTCGAGGAAGATCTGCCCGTCGGTGATCGAGATGACGTTGGTCGGGATGTACGCCGAGACGTCGCCGGCCTGCGTCTCGATGATCGGCAGCGCGGTCAGCGAGCCGCTGCCATGCGCGTCGCTCATCTTGGCGGCGCGCTCGAGCAGGCGGCTGTGGAGATAGAAGACGTCGCCCGGGATAGGCCTCGCGGCCCGGCGGGCGGCGCAGCAGCAGCGACATCTGGCGATAGGCGACCGCCTGCTTCGACAGGTCGTCGTAGACGATGACCGCGTGCATGCCGTTGTCGCGGAAGATACTCGCCCATCGTGCAGCCGGTGTAGGGCGCGAGGAACTGCAGCGGCGCCGGCTCCGACGCGGTCGCGGCGACGACGATCGAATATTCCATCGCGCCGTTCTCTTCGAGCGCGCGGACGATCTGGGCGACGGTCGAGCGCTTCTGGCCGATCGCGACGTAGATGCAGTAAAGCTTCTTCTGTCGTCGTCGCCGGCGGCGGCGTTGGCGCCTTCTGGTTGATGAAGGTGTCGATCGCGACCGCGGTCTTGCCGGTCTGGCGGTCGCCGATGATCAGCTCGCGCTGGCCGCGGCCGACGGGGACGAGCGCGTCGAGCGCCTTCAGGCCCGGTCTGCATCGGCTCGTGGACCGACTTGCGCGGGATGATGCCGGGCGCCTTCACCTCGACGCGGCTGCGCGTCGACGTCGGTCAGCGGGCCCTTGCCGTCGATCGGGTTGCCGAGGCCGTCGACGACGCGCCCGAGCAGGCCCTTGCCGACCGGCACGTCGACGATGGTGCCGGTGCGCTTGACGGTGTCGCCTTCCTTGATCGTCGAGTCCGACCCGAAGATGACGATGCCGACGTTATCGGCCTCGAGGTTCAGCGCCATGCCCTTGATGCCGCCGGGGAACTCGACCATTTCGCCCGCCTGGACGTTGTCGAGGCCGAAGACGCGCGCGATGCCGTCGCCGACCGACAGCACCTGGCCGACCTCGGTGACCTGCGCCTCGGTGCCGAAGTTGGCGATCTGGTCGCGGATGACCTGCGGAGATTTCTGCGGCACGGATGTCCATCGTCTAGCCTTTCATCGCCGTGGCGAGGCTGTTCAATTTGGTGCGGAGCGAGCTGTCGATCATGCGGCTGCCGACGCGGACGATCAGCCCGCCCAGGATTTCGGGATCGACGTGCAGGATCAGCGCGGCGTCGGCGCCGAGCCCGGCGCGCAGCTTGGCCTTCAGCGCCGCCTGCTGTCTCGTCGTCGAGCGCGATGCGCGCTCGTGACCTCGGCGGTGATCTCGCCGCGCGCACGGGCGCTCAGGCGCGTCGAAGTCGCGGATGATCGCCGGCAGCGCCGACAGCCGGCGGTTGTGCGCCAGCACGCCGAGGAAGTTGCGGGTCAGCGGATCGAGCTGCATCGCCGCGGCGACGCTTTCGATGCCGCGCGTGGCGGTCGCGCGGTCGATCATCGGGCTGGTCGTCAGCGTCCGCAGGTCGTCCGACTCGGCGAGGCCGGCGCGGACCGAGGCGAGGCTGGCGGCGACGGCGTCGACCGCCTTCGCCTCGCGCGCGAGATCGAACAGCGCGGTGGCATAACGCCCCGACAGTCCCGCAACGATACCGCCCGATGTTTCCACGAAACTCGCCCACAGCGCCGATGATGGCCGAAAATGCCCGCGGCCCGCCGCGAGGTCGGCCCGGGCGGTCAAGCGAGCGGGGCGTTAGCATGGGGTTCCGCGGCGCGCAAGGCGGCGCGCGAGCCGGCGTGGAACCGCGGCCGGTGGCGGCGCATTGTCGGGCGATCAATCAAGGAGATTCGATCCGATGAAGACTTGACGCTGTTCGCCGCCGCCGCCATGGCGCTGGTGCCCGGCCGCCGCTCTCGGCGATCGCCCTGCCCGCCGGCACCTATGTCATGAAGGCCGGCGCCAGCGACCTGTTCGAGATCACCGAATCGCGAAGCTGATGCAGGACAGCAAGGACCCGCAGATCCAGCAGTTCGCCCAGCAGATGATCACCGACCACACCAAGTCGACCAACGACGTCATGGCCGCGGCCAAGGCCGACGGGCTGAACCCGCCGCCGCCGGTGCTGACGCCCAAGCAGAAGGGCATGATCGACGCGCTGAAGCACGCCACCGGCAGCCAAGCGCGACCTGCTCTACAAGAAGCAGCAGGTCATCGCGCACCAGGAGACGCTCGCCTTCCAGAAGGAATATGCGCTGTCGGGCGACAGGCCGAACCTGAAGGCAGGTCGCCGGCCAGATCGTGCCGGTCGTCGAGAGCCACCTGACGATGGTCAAGGGCATGACGCCCGCCGCGGCACGGATGCAGTAGCGCCGCACGGCAGTTCGGGGGCGCGGCGAGCGACGCCGCCCCTTTCGCAGTCTATGCCGGTACGACATGTCGGCAGCGACCGTACGGCCCGGCGCATTGTCGCAGCCGCGGCAACGTCGCACCGTGGCTCGTTGCTCCGTTGGGTTCAGCTGCTCGGACACAAGGCGGTTCTCCATGCACAAGGCGATGGGATACTGATGGCGGCGTTCGCCGCTGGCACCGGCGGTCGCTGCCGGTCGACACGGTCGCGCTCGGCGGCGTCAGCTTCTACGACCACCCCTACACCTACAGCTTCGACGGCGGCGACAGCATCACCTTCACCACCGTCGACAAGTCGTTCTTCGCGTATAATCCGGCGGGCGTCTCGACCGGCGGCACGACGCAGATCGCGAGCTTCGGCGCGCCGTTCTACGATCCGCCGCAGCCGACGTCGTACTTCACCAACCGCGGCGGCAGCTTCGGTCCGGGCGCGAACACGGCCAGTTCCTGTCCTACGCGGCGCCGGCGGCCGTGCCCTATTCGATCAGCGAGGGGCTGGTCGGCTTCCGCTTCGATCTCGGCCAGGGCTACCAGTACGGCTATGCCGACATCGCCGGGTCGACGCTCTACGGCGTCCGCTTCGAGACGACGCCCGATGTCGCCGTGCCGTTCGGCGCCGTGCCCGAGCCCGCCGACCTGGACGATGCTGATCGCCGGCTTCGGTCTGGTCGGGCTGGCCGGACGCCGGCGAGACCCGTCGCCGCCTAGATCTCGCGCTCGATCGCGGCGATCAGGTCGCCGACGGCGGTCAGATGGCCGCGTTCGGCGGCGAGGATGGCGGCGAAAGCCTGTCGCTTCGACCGCCGCAACGGCCGGGTCGCCGAGCGTGCCCGCCGGCACGGTCGAGACGACGATGTCGATCAGCCGGTCGGCGGCGTGCAGGCGGCCCCAGAGATAGTCGTTCTCGCGGTAGGCGCGGCTGAAGAAGGCGCCGAACGCTGTTGAACTGCGTGCCCTTCAGCGTCGCCGCGTGGCCGCCGGCGCGGATGGCGACGGCGTCGTCGGGCGCTGATGCGGTCGACCTTGATCTCGTCGAACTCGTCGAGGCCGTCGCCCTGGAGCAGCGGCAGCAGGGCGATGTCGTAGAAGGGGAAGCCGAGCTAGGCGCGCAGCAGCGCCCGGCGCAGCGGCGAAGCGACGTCCATCGCCAGCAATTCGACCAGCGCCGCATCGGTGGCGGCGTCGAGCGCCTTCAGATCGAAGCGCACGGTCGAGCGCGCGCAGCGCCGCCAGCGGATCGTGCGCCGGCGGCGGCGTAGGCCGGCATCGCGTCGGAGCGTCGCGGCGCAGCGCGAGATAGGGCGCGAGCAGCGTCGTAGAGTCGACGCCTTCAGCGCGTCGATCGCCGGCGCGCTCGTCGTCGCCGCGGGTCGGCCGCCAGCGCGTTGATCCGCGCGCAGCAGGAAGCGCAGGCGGCGGATGCGGAACTCGAGGTCGAAGCGGCGCAGGAAGTCGACGAAGGCGGAATAGGCCCCGCCGCGCGGCCGTCGCGGCGGCGACACGCTCAGCCGCTGCTGCTCGATATAGCCGGCGACTGCCGCTGCCGCGGCGCGGATCGCCGGCGAGCGCCGCGATGCGCGTCGGCGACCGCCTCGGTGACCTGCGCCAGCTTCAGCTGGCCGTAGGCGCGCGTAGGTGAAGCCCGCCCCGCGCGGCCGCCGCCGTCTGCGCCCGCGACCGCCACGCGCCGAGACGGGCGGGGTTCAGCGGCATCAGGAAGAAGCGCAGGCCGACCGCCGCCTCGACCGCGGCGTCGACCTGTGGCGGCATCGCCTCGATGACGCCGCGCAGGCGGCGGATGCTGCGCGCTACATCGCCGCGATCGCCTCGAGATTGTCGCGGATCGGCTGTTCGCGCGGGATGTCGGCAAGGGCGCGCAGGATGGTCGGTGAAGAAGCCCGGCGATCGCGGTCGGACCGGCCTGCCCGAATGCATGCCCGGGCTTGGGGTCGATATAGACGAAGCGGCGGTCGACCTCGCGGTGCGCCGGGCGGTGGCGCAGCGCCTCGATCGCCGGGCCGAACGGCGGTTGTTGAGCACGCTGCCGTCGATCAGCGCCGCGCGTTCGCGCGGCGGCGGCGCTGCGGCGCGGGAAGATCCGCCGCAGGAAGGCGGCGCGGCCCGGCCACGGCCGGCCGCGCGCGGCGAGCACGGCGTCGATCTCGCCGACGCGCGACCGGCGGGAAGGCGCCGGGAAAGCGAGGCGGTCGCGCGCGCGGCGAAGGCGAGTTCGGCCGGATCGCCGAGCGACCGCTGCCGCTCCGCCGTCGCCCGCTCGAGCGGAAGTCGATGACCAGGCGGTGTTCGGTTTCGACGATCTCGGCCGGCGAGTGCAGCGACAGCGCCTCGGGCTGGCCGTTGAAGTCGGTGACGGTGACGAACAGGTCGAGCGGCAGGCCCGGCGGGATCAGCGGCGCGCCGCGCGCGGCTCGCCGCCATCGCCTCCAGCGCGTCGAGAGCAGGGCGGTGAAGCCGGTGCCGGAGAACGGCGGCTCGAACCAGCGCGAGCGCATGAAGTGCGACAGCTTGGCGCGGACCTCGCGCGCGGGCGCGGGGTCGACCACGGTGTCGACCATGCCGCAGCCGCGGCGGCGCGGCATACCAGACCAGCGGCGTCGCCCACCATTTGGTGAAGCGCGCCGCCGGCCGCCGCCTTCGGTCGAGCAGGGCATCGACGTCGGCGCCGGCCAGCCACAGGTCGCGTCAGCGGCTCGATAGCGCTGCCCGGCGGCGATCGCGTGCGGCGAGGAAGATGCCGTTGATCCCGCCCGCGCTGCGCCCCGGCGATGATGTCGACGATGACGCGCAGGTCGAGCCGTGTCGCCGATCTCGATCGAGCAGCGCGCGATAGACGCCTCGCTGTCGGCTGCCGCGGCGGGTCGCCGCGCGTGAACGCGCGCGCTGACGCGCGCGAGCAGCTGCCAGATCTCCTTGGTGATGCCGTGCATGTAGACGGCAAGGCTGATCCCGCCGTAGCAGACCAGCGCCAGCCGCAGTTCCTTCTCGCGCACCGGCCGCCTCCCGCCTTCCCGCTACCATTCGCCGGAAGCGCGGGGAAGGTTGCGCGGCCGCGCTAGAAGCCGAACGACACCGTGCCGAAATACTGCCGCGGCGGCAGCGGGAAGGCGTTGTAGGTGTTCGCCGCCGCGCCGATCGTCAGCGTCGACTGCGCCGCCTTGTCGGTGACGTTGGTGACGTTCAGCGCGACCGTCAGGGCGTGCAGGTGGTAGCGCTCTGGATCGGGCAGGGTCCACGCGAGGCGCAGCGCCAGGGTGAAGTAGGGCTCGACGGCGAGGTCGTTGGTGTAGGTGGCGAAGCGGCCGCCGATATAGTCGCCGATCGCCTGGACCTCGACGCCGCCGTAGCTCGCCGTCACCACCGACTTGTTGAGCCAGTCGGGCGAGCCGGGCACCTTCTTGCCTGCGGTCGGGACGACGGTGTTGGCCAGGCCGGTCGAGTAATTGTCGCGGTAGTGCGAATCGTTGTAGCTGACCGCGTCGTAGATCGAGAAGTGCGGCCCGAAGTGCAGCGTGCCGGCGATATCGACGCCGTTGGTCACGACCGAACCGACGTTGGCGAGGATCGTCGCGCCGCTGACGATCGAGGTGATGACCGTCGTCGGGCTGATGCCGAGCAGGCGGTTCGAGAAGTCGACGTGGTAATAGCTCGCCTGGCCGTCGAAGCCGGTGACCGGGCCGAGGTGCAGCGCGCGGTGGGTGCGGATGCCGCCTTCGTAGGTCCAGCTGGTCTCCGGGCGCACGGTCGCCTTGAAGCTGTTGAACACGTCCTGGCTGCCGAGCGCGAAGGGCGACAGGCCGGCGGCGGCGCTGGTCTGGAACTGGCGGATGTTCTTCTGGGCGTTGACGAAGACCTGCTCGTTCGGCGTCACGTCCCATAGCGCGCCGGCCTCGGGCAGGAAGACGTAGTCGGTGTCGAGGCTGCCGACCGGCAGCGCGGTCGAGTTGGTGAACGACCCCGGGATCGGCTGCACCGGCACGTCCTGGCGGGCGCGCTGGAAGGTCGACTTGAAGCCGGCGAGCAGCGTCACCGTCGGCAGGACGTGCCAGCTGTCCTGGATATGCGACTGGATCTCGTCGACGTGGATTTCGCTGCCGTACTGGGTGATCAGCGGCGTCTCGTACTGGTCGGGACGGGTATAGGGCGTCGACGGCAGGCCCGGCGCGACGGCGTACCAGCGGCGGAAGGCCGACGACGCCTGGCGCTCGTACCAGCCGCCGATCTCGATCGTCGTGCCGGCCCAGCGTGACGTCGAGGGTCGAGACGATGCCCTCCCGGTTGATCCGGTACTCGGTCGTCCGCGCCGCCTCGCCGGTGCCGCCGAAGATTGCCGAGACGCGGGCGAGGTTGGCCGCCGAGGTCGCCGTCGGCGACGGGCAGGCGGCCCCGGCGACGGCTGGATAATAGCAGGAAAACAGCCCCGGCAGGCCGGCTGCCTGGATCGGTCCGGCGACGACGCCGACGCCGTCGTTGTGATGGAAATAGGCGAGGTTGGTCCAGCGGACATGGTCGCCGATCCGCCACTCGTACTTGCCGTAGGCGAGGTAATCGAGCCGCTGCGCGTCGCTGTAGTAGTTCTGGTAGTTGGACCCCGGCGCGGCGTTGATCGCGGCGAACGTCGGCGAGGCGTAATAGCCAACGCTGCCGGCGAAGTTCGGATAGAGGAACGGCCGCGTGTAGGGGGCGGTCGCGCGGTTGTCGACGCCGGGGCGGACGACGTAGCTCGTCGCGTCCTCGTTCGGTTCGGTCTTGGCCGAGTAGGCGGCGTAGAGCGTCAGCTTGCCGGTAGCGTCGTCGTGGACGAACTTGGCGTTTGCCTGCCAGCCGCCCTGGTGGCCGTCGAAATCCCACGCGCGGGCGTCGAGGTGCTCGCCCGAGAGATAGAAGCTGTTGCCGTGGCCGAACTCGCCGGTGTCGAGGCGGACGAACTCGCGGAAGGTGCCGTAGCTGCCCGCCGTCGCCGATGCCTCGACGCCGGCGCGCTTCTCAGGGTCGCGGGTGAAGGTGTCGATCGTGCCGCCGAGGTTCGAGGTCGACGGCGTGCCGAGGTCGCCGGCGCCGCTCGCCAGCGTCACCCGCGCGACGTTTTCGCTGATGACGGCGCGCTGCGGCGACAGGCCGTTGTAGTTGCCGTACTGCTGGTCGCCCAAGGGCATGCCATCGAGCGTGTAGCCGAGCTGCTGCGCGTTGAAGCCGTGGATGTAGAGCGAGATGTTCTGCTCGTTGTTGCCGAACGGGTCGGCGGTCAGATAGGTCACGCCGGGCAGGGTCTGCAGCGCCTTCAGCGGGCTGATGCCGGGCAGCACCGCCTGGATCTGCGGCCCCTCGATTTCCGACACGGCGCGGACCCGGTGCGAGGTGACGACGATCTCGCTGCCGGCGTCGCCGGCTGCGGCCGCGTCGGCGTCGGCCGCGCGGGCTTGGCCGGCGAGCGCCAGCGCGGTCGAGGCCAGCAGAACCGTCGTCATCGCGCTGCGCATCGCCACGTCCCCCATGTTGCACCGCGGCGTTAAGCATGCCGCGCTGCGTTCCGGTGACGGATCGGTGGCAATCGCGTGACGGCATTTGCCGGCCGCCGCAGCAGTGGCCTAGATGCGACAGAACCCTGGGAGAGCGACCATGACCATGCCCGCACTGTTCGACCTGACCGGCCAGACGGCACTGATCACCGGCTCGTCGCGCGGCATCGGCAAGGCGATCGCCCACCGCATGGCCGAGCACGGCGCCAACGTGATCGTCAGCAGCCGCAAGGCCGACGCGTGCGACGCCGCAGTGGCCGAGATCAACGCCGCCGTCGGCCGCGAGGCGGCGGTGGCGATCCCGGCCAACATCGCGTCGAAGGAGGCGCTGCAGGCGCTGGTCGACAAGACGCTTCACCGCTTCGGCCGCATCGACGCGCTGGTCTGCAACGCCGCATCGAATCCGTACTACGGACCGCAGGCGGGGATCAGCGACGAGCAGTTCGACAAGATCCTGCAGAACAACATCGTCTCCAACCACTGGCTGATCAGCATGGTCGCGCCGGCGATGGTCGCGCGGCGCGACGGCAGCATCACCATCGTCTCGTCGATCGGCGGACTGAAGGGCTCGACCGTCATCGGCGCCTATTGCATCAGCAAGGCGGCCGACATGCAGCTCGCCCGCAACCTGGCCGCCGAATACGGCCCGGCGAACGTGCGGGTCAACGCCATCTGCCCGGGGCTGATAAAGACCGACTTCGCCAAGGCGCTATGGGACGATCCCGCGACGCTCGACCACTCGACCCGGCACACGCCGCTGCGCCGCATCGGCGTGCCCGACGAAATCGCCGGCATGGCCGTGTTCCTTGCGGCGAAGGCGGGCGGCTTCACCACCGGGCAGAGCTTCGTCATCGACGGCGGCGCGACGATCGTCTGACGTGCGCCTTGTCGCCGGTGCGGCCCCGGCGGTAAGACGCGGCGGAGAAGGACCGACCATGGCACGCAAATTCTTCGGCACCGACGGGATCCGCGGGCTGACCAACACCCCGCCGATGACCGCCGAGGTGGCGATGCGCGTCGGCCAGGCGGCGGGCGCCAAATTCCTGCGCGGCAGCCACAAGCACCGCGTCCTGATCGGCAAGGACACCCGCCTGTCGGGCTATATGATCGAGAGCGCGCTGACGGCAGGCTTCACCAGCGTCGGCATGGACGTGGTCCAGGTCGGGCCGATGCCGACGCCGGCGGTGGCCATGCTGACCCGGTCGATGCGCGCCGATCTGGGCGTCATGGTCTCGGCCAGCCACAACCCGTTCCACGACAACGGCATCAAGCTGTTCGGGCCGGACGGCTACAAGTTGTCCGACGCCGACGAGACGGAGATCGAGGCGCTGCTCGACGTGCCGCCGGTGCTCGCCGCGCCCGCCGCGATCGGTCGCGCCCGGCGCATCGACGACGCCCAGGGCCGCTACATCCACTCGGCCAAGTCGAGCTTCCCCGAGCGGCTGCGCCTCGACGGGCTGAAGGTCGTCATCGATTGCGCCCACGGCGCCGCCTACAAGGTCGCCCCCGCCGCGCTGTGGGAGCTGGGCGCCGATATCGTGCCGATCGGCGTCGATCCCGACGGCTTCAACATCAACGCCGGCATCGGCTCGACCCATCCGCAGGCGATGCAGGAGCGTGTTGTCGCCAGCGGCGCCGACCTCGGCATCGCGCTCGACGGCGACGCCGACCGGCTGATCGTCGCCGACGAGAACGGCACCATCGTCGACGGCGACCAGCTGATGGCGCTGATCGCCGGCGACTGGGCGCGGCGCGGCAAGTTGAAGGGCGGCGGGCTGGTGGCGACCGTCATGTCGAACCTGGGGCTCGAGCGCTATCTCGCCGGCCAGGGGCTGAGCCTGCAGCGGACCGCGGTCGGCGACCGCTACGTGCTGGAGACGATGCGCGCCCGCGGCTTCAACGTCGGCGGCGAGCAGTCGGGACATATCATCCTGTCCGACCATGCGACCACCGGCGACGGGCTGGTCGCGGCGCTGCAGATCCTCGCCCAGCTGGTGCAGGCGGGCAAGCCGGCGAGCGAGGTCCTCCACCTGTTCGACCCGCTGCCACAGCTGCTCAAGAACGTCCGCTTCGCCGGCGGCGCGCCGCTCGAGACGCTGCCGGTGCAGCAGGCGATCGCCGAGGGCGAGGCTCGCCTCAACGGCACCGGCCGGCTGCTGATCCGCAAGAGCGGCACCGAACCCCTGATCCGCGTCATGGCCGAGGGCGAGGACATGACGCTGGTGACCGCGGTGGTCGACGACATCTGTGCCGCGGTGGCGGCGGCGGGGTGATCCCCCGCATCCTCATCGTCGCCGGCTCCGACTCGTCGGGCGGAGCGGGCATTCAGGCCGACATCAAGACGGTGACGATGCTCGGCGGCTATGCGGCGACGGCGGTCACGGCGGTGACGGTGCAGGACACGACCGGGGTGCACGGTGTCCATGCCATCCCGGCCGACGTTGTCGCGGCGCAGATGCGCGCGGTGATCGACGACATCGGCGTCGACGCCGTCAAGCTGGGGATGCTCGGGTCGGCGGAGGTCATCGCCGCCGTCGCCGCGGTGCTGCGCGGGATGACGGTGCCCATCGTCCTCGATCCCGTCATGGTCGCCAAGGGCGGGGCGAGCCTGCTCGACGACGATGCCGTCGCCGCGTTGCTGGCGCTGCTGCCGCTGAGCGCCGTCGTCACGCCGAACGCGCCCGAGCTCGCCGCGCTGACCAGCACCGAGGTCGAGGACGAGGGCGACGCGCTGCTGGCGGCGCAGGAATTGCTCGGGCTGGGCGCGCGGGCCGTGCTGGCCAAGGGCGGGCACCTGCCGGGGGACGAGGTGGTCGACTGGCTGGTGACGCGCCACGGACACACGCGCTTTTCCTCGCCGCGGCTGCCCGGCCGCCACACCCACGGCACCGGCTGCACGCTGGCATCGGCCCTTGCCGTCGGGCTGGGGCGCGGCGAGCCGCTGGCCGCGGCGGTGGCCGCGGCGCGGGCCTATGTCGCCGGCGCGATCGCCCATGCGCCGGGCTTCGGCGCGGGGCACGGGCCGCTCGGGCACAACTGGACGCTCGTGGCGTGAGCCCCTGCCTGACCCGCGAACGGCAGCGCGGCGGCATCGTCGCCGGGGTCGACGAGGCCGGGCGCGGGCCGCTCGCCGGGCCGGTCGTCGCCGCGGCGGTTGTCCTCGACCCCGATTGCTATCCCGATGGCCTCAACGATTCCAAACAGCTGACCGCTGCCCGACGGGAGGCGCTGCTGACCATGCTGCGCGACTGCGCCGAGATCGGCGTCGGCGTCGCCAGCGTCGAGGAGATCGACCGGCTCAACATCCATTGGGCGACGATGCTGGCGATGGAGCGCGCCGTCGCCGCCTTGCCGCGCGGCCCCGGGCACGTGTTGGTCGACGGCAACCGCAAGCCGCGCTGGAGCCATTCGACCGAGACGGTCGTCGGCGGCGACGCGCTGTGCCTGTCGATCGCCGCCGCCTCGATCGTCGCCAAGGTGACGCGGGATGCGATCATGGCCGGGCTGCACCGCGATCATCCCGGCTACGGCTGGGCGACGAACATGGGCTATGCGACGCGCGAGCACTTGGCCGGCCTGGCGCGCCACGGCGCCTGCATCCACCACCGCCGCAGCTTCGCCCCCGTGGCGACGATGCTGCAAATGGCGGCGGGCTGAGTCCTTTCGGCAACACCGCGACCGGTGGTAGTTATCCACAGGCCACGGACTCAAGCCGTAGCATTGCCCGCCGCAGCCGGTCGCCTCGCTCCACCATGCCGCACGGGCACAGCGGCGGCGCTCGCTTGACGCCGGCTGCCGGCGGACTCACAGCGCCGTCGGGGCACAGGGGCGCGCGTGGACACCGACCGCATCATCACCGGCGACTGCATCGCGGCGATGGCCGAACTGCCGCCGAAGTCGGTCGACCTGATCTTCGCCGACCCGCCGTACAACCTGCAGCTGGCCGGCGCGCTGCACCGGCCCGAAGGCGGCGAGGTCGATGCCGTCACCGACGACTGGGACAAGTTCGACAGCTTCGCCGATTACGACGCCTTCACCCGGGCGTGGCTGGCGGCGGCCCGGCGGGTGCTGAAGGACGACGGCGCGATCTGGATGATCGGCAGCTATCACAACATCTTCCGCGTCGGCGCGGCGTTGCAGGACGCGGGCTTCTGGCTGCTCAACGACATCGTCTGGCGCAAGGCCAACCCGATGCCAAATTTCAAGGGCACGCGCTTCACCAACGCGCACGAGACGCTGATCTGGGCGGCGAAGTCGGAAGCCGCCCGCTACACCTTCAACTACCAGGCGATGAAGGCGCTGAACGAGGAGCTGCAGATGCGCTCCGACTGGCACCTGCCGATCTGCACCGGCGGCGAACGGATCAAGGTCGACGGCATCAAGGCGCACCCGACGCAGAAGCCCGAGTCGCTGCTCTACCGGGTGCTGCTCGCCTGTACCCAGCCCGGCGACCTCGTCCTCGACCCCTTCTTCGGCACCGGGACGACGGGGGCGGTGGCGAAGCTGCTCGGCCGCCGCTGGCTCGGCATCGAGCGCGAGGCGCGCTACGTCCGCGTCGCGGAGGCGCGCATCGCAGCGCTGCTGCCACTGTCGGGCGGTGACATGGCGGTGACCGAGTCGCGGCGGTCGGCGCCGCGGATCGCCTTCGGCACGCTGGTCGAAACCGGGCTGGTCCGCGCCGGCACGATGCTGACCGACGCGCGGCGGCGGGTGCGGGCACGCGTCCGCGCCGACGGCAGCCTCGACATGGACGGCACGGCGGGATCGATCCACCAGGTCGGCGCGGCAGCGATGGGCGCGCCGAGCTGCAACGGCTGGACCTTCTGGCTGGTCGAGGAGGGGATGGTCCCGCTCGACCGGCTGCGCGAAACTTACCGTGCGGCATCGTGACCGAAGAATCTTCATCGATGCTGGATAATTTGGATACTAACCGTTAAGCATCGCGTTTAACCTTTCGCGCAGATTCGCGCGGAGCGTTCGACGTATGATGGAGCCGACATACGACGTACCGGGTGACCGTCTGGCCCCGTGGAAACACGCGGTCATCGGCTGGGTGCGCAGCGACTGGCCCGATCTGACCAACCGGCAGCTTGCCCTGCTCATGGTCGTTTGCCGGGAAAAGGGACCGCATCCGGTTCGCGCGCTGGCGGGACGGCTCGGCGTGCCTAAGCCCGTGATTTCGCGCGTGCTCGACCGGTTGGCGGCGCTGCGCCTGATCGAGCGCGAGATCGACCGGCGCGACCGGCGCAACGTCTACGCCGTTGCGACCGACGAAGCCCGTCGCATGCTCGACGACCTTGACGAACATTTCGCCAGTGGAGGCCGCCAGCGGCTCCTTTGACTGCGTCAAAATCGTTGCGTGTTGACACTAAATCATGGTGTCGATCCGGTTAACGAGAGTGAAGGTTGTCAATCCACAACCATAGCCTGAGTCAAGCGCTTAGTTCATTGGCACATTTATTGCTCCCGCGAGCGTGTCGGCATTACGCTGACGGCTTACAGGAGGCATCGATGCTACGGATTGTACTTGTTGCGACAACGCTGTTTTCCAGCGTTGCGGCCGGCGCAGTGACCTTTTCCTCGGTCGCCTTCAACCCGGCGCCGCATGGTCAGGTGGTGGTCGACAACTTCGACGCGCCTGCCCCGGGTGTCGCGCTGTCGGGCAGCTACACCATCGATGCCCTCAGCGTGTCGGGCATCCGTGCCGAACCCGCCGGCGACACGAGCAACTATTTCGCCACGCCCGGCTCGGCCGACGCCGTGCCCGGCACGGCGACGATCGATTTCTCCGGCTTCGCGTCGAGCCACAGCGCGATCAAGCGGCTGAGCTTCTACTGGGGGTCGACGGACACCTACAACACGCTGACGCTGCTCGGTACCGGCCTGACCGGCCAGACGGTGTTCACCGGCAGCGACGTCAATCCGCCGGCGAACGGCGACCAGAGCGCCGCCTCGACCAATCGCCGTGTGACCTTCGTCTTCGCGCCCGGTGAAAAGGTGACGGGCCTGATGCTCAGCTCCGGCCAGCGCGCGTTCGAGATCGACGACGTCACCGCCGCCGTGCCCGAGCCGGGCGTGTGGGCGATGCTCCTCGCCGGTTTCGGCCTGGTCGGCCTTGCCGCTCGCGCGCGGTCACGCACCGTCGCGGCCTGACACCAAGGCGGAGCGGCGGCGCCGTGCGCCCGCCGCTCCGCCCATCATCCCTTCTGTCAAGGACTTCGGAACATGAACAAATCCATTGCCTTGCTCGTGGCGGCGTTGGTCGCGGCGCCGGCGGCGGCGCAAGTCGTGCCTTATTCGACCGACACCGTGACCTATTCGGGCCTCGGCGATACGCTCGGCACGATCTACGACATCGTCAAGCTCAACGGCGTCACCGGCACCTTCACCGGGTCGGGTACGTATCTGGCGAACAACGTCGACTTCACCGTCGGCATCAACGCCAACACGCCGGCGACGCACAGCGGCACGTTCACCGACACCGCGTCGGCCTTCGGATCGACCTTCACCTACACCGTGCCGTACACGCTGACCATCTCTTCGTCGGACTCGATCACGCTGGGAGGCAGTGTGTTCCACGCCGGCGGCCATCGCATCGTGCTCAACTCGCTGACGCTGGCGGCCGGTACCGGCCAGACCAGCAGCGGCGCGCTGACCGCGACCGTCTCGGTTCCGGAGCCGGCGACGTGGGCGATGCTGCTGACCGGTTTCGCCATGATCGGCGTCGCCGCCCGCGGCCGCCGGCGCAGCCTGACGGCCTGAACGACCGGGGGAGCGGCGGCGATCACCCCCGCCGCCGCTCCGACCTTCGCGCCGCTGGCGATTGGCGCGGCCCCCGCTTATGGTCGCCGGCGATGGACCCCGCCGAAGTCGAGACGCTGTTCGCCCGGTTGAGCGCGGCCGATCCGGCACCGGCGACCGAGCTTGATTATTCCAGCCCGTTCACCCTGCTCGTCGCCGTCGTCCTGTCGGCGCAGGCGACCGATGCCGGCGTCAACCGGGCGACCAAGGGCCTGTTCGCCGCCGCGCCGACCCCGGCGGCGATGGCGGCGCTGGGCGAGGACGGCATCCGCGGGCATATCCGCACGATCGGCCTGTTCAACACCAAGGCGAGGAACGTCGCGGCGCTGAGCGCGGCGCTGGTCGAGCGGCACGACGGCGCCGTTCCCCGCGACCGCGCGGCGCTGGAGGCGCTGCCGGGCGTCGGCCGCAAGACGGCGAATGTCGTCCTCAACGAGCTGTTCGCCGAGCCGACGATCGCCGTCGACACCCACATCTTCCGCGTCTGCAACCGCACCGGGCTGGCGCCGGGACGGACACCGCGCGCGGTCGAGGACGCGCTGATGGCCGCGGTTCCACCGCGTTACCTGCGCCATGCCCATCACTGGCTGCTGCTCCATGGCCGCTATGTCTGCGTCGCGCGGACACCGCGCTGTCCGGCCTGCGTCGTTGCCGACCTTTGCGTCTTTCCGGCGAAAACCATCGAAACCAAGCCGGCCGCCGCGGGTTAAGAGGCTGTTCAGTGGCGATTGCTTATCGCGCTCGATCAGTATCTAGTTGCGTTGCGTGCTTTTTCGTCGGGAGATGCGGCCCTTGAAGCGCCTGCTGCCGATCGCGGCTCTCGGTCTGGTCGCCGGCTGCAGCGGGTCGCCGCCGACCCATGCGCCGGTGGCGACGGCGACCGCCGTCGCGCCGCAGTCGTCGGCGCTGCCGGGCGGCACGCGCTCATGCGTCGAGCTCAACCGCATCCGCGAGGCGCGGGTGATCGACGATCGCACCATCGATTTCTACCTGAGCAGCCGCGAGGTCCTGCGCAACACCCTGCCCAACGCCTGTCCGCAGCTTGGCTTCGAGAAGGCATTCACCTACTCGACCTCGCTCAGCCGCCTGTGTTCGGTCGATGTCATCACCGTCATCCAGCAGGGTGGCGGCCCGCGCACCGGTGCAAGCTGCGGCCTGGGCAGCTTCGCTCCCTATACGCCCGCGGCCAAATAGCTGGCGCGCGTGGTGTCCGCCTGCTAGGGACGCGGCCTACGCACCCGTAGCTCAGCTGGATAGAGCACTGCCCTCCGAAGGCAGGGGTCAGGGGTTCGAATCCCTTCGGGTGCGCCATTTCTCCGGTCCGGCTGCGTTCGATGGTGGCTTCCCGACGCCGCGGGTCACGCGCGGCACGCCCGCTTGACCGGGGCGGCCCCGGCGGGGCACAGCGGCGGCGAGGAGAAGATCGGCCCGATGAAGACCCGCGCCGCCGTCGCTTTCGAGGCCAAGCGCCCGCTCGAGATCGTCGAGCTCGACCTCGACGGGCCGCGCGCCGGCGAGGTGCTGGTCGAGATCATGGCGACCGGCATCTGCCACACCGACGCCTATACGCTCGACGGCTTGGACAGCGAGGGGCTGTTCCCCAGCGTGCTCGGCCACGAAGGCGCCGGCATCGTCCGCGAGGTCGGCGCCGGCGTGACCAGCGTCGCGCCCGGCGATCACGTCATCCCGCTGTACACGCCCGAATGCCGCCAATGTAAGTCGTGCCTCAGCGGCAAGACCAACCTGTGCACCGCGATCCGCGCGACCCAGGGCAAGGGCGTCATGCCCGATGGCACCAGCCGCTTCAGCCATCGCGGCCAGCCGATGTTCCACTACATGGGCTGCTCGACCTTCAGCAATTTCACCGTCCTGCCCGAGATCGCCGTCGCGAAGATCCGTCCCGACGCGCCGTTCCAGACAAGCTGCTATATCGGCTGCGGCGTCACCACCGGCGTCGGCGCGGTGGTCAATACGGCCAAGGTTCAGGCCGGCGACACGGTCGTCGTCTTCGGGCTGGGCGGCATCGGCCTCAATGTCATTCAGGGGGCGCGGCTGGTCGGCGCCGGGCGCATCGTCGGCGTCGACATCAACCCGGCGCGCGAGGAATGGGGCCGCCGCTTCGGCATGACCGACTTCGTCAACCCGAAGGACGTGCCCGACATCGTCGCGCACCTGGTGGCGATGCTCGACGGCGGCGCCGACTACAGCTTCGACTGCACCGGCAACACGACGGTCATGCGCCAGGCGCTCGAATGCTGCCACCGCGGCTGGGGCACCAGCATCGTCATCGGCGTCGCCGAGGCCGGCAAGGAAATCAGCACCCGCCCGTTCCAGCTCGTCACCGGGCGCAACTGGCGCGGCACGGCCTTCGGCGGCGCCAGGGGCCGCACCGACGTCCCCAAGATCGTCGACTGGTACATGGCGGGAAAGATCGCCATCGATCCGATGATCACGCATGTCCTGACGCTCGACGAGATCAATCGCGGCTTCGACCTGATGCATGCGGGAGAGTCGATCCGCAGCGTAGTGGTTTACTAGCAAGGGGAGGACGGCATGTTCAGTCACATGATGGTCGGCAGCAACGACATCGAGCGTTCGCGCAAGTTCTACGACGCAACCTTCGGCGCGATCGGCGGCAAGCCCGGGATGACCGACGACAAGGGCCGTTTGATCTACATGGCCAACGGCGGCATCTTCCTCGTCACGCCCCCGATCAATGGCGAACCGGCGACGCACGGCAACGGCTGCACCATCGGCATCGCCATGGACGGGCCGGAACAGGCCGACGCCTGGCACGCCGCCGGCGTCGCCAACGGCGGCACGGCGATCGAGGACGATCCCGGCGTGCGGCACGGGCCCGATGGGCGCGCTGTACCTCGCCTATCTCCGCGATCCGGACGGCAACAAGCTGTGCGCGCTGCACCGGATGCCGGCGGCGGCGTGAGCCTGGAGACGCTCGGCACGGCCAAGGCGTTCGGCGGTACCCAGGGGGTGTACCGCCACGCCAGCCGGGCGACCGGCACCGACATGACCTTCAGCGTCTTCGTGCCCGCGCACGCGCCCGGCGCGCGGCTGCCGGTCGTCTGGTACCTATCCGGGCTGACCTGCACCCACGCCAACGTCACCGACAAGGGCGAGTACCGCCGCGCCTGCGCCGAGCTCGGGCTGATCTTCGTCGCCCCCGACACGTCGCCCGCGTGGCGAGAGCGTTGCCGACGCACCTGAATACGACCTCGGCCAAGGCGCGGGCTTCTACGTTGACGCGAGCGAGGCGCCTTGGGCCCCCCACTTCGCGATGTGGTCGTATATCACCGCCGAGCTGCCCGAGCTGGTCGCCGCCAGCTTCCCGGTCGACATGGACCGTCAAGCAATCATGGGCCATTCGATGGGCGGGCACGGCGCGCTGACCGTCGGGCTGACGCTTCCCCGACCGTTTCCGCGCCGTCTCGGCCTTCGCCCCCATCGTTGCGCCGAGCGCGGTGCCGTGGGGCGAAAAGGCGCTGACCGCCTATCTCGGCGCCGACCGCGCGGCCTGGCGCCGGCACGACGCGGTCGCCCTGATCGAGGACGGGGCACGGCTGCCGGCGCTGCTTGTCGACCAGGGCGACGCCGACGCCTTCCTAGTGCGTGAGCTGCAGCCGCAGCGGCTGGCCGAGGCCTGCGCCGCGGCGCGGCATCGACCTGACGCTGCGGCTGCAGCCGGGCTACGACCACAGCTACGCCTTCATCTCGACCTTCATGGCCGACCAGCTGGCCTGGGCGGCAGCGCGGCTCTAGTTCGCTTTTTCGAAGGCGGCGTTGATGTGCAGGTCGACGTCGTCGCCGAGCGCCGGCAGCAGGAAGGTCATGCCGAAGTCCGACCGCTTGACGCGCGTCGTCGCGGCGAAGCCGACCGTCGCCTTCTTGCTTCCAGGATTGGTCCCGGCGCCGACGAAGGTCGCGTCGAGCACCACCGGCTTCGATACGCCATGGAGCGTCAACGTGCCGGCGATGCGCGCGGTCGTGCCCTTCAAGGTCACGTTGGTTGAGGTGAAGGTCGCCGTCGGGAACTTGGCCGCGTCGAAGAAGTCCGGCGACTTCAGGTGCTCGTTCAGCGCCGGCACGGTGGTTACCAGCCCGGCGATGGGGATGGTGATGTCGACCTTCGTCGCCGCCGGGCGGCCGGGGTCGAGCGTGAGCGTGCCGGTGGCCCCGCCGAACAGCCCGTCGTAGGTGGTGAAGCCGAAGTGGTTGAGGCTCCAGGCGACCTGCGTATGGCCCGGATCGGCGGCGTAGCTGCCGGCCGCGACGCGGGTCAGGTCGGGTGCGCCGGGCATCTGCGCAATGGCAGGTGCGGTCAGCAGGGCGAGGGCGGCGGCGGCGGCGCGGATCGCGGACATGCTATTCTCCCAGTCGTTGTCGTGCCTACCTATGCTCGTCCGCGCGCCGAGCAACGCAGCGGGCCGCCACCATTTCTAGTCCGTCCCGAACATGGGCTTTGGCGCTGGCCCGTGGTGCTGCCGCGCGCCGTTGACCTGTGCGCCCGCGCGGCTACGGTCCCGCGCCATGATCGAGCACGACCCGCACGACGCCCGGCGCCTGCGCGATGCCTTCGGGGCGTTCGCCACCGGCGTCACCGTCGTCACCGCCTGTGGTGAGTCCGGCCGTGTCGGCCTGACGGCCAACAGCCTGACCTCGGTGTCGCTCGACCCGCCGCTGCTGCTGTTCTGCCCGGCACGCAGCGCCTCGGCGCTGCCGACGCTGCGCGCGGCCGGGCGCTTCGCCGTCAACGTACTGGCGACCGATCAGACACCGGTCGCGCAGCGCTTCGCCCGCAAGGGCGTCGACCGCTTCGCCGAAGCGACGTGGCACGACCTCGCCGGGCTGCCGGTGCTCGACGGCGCGCTGGCGAGCTTCGCCTGCCGGCTCGAGGCCGAGCACGACGGCGGCGACCACGTCATCATCATCGGCCGCGTCGAGGCGATGCGGGCGAGCGGCGGCGAGGACCCGCTGCTCTACTTCCGCGGGGCCTATCGCCGGGTTCACGTCCCGACGTGACGCCGGCCCGGGCTGCCGGCGAGGCTGACGCGGAAGCGGCGACCGCGGTCCTCGCCCGGGGCGGACGGGCCAGCTTCGGCGGCTTCGTCCTGCGCCTGCTGGCGCGGATGCCGTTCCTGTTCATCGCCGGGCGGCTGTACGGATCGGCCGAACTCGGGCGCTTCGGCTACGCCATTCTCGTCGTCGAGCTGACGGCGCAGCTGGCGACGATCGGGCTCAAGCGCGGCCTGGCCGATGCCCTGGCGCGGGAGGAGCGCCACGCCGCGACCGTGGCCGACGCCGTCCTGCTCGGGCTGACGCTGGCGGCCGCGGGCGCGGCGCTGCTCGTCGCCTGGCCGGCGCTGGTCTTCCCGAACGGCCCGGTATCATCCGGCGACCGGCTGTTCCCGCTGATCGCACTGGCGGTGGCGACGTCAGACATCAGCCTCGCCGCGCTCGCCTTCCGCCACGACATCGCCGCGCAGGTCCGGGCGCGGTCGATCATCGAGCCATGGACGCTGACGATCGTCTCGGTTCCCGCCTTCTGGCTGGCGGGGCGCGACGAGGGGCTGCTCGTCGCCTATGCCGCGTCGATGCTCGCCGCCGTCGCCGCGAGCCTGGCGCCTTGCTTCCGCGCCTTCGGCCTGCCGCACCGCTGGCGGCCGTCGGCGGGGCGGTTGTGGCGGCTGGCGCGCGACAACGCCCCGCTGGCCGGCGCCGACCTCGCCGACTGGGGCTCGCGACGTCTCGACTTCTTCATCCTCGGCCGCTTCGCCTCGCCCGAGATCGTCGGCATCTATTTCGTCGCGCAGAACATCGCCTCGCTGCCGGCGAAGCTGAAGAACAGCTTCGACCCCATTCTCGCGCCGCTGCTGGCGACCGCCATCGCCGCCGGCGACCGCGCGAGCGTCGCCGCGCACGTCCGCCAGGTCGCTTTCTGGGTGCTGAGCGCCCAATTCGCCGTCGTCCTCGCGCTCGGCATGACGGCACAGGCGTCGCTGGGCCTGTTCGGACCGGGCTTCGTCGCCGGCGCCGGTGTCCTCGCCGTGCTGCTGACGGTCGAGCTGCTCGCCAGCCAGGGGGCGGTCGCCGAGGCGGCGCTGATCTACCTGCGGCCGCGGATCAACCTGGCCATCGCGGCGGGCGGCCTGGTGCTGCAGGCCGGACTGACGCTGGCCTTCATCGAGCGCTTCGGCGCGTTGGCGGCCGCCGGCGGGCTGGCGACGGCGGTGCTGGCGGTGTCGATCGTCAAGTCGCTGCTGCTTGCCCGCGTCGTCGGCGCGCCGGTCTCGGGCTGGCGGCCGGCGCTGCTCGTCGCCGCGGCGGGGGCCTTCGTCGCTGGTCTGGGGGTGCAGGCGGTGCCGCGCTGGCTTGCCGCCGCGCCCGGCCTGACGCCGGCGCGGGCGCGGACGATCGCCGAGGTGCTGCAGCTGTCGGTCGGGTTGGTGGTGATCCTCGGCGCCTTCGCGGCGCTGATCTGGACGCTGGGGTTCCGCGGTGCCGACCGGCTGCTGTTCCGGGCGCGGCGCCAGCCCTGACGGGTCAGTGTCGGAAGTGGCGCATGCCGGTGAACACCATGGCGATCCCGCGCTCGTCGGCGGCGGCGATAACCTCGGCGTCACGGATCGAGCCGCCCGGCTGGATCACCGCCGTCGCCCCTGCCTCCGCGACCGCGATCAGGCCGTCGGCGAAGGGGAAGAAGGCGTCGGAGGCGACAGCGCTGCCGATCGTGCGCGGCTCGGCCCAGCCGGCGGCGGCGGCGGCGTCGCGGGCCTTGGCGGCGGCGATGCGCGTCGAGTTCGACCCGGCTCATCTGGCCGGCGCCGATGCCGGCGGTGCTGCCGTCCCTGGCATAGACGATCGCGTTTGATTTCACATGCTTGGCCACCGTCCACGCGAAGCGCATGTCGGCCATTTCGGCTGCGGTCGGGGCGCGGCGGGTGACGACCTTGAGCATGGCTTCGTCCAGCTGGCCGAAATCGCGCTCCTGAACCAGTACGCCGCCCGTGATGATTTTCGTGACAAGTCCGCGGCGCGCCGCGTCGGGAAGACCGCCGGTCAGCAGCAGGCGCAGGTTCTTCTTCGCCGCGAACACCGCGCGCGCCGCGTCGTCGGCGTCGGGCGCGGCGACGACCTCGGTGAAGATCTCGGTCATCGCCCGCGCCGTCGCTTCGTCGAGCGGCCGGTTGCAGGCGATCACCCCGCCGAAGGCCGACACCGGATCGGTCGCCAGCGCGGCGCGGTACGCCTCCAGCAGCGTGCCGGCGGTGGCGACGCCGCAGGGGTTGGCGTGCTTGACGATGACCACCGTCGGCGGCCCGTCGCGGAACTCCGCCGCCAGCTCGAGCGCGGCGTCGGCATCGTTCAGGTTGTTGTAGCTCAGCTCCTTGCCCTGGACCTGCGTCGCCTGGGCGATGCCGCTCGCCGCCGGCCCGGTCGACACGTACAGGGCGGCGGCCTGGTGCGGGTTCTCGCCATAGCGCAGCGGCGTGACGAGCCGTGTCGGCATGACCCGCAGCGCCGGGAAGGTCTCGCCCTGATCGACACGGCTGAACCAGCCGGCGATGGCGGCATCATAGGCGGCGGTGGCGGCGAAGGCGGCGGCGGCCAGCCGCTTGCGCGTCGCGAGCGAGGTCGCCCCGGCGTTCGCCCCCAGCTCGTCGACCAGTGCTGCATATTGCCCGGGCGCGGTGACGACGGCGACGAAATCGTGGTTCTTCGCCGCCGAGCGGATCATCGCCGGGCCGCCGATGTCGATGTTCTCGATGATCTCGTCGCGCGACCCGCCGCGGGCGACCGTCGCGGCGAACGGATAGAGGTCGACGACGACGAGATCGATGCCGCCGATGCCGTGCGCCGTCATCGCCTCGACGTGGGGTGCCAGATCGCGCCGGGCGAGGATGCCGCCGTGGACCGCGGGGTGGAGCGTCTTGACCCGCCCGTCCATCATCTCGGGAAAGCCGGTCAGCTCGGCGACGTCGCGGACGCTCAAGCCCGCCGCGCGCAGCGCCGCCGCCGTGCCGCCGGTCGAGACCAGCTCGACCCCGTGGCGGGCGAGCGCCCGGCCGAGGTCGGCGAGGCCGGTCTTGTCGCTGACGGAGAGGAGCGCGCGGCTGATCCGGATGGTGTCCATGGCGCGGGCGTGTAGCGGGCCGGGAGCGGCGCGTCACCCCCGGCCGCGTTCGGCTGCCAAGTCCCTATTCAGTTCACGCAGGGGAACGGCAAATCCCCGGACCGTGCGGTCAAGGATGCGCGCCCCGCGTGCGTTTTCCGTCATTGTCTCGCGTTATCTTGCGAATGCCGGCGATCTGAACGAGGTCGCGCGGCAGCTGACACGATAAACGTGCTGCGTGGCGATGCAGCAGTCTGCTACCTGCCCATGCGCTTGAACGACCAGCCGACGCTGTCGGTCGCCGCCGCCGACGTGACGACGAGCTGGCGCACCGGCCGCGGCGTCCCGTCGGGCGCGATCCATACCGAGTCGTCGATCGTCAGCGGCCCGCCGCGGACGCGCATCTGCCACACCCGTCCGTCGGGCAGGCGGAGCAAGGCCGCCTGGCCGTCGGCGGTCGGCGTCGCCTCGACGCCGGGGCCGAGGTGAAAGCGGACGTCGAAGCCGTGACGGGCGGCGCGGTACCGCCGCGAGCCGGCGGGTTCGAGGCTGTCCTCGCCGCGCAGGTCGGCGCCGTTTGCCGACAGGAACAGGCGGCGGCGGTGGCGCAGGCCGAAGCGACGGACGTAGCCGTCGTGGGCGAGGTCGAGCCAGCCGCCTTCCTCGCTCTCGTGGCGGCTGACGACGACCTCCTCGACGCCGCGGCCGAGCGCACCGTCGGGGCGGATCCGCGTCGAATTGCTGTCGGCCAGGATCAGCGTCGAATGCGCCGCCGTCGTCCGCAGCCCGGCGGCGAGTTCGGCCGCGAGCGGCAACACCCCGGGGGCGCCGCAGTTGACCACCAGCCGCTGGGCGCCGTCGGACAATTCGAAGGCGAGCGTCGCCGCATGGCCGCCGCCGCCGGCGCGCGCCTGCGGCGGGGGCGCCGCATCGACCACCAGCACCGTGCCGCCGCCGGTCAGGCGCTGATACCCCGCCGGGCCGGCCGCCCGCGGCGGGCGGGCGACGACGCCGGAGGCGGCGAAGGCGGCGGCGAGGCGGGCGGGGGTCAGACCGCCGCGGCCGTGCCACGCCCCGACCCCGCCATCGCCCATGACCACCGCCGCCAGCGCCGGCACCAGCCGGTCGAGCGCGGCGACCAGCGCCCCGGCCGGCGCCCGCCCGCGTGCGGCATAGGTCGCGCGGACCTGCAGGAGCAGCTCGATCAGCTCGAGCTGGGTCGAGGCGGCGCGGTCGGCGACGCCGCCGTCGCCGGCGACGACCGCCGCGACGGCGCGGTCGAGCAGCCCCTCGGCCCGGGCCAGACGCGCGTCGACCCCGGGGATCAGCAGCGCGGCGACGTTGAGCCCGGCGGCGGCGGTAACGCGGACGACGCCGTCGGGCAGGCGGTCGATCGTCCGGTCGAGATGGCGGGCCATGCGCGCCAGGGCGTTGAGCACGGTCGACCGGTAGACCAGATCCGGCGACGACAGGATGTAGGGGGCGTACGCGGTCCAGAAGAACAGTCGCCGGGCGATGATGTCGGGCGCCCAGGCGACGGCGTCGAACTCGGCGTGGTCGGCCAGCCAGCGGGCGACGATCGGCTCGGCGATGGCCGCGCCGGGGGCGCGTTCGGCGGCGGCGGCGAGGTCGCGCAGCCAGACGAAGCCGTGCGCCCAGTCGCGCCACGCCGGCGGCGCGGCGGGATCGGCGAAATGGAGCGAGCGGGGAGCGTTGAAGCCGGCGTGCGGCAGGCGGCCGGCGACGATCCGGGCGCCCACCGCGGCGTCGCCCGGCAGCGGATCGGCCGGCACGGCGAGCAGCTTCAGCGGGAAATGGCCGCGCAGGCGGATGCGGTGGAGCGCGGTGCGGTAGCTGAGCCGGTGCAGCCCGGTGGCGACGCGCTCGGCCAGGCTGACGCCCTTGTCGCCGCCGCCGGCCGCAGCCCGGCGCAGCCGGTCGCCCGGACCGGCGGCGGGGGGGGTGAAGAGGTCGGCCGGCTCGACGGGATCGGCGACCGGCGGCGCCTGCCGCACCTCGTCGCCGGGCCCCGCTTCGCTCACCGGCCGCGCAGCGCGGCGATGTTGGCGGCGTAGGCCGCGGCCCCGCCGCGGAAGGTGGCGGTGCCGGCGACGAGGACATCGGCCCCCGCCGCCACCGCCCGCACGGCCGTCGCGGGGTCGATGCCGCCGTCGACCTCGAGGTCGATCTGCCGCCCCGTCGCGTCGATCATCTTGCGGATCGCGGCGATCTTGCGCAGCTGGCTGTCGATGAAGCTCTGGCCGCCGAAGCCGGGATTGACGCTCATCACCAGCACCAGGTCGATGTCGTCGATCAGGTAGTCGAGCATCTTCGCCGGCGTCGCCGGGTTGAGCGAGACGCCGGCGCGCTTGCCCAGCGCCTTGATGCGCTGCACCGTGCGGTGGACGTGCGGCCCGGCCTCGGGATGGACGGTGATGATGTCGGCGCCGGCCTCGGCAAAGGCGTCGAGGAACGGATCGACCGGCGCGATCATCAGATGGACGTCGAACGGCAGGGCGCTGTGCGGCCGGAGCGCCTTGACCACCGCGGGGCCGATCGTCAGGTTCGGCACGAAATGCCCGTCCATGACGTCGACGTGGAGGTAATCGGCCCCGGCGGCGGTGACCGCGCGCACCTCCTCCCCCAGCCGCGCGAAATCGGCCGACAGGATCGACGGCGCGATGCGAACCCCCTGTTGCATGTTTAACCGTCTATCAGGATGCGCGAATCAGCGGAAGGTCAAAGGCCGCGTGCGACGGCGGCGGCCGCCGATTTCGTCGTTAACCGTCGCTGCGGTCAGGCGGCGGCGGTCCAGCCGGCTTCCTTTTCGGCCGCGCGGCGGTCGAGCTCGGCCCGGCTGACCTTCTCGCTGGCGCTCTTGAGCTGACCACAGGCGGCCATGATGTCGCGGCCGCGCGGCCGGCGGACGGGCGCGGAGATGCCGGCCTGGAAGACGATGTCGCTGAACCGGGCGATGCGCTCGGGCGTCGAACATTCATAGGCCGACCCCGGCCACGGGTTGAACGGGATGAGGTTGACCTTGGCCGGCAGGCGGTACTGGCGGATGAGGCGGACCAGTTCGCGCGCGTCGGCGTCGCCGTCGTTCTTGTCCTTCAGCATGACATATTCGAACGTGATCCGCCGGGCATTGTTGGCGTGCGGATAGGCGGCGCAGGCGGCGAGCAGCTCGGCGATCGGATAGCGCTTGTTGATCGGCACGATCTCGTCGCGGATGGCGTCGGTCACGGCGTGCAGCGAGACGGCGAGGTTGACGCCGATCTCGTCGCCGGCGCGGGCCATCATCGGCACGACGCCGCTGGTCGACAGGGTGATCCGCCGCTTCGACAGGCCCAGCCCGCTCGCATCCATGACGATCGCCAGCGCGTCGCGGACATTGTCGAAATTATACAGCGGCTCGCCCATGCCCATCATGACGATGTTGGTCAGTTGCGGTATAGTTCTGTCCGGCTTCGCCGATCCGGAAGCACGTTGTCGCCCGGCCCCGACGGCCATTCGCCGAGCGCGTCGCGAGCGAGCATGACCTGGCCGACGATCTCGCCCGCGGTCAGGTTGCGGACGAGCTTCATCGTCCCGGTATGGCAGAAGCGGCAGTTGAGGGTGCAGCCGACCTGGCTCGACACGCACAGCGTGCCGCGGTCGGCATCGGGGATGAAGACGCACTCGGCCTCGTTGCCGTCGGCGAAGCGCAGCAGCCACTTGCGCGTGCCGTCGGTCGACACCTGCGCCTCGCTGACCTCCGGGCGGCCAACGACGAAGTGGCGGTCGAGGAGGTCGCGGGTGTCGCGGGCGATGTTGGCCATCGTCGCGAAGTCGGTGGCGCCGCGGTGATAGACCCAGTGCCACACCTGGCTGGCGCGCATCTTCGCCGCCTTGGCCTCGAGCCCGGCGGCGGTCAGGGCGGCGGCGAGTTCGACACGGGTCAGGCCGACTATGGCGGTGCGGCCGTCGTCGCGTGCCGGTAGCGGGCGCGGGACGGGGACCGGATCGATCAGGCCGGGAATCTGCATCGCCGGCATATAGCGCCGCGGCGGCCGAACGCCAGTATCGCCGCGGCAACGAAAAGGGGCGGCCCCTGGCGGGACCGCCCCTGAACGTCGTTGCGCGACAGGCTCAGGCGGCGAGCGCGATGGCGCGGCGGCGAACGGCGAAGCCGGTCATCGCGAAACCGGCGATCATCAGCGTCCAGGCGGCGGGCTCGGGCACCGCGCCGCTGATCGACAGCGTGCCGACGCTGGTCGGCGCGTAGCCGCTGCCGTTGTAGCCGTACAGCGTGTAGCTGCCCGGTCCGGTGCCCCACAGGTTGTAGGTCAGCGTCGACGAGGTGAAGCCGACGCCGCCGATCGTGAAGACCGGGTTGGCGTTGTAATAGGTGTTGTCGGTGAGGAACCCCGGCGGATTGATCGGCGCCAGCCCGGTGACGGTGTCGCCGCTGACGTTGCCGGAGATGCCGGTGATGTCATAGCCGCCCAGACCGTTCTTGGTGTTCGACGTGGTCAGCTTGAGCGACGCGGTCGTCGTGTCGTTCGTCCCGGTGTAGGTCACGGTGACGATATGGGCGGACACCGGCGCAGCGGCGATGGCGATGGCGGCAGCGGCGGTGGCGAACAAGAGCTTCATGGCTGTTCCTTATCGGTATACATCGTCTGGTAACGATGATGCAGGAAACATGCCATATGATTAACCACGTGATATCGTTACGAGTAAGCAACGAGCAACAAATTTTACTGTAAGGTTTTCCGACACTCTTCGGTGCGGAATGTCGGGGGAGGTGGTGGAGCCTAGGGGGATCGAACCCCTGACCTCTACAATGCCATCGTAGCGCTCTCCCAGCTGAGCTAAGGCCCCGTACCACGTCCTGTCCGCCGGGTGGGGCCGGCGGAGGTGCGCCATTACGCCAGCCGCGGCGGCAGCGCAAGAAGCGGTTGTCGCTGGCGCGTAGGGTTACGCCTCGTCTTCGTCCTCGCCCGGGACGACGACGGCCAGGTCCTCGTCGTCGCCGATGTCGACATCGGGCTCCTCGGCGTCCTCGGCGACGTCGAGATCGTCGTCGGCGATGATCTCGCCGTCCTCATCGGTCTTGGGCGCGGGCTTGGCCGCCTCGAACGGCAGCGGCTGCTTCGACTTCAGCATCGACTCCGGCACCCAGGTGTTGCCGCAGTTGATGCAGACGACGGGATCCTCGTTACCGAGGTCGTAGAAGCGCGTATTGCACTTGGGGCAGGCACGCTTGGTGCCCCATTCAGGCTTGACCATGAGAAACTCCGGTGGCGCGCAGGCATGCCCGGCGCGATCAGGCGCGGGTCATTGCCACAGGCACCCGGCCCTGTCAAAACGCGCCGCCGATGACGCCGCTGACCCTCTCCGCCGACGGACCGCTGCGGGGCACCGTCACCGTCCCGGGCGACAAGTCGATCAGCCACCGGGCGCTGATGTTCGGCGCGCTGGCCGTCGGCGAGACGGTGATCGACGGGCTGCTGGAGGGCGAGGACGTCCACGCCACCGCCGGTGCGCTGCGGGCGATGGGTGCGGAGATCGTCCGCGACGAAGACGGCTGCTGGCGGGTGTGGGGCGTCGGCGTCGGCGGGCTGCTGCAGCCGCGTCAGGCACTCGAGATGGGCAATTCGGGCACCTCGACGCGCCTGCTGATGGGGCTGGTGGCGAGCCACGCGATCACCGCGACGTTCATCGGCGACGCGTCGCTGTCGGCGCGGCCGATGGGGCGGGTGACGGTGCCGCTCGGGCTGATGGGCGCGAGTTTCGCGACGGCTCCGGGCGGGCGCCTGCCGCTGACGATGACCGGGCGGTGCCCGGCGGTGCCGCTGCGCTACGTGCTTCCGGTCGCCTCGGCGCAGGTCAAGTCGGCGGTGCTGCTCGCCGGCCTCAACACGCCGGGGCGGACGGTCGTCGTCGAACGCGAGCCGACGCGCGACCATAGCGAGCGGATGCTGCGCGGCTTCGGCGCCGAGGTGACGGTCGAGGCGACGCCCGACGGCCGCGCCATCGGCATCCTCGGCGAGGCCGAGCTGCGGCCGCAGCGCATCGCCGTCCCCGGCGACATCTCGTCGGCGGCGTTCCCGACCGTCGCGGCGCTGATCGTGCCGGGCAGCCGGGTGACCCTGACCGGCGTCGGCGTCAACCCGACGCGCGACGGCCTGCTCCGCGTCCTGACGCTGATGGGTGCCGACATCGTCCGCCTCAACCCGCGAGAGGTCGGCGGCGAGCCGGTCGCCGACCTGGTCGTCGGCGCCGGCGCCCTGACCGGCATCGACGTGCCGCCCGAAATCGCGCCGAGCATGATCGACGAGTTCCCGGTCCTGTTCGTCGCCGCCGCACTGGCGCACGGCCGCACCGTGATGCGGGGGCTGGGCGAACTGCGCGTCAAGGAGAGCGACCGCATCGCGACCATGGCCGCCGGGCTGACGGCGTGCGGCGTGGCGGTCGAGGAGCTGCCCGACGGGCTGATCGTCCACGGCCGCGGCGGCGATCCCGTTCCCGGCGGGGCGACGGTCGCGGCGCGGCTGGACCACCGCATCGCCATGAGCTTCGCGGTGCTCGGATTGCGCGCGGCGGCCCCGATCACCGTCGACGACGCGGCGCCGATCGCGACCAGCTTCCCCGGCTTCGTCGACCTGATGCGGAGCCTGGGCGCCTACACCCGCGAATAGCGGCGGAACCAGTCGACGAAGGCCGGGATGCCATCGTCGATGCCGGTCGTCGGCGCCCAGCCGAGCGCGGCGGTCGTCGCGGCGATGTCGGCATAGGTCGCCGGCACGTCGCCCGGCTGCATCGGCAGCAGCTCGCGCCGCGCCGGCCGCCCGGTCGCCGCCTCGATCAGCGCGACGACGCGGAGCAGCGGTTCGGCCCGGTGGTTGCCGAGGTTGTAGACGACGTGCCCGGCCGGCACCCGGTCGAGCGCCGCCAGCGTGCCGGCGACGATGTCGTCGATATAGGTGAAATCGCGCCGCATCTCGCCGCGGTTGAACAGCTTGATCGGCTGGTCCGCGAGGATGGCGGCGGTGAACTTCCACATCGCCATGTCCGGCCGTCCCCACGGGCCGTAGACGGTGAAGAAGCGCAGGCCCGTGGCGGGGAAGCCGAACAGGTGGACATAGCTCGCCGTCATCAGCTCGTCGGCGCGCTTGGTCGCGGCGTACAGCGACACCGGGGCATCGGCGCGGTCGGCGACGGCGAAGGGCAGCGTCGCGTTGCCGCCATAGACCGACGACGACGAGGCGTAGACGAAGTGGCGCACGCCCCGCGCACGCGCCACTTCGAGCAGGTTGAGGTGGCCGGCGAGGTTCGCGCGGACATAGCTGTGCGGGTCGACCAGCGAATGGCCGACGCCGGCCTGGGCGCCGAGGTGGACGATGCGGTCGATGGCGTGCGGCGCGAGGGCGGCGGACAGCGCGGCCATCTCGGCGAAATCCTGTTCGACGAAGGTGAAGGCGCCGGTCAGCCGCGCCAGCCGGTCGCGCTTCAGCTGCGGCGCGTAATAGGGGTTGAGGTCGTCGACGCCGATCACCGTCTCGCCGCGGGCGAGCAGCGCCGCGGACACCGCCGCGCCGATGAAGCCGGCGGCGCCGGTGACGAGGACGCTCACGCGGCCGAGGCGCGGGGCACGGCGAGCGCCGCGGCGATGACGGCGGCGATCCGCGCCGCCGCATGGCCGTCGCCATAAGGTGCCGGCGCGCCGGCCATGGCGGCGTGGGCGCCGTCGTCGTCGAGCAGGGCACAGGCGGCGGCGACGACGCGGTCGGGATCGGTGCCGACCAGCCGGGCCGCGCCGGCAGCAATGCCTTCCGGCCGCTCGGTGGTGTCGCGCAGGACCAGCACCGGGCAGTCGAGCGCCGGCCCCTCCTCCTGCACTCCGCCCGAGTCGGTCAGGACGAAGCGGGCGCGGCGGAGCAGGGTGACGAAGGCGAAATAGTCGAGCGGCGCGACCAGCGCGACGCGCGGCACGTCGGCCAGCGCAGCGCGCAGCACGCCGCCCGCCGCCGGGTGCGGGTGGAGCGGCACGACGATGTCGACGTCGCGGGCGCGCGCCAGCGCCGTCACCGCCGCGGCGATCGCCGGCATCCGGGCATGGTTTTCGCGGCGGTGGGCGGTGACGACGACCAGCGGCCGGCCGCCGGCCGGCGGCAGGCGGCGGCCGACGTCGCCGCGCAGCCGGTCGTCGCCGGCGAGCCGCGCCTCGGCCAGCCGCACCGCGTCGATGACGGTATTGCCGGTGACGGTGACCGCGGCGGCCGGCACCCCCTCGGCACACAGCGCCTCCGCCGCCGCCGTCGTCGGCGCGAAATGGTGGCTCGCCGCCTGGGCGACGAGGCGGCGGTGGAGATCCTCCGGGAACGGCTCGGCGGCGTTGCTGCGGAGACCGGCCTCGACATGGGCGACCGGCACCCGGGCATAGCCGGCGGCGAGCGCGCCGGCGAGGGTGCTGGCGGTATCGCCCTGGACGACGACGACATCGGGCGCGACGCGGTCGACGACGCCGGCCAGCGGTGGCAGCGCCGCGGCGAGGAAGGCGCCCGGCCGCTGCGCCGGCCGCATCAGGTCGAGGTCGACGTCGGGGGCGAGGCCGAAGTCGGCCAGCGTCGCGCGGGCGAGGTCGCGGTGCTGGCCGGTGCTGCACACCGTCACCGGCACGCCGCGGGCCGCGACGGCGCGGACGACCGGGGCGAGCTTGATCGCCTCGGGGCGCGTGCCCAGGATACACAGGACGCCGCCACGCTGTTCACTCATCGTCCTACCCCCCGGCCCGTTATCGTTCAGCCCCGGGGTCGACACAACCGCCGCGATGCCCGTATCGCGGCGGCAATGGTCGTTCCGCCCCGCCGCCCCCTGATCGCCGTCGACGGCCCCGCCGCCAGTGGCAAAGGCACGGTCGCGCGCGCCCTCGCCCGCCACTTCGGCGTCGCCCACCTCGACACCGGCAAGCTGTACCGCGCCGTCGGGCTCGCCGTGCGGCTGGCCGGCGGCGACCCGGCCGATGCGGCGGCAGCGACGGCAGCGGTGGCTCACCTCGACGAGACGCTGCTCGACGATCCCGACCTGATGAGCGCAGCCAACGCGCAGGCGGCGTCGGTCGTCTCCGCCCATCCGGCGGTGCGCGCGGCGCTGCTGGCGCGGCAGCGGGCGTTCGCCGCCGCTCCGGCCGGCGCGGTGCTCGACGGGCGCGACATCGGCACGGTGATCGCACCCGACGCCCCGGCCAAGCTGTTCGTCACCGCAACGCCCGAAGTCCGCGCCGCCCGCCGTGCGGCCGAACTGGCGCGCGCCGGCAGGCCGCAGCCGGCGGCCGCGGTGCTGGCCGATATCCTGGCCCGCGACGCCCGCGATTCCGGCCGGGCGGCCGCCCCGCTGCGCCGCGCGGCCGACGCCGACTTGCTCGATACGTCCGAATTGACTATAGACGCGGCCGTCGCCCATGCGATCGCGCTCGTCGAAGCGCGGCTGCGAGGCGGTTAGCAGACATTTCGGTCGGACATGGCGGGGGCCTTGTCCGCCTTAACGGCTGTGATCAAGGCCGGACGGCATGGTGCCCCCGGTCGGCGCTGAACGGGCGGCATGGTGCCGGTCCCGACAAGACAAGGTCCCTCGCTTTATGGCTACCGCTGCCCTTCCGACCCGCGACGATTTCGCGGCGATGCTCGAAGGCTCGCTCGGCAAGAACCAGTCCTTCGAAGGGCGCGTCGTCAAGGGCCGCGTCACCGCGATCGAGAACGACCTCGCGGTGATCGACGTCGGGCTGAAGTCGGAAGGCCGCGTGCCGCTGCGCGAGTTCGCCGCGCCGGGCATGAAGGCCGAGCTGAACGTCGGCGACGAGGTCGAGGTCTTCGTCGACCGCGTCGAGAACGCGATGGGCGAGGCGATGCTGTCGCGCGACCGCGCCCGCCGCGAGGCCGCGTGGGACACGCTGGAGACGCAGTATGCCGCCGGCGAGCGCGTCGAGGGCGTCATCTTCGGCCGGGTCAAGGGCGGCTTCACCGTCGACCTGTCGGGCGCCGTCGCCTTCCTGCCGGGCAGCCAGGTCGACATCCGCCCGGTGCGCGACGTCACCCCGCTGATGAACCTGCCGCAGCCGTTCGTCATCCTCAAGATGGACCGCAAGCGCGGCAACATCGTCGTGTCGCGCCGCTCGATCCTCGAGGAAACCCGCGCCGAGGCGCGCACCGGCCTGATCCAGAGCCTCGCCGAGGGCCAGATCGTCGACGGCGTCGTCAAGAACATCACCGACTATGGTGCCTTCGTCGATCTCGGCGGCATCGACGGCCTGCTCCACGTCACCGACATGAGCTACAAGCGCGTCGGCCACCCGAGCGAAGTCCTCAACATCGGCGACACCCTTCGGGTGCAGATCGTTCGAATCAATCGTGAAACCCAGCGCATCTCGCTCGGCATGAAGCAGCTCGAGCAGGATCCGTGGATCACGGCCGCCGCCAACTATCCGGTCGACAGCCGCCACAAGGGCCGCGTCACCAACATCACCGAATACGGCGCCTTCGTCGAACTCGAGCCGGGCATCGAGGGCCTCGTCCACGTCAGCGAGATGAGCTGGGTCAAGAAGAACGTCCACCCCGGCAAGATCGTCAGCACCAGCCAGGAGGTCGAGGTCATCGTCCTCGAGGTCGACGAGGAGAAGCGGCGGATTTCGCTCGGCCTCAAGCAGGCGCAGCGCAACCCGTGGGAGGTCTTCGCCGAGCAGCATCCGGCCGGCACGATCGTCGAAGGCGAGGTCAAGAACGCGACCGAGTTCGGCCTGTTCGTCGGGCTGGACGGCGACGTCGACGGCATGGTCCACATGTCCGACATCGCCTGGGGCCTGACCGGCGAGCAGGCGCTGGCCACGCACCACAAGGGCGAGCGCATCCGCGCCAAGGTGCTCGAGGTCGACGTCGAGAAGGAGCGCATCTCGCTGTCGATCAAGGAACTCGACGACAGCCGCGTCAGCCAGCCGGCGGCCGGCGCCGACGGCGGCCACGACCTGCGCAAGAACCAGATCGTCACCGCGACCGTCGTCGACAACCGCGACGGCGGCATCGAGGTCCAGGTCGGCGAGGGCGGCCCGACGGCGTTCATCAAGCGCGGCGACCTGTCGCGCGACCGCGACGAGCAGCGGCCCGAGCGCTTCCAGGTCGGCCAGAAGGTCGACGCGATGGTCATCGGCTTCGAGCGCGGCAAGAAGCCGATGCTCAGCATCAAGGCGATGCAGATCACCGAGGAGAAGCAGGCCGTCGCCCAGTATGGCAGCTCAGCGATTCGGGGGCGTCGCCTCGGCGACATTCTCGGCGCCGCGCTGAACAAGGCGAAGGAAAACGACAAGGCCTGAGCCACCGCTCCGGCCCACGACAAAACCCCGCGACCGGCACCGGTCGCGGGGTTTTTTGTCGTCGAGCACAGTTCCTTTGCGCGTGACACGATCAGGACGAGCGACTACCGGCCAGATAAGAACCGTGGAGCGATCGTTGATCAAACATATTCCGGTGGCGATCCTTGCGGCTACTGCCGTTCCCGCCATGGCGGTGACGTATAACGCGACTCCGATCGACCAAGCTGGTTATCCAACGATCATTCCCTATGGCCTTGGCCCCGACGGGACCGTGGTCGGTCAGACGACCGGCTCGTACCTGCCCGTCGTCCGCGGCGCCGACGGGACGATCACTGTACTGCCGACGCTGGGTGGCGCACGGGGCAGCATCAACGCGGTCAACGCCGCAGGAACCCTCGCCGGCGAGGCGCGAACCGGTGCCACGGTCGGCAGCAACCGCCCGTTCGTCCGCTCCGCGAGCGGTACGACCACAGTTATCGCCATCCCCGCCGGGGCCGATCTCGGTGGGGCACGCGCGATAAACACCGCTGGCGAAGTCGCGGGCGATTTTCAAACCCCCGGCAATTTTCAAACCTTCGTTTGGGATGCGGCGCACGGCACGACGGTACTCGACCTGCCCGGAGGCGCGACACGCGATACCGTTGCCTACGGGATCAATGCGCGCGGCGAGGTGCTGGGGATAAGCTATGATCAAGGCTTCGGGCCCGACGAGATCGTCCGCTGGTCGGCGGCCGGCATTGCGACGGTGATCAGCGGCAGTGCGGCTGCGCCCCATCTCACCCTGGGCGAATTTAACGACGCCGGCACGATCGTCGGCGCGGTACGCATCGGCGAGGTTAACCCGTTTCTTGAGCACGCCACGGTGTGGGATGCGGCCGGTCATCCGACCGACGTCGGCACCCTTGCTGGCGATAACACCAGCGTCTTGACCGCGATCAACAATCACGGCGTCGCCGTCGGCTATTCGGGGATCGTCGACGACAATGCCGTTATCAGCGGCAGACGACTGGTCAGCTGGACGCGCCGCGGCGGGCTGCAGCCGCTGATCGTCAACGGCGGCTTCGCCGGTCTGCTGACGGAGGCGATCGCGATCAACGATGCCGGCCAGATTCTTCGCCGACCGCGTTCGGGGCGATCCGTTCGCCGGCGCCATCGTCGTCGACAACGGCGTCATCCTGACGCCTACCGCAGGCGTACCCGAGCCTGCGCAATGGGCCCTTTCGATCACCGGCTTGGCGCTCGCAGGCGCTATGCTGCGGCGACAGCGGTCGCTCGCCTCACGCTGACGGTTCGGGTGGCGGCGGACGAAGGCCCGCCGCCACCCTTTCGCCCAGTCTAGCAGCCGCCGCGCGCGATCGCGCTGCCGGCGATGGCGCCGCCGCCGGCGCCGACCACGGTACCGAAGCCGCGGTCGTGGCGGCCGCTGAGCCCGTTGCCGATCAGCCCGCCGGCGATCGCGCCGAGGACCGCGCCGGCGGCACCGTCGCCGCGGCAGCGGTCGCGGTAGTAGCCGCCGCCGTAGCCATAGGCCGGGGCGACATAGGCGCCGGGCGAGTAGTAGCCGTAAGCCGGAGCGGCGTAGTAGCCATAGGCCGGCGCGGCGTAATAGCCGCCGTAGCCATAGGCCGGCGCATAGGCATAGCCGCCGTAGCCATAATAGCCGCGCCCGTAGTAGCCGCGGCCGTAGCCGCCGTAATAGCGGTGCTCGTAGCGGTCGCGGTCGTAGCCGCCGTGATAGCCGCGGTCGTAGCCGCCACGCTCATAGCCGCCGTGGTAGCCACCGCGGTCATAGCCGCCGCGGTCGCCGTCGTGCCAGTCGCGGGCCGAGGCCGCCATCGGGCCAGGCCGCCGGCGAGCGTCGCTGCCAGCGCCGCGACCGTCATCAGGGTGCGTGCCATCGTGCCTCTCCTCATCTGCGGCCGAAGTGGTTCGGCCGTATGATGCCGGTATGCGCCCGCGGCCGTGCCGCCAGCCTGAACGGCGGCGTCAGCGGAGGTTCACGCACCCTTGCGCGCCGCGATCCACGCGCTCATCCGGCTGTCGAGCAGGTCCATCGGGATCGCCCCCTGTTCGAGCACGGCGTCGTGGAAGGCGCGCAGGTCGAACTTCGGCCCCAGCTCGGCCTCGGCGCGCGTGCGCAGGCGGCGGATGGTCAGCTCGCCGATCTTGTAGGCCAGCGCCTGGCCGGGGTCGGCGATGTAGCGGTTGACCTCGGCGTCGATGTTGGCGGCGCTGAGCGCGGTGTTGTCGGCCATGAACTTGACCGCCTGTTCCTTGGTCCAGCCCTGGGCATGGATGCCGGTATCGACGACGAGGCGGCAGGCGCGCCACATCTCGTAGCTGAGCCGCCCCATCTGCTTCTCGGGCGTGTCGTACAGGCCGATGTCGAGGCCCAGCCGCTCCGAATACAGGCCCCAGCCTTCGACGAAGGCGGTGAAGAAGGTGGCGAACTGGCGGAACGGCGGCAGGTCGAGCTCCTGCTGCAGGCTGATCTGGTTGTGGTGGCCGGGCACGGCCTCGTGGCTGGTCAGCGCCGGCAGCTCGAACAGCGGGCGCTGATCGAGGTGGGTGGTGTTGACGTAATAGGTGCCCGCCACCCCGGCCGCCGCGCTGCCCTCGTTATAATAGGCGGTCGTCGTGCCGTCGGCGGTCGCGGCGGGGATCTCGCGCACCGTGTACGGCAGGCGCGGCAGGTGGCCGAACAGCTTGGGCATCGCGCCGTCGAGCGTCTTGGCGATCAGCGCCGAGGCGCCCATCAATTCCTGCGGCGTCTTCGCATAATATTTGGGGTCGGTGCGCAGCATGGCGATGTAGGCGGCGCGGTCGCCCTTGAAGCCGGTCGAGGCGACGAGCGTGTCCATCTCGCCGCGGATACGGGCGACTTCGGACAGGCCGAGGTCGTGGATCTGCGCCGGCGTCATGTCGGTCGTCGTCTGCTCGCGGACCTTGAAGGCGTAATAGGCCTGGCCGTTCGGCAGCGCCGAGGCGCCGATCGTCGCCCGGCATTTATACTCGCGCGTGTAGAAGTCGGCGTAGGCCCGGTAGGTCGGGTTGATCTTGTCGCGGATGATCGCCGCGGCGCGGGCCTGCAGCGCGGTCCACTCGGCCGGGGTGACGGCCGCCGGCCGCGGCGCGGCGAAAGGCGCGTAGAAGCGCGACGCCGCCGGTTCCTTGATCTCGCCCGTGATCGTTTCGCGGAAGCCGTCGAGCACGGCGCAGGGCAGGACGTCGCCGTGCGCCACCGCCACCCGCGTGATCGCCATCGACGTCGCGGCGTACGCCGGCACCTTGTCGAGCCGCGCGAGATACGAGTCGAAATCGGCGCGGGTGAAGAAGGGCAGCGCCAGCGGCAGGTCGGGTAGATACGTGTGCCAGCCGCCGCGGTTGGAGAACTCGATTCCGCGCTCGGAGAAACGGTTGGCCTCGATCTGCGTCGATAGCGAGCGGCGGAGGATGGCGACGTTGACCTTGTCGGCGTCCGTCAGCCCGGCGGCGGGCAGCGCATCGAGCCGGGCGATGAACGCCGCCGCCTCGGCCGCCTGCCGGTCCTGCGCGGCGAGGCTGTTGTCGCCCAGCTCGGCATCGTAGGTGTGGACGCCGACGCGGGTGGCGAGGAGCGGGTTGTTCTTCAGCGTCCAGGCCCATTCGTCGGCGAGCAGCCTGGCCAGGTCGTCGTGCGGCGTGGCGAGCGCCGGCGCGCCGGCGGCAAGCAGGGTGGCGGCGAGCAGGCAGGCGAGACGATGCATGGATAACCCCCGGGTGATGCCGCGACGCTAGCGCGGGCGGCGGCCGCGCGCTAGCGTCGCCGCGAGGGGGAGATCCGATGGCCAGCGCCGCACCGTTCGCACCGCGTGCGCGCCTCGAGCGCCTGATCGGCGACCGGCTGCTCGCCGGCCTGACGATCGTCATGTTCGTTGCCGTCGCCGTCGCCGTTGCGCGCGGCCACGCCGACTGGGGGGCGGTGCCGCCGCTGATCTGGCTGCACCTCGCCACCATGGCGCTGGCGCTGGCGCTGACGCCCGTCATGCTGCTGCGGCGCAAGGCAACGCGCTCGCACCGCGCCCTCGGCTACGTCTGGACGGCGGCGATGGTGACGACCGCGGCGGTCAGTCTGGCGTTCAAGACCGGCGCGCCCGCCGGTCACGGCGTCTTCACCGGCGACGTCTCGCCGATCCACGCCCTGTCGCTCGTCGTCCTTGTCATGGTCCCGCGCCTGGTGCTGGCCGCGCGCCGGCACGACGTCGCCGCGCACCGTCGCGGCGTCCGCGGCATCGTCATCGGCGCCATCCTCATCGCCGGCTTCTTCACCTTTCCGTTCGACCGCCTTCTGGGGCACTGGCTGCTGGGCTGAGGCACCGTCCGGCGGCAGGACAGCGTCGCGATGCCGCTTACCCTTTCGCGGTCAAGGGCTTATGTTGGGCGCATGGCCGACCTTCGTGACCTCATCGCCGGACACGTCCACAAGATGGTCGGCGCGCGCGGCGACGCTCCCGAGATCGTCCGCGTTCCCGGCGAGGCGGGGCTTGTGCCCGAAGGCGGCGCGGCGTGGACGGTCCACGGCGACTTCAGCGCGATGATGGTCGGCGGCGTCGCGGCGCTGCTGACGCAGATGCTCCACCCGGCGGCGGCCGCCGGCGTGTGGGATCACAGCAACTTCCGCCGCGACATGACCGGGCGGCTGAAGCGGACGGCGCAGTTCATCGCCGGCACGACCTATGGCTCGAGCGCCACGGCGAACGCGATGATCGCCCGCGTCCGCCGCATCCACGACGCCGTCGGCGGCGTCCTGCCCGACGGCACGCCTTATGCCGCCAACGACCCCGCGGTGCTGACCTGGGTTCATGTCGCCGGCGCCGACGCCTTCCTGCGCGCCTATGTCCGCTACCGCGATCCCGCCATGCCCGGGCGGCTGCAGGATCGCTACTACGCCGAGACGGCCGGGGTCGCCCGCGCGCTGGGGGCGAGCGACGTGCCCGAAGACCGCCGCGGCGTCGCTGCCTATTTCCGCGCCGTGCGGCCGCAGCTGGTCGCCGACGAGCGGGCGCGCGAGATCGCCCGCATCCTGCTGACCGCGCCACCGCCGGTGCCCAGCGCCGCGGCGGCGACCCGGGTGATGATGGACGCCGGCATCGACCTGCTCCAGCCGTGGGCGGCGGCGCTGCATGGCCTGAGTGTCCCGACCCTGCGCAAGCCGTTGATCCGGGCCGGCGCGGCGGGCATCGGCGCGGTGCTGCGCGCCTCGCTCGACCACGCCCGGCGGCAGCGGCTGGCGGCGGCCTGAACAAAGTCCTTGCCGCCCCCGGGCGGCGACGGCAGGGCCGGGGCATGAAAGCCACGACCCAGCGCACGCTCCGCCGCATCCACCTGTACCTGGGGACGTTCTTCGCCCCCGCGATCCTGTTCTTCGCGGTCAGCGGCGGGGTCCAGACCTTCCGCCTGACCGAGCGGCCGGGCGCGCCGGCGTGGGTCCAGTGGCTGCCCAGCCTGCACAAGGACCAGGCCGCGCCGCGGCCGCCGCGGCCGCGCCCGGCCGTGACCCGTCACGACGATTCGCATGACCGTTCCCCGGCACCGGCGCGTCACGACCCGTTCGCGCTCAAGGTCTTCGTCGGGATCATGTCGCTCGGCCTCGCCGCCTCGACCCTGCTCGGCATCGCCGTCGCGCTGGCCATGCCCGGGCAGCGGCGGACGGCGCTGGCCCTGCTCGCCGCCGGCACGCTGCTGCCGCTGGCGCTGATCCTGACCTGACTGCGACACCGCTGCCCTTGCCCGGCGGCCTGCACGAACATAGAAGGAACGGATGTCGCATCTCGACACCCGCGCCAAGCTGGCGATCCTGGCCGACGCGGCGAAGTACGACGCCAGCTGCGCCTCGTCGGGCACGACCAAGCGCAACTCGGCCGGCGGCAAGGGGATCGGCTCGACCGAGGGCAGCGGCATCTGCCACAGCTATGCCCCCGACGGGCGCTGCATCAGCCTGCTCAAGATCCTGCTGACCAACAGCTGCGTCTTCGACTGCCATTACTGCATCAACCGGCGGTCGTCGAACGTCCGGCGCGCGCGCTTCACCGTCGACGAAGTCGTGGCGCTGACGCTCAATTTCTACAAGCGCAACTATATCGAAGGGCTGTTCCTGTCGTCGGGCATCATCGGCTCGAGCGACTATACGATGGAGCAGCTGGTGCGCGTGGCGAAGTCGCTGCGGACCGAGCACGACTTCCGCGGCTACATCCACCTGAAGACGATTCCCGACGCCGACCCGGCGCTGATCGAGGAGGCGGGGCTGTACGCCGACCGCCTGTCGATCAACGTCGAGCTGCCGACCGAAATCGGGCTCAGCGCCCTCGCCCCCGAAAAGAGCGCGACGCGCATCCGCACGGCGATGAGGGAGCTGAAGGCCGGCATCGACGACAACCGCGATGCGCGGGCGAAGTACCGCAGCGCGCCCAAGTTCGCCCCCGCCGGCCAGTCGACGCAGATGATCGTCGGCGCCGACGCCGCGACCGACGCCGACGTCGTCGCCAGCGCCTCGTCGCTCTACGGCAAGTTCGGGCTGCGGCGCGTCTACTACAGCGCCTTCTCGCCGATCCCGGACGCCAGCGCCGTCCTGCCGCTGGTCCGCCCGCCGCTGATGCGCGAGCACCGGCTGTACCAGGCCGACTGGCTGATGCGCTTCTACGGCTTCGCTCCGAACGAGGTCGCCGACGCGACCGACGCCGGGATGCTGCCGCTCGACATCGATCCCAAGACCGCCTGGGCGCTGAAGCACCGCGACGACTTTCCGGTCGACATCAACCGCGCGCCGCGCGAGCTGCTGCTCCGCATCCCCGGCCTCGGCGTCAAATCGGTCGGCGCGGTGCTGCGGGCGCGGCGGCAGCGGCGGCTGAGCCTCGCCGACCTCGGCCGCCTGACGCGCAGCATCGAGCGGCTGCGCCCGTTCGTCGTCGCCTCCGACTGGCGCCCGCACGCGCTGCAGGAGAGCGCGGTGCTGCGCCCGACCCTGGTCAAGGCGGAACGGAGCCAGCTGGAACTGTTCGCGTGAGTGCGGCGTCGGGACGCTGATGCCGACCGCCGTCCTCGCCCGACCCGACGACTTCGACGGCTGGCGCGCCGCCGCGCGCGGGCTGGCGGCGGCAGGGGTGCGCCGGCGAGCGGATCGTCTGGCAGGTCGGCGAGGCGGCGACCGACCTGCTCGCCGACCACGCCGTGCCGCCCGCGACGGCGCCGATGTTCAGCGTGCCCAAGGCGTTCCTCGAGATCGCCCGCCGCGTCGTCTGCAACGCCGATCCCGAACGCTTTTCCCTGCTCTACGCCGCACTGACGCAGCTGCGCGCGCGGCCGAAGCTGTTCGACGACGCCGCCGACCCGCTCGTCCGCCGGCTGTACGACCTCGACAAGAGCGTTCGGCGCGACGTCCACAAGATGCGCGCCTTCGTGCGTTTTCGCGAGGTCGGCTCCGCCGACGGGGTTCGCGAGGTCGGCTCCGCCGACGGGATAGCGAGGTCGCCGCCGACGAAGGGGAGCGCTTCGTCGCCTGGTTCGAGCCCGAGCACCACATCGTCCGGCTGAACGCCGGCTTCTTCGCCCGCCGCTTCACCCAGATGCGCTGGTCGATCCTGACGCCCGACGAATGCGTCCACTGGGACGGCGAGCTGGCCTTCACCCCCGGCGCGACCCGCGCCGAGGCGCCCGACGGCGACCCGCTCGAGGCGACGTGGCGGACCTATTACGCCAGCATCTTCAACCCGGCGCGGCTCAAGGTGAAGGCGATGACCGCCGAGATGCCGCGGAAATATTGGAAGAACCTGCCCGAGGCGTCGCTCGTTCCGGGCCTCGTCGCCGGAGCCGAGGAGCGGACGCGGATGATGATCGCAGCAGGGTCGGTCGCCGGCCGGGACAATGACGCGGTGCAGGCCGAGGTGACGGTGCCCGGCGACGACGGCCCCGCGGGCCGACTGCACGCGCTGAAGGACGAGGCGCTGCGCTGCAAGCGCTGCCCGCTATATGGCCCGGCGACGCAGACGGTGTTCGGCGAGGGGCCGGTCGATGCCCGGCTGATGTTCGTCGGCGAGCAGCCCGGCGACAGCGAGGACCTCGCCGGGCGCCCCTTCGTCGGGCCGGCGGGGCAGATGTTCGACCGCGCGCTGGCGGCGGCGGGCATCGACCGCTCGCGCGCCTACGTCACCAACGCCGTCAAGCACTTCAAGTTCGAGGCGCGGGGCAAGCGGCGCATCCATTCCAAGCCCGACATCGCCGAGATCGACGCCTGCCGCTGGTGGATCGGCCACGAGCGCGAGATCGTCGCACCGGCGGTAACGGTGGCATTGGGCGCGACCGCGGCGCGGTCGCTGACGGGCAAGGCGGTGACGATCAGCCGCGAACGCGGCCGGCCGCTGACGCTCGCCGACGGCAGCGAGGCGTGGATCACCGTCCACCCGAGCTTCCTGCTCCGGATCGAGGACCGCGCCGCCGCGGAAGCGGAGTTCGAGCGCTTCGTCGCCGACCTGGTCGCGGTCAGGGAGCGGCTGGCGACGCTCGCCGCCTGACGCCGTGCAGGCCCTTGACGAGCCCGGCGGCGAGCAGGCTGCGGGCGGTGTCGACGATCGATTCCTCCGCCGGGCGCGGCACCCAGCCGAGGACGGTCCTTGGCATGGGCGGCGTCGCAGATGCGCTCGCGGCCGAGCTCGGGCAGGACGATGCGGACTTCGGGTCGAACGGCCCGATCAGGCGAGACGAGGAAGTCGGGCATGGCTTCATCGTCGGCACGCGCTTCGCCCGGTCGCCGAGCCGCGCCTTGAGCACGGCGGCGAACTCGTTCATCCACATGAACTGGCCGGCGGCGATGAAGCGCTCGCCGGCGAGGCCGGGCAGCGTCATCGCCGCGAGGTGGGCGGCGGCGACGTCGCGGACGTCGACGACCGGGAAGCCGAAGTTGGGGATCAGGCCCGGCAGCTCGCCGTCGAGGAGCTGCGTGACGACCGCGAGCGAACCGTCGAAAAGTCGCTGCCCATGGACGGGCCCGAGGACCGCCCGGGGTTGATCGTGACGAACTCCATGCCGTCGCCATGCGCCGCGATCCAGTCGCGCGCGGCGCGCTCGGCGATCGTCTTCGATTTGACGTAGGCGTAGCTGTCGGCGTCGAGCCGAGGTCGGTCCAGTCGGCTTCTCGGTGAAGACCTGCCGGTTGCCGCTTCGATCGCCGTAGCAGATCGCGGCGGTCGAACGAGGTCATCACCACCCGCTTGACGCCCGCCGCCTTCGCCGCGGCGAGGACGCGCAGCGCCCCGTCGCGCGCCGGGCACGATCAGCTCGTCGTCGTTCTTTGGCACGCCGATGGGCAGCGGCGAGGCGATGTGCTGGACATAGGTGCAGCCCGCGACCGCCTCGGCCCAGCCGGCGTCGGCGGTCAGGTCGGCGGCGACCAGCGGCAGCTGCTCCGGCGTCAGGCCGAGGCTGCGCGCGGACCGCGTCGGCCTTGCCCAGGCTGCGGACCGTGCCGCGCACGTCCCAGCCGTCGGCGATCAGGTCCTTGATGACGAAGCCGGCGATATAGCCCGACGCGCCGGTGACGAGGACGGTGCCCTTGCTCATGTCATGCTCCCCGCGAAGTTCAGGCGGGCACTAGCGCCCCGCGACCCGCGAGTCGAGCAATTTGAGCGATACTCAGGCGGCCTTGGGCGCCGAGTTCGCGGACGCCGGCGTCGACGTGCTCCGCGAACTGGGCGAAGTTGGCGACGAACATCGCCACCAGCGCCTTGGCCTTGGCGTCGTAGGCCGCCTTGTCGGCCCAGGTCTCGCGCGGGTTGAGGATGCGCGGCTCGACCCCTGGCACCGACACCGGCACCTGGAAGCCGAAGTTGGGGTCGGTGCGGAACTCGGCGTTGTTCAGGCTGCCGTCGAGCGCGGCGTTCAGCAGCGCGCGGGTGACGCGGATCGGCATGCGGCTGCCGGTGCCGTAGCTGCCGCCGGTCCAGCCGGTGTTGACCAGCCAGCAGTCGACCCCGCCTTTGGCGATGCGCTCCTTGAGCAGGTTGCCGTAGACCGACGGGTGGCGCGGCATGAACGGCGCGCCGAAGCAGGTCGAGAAGGTCGCGTCGGGCTCGGTCACGCCGATCTCGGTGCCGGCGACGCGCGCGGTGTAGCCCGACAGGAAGTGGTACATCGCCTGGTCGGGCGTCAGCTTGGCGATCGGCGGCAGGATGCCGAAGGCGTCGGCGGTCAGCATGATGACGTTCGCCGGCACCGGGCCGAGGTTCGCCGCGCTCGTGTTGGGGATGAAGTCGATCGGGTAGGAGGCGCGGCTGTTCTCGGCCAGGGTCGCGTCGTCGAGGTCGATCCGGCGGGTGACGGGATCGATGACGACGTTCTCGAGCACCGTGCCGAAGCGGCGGGTGGTGGCGTAGATCTCCGGCTCGGCCTCGGCCGACAGGCGGATCGCCTTGGCGTAGCAGCCGCCTTCGAAGTTGAACACGGCGGTGTCCGACCAGCCATGCTCGTCGTCGCCGATCAGGGTGCGGGACGCATCGGCGCTGAGCGTCGTCTTGCCGGTGCCCGACAGGCCGAAGAACACCGCCGTCCGCCCGTCGGCGCCGATGTTCGCCGAACAGTGCATCGGCATGATGCCCTTGGGCGGCAGCAGGTAATTGAGGATCGAGAAGACGCTCTTCTTCATCTCGCCCGCGTAGCGCGTGCCGCCGATCAGGATCGTGCGGCCGGTGAAGTCGACGGCGATCACCGTCTCGCCGCGGGTGCCATGGCGCGCGGGGTCGGCGCGGAAGCTCGGCAGGTCGACGATGGTGAAGTCGGGCGCGAAGTCGCCGAGCGCGCTCGTCTCCGGGCGCACCAGCAGCGTGCGGATGAACAGCGAGTGCCAGGCGAACTCGGTGATGACGCGGACGTTGACGCGGTGCTCGGGCTGCGAGCCGCCGTAGAGGTCCTGGACGAACAGCTCGGGCTTGGCCGCGAGCGCCGCGGCGAAGTCGGCGCGCAGCGCGGCGAACTGTTCGGGCGTGATCGCCTTGTTGGTCTTGCCCCACCAGATGACGGGGTCGGTCTCGGCGTCGCGGACGATGAACTTGTCATTGGCCGAGCGGCCGGTGTGCGGCCCGGTGGCGACGACCAGCGCGCCGTGTTCGGACAGCAGCCCTTCGCCGCGCGCGACCGCCAGCTCGACCAGCGGCGCCGTGCCGAGGTTCCAGTGCAGCGCCGCCGGCGTCGGGAAACCGACCGTGTCGAGGCCATGACGCGAGGCGGAAGGGGTGGTCACCGGCGATACTCCAAGGATGGCGCCGCGGCTCGTGCCACTGGCGGATTGACATCGCGCTTACGGCAACGCCCGGGGCAGCGTCAAAGGGGCCTCGCTTGCGCCCGCCGTGCCGACAGGGCAGAGCAGCCCAAACCGCCAGGCCGCCGATGCCCGACACGCCCGCCCCCGAACCGCCGACCATCGCCCTCGTCGACGACGACCGCAACATCCTGACCTCGGTGTCGATCGCGCTGCAGGCCGAGGGGTTCGCCGTGCGCCTGTACGCCGACGGCGCGGCGGCGCTGAAGGCGCTGACCGACAGCCCGCCCGACCTCGCCGTGCTCGACATCAAGATGCCGCGGCTCGACGGCATGGAGCTGCTCCGCCGGCTGCGCGAGAAGGTCGACGTGCCGGTCATCTTCCTGACGTCGAAGGATACCGAGATCGACGAGGCGCTCGGCCTCGCCATGGGTGCCGACGACTATATCGGCAAGCCGTTCAGCCAGCGTCTGCTGATCGAGCGCATCCGCGCCGTCCTGCGCCGCGCCGCCAGCCGCAAGGGCCTGCCGCCGGCCGACGGCGAGGCCGCGCCCGGCCCGGCGATCGTCCGCGGCCGGCTGCGCATGGACCCGGCGCGCCACCGCGTGACCTGGGGCGATTCGTCCGCCGACGTCGCCCTGACCGTCACCGAGTTCCTGATCCTGGAGGCGCTCGCCGCCCGCCCCGGCTTCGTCAAGTCGCGCGACCAGCTGATGGACGCCGCCTACCAGGACGACGTCTATGTCGACGACCGCACGATCGACAGCCACATCAAGCGGCTGCGCAAGAAGTTCCGCGTCGTCGACCCCGCGTTCAAGGCGATCGAGACGCTGTACGGCGTCGGCTACCGCTTCAATGAGGAATAAGGGCCCGGCGATGGCGCGCCGGTCCGAAGCCGCCGGCCGATGACCCCCGCCGCGCCCGAGCTCGACCGGCGTTTCAGCCTCGCCTCGCGCATCCTGGCGGTCAACGTCTTCGCCATCCTCGCCCTGACCGGGAGCATCTTCTACCTCGATTCGTTCCGCGAGCGGCTGATCGACCAGCGCCGCGCCGAGATGCGGATGCAGGCGGTGCTGATCGGCGGCTTCATGGCCGAGGCGAGCCCGCGCCGCCTGCCGGCGATCGCCGCCCGCTACGGTCGCATCGGCGGGGCGCGGCTGCGCGTCTACGCCAGCGACGGCCACCTGATCGCCGACAGCTGGCGCGCGACCGGGCCGACCTTCGAACTGCGCGATCCCGCCGACGACCCGTTCCGCCGCGACGTCGCCCGCTTCCTCGACCGCGTCATCGAGGCGGTCGGCTCCTTCCCCCGCATCGCCGACTATGCCGAGCCCAGGGTCGACCGCGCCGCCGCCTGGCCCGAGGTCACCGCCGCCGCCGCCGGCCATGCCGCCGACACGATGCGCGCCGCCCCCGACCGCATCGTCGTCATCAGCGCCGCCGCGCCGCTGCCCCCCGCCGCACCCGGCAGCGCCGACTCCGCCAGCGGCAGCGCGCCGTTCGCCGCCGTGCAGCTGACCCGCGACACGCGCGACATCACCAGCCTGGTGCGCAACGAGCGGGCGGCGGTGTTCTACGTCTTCCTCGGCGTGCTCGCCGCCTCGCTGCTGGTGTCGAACTACCTCGCCTCGACCATCGTCCGGCCGCTGCGCCAGCTCGCGGGAGCGGCGGTGCGCGTCCGGCTGGGCCGCGCCCGCGACGTCACCGTGCCGCGCTTCAACCAGCGCCGCGACGAGATCGGCCAGCTCGCCCGCGCCCTGTCGGACATGACGCTGACGCTGCGCGAGAAGATCGACGCGACCGAGGCCTTCGCCGCCGACGTCGCCCACGAGATCAAGAACCCGCTGGCGTCGCTGTCGAGCGCGGTCGACAGCTTCGCCCGCGTCCACGATCCCGCGCTGCAGGCGCAGCTGCTCGACGTCATCCGCGCCGACGTCGGCCGCATCGATCGGCTGATCACCGACATCGCCGACGCCAGCCGACTCGACGCCGAGCTGTCGCGCAGCCGCTTCGAACGGATCGACCTCGCCGGCGAGGTCCGGCGGCTGGTCGCCGGCTATGCCACCGCCGCCAATCCGCGCGGCGTCGGCATCGCCTTCGCCGGCCCGCCCGGCCCGGCGACGGTGTGGGGCGACGCCGGCCGCCTGGCCCAGGTCGCGCGCAACCTGATCGACAACGCGATTTCCTTTTCGCCCCACGGCGGGCGCGTCACCGTCGCCGTGGCGCCGGGCGGGCGCACGGTCGCACTGACCGTCGACGACGCCGGCCCCGGCGTGCCGCCCGACAACCGCGACGACATCTTCCGCCGCTTCTATTCCGAGCGCCCGGGGCACGAGGATTTCGGCCGGCATTCGGGGCTGGGTCTGGCCATCGCCCGGACCATCGTCGACGCCCACGACGGGACCATTGCCGTGGCCGACGCGCCCGGCGGCGGCGCCCGCTTCACCGTCACCCTGCCGGCGGCATGACGGCGCCGACGATCCACGCCACCGCGGTCGCGATCGGCGGCCGCGCCGTCCTGCTCGTCGGGCCGCCGGGCAGCGGCAAGTCGGACCTGGCGCTGCGCCTGATCGACCGCGGCGCCACCCTGATCGCCGACGACCGCGTCATCGTCACGCGCATCGCCGCGACCGCGCACGCCGCGCCGCCGCCGGCGCTGGCCGGGCTGATCGAGGTCCGCGGGATCGGCATCGTCGCCGTGCCGCACGTCGCCGGCGCCGCCGTCGCGCTGGTCGTCGACCTCGCCGCACCGGTCGAGCGCCTGCCCGAGCCGGCGACCCGCGACATCGCCGGCGTCGCCGTGCCGGCGGTCGCGCTCGACCCCTTCGCCGCCTCGGCCGCGATCAAGGTCGAACGGGCGTTGACGCTGTACGGCGGCGGACTAGAGACTTGAGATCGTGGTCATGCTCGCCCAGCTTTCCGACCTGCCGTCGCCGGGGCCGCGCGTCCTGCTCGTCACCGGCATGTCGGGCGCGGGCCGCTCGAGCGCGCTGAAGATCCTCGAGGACCTCGGCTACGAGGCGGTCGACAACCTGCCGCTCGGCCTGTTCGACAAGTTGCTGGCGACCGGCGACGCCGTCGACGATGGCGACGGCGGGGCGCGGCCGCTGGCCATCGGCATCGATTCGCGGACCCGCGCCTTCGACGCCGACGCCATCGTCGAACGCCTGGGCGACCTGCGCGCCGAGGGCGTCGAGATCACGCTCGTCTTCCTCGACTGCAGCGGCACCGAACTGACCCGCCGATTTTCGGAGACGCGCCGCCGCCACCCGCTGGCGCTCGACCGCCCCGCCGCCGACGGCATCGCCCGCGAGCGCGAGATCGTCGCGCCGCTGCGCCGCGCCGCCGACGTCGTCATCGACACCAGCGACTATGCCGTGCGCGACCTGCGCCGCGCGCTGGCCGGACGTTTCGCCCGCGCCGGGGTCGAGCCGCTGACGCTGACGCTGATGTCGTTCGGTTTCGCCCGCGGCCTGCCGCGCGACGCCGACCTGGTGTTCGACATGCGCTTCCTGGCCAACCCGCACTGGGACGTGGCGTTGCGCCCGCTGACCGGCGAGGACGAGGCGGTCCGCGCCTACGTCGCCGCCGATCCCGCCTTCTCGCCCGCCTTCGAACGCATCTACGACCTGCTGCTGCTGCTGCTCCCGCGCTACGGGGCGGAGGGCAAGTCGTACCTGACGGTCGCCTTCGGCTGCACCGGCGGGCGCCACCGTTCGGTGTTCGTCGCCCAGGCGATGGCCGATCGGCTGGCCGCCGCCGGCTGGGGCGGGTCGGTCGTCCACCGCGACAAGGGCAGCCCCGGCAGCGACGCCGACGCCGGGCTGGTCGTCGATCCGGTCGCCGCCACTGGCGCGGGCGTCGATCTCGCGCTACCGGCGCTCGATTGAGCGAAGGACCCGTATAAGTGTATCCGCGATGATCGGGCTGGTGCTGGTGACCCATGGGCGGCTGGCGGCGGAATTCGTCGCCGCGGTGGAACACGTCGTCGGGCCGCAGTCGGCGCTGGAGGGCATCTGCATCGGCCCGGACGACGACATGGAGGCGCGGCGCGCCGACATCGCCGCGGCCGTGACGCGGGTCGACGACGGTGGCGGCGTCATCGTCCTGACCGACATGTTCGGCGGGACGCCGTCGAACCTCGCCATCTCGCTGATGGTCCAGGGCCGCGTCGAGGTCATCGCCGGGGTCAACCTGCCGATGCTGGTCCGCCTCGTCTCGGTGCGCGACCGGATGACCGTCGCCACCGCCGTCGATGCGGCGCAGGAGGCGGGCCGCAAATATATCTCGGTGGCATCGAAGATCCTGGGCGAGGCGGCGTGACCGCCGGCCCGGTGACGGTGCGGATCGTCAACAAGCGCGGGCTGCACGCGCGCGCGAGCGCCCGCTTCGTCACCTGCGCCGACGGCTTCGACGCGCTGGTCACCGTCACCAAGGACGGTCACAGCGTCGCCGGGACGTCGATCATGGGGTTGATGATGCTCGCCGCTGCGCCGGGCGACACCATCGACATCGCCGCCGACGGCGCCCAGGCGGCCGAAGCGGTGGCCGCGCTGGTGGCGCTGGTCGAGGGCAAGTTCGGCGAGGATTAGCCCCTCTCCCGCAGGAGAGGGGGCCGAACCCTTAGCGATAGCGCCAGCCACCGTGCCAGCGATCGCGATGCCACCAGTAGCGGTGGCCATCCCAGTAGCCGCGGCCGGGATAGAAGGTATCGACGATCAGCGGGCCGCCGACGACGACGCCCGGGCGCGGCCCGTACATCGGCCGGCAATGGCCATAAGGCCCGCGGAAGAAGCCGCGGCCGCAGCCGTCGCGGGCCTCCGCGGCGGTCGCACCGGCCAGCGCGGTGGCGGCAAGGGCGAGGGTGAGAATCGTCTTCATGTCGACCTCTCTGATGTGCGTCCTTTCGGACCGGGAACAACGTCGTGCCGGCCGCAGCCGTTCCGCGATCGGTTGCCCGACGTCTGAGGGTAGAACGCACGTGCCAGCCGGGTTCCCCCGGCCTGCGGAGTTGTTGTTTTAGGTTCAGGCAGCGACGGGGAAGCGCAGCAGCCGCTCACGCGTGGCGACCAGCGCCGCCAGCGGGCCGCCGACGGCGCGGGCGAAGGCCGGGTCGGCGACGTCGAGCCCGCCGGTCAGCGCGCCATAGGCCGGCAGGACCAGCTTGGTCGGCGTCAGCGCGAAACAGCGGCGGACGACGCGGCGGCCGCGCAGGGTCAGGCGCAGCTTGGGGTGGTAATGGCCGCTGATCTCGGCCTCGGGCGCGCCGGGCACCGCCTCGTGACGCAGGGCGATGCCGGCGACCTCCGCCTCGGCGGCGACGCGCCCGCCGAGCACGCCGGCGCTGCCGTCGTCGTGGTTGCCGGTCAGCCACAGCCAGTCGAGGTCGTGCGTCAGCCGGCGCAGCGTGGTCGTGCGCCGCCGCCGGCAGCCGCGCCGCGCCGCCGGTGTCGTGGAAGCTGTCGCCCAGGCAGATGACCCGCGTCGCCGCCGTCGCCTCGACCGCATCGATCAGGCAGGCGAGCGTGTCGAAGCTGTCGTACGGCGGCAGGAACTGCCCGTGGACGCCGTAGAAGCTCGCCTTTTCGAGGTGCAGGTCGGCGAGCAGCAGGGCGTGCTGCGCCGGCCAGAACAGCGCGCCGCACGGCTGCGGCACGAAGGTCTCGCCGGCGAACGAAAGGGCAACGGTCATCGCCCCGCTATGCGCGGCCCCGGGGGCGGCCGACAAGTCCGCCGTCGCGCCCGGTGCGCTGTCCTACACGATGCCGCTCGGCTATGACGATCCGACGCGGCGGGCGCGGGCGGGGATCGGGCCTGGAAAACACGATCGCGGGCGTGACCTTCGTGTGACCTTCGCCGGCCTAGTCGAGCCGCATCGCCTCGCGCGCCAGGGCGTCGGCCTCGGCCAGCAGGGCGTCGTCGACCGCGCCGAACACCCGCTCCTTGCCGACCTCGAGCAGCACCGGCACGGCCAGCGGCGAGACGCGGTCGAGGGCGCGGTGGACGAGATGCGTCTGCGACCGCTCGAGCAGCGCCGGCCAGCCGGCCGATGTCGGTGATCTTGCTCCGCGCGTCGGCCCACGCCGCGGTCAGCAGCAGGTGGTCGGGCTCGTGGCGGCGCAGCACGTCGTAGATCAGGTCGGACGAGAAGGTCACCTGCTTGCCGCTCTTGTGCTGCCCCGGGTGGACCCGGTCGATCAGGCCGGCGATCACCGCCACCTCGCGGAAGGCACGGCGCAGGAACGGCGAGTCGCTGATCCACTGCGCCAGCTCGTCCTCGAACACGTCGGGGCTGAACAGCGGCGCCGGGTCGGTCACCGGCTGCAGGCTCCACGTCGCCACCATATAGTCGCTGCCGACGAAGCCCATCGGCCCCAGCCCCGCCTTCTCCATCCGCTGCGTCAGCAGCATGCCGAGCGTCTGGTGGGCGTTGCGCCCCTCGAAGCCATAGGCGACCATGTAGTTGCGGCCGTCCGCCGGGAACGTCTCGATCAACAGGTCGTCCATGCCGGGCAGCGACGAGCGCAGCTGCTGGTAGTCGAGCCACTCGTGGACGTCGGCCGGCATCTCGCCCCAGCGCTCGGGGCTGTTGAACAGGCCGCGGACGCGCCGGGCGAGGTTGGTCGACAGCGGCATCCGCCCGCCGACATAGGTCGGCACGCGCGGGTCGCCCTTGCTCAGCCGGACGAACATGTCCGGCCCGTCGAACCCGGTGACCTCCAGCACCTGGCCGGCGAACATGAAGCTGTCGCCGATCCGCAGCTGCGAGGCGAACCACTCCTCGACCCGACCGAAGCTGCGCCCCGGCCGGCCGCCGGCGCGGCCATAGACGACGTTCAGCGCCGCCGCCTCGACGATGGTCCCGGCGTTGAGCCGGTGCTGCACCGCCAGCCGCGGATGGCTGACGCGGTACAGCCCGTCCGGCCCGCGCGTCAGCCGCTTGTACCGCTCATAGGCGCGGAGCGCGTAGCCGCCCGATTCGATGAAGGCGAGGGTGCGGTCGAACTCGGCGCGTGGCAGCCCGGCGTAGGGCGCGCTGGTCCGCACCTCGGCATACAGGTCGTCGGCGGCGAACGGCGCGGCGCAGGCGCAGGCCATGACGTGCTGCGCCAGCACGTCGATGCCGCCGGGGCGGAAGGTGTCGACGTCGAGCTCGTGCGCCGCGACCGCGTCGCGCGCGGCGAGGCTTTCGAGATATTCGAAGCGGTTGCCCGGGACGACGACCGCTTCCGACGCCTCGTCCATCCGGTGGTTGGCGCGGCCGATGCGCTGGAGCAGGCGGCTCGACCCCTTCGGCGCGCCCATCTGGACGACGAGGTCGACATCGCCCCAGTCGATGCCCAGGTCGAGGCTGGCCGTCGCCACGATCGCCCGCAGCTTGCCCGACGCCATCGCGCTCTCGACCTTGCGCCGCGCCTCGGGGCTCAGCGAGCCGTGGTGGATGCCGATCGGCAAAGCGGCGTCGTTCTCCGCCCACAGGTCGCGGAAGATCAGCTCGGCGACCGCACGGGTGTTGACGAAGACGATGGTCAGCCGGTGCGCGGCGATCAGCTCGATCACCCGCCGCGCGGCATAGCGGCCGTTGTGTCCCGACCAGGGGATGCGGCCGTCGGGGACGAGGATGTCGATCACCGGCTCGGCCCCGGGATCGCCTTCGACCAGCCGGACGCTGGCCGCGTCGGCGTCGGGCGCCAGCCAGCCCTGATACGCCTCGGGGTCGGCGATGGTCGCGCTCAGCCCGACGCGGCGAAGGCCGGGGCTGAGCGCCGACAGCCGGCTCATCGCGAGGTTGAGGATATCGCCGCGCTTGGTCGTGGCAAAGGCGTGGACCTCGTCGACGATCACCGTCCGCAGGTCGCCCAGCATCCGGGCCGCATCGGGGTAGCTGATCAGCAGCGACAGCGATTCGGGCGTGGTCAGCAGGATCTGCGGCGGCCGCTCGCGCTGCCGCGCCTTGCGCTCCGACGGCGTGTCGCCGGTCCGCGTCTCGACACGCAGGTCGAGACCCATTTCGGTGATGGGGGTCAGCAGGTTGCGCTGGACGTCGACCGCCAGCGCTTTCAGGGGCGAGACATAGACGGTATGCGAGGCCGTCGCCCGGCCGCGTCGATCAGCTCGGCGAGGCTCGGCAGGAAGCCTGCGAGCGTCTTGCCCGACCCCGTCGGCGCGACGAGCAGCGCGTGCTCGCCCGGCGCGCGCCGCGGCCAGCATCTCGCGCTGGTGCCGCCGGACGGCCCAGCCCCGCGTCGCGAACCAGTCGGTCGAGGGGCGGCGGGGAGGTCGCATTGCGACCTGATATAGGATCGACCCCCATATCGCCGCGATGCCCCTCGGTTCCTGGCTCCAGCCCCACCCCGAGGGCATCTATGTCGCGCCCGGCGACTTCTGGATCGACCCGTCGACCCCGAAAGACCGCGCGCTCGTCACCCATGGCCACGCCGACCACGCCCGCGGCGGGCACGGCAAGGTGCTGGCCACCGCCGGCACGCTGGCGATCATGGGCGTCCGCTACGGCGAGCAGAACGGCCAGGCGGCGGCGTACGGCGAGAGCGTCCGCGTCGGCGACGTCACCGCGACCTTCGTTCCCGCCGGCCATGTCCTCGGCTCGGCGCAGATCGTCCTCGATCATGCCGGCGAGCGGATCGTCGTCTCGGGCGACTACAAGCGCCGCGCCGACCCGACCTGCGCGCCGTTCGAGCCGGTGCCGTGCGACGTCTTCGTCACCGAGGCGACCTTCGGCCTGCCGGTCTTCCGCCACCCCGATACGCGCGACGAGGTCGCCAAGATCACGACGGCGCTGCGCGACGACCCCGACCGCTGCGTGCTGGTCGGAGCATATGCGCTGGGCAAGGCACAGCGCGTGATCGCCGAGCTGCGCGCGATCGGCCACGACGCGCCGATCTATCTCCACGGCGCGGTGCAGCGGCTGTGCGATCTCTATATCGAGCTCGGCGTCGACCTCGGCGACCTGCGCCCGGCGGCCGGGCTCAAGGCGGCCGAGCTGAAGGGCGCCGTCGTCGTCGCCCCGCCAAGCGCGCTCAACGACCGCTGGAGCCGCCGCCTGCCCGATCCGATCACGGCGATGGCGTCGGGCTGGATGCGCGTCCGCCAGCGCGCCGTGCAGCGGATGGTCGAGCTGCCGCTGATCGTCTCCGACCATGCCGACTGGGACGAGCTGACGGACACCTGTGTCGAGCTGGCGCCGTCGGAGGTGTGGGTGACGCACGGCCGCGAGGAGGCGCTGGTCCACTGGTGCCGGACGCGGCAGATGCGCGCCCGCGCCCTCGACCTCGCCGGCTTCGACGACGAGGACGACTGAGCGCCACCGCTGAAGCGGAGGGGAGACTAAGCCGCCGGTCGCCGCTATCACCGCCTTGTGACCCTCTACCTCCCCATCGCCGAGCTGTCGGTCAACTGGATCGTCATCGTCGCGTTGGGCGGGCTGGTCGGTTTCCTGTCGGGCATGTTCGGCGTTGGCGGTGGCTTCCTGACGACGCCGCTGCTCATCTTCTACGGCATCCCGCCGGCAGTCGCCGTCGCCAGTTCGGCGACGCAGATCACCGGTGCCAGCGTGTCGGGGGCGCTCGCCTACTGGCGGCGCGGCGGCGTCGACCTGAAGATGGGCGGCGTGCTGGTCGCCGGCGGCTTCATCGGCGCCGGGATCGGGTCGCTACTGTTCGCCTGGCTGCAGCAGCTCGGCCAGATCGACGTCACGATCAATTTCGTCTACGTCATCCTGCTCGGCACGGTCGGCGGGCTGATGCTGCGCGAATCGCTCGGCACCATGCGGCGGACGGCGAAGGGAACGCGGCCGAAGCGGCTGCACGCGCACAATCCGCTGATCGCCGCGCTGCCGTGGAAGACGCGCTTTTACAAGTCCGGCTTGTACATCTCGCCGCTGGCGCCGCTCGCGCTGGGCGCGTTGGTCGGGATGCTGACCGTCAGTCTGGGCGTCGGTGGCGGCTTCATCATGGTGCCGGCGATGATCTACCTGCTGGGCATGTCGACCAACACGGTGCTGGGCACGTCGCTGTTCCAGATCATCTTCGTCACCGCGGCGACGACGCTGCTGCATTCGGTCGAATCGCGCACGGTCGACATCGTGCTGGCCGGGCTGCTGCTGGTCGGTGGCGTCATCGGCGCCCAGCTCGGCGTGCGGGCGGCGCAGAAGCTGTCGCCGGTTCGGCTGCGCCTCGGTCTGGCGCTGGTCCTGCTCGGCGTCGCCGTCCGGCTGGCGATCGGCCTGGCGCTGCGGCCGGCCGAGCTGTTCTCGGTGTTCGGCCCGGCGTGAGGCGGATCGTCCTGCTGCTGCTGGCGCTGGCCGCCGTCGTCGGCGCCGGCCCGGGGCGGGCGGTGGCGCCGGCGCGGCTGATCACCGACATCAGCCAGAATCGCATCGACATCGTCTATACGTTCAAAGGCGCCGAACTGCTGGTGTTCGGCGCCATCCAGTACCCGCGCGGCAGCATCCCCGACGAGCGCCCCGAGCTGGCCATCGTTGTCCGCGGTCCGGCCGAGCCGATCACGCTGCGCCGCAAGGCGCGCGTTGCCGGCATCTGGATCAACACCGACAGCATCCGCTTCGAAACCGCCCCGGGCTTCTACGCGGTCGCCACCTCGGCGCCGATCAAGACACTGGTCGACGAGCGCACGGCCTCGATCTGGGAGATCGGGCTCGACTATCTGCAGCTGTCGCCGACCAGTAGCGACGCTGCCAAAGTCGCCGAGTTCACCCGCGGGCTGGTCGACCTGCGCCGCCGCCACGGCCTGTGGACCGAGCAGGAGGGACGCATCGGCATCACCGAGAACGTCCTCTACCAGGCGCGCATCGCCATCCCCAGCGCGGTGCCGGTCGGGGCCTATACGGCGGAGATCTACCTGATCCGCCACGGCAAGGTGATCGCTCGCGCCGCCACCCCGATCACCATCGACAAAAGCGGCTTCGAACGCTGGGTCTATGTCGCGGCCCAGACCAACGGCGTGTTGTACGAACTCGTGGCGGTGGCGCTGGCCCTGATCGCCGGCTGGGCCGCAGGGCTGGTCGTACGGCGGCCCTAGGTTTCGGCCGCGGGGGATCGGCAGCAACTGTGGCGTAACTGCACACGACCAGATGGTCGGCTCGTGGATCTTTCCACATTACTGTTCAGGAGGCGTTCATGCACAAGTTTATTCTTGCCGCCGTCGCTGCGGCGACTGTCATCGGCGGGACCGCCGCCGACGCCCGCGGCTGGCGCGCCGCCCACCCCCGCCGCGCCGAGGTCAACGCGCGGCTGGAGAACCAGGGCGACCGCATCGCCGCCGGGCGCCGCGACGGCCAGCTGACCGCGGCCGAGGCGCACAGCCTGCGCTCCGACGATCGCGCCATCCGCAGCGAGGAACGGACGATGGCGCGCAACGACGGCGGCCACATCACCAAGGCCGACCAGCGGGCGCTCAACCAGCAGGAGAACGCCAACAGCCGGGCGATCTACGCCGATCGCCACAACTGAGCCGGCGGTCGCGGCGCCGGACGCGGCGTCGCGCCCAACCGCGCCGCGTCAGATCTCGACCTGGCTGCCCAATTCGACGACGCGGTTGGTCGGCAGCTTGAAGAACTCCATCGCGCTTTCGCTGTTCGACAGCATCCAGGCGAACACCTTCTCCCGCCAGATCGCCATGCCGGGTCGGTCGCTGGCCAGCAGCGTCTGGCGGGCAAGGAAGAAGCTGGTGTCCATCATCTTGATCTTCGGGCCGCAGTTTTCGACCAGCTTCAGCGTCGCCGGGATGTCGATCTCCTGCATGAAGCCGAAGCGCATGATCATGCGGTAGAAATTCGACCCCAGGGCGCGCACCTCCATCCGGTCCTCGTCGTCGACGAAGGGCACCTCGTCGATCACCACCGTCAGAATCAGGACGCGGTCGTGCAGCACCTTGTTGTGCTTGAGGTTGTGGAGCAGCGCGTGCGGCACGCCTTCGGGGCTGCTGGTCATGAACACCGCGGTGCCCTGAACGCGGGTGGCGGCGCTGGCGGCGGACTTGATGAACACCTCGATCGGCATGGCGCTTTCGCGCAGGCGGAGCATCATCAGCTGCCGGCCGCGCGCCCACGTCGTCAGCAGGGTAAAGGCGATGCCGCCGACCAGCAGCGGAAACCAGCCGCCATCGGGGATCTTGGTCATGTTCGAGGCGAAATAGGCGGCGTCGATGACCAGAAGCAGGCTGAGCAGCGGGATCGCCCACCACCGCGGCCAGCGCCAGATCGTCAGCACCAGCACCGCCATCATCATCGTCGTGATCAGCATCGTGCCGGTAACGGCGATACCGTAGGCGGCCGCGAGGTTGTCCGAGGTGCGGAAGCCGAGCACGAGCAGGATGACGAGGACCAGCAGCGTCCAGTTGATCATCGGGATGTAGATCTGCCCGGCCGAACGGGCGCTGGTGTGGACGATCTTCAGTCGCGGCAGGAAACCGAGCTGCACCGACTGCTGCGCGACCGAAAAGGCGCCCGAGATCACCGCCTGGCTGGCGATCACCGTCGCCGCCGTCGCCAGCACGACGAGCGGCAGGCGCAGCCATTCGGGCGCCATCAAGTAGAAGGGGTTGGCCGCCTTGGCCGAATCGCCGAGCAGCATTGCTCCCTGGCCGAGATACGACAGCATCAGCGCCGGCAGGACGAGGTACAGCCACGACGCGGCGATCGGCTTCCGCCCGAAATGCCCCATGTCGGCGTACAGCGCCTCGGCGCCGGTGACGGCGAGCACCACCGACCCCAGCGCCAGAAAGGCGAGCGCCGGGTCGGCGGCGAAGAACAGCACCGCCCAGTGCGGCGACAGGCCGAGGAAGATCGTCGGGTTCTGGACGATCTGGATGACGCCGAGCACGGCAATGACGGCGAAGTAGAACAGCATCACCGGGCCGAACAGCGCCCCGACCTTGGCCGTGCCGCGCGCCTGGATGAGGAACAGGCCGATCAGGATTGCGATCGCCAGCGGCAGGACGACCCGTGCCAGCCCCGACTGAACCACCTCCAGCCCCTCGACCGCCGACAGCACCGAGATCGCCGGGGTGATGATGGCGTCGCCGAAGAACAGCGCCGTCGCCAGCACGCCGAGCAGGACGAGGTAGCGCGACCGGCCCGCCCCCGGCGACAGGCGCGAGATCAGCGCCAGCAGCGACATCGACCCGCCTTCGCCGCGGTTATCGGCGCGCATGACGATGAAGACGTACTTGACGGTCACCACCATGACCATCGTCCAGAAGATCAGGCTGACGACGCCCAGGATATGCAGCCGGTCGACCGCCAGCGGGTGCTGGCCGACGAAGACCTGCTTCATCGCGTACAGCGGGCTGGTGCCGATGTCGCCGAACACGACCCCGACGGCGCCGACCGCCAGCTTGCTGAAGCTGTCGCGGTGGTGATCGGCGCCCTGGGGCGCACCGGCAAGGGCGACAGCCGGGCGCGCGTCGTCGGTCGGCGCAATGGCCGCGGCGTCGCTGCTCATCGCCGCTGACGGGCAGGCAGCGGGCGGGAACCGGCAAGTCGTCGAATCGGGATCACGCGGCGCTTGCCCATGCTGTGCCAAGGCGCGCGCGTTACCACGCTGGGTGTTGCGCTGCAACGTGGCGGCCCCGGCGGCCCCGCGCTATGACGCGGCACCGAACCGGACCTGAGGACAGCAACGATGCACGTCGGCGTTCCCAAAGAAATCAAGATCCATGAATATCGCGTCGGCCTGACGCCACCGTCGGTCGCGGAGCTGACCGCCAGCGGCCACCGGGTAACGGTCGAGACCGGGGCCGGCTCCGGCATCGACTTCACCGACGGCGATTATGTCGCGGCCGGAGCGACGATCGCCGCCACCGCCGCCGAGGTCTTCGCCGCCGCCGACATGATCGTCAAGGTCAAGGAGCCGCAGTTGAACGAGTGCGCGATGCTGCGCCCCGGGCAGGTGCTGTTCACCTACCTCCACCTCGCCCCCGATCCGGAGCAGGCGAAGGCGCTGATCGCGTCGAACGCGACCTGCATCGCCTATGAAACCGTCACCGACCGCGGCGGCGGCCTGCCGTTGCTGCGGCCGATGTCCGAAGTGGCCGGGCGCATGGCCGTCCAGGTGGGCGCGCATTACCTCGAGAAGGAACAGGGCGGCCGCGGCATCCTGCTCGGCGGCGTCCCCGGCGTCGCGCCCGGACGGGTCGCGATCCTCGGCGGCGGCGTGTCGGGCGTCAACGCGGCGCAGATGGCGGTCGGCCTGCGCGCCGACGTCACCATCTACGACATCTCGACCGCGCGCCTCGCCGAGATCGACGAGATGTTCGAGGGCCGGGTCAAGACCGTGTTCAGCAGCAAGGCGGCGATCGAGGCGGCGGTCGCCAGCGCCCATGTCGTCATCGGCGCGGTGCTGATCCCGGGCGCCGCCGCGCCGAAGCTGGTGACGCGCGACATGCTCAAGCTGATGAAGCGCGGCTCGGTCTTGGTCGACATCGCCATCGACCAGGGCGGCTGTTTCGAGACGAGCCACGCGACGACGCACCAGGACCCGGTCTACACCATCGACGGCATCATCCATTACTGCGTCGCCAACATGCCGGGCGCGGTCGCGCGGACGTCGACCTTCGCGCTGAACAACGCGACCTTGCCCTTCGCCCTGCGGCTGGCGAAGCTGGGCGCAGAGGGCGCGATGGCCGCCGACCCGCACCTCGCCGCCGGCCTCAATGTTATGGCCGGAAAGATCCGCCACAAGGCGGTCGCCGAGGCGCTGGGCATGGAGTTCGTGCCATGAAGATCGGCTTCCTCCTCTTCCCCGACATCACCCAGCTCGACCTGACCGGGCCGGCGCAGGTGCTGTCGCGGATGCCGGGGGCGACGCTGCATTTCGTCGCGGCGACGCTCGACCCCGTCATGTCGGATTGCGGGCTGGCGCTGGTACCGACGGTGACGTTGGCCGAATGTCCGCCGCTCGACATCGTCTGCGTGCCCGGCGGCTACGGCACGACGGCGCTGATGTCGGACGAGGCGGTGCTCGGCTGGGTTCGCGCTCAGGCGTCGGCGGCGCGCTACGTGACGAGCGTCTGCACGGGATCGCTGGTGCTGGCCGCCGCCGGGCTGCTGGAGGGCTACCGCGCCGGCTGCCACTGGGCGTGGGGCGAGCAGCTCGCCGCCTTCGGCGCGACTTTCGTCGCCGAGCGCACGGTGATCGACCGCAACCGCATCACCGCCGGCGGCGTCACCAGCGGCATCGACTTCGCCTTCCGCCTGATCGCCGAGACGCACGGGCGCGACGTGGCGGAGGCCATCCAGCTCGGCCTCGAATACGATCCCCAGCCACTCGCCGGCGGCACGCCCGCCACCGCCCGGCCGGAAATCCTGGCGATGGTCGAGGCGGTCTATGCCAAGCGCCTGCCGGCAGTACGGGCCGCGAGCGCCGCCGTCGCGGCGCGACGGGCGGCCGCCTAGGCGACGATGGGCCGAGCCGCTAAGGCTGGAGCGACAGCAGGGGACAGGCATGCAGACGATCGGCGTCATTGGCGCGGGATTGATGGGAAACGGCATTGCCCATGTCGCGGCGCTCGCCGGCTACGACGTCATCCTGTCCGATGTCGCCATGGATCGGGTCGAGGCGGCCAAGGCGACGATCGCCACCAACCTCGCGCGGGCGGTGAAGAAGGGCACGGTCGCGGATAGCGCCGTCGCGCCGACGCTGGCGCGCATCGCGCTGACCACCGACCCCGCCGCCTTCGCCGATGCCGACCTGGTCATCGAGGCGGCGACCGAGAACGAGGGGGTCAAGGCGAAGATTTTCGCCGATCTCTGTCCGCGGCTGAAGCCCACGGCGCTCCTCGCGACCAACACCTCGTCGATTTCGATCACACGGCTGGCGAGCGCGACCGACCGGCCCGACCGCTTCACCGGCGTCCACTTCTTCAATCCCGTCCCGCTGATGAGCCTGGTCGAGATCATCCGCGGCCTGGCCACGTCGGACGACACCGCGGCGACGATGCACGCCTTCGTCGCCCAGCTCGGCAAGACCGCGGTCGAGGCGGCCGACGCGCCGGCGTTCATCGTCAACCGCGTCCTGTGCCCGATGATGAACGAGGCGATCTTCGCGCTCGGCGAAGGCGTCGGCTCGGTCGTCGACATCGACAACGGGCTGAAGCTGGGCGCCAACCACCCGATGGGGCCGCTGACGCTCGCCGACTTCGTCGGGCTGGATACGCTGCTGTCGATCATGCGCGTCATGCAGGAGGCGACCGGCGACCCCAAGTACCGCCCCGCGCCGCTGCTGGTGAAATATGTCGAGGCCGGCTGGTTCGGCCGCAAGACCAAGCGCGGCTTCTACGACTATACGGGGGAAACGCCGGTGCCGACGCGATGATCGAGGATCCCGAAGGCCCCCACCCGCACCACGGCAGCACCGGCATCAAGTGGCTCGACCTGGCGCTGGCGCTCGCCGTCGTCGCGCTGTCCGTCGCCTCGCTGGTGACGGCGCAGCATACCGGGCAGACGATGGAGCGGCTGGTCGACGCCAACAGTCGGCTGGTGCGGGCGAATGCCACGCCGATCCTGCAGTTCGCCACCGGCAACGTCCAGCCGCCGTCGACCCGCGCCATCACCTTCGAGCTGTCGAACGTCGGCACCGGCACGGCGCGGCTGATCTGGTTTGAGCTGGCGCTCGACGGCAAGCCGATGTCGAACATCCGGGCGCTGATCGGCTACGCGCCCAAGGCGTCGGAGCACGACTATATCACGACCAACGCCTCGGGCGGCACCTACGTCCCGGCGGGCGAGCGGCGGCTGCTGGTCACCTGGCCATACCCGTCGTCGCCGGCGGCGCAGACGGCGTGGGACGCCCTTGACCACGAGCGCGGCCGGCTGCAGCCGAGCGCCTGCTTCTGCTCGGTGCTCGGCGAGTGCTGGACGTCGCATCTCGGCGCCGACGAGCCGCAGCCGGTCCGGTCGTGCGACATCCGCGGCCACCTCGGCTTCTACGGCTGACCCACCGGCCGCGCCATCGCCGCCGCCTTGACGAAGTCCCACACCGCCTTGGTAAAGCCGGGCGAAACCTGGCCCGACCATTCGTCCATGCGGTCGTAGAGGGCGACGGTGTTCGTCTTCATCCGCGCGTCGGCAGCCATGTTGAACGGGGCGAGCAGCGCGTTCCATTCCGCGAGGTACGACTGTGCCTTGGCGCTCGTCGGGTCCAGCGGCAGGTCGGCAGCGATGCGGCTGCCGAGGTCGGCCCATTTCGCCTGATAAGCATTCTGGTCGAAGTCGGCCGGCACGGCGGCCATCTTCTCGCGCCAGTGCGCCTGCTCCTCGGGCGTGAAATAGCGGTCGGCAACCTTTTGCCACGCAGCCTGGTCGGTCATCGTCGTCTCTCCCTGTTTGATCAGCGTGCAGAAGGTGTCGAGGTCGATCGCCTCGCCGCGGGCGAGGGCGCCCTGCGCCGCACGCAAGCCCGCGAGCGCCTCGTCGACGGCCGCGCGCCGGGCCATCAGCTCGGCGACCTGGGCGGCAATCAGCCGGTCGAGGTCGAGCCAGGCGTCGCCGGTCAGCGCCGCGATCTGCGCCAGGCTGAACCCCGCCCGCTTGAGCACCGTCACCTGGTGCAGCCGAGCGATGGCCGCGACGCCGTAGCGCCGCTGCCCCGCCGCCGACCGCTCGGCCGCGACCAGCCCGCGCGCCTCGTAGAAGCGCAGCGCGCGCGCCGTCAGCCCGGTGCGTCGGCAGACCTCGGTAATCGACAGCGTCGTCATGCCCCGAGTCGTAGCCGATGACGCTACGTTAGGGGCAAGAGCCGATCACACCCGCGTTCCGTCCGGCTCGATCAGCACCTCGCGCCGCCCGACATGGTCGGCGGCACCGACATAGCCGTCCTTCTCCATCCGCTCGATCAGGCGGGCGGCGTTGTTATAGCCGACGCGGAGCTGGCGCTGGAGATAGCTGGTCGATGCCTTGCGGCTTTCGGCGACGATCATGATTGCCCGGCGATAGGTTTCCGCCTCCTCGCCGCCGCCGGCGCCGTCGCCAAGGTCGAGGCCGAAGACGCCGTCGCCGTCCGCCGGCTCCTCGGTCACGGCGTCGACGTAATCCGGCCGCCCCTGGGTGCGGCAATAATCGGCGACCGCCTCGACCTCCTCGTCGCTGACGAAGGGGCCGTGGACGCGGATGACCTGCTTGCCGCCAGGCATGTAGAGCATGTCGCCCTTGCCCAGCAGCTGCTCCGCCCCCTGTTCGCCAAGGATGGTGCGGCTGTCGATCTTGCTGGTCACCGAGAAGCTGATCCGCGTCGGCAGGTTGGCCTTGATGACGCCGGTGATGACGTCGACCGAGGGCCGCTGCGTCGCCATGATCAGATGGATGCCCGCCGCCCGCGCCTTCTGCGCCAGCCGCTGGATGAGGAACTCGACCTCCTTGCCCGCGGTCATCATCAGGTCGGCGAGTTCGTCGACGACGACGACGATCAGCGGCAGCGTGTCGTAGTCGAGCGTCTCCTCCTCGTAGACCGCGACCCCGTCGTCGTCGTAGCCGGTGTGGATCTTGCGGACGAAGGGCTTGCCGCTGGCCTTCGCCTCGCGCACGCGCTGGTTGAAGCCGGACAGCGAGCGGACGTTGATCGTCGACATCATCCGATAACGATCCTCCATCTGCTCGACCGCCCATTTCAGCGCGCGGATCGCCTTGGGCGGCTCGGTGACGACGGGGCTGAGCAGGTGGGGGATGCGGTCGTAGACGCTGAGCTCGAGCATCTTCGGGTCGATCATGATCATCCGGCACTGGTCGGGCCGCAGGCGGTAGAGCAGCGACAGGATCATGCAGTTCAGCCCGACCGACTTGCCCGATCCCGTGGTGCCGGCAATCAGCAGATGGGGCATCGGCGACAGGTCGGCGATGACCGGATCGCCGGCGATGTTCTTGCCCAGGACCAGCGGCAGCGCCGCCGACTGGTCGTCGAAGGTGGCGGAGGCAAGCAGCTCGCTCAGCGTCACCATCTGCCGCACCGGGTTGGGCAGTTCGATGCCGATGACGTTGCGTCCCGGCACGACGGCGACGCGGGCGCTGACCGCGCTCATCGACCGGGCGATGTCGTCGGACAGCCCGATGACGCGGCTGGCCTTCAGCCCCGGGGCCGGCTCTAGCTCGTACATCGTCACCACCGGGCCGGGGCGGACGTCGCCGATGCGGCCCTTGACGCCGAAGTCGTCGAGCACGCTTTCGAGCAGGCGGGCGTTCTGTTCCAGTGCGGCGCGGTCGATCTTCGCCACCGGTCCCTTCGGCGGCGGCTTCAGCAGGTCGAGCGACGGGAGTTCATAGACGTCGCCGAGGCCGAGCGTCGGCTGGCGCTCGCGGCGCCCGCGCCGCGCCGACGGCGCCGCTGCGGCCGGCGGCACGACGATCGTCGTCCGCGGCGCCGCCGCCGCCTGCGGCGCGACCGGATCGGCGACGGCGCGTCGCGGGCGTTCGCTCGGCGGCGCTTCGTCGTCGCCGGCATCGGCAGCCGCCGCCCGCCGGCGGGCGAGGAGAGACGACAGCGCGCGGGGGTCTAGCCCGCAACCCCAGACGAGCAGTACGGCGCCGGCGACCAGCAATATCATCGCCGTAAGTTCCGGGACGACAGCCAAGGTACTGCCGACGTCGACCGTATCGGCGAGTGCAGCCGCGGCGAGGCCGCCGATGCCGCCGGTGCCCGCCGGCAGGGCGACAGGATCGGGTCGCGCGAGCCCGAGGCCGACGGCGAGCAGCGCTGCGGCGATGATGGTGGCGACGCCCGTGCGGCGCCACTTTGCTGCACCGTTGCTGCGCAGCATCCGGACACCGACGATCGCCGGCGCCAGCGGCAGCGCCGCGGCGGCCAGGCCGAACAGGACGAGCAGCCCGTCGGCGAGCCACGCCCCGCCGACGCCCAGCGCATTCGCCGGCGGCGCGCCGGTGACGGTGTCGAACGACGGGTCGGCCGGCGCATAGGTGGCGAGTGCGACCGCGACGGCGGCGGCGAGAGCGATCAGCCCGCCGCCCGCGACGAGGCGCAGCGTTCGCCCCGCCGCCGCTGCGACGGCCGCGGGAACGATGCCCCGTGCCGGTGCCGTCGCCGCCTTCGTCGCCATGACCCCTCCGTCGTGCGTTGCCCGCTTGTGCCGCCAGCGCGGGGGTGCGGTCAAGAACATCGGTGGAACTTCGCTCCGCGCACACCGCGACACCCATGGCGCTTCGCAGCGGCCGCGCGCCCGGCTATGACCGCGGCCATGGACCATGACGTGATCATCATCGGGGGCGGGCTGGTCGGCATGACGCTCGCCCTCGCCCTCGGCCGCCACGGCGTCACCAGCGCCGTGGTCGACGCCGCCGACCTCGAGGCGACGCTGACCGCGGCCTTCGACGGCCGCGCCTCGGCCATCGCCAGCGCCTCGGCGGCGATGTTCCGCACCATCGGGCTGGGCGACCTGCTCGACGCGCACGGCTGTCCGATCCACCGCATCCGGGTCAGCGACGGCATCGTCGGCCGCCCGCTGGTGTTCGACGCCCTGGCCAGCGACGGTCGCGACGCCGCGAGCGGCGGCGCGCTCGGCTGGATGGTCGAGAACCGTCACCTGCGCGCCGCCCTGCTCACCGCCGGCCGCGCCGCCCCGGAGATCGCGCTGTACGCGCCCGCCGTCGCCGCCACCATCGACCGCGGCACGGATGGCGTCACCGTGACGCTCGGCGACGGTACGGTGCTGACGGCACCGCTGCTGATCGCGGCAGACGGCCGCCGCTCCAAGCTGCGCGACGCGGCGGGGATCACCGTCGCCCGCTGGTCGTATCCGCAGACGGCGATCGTGACGATGATCGAGCATGCGGTGCCGCACGGCAACACCGCCTACGAACTGTTCTACCCGACCGGGCCATTCGCCATCCTGCCGATGCTGGCGTCGGACAGCGGCGCGAACCGCTCGGCCATCGTCTGGACGATCGAGAACGAGGCGGCCGCCGGAACGCTGAAACTCGGCCCGCGCGCGCTGGCCGCCGAGATCGAGAAGCGCATCGGCGGGCTGCTGGGGGCGGTGACCGTGATCGCGCCCGCGGCCTCCTATCCGCTCGGCTATCATCACGCCGCGACCTACGAGGCGGAGCGGCTGGTCCTGATCGGCGACGCGGCGCACGGCATCCACCCGATCGCCGGCCAGGGATTGAACATGGGGCTGCGCGACGTCGCCGCGCTTGCCGAAGTGCTGGTCGACAGCGCCCGGCTGGGCCTCGACCTCGGCGCGCCGGCGGTGACCGCCCGCTATTCGGCGTGGCGGCGGCTGGACAACTCGATGGTCGGCGCGGTGACCGACGGATTGAACCGCCTGTTCGCCCTTCCCGGCCGCGTTCCCGCCGCCGCCAGGCGCTTCGGGCTGGCCGCGGTCGAGCGGACGCCGCTGCTCAAGCGCCGCTTCATGGCCGAGGCGCGCGGCGAGACCGGCGACCGGCCGAAGCTGCTGCTGGGCGAGACGCTCTAGCCGCTTGACCCGCACCGCCGGCGGGCCGAGCCTGCGGCAGCTGCGACTCGGGAGCGGACGTCATGGGTGTGACCGGCATCGGCGGCTTCTTCTTCCGCACCCGCGATCCTAAGGCGCTCGCCGCCTGGTACAAGACCCACCTGAGCGTCGGCGCCGGTTGCGACGGAACGGGCGGCACCGGCGAAGCCGACGAATGGACGTGGACGACCGCCGGCGGTCCGACCGTGTTCGCGCCCTTCGCCACCGACAGCGACTATTTCGCCACCGACAAGCCGTTCATGCTCAACCTGCGCGTAACCGCTCTCGGCGACCTTATTGCCGGCCTGACCGCCGCCGGCATCGCCGTCGAAACTCGCGCGGAATGGGACGAGGCCGGCATGGGCCGCTTCGCCCGCCTGCACGACCCTGAGGGCACGCCGATCGAGCTGTGGGAGCCGGCGGACTAGAGTTCCCGCGCTTCCTCGACCAGCATGATCGGCACGCCGTCGCGGATCGGATAGGCGAGGCCGGCGGCGTCGTTGACCAGTTCCCCGGCCGCCTCGTCGTAGCGCAGCGGCATCCGCGTCAGCGGGCAGACGAGGACCGCCAGCAGGCGCGGGTCGGGCCGCGGCAACGCCGCGGTCACTGCAGCGTCCGCGCGTCGCCGATCCCCTGCGCGAAGGTCATCAGCGCGCCCAGCGTCGCCGCCCGCGTCGGCAGGTCGCGTGCCTCGAGCAGCGCCTGGCGCTCGACGGGATCGAACGGACAGACGGCGGACAGCGTCGTCACCAGCGAATCGTCGTCGGCCTCGCTGACCGCCTTCCAGTCGGCGCTGAGTCCCTGCGCGTCGAGATAGGCGCGAAGTGTCGACTCGAGTGCCGAACGCGCCGCCGGCGCCAGGGGCTGAGGCTCGCCGGCATCGTCGGCAAAGGCCTCGAAGTCGGGCGCGACCTGGCGATAGGGGGTCGTCACATCGAGTTCGCGGGCGACGGCGAAGCGCGCGACGCCGGTCAGGGCGATAAGGACGCGGCCGTCGCCGGTCTCACGGTGTTCGGTGATGCGCCCGGCGCAGCCGACGGCGAACAGGCCCGGCCGGCCACTGCCTTCGCCGTCGTCGCCATCGCGCGTCAGCCGAGGCTGGATCATGCCGATCAGCCGGTCGCCGGCCATGGCGTCGCGAACCATGGCGAGATAGCGCGGTTCGAAGATGTTGAGCGGCAGCACCCCGCGCGGCAGCAGCACGGCGCCCCCCAGCGGGAACACCGGCAGGACCGTCGGCAGCATCGGGTTTTCGCTCGCCATCCTGTCCTTATACGATCACGCGAACAGGATCGTCGACAGGCGGCGGCGAACCGCCGCTGCCCAGGGATCGGCGAAGCCCGCGGCCTCGAGCAGCTTGAGCAGCTTGGCCCGCGCCGCGCCGTCGTCGGCATCGCGGTCGCGGGCGATGGACGCGAGCAGGATGTCGGCGGCAGCATCGCGGTCCCCGGCGGCCGCGCGGCCGCTGGCCAGCTCGACCGCGGCCGCATGGTCGTCCGGGTCGGCGGCGACCCGGGCGGCGAGTTCAGCCAGCGCGTCCGCCGCCGGAGCGTCCTTGGCCAGCGCAATCGCCGCGCGGGTCTGGGCCAGCGTCGCCTCCTTTGCATCGGCGGGGAGCACGGCAAGCGCCGTTTCCGCCGCGGCGATCTGGCCGAGCGCGACAAGGGCGCGGGCATAGCCGGCGATCACCTCGACCCGCTCGGGAAACTCCTGGGCCAGGGCGCCGAACATCTCGGCCGCCTCCGCCGCCGCGCCGTCGTCGAGGGCGGCGTTGGCCGCGGCGATCATCTCGGCGACCTCGGCCTCCGGATCGCCGGGCGTCGCCGGCACGGCGGCGAGGAGGCGGTCGACGAAGGCCTTGACCTCGCGCTCGCTCAGCGCCCCCTGGAAGCCGTCGACCGGCTGGCCGGCGAGGAAGGCATAGACGGTCGGGATCGACTGGATGCGGAACTGCGCGGCGATCGCCTGATTCCGGTCGACGTCGATCTTGACCAGCTTCGCCTTGCCATTGGACGCCGCGACGACGCGCTCCAGGATCGGCGTCAGCGTCTTGCACGGGCCGCACCATTCGGCCCAGAAATCGACCAGGATCAGCGTGTCCCGCGAAGCGTCGATGACGTCGCGCTTGAACGCCTCGATGCTGGCTTTGTCGGTCTGGGGCGATGACAGGCTGGCCACACAGGCGCTCCGTTGCTGGTTCGGCGGCGCATATGGGGGCGGCACGGCCGGCTTGCCAAGTCGCGGGGGCGACGGCGTTTTGAGGGTTGCGCTCGTCCGCGCCCTTGTGTAGCGAGCCGTCTCCCGGAACGGCGTCCGCGCCGTTTCTGCCCGAGCGGGCGTAGCTCAGGGGTAGAGCACGACCTTGCCAAGGTCGGGGTCGAGGGTTCGAATCCCTTCGCCCGCTCCAGTTTTCCACGCCGACGGAGACGACATGATCGTCCTTGGCCTGACCGGCTCGATCGGCATGGGCAAGTCGACCGTCGCCGCCATGTTCCGTCGCCGGGGCGTGCCGGTGTTCGACGCCGACGCCGTGGTCCATGCCCTGCAGGCGCCGGGGGGCGCGGCGCTGCCGGCGATCGCCGCGGCGTTTCCGGGAACCGTGCGCGAAGGCATCCTCGACCGCTCCGAGCTCGCCGCGGCGGTATTCGGCAACGACGCGGCGCTCGCCCGGCTGGAGGCGATCGTCCACCCGCTGGTCGCCGCGGCGCGGACCGCCTTCCTCCGCCGCCACCGCCGCCGGCCGCTGGTCGTCCTCGACGTGCCGCTGCTGTTCGAGCGCGGCGGGGCGGGGCTGTGCGATGCCGTCGCCGTGGTCTCGGCGCCCGCGGCGGTCCAGCGCGCCCGCGTCCTCGCCCGGCCGGGCATGACGGCCGAGCGGCTGGCAGCGATCCTCGCCCGCCAGGTGCCCGACGCCGACAAGCGCGCCCGCGCCGACATCGTCATCCCCACCGGCGGCACCAAAGCGGCGACCGCCCGGGCGGTCGCCGCGCTTGTCAGGGCGCTGACGCGCGTTAGATAGACGTATGCGCGAAATCGTCTGGGATACCGAAACCACCGGCATCATGCCCGGTGACGGCCACCGCATCGTCGAGATCGGTGCCGTCGAGCTGGTCGGCCGCGTCGCCACCGGCCGCACCTTCCACACCTATCTCGACCCCTGCCGGGCGATGCCCAAGGACGCGGAAGGGGTGCACGGCCTGTCGACCGCCTTCCTGACCGGCCAGCCGGTGTTCGAGGCGGTCATCGACGACTTCCTCGCCTTCATCGACGACGCGCCGCTGGTCGCGCACAACGCCGTGTTCGACATGGAATTCCTGAATTGGGAACTGCGCCGCGCGCGGATGTCGCCGATCCCGGCCCACCGCGCGATCTGCACCCTCGAACTGTCGCGCAAGAAGCACCCGGGCGCCAAGCACACGCTCGACGCGCTGTGCAACCGCTACGGCATCGACCTGTCGGGCCGGGCCAAGCACGGCGCGCTGATCGATGCCGAGCTACTCGCCCGCGTCTATGTCGAGCTGATCGGCGGGCGGCAGATCGGCCTCGACCTCGCCGCGCAGGCGGTCACCGCCGAGATTGCTGCCGTCCGCCACGACCGCAGCCCCCGCATCCACGCCGCGTCGGACGCCGAGCTGGCGCGTCACGCCGCCTTCGTCGGCGGGCTGACCGATCCGGTCTGGCTCGCCTGACCGGGCAATTCCCAGTCGCCGCGGGTTGATTGACGCCCACCGGGGCCGGGCCTAGAGCGACCGCCCCACTGCCAGGAGGACGAGCGATGGAAATCCGCGTTTCAGGCCACCAGGTCGACGCCGGCGCCGCCTTCCGCGAGCACGTCCAGACCCGCCTGACGGCGATCGCCGACAAATACTTCAGCCGGGCGATCAGCGCCCAGGTGACGCTCAGCCGCGGGCCGCACGGCGATTTCGTCGCCGACATCGTCATGCACGTGATGGCCGACCTGCTGCTCAAGGGCGCGGGGCGCGCGGGCGAGGCGCATGTCGCCTTCGACGGCGCCGCCGACCGCATCGACAAGCAGCTGCGCCGCTACATGCGCCGGCTGAAGGACCGCCACGGACCGGGCGGCGGACGCCCGGCGCCGTTCGAAACGGCGCCGGTCGACAACGCCGGCTACACCATCTTCGCCGCCCCGGCCGAGGATGAGCCCGCCGACTATCCGCCGGTCATCGCCGAGACGCGGGTCGACGTGCCCGATGCCACAGTCGGCGACGCGGTGATGATGCTCGACCTGCGCAACACCACAGCGCTGCTGTTCCGCAATACACGATCGGGCGTGCACAACATGGTCTACCGGCGCGAGGACGGCAGCATCGGCTGGGTCGAGCCGCAGGCGTGAGCGAGCCGCATCTCGGCGACCTGATCGCCCCCGCCGGCATCGTCTTCGACCTTGCCGGCGCCAACAAGCGGGCCGTGCTGCAGGCGCTGAGCGCGCGCGCCGCGACGCTCGCAGGGCGCGACGCGGCGGAGGTTGCCGCCGTCATCCTCGAACGCGAGGCGCTGGGGTCGACGGGGTTCGGCGCCGGCACCGCCATTCCCCACGGTCGGCTCGACGGCTTGGGCGGGATCGTCGCGGTCGCCGCCAAGCTGGCCACGCCGGTCGACTTCGCCGCGCTCGACGGACTGCCGGTCGACCTGATCGTGTTGATGCTGGCGCCGACCGGCGCCGGGGCCGATCACCTGAAGGCGCTGGCCCGCGTCAGCCGGGCGCTGCGCGACCGGGCACTGTGCGACAAGCTCCGCGGCGCCGCCACCGGCGAGGCGTTCCACGCCCTGCTGGACGGCGAGCGGCGGATCGCCGCCTGACGGCGCGGCTTGCCACCGGCATCTGGGTCGGCGCGCTCGTCCGGCGCGTCCATGCCGCCGGAGACTTCGCCACGGTGCTGCGGCGCGGCGACGACAGCGCCGGCAGCGTTGTCGTCCTCCACCGTGCGCGTTCCGGCGAGGTGCGCGCGATGGCTCGCGTCATGGCGCCGTCGGGCGGCTACGCCTGGGCGGTGGCGGCAGAGGGCGACTCGCTCGATCCCTGGCTGGAGCGGCAGGTTCGTTACGACCCCGATCTTTGGGTTGTCGAACTGGACACCCCCGATCCTGCACGGTTCATCGACGAAACGATCGACTGAGCTTGCGTCGCCCGGCGACGGCCGTCACGGCCACGTCACACACGAGCCGGAACCGTGGGCGGATCCGGCGATCATCAGCCCAAGCGGACTGAACCGGGTTCAGCCCAGCGACGCCCTGCCAGTCGACCGGCCGGGCGCCCGCGGATCCGGGAATGCCGTGGGTGACAGGCGAACGAATGAACGTCACGTCGACAACGATGTTCCAGGTGGCGGCGCTCGCGCTGGCCGCCGTACTGCTTCCGGCCGCCGGCGAGTTCCCGGCCGCCTCGACCGCCGCGGCGCACCTGGTCGCCGTCCCGGTCCCGCCGTCCGCCGCCGAGACGCCGATCCCCGCCGAGGCGCCGATCGCCAAGGCCCCCACCGTACCGATGCTGGCGACCGACGACGACAATGTCGCCGCCGCGCGCCCGGCGCAGCTCGTCACCCTTGTCGCCGAGACCATGGCCACGGCGCCCGCGCCGTACGGCGACCGCGAATGCCTGGCCCGCGCGGTATATTTCGAAGCCCGCGGTGAACCGCTGGAGGGCCAGCTTGCCGTCGCCCAGGTCATCCTCAACCGTGTCGCATCGGGCCGGTTCGCCGACACCGTCTGCGGCGTCATCGCCCAGCCGGGCCAGTTCAGCTTCAGCCACAGCCGCGTTCCCGCCGAGGGTCGCGACTGGCGCGTCGCCAAGGCCATCGCCACCATCGCCGCGACTGCGGGTTGGGACGTCGTCGCGCCGCGGGCAACAGCGTTCCACGCCACCCGGATCAACGTCGGCTGGTCGCTGCACAAGGTCGGCACCATCGGCAACCACGTCTTCTATCGCTAACTGCTGCCGCGGCGGGTCGGCCCCGCGGCCTGTCCGACGACCCGACACCGCCGTGACCCCTTCCGTTCTCCGCCTGTTCTGCTAATCTGCGGCGATGGCCACGGTCGTCGCCTGCGAAACCGTTACCGCGCAGGACGTCGCCCGCGGCGTCGCGCGGCTGTTGTGGCGCGCCGGCATCGCGCCGCTGACCGAGGTGCCGCTGGGCAATGGCCGCCGCGCCGACGTCGTCGGGCTGGGAGGGGATGGCAGACTGACGCTGGTCGAAATCAAGGTCAGCCTTGCTGACCTGCGTGGCGACGGCAAGTGGCCGGAATATCTCGCCTATTGCGATCGCTATTTCTGGGCGGTGCCGCCGGGCTTTCCCCACGACGACCTCGCCACCGACGCTTTCCTGCCCGCGCGTGCCGGACTGATCGTCGCCGACCGTTGGGACGGGGTCGAGGTCCGCGCCGCCGCCTGGGTTCCGCTCAGCGCCGCGCGGCGCAAGGCCGAGACGCTGCGCTTTGCCCGGCGCGCGGCGCAGCGCCTGCTGTGGCTCGGCGACCCCGGTGCCGACGAGGCAGCGCGCCTGCCGTAGGGCTCGCGCCCGGCCCAGCGGGGGCCGCGGGCCAGAGCCGTTGCCGGATCAGCGCGGCGACCGCTTGGCGAGGATGCGTTGCAGCGTCCGCCGGTGCATCTTCAGCCGCCGCGCGGTTTCCGACACGTTGCGGCTGCACAGTTCGTAGACGCGCTGGATATGCTCCCAGCGTACGCGGTCGGCGGACATCGGTTCGGCCGGCGCCTCGGGCCGCGTGCCGGGCAGGGCGGTCAGCGCCCGGACGATATCCTCGGGATCGGCCGGCTTGGCCAGATAATCGACCGCGCCAGCTTTGACCGCCGCGACGGCAGTGGCGAGGTTGCCGTAGCCGGTCAGCACGACGATGCGGATGTCGGGGCGCAGCGCGCGCAGCTCGGCGACCAGGTCGAGGCCGTTACCGTCCTCCAGCCGCATGTCGATGACGGCATGGGCGGGCTTCAGCGCGGCATGGGCGCGCGCCTCGGCGATGCTGCCGACGCCGGTGACGGCGAAGCCGCGGCGTTCGAGCGTCACCGCCAGCCGCTGGCGGAAGGGTGCGTCGTCATCGACCAGCAGCAACGGCGACGGCACGGCGTCGGGGGAGATATCCATCATCGTTCCACTTCCTGAACCTCGATATGGCCACGCGGCCAGCAGATGTCGACCTGCGCCCCGCCGCCGAGGCGATTGCTGAAGCTGAGCTGCCCGCCGGTGCGTTCGAGCAGCGTCGTGGCGATGAAGATGCCGAGCCCCGTGCCGCCCGAGGCCGACAGCGACGGCCCGAGGAACGGTTCGCCGAGATGCGGCAGCAGGTTTTCGGCGAAGCCGGCGCCGTCGTCGGCGATCGCCACGGCAACCGTCGTCGCCGTCGCCGTCGCCGTCAGCGTCACGGCCGACCCGGCGTGGCGGACGGCATTGTCGACCAAGTTGGTCAGGCCGTGGAGCAGCTCCGGCGTCCGCCGCATCACCGGCAGGACGCCGTGCGTCTCGACATGGATGGGCACGCGCGTCGGCCCGAGCGGATGCGCGACCTCGTGCAGCAGGGCGTCGAGCGGCAGCTTGGGGAAGGGATCGTCGGCCTCCGCCCGGCGGGCGATGCCAACCAGGATGGCCCGGCTACGCGTGGCTTCCGCGTCGAGCAGGCGGACGTCCTCGCCCCATTGCGGGTCGTCGCCGAGCGCCGTCGCCAGCTCGCGGGCGATCAGGGTGATCGTGCCCAACGGGCCGCCGAGCTCGTGCGCCGCCGCCGCCGCGAGGCTGCCGAGCGCGGCCATCTTGGTTTCGCGCTCCAGCGCGGCCTGCGTCGCGATCAGCGCGTGCGCCCGCCGCCGCGCTTCTGCCGACACGGTCCCGGCATAGCCGGCGAGGAACACGCCGGCCAGCGCCAGGGCAACGACGACGCCGACGCGGTACAGCGGCGGCAGGTCGACCGGCGGCCCCATCCACGGCAGCGGCAGCGCCCAGCACCACAGTATGACGAGGATTACCGCGGCCATCGCCGTCAGCAGGATGGTGCCGCGCGCCGACAGCAGCGTCGCCGAGATCGTCACCGGCACGATCAGCAGGATGACGAACGGATTCTTCAGGCCGCCGGTGAGGAACAGCAGGACACCGGCCTGAACCAGGTCGAAGGCGAACTGGAGCACCGCGTCGCGGCCGTTGAAGCGCGCCGTCCGCGGATAGAGCGTCGCCAAGCCAAGGTTGAGCGCCGCCGCCGCCGCCACCGCCGCGACCAGCGACGCCCAGGCCAGCGGAAAGCGTAGGTACAGGCCGACGACGATGAGGGTGACGAACTGGCCGCCGATGGCGATCCAGCGCAGCATGGCAATGGTGCGGACGCGGACGCCGGGGCGTTCGATCGCAGCGAGAACCAGGGAGCGGGAGTTTTCCACCGCAGCCACTCTACCGCCGGCAGACTCCTGCGACCATGCGGCAGAAAGGTTGCGCTAGCGTACCGGCCCCTGCATCGGCGCCTTGGGCTTGGCCGGTGCGTCGGCGAGCAGCCGGGCGATGGCGCCGCCGCGCTGCGCGGCATAGTCGCGCGCGGTGTGGCCGGCGAGATTGTCGCTGAGGTCGGCGTTGGCGCCGGCGTCGAGCAGCAGCTTGGCGCTGGTCGTGTCGGCGGCTTGCACGGCCTTGATCAGCGGCGTCTCGCCGGCGTTGTTGCGCCGGTTGATGTCGGCATGGATGGCGATGAGCAGCTGCACGCCCTCGCTCCAGCGCCCGGCCGCGGCGAGCAGCAGCGGCGTGTTGCCGTCGCGGTCGCGGGCGTTGGCGTCGGCGCTCGCCTGCAGCAGGAAACCGAGCCAGGGCAGGTCCTTGGCCTTGACGACGATGTGGATCGGCGCGTCGCCGGTCGCCGGCTCGCGCGCGTTGACCGCAGTCGAGCCGGGCTTGTCGAGGATTTCGCGCGCCTTCTGGACGTCGCGGTCGCGCACCGCCTTGATCAGGTTGTACGAATCGGAGAATTGCGCCGCCGCCGGGGCGGCCAGGGCGAACGCGGCGAACAGAGCGATGATGCGCGGGCGCATGGAACATCCTATGTGGGGCGCGGGGCGGCGCGTACCGCCCGGTTTAATCAGAAGTCCCGCGCCATGAACAGGCGTCGCCTGCTCGTCCTTGCCCTGTCCGCCTTCGGCCTCGCCGCCTGCCGCGGCGCGGCGCCGGCCGGCCCGCTCGCCGGATCGGGTGTCGGCGGCCCCTTCGCCATGGTCGACCAGGACGGCCGCGCCGTCACCGAGCGGACCTATGCCGGGAAATGGCGGCTGATGTACTTCGGCTATACCTTCTGCCCCGACGTCTGTCCGACCGACGTGCAGAAGATCGCGCAGGGGATGAAGCTGTTCGTCGCACGCGACGCCGCCGCTGCGGCCCGGGTGGTGCCGATCTTCGTCACCGTCGATCCGGCACGGGACACGCCGGCGGTGCTGAAGACCTTCGTCCGCGCCTTCTCGCCCGACATGGTCGGCCTGACCGGCACCCCGGCGCAGGCGGCGGCCACGGCGCGCGCCTTCCGTATCTATGTCGCCCGCCAGGGCACGGGACGCGATTACCTCGTCGACCATTCGGCGACGATCTACCTGATGGACCCCGACAATCGGCCGGTGTCGTTCCTCGACCACGGTGCCACGCCCCAGGCCATCGCCAGCGAGCTCGCCACCTATGTCCGCTAAGCCGTTCTGGGAGACGGTCCCGCTCGCCGCCATGACCCGCGCGCAGTGGGAGAGCCTGTGCGACGGCTGCGGCCGCTGCTGCGTCCACAAGCTGGAGGACGAGGAGACCGGCGAGCTGCTGCCGACCAACGTCGCCTGCCGCCTGCTCGACGGCGCGACCGGGCAGTGCAAGGATTATCGCAATCGCAAGGCGCACGTCCCCGAATGCGTCCGCCTGACGCCGGCGCTGCTCGAGACGATCGACTGGCTGCCGGCGACCTGCGGCTATCTGCGCGTCCACCGCGGGCAGGGGCTGGCCGACTGGCATCCGCTGGTCTCGGGCGACCCCGACAGCGTCCACCGCGCCGGCATCTCGGTCCGCGGCTGGACGGTCAGCGAGGACGTCGCCGGCGATCTCGAAAACCACATCATCGATGAACCGCTTTAGCGTCGCCGCGCCGTTGCGGGCGCTGGCCGTCGCCGGGCGCGAGGTGCCCGTGGCGATCGTCCGCAGCCCGCGCGCGCGGCGGCTGACGCTCCGCGCCGACGCCGTCGCCGGGCGGGTGCGCGTGTCGCTGCCGGCGCGCGCCAGCCTGCGCGAGGCCGAACGCTTCGTCGACGCCCACCATGATTGGATCGCCGCGCGAGTCGCCAACTGGCCGCGGCCGCTGCCGTTCGCGGCCGGGGCGGCGATCCCGTTCGACGGCGGCCTGCTGCGGCTCGACTGGGCGGCGGCGAACCCGCGGCGGGTGGCGCGCGACGGCGACCGGCTGCTTCTCGGCGGGCCGGAGGCGACGGTTGCCGGGCGCACCCGGCGCTGGCTGCGCGACGCTGCGATCGCCGATCTCGCCCCGGCGACGGCGGCGCTGGCGGCGACGCTCGGCCGGACGGTCACCGTCGGCGTCGGCGATCCCGCCACGCGCTGGGGCAGCTGCGCCGGCGACGGCACCATCCGCTACAGCTGGCGGCTGATCCTGGCGCCGCCGGCGGTGCGGCAGTCGGTCGTCGCTCACGAGGTCGCGCACCTGCGCCACCCCAACCACGGCCGCGACTTCTGGCGGCTGGCGTCCGAGCTGACCGTCGGCGACCTCGCGGCGGCCCGCGCCTGGCTGAAGGCGCACGGCGCGGCGCTGCACTGGATCGGGCGCGAATGATCCTCCCCGCGGTGGGGCGGATCCTGTAGCGTCGCGCCATGACCGCGCCCGCCATCGCCTTCGACCGCGTCCGCAAGGCGTTCGGTGCGACGGTCGCGGTCGACGACGTCAGCCTGGAGGTCGCCGGCCGGACAGTTCGTCGCCCTGGTCGGCACGTCGGGATCGGGCAAGACGACGCTGCTCAAGCTGGTCAACCGGCTGGTCGAGCCCGATGCCGGCAGCGTCCGGGTCGACGGCGCCGACATCCGCGCCGGCCCCGCACCGGCGCTCCGCCGCGGCATCGGCTATGTCTTCCAGGGCATCGGCCTGTTCCCGCATCTGACCGTCGCCGCCAACATCGCCGCCGTGCCGCGCCTGCTCGGCTGGAGCGAGCCCGACATCGCCGCCCGCGTCACCGAGCTGCTGGCGCTGGTCGACCTGACCGGCCGAGGTCGCCGCGACGCCTGCCGGCGGCGCTGTCGGGCGGGCAGCGGCAGCGCGTCGGCGTCGCCCGCGCGCTGGCGGCGCGACCGCAGATCGTCCTGCTCGACGAGCCGTTCGGCGCGCTCGACCCGCTGACCCGCGACGGCCTCGGCACGCGCTACCGCGCGCCTGCACGACGAGCTCGGGCTGACCAGCGTCATGGTCACCCACGACATGGCCGAGGCGCTGCTGCTCGCCGACCGCGTCGTCGTCGTTGCCGCCGGGCGCATCGCCGCCGATGCCGCGCCGGCCGAGCTGATCCGCGGCCACGCCGATCCGGCGGTGGCGGCGATGATCGCGACGCCGCGGCGGCAGGCCGAGCGGCTGGCGGCGCTGCTGCGCGTGACGCCCGGCGCTCGCCGCCGCGGTCGCCGAGCTGCCGGTCGAAGCTCGCCGCGCATGTCGGGCTGAGCGCGGCGGCGCTGGCGCTGGCGATCGTGCTGGCGGTGCCGCTGGTCCTCGCTGCCCGGCCGCCGGCCGCGGCTGCGCGCGGCGGCGCTCGGCGCTGGCCGGGCTGGTCCAGACGATCCCGGCGCTGGCGCTGCTGGCGCTGTTCTACCCGATGCTGCTGGCGCTGCGCGGAGTGGCCGGGGGCGACGCTGCCGGTGCTCGGCTTCCTGCCGGCGCTGCTGGCGCTGGCCCTGTACGCGCTGCTGCCGCTGCTGCGCGGCGGAATCGGCGGGCTGGCCGGCGTCGACGCGCCGTGGTCGAGGCCGCCGACGGCATCGGCATGACGCCGCGCCAGCGCCTGCTGCAGGTCGAGCTGCCCCTCGCCGCGCCGGTCATCGTCGGCGGCGTGCGGACCGCGGCGGTGTGGACCATCGGCGCGGCGACGCTGGCGACTGCGGTCGGGGCGACGAGCACTGGGCGACTTCATCTTCGCCGGGCTGCAGACCGAGGACTGGGTCGCGGTGCTGGTCGGCTGCGGCGCCGCCGCCGGGCTGGCGGTGGCGGTCGACGCCGCACTCGGGCTGGTCGAGGCCGGGTTGGCGCGGCAGTCGCGGGCACGCCTTGTCGCCGGCGCGTCGGCGCTCGCGTTGATCGCCGTGGCGGCGCTGGGTCCTGTGCTGGCGGCACCGGCCGCGCCGCCGACCCGCACAGTGGTCGTCGGGGCCAAGAATTTCTCCGAGCAATATATCCTGGCCGAGCTGATCGCCGCGCGCCTCGCGCCGCGGCCGGTGACGGTGCGTTCCGGGCTCGGCTCGGCGGTCGCCTTCCGCGCGCTGGCCGCGGGCGACCTCGACACCTATGTCGATTACGCCGGGACGCTGTGGACCGGTGTCCTCGGCGAGACCCGCGCCTTGCCCCGCGCGCAGCTGCTCGCAGCATTGACCCGCGAGCTGCAAAACCGCTTCGGCGTCGGCGTCGTCGGCCCGCTGGGCTTCGAGAACGCCTATGTCCTCGCCGTCCGCCGCGACACCGCCACCCGGCTGCATCTGGCGACGATCGCCGATCTCGCCCGCGTCGCTTCGGGGCTGACGTTGGGCAGCGATATCGAGTTCCTGTCGCGCCCCGAGTGGGCCGCACTGAGCGCCGCTTACCGCCTGCGCTTCAAGGCCAGCCGCCGGTTCGAGCCGACCTTCATGTACCGCGCGCTGGCCAGCGGTTCGGTCGACGTCATCAGCGCCTTTTCCAGCGACGGCCGCATCGCCGCGCAGGACCTGGTCGTTCTCGGCGATCCGGCGCACGCCATCCCGAGCTACGACGCCGTGCTGCTGCTCTCCCCCGCCCGAGCCCGCGACCACAGCCTCGACGCGGCGCTGAAGCCGCTGGTGGGCTCGATCGACGTCGCGGCGATGCGCCGGGCCAACTTGCTCGTCGACCGCGCTTCGGACAAGCTGTCGCCCGCCGCCGCCGCGCGGACCCTGGGGAGGGCGCCGAAATGATGCTGTGGAGCGCCGCGCCGCCGGCACCGAACCCGCGCCGGGTGACGATCTTCGCCGCCGAGAAGGGTATCGACCTGCCCGCAACCGAGCTGTCGGTGTTCACCGGCGAACAAAAGGCGCCGGCCTTCCTCGCCAAGAATCCGCGCGGTCAGGTGCCGGCGCTCGAGCTCGACGACGGCACCGTCATCGCCGAGTCGGTCTCGATCTGCCGCTACCTCGACGCGCTCCACCCCGACCCGCCGCTGTTCGGCCAGGGCGCGCTCGACCGGGCACTTGTCGATGTCGCGCTGCGCCGCGTCGAGCTCGTCCTCGGCACGCCCCTGGCGCTGGCCTGGGTCCACGATCACGACCTGACCGCGGCGGTGTTCGGCAGCGAGCACCGGGCCTTCGGCGCGAGCAACCGGCCGAAGGTGGCAGCGGCACTGGCCTGGTTCGACGCGCACATGGCGACGTTCATTGCCGGCGAGGCCTTCACCATCGCCGACATCGCCTTGTGGTGTTCGCTCGACTTCGGCCGCTGGACGGGAATTGTCGACCTCGCGCCGCACGCCCGCATCGTCGACTGGTTCGACCGGGTTTCGGCCCGACCGAGTATCGCCGCGACCGGCGGAGTGACCACTCCGCGCTAACGCCCGCCGCCGAGGAAGGCGCCGATCCGCTTGTAATAATCGACCGGGAACAGGCGGGTGATGAGGTCGATCATCCGCGCGTCCGCGCCGATCAGGACGCGGTGCTGCCCCTTCTCCATGCCCGCGACGATCGTCGCCGCCGCCTGTTCGGGCGTGGTCTTGGCGCTCTTCTCGAACTCGTCGCCCGAGTTCGAGCGCGCTCGCCGTGCCCGGCATGGCGGCGATGAACTTGGCGTTCCTGGCGACGTTGGTCTTGATGCCGCCGGGGTGGACGCGGATGACGCGAATGTGCGGATCGGTCTGCGCCAGCTCGAGGTAGAGCGCCTCGGTCAGGCCGCGGACGGCGAACTTGGAGGCGTTATAGGCCGACTGCGTTGGATAGCCCATCATGCCGAAGACGCTGGAGATGTTGACGATCCACGCGGCGTCGGCCTGCCGCAGATGGGGCAGCGCGGCGCGGCAGCCGGCGACGACGCCGCCGAAGTTGACGTCCATCACCCGGTCGAAGTCGGCCTCCGGGCAGTCGGCGAACGGGGCGACGACGGAAAGCCCGGCGTTGTTGATGATACCGTGGAGACCGCCGAACTCGCGCGCCGCCTCGTCGACCCACGCCGTCAGCGCGGCGTGGTCGCTCACGTCGAGCACCGTCGCCGTCGCCGGGGCGTTGCCGAGCAGGCGCTTGGTCTCGTCCAACCCGGCGGCATCCTTGTCGGCCAGCGCCAGTTTCGCGCCCTTGCTGGCCAGCAGCAGCGCCAGCGCCCGGCCGATGCCGCTGCCGGCGCCGGTCAGCGCGACGACGCGTCCGTTCAGATCGGTCATGCGCGCCGCCCCCCTCGTGCTTATCTTGGCGTTATCTGACCGCACCCACCGGAGAAGCGCAATGGCCAGCCATCCCGTCCCCGACATGCCGGATCCCGGCCTGCCCGGCGAGCAGCCGCCCGAACTGCCCGTCCCCGGCGCACCCGAGCCCGAAATGGACCCGGCCGCCCCTGTCCCCGAGGTCGGCGGCGCGCCCGGCCCCGATCCGGTCCGCTACGGCGACTGGGAGAGACGCGGCGTCGCCGTCGACTTCTAGCCCTCCGCGCGCAGCGGCCGGTCGAGCAGGCGCGCGACGATCGCGTCCACCGTTGCCACGCCCGCTATCAGGTCGGCGACGGCGGCGGTGATCGGCAACTCGATGTCGCGCGCCGCCGCCGCCTGCGCCAGGATCGGCGCAGTCGCCGCCCCTTCGGCAACCCCGCGGCTGACAGCGAGCGCGTCTGTCGCCGACCGCCCCTCGCCGAGCGCCACGCCGAGGGCGAAGTTGCGCGACGTGGCGCCGGTGCAGGTCAGCACCAGGTCGCCGAGCCCCGACAGCCCGGCGAGCGTCGCCGCCTCCGCCCCCAGCGCCGCGCCGTAGCGGCGCATCTCGGCGAAGCCGCGGGTGACGATCGCCGCGCGCGCGTTCTCGCCCAGCCGGCGCCCGGCGACGACCCCAGCGGCGATGGCCAGCACGTTCTTCATTGCCCCGCCCAGGCCGACGCCGACGACGTCGCCGCTGGTGTAGAGGCGGAACGTTGGCCGCCCGAGCCGGGTCGCCAGCGCCGCCGCGAGGCCAGCGTCGGCGCAGGCCAGCGTCGCCGCCGCCGGCAGCCCGGCCGCGACCTCTTCGGCAAAGGTCGGCCCCGACAGCAGGGCGACGGGCCAGCCGGGCAGCGCCGCCGCCGCGAGGCTCGCCAGCGCGACGCCACCGGGCGCCAGCCCCTTGGCCGCGAGCACCAGCGGCCGCGCTCGCCTCTCGCGCCAGCCGCGCCAGCACCCCCGCCGTTGCCGCCGCCGGCACGGCGAGGAGAAGGACATCGCAGTCGTCGAGGTCCGCCAGCCGCGCCGTCGCCTGCACGGCCGAAGGCAGCCGCACCCCCGGCAGCCGCGGCGCGATTCCGCCACCCAGGATCGCCGCCACCGTTGCCGCGTCGCGCGCCCACAGCCGCACCGGGCCGCCGGCCGTGGCGACGTCAGCCAGCGCACAGCCCCACGCCCCCGCGCCGACGACGCCGACCGTGCTCACGCCCGAGTCGCAGTGCTAAAAATGTCAGGCGCGCGGGGCGAAGTTGACAAAAGTCACACTATGCAAGGGGTGGCCGCACCCCCTCCGCGGTTGGCAGGACGGCGCGGGGCGATGGGGCGGAGGCGACACGACGGCATCGTCAGACGCTGGCAAAAACCGGACGTGTAGGACAGGCTTTTCTTGTCGCCCGATTGGCAGCGCCGCGGACGCCCGCCCGCCCTGGTCGTTACCGTGCCGGCGACCGGGTCACGCAAGCCCCTCGAAATCCGACATCTCGAACAGCGGGCGGATCTCGATCTCGCTCGGGCCCGGCATCGGGTTGGGGCAGCGCTTCACCCAGGCGACCGCCTCGGCCATGTCGGCGACGGTCCACAGCCAGTAGCCGGCGACGAGCTCGCCCACCGCGGCGAACGGCCCCTCGCTGACGGTGCGGCCCGGCGCCGTCAAAGGCGACGCGCACGGCGTGCGCGGTCGGCTTCAGCCCGGCGGCGTCGCGCGGGTCGAGTACGCCGGCGGCGATCAGTTCCGCGTTGAACGCCCCCATGGCCGCGAACATGGCGGGATCGGGCAGGTCGCCCCGCTCGCTCGCCGCCGTCGCCTTGACCAGCACCATCACGCGCATGTCGTCTCTCCTGCCATCATGCTTTGACCCCCGCGCCGCGCACCGGCTCCGCCTCGGGATCGAGCGGCCACCGTGGCCGGGCGACGGCGTCGAGACCGTCGGCGGCGAAGCCGGCGGCAAGGCGCTCGGCCCCGGCCCAGGCGATCATCGCTGCATTGTCGGTGCACAGCCACGGCGGCGGGGCGATGAACGGCAGGCCGCGGGTCGCAGCCAGCTCGCCCAACGCGCCGCGGATCGCGCCGTTCGCCGCGACGCCGCCGGCGACGACGAAGGCGGTCGCCTCCGGCACGCGGTCCAGCGCCCGGCGGGTGCGGTCGGTGAGGCAGTCGACGACGGCCGCCTGAAAACCGGCGGCAAGGTCGGCGGCGTCGCGCTCGCGCACCTCGCCCAGCGCGTCGCGGGCGCGCAGCACGGCGGACTTCAGCCCGGCGAAGGAGAAGTTGGGGTCGTCGCTGCCGGCGAGCGGACGTGGCAGGCGGAAGCGCGCGGGGTCGCCGTTCCTTGCGGCGCGCTCGACCGCCGGGCCGCCGGGGAAGCCGAGGCCGAGCAGCTTCGCCACCTTGTCGAACGCCTCGCCGGCGGCGTCGTCGATCGTCGTCGCCAGCCGGCGGTAGCGGCCGACCCCTCCAACGGCGAGCAACTGGCAGTGGCCGCCCGAGACCAGCAGCAGCAGATAGGGGAAGGCGAGGCCGGGATCGACCAGCCGCGGCGACAAAGCATGGCCCTCGAGATGGTTGATCGCCAGCAGCGGTTTGTTCGCGGCAAAGGCCAGCGCCTTGGCCGTGACCAGCCCGACCATGACCCCGCCGATCAGCCCCGGTCCGGCGGTGGCGGCGATGGCATCGACCTCGCGCAGCGTGACGCCGCCCTCGGCCAACACCGCCTCAACCATCGGGGTCAGCACCTCGACATGGGCGCGGGCGGCGAGTTCGGGCACGACGCCGCCGAACGGGCGGTGCGCGGCGTCCTGGCTGGCGATGCGCTGGGCAACGATCGTGCGGTCGCCGCGTACCAGGGCGACGGCGGTCTCGTCGCACGACGATTCGAGGCCGAGGATCAGGCTCATCGCCGCGCTGTAGCGGCTGCGGCGGTGGCTGGCGACCGCCTGCACGCGGCCAGCGGCTTGCCAAGCCCGTCCCCGGCTTGCACAACCCGCGCGATGCAGACGTTGAAGCTCGGGACGCGCGGATCGCCGCTGGCGCTGGCGCAGGCGCACATGGTTCGCGACGCGCTCGTCGCCGCGGCGGCGGTCGCGGTCGAGATCGTCGTCGTCGTCACCACCGGCGACCGCGTCCAGGATCGGCCGCTGGCCGAGATCGGCGGCAAGGCGCTGTGGACCAAGGAACTCGACGCCGCCCTGCTCGACCGCCGCATCGACCTCGCCGTCCACTCGATGAAGGACGTCGAGACGCATCTGCCCGCCGGCATCACGCTGGCCGCGATGCTGCCGCGCGCCGACGTCCGCGACCGGCTGATCGGCGCGGCGTCGCTCGCCGACCTGGCGCCGGGCGCGAAGCTCGGCACATCGTCGCCGCGGCGGGCGGCGCAGGTGCTGCGGCACCGCCCCGACGTCCGGATCGTACCCCTGCGTGGCAACGTCGCCACGCGGCTGGCCAAGATCGCCGTCGGCGAGGCCGACGCGACGCTGCTCGCCGCTGCCGGACTCGACCGGCTCGGACTGGCCGAGGGGCACGCCATCCCGCTCGAGGAGATGCTGCCGGCGCCGGCGCAAGGCGCGGTCGGCATGACCTGCCGGGCCGACGACGCGGCGACGCTGGCGGCGCTGGCGGCGATCGACGACGCGCCGACCCACACAGCGGTGCGGCTGGAGCGAGGCTTCCTCGCCGCGCTCGGCGCCGACTGCCATAGCTCGGTCGCGGCGCTGGCCGATTGCTGCGGCGGGCCACGTCAACTTCGTTGCCGAGATACTGTCGCCCGACGGCACCGAGCGGGTCGAGAGCGAAGGGATTTTTGCCGAAGGATCGGCCGATGGAGGGCGTCGCCGCGCTCGCCGCCGACCTGCTCGCCCGCGCCTCGCCAGAACTGCGGGCGTTGTTCGCCGGGTCCGCCGCCGCCTGATGCACGTCGTGGTCACCCGGCCGCAGCCCGGCGCGACCGCGGCGCGGTGGCGCGGGCGCGGGGCGACGGTGACGGTGGCGCCGCTGCTGGCGGTCGCGGCGCGGCCGTGGACCCCGCCGACGACGATGCCCGACGCCGTCGCCTTCACCAGCGCCAACGGTGTCCGCCTGGCCGGCACACAGGCCGACGCCTTTCGCGCGCTGCCCGTGTTTGCGGTCGGCGGCGCGACGGCGGCCGCGGCGCGCGAGGCAGGCTGGGCCGACGTCCGCGACGGCGGCGGCACGGCCGCTGCTCTGTTCGCCGCCGCCGCCGGCGCGGGGGTCGGCGACCTGCTCCACCTCGCCGGCGTCGACCGCGTCGATGCTGCGGTGCCGGCGGGGCTGCACGTCACCGTCCGCGAGGTTTATGCCGCGACCCTGCTCGACCTGCCGCGGCACGTCGCGGCGCAGCTCGACGCCGGGGTCGACGCCGTGCTGCTCTACTCGCCGCGGACGGCCGCCCACTTCGCCCGGCTAGTCGACGCCGCCGGCATCGCCCGGGGCGGCATCGCGATAGCGGCACTGAGCCCGGCGGTGGCCGCCGCCGCCGGTACCGGTTGGCGCGCGGTCGCCGTCGCCGCCACGCCGGACGACGCCGCGCTCTTTGCCGCCGCCGACACACTGTGCGACAAGGCTGCGCCGCGCCGCGGCGGAGCATGACGATGGAGCCGTTCGACCCTCGCGAGCCGTTGCGCGATTCCGCTCGCGAGGCGCCGCGCGCCGACCTGTCGGCGAGCCGTCTCGACCGCCTGCGCGCCGGGCGCGTGCCGCCGGCGCCGGCCGCTCAGCCTCGCCCGGTGATTGCCTGGGCGCTGACCGCGGCCCTCCTCGCCTTCGCCCTCGGCCTGATCGCCAATCCGTGGTTCGAGCGGTCGGTCCGCAGTCACCTGCCCGGCTTCGCCCCGACAGTGACGCCGACCGTCGCCGATATAGCGGCGCTGGAGGCGCGGGTGGCGGCGCTGGAGGCGCGCCCGCTGGTCAAGACGGTACCAGCCGGCGCGCCGGCCGACCCGGCCATCGGTGAGCGGATCGCCCGCGTCGAAGGTGCCCTGGCGACCCTCGGCGCCGCGGTTCCTGCCGCGACGGAGCGGAGCGACAAGCTGGCCAGCGACCTGGCGACGCTGACGGCGCGGGTCGATGCCAGCACCGGGTCGACGGCCGCCGCGCTCGACACTGCGACGGCGACGGCGGCGCGGGCGGAGGCGATGCTGGTCGCCGGCGCCATTCGCCGACAGCTCGCCGCCGGCGGACGCCTGGGGCCGCTCGAACTGACGCTGCGCCGCGACTTCACGGCCCATGCGGCGCCGCAGGTCGAGGCGATCGCCGCGCTGGGGGCGGCCCCGGTGACGCTCGCCAGCCTGCGCGCCGGGCTCAGTGCGTTGCGCCCCGCGCTCACCGGCAGCAGCGCGGCCGCGGCGAGCGGGCGCGGGTGGTGGGAGACGCTGCGCGACGGCATTACCGGCATCGTCGTCCGTCCGACGCCGGCGGCGAGCGCGACCGACCCAACCTCCCGTGTCGACCGCGCCGATCGCGATCTCGCCACCGGCGATGTCGCCGCGGCGGCGGCCGAGATTGCCGCCCTGCCGCCGGCCTTGCGGAATCGGGCGAGCGGCTGGCTTGCCGCGGCCGATCGCTACGTCGCGGGCTGGCGCGCGCTGGCCGCTCTCGACACCCTGCTCCTCGACCCGCTGCCGCCGCTCCCCGCTCCGCCGCGCTGAGCCGCGTCGCTGCGCGCCTCGATCGCGCCGGCGACGATCATCCCCGCAAGCAGCGCCGGCGCCACCGCCAGCGGCGAGCCGCGCGCGAGCAGGCCCGCCGTCCCCGCCCACGCGCCGGCAAGAAGGACTTCGCCAAGGCCGACCGCGAAGGACACCGCCGGCCGCCGCCGGAACGCCGTCCGTCGCGCCGGCCGGCCGAACCAGCTCTGGATCAGCGCCGCCGACACCGCCGCCACCCCGCCCATCACCAGCGTTACCGCCGCACCCCAGGGACTCGGCCGCAGCACCCCGGCGGCGGCCAGGGTGACCAGCGCGAGCGGGCCGGCGCAGGTGGCGACAAGCTTGGCGCGGGCGATGGCCGCCGGCAGCCGCGGCGCAGCCGCGAGCAGGTCGGGCGCATCCTCGGCGCAGACCACGATCCACGCGAGGCTCGAGGTCAGCAGCCCGGCGAAGCCCGTCGCCGTCGCCGCCACCGCCGGCACTGCCGCCGCGCCGGCCCCTCGCAGGATCACCGCGGCAATGGGGATGAGGTAGATCAGGCGCAGGACGACCTGGGCGATCAGCTCGGGATCGCGCGCGATCAGCCGCAGCTCCTTGATCACGATCGTCGTCGTCAGCCCGCTGCGAAAGCGGACGCGGCTCGTCCGCGCGGCGCGGGCGCGGTCGTCGTGGTCACCGGCGCGGGCCAGGGTCCGCCCGCCGATGCCTGTCGCCGCACGGAAGGCCAGTCCCGCCACGAGCACCAGCCCGAGGAGCGGCAGCGGCTCCCCGATCGCCGCGCGCGAGGGCCAGTCGAGCGGCGCCGGCCACGGCCGAATGAGGAGCAGGTACGCGCTCCGGGTAGCGGCGGGCGCGAAACTCTGCGCCTGTGAAAGCAGGAAGACGCCGCCGCCGGTGACCGCGGCGATCAACTGGACCACCACTCGCGCGCGCCGCGGACCGACCGTCGCGAACAGTCCGGCCGTCAGGCCGATGGCGATTGCCGTCGCCATGGTCGCGTCGATGACGACGATCAGCAGCGCCGGCAGCCAGCGCGGGTTGCCGAGCAGGGCCGAAGTGACGGCAAAGGGCGTGATGACGACGAGGAAGGGCAAGGCCACGGTGACGACGACGCCGATCGCCTTGGCGGCCATGACCCGCGCCGCCGGGATCGGCGCCGCGAGCAGCAGGTCGAGGTCGTGGCGGTCGTGAAAGGTCCGCAGCACGGCAACCGACGCGGTCGAGACCAGCAGCACGACGAGGGCGATCACCAGGGCGCCGATGACCCCGGCGAAGGTGGTGCCCGGACCCGGCTCGCGCCCGGACAGCGTCACGGCGAGGACGATACCGGCGACGAGCGGGATCGCCGCCAGCAGCAACCGGGGCCCGGCACGGGTCAGCCAGCGACCCTGCCCGTACCCGCCGCGCGCCCAGAGGCGCAGTTCGTGGCGCAGCAGCCAGAGCAGGCCGGACGGGCGTATCACCCGTCGGCCAGGGCGATGAACAGGTCCTCGAGACTCGCGTCGGCGCTGCCGCGGGCGTCGCGCAGCTCGGCCAGCGTGCCTTCGGCGACGAGCCGACCGGCGCGGATGATGCCGATGCGCGTCGCCAGCCGCTCGGCGACTTCGAGGATATGCGTCGTCAGGATGACGGTGCCGCCGCCGGCGACGCGAGTCGACGAGCATGTCCTTGACGTCGCGTGCCGCGCCGGCGTCGAGCCCGGTCAGCGGCTCGTCGAGGATCAGCAGCGCCGGATCGTGGATCAGCGCGCCGGCCAGCGCCGCCTTCTGCTTCATGCCGCGCGAGAAGCCTTCCATGCGCGTATCGCGGCTGTCCCACAGCTCGCAGCTGGCGCAGCAGCTCCTCGGCGCGTGCCGCCGCCGCTCGCGCGCTCGATCGCCCACAGCCCGGCGACGAACTCGAGATACTCGAGCGGGGTCAGCTTGTCGTAGAGCATCGGGTCGTCGGGCAGCCAGGCGACGATCGCCTTGGCGCGGAGCGGCGTCGGCCAGGGCGTCGACGCCGAGGATGTCAATGCTGCCGGCGTCGGGCGGCAGCAGCCCGGCGACCATGCGCAGCGTCGTCGTCTTGCCGGCGCCGTTCGGCCCGAGCAGCGCGTACAGCTCGCCGGTGCGTACGGTCAGGTCGAGATCGTCGACGGCGAGGCGAGCAAAGCTCTTGCGCAGGCCGCGGATGGTCAGTGCATCGGTCATCGGTCCCCCGCGGCGGGCGATAGCACGACGCGCGCGCCCTGCGAACCGGCGTTCAGGCCGTCAGCAGCGCCCGCAGCTCGACGTCGTGCTCGCGCGGCGCCGCCGCCCCAAAGAACAGCTCGAACGCGGCGGCGGCCTGGCCGATGAGCATGGTGAGACCATCAACGGTGCGCAGACCTCGCTCGCGGGCCGCGCGCAGGAGCGGGGTTTCGAGGGGGGCGTAGACCATGTCGAAGACGACAGCTTTACTTTGACCAACCGAGGCCAGCACGTCATTGGCAAAGCCCGGCTGCCCGACCATGCCGAGCGGGCAAGCATTGATCAGCACGTCGGCCGTCGCGGCCACGTCGACCAATCCATCGAACGGTACGCCGGCGCCGAGCAACGTGAAAGGAGCGGTGATCGCGCACCGCTTTCGCGGGATCGCGCGCGACGACCAGCACCTCGGCCGTCCGCTTGCCGTCGAGCGCCGCAACGGCAGCGCGCGCCGCGCCACCAGCGCCGATGACGACGACTGAGGCCGCGTCGAGATCAACGCCCGCCAGCGCGATGCGGACGCCCTCGACATCGGTATTGTATCCGACGAGCCGGCTGTCCTCGACGCTCACCGTATTGACCGCTCCGACCTTGGCCGCCAGCAAATCCACCCGGTCGAGAAACGCCATCACCGCGACCTTGTGCGGCACGGTCACGTTCACCCCCTTCAGCCCCAGCGCCGGGAGCGCGCGGATCGCCTCGCCCAGTCGCTCGGGGGCGACGGCAAACCGCCCATAATCACCGTCGAGCCCCAGCTTCGCCAGCCAGAAGCGGTGGATCAGCGGCGACTTCGAATGCGCCACCGGCCAGCCGATGACGCCGGCAGAAATCACGCCAGCAGCTCGCCGCGCAGGCGCAGATAGTCGAGCACGTCGAGCAACGGCAGCCCCTGGATGACGAACGCGTCGCCCGCGACGCGCGTGAACAGCTGCGCACCCAGCCCCTCGATGCGATAGGTGCCGACGCAGGCGAGCACCGCCTCGCCTTCGCGGTCGAGATAGTCGGCGATGAAGGCGTCGGACAGCGGTCGCATCGTCAGCTTCGCCGCGCGGTTCGCCCGCCACACCGGCCGGCCGTCCTCGGCGACGACGGCGGCGGTCTCGAGCCGGTGCTCGGCTCCGGCCAGCGCCCGCAGCTGGCGCTCGGCGGCGGCGCGGTCAGCCGGCTTGTCGAGCAGCGACCCGTCGGCGGCGACGAGCACCTGATCGGCCCCGAGCACCAGGCCCGGTACCCGCCGCGACACCACCACCGCCTTGATCTCGGCCAGCGCGTCGGCGACGTAGTCGGGCGTGGCCTTGGTCGCGGCCATGCCGAGCTTGACCATCTCCTCGTCGACCTGGGGTGCGACCACCGTGAAGTCGACGCCGGCAGCCCGCAGCATCGCTGCCCGCGCCGAACTCGTCGAGGCGAGGGTGATCACGTCTCCGCGCCCTGCTCGCCGCTGCGCGCCTGCGCCAGGTTGATGATCGCCGCCGCCGTTTCCTCGATCGAGCGGCGGGTGACGTCGATCACGGGAACGTCGTGGTCGGCGAACAGACGCCGGGCGAACGCAACCTCGGCCGAAACATCGTCCGAATCGACATAAGCGGTGTCGGCGGTCTGGCCGAGCGACAGCAGGCGGTTGCGGCGGATGGCGATCAGCCGGTCGGGGCTGGTCGTCAAACCGACGAGCAGCGGATTCTGCAGGCGGAACAGCGACGGTGGCGGCGGCGACTGCGGCACCAGCGGAATGTTGGCGGTCTTGAAGCCGCGATTGGCGAGATAGATCGAGGTCGGCGTCTTCGAGCTGCGCGAGACCCCGGCCAGGACGATATCGGCTTCCTCCCAGTTCTCCGCGCCGGCACCGTCATCGTGGGCCATGGTGAAGTTGATCGCATCGACCCGGCGGAAATAGGCGGCGTCCATGACGTGCTGCCGCCCGGGGCGGGTCACCGCGGCCTGGCCGAGGAAGCCGGACAGCGCGTTGATGATCGGATCGAGCACCGACACCGCCGGCAGCGCCAGCTGATCGCAGCGCATCTCCAGCCGGTCGCGGACGCCGCCGTTGACCAGCGTATAGAGGACCAGCCCCGGCCGCCGGGCAATCTCCTCGACGACCCGGTCGAGATGCCCTTCGGACCGGACCATCGGCCAGAAATGCTTGATCGTGTCGGCGCCTTCGAATCGGCCGAGCCCGGCCTTGACGATCGATTCGAGCGTCTCGCCGGTCGAGTCGGACACAAGGTGGAGATGCAGGCGTGCCATTACCGATTTATTTCATTCGTCCCAACTCTGGGGATAAGCGTGGGACCACGGCCTAGCGGCTGGCCTGACCAGCGGCAAGTCACGGGATCCGGGCGTTCCATCCACAGCTCGCCCCCATGGGGACGAGACGGGACTGGGGGGTGTTAACTATGGGGATAAGTCGGACAACTCATGGCGGCCGACCGTCTTGGCCGGGCCCGGCCGGCGCCGCGCGCGTGGACAAGCGTGTTTCACGCCCGATCCACAGCACAACAACCCCTACCAGAGTCTCCTAGAAAGAAGACGAAGACGATGCGCAGGAGTCGGGCAAGCGGGGGGCTTGACGCCACCCCGGCGAGCGGGCTTGCGTGTCGTCCATGCATGCCCCGCTGCCGCCTTCGCCCCTTCTTGCCGTCCTGTCGGGCGAGCGCCGCGATCCCCCGCCGGTCTGGCTGATGCGCCAGGCCGGACGCTATCTGCCCGAGTATCGCGAGCTGCGCGCGGTCAAGGGCGGCTTTCTCGAACTGGTCTACGACAGTGCGGCGGCGGCGGAGATCACGCTGCAACCGATCCGCCGCTTCGGCCTCGACGCCGCGATCCTGTTCTCCGACATCCTGATCGTGCCGCATGCCATGGGCATGGACCTGAGCTTCGGCGTGGGCGAGGGGCCGCGGCTGGTGCCGCCGCTGGCCGATGGTCGCTTCGAGGGGCTGGAACCGCGGCTCGACCGCTTCGCGCCGATCTACGAGACGGTACGGCGGGTAAAAGCGGCGCTCGATCCCGACGTGGCCCTGATCGGCTTCGCCGGCAGCCCGTGGACGGTGGCGACCTACATGGTTGCCGGCCAAGGCAGCAAGGATCAGGGCGAGGCGCGGACGCTGGCCTATCGCGACCAGGGTGCCTTCCAGGCGCTGATCGACCGCCTCGTCGCCGTCACCGTCGACTATCTCTCCGGCCAGATCGACGCCGGCGCCCAGACCGTCCAGCTGTTCGACAGCTGGGCCGGCAGCCTCGCCCCGGCCGAGTTCGAGCGCTGGGTCATCGCCCCGACCGCGGCGATCGTCGGCCGGCTGATGGTACGCCACCCGGGCGTGCCGATCATCGGCTTTCCCAAGGGCGCCGGGGCCAAGCTTGCGACCTATGCCGCCGAGACCGGCATCGACGCCGTCGGCCTCGACGAGACGGTCGATCCGGCGTGGGCGGACGCGATGCTGCCGCCGGGCATGCCGGTCCAGGGCAATATCGACCCGCTCGCGCTGCTCGCCGGCGGCGCCGCGCTCAAGGAGAGCGTCACCCGCATCCGCGCCGCCTTCGACGAGCGGCCGCATGTCCTCAACCTCGGCCATGGCATCCTGCAGCAGACGCCGATCGCCCATGTCGAGGATCTGCTGGCGATGGTGCGCGGCTGATGGACGTGGGTTCCACCGCCTATCTCTGGGTCAAGGCGCTCCACGTCGTCGCCGTCATCTTCTGGATGGCCGGGCTGTTCATGCTGCCGCGGTTCCTCGTCTACCACATGGCGTCGCCGGTCGGGTCGGCCGAGGATGTCGCCTGGATCGAGCGCGAGCGGCGGCTGAAGCGCATCATCCTGACCCCCGGTCTGATCGCTGTCTGGCTGCTCGGCCTGACGCTGGCGGTCAGCTACGGGCTGGCCGGGCAGGGCTGGCTCCACGCCAAGATCTTCCTTGTCCTGCTCCTGTCGGGCTATCACGGCTGGGCCTCGGCGACGGCGTCGAAGTTCGCCCGCGGGCAGCGCCCCTATGCCGAGCGGACCCTGCGCCTGCTCAACGAGGTCCCGGCACTGGCGACGGTGCTGATCGTTGTCCTGGTCATCGTCAAACCCTTCTGAAGGAGGCCTTCATGGCAAGCGGCGAACAGAAATCGAACAAGGAGGCGCGGAAGCCCAAGGCCAAGAAGCCGAAGACGATCGCGGCCAATCCATCGACCAAGGGTACCGCGCCCAAGGCGTGAACGTGTCGGCCCCGCTTGACCGGCGGGGGCGCCACGCTTAAATCAATCCAGCGCCGCCATCCTGGCGGAGCGCTCGTGTCCGCCATCGCCTTTCCCAATCGCGACAGCGCCGGACGATCACGCAAAGAACTTTCATGCATCTCAACGACTTGAAGAAGAAGACGCCGGCCGAGCTGGTCGTCATGGCCGAGGCTCTGGGCGTGGAAAACGCTTCCACCCTGCGCAAGCAGGACATCCTGTTCGCGATCCTCAAGACCGAGGCCGACAACGGCACGACGATCATGGGTGCCGGCACGATCGAAGTGATGAACGACGGCTTCGGCTTCCTGCGCTCGCCGGAATCCAATTATCTCGCCGGTCCTGACGATATTTACGTGTCACCCAATCAGGTGCGCAAGTTCGGCGTCCGCACCGGGGATACGCTCGAAGGCGAGGTTCGCGCGCCCAAGGACGGCGAGCGCTACTTCGCCCTCACCAGGCTTACCGCGATCAACTTCGACGAACCCGACGTCGTCCGCCACCGGACGAATTTCGACAATCTGACGCCGCTTTATCCCGACGAGAAGTTGCGCCTCGACACCATGGACCCGACGATCAAGGACAAGTCGAGCCGGGTCATCGATATCGTCTCGCCACTGGGCAAGGGTCAGCGCTGCCTGATCGTCGCGCCGCCGCGCGTCGGCAAGACGATCATGATGCAGAACATTGCCCGCTCGATTTCGGCCAACCATCCCGAGGTTTACCTGATCGTTCTGCTGATCGACGAGCGGCCAGAGGAAGTCACCGACATGCAGCGGACGGTGAAGGGCGAGGTGATCAGCTCGACCTTCGACGAGCCTGCCACGCGACATGTTCAAGTCGCTGAAATGGTTATCGAAAAGGCCAAGCGTCTGGTCGAGCACAAGCGCGATGTCGTCATCCTGCTCGACAATATCACCCGCCTGGGCCGCGCCTATAATACGGTCGTGCCGTCGAGCGGCAAGGTCCTGACCGGTGGTGTCGACGCCAACGCGCTGCAGCGGCCGAAGCGGTTCTTCGGCGCCGCGCGCAACATCGAGGAAGGTGGATCGCTGACGATCATCTCGACCGCGCTGATCGACACCGGCAGCCGCATGGACGAGGTGATCTTTGAAGAGTTCAAGGGCACCGGCAACGCCGAAATCGTCCTCGACCGCAAGATTGCCGACAAGCGCGTCTTCCCGGCGATCGACATCGGCAAGTCAGGCACCCGCAAGGAGGAGCTGCTCGTCGACAAGAACACCCTGTCAAAGATGTGGGTCCTGCGCCGGATTCTGATGCAGATGGGTACCATCGACGCCATGGAGTTCCTGCTCGACAAGATGAAGGACTCGAAGTCGAACGAAGACTTCTTCGACGCGATGAACCACTGACGCCGAGCCCGTCGTATTCCTCCGTGAAGATGTTCCACGTGGAACATCGTCACGGGAGCAGGATCGTCGATCCTGTCGTTGACCGGCTCTCCAATGCGCGGTGGGCAGCGGCGGCATCAGCCAAGGCAAAGCGCTGGCCGACATCGACCGTCAGGTCACCATCGATAATGCGATCGAACAGGCGGCCGAAGCCGCTGCGCCGCTCGTCGACGGTGGCATAATAATCGAACATCGTTGGGCGCGTGACGAACAGCGACCCCATCTTGGCGAGTATCCCCAGATCGACCCCGGTAACCGGGCCGCTGGCATTGCCGTAGCTGACGAGAAGACCGCGGCGTCGCAGTGACTTGAGCGAGCCGGCCCAAGTATCGCGTCCGACCCCGTCAAAGACGACGTCGACGCCGATGCCATCGGTCAGCTCGCGTGTCCGCTCGGCAAAATCCTCGTCGCGGTACAGGATGACGTCATCGGCCCCCGCAGCACGCGCGATCTCGGCCTTTTCGGGGGTGCCGGCGGTAGCGATGACCCGGGCGCCCGTCGCTCGCACCCATTGCACCAGCAGCTGTCCGACACCGCCTGCACCAGCATGGATCAGCACGGTCTGCCCTGCCTCAACCTTGGCACAGCGTTCGACGAGAAACTCTGTCGTTCCACCCTTGAGAATAGCCGCTGCGGCGACCTCGTCGCTCACCAGCCCCGGGATCGGAACAACGACGTCCGCCGGGATGATCCGCCGCGTTGCGTAGGCACCGACCGGCCCGCCGCCATAAGCCACGCGGTCGCCCACGGCAAAATCGAGCACTTCCGAGCCGACGGCTTCGATCACGCCGGCGGCCTCCAGACCTATCCCGCTCGGCAACGGTACCGCGTACAAGCCAGTCCGATGATAGGTGTCGATGTAATTAACGCCGATTGCAGTGTGACGGATCAGCAGTTCGCCCCGCCGCGGCTGGCCGACGTCAACTTCTTCGAATGTCAGAACTTCCGGGCCGCCGACAGTTGCAAAGCGTATAGCGTGATCGGGCATGACTGGCTCCAGCTTGCGTTGTCCGCTATCAACGCTAGACGTGTCGGGTCGGCCACAAAAGGCGGTGACATGAAGATCAGCTTCGATATCGACTGCACGCCTGCTGAGGCGCGCGCCTTTCTCGGATTGCCGGACCTGACACCGCTGCATCAGCTCTACCTCGAAAAGATGAGCGGCTTGATGACCGACGGCATCGGCCCGGCAGACTTCGACCGCATGGCGCGAGCGTGGCTGCCGGGTCTCAGCGAGGGGCTCGAAACGTGGCGCCAGGCGATGTTCAGCGCGGTTCGGCAGAAGAGCGACTAACGCCCAAGACCATCTTCGCTCTGGCAACGGGCAGCCTTCCGTCTGCTATCGCCATCATCCGTATATCTGGACCAAAGGCCTTTTCCGTCGTGGAAGGTCTTACAGGCAGGTCCGTCGGAACTCCGCGCCGACTATATCGCCGTGATCTGATGGCTGATGGCGAATTGCTGGATTGTGCCCTCGTCGTCGCCTTTCCTGCGCCGAATAGCGTTACGGGCGACGATCTTGTCGAACTTCACGTTCACGGCGGCACCGCCGTGGTTGCCGCCGTCATCGAAAGCTTGCGGACGTTCGGATGTGTGCCGGCGACTGCGGGAGCCTTCACCCGTCGTGCGTTCGACAACGGCAAGCTCGATCTTGGTCAAGTCGAGGCGCTCGGCGATCTGATCGCCGCCGAAACCGAGGCACAGCGGCGGGCTGCACTCGTCCGCACCGGTGGGCGTCTCGCCATCCAGGTCGACGGCTGGCGCACGATCCTGCTCGACATCCGCGCAGATCTGGAAGCGACGCTCGATTTTGCCGAAGACGACGGGGTCGCTGCGGCGTTAACCGACGACGCACGTCAACGCCTGCATCGACTCGGCGAAGACCTCGCCATCGCTCGTGACGATAGCATGCGGGGTGAGCGGCTATTCGCGGGCGTGTCGATCGCTATCATCGGGCCTGTCAACGCCGGCAAGTCGAGCCTGCTGAACCGCCTGGCGCAGCGCGACGCGGCGATGGTTTCACCAATGCCCGGGACCACCCGCGACGCCATCGAAGTGCGACGTATCCTAGCGGGCGTGCCGGTGACCCTAATCGACACTGCCGGCAGTCGGGACACGGCCGATGCGCTGGAAGCCGAGGGCATCAGGCGCGGGATGTCGCGGGCGGCGGACGCCGATCTCATCATCGACTTCAGCGACGTTCCGGCGAGCGCGCGGTCAATTCGTGTTGTCGGGCGAAGTGATCTCACGGGGACGACGGGGTGGCACGATGGCGTTCTGCACCTGTCGCCAGTGACTGGCGAAGGGATCGACCTGCTTGAACGCCAGCTGACTGCCGCTATCGAAACGATAGTGCGCCCTGTCGAGCCGCCGCTGCTTGCCCATGCGCGGCAGACGGCTGCTGTGGAAGAGGCGCGGGCGGCCGTGACAGCTGTTGCGCTTGAGCCTGATCCGGTTCTGGTGGCTGAGGGGCTCCGGCGCGCGGCGCAGGCGCTGGATCGCTTGATTGGACGCGGATATCGCGAAGACGTGCTCGACCAGATCTTTGCCCGCTTCTGCATCGGTAAATGATGTTCCACGTGGAACATTTTGACCCGTCGACTCGGCTACGGTAGCGAGAGGCATGAAGGCGTGGGATGTCATAGTCGTCGGCGGTGGACACGCGGGCTGCGAGGCAGCGGCCGCCGCCGCCCGCATCGGCGCCAAGGTTGCACTGGTGACGCGAAGCGGCGACGATGTCGGCCAGTTGTCGTGCAATCCGGCGATCGGTGGCCTTGGGAAGGGGCATCTGGTTCGTGAAATCGACGCCCTCGACGGTTTGATCGGTCGCGTCGGAGACATCGCGGCGCTGCAGTATCGCCTGCTCAATCGCAGCAAAGGGCCGGCGGTGCAGGGCCCGCGGGCGCAGGTTGATCGTCGTCGCTATGCGCGGGCGATGCGCCACGAGATCGAGCAGGCCGGCGTGACGATCGTTGCTGCGGAGGTTTTCGCTTTCCTCGGCGATACGATCAACTCGGGCGTGATCACCTCTGCTGGACCGTTGCGGGCGGCGGCGACGATCGTGACGACCGGGACCTTTCTGGCCGGCACGCTGCATCACGGGCGGTCGATCTCGACCGGTGGCAGGATCGGCGCCGCCTCGGCACAGCCCTTGGCGCAGGCGCTGGCGGCGCTCGGCCTGCCGCGCGGGCGGTTCAAGACAGGGACGCCGCCGCGGCTCGACGGCCGCACGATCGACTGGGCTGCCCTCTCGCGTCAGGATGGCGACGAGGTGCCGACGCTGCTCTCGGACGCGTCCGATCCCCCCGACCGACCGATGCTCGCCTGCGCCGTGACGCGAACAACGCCGGCAAGCCACGCGCTGGTGCGGGCCCATCTTGGCGAGACGCCGACCTATGGTGGCGACTTCAACGGGCGCGGCCCGCGCTATTGCCCGTCGCTCGAAGATAAGGTCGTGCGCTTCGCCGACCGCGATGGCCACACCATCTTTCTCGAGCCGGAGGGGTACGACGATCCGACCATTTATCCCAACGGCATTTCGACGGCGTTGCCGCCGGCAATCCAGGCGACCCTGCTGACGACGATTCCCGGCCTCGAGCGTGCGACGATTCTCCAGCCCGGCTATGCGGTCGAGTATGACTATGTCGACCCGCGCGCGCTGACCACGGCGCTCATGGTACGTGATCGGCCAGGGCTGTTCCTGGCAGGGCAGATCAACGGCACGACCGGCTACGAGGAAGCGGCGGGGCAGGGCATCGTCGCCGGGATCAACGCCGCCCGCTTCGCCGCCGGCGATCCCCCGCTGACATTCGATCGCGCCTCGTCCTACCTTGGCGTCCTGATCGACGACCTGACCCACTTCGGTGTCAGCGAGCCGTATCGCATGCTGACGTCGCGGGCCGAGTATCGTCTCAGCCTGCGGATCGACAACGCCGGGGAGCGATTGACCCCGGTGGGAGTCGCCTGCGGCGTTGTCGGAGTCGCCCGCGCCACTCGTTTCGCCGCTGGACAGCGCCGCCGAGAGGCGGTGCGGGCGCAGCTTCGTGCCCTGCGCGCGTCGCCGACCGACCTGTCGCGCGCGGGCGTGGCCGTCGTGCAGGACGGACTTGTCCGGTCGGCGGCGGAGTGGCTGGCGTTCCCGGCGGTCGACTGGGCGGCCGCGACGCGACTGTGGCCGGCGCTGGCCGAAGTGCCAGAAGACGTTGCCGCGACCGTCGCCACCGACATGCGCTACGCCGTCTATCTCGACCGCCAGGCCGAGGAAGTTGCCGCGTTCCGGGCGGAGGAAGCCCTGACGCTATCGGAAGCTATTGATTTCACTGTCGTTCCCGGGCTGTCGCGCGAGATGGTCGAGCGTCTGTCGACGGCGCGCCCGGCGACCTTCGGCGCGGCGGCACGCATCGCCGGGGTCACGCCCGGGGCGCTCGGTGCTTTGCTGTCCTTCGTCCGCCGCGCGGCGTGAGCGGGCGCGATGCCTTTGTCGCTGACTACGGCCCCGATGCGGCGACGATGGCGGCGCTCGACCGCTATGTTGCCCTGCTGGGCGAATGGCAGGCGCGGATGAACCTCGTCGCGGCGTCGACGCTGCCCGATGTCTGGCAGCGGCACGTCGCCGACAGCGCGCAGCTCGCGGAACTGGCCGAGGCCGGGCCGGCGACGACCTGGCTCGACCTCGGCAGCGGCGCGGGATTTCCGGCGTTGGTCCTGGCCCGGCTGCGGTCGGGCACCTTCCATCTCGTCGAGGCGACAGCAAAGAAATGCGCCTTCCTCGCGGCGGCGGCGGCGGCACTCGGGGTCGGCGATCGCGTCGTCATCCACAACCTGCGGATCGAGGCGCTGCCCAGCTTCGCCGCCGACATCGTCACTGCCCGCGCCTGCGCGCCCCTGGCGCAGCTGTTCGACTGGGGCGATCGCTTCGGTGCGCGGGCATGCTGGCTGCTGCCCAAGGGACGGACGGCGGCCGACGAAGTGGCGGCGGCGGCGCGCGACTTCGTCTTCAGCCACCAACTCGTCGCTAGCCGGACCGACCCGGACGCGCGTATCGTCGTCGCGCACGACGTCCGGCGGAGGCGGGGATGAGGATCGCGATCGCCAACCAGAAGGGCGGCGTCGGCAAGACGACGACGGCGATCAACCTCGCCACGGCCCTCGCGGCAACGGGCAAGTCGGTCCTGCTCCTCGACATGGATGCCCAGGGCAACGCGTCGACCGGGCTGGGTATCGACCGGCGGACGCGGACGCGGTCGATCTACGACGTGCTGCTGGGCGCGGCGACGCTGGCCGAGGCGACGATGCCGACCGCTGTGCCGGGGCTGTCGATCGTCCCGTCCACCGCAGCGCTGGCCGGTGCGGAAGTCGAGCTGGTCGGGCTCGACCGGCGCAACCGCCGCTTGGCCGACGCGCTGGCCGAGGCGCCCGCCTATGACTTTGTCCTGACCGACTGTCCGCCGTCGCTTGGCCTCCTGACGCTGAACGCATTGGTCGCGGCGGCGCAGGTGCTGGTGCCGCTGCAGTGCGAGTTCTTTGCGCTGGAGGGGCTGAGCCACCTGCTCAGTACGATCGAGCGGGTGCGCGAGGGGCCGAACCCGCGCCTGCGCCTGCTTGGGATCGTCCTGACCATGGCCGATCGCCGCAACCGCCTGTCGGAGGCGGTCGCCGCCGACGTCCGCGCGGTCATGGGGGCGCAGGTCTTCGCCACCGCGATCCCGCGGAACGTCCGCCTGTCGGAGGCGCCGAGCCACGGCCTGCCGGCGCTGGTTTATGACATGCGCTGTCTTGGTTCAGCAGCCTATATCGAACTTGCCAAAGAGGTTCTGGAACGGGCGGCGCGCGCGGGAGAGCTGGTTGATGCCTGAAAAGAAGCGCGGTCTTGGTCGCGGGCTGTCGGCTTTGATGGACGAGGTCACGCCGGCAGCGACGCGCACGACCCTGCCCCTCGCCGACATCGTCGCCAACGCGCGGCAGCCGCGGCGACGCTTCGATGCCTTGGCGATGGAGGAGCTGGTCGAGTCGGTCCGCGCCCGCGGCGTGCTGCAGCCGATCCTCGTCCGCCCGGTCGACGTCGGCGCCGGGCGTCGCTTCGAGATCGTTGCCGGCGAACGCCGCTGGCGGGCGGCGGCGGCGGCGCAACTGCACGAGATCCCTGTCGTCATCCGCGAGCTCGACGACAGCACCGCCTTCGAGATCGCGCTGGTCGAGAACATCCAGCGCGCCGATCTCAACCCGATCGAAGAGGCCGAAGGCTATCAGCGGCTGATGGCCGAACATGGCCATACCCAGGAAAGCCTGGCGCGGATCGTCGGCAAGGCGCGCAGCCACGTCGCCAACCTGCTGCGCCTGCTCGACCTGCCTCCGGCGGTGCGCGACATGGTCGCCGCCGGCGACATCGGTCTCGGCCATGCCAAGGCGCTGATGACGGCGGCCGATCCCGTCGCGCTGGCCGAGCGCGTTCGCGCCGGCGGCCTGTCGGTGCGTCAGGCCGAGGCGCTGGCGCGGGGCGCGGGGCGCAGCCGTGCCGCGGTCGCGCGCGATCCCGACCTCGGCGCCCTGGAAACGCGGCTCGGCGAGGCGCTCGGCATGACCGTGACGCTCGGCGTGACCAAGCCGCCGGCGGGCACGCTCGCCATCGACTTCTCAACGCTCGATCAGCTCGACCTGCTCTGCCGCCTGCTCGAGGCGGCGCACGTCACCATCCGCCCCGACTAGGCGCGCCGCCCGGCCTGCACCGCCAGACCGAGCAACAGCTGGTCGACGGCGACGTCGCCTGCCGAGCCGCTGCGCTTCACCGCCCGCTCGGCCTCGAGCAGGCGGGCGAGGGCGGCACGGATCGCCGGCGTCGACCAGCGGGCAAGCTGGGCGGTCACGGCGGCCTTTTCCTTCCAGAAAATCGGCGGCCGGGCGGCGTCGACCGCGCGGGTGGCGCTCGCGCCGCCGTCGACCGCGGCGCGCAGCTCGAGCAGCAGCCAGAAGCGGCGGGCGACGGCACGCAGCGCGACGATGCGCGGGATGGCGCTGGCGGCCAGCTCGGCCAGCTGCCGGTCGACGGCGACAGCGCCGCCGCCGGCAACGCCATCCACCAGCACGCCCAGGTCGGCGTCGGCAAAATCGGCCCCGATCGCCACGACCTCGGCGAGCGATACCAGCGTCGGCGCATCGCCCGCCGCGTCGACGTAGAGGGCGAGCTTGGCGATCTCCTGGCGCAGGATGCCGCGGTCGCCGCCGGTGGCCTGCGCCAGTGCCGCCACGGCCTCGCGGCTGAGGCGCAGGCCCTGCTCGGCCGCCATGGCGGTGACGGTGGCGGCCGAGCCGGCGGCGTCGGGTAGATAGTTGACGACGGCGAGCGCGTCGGCCGCGGCCTCGACCCGGGCGACGAGCTTCGACCCCTTCTTGAGCGCGCCGGCCACGACGATAACGGGGTTGACGGTCGCCGGCGCGTCGAGGACTTGGGCCACCGCCGGCAGCACCTCCTCGCCGGCGTCGTCGACGCGGACCGGGCGCCGCGCCGCGAACATCGGCAGCTCGGTCGCCGCCGCGACCAGCAGGGCCGGATCCGCCGTCAGCAGCGGCGCGGCGATCACCGTCTCGCCGTCCGCGTCAGCCGAAGCCGCGCAGCACGGCGCGGGCGAGGTCTGCCGAGGCCGAGGTGTCGGCGCCGTACAGCAGCACCAGGCGCGTGGCGGGATCGAGCCGCTGCAGCGCCCGGGCGTCGCCCTTCACGGCGCCATCTTGCCGTCGCGGGCGAAGCGGGCGAGGCGGATGCTGATCTGGTCGGCGAGGTCGGTCGCGAGCCGCTCGAGCGCCGTGTTCTCGGCGGCGACGACGGCATAGTCGGAACTGACCCGGTCGATGCCGGCATCGCTTGTCGCCGTCGCGTCGAGCACGACCTCGCCGGTCGCCGTCGCCACCAGCGTATAGCGCGCGCGCAATGTCCGCCGCTCACGTGTCACGCTGTTGTCGCCGCGGATGCCGAAGCCCAGGATCTGGTCGTCGAGCTCGACCTGCAGGCGGTAGCGGGGATGGTCGTTGGTCTCGCCGAGCCGTTCCTGCAGCGCGCCGCGGACGAGGAAGCCGGCGCGCTCGGGGATCGGCGCGACGGCGATGTCGGCCAGCGTCCGCGCGGCGACGCCGTGGCTGCCGCCCGAATAGACCGGCTGCAGGCCGCAGCCGCCGAGCGCGAGCAGCGCGGCGAGAGCGAGCGCGCGCCTCATGCGACCAAATTCACCAGACGGTCGGGCACGACGATCACCTTCTTCGGCGTCTTGCCGTCGAGCGCGCGGGCGACCTTGTCGCGGGCCAGCACCAGCGCCTCGACCGCCTCCCGCGGGGCGCCGCGCGCCGCCTCGACGCTGTCCTTCATCTTGCCGTTGACCTGGATGGCGATGGTCACCGTATCGTCGACCAGCAGCGCCGGGTCGGCGACCGGCCAGGCCGCGTCGGCAATCATGCCTGCATGGCCGCGGCTCGCCCAGGCTTCCTCGGCCAGATGGGGGATCATCGGCGCGGCGAGCCGGAGCAGCACGTCGATCGCCGCAGTCCGGCTGGCCGAGGGGGCGGCGCGTTCGAGCGTGTTGACCAGCTCGTACAGGCGGGCGACGGCCTTGTTGAACTGCAGCTTGTCGATGTCGCCGGTGACCCCGTCGACGGCGCGGGCGACGGCGCGGTCGATCGCCGGATCGTCGCCCGCCGTCGGCCTCGCTCAGCGCCAGCCGCCAGACGCGCTGGACGAAGCGCCACGCGCCGTCGATGCCCGCGTCGGACCAGGCGAGGTCGCGCTCGGGCGGCGAGTCGGACAGCATGAACCAGCGCAGCGCGTCGGCGCCGTGGCGGGCGAGGATGGCGTCGGGGTCGACGGTGTTCCGCTTCGACTTCGACATCTTGACGACACGGCCGACCTCGACGGGAGCGCCGGTCGCGGTCTCGACGACCCGCTCGCCGTCGCGGCTGACCTCGGTCGGCGCCAGCCAGGTGCCGGCCGGCTCGTTGTCGCGCTCGAAATCGCCCTCGTCCGCCGCCGGAGCGTTGGCCCGCGCCCGGCGGTAGGTCTCGTGCGTCACCATCCCTTGCGTGAACAGGCCGGCGAACGGCTCGGCGAGATCGATGCGGCCGATGCGGCGCAGCGCGCGCGTCCAGAAGCGGGCGTAGAGCAGATGGAGAATGGCATGCTCGACGCCGCCGATATATTGCGCCACCGGCAGCCAGGCGTCGGCGACGGCGCGGTCGAACGGCGCGGCGTCGGGCGCGCTGGCGAAGCGGATGAAATACCACGACGAATTGACGAAGGTGTCGAGCGTATCGGTCTCGCGCGTCGCCGCCCCGCCGCACTGCGGGCAGGCGACGTGCTTCCACGTCGGGTGGCGGTCGAGCGGGTTGCCGGGCGCGTCGAAAGTGACGTCCTCCGGCAGCACCACCGGCAGCTGGTCCTTCGGCACCGGCACTGCGCCGCAGGCGGCGCAGTGGATGATCGGGATCGGCGTGCCCCAGTAGCGCTGGCGGCTGACGCCCCAGTCGCGCAGCCGCCAGACGGTGGTGCCGGTGCCCCAGCCCTCGGCCTCGGCGCGGGCGATGACCGCGGCCTTGGCGGCGTCGACGCCGAGCCCGTCGAGGAAGCGCGAGTTCACGATGACGCCGGGGCCGGTATAGGCCTCGTCGCCGATCGCCGGCACGGCGCCGTCGGGGGCGACGACCGGCAGCACCGGCAGGCCGTACTTGCGGGCGAAGTCGAGGTCGCGCTGGTCGTGCGCCGGGCAGCCGAAGATCGCGCCGGTGCCGTAATCCATCAGGACGAAATTGGCGACGAAGACCGGCAGCGTGATCGCCGCGTCGAGCGGGTGGGCGACGCGCAGGCCGGTGTCGTAGCCCTTCTTCTCCTGCGTCTCGATCTCGGCCGCGGCGGTGCCGGTCTTCATGCACTCGGCGGCGAAGGCGGCGAGCGCGGGGTCGGCCGCGGCGAGGCGCTGGGCCAGCGGATGGTCGGGCGCGATCGCGGCGAAGCTCGCGCCGAACAGCGTGTCGGGCCGAGTCGTGAAGACGTCGAAGGTGTCGGTGCCGCCGACGACGCGGAAGGTGAAGCGCAAGCCCTGGCTTTTGCCGATCCAGTTCTCCTGCATCAGCCGGACCTTGTCGGGCCAGCGGTCGAGCGTGTTCAGCCCGTCGAGCAGTTCCTCGGCGAAGTCGGTGATCTTCAGGAACCACTGGCTCAGCTGCCGCTTCTCGACGACCGCGCCGCTGCGCCAGCCGCGGCCGTCGATGACCTGCTCGTTGGCCAGCACGGTATGGTCGACCGGGTCCCAGTTGACCGCCGACTGCTTGCGATAGACGAGGCCCGCGGCCATCAGGTCGAGGAACAGCGCCTGCTCGTGGCCGTAATAGTCGGGCTCGCACGTCGCCAGCTCGCGGCTCCAGTCGAGCGCGAAGCCGAGGCGCTGCAGCTGGCCGCGCATGGTGGCGATGTTGCTGCGCGTCCAGTCGCCGGGGTGGACGCCGCGCTCGATGGCGGCATTCTCGGCCGGCATGCCGAAGGCGTCCCAGCCCATCGGGTGGAGCACCTCATACCCCTGCATCCGCCGGGCGCGGGCGAGCACGTCGCCCATGGTATAGTTGCGGACGTGGCCGACGTGGATCTTCCCCGAGGGGTAGGGAAACATCTCGAGGATATACGTCTTGTGCCGCGGGCTCGCGTCGTCGGCGCGGAAGGTGCCCGCGTCGGCCCATGCCTGCTGCCACTTCGCCTCGGCGGCGGCGAAGTCGAACTTCGGATTCACCCCGCGATCGACGCCCGGCGCAGGTCGCGGGCGCGGCCCAGGATCGTCTCCTCCAGCTTCTGCACGGTGCCGGCGCGGACAGGCACCTCGACCCAGCCGGCGGCGCCGAGCTGCTCGCGGTTGGCGGTGACGCGCACCGCGTCGGCGCGCAGCACGGTGTCGAGGATGGTGACGGTGACCTTGATCCGCTCGTTCGGCGTGGTCGGGTTGACGTACCAGTCGGTGACGATGACGCCACCGTTCGAATCGACCGAGGCGATCGGCATGAAGGCGATGGTGTCGAGGCTCGCCTGCCACAGATAGGCGTTGACGCCGATCGTCGCCAGCCGCGCCGGAGCGAGCGGCGGCGCCTTGACGTGCTTGCCGCGGGCGTGATGACTGCAGCCGGCGAGCGCCGCCACGACCGCCAGCCCCGTCATCGCCCGTCCGAACCGACCCATTCAACCCACTCCACGCGCTGCACGCGGCGCCCTTATAGGGGCCGGGGGGGCAGACGCAAAGGGCGATGCAGATCGGCAACACCCGCCAAGGATTCCGGCGTTCGGGCGGGGGATCGCGCCTGCGACACCGTAGAACGTGCGGATTTGCGCGGCGTTTGGCCGCGATGACCGTTGAACGGGACTGGGCGAAGCGGCAACAGCTTGGTATTCGAAACGCGAGAATCATGGGGACCGATCGCATCTTCCTGCCGGCGCGCGCCGGCCTCGCCGCCGCCGCCGCGGCGCTGCTGCTCGCCGGCCCCGGCGTCGCGGCGACGAAGGTGGTGCGCAAAGGCTCCGCGGTCACGCTCGAAGCGGCGGGCGCCGCCGACCGCCTGCGCGTCGACACGCTGACGTCGTTCGCGCCGAACCTGACCGACGCCGGCAAGTTCAGCTTCACCGCGCCCGGGCAGACCGGGGCCAACGCGCGCATGGCGACTGCCGAGCGCGCGTTCCGCTTCACGCCCTCGGGCAAGCTCGACAGCCGCCGCGCCTTCAGCATCGGCGTCACGTCGCGCGTCACCGCGCCGGTGATCGACACCAGCCGTGCCGCCGCCGTGCCGGTCGAGGTCGCGTCCGCAGCGCCCGCGGCCTACAACGTCGACCTCGCGGTGGGCTGGCGCAACTTCGCGGTGTCGGGTGGCTATGGTCGCGCCGATACCGCCGACAGCGTGCCGACGGCGCTGGCGCTGTCGCTCGCCCCCCGCCGCGAGGCGCTCGACGCCGGCGTCAGCTACCGCGGCGCCAGCTGGAAGACGAGCCTGCAGGTCGCCGCCGAGGAAGGGCCGCCGCTGCTGCTCGGCGGCCTGACGCCGACGCCGTCGCTGACCGAGCGGCGCTATTCGGTCGAGGTCGGCGGGGCCTATTCGCTGACCCCGCGCCTGTCGGTCAACGGCGGGCTGAAGTACAAGGAAACGCTGGGGCCGAGCGATCCGCTGCGCCGCGACCAGGCGGTCTATCTCGGCACGGCCTTCACCTTCTGACCGACGCTGCCGATCGGCTGACGACGGTGCGCGCGGCGATTGCCGCCGCGGCCCGGCGCGCCGGGCGCGACCCGGCCGTGGTCGAGCTGGTCGCCGTGTCGAAGACGCAGCCGGCCGAGGCCATCGCGCCGCTGATCGCCGCCGGCCAGCGCAGCTTCGGCGAGAACCGGGTGCAGGAGGCGGCCGGCAAGTGGCCGGCGCTGCGCGCGGCGACGCCGGACCTCCGCCTCCACCTCGTCGGCCAGCTGCAGTCGAACAAGGCGGCCGCGGCGGTGGCGATGTTCGACGTCATCCACGCGGTCGACCGGCCGTCGCTGGTCGACGCGCTGCGCGGCGGCGATGGCGACGACGGGGCGGCGGCCCGACTGCTATCTTCAGGTCAATATCGGTGACGAGCCGCAGAAGGGCGGCGTCGCGCTCGCCGATCTGGCGGCGCTGCGCGACCGCGCCCGCGTCCTGCCGCTCGTCGGGCTGATGGCCGTGCCCCCGGCGGGGATCGAGCCGGCGCCGTTCTTCGCCCTGCTGGCCCAGCGTGCGCGCGACCTCGGACTGGCGGGGCTCAGCATGGGGATGTCGGGCGACTTCGAAACCGCGGTCGAACTCGGCGCGACGTGCGTGCGCGTCGGCACCGCGCTGTTCGGCGCGCGGGGCTAGCCGATCGACCGCGCGCCGGGCTAGACGACACGCATCCTTGGGGAGACGCACATGAAGATGACCCTGCTCGCCGGCGCCTGCGCTGCGGCCTTTGCCACGGCAGCGGCCGCCGCCCCCGCCGACCTGCTGGCGCCGTGGACCGGGCCCTATGGCGGCGAGCCGAACTTCGCCACCGTCCAGGTCGCCGACTTCGCCCCGGCGCTGGACGACGGCGATGGCCGACGAGGCGCGCGAGATCGACGCCATCGCCGACAACCCCGCGCCGCCGACCTTCGACAACACCATCGTCGCGCTCGAACGCGCCGGCGACGACGCTGACCCGGGTCGGCGACGATCTTCGGCATCTGGACGTCGAACCTGAAGACGCCCGAGTTCCCGGCAGTCGAGACGGCGATGGCGCCGAAGCTGGCGGCCTTCGACGACCACATCACGCAGAACGCCAAGCTCTTCGCCCGCATCGACGCGGTCTATACGTCGCCGGCCAAGGCGACGCTGACGCCCGAGCAGCAGCGGCTGGTCTGGGTCTACTGGAAGCGCTTCGTCCGCGCGGGCGCGAAGCTGTCGCCGGCCGACAAGGCGACGTTCGCGGCGAACAACCAGAAGCTCGGCGTCGCTCTACACCAAGTTCGCGCAGAACGAGCTCGCCGACGAGGAGAGCTATGTCCTCGACGCTCGACAGCGCCGGCGCAGCTCGCGGGCCTGCCCCAGGCGCAGATCGACGCCGCGGCGGCGGAGGGCGCAAGCGCGGCCAGCCGGGCAAGTGGGTGATCACCAACACGCGCTCGTCGATGGAGCCGTTCCTCACCTATGCCGACGACCGCGCCGCTGCGCGAGAAGGGCTTCCGCATGTGGACGATGCGCGGCGACAACGGCGGCGCGCACGACAACAACGCCGATCGTCACGCAGATCCTCGCAGCTGCGGCGCGGCGAACGCGAAGCTGCTCGGCTACCCGACCTACGCCCACTGGGTGCTCGCCGACCGCATGGCCAAGACGCCCGAAGCGGCGCATGGCGCTCGAGCTGGCGGCGTGGAAGCCGGCGGTCGCGCAGGTCCACAAGGACGTGGCCGACATGCAGGCGGTCGTCGACGCAGAGGACGGCGGCAAGATCAAGATCGCAGCCGTGGGACTACCGCTACTACGCGGAGAAGGTCCGCAAGGCGAAGTACGACCTCGATCTGAACGAGGTGAAGCCGTACCTGCAGCTCGACAAGGTCCGCGAGGCGATGTTCTTCGCCGCGGGCAAGCTCTACGGCTTCACCTTCACCAAGGTCGAGGGCCTGCCGGTCTTCCACCCCGACGTCACCGTCTACGAGGTCAAGGACCGCGACGGCAAGCACGTCGGGCTCTGGTACTTCGACCCCTACGCCCGCGCCGGCAAGAACTCCGGCGCGTGGATGAACGCCTACCGCGACCAGAGCCGCGTCGACGGCGACGTGCCGACGATCGTCTCCAACAACGCCAACTTCATCAAGGGCGCGGCCGGCGAGCCGACGACGCTGTCGTGGGACGACGCGCGGACGATGTTCCACGAGTTCGGCCACGCGCTGCACGGGCTGAACTCGAACGTCACCTATCCGACGCTGTCGGGCACCAACACGGTGCGCGACTTCGTCGAGTTCCCCTGGCAGCTGAACGAGAACTGGCTCACCACGCCCGAGGTGCAGCGGTTCGCTGGTCAACGCCAGCGGCGAGCCGATGCCGCAGGCGCTGGTCGACAAGATCAAGGCCGCCGACACTTCAACCAGGCCTTCGGCGCCGTCGAGGCGCAGGCCGTCGCGATCGTCGACATGAAGCTCCACCTCGCCGGCCGACGCCGATCGAGCCGCACGCCTTCGAGAAGGAGACGCTGGCCGAGCTCGGCATGCCGGCCGAGATCGTCATGCGCCACCGCATCCCGCAGTTCGGCCACATCTTCTCCGGCGACGGCTACGCGGCCGGCTACTACAGCTATCTGTGGGCCGAGGTGCTCGACCACGACGCCTTCGAGGCGTTCACCGAGGCCGGCGGGCCGTACGACCAGGCGGTGGCCAAGCGGCTGCACGACACCATCATCTGGGTCGGCAACACCGTCGATCCGGCGGTGGCCTACCGCAACTTCCGCGGCCGCGATCCCAAGGTCGACGCCTATCTGCGCGCCAAGGGCTTCCCGGTGCCGGTGGCGGGAACCGACTAGGAACCTAGCGCTCGACGAAGGCGCGGCGGACGAAGGCGACCGCGGCCAGCGCCACGGCGACGGCGGCGGTGTCGGCGATCCAGTCGGCCCATTCGGCGTCGCGGGCGATGACGGGAAGCGCCTGCAGCCCCTCGATCGCCGCGCCGAGCGCCGACAGGGCGACCAGGATGACGACCAGCCGCGCGCGCGGCCAGGCCCAGGCGGCGAGCACCGTCAGCGTGGCGAAGGCGGCGATGTGGTTGATCTTGTCGCCGTGGCCGAGGTCGGGGGCGTCGGCGTTCGGCACCAGCGCCGCGACCAGCGTCAACAAGAGGACAGCGGCGAACAGCCAGCGGCGCAGGTTCATGCGATGTCGATCCAGTCGCCCAGGGCGAGGTGCGGCAGGAGCGCCGCCAGCGCCTCGCGGGCGATGGCGACGCAGCCCGCCGTCGCGGATGGCCGGCGGCGGTGCAGTGGAGGAAGATCGCGCTGCCCCGCCCCGGCACCGGCGGCGCGTCGTTCCAGCCCAGCGGGACGATGATGTCGTACAGCCCGTCGTCGCGCCAAAGCTGCTCGGCCGAGAACGGGTGGGGGTGGCGCGACTGGGCGGTTGTAGGCCGGGTCGGCGGGATCGTCCGACCACCCGTCGTCAGGGGCGAGCCAGCGCCAGGGCAGGCGCGGCCGGCGGGTCGAGGCCGCGGTCGGGGCGCAGCAGCACCTCGCGCAGCGGCCAGCGGCCGCGCGGCGTCGCGCCGTCGCCCTCGCGCTTGGCGTCCGCCGCCACCGCCCCGCCACGGCCGATCAGGCATGGGGTGACGGCGCCGTCGGCGGTCAGCGTCCGCGCCGCGGTGTCGACGGTCAGGATCACAGATAATGCCCGCTGCGGTCGCGCTTGGTCGCGAGGTAAGCGGCGTTGTGCGGGTTCGGCGGCATGGCGTGGGCGACCCGCTCGGCGACCGCGATGCCGTGCGTCGCGAGGCTGGCGACCTTGTCGGGGTTGTTGGTCAGCAGGCGCACGGCGGGCACGCCGAGCAGGCGCAGCATCGTCGCGGCGACGGCGAAGTCGCGCTCGTCGGGCTCGAAGCCGAGGCGGAGGTTGGCGTCGACGGTGTCGAAGCCCTGGTCCTGCAGGGCATAGGCGCGAAGCTTGTTGATCAGGCCGATGCCGCGCCCCTCCTGTTGCAGGTAGAGCAGGATGCCGCCGCCGGCGGCGGCGATGGCGGCGATCGCCGGCGCGCAGCTGCGGGCCGCAGTCGCACTTCAGCCTGCCGAGCACGTCGCCGGTCAGGCAGGCGGAATGGAGCCGTGTCAGCAGCGGCGGCCGCGTCGCCTGCGGCCCGATCAGCAGCGCGAGATGCTCGGGGCCGCCCTCGGCCGGGCGGAAGGCGACGACCTCGGTATCGGGCGCGCCGTCGAGCGGCAGCCTCGCGCGGGTGACGATGCGCAGCCGGTCGGCGCGGGCATAGGCCAGGACGTCGCCGGCGGCGACCGTCAGCAGCGTCGCCTTCGCCCGCCGGAACGGCGAACACCGCCGGCAGCACGCCGCCGAGCTTCGCCAGTCGCAGCGCCCGCTGCCGCGGCCGTCGCCAGCGGCCCGGCGTCGCGCGTGCGGAACGGGCCCTTGAGCGGGGTCGCCAGGTCGAGCGCCGGGTCGGCGGTCGCGACGGTTGCCGCGAGGTCGAGCCACGGCGGGCGTTCGACCCAGACGACGCCGGCGCCGGCCGCGGCGGGCTGGTTGACGAGATGGAGGACGGCGGCGCGGCGCGGGGTCAGGATCAGGGCCGCCCGGGCGCCGGTCTCGAGCGCCGCCAGCGTCTCGCCGTCGGCCAGCTCGACCGCGAGCACGTCGAGGTCGCCGCCGTCGCCGGTTACCCGGACGATCTGGCCGCGGCGCAGTTCGTCGACGGCGCGGGCGACGGCGGAGGCCGCGGCGTTCACCGGTCGCCGCTCACAGGTCGAAGGTCGCGATCTGCGGGACGTGGTCGGACGGCCGGTCCCACAGCCGCGCCGCCTCCAGCACCGTGAAGCCGCTCGCGCGCGCGGCCGACCGCGGGCGAGGCCCAGATATGGTCGAGCCGCCGGCCGCGGTCGTTCACCGTATGGTCGGCGTTGCGATAGCTCCACCAGGTGAACAGGCGTTCGGGCGGCGGGCACGAAGCGGCGGCCGAGGTCGATCCAGTCGTGGCTGGCGGCGAGGCCGTTCAGCGCCGTCGACCTCGACCGGCGTGTGGCTGACGACGGTCAGCAGTGCCTTGTGGCTCCACACGTCGCATTCCAGCGGCGCGATGTTGAAGTCGCCGACGATCACCGTGTCGTCGCGCAGCGTCTCCGACCAGCGCGTCATGCGCTCGACGAACGCGAGCTTCTGCGCGAACTTGGGGTTCTGCTCGGGATCGGGCAGGTCGCCGCCGGCGGGCACATAGACGTTCTCGATCAGCAGGCCGCCCGGCAGGCGGGCGCCGATGTGGCGCGCCTCGCCATTGTCCTGCCAGTCGAAGCGGCGCTCCTCGCGCAGCGGCAGCTTCGACAGCGTGGCGACGCCGTGGTGCATCTTCTGTCCGCAGACCAGACGGTGGCGGTAGCCGAGCCGCTCGAAGACGCCATGGGGGAAGGCGTCGTCGACCACCTTGGTTTCCTGCAGGCACAGGACGTCGGGGGCGTGCTCGGTCAGGAATCGCTCGACAAGATCGAGGCGAAAACGGACCGAATTGATGTTCCAGGTAGCGATCGACAGCGGCATATTGCGCGTCATGTAGGGAGGAGATCGCCGAAGCCCAAACGAATTAGGCCCCCGCTCCGGGGGCATGGAGCGGGGGCCCGTTTGCGCTCGTCACGCAGCGGTCGGACCCGATTGCCCAGACAACAGGGGGCAAATTCCAGGCAGCGAGTGTCGACCGCCCACCGCTTATAGGGGCGAGACATTGACGCTGGCTGAACGAAATGCGGCGTCAACCGGACTTGCCGGGCAATCCATGGCTGCGGGGATCACGAAAGCCGAAGCTCGCCGCCGGTACGGCGACATTGTAGCGCACGTCCTTCAGCGTCACCTCGGTCCGGTTGTTCTGCGCGTCGAGCGCGGTCCAGCCGGTCAGCGTCAGCCCGCCCGGCGCCGCGGGATCGCGGGCGAAGCTGAGCGTGATCGCGCCGTACTCGGGGTGTCCGGGGTCGCGCGCCTCGACCAGCACGCCATTGGCGACGACGCCGCTGACATGGGCATATTTCGCCAGATCGGCGTCGCCGTCGAGCAGGACGCCGAGCGGCGTCGAGCGGATCGGCCACTGCGACACCTGCGCCACCTCATAGTCGACCACGCTGAGCTTGCGGCCGTCGGCGACGACCAGCAGCGGCGCCTTGTCATACTGGAAGCGGATCTTGCCCGGCCGCGCCAGCAGCAGCTTGCCGGTCAGGGTGGCGCCGTTCGCCGCCGTCTGGGTAAAGGTCGCCGTCATCGTCGGTGTCGCCTTCAACGCGGCGCGGACGTCCTCGATCGTCGCCGGCGCGGCGGCGAGCGGCGCGGCGAGCAGGACAGCGAGGGCAAGCGTCGGCAGTTTCATGCATGGGCTCCTGTGGCGCTGCTATACAGCGGGCAGCGTTGAACCACGACTGAACCGTTCCGCCTCCGCCGCTTTCGGGGCGGAGCGCCAGGGAGACCGCCATGCTTCGCCTTGCCCTCGCCCTCGCCGTGTCGACCGCGCCCGCCGGAGTGGGGCAGCCGCCGGCGGCGACGGTGCTCGCCGTCGACGGGGCCGTGTCGCGGCCGCTGGCGCTCAACGCCGGCGGCCTGGCCGCGCTGCCGCGCGCGCAGGTCACCGCGACGATCCACGGCGTCTTCCTGACGTGCTCGGGCGCGTGGCTGGCCGACGTCCTCGCAACCGCCGGCGTGCCGAGCGGCGAGGCGGTGCGCGGGCCGGCGCTGGCCTTGGCCGTGGTCGCCCGCGGCGCCGACGGCTACCGCACGGTGTTCTCGCTCGGCGAGATCGATCGCGGGCTCGGCCGGGGCCGACATCCTCGTCGCCGACCGCTGCAACAACGCGCCGCTGGCCGACGACGGGCCGCTGCGCCTGATCGTCGCCGGCGACCTGCGCGGTGCACGCTCGGTCAAGGCGCTGACCCGGCTGAGCGTCGTCAGCGTGCCGTAGCGGTCGCCGCCTACGCCCGGGGATGGGCGTGGCGGTAGACGTCGAGCAGGTGGGCGGCGTCGACCGCGGTATAGACCTGCGTCGATGACAGGCTGGCGTGGCCGAGCAGTTCCTGGATGGCGCGCAGGTCGGCGCCGCGGGCCAGGAGGTGGGTGGCGAAGCTGTGGCGCAGCGCGTGCGGCGTCGCGCTCGCCGGCAGGCCGAGCCCGACGCGTGCCGCCGCCATCGCCCGGCGAACGATCGCCGGGTCGAGCCCCCGCCGCGGACGCCGCGGAACAGCGGCGCCGCCGCCGCCAGCGGCCAGGGACAGAGGCGGACATAGGCCTCGACGCCGTCGCGGACGACCGGCAGCAGCGGCACGATGCGCGTCTTCGCCCGCTTGCCGGTGACGACCAGCGTCGGCCCAGCGGCAGGCGCGCTGCCGGTCAGGGCCAGCGCCTCGGCGATGCGCAGGCCGGCGCCGTAGAGCAGCAACAGGACGGCGGCATCGCGCGCCGCAACCCAGGGCGCGCTGGCCCCGTCGCCGATGTCGGCGATCAGCGCGCGGGCATCGGCGGGGGCGACAGGGCGCGGGACGCGCGCGGCGCGCTTGGGCGTCGCCAGCCCGACCAGCCCGTCGTCGCCGACCCCGTGCCGGCGCGGCGAAGGCGAAGAAGGTGCGCAGCGCGGCGATCTCGCGCGCGACCGAGGCGTTGCCCAGCCCGTCGCCCCGCCGCGCGGCGAGATAGGCGCGGAAATCGGCCAGCGTCAGCGCCGACAGCGTCGCCGCCGTGACCGGGCCGCCGACATGCCCGGCGACGAAGCGCACGAAGCGGTGCAGCGTCGCGGCATAGGCCTTGACAGTCAGCGGCGACAGGCGGCGGACCTCGGCCAGGCTCGCGGTCCACGCGACGACGAGGGCGGTGGCCTCGACGTCGCCGTCGGTCACAGGATCGACTGGCCGGTCTTGGCCCAGTCGGCGGCGAACCCCTCGAGCCCGCGGTCGGTCAGCGGGTGGGCGGCCAGCGCCCGGATCACCGCCGGCGGCATGGTGGCGACGTCGGCGCCGATCTTGGCCGCCTGCAGGACGTGGACCGGGTGGCGGACGCTGGCGACCAGGATTTCGGTGTCGTAGGCGTAATTGTCGTAGATCGTGCGGATATCCTGGATCAGGGCCATGCCGTCGAAGCCGACGTCGTCGTGCCGCCCGACGAACGGCGAGACGAACGCCGCGCCGGCCTTGGCCGCGAGCAGCGCCTGCGTCGCCGAAAAGCACAGGGTGACGTTGACCATGACGCCGTTGCCGCTGAGCGTCTTGCAGGCGCGCAGGCCGTCCATGGTCAGCGGCACCTTGATCGTGATGTTGTCGCCCAGGCCGAGCAGGCGTTCGGCCTCGAGCAGCATGCCGCGCGTGTCGCTGGCGACGACCTCGGCCGATACCGGCCCGTCGACCAGCTTGGCGATGGCGGCGATGACCTCCAGGAAGTTCTTGCCCGATTTGGCGATCAGGCTGGGGTTGGTCGTCACCCCGTCGAGCAGCCCGGTGGCCGCGAGCGCCTCGATCTCGGCGGTGTCGGCGGTGTCGACGAAGAACTTCATGGGCGCGGGCTCCGGGGTCGCCCGCCTGTAGCCGATCGGGTGCGGCGCGTCATCCCTCGCTCGATCGTTTACCTTCTGCTAAACGCTCGGCGACGACGATTGCCGCAGGGGCAGGCATGACACGGGATGCGGAGCAGCCGGTCGAGATCGACGCCGCCGACCGGCTGGTCGGCTGGAAGGCGATCGGCCTGTTCCTCGGCTGCGACGCGCGCACGGCCAAGCGCTGGGAAGCGACGCGGGCGATGCCGGTCCACCGCGTCCCCGGCAGCGGCGTGCCGACGGTGTGGGCGACACGCGCCGAGCTGCGCGCCTGGCTGACCGGCGCCGCGCCGCACGTCGAACCGGCCGAGCCGCCGCCGGCCGCCGCGCCGGTACCGGCGGCGGGTTCGGCAGCAGGCTGGCGGCAGCGGGCGCTCGCCGCCGGGACGGGGGTGGCGGTGATCGCCGCGATCGCGGGGGCGCTGCTCGGCCACCGCCCGGCGGCGACCGCGGCGGCGCTGCACGGGCCGTACGACGACGATGCCGCCGCCCGCGCCACCTACCTCGACGCCGCCTTCGAAATCGGCACGCGCTCGGCCGCCGGCATCGCCGCGGCGACGCGCGATTATCAGCGGCTGACGCTCCGCTATCCCGACCGCGCGGCGGCGTGGTCGGGGCTGGCCGACGCCCATGTCCTGTCGCGCGAGTTCGGCGCCGTGCCCGACGCCGTCGCCTTTCCCGCGGCGGCGCGGGCGGCGCGCACGGCGCTGGCGCTCGACCCGACGCTGGCCGACGCCTGGCTCGACCACGCCTTCGTCGCCTTCTGGTGGCAGCACGACCACGCCGCCGGGCTGGCGGCGTTCCGCGAAGCGCTGCGGCGCGCGCCGGAATCGGCCAAGGCGCACCACTGGTATGCCACCGCGGCGCAGGCGATCGGCGACATCGCCACGGCGCGCAGCGAGATCGGCCGCGCCCGCGAGCTGGAACCCGACAATCACGCCATCGTCGCCGACGCGGCCCTGGTCGAAATGTCGGCCGGCGCGGTGCCGGCGGCGATCGCCGCGCTCGAATCGCTGGTCCGGGTCGATCCCGGCCTGTGTTCGGGCCATCGCTACCTCGCCATGGCCTATCTGATCGCCGGACGCGACGACGATTACCTGCGCGAGGCAGCGGTCGCGGCGCGGCTGATGAACCGGCCGGCCCGGATCGCCGCCGTCGATCGCGCGGCGGCGCGCCATGCCGCCGGCGGCAGGGCGGCGATGCTGGCGCAGCTGGTCGCCGACGCCGACGCCGCCGCCGCCCGCGGCGACGGCAAATCGCTCGACGGACTCCGCTACCGCGCGCTCGCCGGCAACCGCGCGGCCGTCCTCGCCTGGCTGGCGCGGGCGCGAGCGGAGGCCAACCCCGAACTGGCTTATGCCGCCGGCGATCCCTGCCTGGTTGCCTGGCGCGCCGATCCCCAGCTGCTGGCGGCGACGCACGCCGCCTGAGGCGCCTGCCCCGATTTGTCCCGACCCTGTCCCGCATTGCGCGTTGCCGGTGCGGCGCCGCCCGCGTCTTAACCATCCGGCAACCAGCAGGGGTTCCGCATCATGTCGCTTATCACCGTTCGTCTGACCGTCGCCGCCGCTGCGGCCGTCGCCGCCATCACCGCCGCCGCGCCGGCCTGGGCCGGCTATGCCGTCGTCACCTCGGCCAATACCGGGCGCGGCTATCTCCGCGGCTGCGCTGCCCAGTATAATATCGGCACGACCGGCGCCCGCTTCATCAACAATGCCGGCGGCGGCGGCCCGTGCGTCCCGGCCGACTTCCTGAGGGACCAGAACGCCGTCGTCACCGCCACCGGTACCACCGACACCACCGGGCTGGCGACGTCGGCGCACGACGAATCGAGTGTCGTCGGCGGGTCCGACGCCGCCTACGCCACCGCCGCCGCCGATCTGCGGACGGCGACGCTCCACCTGACCGCGACCGCCGCCGGCTTCGCCTCGGCCGACAGTTCGGCCGAGCTCAGCGACACGCTCCACTTCACCGTCGCCGGCGCGACCGCGACCACCGTCACCTACATCCCGGTCAGCTTCAGCTTCGCCGGCACCCTCGCGCCCGGGACCGACATCAATCATGCCAGCGCCGAACTCGGCTGGAGCTTCTTTTTCGGCAACGCCAGCGCCTATGAATTCGGCGACTACGGTGCCGGCTTTTATGCCCCGCCCAACTATCCGACGTTCGCCTTCCCGGAAACGACGCCGGGCCGCGTCGCCGGCTGGCAGTCGTTTTCCTTCGCGTCGTACACCCCGACCGACACGCGCTTCACCGCCCTCTACGCGCTGACCGGCGCCAGCGGCGACGTGCCGATCGACTTCCGCCTCAGCCTCAACGGCACCAACGTCGCCCTCGACTACACGCAGGGCGGGAAGGTCGGCATCGGCCATGTCGACGGCGTGTCGTTCACGTCCGATTCCGGCGTGTTCCTGAGCGGCACGGGCGCGGGCACGGGGACGGTGCCGGAGCCGGCATCGTGGGCGCTGCTGCTGGCCGGCTTCGGCACGGTCGGGGCGATGGCGCGGCGGCGGCGGCCGACCGTCGCCGCCTGAGGCGCGCGGCCCCGACCGGGGTGCGCCGGCGGGCCCGGCGCCTTATGTCGGGGCATGGCCCGCGTCCGCGTTCTCGTCCTCCAGCCGCATCTCGGCGCGCTCGACTATGCCGTGCCCGACGGCCTGACGCTGGCGCCCGGCGACATCGTCGAGGTGCCGCTGGGGCCACGGACGATCACCGGCGTGGTGTGGGAGGCCGAACGCTGGGCCGCGCGCGAGGTCGCCGAGGCGAAGCTGCGCCCCGTCGCCCGCCGTTTCGACGTCCCCGGCCTGCGCGCGCCGCTGCGCCGCCTGATCGAGTGGACCGGGGCCTATTATCTGTCGCCGCCGGCGGCGGTGCTGCGCATGGCGCTGCCGGTGCCGGCGGCGCTGACCGCCGCCGCCGACGTCGTCGAATACCGGCTGGCGACGGCGGCAGCGGCGGGGCCGCTGACGCCGCTGCGCGCGGCGGCGGTCGAGCGGCTCGCCGGGCGGCAGGGGGCGGTGCGCGAGCTGGCCCGCCACGCGCTGGTGTCGGAGGGGGTGATCCGCGGCATGGCCAAGGCCGGGCTGCTCGAGCGGATCGCCGTCAGCGCCGACGTCGCCCCGCCGCTGCCCGATGCCGACCACGCCCCGCCGCAGCTGAGCGCGGCGCAGGCGACCGCCGCCGCCGACCTCGCCCGCGCCGTCGGCGACCGGGCGTTCGCGCCCTTCGTCCTCGACGGCGTGACGGGATCGGGCAAGACCGAGGTCTATTTCGAGGCGATCGCCGCGGCGCTCCGCACGGCCGGCGGACAGGTGCTGGTCCTGTTGCCGGAGATCGCCCTGACCGCGCCGTGGCTCGACCGATTCGCGCGGCGCTTCGGCTGCCCGCCGGTCGCCTGGCATTCCGACCTGCGCGGCAGCGAGCGGCGGCGGGCGTGGCGGCAGATCGCCGACGGCAGCGCCCGGGTCGTCGTCGGCGCACGCTCGGCCCTGTTCCTGCCCTTCGCCGACCTGGCGCTGATCGTCGTCGACGAGGCGCACGAGGCGAGCTTCAAGCAGGACGACGGCGTCCAGTACCACGCCCGCGACGTCGCCGTGATGCGCGCCAAGCTGGAGGAAGCGCCGGTCGTCCTCGCCACCGCGACGCCGTCGCTCGAGATGCGCGTCCAGGTCGGTCGCGGGCGCTATGCCGAACTGAAGCTGCCGGCGCGCTTCGGCGGGGCGACGCTGCCGCGGATCGCCACCGTCGACCTGCGGACCAACCCGCCGCCACGCGGTCACTGGCTGAGCCCGCCGCTGGTCGCCGCGCTGCGCGAGACGCACGTCGCCGGCGAACAGTCGCTGCTGTTCCTCAACCGCCGCGGCTATGCCCCGTTGACCTTGTGCCGGACCTGCGGCGAGCGGATCGAATGTCCGCAGTGTACCGCCTGGCTGGTCGAACACCGGCTGACCGGGCGGCTGCAGTGCCACCACTGCGGCTACGGCGTCGCCGTGCCCAAGCGCTGCCCCGCCTGCGACGCCGAGGCCAGCCTGGTCCCCTGCGGCCCCGGCGTCGAGCGGCTGGCCGAGGAGGTGGCGCGCATCCTGCCCGATCTGCGCGTCGCGCTGGCGACGTCGGACACGATCTTCTCGCCCGCTCGCGCCGCGGCGCTCGTCGCCAGCGTCGAGGCGCGCGAGGTCGACCTGCTGATCGGTACCCAGCTGGTGACCAAGGGCTATCACTTCCCCGACCTGACGCTGGTCGGCGTCGTCGATGCCGACCTCGGCCTCGCCGGCGGCGACCTGCGCGCGGCCGAGCGCACCTTCCAGCAGATCGCCCAGGTCGCCGGGCGCGCCGGGCGCGGCACCAAGCCGGGCCGCGTGCTGCTGCAGACCCACCAGCCGGAGGCGCGGATCATGCGCGCGCTGGTCGACTATGACGCGGAGGGCTTCTACGCCGCCGAGACCGAGGCGCGGGCCGAACTCGGCCTGCCCCCGTTCGGCCGGCTGGCCGGCATCGTCGTCTCGGGCGAGGATCAGTCGGCGGTGACGGCGGCGGCGCGCGACCTCGGCCGCGCCGCGCCGGTCGCCGAGGGCCTGAGCGTCCTCGGCCCGGCGCCGGCGCCGCTGGCGATGCTGCGCGGCCGCCACCGCGTCCGCCTGCTCGCCCACGCCCGCCGCAGCCTCGACCTGCAGGGCCTGATCGCCGCCTGGCTGGAGGCGGTGCCGGTCCCGGCCAGCGTCCGCGTCACCGTCGACGTCGACCCGTACAGCTTCCTCTAGAGGCGGATCGTCACCGACCGCGCGTGCGCCGGCAGGCCCTCGGCGGTCGCCAGCGCCGCTGCCGCCGGGCCGATCGCCGCCAGGCCGCGCGGGCCGCAGTCGAGGAAGGTCGTCCGCTTCATGAAGTCGGTCACGCCCAGCCCGCTGGCGAAGCGGGCGCGGCGCCCGGTCGGCAGGACGTGGTTGGGTCCGGCGGCATAGTCGCCGACGGCTTCCGGCGTCATCCGGCCGAGGAAGATCGAGCCGGCGTGGCGGACGCGGTCGAACACCGGTGCCGGGTCGGCGAGCATCAGCTGCAGGTGCTCGGGCGCCAGCGCGTCGATCAGCGGCACGGCGGCGACAAGGTCGGGAACGACGATGACGGTGCCGAACGCGTCCCAGCTCGCCCGCGCCGTGCTCTCCGTCGCCAGCGTCGGCAGCTGGCGCAGAACGGCGGCGGCGACGGCGTCGGCCAGCGCCGGCGCGTCGGTGATCAGGATCGACTGGGCGGTGGCGTCGTGCTCGGCCTGGGCGAGCAGGTCGGCGGCGATCCATTCCGGGTCGGCGTCGGCGTCGGCGACGACGACGACTTCCGACGGGCCGGCGATCATGTCGATGCCGACGACGCCGAACACCTGGCGCTTGGCCTCGGCGACCCAGGCGTTGCCGGGGCCGGTGACGACGTCGACCGGCGCGATCGTCGCCGTGCCATAGGCCAGCGCGGCGATCGCCTGCGCCCCGCCGACGCGGTAGACGGTGTCGACCCCGGCCAGCTCGGCGGCGGCCAGCACCAGCGGGTTGACCCGGCCGCCCGGCGTCGGCGTGACCATGACCAACCGGCCGACCCCGGCGACGCGGGCCGGAATGGCGTTCATCAGCACCGACGACGGGTAGCTCGCCAGCCCGCCGGGAACGTAGATCCCGGCGGCATCGACCGGCGTCCAGCGCCAGCCGGTGCGGATACCGGCGGCGTCGGTCCGGTCGTGGCCGGCGGGGCGCTGCGCCTCGTGGAAGGCGCGGATGCGGTCGGCGGCGAGTTCCAGCGCGGCGAGGACGTCGGGCGCGATCGCCGCGCGGGCGGCGGCGATCTCGGCGCGGCCGATCTCGAGGCCGATTGCCGCGAGGTCGACGCGGTCGAAGCGCGCGGTCAGCTCGGCGAGCGCGGCGTCGCCGCGGGCGCGGACGTCGGCGACGATCGCCGCCACCGCCGCCGCCACGTCGCCGTCGCTCTCGCGCCGCGCCGCGACGAGGGCGCGGAAGGCGGCGGCGAAGCCGGGGTCGCGCGCGTCAAGCCGCTGCGGCACGCGGCTCTCCGACGGCGGCGCGGAAGCGGTCGACCCACGGCACGACCTGGGCGGCGCGGGTCTTGAAGGCGGCGCGGTTGACGATCAGGCGCGAACTGACCTCGGCGATGGTCTCGACCTCGACCAGTCCGTTCTCGGCCAGCGTCTTGCCCGTCGAGACGAGGTCGACGATGCGGTCGCACAGCCCCAGCATCGGTGCCAGCTCCATCGCCCCGTTGAGCTTGACGCATTCGGCCTGCACGCCGCGCGCGGCGAAATGGGCCTGCGTCACGTGCGGATATTTGGTGGCGACGCGAACATGGCTCCACGTCCGCGGGTCGTCGGTCGCCGCCTGCGCCGCCGGCTCGGCGACCGAGATGCGGCAGCGGCCGATGCCGAGGTCGACCGGGGCGTAGATCTCGGAAAAGGCGAATTCCATCAGCACGTCGTTGCCGGCGATGCCGAGCTGCGCCGCGCCGAAGGCGACGAAGGTGGCGACGTCGAAGGCGCGGACGCGGATCAGCGAGACGCCGGCAAGGTTGGTGGCGAACTTCAGCGCGCGGCTGTTCTCGTCGCCGAACGCGGCCTCCGGGACGATGCCGGCGCGGGCCAGCACCGGCAGCGCTTCCTTCAGGATGCGGCCCTTGGGCAGGGCGATGATCAGCTCGTCGGTCACAGCGGGTGCCGTACCGGCGCCGCCGTTGCGCGGCAAGCGCGGTGCTGTCACAGGACGGCCCTCGGCAGGGACAGGCGGACCATGGGCAGGGCGGCGGGCAGACGATGAGCGAAGCCGCCGTCCGCGCCGCGTTCGAGGGTCAGGCCGCCTGGGCGGGGCGGCTCGGCGCGCGCTTCACCGAGCGGCTGTGCCGCGATCTCGGCGCGGGGCTCGACCGCACCACCGCCGTCGGCCGGCGCGTCCTCGACTGGCCCGGCGATCCCGCTGCCGATGCCCTCGTCCTGCGCCTGCTCGGCGGGCTGCACGCGCTGGTCCGCGCCGGCGACCTGCCGGCGCTGGCGGCGTGCTATCCGCCGCACCCGCCGGGCGCCGACCTCGCCGCGCCCCGGCCGCGGCGCTGGCCGACGCCACAGTCGCCGCGCGCCTGCTGCCGTGGCTCGACGGCCCGCCGCAGACCAACGAGGTCGGCCGCTCGGCGGTACTGATGGCCGGCCTGCGCGTCGTCGCCGCGACCTTCCCGCTGCCGCTGAGCACGGTCGAGCTGGGTGCCAGCGGTGGTCTCAACCTGCGCCTCGACGCCTATGCCTACGACCTCGGCGGCGACCGCTTCGGACCGGTTGCCGCGCCGCTGACGCTGGCGCCCGACTGGACCGGCCCACCACCGCCGGCCGCCGACGTGCGCATCGCCGACCGGGTCGGCGTCGACCTCGCGCCGTTGGACGTGCGCGCGCGACCGCGACCGGCTGCTCGCCTACGTCTGGCCCGACCAGCCGGAGCGGGCCGCGCGCCTCGCCGCCGCCGTCGACGCCTTCGTCGCCGACCCGGCGCCGCTGGTCCGCGCCGACGCCGCCGACTTCGTCGTCGCCCGCGTCGCGCCGCGCCCGGGGGTGGCGACGGTGGTGCTGCACTCGATCGCCTTCCAGTATTTCCCGGCCGCGGCGCAGGCCCGCATCGCTGCCCATCTCGCCGCGGTCGGGGCGGCGACGACGGCCGACGCGCCGCTCGCCTGGCTGCGCTACGAATTCGACGGCACGAGCGCGGCCGCGGCGTCGCTCCGCCTGCGCCTGTGGCCGGGTGGCGACCGCCTGCTCGCCCGCGCCCATCCCCACGGCGCGCGCGTCGAGTGGCTGGCGTGACGGCGCGGCTGGTCCTGGCGTCGGCGAGCCCGCGCCGCCTCGCCCTGCTCGCCCAGATCGGCATCGTGCCCGACGCGGTCGACGCCGCCGACCTCGACGAGACGCCGCTTGCCCGCGAGCGCCCGGCCGACCACGCGGCGCGGCTGGCGGCGGCGAAGGCGGCCGCCGTCGCCGCGCGGCAACCGGGGGCGGTCGTCCTCGCCGCCGACACCGTGGTCAGCGCCGGCCGCCGCATCCTGCCCAAGGCCGAGGACGTGGCGACGGCGCGCGCCTGCCTCGCCGTGCTGTCCGGTCGTCGCCACCGCGTGACGACGGCGGTCACGGTCATCGCCGCCGACGGCACCGCCCGCCACGCGCGGTCGACCTCGACCGTGACCTTCGCCCGGCTGACGGCGGACGACATCGACCGCTACCTCGCCGGCGGCGAGTGGCACGGCAAGGCCGGCGGCTATGCCATCCAGGGCAGCGCCGCGGCACTGGTCCGCGCCTTCAGCGGCTCGTGGACCGGGGTCGTCGGCCTGCCGCTGTTCGAGACGCGCCGCCTGCTGCGCCGCGCCGGCATCGATGCCTGAGGCCTTCGTCGAGGCGGGCATCGGCGAAACGCGGGCGCTGGTCGTCGCCGATGGCGCGGTGCTCGAGGCGCACGTCGAGCGCGACGGCGGCTGGCGCGCGGGCGACGTGCGCGAGGTCCGGCTGCGGACGATCCTCGTTCCCGGCGTTCGCGGCATCGTCGAGGCCGGCGGCGTCGAGGCGCTGCTGACGCCGCTGCCGCCGGGGCTGACCGAAGGTTCGCGGCTGGCGGTCGAGGTCGTCCGCGAGGCGCTGCCCGAGGCGGGACGGCGGCGGCTGGCGAAGGTCGTGGCGACAGCGGCCGCGCCGCGGCCGGGCCCGACGCTGGTCGAGCGGCTGCGCGCGCGCGGGCTGGTCCCGGTATCCGCCGACCTCGACGCCCGCGGCTGGGGCGAAGCCGTCGAGGCGGCAGCCACCGGCCATGTCGCCTTCCGCGGCGGCCTGCTGACGATCAGCCCGACCCCGGCGATGACGGTGATCGACGTCGACGGCGAGGCCGCGCCTGGACCGCTGGCGCTGGCGGCGGCGAGCGCGGCGGCGGCGGCGATCCGGCGCTTCGACCTGGCCGGCTCGATCGGCATCGACTTCCCGACCGTGGGCGACAAGGCGGTGCGGACGGCGCTCGGCGCGGTCCTCGATGCGCAGCTGCCACCGCCGTTCGAGCGCACCGCGGTCAACGGCTTCGGCTTCGTCCAGATCGTCCGGCCCCGCCTCCGCGCCTCGTTCGTCGAGGCGGTGCGCGGCGACGCCGTGCCGACCGCGGCGCTGGCACTGCTGCGCCGAGCGGAGCGCGACGGCATCGGCGCGCGCGACGCTGGTCGCGCGCGCCCCGGGTCACCGCCTGGCTCGACGGCGCGCCCGGCGCTGGTCGTCGAGCTTGGCCGCCGCCGCGGCGGCGGCGGTCGCCTTGCGCGGCGACCCCGCCCTGCCCATGTCGGGCGGGTATGTCGCTCCCGCCTGAACCCCGCTGCGTCCGCTGCCGCCGGCCGCAGGTCGCCGCCTTCCGTCCCTTCTGCTCGGCCGGGTGCAAGGACCGCGACCTGCTGGACTGGCTCGACGAGCGCCACGTCCTGCCGGGCGAGGAGATGCTGGACAACCCGCCCGCGCCCGACTAAATCCGCCCACTCGCTGCGGCGCGCCCGGGTAGCTCAGGGGTAGAGCAGGGGATTGAAAATCCCCGTGTCGGTGGTTCAAATCCGCCCCCGGGCACCATGCCCCTTGTTCGCGCCAGCCGCCCTTGTCTAGGGTTGTCAACGACAGCCAACGGGCGGGGATTAGGGTGACGGCGCGGCGGACCACGATCATCGACGTCGCCCGCGCCGCCGGCGTCTCGTACAAGACCGTCTCGCGCGTCCTGAACGACGAGCCGCACGTCACCAGCGAGCTGCGCGAGCGCGTCACCCGCGCGGCGAAGGCGCTCAACTACCATCCCAACGTGCTGGCCCAGGGGCTGGTGCGGCAGCGGTCGTTCCTGATCGGGCTGGTGTCGGAGAACCCCAGCTCCAGCTATGGCTACGACCTGCAGATGGGCGTGCTCGAGCGGCTCAAGGGCGAACGCTACCGCCTGCTCGTCGTCCCGATCGGCTCGACCGCCGAACATGCCGGCGACGTCGTCGCCATCCTGCGTGCCGCGGCACTGGACGGCGTCGTCCTCGCCCCGCCGGCGACCGACCATCCCGTGCTGCTCGACGACCTGCGCGCCGCCGGCCTGCCCTTTGCCCGCGTCGCGCCGACGCGCCGGCTCGACCTCGGCCACAACAACCTGGTCGACGATGTCGCCGCCGCGCGCGAGATCGCCGACCATGTCGTCGCCCTCGGCCACCGCGACATCGGCATCGTCCGCGGCGATGCCACCCACCGCTCGAGCGAGGCGCGGATGATCGGCTACGCCGCCGCGCTCCAGGCACACGGCGTGCCCGTCCGCCTCGACTGGATCGAGCAGGGCAACTACACCTTCAACTCCGGGCTCAACGCCGGCCGCCGCCTGTTCGCCGGCGCCGCCCGGCCGACCGCGGTGCTGGCCCAGAACGACGACATGGCGGTCGGCGTCGTCATGGCCGCGCGCGAGGCGGGGCTGGCCGTGCCGGGCGACGTCTCGGTCACCGGCTTCGACGACAGCGAGTTCTCGCGCATGGTCTGGCCGCGCCTGACGACGGTGCGCCAGCCGGTGTTCGACATGGCGTTCGGCGCCGCCGACATGCTGATCGCCCAGCTCGAGCGGCAGCCGGCGCCGCCCGACGTCGAGCACGGCTACCGCCTCGTCGTGCGCGATTCGACCGCCGCGCCGCCGGCGTGATCGGCCTTCGCGAGCGGGCGAGCTTCGCGGCCGGCGACCTCGGCTTCAATTTCGTCTGGCAGTCGCTCGAGCTGTACCTGCTCTACTTCTACGTCGGCGTCCTCGGCCTCAGCCCGGCGGCGGCGTCGGCCATCTTCCTCGCCGGGGCGCTGGCCGACTGGCTGGTCGATCCCCTTGTCGGGGCGCTCGCCGACCGCGCCGCCGGCCGTGTCCCGCTGCGGCTGTGGACCGCCGCCGGCGGCATCGCGGCGAGCGCCGTGCTTGTCGTCGCCTTTGCCGAGCCGCGCCTGCCGCCACTGCCGCGGCTGGCCTATGCCGCCCTCGCCCATCTCGCGCTGCGCGCCGCCTACAGCGTCGGCAACATTCCCTATGGCGCCCTGACCGCGCGGATCTCGCCGCGACCCGCCGACCAGGTCGCGCTGACCGGCGCGCGGATGCAGGGCGCGGCGACCGGCGGGCTGATCGCGGCGCTGGTCTATGCCCTGCTGCCGGCGCGCGACAGCCGCGGCGACGCCGACTTCGCCACCGGCGCGATGCTGCTCGCCGTGCTGTCGCTGCCGGCCTTCGCCGCGACCTGGGCCGGGGTGCGCGAGCGCGTCGTCCCCGCCGCCGGGCCGCGACCCGACCTGGCCGGCTTCGTCCGGCTGCTGCGCGGCTCGGCGGCGCTGCGCCGCGTCCTTGCCACGATCCTCGTCGCCGGGCTGAGCATGACGGTGCTCAACAAGTCGATCCTGTTCGTCTTCGACCGGCTCGGCGCGACGCGTCTCGGCTATGTCGCCGCCGCCGTGCCGCCGCTGTCGCTGCTGCTGACGACGCCGCTCTGGCTGGCGCTGGCCCGGCGCTTCGGCTGCAGCGCGACGCTGACCGGGGCGGCGGTGCTCAATGCCGGAGCGGTGGCGGCGCTGGCGCTCGCCGGCACGGCGCCCGGCCTCGTCTTCGCCGCCGTCGCCCTCGGGCTGATCGCGGGCAACGGCATGTCGGTGATGTTCTGGGCGCTGCTGCCCGGCGCGATCGACGCCATCGAGCGCGGGGGCGACCCGTGCGCGGCGCGCGTCTTCGCCCTGGGCGGCATGGCGCGCAAGCTGGCGCAGGCGGTCGCGCCGCAGTTCGTCGCGCTGGGCCTGGCGCTGTCGGCCGGCCGCACGGCGCTGCCCGGTGTCGTCGCCGCGGCGCTGCTGACGCTCGTCGTCGTCGCCCTCTATCCGCCGCGCGACGCCTAGGCGCGCAGGCGGACGGCGGCGAAGCGGCTGTCGTGCGGCGGCGCGGCGGCGACCGACCGCGCCGTCGCCGCCGCCAGCTCGGCGAGGATGGCGCGCAGCTGGTCGTCGCCGACGACGTCGAGCAGCGGATCATCCGCCGCCGGCACCACGCCCATGCCGGCCAGGACGTAGAACCAGCTGAGGTCGGTGAACAGCTCGCCGGAGCGCGGCCGGACGCGGCCGGTGGCGCGGTAGCCGGCGATGCGCGCGGCGAGCTGCTCGGGCAGCGGCAGCGCCCGGCATTCCCGCCAGAACGGCGTGTCGTCGCGCCGGGTCAGGCAATAGTGCAGGACGATGAAGTCGCGCACGCCCTCGATCTCGTCGATCATCTCGGCATTGTAGGCGGCGATGTTGGCGGCGGCGAAGTCGCGGTCGGGGAAGCGATCGAGCAGGTTGTGAACCGCGCTCGTGACCAGGTGGATGCTGGTCGATTCGAGCGGCTCGAGGAAGCCGGAGGCGAGGCCGAGCGCGACGACGTTGCGGTTCCAGAACTGCCGCCGGCGCCCGGTGGTGAAGCGGATCAGGCGCGGCTCGGCGAGCGGCGGCTGGCCGACGGCGGCGAGCAGCCCGCCCAGCGCGGCGTCGTCGCTCAGGTGGCGGCTGCTGTAGACATAGCCGTTGCCCGCGCGGTGCTGCAGCGGGATGCGCCAGCGCCAGCCGGCGGCAAGGGCGCTGGCGCTGGTGAACGGCGGCCGCGCCGGGCTGTTGGCGGTCGGCAGGGCGACGGCGCGGTCGCACGGCAGCATGTCGCTCCAGTCGACGTAGCCGGTGCCCAGCACCTGCTCGATCAGCACGCCGCGGAAGCCGCTGCAGTCGAGGAACAGGTCGGCGTCCAGCGTCGAGCCGTCGGTGAAGACCAGCGTCTCGACGAAGCCGTCGCCGCGCTGCCGCGCCGTCGCCACCTGCTTGTCGACGCAGGTGACGCCGAGCCGCTCGGCATAGGCGCGCAGGTAGCGTGCAACGAGCGCCGCGTCGAAGTGGAGGGCATAGCGCAGCCCGGCCGCCGGGCCGCTGCCGCGCGGGTCGGGGAAGGCGAAGCGTCCGGCGTCGCCCAGTGCCGCGGCCAGGCTGAAGTCGGCGAAACGCGGCGCCAGTCCGCGCGCCTGCGCCCGCTGCCAGGCATGGAAGAACGGCCGCCGGGCGATCGGCGCGCCGAAGGTACCGAACGGGTGCCAGTACCGCTCGCCGACCGCGCCCCAGTCGGCGAAGACGATGCCGAGCTTGTAGGTCGCGCTCGTGTGGCGGACGAAGTCGGCCTCGTCGATCTGCAGGAAGCGGAGCAGGTCGATGATCGGCGGGATCGTCGCCTCGCCGACGCCGATGGTGCCGATGTCGGGGGCCTCGATCACCTCGATCGCGGCGGTGCCGTTCAGCGCCCGGGCGAGCATGGCGGCGGCGAGCCACCCCGCCGTGCCGCCGCCGACGACGGCGATCCGCCGGATGCGGCGGTCGGCGTCGGCGGGCGGCGGGGTGGTCATGCCTCAGCCTAGCACGTGCCGCCTACAGCTTGAACTTGATGCCCAGCCAGTAGCGACGGCCGCTGCGGTCGTAGGTGAACGGCTGGTCCTCGTACTGCAGATAGGTGTGCTGCACCGCGTCGGTCAGGTTCTGCACCTGGGCGACGACGCCGATGTTCTTGGTGATGTCATAGGCGATCTGGCCGTCGAGCTGGCCATAAGGCGCCTGGAACACCTGGTAGACGCGCGACACGCCGTTCTGGTCGGGGAAGGCGAAAGTCGAGCCGACCAGCGAGTCGTTGACCGACCGGTCGCGCCACGAATAGCTCGCCCGCAGCGAGAAGCCGTAGCGTTCGTAATAGCCGGTGACGTTGAAGGCGTTCTTGGCGACGCCGGGGATCGCCGAGTGGTTGGTGAAGAACGTCACCTGGTCGCTTTGCGATTCGGAGCGCGTGTAGTTGACCGCGAAGCCGAGGCCGGAGAGCCAGCCGGCGTCGCGGAAGGCGTATTGCGCGCCCAGCTCGACGCCATAGATCTTGCCGCGCCCGGCGTTGACCGGCTTGCTGACGTTGGCCGTCGTGCCGCCGAAGTCGTCGTTGACCAGCGTCGCGATGTTCTGCGTCTCGACGAAATTGTCGACCTGCTTGTAGAAGCCGGCGACGCTGATCAGGCCGCCGGGGGCGAAGTAGTTCTCGTAGCTCGCGTTGAACTGCGACGCCCGGTAGGGGTCGAGCTGCGGGTTGCCCGAACCGCCGCCGGCAAAGGCGAAGCCGTCCTTCAGCCCGGTGTGGACGTTGGTCCGGTCGTTGGTCTGGCGGGTGAAGTTGTACGAATTGCCCAGCCCCAGCGAGTACAGGTCCTGCGGCGCGACCACTCGCGCGGCGCCGAAGCGGACCTTCTGCGTGTCGCTGACGTCGAGGACGAAGTTGAAGGTCGGCAGGATGTCGGTGTAGTTGCGCGACGTCGTCACCGGCACGACGTTCGAATCGACGCCGTTCCACGACGCGGTGCCGTAATAGGTCGGCACCGCCGCCGTCTGGCCGTTGTCGATGGTCAGCTGCGTGTTGACGAAGCGCAGGCCGAAGTTGGCGTGGAAGCGGTCGTCGCGGCCGCCGATGTCGGCCATCAAATAGCCGGCATAGGTCTTTTCCGAGACGTGGAACGAGCTGAGGTTGTCGACGAAGAACTTCTCGCTGTTGTTGGTGCTCGCCGGGTTGGTGCCGCCGTTCCACACCTTGTTGAGGTAGGTCGCCGGGTCGGTCATGCCGCCGGTGACGGGATCCTTGACGATGATCTGGCCCGACGCGAAGTTGGTCACGGTCTTGGCCAGCCCGGGGTTCGACACCGCGGTCGAATAGGGGATCGCGGCATAGCCGGGGTCGAGATAATAGAGATAGGTGCCGCCGGCGGGGTCGGCGCAGCAGTTGCCGATCTTCTGGCCGGCGCCGTCGACGCCGTTGATCAGGTAGCGGCCGAAGACCTCGTCGACCGAGCGGCTGGCGACGCGGAAACCGCCCGACAGGACGACCCCGGCGTTCTTCAGGAACTCGGGCTCGTAGCTGGCGTCGCCCTTGATCGACCACTGCTCCTGCCGGGCGCGGTTCGACCAGGCCCAGTTCGACTTGAAGGTCGTATAGGCCGGGTTGCTCAGCACGTCGGCGTAGGGCGCGAGATACTGGATGCTCGGCAGGCCCGAGGTGCCGCCGTTGGCATAGGTGAACTCATAGCCGTGGTTGCCGGTGGTGCAGGTCGAGGCGCCGTTGTTGCACCCGGGCGCCGCCGGCGACGTCGCCTGGCCGGCGAAGTTGTTGTACAGGCCGTGCTCGACGTCGGCCTGGGCCGACTGCAGCGTCGAATTGGCCTTGGAGTAGGCGCCGTCGAGGCTGGCCTTGAACGGTCCGTCGTTGTCATACTTCGTGACGAACTGGTAATTGTTGGTGTTGGTCGACACGCCCTGCCACAGCGTCGCCGTCTCGGCGCCGTTGGCGTTGAACGTCGCGTTCTGGACGACGCCGTTGCTGTCGATGGCGAAGGGCTTGCTCGGGTCGATGCCGGGCAGCAGGCTGCCGGGCGAGGTGCCCTGCCCGTTGAACCACGCCTTGTTGGTGTAGTCGACCGACGTCTCCTTCTCGTGGCTGTGGAACCAGACGAAGTTCGACGTGATGCTGTCGGTCCATTTGTAGGCGACGCCGACCGAGGCGCCGAGCGTGCGGAACTTGTCGAAGCGGTCGGTGAAATAGTCGAGCTGCGGCTCGATGTAATATTTGCCGAGGTGGCTGAGGCCGGCGGGGCTCAGCGGCCCGACATAGGGGCCGGTCGCCGAATCGGTGATCAGCCACTGGTTGCGGTTCTGGTTCTGGAACTCCAGCGTGTGCGTGTCCTCGCTGTCGTACGACACGCTGGCGGTGACGGCGAAGCGGTCGCTGAACTTGTAGCTGGCGACCAGCGTGCCGTTGGGCGTCCAGCTGTCCTCGCGCTGCCCGTTCGAGGCGCGGGCGTTGCCGCCCAGGGTGAAGCCGAGCGGCTGGGCCAGGGGATCGCGCGTCTTGAGGTTGATCGTGCCGCCCAGGCCGCCCTCGGTGATCGACGCCTGCGGGTTCTTGTAGACGTCGATGCCGGCGATCTCCTCGCTGGGGATGCCTTCGAGCGAGTTATACTGGCTGTTGGCGCCGTTGCCGCCGCCCGAGGCTTCGCCCGAGACGTAGAACTCCTTGCCGGTCAGGAAGATGTCGCCGTTCAGCGTTGTCAGGTTCTGCCGCAGGCCGTCGATCAGGACCGCGGTGCCGCGGCCGCCGGTGCGGTTGATCTGGATGCCGGGCAGGCGCTGCAGCGATTCGGCGACATTCTGGTCGGGCAGCTTGCCGACGTCCTCGGGCGCGATCAATTCGATCGGCAGGTTCGACAGGCGCTTGGCGTTGAGCGCCGACTGCAGCGAGGCGCCGTAGCCGGTGACGATGATCTCGTCCGACGGCGAGCCGTCGGCCGCCGGGGCGGCGGCGGCGGGCGGGACGCCGGGGGCGGGGTCGGCCTGGGCGCGGGCGGTGCCGGCGAGACACAGCGACAGCGACGACGCCGCCGCGAACAGCGCCGCCCGTCGATTCGAGGATGTCGAGTCGTCATCGTGTCCCTCCCCAAAAGCTGGCGGTTTTCCGCCTGTTCGTCGTTCCCGGCGTGTGATCGGGCGTGGTGCCAACCGTTGCGCTTGACGATAAGAGGCCAATGCTGTCAACGTTGTCAAGTGGCTTGGTGAAGCCGTCGGAACAACAAACGATACCGGCGGCGGCCAATCGGTACGGGATCCTGGGGAAAACAGCGTGAAACGACCCATTTGCCGCGTCGGCATCGGCGTCCTGGTCCTCGCCGCCGCGGCGCGGCTGATGGCGGACACCCGCCGTTCACCCCGACCGCTGGCCGCAGGTCGCCTGGCCGGTGCCGACCGCGCCGGCGACCGAGGCGCGGATCGCCGCCCTGCTCGCGCGAATGACGGTCGAGGAGAAGGTCGGCCAGGTCATCCAGGCCGACATCGCCAGCGTCACCCCCGACGACGTCCGCCGCTATCACCTCGGCTCGGTGCTCAACGGCGGCAATTCGGGGCCCGGCGGCGACGATTTCGCGCCCGCGCCCAAATGGCTGGCGCTGGCCGATGCCTTCTACGCCGCTTCGGTCGACCGCTCCGGCGGCGGCGTCGGCATCCCGGTGATGTGGGGCACCGACGCCGTTCACGGCCACAGCAACATCATCGGCGCGACCCTGTTTCCGCACAACATCGGCCTGGGCGCGGCGCACGACCCCGACCTGATCGAGGCGGATCGGCGCGGCGACCGCGGCGGAGGTGCGCACGCACCGGCCAGGAATGGACCTTCGCGCCGACGCTGACCGTGCCGCAGGACTATCGCTGGGGCCGCGCCTACGAAGGCTATTCGTCCGATCCGGCGCTGGTCGCGGCCTATGCCGGGCGGATGATCCGCGGGCTGCAGGGGCCGCCCGACGGCGGCTCGATCCTCGCCGGCCCGCACGTGCTGGCCAGTACCAAGCATTTCGTCGGCGACGGCGCCACCGACGGCGGCCGCGACCAGGGCGACGCCAGCATCGACGAGGCGACGCTGATCGCCGTCCACGGCGCGCCGTACGTCCCGGCGATCGCCGCCGGCGTCGGCACGGTGATGACCAGCTTCTCCAGCTGGCAGGGGACCAAGATCGCCGGCAACCGCGGCCTCGTCACCGACGTCCTCAAGCGCCGCATGGATTTCGGCGGCGTCGTCATCACCGACTGGAACGCCCACGGCCAGATCGCCGGCTGCAGCAACGCCAGCTGTCCGCAGGCGCTGAACGCCGGCATCGACATGTACATGGCGCCCGACAGCTGGAAGCCGCTCTACGCCAGCCTCCTCGCCCAGGTCCGCGACGGCACCGTGCCGGCGGCGCGCCTCGACGACGCCGTGGCGCGGATCCTGCGGGTCAAGTTCCGCCTCGGCCTGTTCGACGCCGGGCCGCCCTCGACGCGGCCGCTCGCCGGGCACTTCGACGCTGCTCGGCAGCGCCGAGCACCGGGCGCTGGCGCGGCGGGCGGTGCGCGAATCGCTGGTCCTGCTCAAGGACGACGGCGTGCTGCCGATCCGGCGCGGGCGCGCGCGTGCTCGTCGCCGGCGACGGTGCCGACGACATCGCCCGGCAGGCGGGCGGCTGGACGATCAGCTGGCAGGGCACCGGGCTGAACAACGCCATGTTCCCCGGCGCGACCTCGATCTGGCGCGGGCTGCGCCAGGCGGTGACGGCCGCCGGCGGCACGGCGACGCTCGCCCCCGACGGCCGCTTCGCGCGAACGCCCGACGTCGCCATCGTCGTCTTCGGCGAGACGCCCTACGCCGAGTTCCAGGGCGACCTCAAGTCGCTGCAGCTGCGCCCCGAACTGCGCGCGCCGTGGGCGACGATGGCGCGGCTGAAGGCGGCGGGCATCCCCGTGGTCGCGGTGATGCTCACCGGCCGGCCGCTGTACGTCAACCCGGCGCTCAACCTCGCCGACGCCTTCGTCGTCGCCTGGCTGCCGGGGTCGGAGGGGGCGGGGGTGGCCGACCTGCTGATCGCCCCGCCGGCGGGGCGCCGCGCCATGCCTTCAGCGGGCGGCTGCCGGCGGCGTGGCCGCTGACGGCGCGCGCCGACGGGCCGACGCTGTTTCCGCGCGGCTTCGGTCTCGCCGCCGGAGCGCGGCCGTGGCGGGCGCTGCCCGAGGACGCGGGAGTCGCCGATGCCGGCGACGACGGCGTCTGGCTCGACAAGGGGCTGCCGGCGGCGGGAGCCTCGCTGTCGGTCGGCGGGGCGAGCGGCGGCGAGGCTGGCGGCGGCGAGGCTGGCGGGGCGACGCGGATCACGACGGTCCCGGCGACCGCGCTCGGCGGGCAGGTGACGGTGACGGCGACCGATCATGTCGTGCAGGAAGGCGCGCGGCGGATCGCCGTCGGCAACGGCCCCGCCGTGGTCGAGACTCGCCGCGCCGGGGCCGCTCGACCTGACGCGCCAGGCGAACGGCGACGTCGCGCTGGTACTGACGGTCCGCCGCGACGCCGGCGGCGAGGGGGTGGCGGCGACGATGGGCTGCGGCGCCGGCTGCGGCGGCACCGTGGCGCTGCCCGAACTGGCGCAGGCCGCCGCGGGCGAGTGGCGGACGGTCGCCGTGCCGCTGAAGTGCTTTGCCGCCGCCGGGACCGACATGGCACGGGTCGCCGTGCCGCTGCGCCTGCAGGTGCCGGCGCACACGACGGTCAGCCTGGCGCGCGTCGCGCTCGGCACGGCCGCCGACGCGACGGTCGCCTGCCGCCACTGAGGCGGAACGAGTCGCCCGCTCGACTCGGGGGCGGCCGAGTCCGCAACTAGAACATAGCATGAACACTGATTCGCCTTTGCGCGTCGTGCCGGCGCGCGACGCGGCCGTCGCGCCGGCCGACGCTCTCGACGTGTGCCTGCCCGGCGGGATCGTCCGCGGCGCGGTGCACGAGGTCTATGGCGGCGAGGACGATGCCGGGGCGGCGCTGGGTTTCGCGCTGCTGCTCGCTATGCGGTCGGCGGCGGCGCGGTCGGTCTGCGTCGTCCGCGACGACCGCTGCGTCGCCCTGTACGGGCGGCTCTACGGCGACGGGCTGGCCGCGCTCGGCGTCGATCCCGCCGGCCTGGTCATGGTCCACGCCGCCGACGTGGCGAGCGTGCTCCGCGCCGCCGGCGACGCCGTGCAGTGCCCCGACCTCGGCGCGGTCGTCGTCCAGCCGTGGGGCGCGGCGCCGGCGTTCGACCTGACGGCGTCGCGCCGTCTCGCGCTGCGCGTCGAGCGGGTGGGGGACTGGCGATCGTCGTCCGCATCGGCGTCGAGCCCTGCCCGAGCGCGGCCATGACCCGCTGGCAGGTCGCCGCCGCGCCGTCGGCCGCGCTCGCCGCCAACGCGCCGGGCCACCCCGCCTTCGACCTCAGCCTGCTCCGCCACCGCCGGGGCGTCGCCGGCTTCGCCACCCGGCTGGAGTGGAACCGTGACCAGCACCGCTTCGTCGAACCGCCGCTACCTCGCCCTGTTCCTGCCCTGGCTGCCGGCCGAGCGCGCGATCCGGGCGAGCGCCGCGCCGCCTGACACCGCCTTCGCCCTGACGGCGCAGGTCGGCGGCGCGCGGCGCGTCGTCGCCGTGTCGCCGGCGGCGGGCGCGGGGCTGGCCGGGCTGACGCTGGCCGACGCCCGCGCCCGCGAGCCGGGGCTGGCGACGGTCGACGACGATCCCGCCGCCGACGCCGCGCTCGTCGCCCGGCTGGCCGATGCCTGCGAGCGCTTCTCGCCGACCGTCGCCGTCTGGCCGCCGGCGACGGTGCTGATCGACCTGACCGGCTGCGTCGCGCGTGGCGGCGAGGCGGCGCTGGTCGACGAGGTGGTGGCGCTGGCGGCGCGCGGCGGGCTGACCGCGCGGCCGGCGCTGGCGGCGACCCCCGACGCTGCCGCGGCGCTTGCCCGCTGCGGCGGGGCGGAGCCGGCGAAGCTGCCGCTTGCCGCCCTCGACGCCGACGCCGAGACGCTGACCGCGCTTCGCCGCAGCGGCCTGCGCACGATCGGCGACCTCGCCCGCCGCCCGGCCGCGGTGCTGGCGGCACGCTTCGGCGCCGACCTGCCGAGCACGATCGCGCGGCTGATGGGGCGCGAGGACCGGCGGCTGGTGCCGCGGCGGACCCCGCCGGCGATCGTGGTCGAGGAGCGCTTCGCCGACCCCGTCGCCGCCACCGCCGCGGTGCAGGCGGCGCTCGACCGGCTGATCGCGCGCGCCGTCGCCGCGTTGGCCGAGCGGGGCGCGGGCGGCCGCGCCTTCGCCGTCGCCCTGTTCCGCGCCGACGGCCATGTCGCCCGCCTCGAGGTCGCGAGCGGCCGGGCGACGCGCGACGCCGCGGTCGTCGCCCGCCTGTTCGCCGAGCGGATCGAAAGCCTCGCCGACCCGCTCGACCCCGGCTTCGGCTACGACCTGGTGCGGCTGGGCGTCGCCGTCGCCGAGCCGCTGCTCCCGGCGCAGGCCGACCTCTACGCCGCCGCGCCGAGCGAGGCCGTCGGCGATCTCGTCGCCCGGCTGACGACGCGGCTCGGGGCCAGCCGCGTCCGCCGGCTGGCGAGCGGCGACAGCCACGTCCCCGAGCAGGCGGCGTTCGACCTGCCCGTCCGCGCGCCGGCCGTGCTGCCCTGGCGGCCGCCGCCTGCCGGCGAGCCGCCGCTGCGTCCGCTGGCGCTGTTCACCCCGCCGCAGCGGATCGAGGTCATCGCCGAGGTGCCCGACGGGCCGCCGCGCACCTTCCGCTGGCGGCGCGCACGCCACGACGTCGCCCGCGCCGAGGGGCCGGAGCGGATCGCCCCCGAATGGTGGCGCGATGACGACGCGCGGCCGCGCGACTATTACCGGCTGGAAGACGTCCGCGGGCGGCGCTTCTGGGTGTTCCGCGACGGCCTGTTCGATGGCCCGGCACGCCCCGAGTGGTACCTCCACGGGCTGTTCGCATGACCGCCTATGCCGAGCTCGTCGCGGCGACCAACTTCTCGTTCCTGGAGGGTGCGTCGCACCCGCACGAGATGGTCGCGCGGGCGCTGGAACTCGGCCACACGGGACTCGGCATTGCCGACCGCAACAGCGTCGCCGGCGTGGTCCGCGCCTGGGACGCGCTGCGCCAGGCGAACGCGAAGCTGGTCGACGCGGGCGGCGAGGTGCCCGACTTCAGGCTGGTCACCGGCGCGCGGCTGGTGTTCGCCGACGCCACGCCCGACATCGTCGCCTATCCCGCCGACCGCCGCGGCTGGGGCCGGCTGACGCGCCTGCTCACGGTCGGCAACCTCCGCGCCGACAAGGGCGACTGCCACCTGACGCTCGCCGACCTCCTCGACCATGCCGAGGGCCTGCTGCTGATCGTCCTGCCCGGCGCGGTCGATGCCCTGCCCCGGCTGAGGGAGGCCGCCGCCGGCGTCTGGTGCGGCGCGACGATGCTGCGCCACGGCGCCGACCGCCGCGCCCTCGCCCGACGCGCGGCCGAGGCGGCGGCGGCGGGCGTGCCGCTGATCGCGGTCAATGACGCGCTGTTCGCCGACCCCCGAGCAGCGGCCGCTCCACGACCTGCTGACCTGCATCGCTGAGAAGACGACGATCCACGCCGCCGGCCGCCGCCTCGCCGCCAATGCCGAGCGCCACCTGAAGCCGGCAGCCGAGATGGCGCGCCTGTTCGCCGACGCGCCCGCGGCGGTGGCCGAGACGCAGGTCCTCCTCGACCGCGTCGGCTTCGACCTCGGCCAGCTGCGCTACGAATATCCGCACGAGCCCGTCCCTGCCGGCTACACGCCGCAGGGCTGGCTCGAGACGCTGACCCGCCGGCGGGCGCGCCGAACGCTAGCCCGACGGCATCCCCGACGACGCCGAGGCGCTGCTGGTCAAGGAACTGACGCTCATCGGCCGCGCGAACTACGCCGCTTACTTCCTCACCGTCCACGACATCGTCGCCTTCGCGCAGGGGCGCGGCATCCTCTGCCAGGGGCGCGGCTCGGCGGCCAATTCGGCCTCGTCTGCTTCCTGCTCGGCATCACCGCGGTCGATCCGCTGCGCATCAACTTGCTGTTCGCCCGCTTCATCTCGGAGGAGCGCAAGGAGCCGCCCGACATCGACGTCGACTTCGAGCACGAGCGGCGCGAGGAGGTGATGCAGTACATCTACCGCCGCTACGGCCGCGAGCGGGCGGGCATCGCCGCCACCGTCATCCACTACCGCCCGCGCAGCGCCGTCGGCGAGATCGGCAAGGCGCTCGGCCTGACCGAGCGACGTCACCGCTCGCCTCGTCAGCACCGTCTGGGGCAGCTTCGCCGACAAGCACGACCGCGAGCGCGTGGTCGAGAGCGGCTTCGACCCCGACGCCCCCGAGATCGCCCGGCTGGCGCGCTTCACGGCTGAGATCATGAAGTTCCCCCGGCACCTGTCGCAGCACGTCGGCGGCTTCGTCCTGACCGAGGACCGGCTGGACGAGACGGTGCCGATCCTCAACGGGGCGATGCCCGACCGCACCTTCATCGAGTGGGACAAGGACGACATCGACGCGCTCGGCCTGATGAAGGTCGACATGCTCGCGCTCGGCATGCTGACCTGCATCGGGAAGGCGTTCCGCCTGATCGCAACGCATCTCGGCCGCCAATACACGCTCGGCGAACGTACCGCCGCGACGCCGACGACGTCTTCGCCATGCTCCAGCGCGGCGACAGCGTCGGCGTCTTCCAGGTCGAGAGCCGGGCGCAGATGAACATGCTGCCCCGCCTCAAGCCGCGCGAGTTCTACGACCTCGTCATCCAGGTGGCGATCGTCCGCCCCGGGCCGATCCAGGGCGACATGGTCCACCCCTATCTCCGCCGGCGGCAGGGGACGGAGGCGGTCGAGCTGCCCTCGCCGGCCCCGCCGCACGACCCGGACGAGCTGCGCCACGTGCTCGGCAAGACGCTCGGCGTGCCGCTGTTCCAGGAGCAGGCGATGAAGCTCGCCATCACCGCGGCGAAGTTCACCGACAGCGAGGCGAACCAGCTCGGCGCGCCATGGCGACCTTCCGCAACCTCGGCACGATGGAGCAGTTCGAGGCGAAGCTGGTCGGCGGCATGGCCGCGCGCGGCTATGACGAGGCCTTCGCCCGCCGCTGCTACCGCCAGATCGAGGGCTTCGGCTCCTACGGCTTCCCCGAAAGCCACGCGCTCGCCTTCGCCCGGCTGGTCTGGGTCTCGTCCTGGATCAAGTGCCACTACCCGGCGGTGTTCGCCTGCGCGCTGCTCAACTAGCCAGCCGATGGGCTTCTACGCGCCGGCGCAGATCGTCGCCGACGCCCGCGAGCACGGCGTCGAGGTGCGGCGGCTCGACGTCAACGCCAGCGGCTGGGACAACAGCCTGGAGCCGGTGGGCGACGGCGCACGCGCTGCGCCTCGGCCTGCGCCAGATCACGGGCTTCCGCGAGGCCTGGGCCGCGGCGATCGTCGCCGCGCGGCCCTTCGCTGCCGATCGAGGAGGTCGCCCGCCGCGCCGGCGTGCCGCGCCGCGCGCTCGACCTGCTCGCCGACGCCGACGCCTGCCGCTCGCTCGGGCTCGACCGGCGGCAGGCGCTGTGGGAGGCGCGGCGGACGCCGGCCGACGCCCTGCCGCTGTTCGCCGCGGCTGCCGCCGCGCGCGCGAGCTGGGCGACGAGCCCGACGCCGACCTGCCGCGCCTGCTGCCGGCCGAGCAGGTCGCCGCCGACTACCAGACGACGCGCCTGTCGCTGAAGGCCACCCGATGGCCTATGCCCGCGCCGGCTTCGCTGGCGAGCGCGTGCTGACCTGCGCCGCGACCGCCGGCCGCGCCCGACGGCCGGCGGGTGCGGACCGCCGGCATCGTCCTCGTCCGCCAGCGGCCGGGCAACGGCAACGCCATCTTCGTCACGCTCGAGGACGAGACCGGCATCGTCAACGTCGTCATCTGGGCGCGGCTGTTCGAACGCGACCGGCGGCAGATCATGGCCGCCGCCTGATGCTGGTCGACGGCGTCGTCCAGCGCAGCCCCGAAGGCGTCGTCCACCTGATGGCCAGCCGCGTCCACGACCGCTCGGCCGAGCTCGGCCGGCTGTCGGCGACGCATGGCGTCGAGCCGCCGGGGTCGCGCGGGCTGGAGGATCTCCACCCCGGCTATCCGCAGACCCACGGCCACCCGCGCAACGTCCGCGTCCTGCCGCCGTCGCGCGATTTCCATTGGCGAACGCTGTCCTACACGCCCGCTTTCCGCTTAGGATCGCGCCGGCACCACCGGGTGCCCCCGCTCCTTCTCATCGCCGCGCGCCGCCGCCTCCCGGCCACAGGAGAACCACGTTGCCGGCGTGACCTTCGCGTGACCTTCGCCCGCCGCGGCCGCGCGACAACCACGGCGCGAGCGTGACCTTTGCGTGACCTTCGCCGGCTCAGAACCGCGCCCGCACCCCGGCATAGCCGGAGCGCGGCTGGCCGCGGTAGCTGAACACCTCCTCGTAATGCTCGCCCAGCAGGTTCTCGACGCGGGCGAAGGCGGTCAGGCGCGGCGTCAGGCGGACCTCGCCGGCCAGCCCGACCAGGGTGAAGCCGTGGAGCGTCACCGTCGGCGTCGTGGCGAAGGTCGGGTCGGTGAAGGTGACGTCGGTCTGCGGTCCGTTGTAGCGGACGGTCGCGGTCAGGCTGGCGGCCCTGCCCGGGGCCAGCCAGCTTACGTCCAGGCTGGCGATGTCGGGCGCGCGGCGCACCGCCTCGACCCCCTGCGACCGGGCGTGGAGGTGGGTGTAGGCGGCGTCGACCCGCCAGGCGTCGCCGATCCGGGCGGTCAGGAACGCCTCGACGCCCTGCTGCTTCGACACGCCGGCGATGTTGACCGGCGTCCCCGCGAAGTCGGGCGGCAGGTACTCGACGGTAATCGCATCGTGCAGCCGGTTGTCGAACCAGGTCACGCCCGCCGTCGTGCCGGGCAGCAGCGTCTGCTCGACCCCGACCTCATATCCCTCCGACCGCTCCGGCCTGAGGTTCGGGTTGCCGACGTAACGGCCCGAATCGTAGGCATAGAGCTGGTACGACAGCGGGTTCTTGACCCCCGACCCGGCCGCCGCGTGCAGCCGCGTGCCGGGGATGACGACGACGCTGCCCTGCACCCGGTAGGTCGTCGTGTCGGCGAACTGCGAGTTGAGGTCGCGCCGCACCGACGCGCCGAAGGTCGCGGTGGTGCCCAGCGTCGCGTCATAGGCGGCGACGAGCCCGGTGTCGGTGATGTGCCGCCAGCCGTTGAAGGCGAAGCCGCTGGGATCGCGGTTGCGGAAGCTCTCGCGCTCGAGGTCGAGCGCCAGCGTCAGGCGGTGGTCGAGGCCGAGGCCGGCGAAGCGCAGGCTCGATTCGGCCGAGCCCTTGAGCCGCTGCCCGGTGTCGCCCGACGTGCGGCCGCCGGCATCGAAGCTGTCGCGCCGGCTGTCGGCGACCTGCACCCCCAACGCATTGGTCCAGCGTCCGTCGAGGAAGCTCGCCTCGCCGCGGACGAGGCCGTACACCGCCTCGGTCTGCGAGCGCACGCCGGGCGAGTCGATGATCTGGCCATAGGTCGGGCTGGCGGGATCGGCGTCGCTGTTGTCGTAGTCGGCGTCGGTCCGCGTGTAGCGGCCGACCGCGGTCAGCTTGACGTTGGCGGCCGGCGCCCAGCTGAGCTTGGCCGAAGCGGCGCCGCTGTCCTCGCCGACGTCGCGCGTGCCGGACCGCGCGACGGGGTAGCCGTCGCTGTGGAGGAAGGTGCCGGTCAGGGCATAGTCGACCGCGCCGGTAACCCCGGCGACGCGCAGCGCTGCGTCGCCGGTGCCGAGCGCGCCGCCCTCGACGCGCGCCGCGACGCCCGGATCGTCGTGCCCGGTCGCGGTCAGGTACTGGACGACGCCGCCGATCGCATCCGAGCCGTAGAGCGACGACTGCTGCCCGCGCAGCACCTCGACGCGCGCGCCCTCGTCGGCGAGCAGGCCGGAAAAGTCGTAGGCGCCCTGGAAGGGGTCGCTGACCTCGATGCCGTCGATCAGGACGAGGACGTGGTCGGCCTCCGAGCCGCGGATGCGGACCGAGGTCAGCCCGCCGGCCGCGCCCGAGCGGCTGACGGCCACTCCGGGCACGTCACGGAGCACGTCGGATACCGTGCGCACCTGGCGTTGCGACAGCGTCGCGGCATCGAGCACGGTGACGGACGCCGCCACCTCGTCCAGGGGCACGCCGCCCTCGGCCCTGGTGGCGGTGACGACGATCGCCTCGCCGGCCGGGGTGGCGGCGGGCAGCGTCGGGTCGGTCTGGGCGAGGACGGGAACGGCGAGCGCAGCGACGGCGCGCGCCGGCAAGGTAAAACAGCTTCATCGACGACAATCCCGGGGCGCTGGGCGACAGGACCGGGACGCCGTGCGAGGCACGGCCGACCGCCTGCCGGCAACGGACCCCGAGCCGCCGGCGCACGGCCGCAGCGGCCCCGGCCGCTCGGCTCGTCGCTCAACGAGATCGGTTTCGCGCGCCGGCCAGTCCTTGAGCCGTCGCATGAGCGACACGCGCCGGTCGGTCTCCTGGCTCGCGGGTCGTCGCCCCGGCCTGCTCGCCTTCCCGGTTGCCCAGTGGCTGCGGAGCGCAAGGCCCCGCGCGCATGCCGAAACTCGCCGCTTACAGTTACAAGGATAGCGTCAGACTTGGGGACGGTCCCCCGCACTGACTTCCCGGTACCGGTGCGTCACGACCAGCCTAGCGCGGCGGCGCGGCGATGGCCAGCGCTCGCCCGCGCGGGATCAGTGCGCCGGCGTCGAATGCTGGTAGGTGGTGGTCGTCGTCTGCTGCGCCGCCGCCTTGCGCTTGGCCATGACGGCGCGGTGATGGCCGTACCAGCAGCCGGCGGCGGCACCGAGCACGGCATGGTGGCCGGCATAATGGCCGGCGACGCCGCCGACCGCGGCGCCGGTCAGGCACCCGGCGGTGGCGGGCGCGGCGAGCGACAGCGCGGCGGCGATCAGGATCGGCTTCATGGCAGGACTCCGTGTGCTACTGCGGCAATACAGATTGGCGTGGAGACGGTGGCCGTCAAGCGTCAAGCCATCTTTCCCGGCACCGTCGGGTGGCTGCTCGACAGGCCGCCGTCGACCGCGATCGCCTGGCCGTTGACATAGCTGGCGGCGTCGCTGGCGAGGAACAGCGCGACCTCGGCGATCTCCTCCGGCCCGGCGGCGCGTCTGAGCGGGTTGAGCTGGCCCAGCTTGTGCTCGGTGCCGCGCGCGCGGGCGCCGTCGAACCACGCCTGGGTCATGCCGGTCTCGGTCAGGCCGGGGCAGACGGCGTTGACCCGGACGCCGCTGCCGGCGAGCTGATTGGCGGCGGTCGCGGCGAGGTTGATGACGCCGGCCTTCGATGCGCTGTACGGCACCCCGCCCGCGCCCGAGCGGATGCCGGCGACGCTGGCCGTGGCGACGATCGAGCCGCGCCCCTGCGGCACCATCACCCGCGCCGCCGCCTGGACCGTCAGGAACACGCCGATCAGGTTGACGCGGAGCACCTGCTCCCACTCCTCGACGGTCAGGTCGAGCAGCGGCGCGAGCCCGCCGCCGACGCCGGCATTGGCGAACGCGAAGTCGAGGCTGCCGTGAGCGACCGCCGCGGCGACGGCACGGTCGATGTCGGCCTTGGCGCCGGCGTCGCCGGTCATCGCCGTGATCCGCTCGTGCCCCGCGGCGGTCTCGTGGACGGCCTCGCTGCGGTCGAAGGCGACGACGGTGCCGCCGCGCGCCGCATACAGCCGTGCCGCGGCCCGGCCGATACCGCTCGCCGCGCCGGTGATCAGCGCGACTTTGCCGGTGAAATCGGTCATCTGCTCACTCCCCGAGGAACTGCCGGACGGTCGCGACGAAATCCGCCGTCCGGTCGTGGTGGACCCAGTGGCCGGCGCGCTCGAACAGCTCGACGCGGGCGTTGCGGAACGCGGCCAGACGGCCGTCGGTCGCCGGGTTGGAGGCCCAGCTCTCCGCCCCGTAGACGAGCAGGGTCGGGGCGGTGATGCGCGCCCACAGCGCCTCGATCGCCGTGTGCGGCAGGTCGACGGGCGGCCAGCTGCGCGTATAATTGTCGAACTTCCAGCTGAACGTGCCGTCCTCGTTCTGCAGCACGCCGTGGACGGTCAGGTGGCGGGCCTGCGCCTCGGTCAGGCGCTTGTTCTCGGCCATCATCCGGGCGAGCGCGTCGTCGATCGTGGCGTAGCGGCGCGGCAGGCGGCCGGCGAGGCCGCGGAGCTCGTCGATCCATTGGCGGAGGCGCGCGTCGGCCGGAACCGCCTCGCGCTCGGCCCGCCACTCGGGCGATGGGCCGAGGCCTTCGATGGCGACGATCTTCGCCACCTGCTCGGGGTAGAGCCCGGTGAAGCGCAGGGCGATGTTGCCGCCCAGCGAATGGGCGACCAGCGTGACGGGCGCGAGGGCGAGGCTGTGGACCAGCTGAGCCAGGTCGTAGACGAAGCCGGCCATGCCGTACTGGCCGTCGCTCGCCCACTGGCTGTCGCCGTGGCCGCGCAGGTCGGGGGCGATGACGTGCCAGTCGCGGGCGAGATCCTGCGGCGACCCAGTCCCAGTTGCGGCAATGGTCGCGGCCGCCGTGGACCAGGACCAGCGGCGGCGCCTGCGGGTTGCCCCAGTCGACATAATGCAGCCGCAGTCGCTGGGCGATGAAATGGTGCGAGGTCGGCGCCATCAGGCGTCGTGCGCCGGCACGCGCGCCGCCGGCCACGGCGCGCCGAGGTCCTCGAGGATCAGGTCGACGCACTCGACCCTCGCGCGCAGCGCCGCGCCGCCGGCGAAGGTCAGCAGCACCTCGTCGCCCTCGACCGTCACGGCCAGCAGGTCGAGCACGGCGTCGCCCGACCAGTCGCGACGCTGAAGGCGGAGCACGGATTCGACGCGGAAGGCGCAGCGCACCCGCGTCGCATCGGCCTCCCAGCGGAAGCGGTTGACCAGCAGCGTCAGGCGACGGGCGCGCGGCTCCCAGGCGACGTCGGCGGCACGCAGCACCGCATCCTGGAGCAGCGCCGAGATCACCGGCACCTCGTCGAGCGCATTCGCCAACAGAAGCAGGCGCGCGTCGTCGCCGGCCGCGTCGCCGTCAGCCATCGGACAGGCGCTCGATGTCGGCGCCGACCGCCGACAGCTTCTCCTCGAGCCGCTCGTAGCCGCGGTCAAGGTGGTAGACGCGGCTGACCACGGTCTCGCCCCGCGCCGCCAGCCCGGCAAGGATCAGGCTCATCGACGCACGCAGGTCGGTGGCCATGACCTGCGCCCCGACCAGCGTGTCGACGCCGCGGACGACGGCCGAGCGGCCGCGCACGGCGATGTCGGCCCCCATCCGCGCCAGCTCGGGGACGTGCATGTAGCGGTTCTCGAAGATCGTCTCGGTCAGCAGCGAGGCGCCGTCGGCCACGCTCAGCATGGCCATGAACTGCGCCTGCATGTCGGTCGGGAAGCCGGGATACGGCGCGGTCGAGACGGTGACGCCGTGCAGGCCGTTGGCCCGGCTGACCTTGATGCCGTCGTTCGTCGGCGTGCAGGCGAGGCCGGCCTCGCGCAGCGCATCGAAGGTCGCGCCGAGGTGGCTCGCCTCGCGCCCCGACCAGCTCGAGCTCGCCGCCGGTGATTGCCGCGGCGCAGGCGTAGCTGCCGGTCTCGATGCGGTCGGGCATGACGGCATAGGTCGCGCCGTGGAGCCGGGGGACGCCGCTGATCGTCAGCCGCTCGCTGCCGATGCCGTCGATCTTCGCCCCCATGGCGACGAGGCAGCGGCAGAGATCGACGATCTCGGGCTCACGCGCGGCATTGTCGATGACGCGTCTCGCCGTGGGCGAGGACCGCGGCCATGACCACGTTCTCGGTTGCGCCGACCGAGACGGTGGGGAAGGTGAAGCGCCCGCCGCGCAGGCCCTTCGGCGCGGTCGCCTTCACATAGCCGGCGGCGAGGTCGATCGTCGCGCCGAGCGCTTCGAGCGCCTTGAGGTGGAGGTCGATCGGCCGGTTGCCGATGGCGCAGCCGCCGGGCAGGCTGACCGTCGCCTCGCCGGTGCGCGCCAGCAGCGGCCCCAGCACCAGGATCGAGGCGCGCATCTTGCGGACGATGTCATAGGGCGCGGTCGTCGAGGTGATGCGGCCGGCGCGCAGCGTCATCACACGGCCGAACTCGCCCGGATGGGACCCCTCGATGGTCGTCGACACGCCGTGGCCGTTGAGCAGGTGGCCGAAGGTATCGACGTCGGCCAGCCGCGGCAGGTTGCGAAGCGTCAGCGGCTCCTCGGTCAGCAGCGCGCACGGCATCAGCGTCAGGGCGGCGTTCTTGGCCCCCGAAATGTGGATGCGGCCCGACAGCGGGCGGCCGCCGCGGATGACGATTCTGTCCATCGACCTGTCATAGCGAGGGGCGCGGCGGCGGCAAGGCCCGCCGCCGCGCCCCGTCGTTCAGGCGAAGGCGGCCGCCCGCCGCCGCCGCAGCGCAGCGCCGATGCCGCCCAGCCCGGCGACGAACAGCGCCCAAGTCGCCGGCTCGGGCAGCGCCTGCACGGCGTCGGGACCGTCGTCGCCGATGCTCAGCGCGTCGCCGGCGCGCCAGCCGGGTTTGGTCTGCGGCAGCTGCGCGGCATCGACATGGGCGTAGATGATGTTCAGCGCGGCGAAGTCGGTCGCGCCGGGCTTCAGGTTGGCCAGCGTCCCGTTGGTGCCGCGGGTGCCGGTCGGATCGTTGGTGTAATCCATGCAGGTGCCGTTGTTGACGTCGGTCTTGACCGTGTCGTTGTGGGCGAGACCGAGCGTGTGGCCGATCTCCTGGCAGGCGGTCTGCGCCCGCCAGGCGGCGGTGGCATAGGTGCCGCTGGCGAAATAATAGTCGTTCAGCTTGACCGTCGCCTCGACGATGACGGTGCCCGCGGCATAGACGGTGGCATAGCCGAGCCAGCCGGTCTTGCCGTAGTTCGCGTCGCATACCTGGACCGTGCCATAGACCGGGCCGCACGACGCCGCCGTAGTCGTCCCCTTGACCGGCACGAAGTCGATGTTGCGCGCCGCGCTCCACTCGCTCGCCGCGGCGCTGACATAGCTGCTCCAGGCGCTGCCGACGTTACTGCCGAGTTCGATCGCCAGCGGCCCGGTCCGGTTCCAGTGATAGCCGTTCCACGATTGCGTCGGCTGACCGCGCCCGACCGGAACCGCCAGCGGCCAGGCTCAAGGCGCACGCCGCCATCCGGCGCCCGCCGGTTGTCAAAAAATGCATCTGCTTGCTCCCACCCACTCGCGCTAGCCGGCTCGCGCCGGACCGGCCTACCCCGACCGGCATGGGCGACAATGCCGCGCGCCGATTAACATTTGACAACAGCGCCGGGAGAAAAGCGCGACGCGCGACCAGTCGAGCCGGTCGGGCGGCGGAGCGAGGCGCGCCGAACTCAGCCCCTATCGTCGGCACTGGGAAGACCTCGCTCATGATCATGGCGATCTATTTACCAAGGACAGGGAACTTTCTCGAAAGTTTTCAATGTGTCGGCCCAGGCTACATTCCGCATCCGTAACCAAAGGTTAACGACTATGATTCTGTGCCTTAACCAACATTGGCACGAGCTTTGCAGACGTAGTGCATGGCCGGTGTATCGGCCATGCCTCGTGGGGGGGTGTCATCTCTCACCGAAGGAATGTTGTGTATGCTTAAGATCCTGCTTCCCGCCGCGGCCATGCTGGCCGCCGGCAGCGCCCAGGCGCTGACCTATACCAGCGTCGCCGGCGCCCCCGATCCCGGCCCCGGTGCCAATTCGCAGGTGTTCGTCGACTTCGACACGCCGGTCGCCGCGACGGGCTTCACCCTCACCGGCACCTATGGCATCACCAGCGGCACGAGCGCTGCCGCCGCGGCGCCGGCCGGCGATGCGTCGAACTACCTCTACGTCTCGTCGGCGCTTGCCGGGAACAACGCGACGCTGACCTCGCCGTTCGGGCTGAAGTCGATCGGCTTCTACTGGGGCTCGGTCGACACGTACAACAGCGTCGACGTGCTCGGCACCCGCGACGGTGTGACGACGACGCTGTACACGCTGTCCGGGTCGTCGCTGCCGCTGGCTAACGGCGACCAGAACTCGCCCGACAGCAACCGCCGCGTGACCTTCGTCGCCGGCAGCGGCGAGGCGATCACCGGCCTGCGCTTCACTGCGACGGGTATTGCCTATGAGATCGACGACGTTGCCGGCAGCCTGCTCGCGGGCGGCAGCGCGGCGGCGGTGCCGGAGCCGGCCTCCTGGGCGTTGCTCCTCGCCGGTTTCGGTCTGGTCGGCGTGGCGGCGCGTCGCCGCGGCACCGTGGCTCGCGTCGCGGCCTGAACCGACGGCCGGCCGGGCCTGCGCCCGGCCGGCCACCGGCTACGGCAGGCCCAGCCGCCGCAGCCACGCCCGCGCGTCGACGGCGCCGACGAAGACATGGCCGACCAGGCCCGCCGCCTCCGCCGCCGCGACGTTATCCGCGCGGTCGTCGAGGAAGGCGCCCTCCCCAGAACCCAGGCCGAACCGCCGCAGCGCCAGAGCATAGATCTCGGGCGCCGGCTTCATCAACCTTCCTCGCCCGACACGACGATGCCGGTGAAGCGGTCGAACAGCGGCTGCGTCGGCCGCCACGTCGCCCAGAATTCGGCCGAGAAATTGGTAATGGCGAACAGCGGCACGCCGGCTGCGTCGAGATCGGCGACGAGTTCAGGCATTCCCGGGACGGGTCCGGGAATCGTCTCGTTCCAGCGTTCCGCGAAGGCGCGGATGCGCGCCGCCTGATCGGGGAAACGGGCGATCAGCTCGGCCGAGGTTTCGGCGAACGGTCGCCCTGCGTCATGCTGGAAATGCCACGCACGGGTGACGACGTTGCCCAGGAACCAGTCGAGCTCGTTCGGGTCGGCAATGATCTTTTCGTAAAGGTAGCGCGGGTCCCAGTCGACCAGGACGTGACCGACGTCGAAGACGACGGCCCGGGGCAGCGACGGATCAGCCCTGGCGCGCCTTGAACCGGCGGTTGGTCTTGTTGATGACGTAGGTCCGGCCGCGGCGGCGCACGATCTGACAGTCGCGGTGGCGCGCCTTCAGCGACTTGAGCGAGTTGCGGACCTTCATCGGGACTTCCAGGCGATCAACGGGGAAAAGCGAGCGCGGTGCCTACGGGCGAAGCCGGGGCAAGTCAAGCCGGACGCAGCCCGCGCTCGTCGAGCGCGCGCTCCCACGCCAGAGCATGGCTGACGATCGTCTCCAGCTGGTCGTACCTGGGCGTCCAGTCGAGCAGACCGCGGATGCGGTCGGTCGCCGCGACCAGCGTGGCGGGATCGCCCGCCCGACGCGGGGCGATCGTCCGCGTCAGCGTGGCGTTGGTCACGCGGTCGACGGCGTCGAGTACCTCGAGCACCGAGAAGCCGCGCGAATAGCCGCAGTTGGCCGTGAACGATTCGCCCGGATGCGCCTCCAGCCAGTCGAGCGCGGCGACGTGCGCGGCGGCCAGGTCGGTGACATGGATGTAGTCGCGCACCCCGGTGCCGTCGGGCGTATCGTAATCGGTGCCATAGACCATCACCTCCGGCCGCAGACCTCTTGCGGCTTCGGCGGCGACGTGGATCAGATGGGTCGCGCCCCGGGTCGATTGGCCGCTGCGCTGGCGCGGGTCGGCCCCGGCGACGTTGAAGTAGCGCAATACGCCGTAGCTGAGCGGGTGCGCGTGAGCGACGTCGGCGAGCATGATCTCGGTCATCAGCTTGCTGTTGCCATAGGGGTTGATCGGGCTCTTGCGTGCATCCTCGGGCACCGGCACCACCTCGGGCGTGCCGTAGACCGCCGCCGTCGAGGAGAACACGAAGCGCGGGATGCCGTTGCGGACCGCCGATTCGATCAGGCTGCGGCTGGCAACGACGTTGTTGCGATAATAGTCGAGCGGCTTGGTGACCGATTCGGGGACCAGCAGCGAGCCGGCGAAGTGGAGGATGGCGCTGACGCCCTGTTCGGCGGCGATGCGGTCGATCAACGCGCCGTCGGCGACGTCGCCATGGTAGAAGGGCACGTCGTCGGGCACCGCCCAGCGGAAGCCGGTCGCCAGCGTGTCGACGACGGCGACGGCGCGGCCGGCGTCGCGCAGGGCGAGGACGGCGTGGCTGCCGATATAGCCGGCGCCGCCGGTGACGAGGACAGCTCCAGCGGCAGGGGGCATTGACTACTCCGGGCGTAGGGTGTGCATCGAATCGTCTCGACGCGGCGTTGTTACGGCGCGACAAGGTTCGCAAGAGGGTTTCGTTCCATGCGTTTCCGCCATCCGCTCGTCCCTGCCGTCGCCGCGCTCGCGCTTGCCGCCTGCGCCTCGACGCCAACCGCCGACGTCAAGCGCTTCCACCTTGGCGTTCCCGTGGCGCGCAGCTCGATCAGCCTCGAGCCGGCTCCCGGCGCGCCGAACGGCCTCGAATTCCAGACCTATGCCGCGGCGGTGGCGAACGAACTGCGCGCCCAGGGCTTTGCCCCAGTCGCGCCCGGCAGTGGCGCGGCTTATGTCGGCACGCTCAGCATCACCCAGAACGTGACGGTCGGCCCGCGCCGGCCGCCGCCGGTGACGATCGGCATCGGCGGCTTTGGCTTCTCCGGCGGCCGCGGCGGCGGGGTCGGCATTGGCGGCGCGGCTGCGGTTCCGGTCGGCCAGGGCCGCCGCGACGCGGTCGAGTTCGACTCGGTCGGGTTGCAGATCAAGCGCGCCGCCGACCAGTCGCTGATCTGGGAGGGCAGCGCCACCGCCGCCCTCGACACGCGCAGCCCTCAGGCGTCGCTCGCCCGCGCCGTGCCGGCCCTGGCGCACGCGTTGCTCGCCGGCTTCCCGGGCCCGTCGGGCGTCAGCCAGCGCGTGCCGCTGCGCTGATGGCGATTGCGGTTAGCGCGGGGTTCGACAGCGGCAACATCGAGGTTCGCCGCTGCACCGGGCCGGCGGACATAGAACTGGCGATCCGGCGCGACGCCCACAGCGATTTCTACCAATGGTTCCACTTCCGCCTGACCGGTGCGCGCGGGCAGCGCTGCACGCTGCGGATCGTCAACTGCGCCGGCTCGGCCTATCCCGGCGGCTGGCCCGGCTACCGCGCGGTCGCCTCGACCGACCGGCAGCACTGGACCCGCGTCGACACCAGTTATGCCGAAGGCGTGCTGACGATCGACGTCACGCCGACGAACGACAGCCTGTGGCTGGCCTATTTCGCGCCGTTCAGCATGGAGCGGCACCACGACCTGATCGCCCGCATCGCCCATCACTCCGGCGTAACGACGCGCGTCCTGGGCCAGACGCTCGACGGCCAGGACCTCGACGTCGTCGAGCTGGGCGACGGGCCGCGCCAGGTCTGGCTCTACGCCCGGCAGCACCCCGGCGAGACAATGGCCGAATACTGGATGGAGGGCGCGCTCGACCGGCTGGTCGACCCCGACGACGCCGTCGCCATCGGCCTGCGGTCGCGCGCGCGCCTGCACCTCGTGCCCAACATGAACCCCGACGGCTCACGCCGCGGGCATCTGCGGACCAACGCCGCCGGGGCCAACCTCAACCGCGAATGGGCCGGCCCGACGCGCGAGCGCTCGCCCGAGGTGCTTCACGTGCTGGCGGCAATGGACGCGACGGGCGTCGACTTCGCCATGGACGTCCACGGCGACGAATCGCTGCCGCACAACTTCATCGCCGGCTTCGAGGGCATTCCCAACATCACCGACCGTCAGCTCGGCCTGCTCGTCGACTACAAGGCGATCCTGGCGCGGCTCAGCCCCGACTTCCAGACGCGCGTCGGCTATCCCGCCTCGGCGCCGGGCAAGGCCAATCTGACGATGAGCACCAACCAGCTCGCCAACCGGTTCAGCTGCCTCGCCATGACGCTGGAGATGCCGTTCAAGGACGCGGCCGAAAACCCCGACCCCGTTCACGGCTGGTCGCCCGAACGCTCGCGGCAGCTTGGCCGCGACTGTCTGGCGGCGCTGCTTGAGGTGATCGACCGGCTGCGTTAACGCTCGTTCCGGGCGGGTTGCCCGGCGGAGCTGACCGGAACCGATGGACATCGTCGCCGACGACCTGACCGATCCGCGGGTAATCGACCTGCTCGCCTTCCACATGGCCGGGATGCGCGCGCACTCGCCCGCCGAGAGCGTCCACGCCCTCGATGTTGCGGCGCTGCGGTCGCCCGACGTGGCGTTCTGGACGGCGTGGCACGACGATACCCTGCTCGGCTGTGCGGCGCTGCGCGAGATCGACGCCGGGCACGGCGAGATCAAGTCGATGCGGACCCACCCCGACCACCTGCGCCGCGGTACCGGCCGCGCGCTGCTGACCCACCTGATCGGCGTCGCCCGTGATCGTGGCTACACCCGCCTCGGCCTCGAGACGGGGTCGGGCCCGGCGTTCGAGCCGGCGGCGGCGCTTTACGCCGGCTTTGGCTTCCGCGACGGCGAGGTCTTCGGCGACTACCGTCCCGACCCCTTCCTTCGCTTCATGCACCTGGATCTGTGATGCCCACGCTCGTCCTCATCCGCCACGGCCAGTCGGCGTGGAACCTGGAGAACCGCTTCACCGGCTGGTGGGACGTGCCGCTTACCGATAAGGGTATCGCCGAGGCGACCGCCGCCGGCACCCTGCTACAGACCCGCGGCTACGACTTCGACCGCGTCTTCACCAGCGTCCAGTCGCGCGCCATCAAGACCGCCAACCTGATGCTCGAGGCGATGGACCGACTGTGGCTGCCGGTGGTCAAGGACTGGCGGTTGAACGAGCGCCACTACGGCGGCCTGACCGGGCTCGACAAGGCCGAGACGGCGGCGAAATTCGGCGACGATCAGGTCCATGTCTGGCGCCGGTCGTTCGACGTGCCGCCGCCGCCGATGGTGCCGGGCGGCCCGTTCGACCTTGCCGCCGACCGGCGCTACGCGGGTGTGACGGTGCCGGCGACGGAAAGCCTGAAGGACACTATCGCCCGCGTCCTGCCCTATTGGGAGAGCACCATCGCGCCCGCCCTGCTCGCCGGCGAGCGCGTCGTCGTCGCTGCCCATGGCAATTCGCTGCGGGCGCTGGTCAAGCACCTGTCGGGCATCGGCGATGCCGAGATCGCGGGCCTCGAGATCCCGACCGGGGCGCCGATCGTCTATCGCCTCGACGACGCGCTGCGGCCGACGGCGCGCTTCTACCTCGACTGATCGACGGCAAGGGCGATGGCCCCGATCAGCCCCGCCGGGGGGTCGATCAACTCCGGCCGGCAGATGAAGGTCGCCGGGTCGGCGCTGCAGCGGTCGAGCGCATAGCCGCCGGCGAGCCGCACGAAGGCCGCGCGGACGCGGTCGTGTAACAGCGGGTGGGCGGCGACGCCGCCGCCCAGGATGATCCGCTCGGGTCGCACGGTGTAGGTCAGCTTAACGCACAGCGCGGCGAGATAATGCGCCGCCATTGCCCAGCCGGGATGGTCGTCGCCCAGCGTCTCGGCCGGCTGGCCCCAGCGCGCGGCCATCGCCGGCCCCGCCGCCAGGCCCTCGAGGCAGTCGCCGTGCCACGGGCAGAGCCCGGCGAAGCCGTCGCCGGGCGCGCGCGGCACGCGGATATGGCCGGCCTCGGCGTGGCCGACGCCGCCGAGCGGCCGGCCGTGCTCGACGATGCCGACGCCAATGCCGGTGCCGACGGTGACGTAGCACAGGCGCGCGCGGCCGCGGCCGGCGCCGAAGCGCGCCTCGGCGACCCCGGCGCAATTGACGTCGGTGTCGATCGCCGTCGGCGCGCCGACGATCGCCGCCACCCGTCCGCGCATATCGACGCCGGCCCAGCCAGGCTTGGGCGTCGTCGTCAACCGGCCGAAACCGGCGGAGGCGGGGTCGAGGTCAAGCGGGCCGAAGCTGCCGACGCCGGCCGCGACCACCGGGCCGCGCCGCGCGCGCTCGCCGGCGAAGAAGGCGGCGACCGCGGCGAAGGTTGTCTCCGGGTCCTGCGTCGCCAGCCGCGCCTGGGCCAGCACCGTGCCGCCGGCGGTGGCGACGGCGCAGACGAACTTGGTGCCGCCCGCCTCGATGGCGGCGACGAGGGACTCGGGCATCGGGCGCTCCGTTGTGTTTGGGCACCGACGCCTATGGCGGCGCCGCGGCGGTGTCGATCATTGATCGGACGCGCGCGCGTCGCAGCCGACCGCCGCCGCGGCGCCGGTGCCGGCGTCGCCGAAGTCGAGCCGCGCGGCGACCCGTTCGCCGGGCGCACCGGCGAAGCAGACGACATAACGTCCGGGCGCCAGCTCCCGCGCGGCGGCGCCGTCGACGCCGTGCAGCGGCCATGGCGACAGGACGACGACGCCGCTGCCGGGCGCGCCGGCCCAGCCGGTGATCGTCAGCGTGCGGCCGGTAAGGCCGGTGCCGGCGATCCGCGCCGCGCGGCTGGCGCTGCCGGGCAGTAGCGCGGCATCGGGCAGCGCGACGTCGACGCCGCCAGCGAGCGCGACGTGCAGGCGGGTCACGCCAGGGTGGGCGGTGAAGCCGGCGCGCAGGTGGCGGTCGTCGGCGTGCGGCTCGGCGGCGACCGCCGTCGGCGCCCCGTCGAGCGTCGCCACGCCGATGGTCGCGCCGAGCGGGACCTCGGGAGCGAAGGCGATCGCTACCGCCGCGCCAGGGTTGGCGACCTCCAGGTCGACGGCGTCCGCCGTGCGGCGCAGGGTCAGGGTCAGCCGGGTCGGTCCGACGGCGACGTTGCGCAGCGTCACACCCGGCCAGGCGGCGGGCAGATGCGGCGCGAAGTCGATCGCGCGCTCGCCCGACCGGACGGCGAGGCCGAGCAGGCCACCGACCGTGCCGGTCAGCACGCTGGCCGACGACCAGGTCTGTTCGGGGACCGATTCGACTTCGGGATGGAACAGGTCGCCGGCCAGCACCTCGTGCAGGTGACCGCCGCTGTCGAGCGTGTTCCAGGCGATCAGGCCACGCCATAAACCGAGCGCGGCGAGCGGCCGGTGCGCCTGCCACAGCGTCGTGGCGACCGCCGCCGTGCCGAGCGCCCAGACGCTGCCCGAGCCGTAGCGGTTGGGGTCGTAGGCGGGATCGGCGGCGGACAGGCTGCGGATGCCCCAGTCGGTGACGAACTCCGGCCCGCTCAGCCGGTCGAGGACACGGTCGACCTGCGCCGGCGCGAACACGTCTTGCCGCAGCACGCCGCTGGCGTCGGGCCGTGCGCCGTGGACCGGCTCGCCCGCCGGCGTATGGCCCGACAGCCAGAAATCGCGGGCCGCGTCCCAGCCCGTCGCGCCGAGCGCCCGCCGCGCCCGCGTCGCTGCCGCCGTCGCCGCGCGCGCCTCGGTGGCGTGGCCGGTAGCCGCCGCCAGCCGGGCGAAGCCGTCGGCGGCATCGATCCACAGCGTCGACAGGCGGATGTCGTCGGACAGGGCGTCCTGCTCGTTCTGCCCCTCCTTGCCCGGCGGGATGCGAGGCAGGCCGTCGTGGATCTGCGCCGTGCAATAGCGCCACGCCGCCGCCAGCCCGGGCCAGTGCGCCCGCGCCCAGCCCGCGTCGCCGCTCACCCGGACATAGTCGGCGACGGCGGCGAGATACTGGAAGCTGATGTCGACGTGGACGAACATGTACGGGTAGCGCGTCCAGTCGATGACGCCGCGCCGCCTGCGACAGCTCGTGCCAGATCATCCCGCTGCGCCGGTCCTGGTAGCGGTCGACGAAGTCGAGCTCTGCGCGCGCGCGGTCGTAGTCGCCGGCGGCGAGCAGGCCCTGCATGGCGACCAGTCCGTCGCCGGCGAAGAACCAGGCATATTGCGGGCGCCGCCCGGGGCGCGACGGGCCATAGCCGGCGACGAGGCCGCAGCCGAGCGCGTCGCTGCACACCCACGCCTGGTCGAGCGCCAGCGTCGCCGAGGCGAGGGCGCGGTCGACGTCAGCGTCGGGGGTCTCGACCTGTAGCGCGTCGGCCAGCACGGCGTCGGCGTGCGCCGCCGCCTCGGCGCGCAGGGCATCGGCGCGCGCGGCGAGCGCCGCCAGATCGGCCGCCGTCGCCGCCTGGCCGACGACGTAGAGCGTGGCGGTCCGCCCGCCGCCCGTCGCGCCGCGCGGGGCGAGCAGCAGGCCGACGCCGCTGCCCGGCGGGCGGGTGCGGTTGATGACGTCGTCGTGCGCCACCGTCTCGGGCGAGGCGATCGTCGCGGCGAAGCCGTGGACGCTCTCGCGCTCGACATAGCCGCCGGCGCGCGGCGTCCCAGCCGATCGTCTGGCCGCCGAGCGCGCCGGGCCACATCAGGTCGAGCGACGGCTGGAAATGCACGTCGAGCGCGACATCGGGCCGGCCCTCGACCTCGTAGCGGAGGATCGCCGCCGCCTCGTGGCGCGGCACGAACAGATGCTCGCGGACGACGAAGTCGGGACCGATGTAGACGCGCACCGTCTCCGTCGGGCGGTGCTCGACCCGCCGCAGCAGCGTCGCGGCGTCGACCGGAGCGATGCTGCCGGCGACGCGGAAGCCGAGGCGGTAGCCGCTCAGCAGCTGCAGGGGATAGGCCCAGACCTCGAGGCCGGCGGGATAGCCCATGACCAGCGCGCGCTCGCCGTGCGCCGCGGCGAAGTCGTCGGGCCCGCCGGCATAGACCGGGCCGCGGGCAGCGGCGGGCGCCCCGAGTGCCAGAGCGGCGACCGCCAGCCAGCCGGCGATGATCCTTTTGTCGAGCATTGCCGGGACGATAGGCCAGGGACTAGCAGGGCGGCAATCCGCCCGTGGAGGTCCGATGCGCCCGATCGCCTGCCTTGCCGCTGCCCTGATCGCGGTCGCCGCGCGCGCCGATCCCGTGCCCTCGCCCGCCGACCGCTTCGGCCCATTGTTCGCCGCGGTGCAGGCAGCGCGGCTGTTTCCCGACAGCAAGACCTTTGCCGACGCTGTGCCGCGGCGCGACCCGGCGGCGATCCTCGCCGACTATGCGGCGGCTCGCCCGTCGGGCCCGGCGCTTGCCGCCTTCGTCGCGGCGAACTTCGATCCGCCGGCCGCGCCGCCGCCGGTCGTGGTGCCGCCGGGGCTGCCGCTCGCCGACCATATCGCCGCCTTGTGGCCGGCGCTGACCCGCCAGCCGGCCGACGTGCCGGCCTTCGGCTCGCTGCTGCGGCTGCCCGACGCCTATGTCGTCCCCGGCGGCCGCTTCCGCGAGATCTATTACTGGGACAGCTATTTTACCCTGCTCGGGCTGCTGCGCGACGGGCGAGCGGCTCTGGCCGACGGCATGATCGACGACTTCACCAGCCTGATCGAACGCTATGGCCACATCCCCAACGGCACGCGCAGCTATTATCTCAGCCGGTCGCAGCCACCCTTCTACTTCGCCATGGTCGCGCTGCGTCCCGGTGCCGACGCGGCGACGCGGGCGCGGCGGCTGCGGGCGATGCGGACCGAGCACGACTTCTGGATGGCGGGCGCAGCGGGGCTCAAACCGGGCACCGCCGCCCGCCGGGTCGTCCGCCTGACCGACGGGACGTTGCTCAACCGCTACTGGGACGACCGCGACACGCCGCGCGACGAAAGCTGGCGCGAGGACGTCGCCACCGCGGCGGCGGCGTCGCGCCCGGCGGCGGCGGTTTACCGCGACCTGCGCGCGGCGGCGGAAAGCGGCTGGGACTTCTCCTCGCGCTGGCTCGGCGACGGCCACGCTGGCGAGCATCCGGACCACGGCGATCGTCCCGGCCGACCTCAACAGCCTGCTCTACGGCCTCGAGCGGGCGATCGCCGACGGCTGCGCGGCGAGCGGCGACCGCGCCTGCGCCCGCGACTATGCCGACGCCGCCCGGCGGCGGCGGGCGGCGATGGCGCGGCATCTGTGGGCCGGCGACCGGTTCGCCGACTATGATCTGACGACGCGGCGGCCGACCGCCGTCGTCAGCGCGGCGATGGTCTATCCGCTGTTCACCGGCGTCGCCACGCCGGCGCAGGCGGCACAGACGGCCGCTGCCGTGCGCCGCGACCTGCTTGCGCCCGGCGGCCTGCGGACGACGCTCGGGCGGACCGGGCAGCAGTGGGACGCGCCGAACGGCTGGGCGCCGCTGCAGTGGCTGGCGGTGGCCGGTCTCGACCGCTACGGCGAGCAGAGGCTGGCCGACGCCATCGCCGCGCGCTGGCTGGCGACGGTGACGCGCGAGTATCGGGCGAGCGGCCGCCTGCTCGAGAAATACAATGTCGAGGATGCCGTTCCAGGCGGCGGCGGCGAGTATCCGCTGCAGGACGGCTTCGGCTGGACCAACGGCGTCGCGCGCGCCTTGCAGGAACGAAAGTAACGGGACGGTAACGACTCCGGCAAAATTGTCACAGGTGCCGGAGAAACTAGCCGGTCGGCGCGACGCATCATTGCGTGCATGTCGGCGGTACGTGGTAAAGCCCGCCGCAATGGATTGCGCCGCGCCCGGCGACGATCCCTTGTCTTGGGAGGATTATCGCGATGTCACGCACCCTGGGCCTCAAGTCGTCGCTTCTGCTCGGCGCGACGCTGCTTCCTGCGGTCGTGCTGGCGCAGACCAGCGCCGGTCCCGCGCCGCAAAGCGACACGCAGCAGCCGCAGCAGAGCCAGGCGACCGGCACCTCGGGGGCCGAGACGCCGGCGGCGCCGGGCACCGGCGACATCGCCGACCGAGATCGTCGTCACCGGCCAGACGACGCGCGGCCGCGCCCTGATCACCTCGTCGGCCGACATCACCTTCGCCACCGCCGCCGACATCGACCGCCGCGCGCCGCGGTCGACGTCCGACCTGCTCGAACTGATCCCCGGCATCTTCGTCGAAGGCACGGCGGGCGAGGTGTCGAACAACTATTCGGTCCGCGGCCTGCAGGGCGGCGGCCAGCGCTTCATCCAGCTCGAGGAAGACGGCCTGCCGATCATCTACGGCGGCGGCGGTGCCGACGAGTTCTTCTCGAACGACATCACCATCGACCGGCTCGAGGCGGTCAAGGGCGGCTCGTCGGGCGTGCTGACGGTCAACGGCGCCGGCGCGACGATCAACTTCATCTCGCGCCTGCCCAACTTCGACAAGCCCGAGGCGATCGCCCGCTTCACCGGCTACAACTACGGCCTGTACCGCGGCGACTTCTATCTGTCGGCCCCGCTCGGCCACCACCTTGCGGCGAACTTCGGCGGCTATGTCAGCACCAGCCCCGGCGTGCGCAACAACCCGTTCAACTACAAGACCTACCGCCTCAAGGGCGCGATCGAGTACAAGGGTGACGACGGCGGCTTCATCCGCGTCACCGGCAAGATCGGCGACCAGCAGGCGGCCTATTACGCCGACCAGCCCTACACCTATCAGAACGGCACGGTCGGCTCGGTCCCCGGCTTCGACGGCCAGTTCGGCAACATCGGCGGCGACGCGTTCGGCCGGGTGACGATCCCGGTATCGACCTTCGTCGACCCGTCGGGCTTCCGCACCTTCCGTCTCGACCGCGGCGTCGACGCCATCACCAAGGAAATCCGCATCGATGCGGAAAAGCCGCTCGGCGACAACTTCAGCATGTTCGCCAAGGCCAAGTACCTGGCGCTGAAGTGGGACTTCAACGGCCTGTTCCCCGGCAGCAGCACCGGCAACTCCGGCCTCGCCCCGGCGCTCCAGTATCTGACCGCCGGCGCCGGCGGCCCGATCGACGGGCTGCTGCAGCAGGGGCTGACCACCTTCCCCGGCACGACCAGCTTCGGCATCAAGGACCTGACCACCGGGCAGATCATCAGCACGGCGAACCCCGGCGCACTCAACGCGCTCAACGGCAACGGCCTGCTCCAGCAGACCACGCTCAACCACGCGCAGCAGACCGGCCACGAGTTCGCCAGCAACTTCGGCGGCCGCTGGGAGTATAGCAACGGCGGCAACTTCAAGAACTCGCTGACCGTCGGCATGATGGTCTACGACGCCGAGCGCTACCAGAACCAGTCGGCGACCGGCTTCGAGCTCAACGACGTCCGCAACAACTCGCACATCTACGATCTCGTCGGGCTGAACGCCGCCGGCGGCGTCACCGGCACGCTGACCGACAACGGGCTGCTGTCGTACGGCAACTGGGGCCAGGGCCAGAGCGACGACCAGAACACGTCGGTGTCGATCTATGCCAACGACGAGCTGCAGATCGGCAAGCTCCGCATCGACGGCGGTCTCCGCTACGAGGACAACGACGCGACGCACAGGGACGGCAACACCGCGACCGCGGCCGACGCCGCCAATCCGGCCAACCGCATCGTGCCGATCAACATCAACCCCGTCACCGGCGTTCCCGGCGACTACCAGCAGCTCGTCCAGCCCGGCGTCGTCGGCTTGGGCAACTCGCAGGTGACGACCGGCGGTCAGGTCGTGCAGACGGTCGGGCCGACGTTCAACGGCACCTTCACGACGACGAACAAGGACCAGCACCGCATCGCCTGGACGGTCGGCGCCAACTATCTGATCACGCCGAACTTCTCGGTCTACGGCCGCTATGCCGACGGCTTCCAGACGCAGGGCGTCAACCCGTTCGCGGTCATCAAGCTGTACGAGGGCGGCGTGCGCTATTCGGGCCACGGGCTGAACGCGCAGGTCACCTATTTCCACACCGACTTCAACAACCAGTTCTTCTCGATCCAGGACCCGAACAACCCGGCGCAGTTCAACAACCTGCTGTCCGACTACAACGTCAACGGCGTCGAGGTCGACTTCACCTACCGCCCGCTGAAGTTGTTCGCGGTCGACTTCAACAGCGTCTTCCAGAACCCGAAGCTGAACAACTTCCGCCAGCAGATCAGCAACAGCCCCGTGTTCAACCCGGCCGATTTCGTGCCGGCGCCGGGCTACACCGGCAAGACGCCGGAGCGGACGCCCAAGCAGCTGTTCACCGTCACGCCGACGATCAAGCTGCCGAACGGGCTGGGCGAGGTCTATGGCCGCTACAAGTACATCGGCAAGATCTTCGCCGACAACGGCAACCAGATCGCGCTGCCGGCGTACGGCGTGACCAGCTTCGGCATCAACATCAACGTCAACGACCGGCTGCAGGTCGCGTTCAATGCCGAGAACGTGTTCAACGTCGTCGGCATCACCGAAGGCAATCCGCGCCAGGGCCAGACGCAGAACGCGGCCTCGGGCTATTTCTACGGCCGCGGCATCGTCGGGCCGACCTATGGCGGGTCGATGACCTTCCGGTTCTAGCGGCGTGACCGTCCGCCTCGTCGCCGCCGCCGCCCTGCTGCTGCTGGGCGGGGCGGCCCCGGCGCCCGAACTCGCCTATCAGGTCGACCGAGGGGCAGAACCTCAACGCCTTCGTCCGCGACGGGCCGGTGGCGGCGCACCTGCTGCTGCGGTCGGGTCGCGACCCGCGCATCCTCGTCGCCTTCCCCGCCGGCAACAGCGGGGTCGCGCTGTGGTTCGCACCCCTCGCCGCTCCGGCGACATGGCGGCTCGACCAGGCGCCGCTGCCGACGACCGTCGTCGACGCCCGCGGCCGGCCGCTGCTACGGCATCCGCGCCGTGGCGACGATCGACGCGCCGCGCCTCGAGGTGAAGCAGGCGGTGCTGTCGAGCGTCCGCATCATCCGCGACTATCAGGCGCTGGGCACGATCCCCGCCGCCGTCGCCGTCGCCGCGACGAGCCGCGGCGCCACGCTCGATTATGCCCGCGACCGCGTCGACGGCGCGCCCGGCTACCGCCTGTCGCTGGCCGTGGTCGACGGACGGCTCGACGGGACGACGATCACCGCCGGGACCGACGGCCGCATCCGGCTGGCGCTGACCGCGGCGAGCGGCGACGCGCCGCTGACGCCGCTCGGCGGCGCGGCCCTGCTCAACGCGCGGGCCGCGCGACGATCCCGCGGCGCGCAACGCGCTGACCTTCCTCAGCTACCGCGAGAAGTTCCTCGCCGGATCGTGGCGCTTCAACACCTATTTCGGCCGCGACACGCTGATGTCGCTGCGCCTGCTGCTGCCGGCGCTGCAGCCCGACGCGGTCGAAGCCGGGCTCGGCGCCGTGCTGGCGCGGCTGGCCCCCGACGGCGAGGTGGCGCACGAGGAAGGATTGGCGAGTTTGCCGTGCTCGAACACCGCCGGCTCGGCGACCGCCAGGGCGACGCGCCGACGCTCGACTACGGCATGGTCGACACCTCGCTGATGCTGGCGCCGGTCGCGGCGGCCTATCTGCTCGACCGGCCGGACGGGCGGGCCCGGGCGGGCGGCTTCCTGACGCACGCGCTTCGGCGACGCGTCGGCGGCGGCGCTGATGGTGCGCAACGCGCGCTTCGTCGTCGCCGCCGGACGCGGCCTTCGCCGCGCGATCCGGTCGCCGCCAACCTCGTGCCGATCAAGCCGCACCGCCTGACCGGCCAGTGGCGCGACAGCGAGGAGGGGCTCGGCCGCGGCCGCTTCGCCTATGATATCAACGCCGTGTGGCTGCCCGCGGCGCTGGCGGCGATCGCGCGGATGACCGCGCGCGGGCCTGCTCGACGCGGTGCTGACGCCGGCCGATCGCGCCGCTCTGGCACCCGCCGCGGCGATGGCCGACGTCTGGCGGGATAAGGCGCCGCCGCTGTTCGCCGTGACCGTGCCGGCAATCGCGAAGCGCGCACGGCAATCGTCAGCTACGCCGCCCGCGTCGGCGTGCCCGCGGCCCCGGCGCTGGCTGCGCTCGGCGACGCCGATCTGACCTATCACGCCCTGTCGCTCGACGCCGACGGCCGGCCGGTGCCGATCCTCAATTCGGACGAGGGCTTCGCGCTGCTGTTCGCCGATCCGGCGCCCGCCGACCTCGACCGCGCCGTCGCCGCCGTCATGCGGCCGTTCCCCGCCGGGCTGATGACCGATGTCGGCCTGCTCGTCGCCAATCCGGTGCTCGCCGACGCCCGCGGTGCAGGCGCGGTTCAGCCGCAACGCCTATCACGGCACGGTCGTCTGGTCGTGGCAGCAGGCGCTGTTCGCCGCCGGGCTCGAACGCCAGCTGCGCGCGCCGATCTGCCGCCGGCGATCCGCGCACGGCTCGTCGCGGCGCAGGCGACGCTTGTGGCAGCGCGATCGAGGCGACGCGCGCCTTCGGCAATTCCGAGCTGTGGTCGTGGGCCTTCGCCGATGGCCGCTACACCGTCGCGCCGTTCGGCGCGAGCGGCGCCGACGTCGACGAATCGAACGCGGCGCAGCTGTGGAGCACGGTCTATCTCGCCGTTCGTCCGCCCGGCCCGAGGAAGGCGCCGACCGTCAGCCGCCCGGCGAGCGGATCGGCCGACAGCACGCGCTCCGGCGGGATCAGCCCGCAGTGGAGCAGCGCGCTGCGGTAGAGCAGCGCGCGGTTGAAGGCGGGCGCGACCGCGGCGATCCGCTCGAACCACGGCGCGCCGTCGTCGATATAGGCGGGCGGCGGCGGGGCTGTGCGGCGACCTCGGCCGCCAGGCGCGTGCGGAAGGCCGGGGCGCGCGCCTCGTCGAGCGTCTCGAACCCGGTCGCGCGGTGGCGGAAGAAGGCGGTGCCGCCGTGGATCGTCGTGCCCGAGGATAATGGACCAGCGCGATCTGCCGCGGCCGCAGCGCATCGACGTGCGGCAGGCGCTGCATCAGCGTCAGCGCCGCCGGCGGCGGTCGTCACGAGCTGAGAACCAGGCGTCGATGACGCTGGCCGGTTCGGCGAAGCCGAAGACGTCGCGCAGGACGATGCCGACAGCGTCGGCGCGACGTCGGCGAAATAGGCCGGGCGGCACCGCCGCCTTGATGCCGGGATAATGCGTGCCGTCGGGCGCGAAGGTCGGCGCCGCGGCCGCCGCCCGCAGCGCCGCGGGATCGGCGGCGAAGCCGTCGATGACGACGACCGGCTCGCCCTCGCGGCCGATGCGCTCGACGCGGACCGACGGCGCGGGCGACGGGGCGGCCATTCAGGCGGCCGCGCTCTGCGGCGCCATCGTCGCGCGCGATCGCCGCCGCATGCGTCGGCAGGGTCGGCACGGCGCGGGCGATCAGCGTGTCGAGCTGCTCGAGCATGCGCGCGGTTGGCGGCGCCGTCGAGCATGTCGGCGAGCGGGGCATAGCCCTGCGCCGCGATCCCCTGGCCGCTCAGCACGGCGAGCCAGCTCGCGTCGCGGAACAGCTCGTCGGTGTCCAGCATCAGCCGGCCCGAGCGGCGGTAATGTTCCTCCTTGGCGCGCAGGCTGTCGGGCAGCGCCATGTGCCGTGTGTGCTGCCACAACGGGTCGTGCCGCTCGCTGGTGGCGTGGTAATGGAGGATCAGGAAGTCCTTGCACGTTGTCCATATCGGCGGCGAAGCAGCGCGTTGTACCGCGCCGCCAGCAGCAGGATCGCAGTCGCGGTCGGGGAACAGCGACAGCAGCTTGGCGATGCCGCTCTGGATCAGGTGGATGCTGGTCGATTCGAGCGGTTCGAGGAAGCCGCTGGCCAGCCCGATCGCGACGACGTTGCCGTCCCACCCCTTGCGCCGCCGCCCGGCCTTGAAGCGGATCAGCCGCGGTTCGGCGAGCGGCCTCGCCCTCCAGGTTCGCCAGCAGCGTCGCCCGCGCCTCGTCGTCGCTCGATGAAGGCGCTTGAATAGACATAGCCGTTGCCGGTGCGGTGCTGCAGCGGGATGCGCCACTGCCAGCCCGCAGGCGCGCGCGGTGGCGCGGGTAAAGGGCGTCGGCGGCGCCGACGTTGGCCGACGGCACGGCGACGGCGCGGTCGCACGGCAGCCAGTGCGACCAGTCGTCGTACCCGGCGTGCAGCGTCTCCTCGATCAGCAGCGCGCGGAAGCCGCGAGCAGTCGACGAACAGGTCGCCGGCCAGACGTTCGCCGCGTTCGGTGACCAGGCGGTGACGAAGCCGCTGGCGCTCGTCCTGCTCGACGCGCGCGAGCTTGCCCTCGACGCGGACGACGCCGGCCGCTTCGGCAATGCCGCGCAGGTGGCGGGCGTACAGGCTGGCATCGAAATGGTAGGCATAGCCGAGCGTGGACAGGATCGAGCGCGGGTCGCTTGCTCGGCTTGGCGAAGCGGCCTGCGGCGGCGAGCTGCGTCGCCAGGCTGAAGGCGGACAGGTCGCGCGGATACCCCTCGGCGCGGGCCTGCAGCCAGCGGTGGTGGAACGGGACGCCGGGCAGGTGCACGCCGAAGGTGCCGAACGGGTGGAAATAGCGGTCGCCGATGCGATTCCAGCCGACGAACTCGATACCGAGCTTGAAGCTCGCCTTGGTCTCGCGCAGGAAGTCGGCCTCGTCAGGCCGATCAGCTCGTTGAACCAGTGGATCGTCGGGATCGTCGCCTCGCCGACGCCGACCGTGCCGATCTCCTCCGATTCGACCAGCGTCACGGCCAGCGCCGGCATCGCCTTCGCCAGAGCGGTTGCCGTCATCCAGCCGGCGGTGCCGCCGCCCAGGACGACGACCCGGTCGATGCGCCGTCCGGTCATGATCCATCCTCCACGCGCGGCGCGCCGCCGCGCCGCCTTCTCTACCGCGGTGATGACGGCGACGCACGGCCTTCGTTGCCCACCGCTCGTGATCCGCTATCGCGCGCGATCTGCCGCGGCTGACCAGGCCGTTCCCCCGCGTGGTCCTAGGCGCCCGCGTCGTCGGCCGCGGCTCAGAACGGCTTCCGCTTCAGGGCGGCGCGGCGTATGCGGAGCGGCGCGGGCGCGGTGGCGCCCTATCCGAAGCCAGGGATTGCAGCGACCATGGACGACGCCGACCTTCGCCTGTTCATCGACGGCGCCTGGCATGCCGGCGAAGGGCGCGACGCGCGGGCCCGTCTACAATCCCGCCACCGGCCAGACGATTGCCGAGGTGCCTTTGCCAGTCCCGCCGATCTCGACCTGGCGCTGGCGGCGGCCGAGCGCGGCTTCACGCGGTGGCGCGCGACCGACGTCGAGACGCGGGGGGGAATCCTGCGCCGCGCCGCCGTCCTGATGCGCGAGCGCGTCGAGACGATCGCCACGCTGCTGACGCGCGAGCAGGGCAAGATCATCGCCGAGGCGCGGGCCGAGGTCGCGGCCTCGGCGCAGATGTTCGACTGGTACGCCGAGGAGGCGAAGCGCGCCTATGGCCGCGTCCTCGTCCGCCCCGCCGGCCAGCGCTCGGTCGTGCTGCGCCAGCCGGTCGGCCCGGTCGCGGCGCTCAGCCCGTGGAACTTCCCGGTCTATCTGCTGGCCAAGAAGCTGGCGCCGGCGCTGGCGGCGGGCTGCTCGGTTATCGCCAAGCCGCCCGAGGAGACGCCGGGCTGCACGACCGCCTTCTTCCGCTGCCTGCTCGATGCCGGCCTGCCGGTCGACGTCGCCCAGCTGCGTGTTCGGCGTGCCCGACCAGGTGTCGCGCCACCTGATCGCCTCGCCGGTCATCCGCAAGGTTAGTTTCACCGGATCGGTTCCCGTCGGCCGGCATCTGCTGAAGCTCGCCGCCGACGGGGTGAAGCGGACAACGATGGAACTCGGCGGCCACGCGCCGGTGCTGATCTTCGCCGATTGCGACCTCGACAAGACGCTCGACATGGTCGTCGCGCAGAAATTCCGCAACGCGGGCCAGGTCTGCGTCTCGCCGACGCGCTTCTATGTCGAGGAGCCGGTCTACGAGCCGTTCCTCGAGGGCTTCGCCGGCGCGCACGGCAGGCGCTGCCGGTCGGCGACGGGCTCGATCCGGCCAGCCGCATGGGGCCGCTGGCCAACCGCCGCCGGCCCGACGCCATCGCCGCGCTGGTCGCCGACGCCCAGGCGCAGGGCGCGCGGACGCTGGCCGGCGGCGAGCGCGGCGACGGCGGCTACTTCTTCCAGCCGACGCTCCTCGCCGACGTGCCGCCGACGGCCGAGATCATGTCGAGCGAACCCTTCGGCCCGGTCGCGGTGACGCGCTCGTTCACGACGATGGACGAGGCGATCGAACAGGCCAACCGCCTGCCCTACGGCCTCGCCGCCTTCGCCTTCACCGAGAATGGCCGTCGCGCCAACCTGCTCGGCGACGCCATCGAGGCGGGCATGGTTGGCATCAACACCTTTGCCATCTCCGTCGCCGATGCGCCGTTCGGCGGCGTCAAGATGTCGGGCTTCGGCAGCGAAGGCGGCAGCGAGGGCTTCGACAGCTACTGCGTGACGAAGGCGGTCCACCAGGCGTGACCTGCCGCAGCGCGTCGCCCGCACCGCCGGCTAACGCGCGGTCCGCGCCGCCGTCGCGGCCAGCGCCAGGTCGGCGGTGACGTTGGTCACGGTATAGAAGATGTCGGGCACGACATCGACGGCCAGGAACAGCGGCAGCCACTCGACCGGCAAGTGGGCGGCGAGCAACGGCGGCGCATAAGCGGCGAAAAAGGTTGTCTGGTTGGGCAGACCGGCGATGACCAGCGTGCCGACCACGGCGAGGACGGCGACCGTAACCAGCGTCGCCGAGGCGAGCGGCGTGCCCGTCAGTCGCGCCGTCGCCAGCGTGACGATGACGATCGACGCCGGCGCCGCCAGCCGGAACAGGGCGACGGCGAGCGGCAGCACCGCCGCGGCCGGGCCGGGATCGCCGCCGCCGCCGATCCTGGCCGCGGCGGCGAGCATCGCCGGTAGGGCGGCGAGCGACGACTGCGTCCCGGCCGCAACCGCCTGCGGCTCGAGCGCGGCGCGGGTGAACATGGCGACGGGAACGCGCCCGCCGGCCACCGCCAACCCGATCATGGCCAGGCCGAGCAGGACGGTGACGGCAACCTGCGCCGCGATATAGGCGCCGAGCGCCCAACCGGCGCCGGCGCCCAGCCGCGCGCCCAAAGTGAAGCCGAGCGCCGCGACGCCCAGCGGCGCGAGGGCGAGCACCCAGCCGACGATGACCAGGACGATGTCGGCGGTCTGTGCCAGGGCGGCCAGCGCGGTCGCCGTGCGCGCCGCCGGCAGGCGGGCCGCCGCCACGCCGAACAGCAAGGCGAAGATGGCGAGCGGCGGGATCGCGCCTTCCGCGGCGGCGGCGGCAAGGTTCGGCGCGATCAGGCCAGCACCGCCGCGCCCGCTCCGGCGCCGGGCGTCCCGAGCGACGCGGCGCCCGGGGTAGCCAGCGCCGTCGGCGGCGGCGACCACGCCGACAGCAGCAGCGGACCAAGCACGACGGCGACCGCGGCCGAGGCGACGAGAAGGATCAGGCCGAGTCCGCCGGCCCGGCGGATGACAGCGCCGCCGCGCGCCGCGGCGACCGCTCGCGCGGTGCCGGTCGCGGTCAGGGTGACGACCAGCGGCAACACCGTCATCCGCAGCGCGTCGAGCCACAGCGTGCCGACCAGCTTCGCCGCCGCCAAAGCGTCGGCGGCGGGCCAGCCGCGTGCTGCCGCCAGCGATCCGGCGGCGACGCCGGCGATCAGCCCGGCGAGCGTCAGGACGGCGCGGTTCATGCCGCGTAGTTCATGCCGGGCAGTTCATGCCGGGCGGTTCATGCCGCGCGGCGCCGGGGGGCGGCGATCACCTGTGCGGCGAAGCGCTCCATCTCTTCGCGCTGCGGGCTCATCTGCAGCAGGAGCAGGTCGACGCCGGCGGCCGCGAATTCGGCAATGCGCGCGGCGACGTGCTCGGGCGTGCCGACCAGGCCCGGGCGCAGGCCGCGGTTGCTGACCGAATATTCGCGGATCTTCAGCTCGCGCTCGAGCTGGGTGCCCGACAGCCACTGGTCGAAATTGGCAAAGCCCGGCGGCGGCGTTCCGCCCATGTCGGTGATGCGCGCGACCTCCGCCGCCGCTTCGCGCGCGCTGTCGCGGACGATGGCATAGGCGGCCAGGCCATAGGTCATCGGCGGCAGGCCCAGCGCGGCGCGCCGCGACCGCATGTCGGCGATCTTGGCAGCGACGACCGCCGGTTCGTCGCCGTGCATGACATAGGCGTCGCACTGTGCCGCGATCAGCGCCTTGGCCGTCTCCGATTCGCCACCGGCGTAGAATCGCGGTCGCACCGCCGGCTTTGGCGACAGCACCGCCGCCTCGGTGCGGTACAGCGTTCCGGCGAAGGTGAAACGCGGCTCGCGCCACAGGCCGTCGACGACGCGCAGCCATTCCCCGGTGCGGGCATAGCGGTCATCGTGGGCGTCGAACGGCAGGCCGTACTGGCGCGCCTCCTCGGCCCACCACGACGAAACGACGTTCAGACTGAGCCGCCCGCCGCTGATGTTGGCGATGTTGGCCGCCTGCTTGGCGAACAGCGCCGGCTGGTGGAAGTTGGGGCGGACGGCGACCATCAGCTCCAGCCGCTGCGTCACCGCCGCCAGCGCTGCCGCGGTCGACCAGGCGTCGAGCGCCGGCGCATCGATCCCCTTGATGTCGTTGAGGTTGAGCTCGGCGACCAGCGTCAGGTCATAACCGATCGCTTCGGCCCGCAGGCACAGGTCGCGCGTATAAGCCCAGCTGGCGTCCATCCCCTCGTCGGCGACGTTGCGGAGCCAGCCGCCGAACACCGGCGCCCAGAAGCCATAGCGCATGTTCACCCTCCCTGCGCGGCAATGGCGGCGGCGAGATGGTCGACCAGCCGCTCGTGTGGGTCCCAGCCGAGGACGTCGAGCGGCCGGGCGACGAAGTTGGACAGGGCGTTGATGTCGTAGAATTTCGCGCTGCCGTCGCGGTCGTCGATCATCACCTCGATGCCGCCGACGTCGAGCCCGGCGGCGGTGGCGATGCGCTCGGCCGCCGCGACCAGCGCCGGGGCGGGGTCGGCCCGGGTCATGCGGATCGGGCCGCGCGTCGCGGCGCAAGCGTCGGCCGGGCACAGGTCGAAGCTGCCCTCCGGGCTGTCGATGTCGATGGCGTACAGGAAGCGGCCGCCCAGCGTCTCGATGCGGGTGACGATGTTACCACGCGCCGGAACGAAGGCCTGGACGAGCAGGACGCGGTCGATGCTGTCGGGAACGGTGCCGGCGGCGATCGACGCTGCCAGTTCGTCGGCGTCGTGGTAGCGGACGATCCCCGCGCCCGACCCGCCGACATTGGCCTTGACGACGAGCGGGAAGCCGATCGCCGCCGCCGCCGCCGGCAGGTCGGCGACGCGGTGGACGACGCGCGTCCGCGGCGTGCCCAGCCCGAGGCCGGCGATCAGCGCCAGCTGCCGCGCCTTCGACCGGTCGAGCGCGAGGACGCCGGCGCCGTTCAGGATATGCGCGCCGCGCGCCGCCCAGTGGGCGAACAGCGCCTCGGCATAAAAGATGCCGTGCTCGGCCTCGCGCAGAAAGCTCGACATGGCGACGCGGCTGAGCACGACCGGCGCCGGTACGGCCGCCTCGGCCGGATCGAAGCCGTGGCCCGACAGATGCTGCGCGTCGTAGGCAATGCCGCGCCGGTCGAGCGCGGCGAACAGCGGCGCGAACCAGGCGGGGTGTTCATAGACGATAGCAAGGGCGGGCAGCATCGCCTCCCCTTAGCAGCCGATCGCCGGCTGTCATACGGCGCGCCTGACGCGGTCGTCTGCGATTTCAGCCCAGCACGCGCCACGAGGCGTCGGCCCGGTCGCGGCGGCCCTTCGGCAGCTCCGCGTTGTCGTCGAACCACGCGGGGCTGGCCGGCGTGAGCGCCCCCCAGTCGACGACCTCGCCGTGCGCCACCAGCCGCCAGCCCGCGCCGGTCCGCGCCGCCGATGCTCAAGTAGCGGGCGCGGACGATCAGCTCCTTCGTCCCTTCGGGCGCGTCGATGCGGTGCCAGGCGGTGACATAGCTCTCGACCCCGGCGCGGTCGCCGTCGACCTCGATCACGACGTTGCCGACCTCGTGCCGCGTCGCCGCCATCGACCCCATGAAGCCGAGCATGACCGGCACGAACCCCGCCGGCGGCCCGCGGAAGATGGCGCCGAGGTCGATGTCGGCGTCGGGCGCGAACACCTCGTCGAGCAGCGCCGGCGCGAGCCGGTCGAGCGCGCGGCAGTAGCGGTAGATCAGCTGCGGGATGGCCGAATAGGGATCGTCGCTCATGGGTCGCCCTCGCGCAGCCGGTGACGCTGGATCTTGCCGGTCGCGGTGCGCGGCAGCGCGGCGACGAAGGCGATCTCGCGCGGATATTTATACGGCGCGATCGCCGCCTTGACGTGGTCCTGCAAGGCCTTGGCGAGGCCGGCGACGGCGGGGCCGGCGGGAACGACGAAGGCCTTGACGATCTGCCCGCGCGCCGCGTCCGGGACGCCGACGACGGCGCACTCGGCGACGGCGGGGTGGCTCGACAGCGCCGCCTCGACCTCGGGCGGCGCGATGTTGTAGCCCGACGACACGATCATGTCGTCGGCGCGCGCGAGATACCAGCAATAGCCGTCATCATCGATGCGGTAGCGGTCGCCGGTGACGTTCCAGCCATCGACGACGTACTTCGCCTGCCGCGCATCGTCGAGGTAGCGGCACCCGGTCGGCCCGCGCACCGCCAGTCGCCCCTCGCCCGCCGCCTGTGGCCGGCCGGCGTCGTCGAGGACGCGCACGGTATAGCCGGGCACGGCGCGGCCGGTCGCACCGGGGCGGATGTCGTCGCCGGCGGCGGCGACGAAGATGTGCATCATCTCGGTGCCGCCGATGCCGTTGACCAGGCGCAGGCCGGTTGCCGCGTGCCACGCGGCAAAGGTCTCCGCCGGCAGGTGCTCGCCGGCCGAGACGCAGGTCGTCAGGCTCGACAGGTCGTGGCCCGCAACGCCGTGCGCGAGCATCGCCTTGTACGCCGTCGGCGCGGTGAACAGCATGGTGATGCGGTGCCGCGCGACCGCCGCCAGGACGCCGCCGGCCGAGGTGTCGGCCAGCGTCACGGCGGTGCCGCGGAAGCGGAACGGGAACAGGACCAGCGCCCCCAGCCCGAAGGTGAAGGCGAGCGGCGGCGTCGCGCTCCACACCGCGCCGGGAACGGGCCTCAGGATGTGGCGGGCGAAGGTGTCGGCCGGGACCAGGAGGTCGCGGTGGAAATGCACCGTGCCCTTGGGCGTCCCGGTCGTGCCCGAGGTGAAGGCGATGATCGCCGGATCGTCGGCGCGCGTCGCGACCGGCGTGAAGTCGCCCGCCGCCGCGACCCGGTGCTCGAGGTCGCCGTCGCCGTAGGTCAAACGCCGCAAGGCGGCGGTCGCGGCGACGGCGTCGGCGCAGGCGGCGGCAACAATCGCCTGGCCGACGCGCGCCTTGGCGACAACCATCGCAATTTCGCCCGCCCGCAGCAGCGGCATGACGGCGACGACGATGCCGCCGGCCTTGAGGATGCCGAACCAGGCGGCGATCAGCCACGGCCCGTTCGGCCCGCACAGCAGGACGCGGCCGCCCGGCACCAGCCCGTCGTCGGCGAGCACGCGGGCGATTCGGTCGGAGCGGTCCTTCAAGGCGGCATAGGTCAGCGCCTCGTCGTCGCCGACCACCGCCGTCCGCGCGCCCTCACCGGCCGCGACGGCGTCGTCGAGCAGCGCCACGGCGGCGTTGAGCTGCTCCGGATAGTCGAGCCCGCCGAGGTCGATCACCGGCCAATGTTCGGGCGGCGGCAGGTACCGGCGGACGAAGTCGTCGATCATGCCGCGAAGCCGTCCCAGTCGGCGGTCATCGCCGCGGCCGTCCTGTTGGCCAGCGCCAGCACGGTGAAGGTCGGGCTGACCGCGCCGATCGAGGGGAACAGGCCGCCGCCGGCGACGGTCACGCCGGGAACGCCGCGCAGCCGGCCGAGATCGTCGGTCACCGACGTCGCCGGATCGCGCCCCATGATCGTGCCGCCGGCGACGTGGGCGAAGCTGCGCTGCGCTCCCGCCCAAGCCTCGCCCGCGCCGGCCGCGTGCATGACCTTCAGTCCGATGGCGTTGGCGGCGTCCCACAGCGCCAGGCTGCGCGGGTCGGGCGAGTGGACGATGCGGGCCAGCGGCACGCCGAAGCGGTCCTTCGCTGCCGTCAGCTCGACACGGTTGTCGGCCACCGGCAGCGCCTCGACGATGCCGTTGACGACGCCGAGATGCCGGCTCGCCTGCCGGATGAAGCCGTCCAGCGCCGGGCCGAACAGGTCGGGGCGGGTCATGGCGATGCCGATCAGGTCGTTGGGCTTGACCGCGGGGGCGATGCCCCAGGTGATGCTGCCCAGCGGCTTGCCTGGCTGGACCTTGGCGTAGCCGTCCTGGCAGGTCAGCGTGCCGGCGGTCAGCCCGCGGTGGCACTCGGTGTCCACGGCGAACAGGCCATGGACGTTGGCGATGCTGTGGGCATTGAAGAAGCGCCCGACGTTTGGCCCGCCCAGCCCCTGCGCCAGCAGCAGCCGCGCGTTCTGCACCGCCGCGCCAGCCAGAATGACACGCGTCGCCGGCTGCAGGTGCGCCTGTCCCTGCGCGTCCGTCCAACGCAGCCCGGCGGCGCGGCCGCCGTGGTCGAGCTCGATCCCCGTCACCGCCGCGCCGGCGCGGAACTCGGCGCCTGCCGCCTGCGCCTTGGGGAAATGCACCGCGAACGGGTTGGCCAGTGCGCCGATCGGGCAGCCGGCGTCGCACCAGCCGTCGTACTGGCACGGCGGCCGGTCGCCGAAGTCGACCGAGGTCACCGCCATCGGCGCCGGCGACACCCGCAGCCCGACCTTCTCGAACCCGGCCTTCAGGATCTCCCCCTGCGCGAACCATTTCAGCGGCGGCATCGGGTAAGGCGCGCCGGGCGGCCGCCAGACCTCGGCCGCCGCGTCGCCCGCCACGCCGACCTCGGCCTGGATGGCGTCGTAATGCGGTCGCAGGTCGTCGTAGCCGATCGGCCAGTCGTGGCCGACGCCGTGGTCGCTGCCCAGCGTGAAATCGGCCGGCTGCAGCCGCGGCCAGCCGGCATAATGGTGCAGCGCCGCGCCGCCCAGGCCGCTGCCGGTCGACATGGTGTGGCCGAACGGGTGGCTGCCGCCGGGCAGCACCGGCGCGCCGCCCCACTTCAGCCGCCGCGCCCAGATCTGCGACGAGACGAGGTCGCTCATCGCCCGCGGCGGTCCCGCCTCGAGGACGACGACGCGCCGGCCCGCCGCCGCCAGGCGCGCGGCGAACAGCGCGCCCGCCGCGCCCGCGCCCATGATCGCGACGTCGGCGGCCGCGTCGCGGATCATGCCGGCACGACGCGGTGTTCGATGTGGCCGAGGTGCTCGATTGCGACGCGTACGACGTCGCCGGGCACCAGCCAGCGCGGCGGCGCGAAGCCGACGCCCGAGCCCGCCGGCGAGCCGGTGGCGATGACCGTGCCGGGCTCGAGCACCAGCGCCGCCGCCAGCCAGGCGACCAGCTCGAAGACACCGCGGTGGAGCTCGGCGGTGGTCGAGGCCTGCCGCACCTCGCCGTTGACGTGCGTGGTCAGCGCCAGCGCGTGCGGGTCGGGCACGGCGTCGGCGGTCGTCAGCCACGGCCCGAACGGCCCGTGCCCGGCCCCGGCCTTGCCGAGCAGGACGGTGTCGGGCGTGACCAGCTCGCGCACCGTCACATCGTTGACCACGACATAGCCGGCGATGTGGTCCTGGACGTGCGCCGCACCGACGCGGTGGCAGCGCCGCCCGATGACGACGCCGAGTTCGCCTTCGTAATCGAGACTGGCGAAGGCCGACGCCAGCGTGCCGAACGGCGCGGCGACGGCGCCCTGGCCCTTGGCGAACAGCGCCGGCGTCGCGCCCAGCGTCCGGCCGGTCTCGCGGGCGTGGTCGCGGTAGTTGAGGCCGACGCCGAGGAACGCCGGCGGGCGGGGGATCGGCGCCCGCAGCCGGGCGGGATCGAGCGGCGAGCGCGGGCCGTCGCCGTCGAGCCGCTCGGCGAGCAACGTCGCCAGCGGCTCGGCGCGGCGCAGGTCGACGACCTCGTCGCCCTCGATCCGCACGGCGCGGTCGCCGTCGGCAAAGCCGTAGGTCGCCAGCCGCACGTCATTCCCGCAGCGCGGCGAGGACGGCGAGCGGCGTCGCCACCAGCCCGACGGCGACGCCATAGGCGATCTTGAAGGCCATGACGCGGGCATAGCTCCAGTCGCCGTGCCAGCCGAGCCACAGCAGCAGCACCGACAGCGGCACGAAGGCGAGGCTGAGCAGCAGCGCCAGCGCCAGCGCCCGCAGCGCCAGCGGACGCGGCAGCGGCAGCGCGCCCGCTGCGGCGCCAAGGCCGCGCCGCCGCCGGCCGCGGACGATCAGGGTCAGGGCGAAGACGGTCATCAGCGTCAGCATGAAGGTCGTCGGCAGCAGGTCGAAGGCAAGGCCGTGCAGTCCCCACAGCGGGATCGCGTCCATGCCGCCGAATACCAGCCAGACGAACAGCGCGCTGACGACCGCATTGGGCACGATGCTGACCGCCGCCTCGGTCGCCAGAATGCGTTGCGTCGCCGTCATGCCCTATCTTCGCGGCGCACGGCCGGGGATCGCGCATAGAATCGGCACGGCCTCCCCCTGACTTGCGGTTATGACGGGCGCGGGCGACAAGCGCGGCGGGAGGAACCGCCTTGATCGAATCGCGCCGCCTGCGGCACTTCCTCGCCGTCTTCGAACTCGGCAGCATCGGCCAGGCGGCCGACAAATTGCTGCTGACCCAGCCGGCGCTGTCGAAGAGCCTGCGCGGGCTGGAGGAGGAGCTCGGCGTCCGCCTGTTCGACCGCACGCCGGTCGGCGTCGTCGCCACCGTCTATGGCGAGGCGCTGGCGATGCACGCCAAGGCGATCGAGGCGCAGCTGCGCTCGGCCGAGGCGGCGATCGGTGCGCTGCGCGGAGCGGCGGCGGGCCACGTCAAGGTCGGCATCGGCCCCAGCGTCGCCTGCGCCCTGCTGCCCCAGGCAACGGTCGCGCTGCAGCGGCTCCATCCGGGCATCGACCTGACCGTGGTCGAGGGTCTGGTCGACGATCTCGTCCCCCAGCTCCGTCGCGGCCAGCTCGACGTCATCGTCGGCGCCTGGCCCAAGCTCGCCGACGCCGATTTCTCGACCGAGGTCATCGTCGTCGATTCGCTCGCCGTGTTCGCCCGCGCCGGCCATCCGCTGGCCGCGCTCGGCCCGCAGCCGCTCAGCGCCCTGCTCGCCTGGCCGTGGGCGCTGCCGCCGGCGACGCAGAAGTGGCGGCAGCAGTTCGACGCCCAGTTCATCGACCAGGGGCTGTCGCCGCCGCGATCGACCGTGACCAGCAGTTCGGCCAGCTTCCTCAAGGCGCTGATGCGATTGGGCGATTACCTCAGCTATCTGCCGTCGCAGCTCGTCGCCGCCGCCGACGGGCTGGTCGCGCTCGCCGTCGACGCGCCGCGGTTGTCGCCGGAGATCAGCATGACCTTCCGCGAACGCGCGCTGCTGCGGGCGCCGGTCGCCGAGCTGGTCCAGGTCCTGCGCGCCGCCGGGGCCGAGCAGGGCTGAGCCGCCCGGCCGGCGAAGGTCACACGAAGGTCACGCCCGCGATCGTGTTTGTCAGTCCGCCTTCCCCGCCGCAGCAATCCTCGCGGCGACGGCGATGCTAGCCGATTCCGACCCCTGTAGGACAGCGCCGCCGCGCTAAAGCCCCGCGGCGATGCCGAGGTACAGGACGTCGCGGGTGAAGTCGCACGACCAGCCGATCCAGGCGTCGTTGAGGAAGCGCCCGGCCTCATACTCCTGCGTCACGCCGTAGCCGCCGAGCACCTGGACGCACAGTTCGGCGCAGCGGATGGCGGCGTCGACCGCCTTGGCCTTGGCCGCGGGCGCCTTGAACATCGCCGTCGCCATCGGGTCGGTGGCGCAGCCGGCGGCGGCGTCCCACACCAGCAGGCGCGCGGCGTGGACCTCGACCGCCATCTCGGCGAGCTTGAGGGCGACCGCCTGGTGCCGCGCGATCGGCACCCCCAGGCTGCGGCGTTCGCGGGCATAGGCCAGCGCATAGTCGTACGCCGCCCGCGCCAGGCCGACGAAGCAGGCGGCGAGGCACACCGGCATTTCCGGCACACGGGCGAACAGCATCGCCGCGCCGCCCTCGCTGCCGAGCAGCGCCTCGGGCGGCAGGCGCACGGCGTCGAAGCCGAGCTCGGCGTGGCTGGTCAGCGGCCAGCCGATCAGCGGCGTCTTGCGCCCGACGCGCACCCCCGGCGTCCCGGCGGGGACCCAGAACAGGCTCAGCCCCTCGATCAGCGGCTTGGCGGGATCGGTGCGGGCGATGATCAGATAGGCGTCGGCGACGCCGGCATTGGTGACGAAGGCCGACTTGGCGCCGTTCAGCACCCAGCCGTCGCCGTCGCGCCGCGCGCTCAGCTTGGGGCCGTGGGCGGCGTCGGCGCCGGCCATCATCAGCTCCGATCCGGCGACGTTGGGCTCGCTCTGGGCCCCGGCCAGGACCATCGCCGGGGCGGCGGCGAACTCGCGCAGGTAGCGGTCGCCGCCGGCGCGGGCGAGGAGCAGCGGCATCGTCGCCGTCAGCGAGAAATAGTCGGACGCGATGCCGACGTCGGCCGCGCCCAGTTCCTCGAGCACCAGCACGGCGTCGAGGCAGCTGCCGCCCAGCCCGCCCAGCTCCTCGGGCACGAAGAGCTTGGTCAGGCCGAGCGCGGCGCCGGCGGCGAACGCCGGCTGCACCTCGCCCCATGGGTCGCCCGGCGGCGCGCGGCGGGTGCGCTCGACCAGCGGCCGCAGCCGGCCGGCGGCGTAGTCGCGCGCGGTCCGCTGCAGCATCGCCTGTTCGGGAGTGGGGACGAAGCCGATCACGCCGCCAGTCTAGCCGCGCGGTCCGGCCCGGCCCCGGGCAAAGCGCGACCGCCGGGATAACCGCCCGTCATGGCGGCGAGGGGGCTGCCCTCAGGCGGCGCGGGCGACGGGGGAGTGCTGCGCGGCGATCAGCGTCTCGAAGGCGGCGAACAGCTGGACGAAATGATCGTCCATCGTCCGCACCGGCTCGGCGGGCGGGGCGGGCAGCGTGCCGGCGCGGCGGGCGTCGACGAAGCGGCCGATGGCGCCGGCCGCGCTGACCGGATCGCCGCTGGCGAAGGTGATGCCGTTCGAGGCGCGGGCATGGTCGGCGGCGGCGCCGCGGTCGGGGGTGATCAGCGGCAGGCCGCTCGCCCGCGCCTCGGCGGCGACGAGGCAGAAGGTCTCCGATTCGGAGCCGTGGATCAGCGCGTCGGCGCTGGCCATGAAGCGCGCCATCTCGGCCCGGTCGGTCGTGCGCTCGGCGAGGTGGATGTGCGGATTGCCGCCGATGGTCCGGCGGATCTTGGCCGAAATCGCGCCCGGCGCCGACGATGACCAGCCCGATCGGGCGGTGATAGGCGGCGCTCATCACCGCCTCGACGATCATCCGCCAGCGCTTTTCCGGCGCATGGCGGCCGACGCCGAGCAGCAGCGTCGCGTCGGGGCCGAGGCCGCAGCGGGCGAGCAGCTCGGCGCGCAGCACCTCGTCGCGCAAGCCGGGCGAGAAGATGTGCGGGTCGATGCCCATCGGGTTGGTGACGACGCGCGTCAGGCCGCCGCCGGCGAGGCGCTCGGTCAGGCTGGTGCAGGCGCTGACGATCATGTCGAACTGCGCGTCGAGCCGCAGCAGGTGCTTCCAGTACCAGTCGAAGCCGCGGTCGACGACGGCCGGCGAGGCCAGCCCCTCGAACCAGCGATAGGCGAAGGCGGCGAGCGGGTCGCTGTGCATGAACAGCGACCGCGGTACCGGCCGGCCGCAGCGCCAGCGCGCGGTCATCGAAGCGCTGCGCCACGGCGACGACGCCTCCAGGATGTCGGGCTCGGCGGCGGTGATCGCGGCGTGGAGGACGTCCTCGTCGGCGAAATAGCGGTAGTTGCGATCGAACGGGAAGACCGGGTTCTCCAGCCAGACGATGCGCGCGTTCGGTCCGCGCGGCTCGATCCGCGTCGCCGCGCCGGGCGCGATGACGGTGACGTCATGGCCCAGCGCCGGGCCGGCGGCGAGCTTGCGGTCGATATAGGTCCGCACGCCGCCGCCCATCGGCGTGTAGAAGGCGCAGACGTCGACGATCCGCAACGGCGTCTCCCTATTTCTCGTCGATCGGGCCGAACGACAGCAGGCCGCGACGATAGTTGAGCCGGATGGCGATTTTGGTCACGCCGCCGCCGATGGCGATCTCCGCCGCCTCGGCCTTGGGCTTCGACAGGCCGAGGCGCGGATTGGCCGAAAAGCCGATGCCGTCGCTCGACAGCTTGAACTTCTTGGCGCCGGCGCGGTCGTGGATCAGGGCCAGCGCCCAGTGCCCGGCATGGGGCGCGCGGACGCACAGCTCGACCGGGCCGGCGGCCGGCACCGGTGCGACGGCGCGGCGGAACACCTTGCCGTCGCGGACGAGATCGCGGTCGTCGGCGAGGAACTCGCCCTCGACCGGGGAATACAGCTCGAGCCGCAGCGTGCCGGTGCGGTCCTTCAGCCCCTCCGCCATGACCAGCACCGCCGGCCCCGGCTCGTGCGCCCGGCACTGGCCCTCGGCGATGCCGTAGTCGGGCACCGGCGCCTCGGGCATGGCGCCGGCAACGGCGGCAGCGATCAGCAGCGCGATCATGCCCGCCCCTCCAGCCCGAGCAGGTCGGAGGCGACGAGAACGCCGCCGACGACGACATGGGCGACGATCAGCAGCCCGGCCATCAACGCCATCAGCGGCGCGATGCCCGACGCCGCGCCGACGATCAGCACGGCGGCGGCGGCGAAGACGACGTCCTTGTTCGGCATCAGCGGCAGGCGCGAGATCAGCAGGCGCAGCGTCGCCAGCATCAGCCAGTAGACGAACTCGACCCGCGGCAGCACCAGGCTCCACATCACCGCCAGCAGCGCCGTCGCCGCCAGCACGCGTACGAGCTGCATCGCGGCGACGAACAGCAGGTCGCCGCGCTTCAGGCTGAACACCCGCCCGCGCAGCAGCATGACCGCCAGGCTCGAGCCGAGCAGGACGGCGATCGAGGTGAACAGC
>CAWJZA010000015.1:0-70959 GCA_963847215.1 uncultured Alphaproteobacteria bacterium
CTCGGCATCTACCCGGCCGTCGACCCGCTCGATTCGACCAGCCGCGTCCTCGAGCCGCGCACCGTCGGCGAGGAACATTATGCCGTCGCCCGCTCGGTCCAGGAGGTGCTGCAGAAGTACAAGAGCCTGCAGGACATCATCGCCATTCTCGGCATGGACGAGCTGTCGGAGGAGGACAAGCTGACCGTCGCCCGCGCGCGCAAGGTCCAGCGCTTCCTCAGCCAGCCGTTCCACGTCGCCGAGATCTTCACCGGCACGCCGGGCGTGTTCGTCCAGCTGGAGGACACGATCAAGGGCTTCAAGGCGATCGTCGCCGGCGAATACGACCATCTGCCGGAGGCGGCCTTCTACCTCGTCGGCACGATCGAGGACGCGGTCAAGAAGGGCGAGCGGCTGGCGCAGGACGCGGCGTAATGGCCGACGCCCTCCACTTCGAACTCGTCTCGCCGGAGAAGCTGCTCCGCTCGGGCGACGTCTACATGGTCGTCGTGCCGGGGACCGAAGGCGACTTCGGCGTGCTGCCCGGCCACGCGCCGCTGGTGTCGACGATCCGCCCCGGCGCGATCCAGGTCTTTCCGACCGGCATGAACGATGTGCCCGAGCGCATCTTCATCGACGGCGGCTTCGCCGAGGTCGGGCCGGATGGACTGACCATCCTCGCCGAGAGCGCAGTCCCGGTCGGCGAAATCGATGTCGAGGGCGCCGCGCGGCAGCTCGCCGAGGCGCGCGAGGCGCTGCGCGGGGCGACCGGCGAGGCGCTCACCGCGGCGGAAAAGCGGGTTGCGCGCTTCGAGGCGATGCAGGCGGTTGCCGTCAACTGACGGACCCGCTTGCCCGGTCAAGGGGTTAATGGCCAACCCGCTTCCGATTTGCTAATGGCGCCGTAATGACCGGCTGGACCCTCGACGACATTCCCTGGCACCGCTTCGATCCGCAAGCGGTCGACGCCGACCTGCTCGCCGTGGTCAAGACCGCCGCGCTGGTCGAGGCGAATGCCGCCGACTACGTCGCCTATCTCGACGGCGTGTTCGCCGACGACGCGGTGTTCCGCGCCGAGGCCGCCCGCTGGGGCGTCGAGGAGCAGCAGCATGGCGCGGCGCTGGGCCGCTGGGCCGAACTCGCCGATCCGGGGTTCGACTTCGCCCGCGCGCTCGCCGACTTCCGCGCCGGCTTCCGCGTGCCGCAAGGCGTCAGCCAGTCGATCCGCGGCAGCCGGGCGGGTGAGCTGATCGCCCGTCAGGTGGTCGAGACCGGCACCTCGTCCTTTTATTCGGCAATCCGCGACGCCGCCGCCGAGCCGGTGCTGAAGGCCATCGCCGGGCGCATCGCGGCCGACGAGTTCGCGCATTACCGTTTGTTCGCCACCCACTTCGCCCGGTACCAGGCGCGCCGGCCGCTGCCGCTCGCGACCCGCCTGAAGGTGGCGGCGACCCGCTTCAGCGAGGCGGAGGACGACGAGCTGGGCTGGGCCTGGTTCGCCGCCAACGTCCTGCCGCGCGACCGCGGCGCGCGCTACGCCAGCGGTGTCCACACGCGTGCCTATACCGCCCGGGCGCTGCGGCTTTACCGGCGCAGCCATGTCGACAACGGCGTCCGCATGTTGCTGCGCGCGGTACGGCTGCGCCCCGGTGGCTGGCTGTTCCGCCTGTCATCGGGCGCCCTGTGGCGGTTGCTGCGGATGCGCGTGGCCCTGCTGCCGGCCTGATCGCGGTCGGCAGCGTCGGCCCGCCGGTCAACGCCGCAGGATGACGTACCAGGCGCCGCCGCCGCCGTGACGCGGATGCGCCGGGCGCAGGGCGGCGACATAGGGGCGCAGGTCGGGCGCGTGGAGCCAGTCGCGCAGGGAGGCGCGGATGACGCCGCCCGGCCGGTCGCCATCGCCGCGGCCGCCCTTGCCGGTGATGACCAGCAGCACGCGCGCGCCGCTTCCCGCCGCCTCGACGATCATCCGGCCGAGCAGGGCGAAGGCGCGGTCGCGGGTGTAGCCGTGGAGGTCGACCGTCAGGTCGGGGCGGAGCCGCCCGCTGCGCATCGCCCGGTCCCAGCTGCCGTCGAGCGTCGCCGCCTCGACCGCGATGCGGTCGGCGGCGGGGGCGCGGCGCGGCGGTGGCGGCGGTGGCGGGCCGGCTTCGACGCGCGGCCGCGGGGCGGGCGGCGCGACCGGGCGGACGCGCCCGGGCAGCGGGCGGACCGACGCCGCGACCCGCGCCCACAGCGCCGCCTCGTCAGGGGCGAGGCGGCGGGGCATCGCGCGCGGCAGGTCCGGCGAGCCGGGCAACGGCGGCCGGCGGCAGCAGCAGGGTGACGCGGCCGGTGGCGGCGATGCCGCCGGCGACGACCCCGGCCGCCTCGCCCGATCCCCAGAACAGGTCGAGCCGGTTTGGCCCCTTGATCGCGCCGCCGGTGTCCTGCGCGACGAGAACGCCGCGGAACGGCGCCCCGGCGACGATCGTATCGAGCCACAGCGGCGCGCCCAGCGGCAGAAAGGCGGGGTCGGCGGCGGCGCTGGCACGCGGCGTCAGCGGCACGCCCAGCGCCCCCGGCGGCCCACTCGTGGCGGGCGTCGTCAGCGGCTTGAAAAAAACTTTGCTGCGATTGGCGTGGAGCACGCCCGGCGCCTCGGCGGGGTGCGCGCGCAGCCAGCCGATGATGCCGGTCATCGTCGCCTCGCCCGGCGCCAGCGCACCGCGGTCGCGCAACAGCCTGCCGATGCCGGTATAGGCGTGGCCGTTCTGGCCGTCGTAGCCGACGCGCAGGACCGTGCCGTCGGGCAGGCGCAGCCGCCCCGACCCCTGGATCTCGAGGAAGAAGGCGGCGAACGGGTCCGCTGCCCAAGCCAGTTCCAGCCCGCGTCCCGCCAGCGCCCCGGCGTCGATCTCGGCGCGGTCGTAGTACGGCACGAAGCGGTCGCCGGCGATGCGGCCGCGGATGTGCTTGCCGGCGAGGCCGGCGTCGAAGCTGCCGAGGTCGACATCGACGAGGTCGGGCGGGCGGCGGTAGATCGGCGTCGCATAGCCGGGTGCCGCGGTTCGCGAAGCGGCGAGTTCGGGTTCGTAATAGCCGGTGTCGAGACCGCGGCCGTCGCCGATCTCGACCGGTGACAAGGCGGTAGCGAAGAAGGCCCGCGCATCGTTCGTGGCGGCTGCCGCGGCGCATGGGGACGTCCAGTCGCCCGGCTGCGTCAGGCCCGAGGTGTCGGGTCGGCGCGAGCAGCGCAGGACACGAGGCGCGGAAGGCGGCGAGCGCCGGACCGAGGTCGGCAGCGGCGAAGCCGGGGCGGTTATCCAGCGCCGTCGCGGGGCGGACCAGCGCCGTCGCCTTCGCCAGCCGGTCGGCACCCGCGCCGGCGGCCGGCGGCGGTGCCACCGGCAGGGCGGCGGGGCGCGGCGTACAGGCGCCGAGCAGCATTGTGGCGACTGCGAGCGTCCGCCACGGCGAGGATGTGGTCGCTGCCGACGGCAATCGGGCGACGCGGTCCGCCGCAGCCGCGCTCACGCCTCCGCGTCGGTCGCGATCAGCAGCCAGGCCGGATCGTGCGCGCCGACGTGGCGGCTGAAGGTCCAGACGTCGTGCGCCGCCGCCTGCGTCTCGCCGGTCGCGATCGTCGCATCGAAGCGCACGGTGACCTCGGCCATCTGTCCGACCAGGCGAGCGGCGGTGATCGCCGCGCCGTGGACGGCGACCAGCCGGTGCGCCAGGCTGCCCTCGCGATGGGCGATGGCGACACGGAAATGTTCGAGAACCTCGTCGCCGACCAGCCCGTGCATCGCCGCGGTGTCACCGGCCCAGAAGGCGTCGAGCACCATGCGATAGGCCGCGCTGGCGCCGGCGAGGAACTTGCCCGGCTCGAACGACGGGTCGGCATCGGCCAGTGCCTGCAGGTCGGCGGCCATGCCGGCCTCGGTCCCTGCCGGCACGTCGATGGGGCGGCGCACGGCGGTCTCGACCCGCGCGCGGCCGACGCTGGCGACGCTGCCGGCGCCGCGGAAGGACTCGCCGACCGCGCCTTCGCTGCCCGTCCGTTTGCCCAGCACGCTGACCAGGCGCAGGCCGATGAAACCGGCGAGCATGGCCAGCAGCACGATCTCGATCCAGGTTCCGCTGTCGGACATGTCATTCGCCTTCGGCACTTGCCACGTGGACCATAGCGGAGGGAGCCCCGCCGGTCCATCACGACATAGGCATACGCGCGGGCACCGCAATAGTGCCGCCTTGCCGCGGCGCTTTCGGCCTGCTAGCCGCTCGCCATTCCGTGCCCCTCGACAGTGAAAGACGAAGCCATGGCCAGTGACCCCGGCAGCGCGCCGGCCGATGCCCCGACCAACGGGGTCGACACCGCCCAGCCGCAGGTCAGCATCCTGACCCAGTACGTCAAGGATTTCTCGTTCGAGAACCCCAACGCGCCCCAGTCGCTGCAGATGGCCGAGCAGCCGCGCATCGAGATCAACGTCAACGTCAACGCCAAGCGCGCCGGCGACGACCTGTACGAGGTCGAACTGAAGATCGAGGCGCGGGCGACGGCGGGCGACCAGACGCGTTCGTCATCGACCTGCTGTACGCCGGGCTGTTCGGCCTGCGCAACCTGCCCGAGGAGGCGCTCGAGCCGTTCCTCATCGTCGAGGCGCCGCGGATCCTGTTCCCCTTCGCCCGGCGCATCGTCGCCGACGCCACCCGCGACGGCGGCTTCCCGCCGCTGCTGCTCGAGCCGATCGACTTCGGCTCGCTCTACCTGGCGCAGCAGCAGAGCCAGGCTGCGGCCACGATCAACTGAGCGGTTGCGCAGCGACAGCTCAGTTGAGCGCGGACTGCAGCCGGCCGGCCGGCGGGGCGGGCGCGTGCCTCGCCGAACCCGTCCGACGGCGCGGCTTCGCCGCGACGGCCTTGAACCGGCATGGCTAACCTGGTCCGCGCCACCGGCACGATCGGCGGGCTGACGCTCGTCAGCCGCGTCCTCGGCCTCGTGCGCGACCAGCTGTTCGCGCTCTTCGTCGGCGCCGGGCTGGCCTCGGACTGCTTCCTCATCGCCTTCCGCCTGCCCAACCTGTTCCGCGCGCTGTTCGCCGAAGGGGCGTTCTCCGCCGCCTTCGTGCCGATGTTCAGCCGGACGCTGGCGGGCGGTCCGCCGGCGCCGGACGGCGGGGACGCGCTCGCCGCCGGGCCGCGCCTTTGCCGAGGAGGTGCTGGCGGTGCTGCTGCCGGTGCTGCTGCTGTTCACCGTCGCGATGGTCGCCCTTGCCGGGCCGGTGGTGTGGGCGATGACCGGCGGCTTTCCCGGCGCCCCGGCCGTGAAGGTGGCGCTGGCGGTCGAGTTCACCCGCATCACCTTTCCCTATCTGCTGCTGATCAGCCTGGTCTCGCTGCTCGGCGGCATCCTCAATTCGATCGGGCGGTTCTGGGTCAATGCCGCCGCGCCGATCCTGCTCAACCTGGCGCTGATCGCGGGGCTGGTGCTGTTTCATGGGCAGCACGCCGGTCGCCAGCGCCGCGCGTCCAGTCGGCGGCGGTGACCGTCGCCGGCATCCTCCAGTTCGTCTGGCTGGTGTGGGCCTGCCACCGCGCCGGCATCGACCTGCGGCTGCGGCTGCCGCGCCTGACGCCCGAGGTGCGCGACGCTGCTCCGCCGCATCGGCCCGGCGGCGCTCGGCGCGGGGGCGGTGCAGATCAACCTGGTCATCTCGACCGCGCTTGCCGCGCGCTTCCTCGGCGAGGGCGCGATCAGCTACCTCTACTATGCCGACCGCCTCAACCAGCTGCCGCTCGGGCTGGTCGGCATCGGCATCGGCACCGTGCTGCTGCCGACGCTGTCGCGCCAGCTGGCGCGGCAGCCGACGCGGAGGCAATGCACACCCAGAACCGCGCGATCGAGCTGGTGCTGCTGCTGACCCTGCCCGCGGCCGCCGCGCTGGTCGTCAGCGCCCTGCCGATCGTCCGCACGCTGTTCGAGCACGGCCGCTTCACCGCCGGCAACTCGGCGGCGACGGCGGCGGCGCTCGCGCCTTTTCGCTCGGCCTGCCGGCCTATGTCCTGATCAAGGTGCTGACGCCGGGCTTCTACGCCCGCGGCGATACGGCGACGCCGGTGCGGATCGCGGTCGGCTCGATGCTGGTCAACCTCGCCGGCAACGTCGTCCTGATCTGGCCGCTCGGCTTCGTCGGCATCGCGCTGTCGACCGCGCTCGCCGCCTGGGTCAACGACGGTCGCGCTGTACTGGACGCTGCACCGGCGCGGCCATTTCGCGCTCGACCACCGCTTGCGGCGAAACGCGTGGCGGCTGGCGGCGGCGAGTGCGGCGATGGCGGCGGTGCTGCTCGTCGCCGACCGGCTGGTGCCCCGTACATGGCCGCCGGCCTGCTCGCCCGCGCCGCCGCCCTGGCGGCGCTGATCGCCGTGGGCGGCGTCGCCTATCTCGCGCAGCGCCTATGCCCTGCGCGCCTTTTCGCTTGCCGACGTCGCCGGGCAACTGCGAAGACGCGCGTCATGAACCGCGTCTTTTCCGGCATCCAGCCGACCGGCAATCTCCACCTCGGCAACTATCTCGGCGCGATCCGCAACTGGGTGGCGATGCAGGCGGAGTACGAGTGCATCTACTGCATCGTCGACCTGCACGCGATCACGATGCCTCACGATCCCAGGGCGCTGGCGCAGGCGACCCGCGACATGGCGGCGGCGATGCTCGCCGCCGGCGTCGATCCCGCGCGCACCATCCTGTTCCACCAGAGCGCCGTCGCCGCCCATGCCGAACTCGCCTGGACGCTGATGAGCATCGCCCGCACCGGCTGGCTCGACCGCATGGTCCAGTTCAAGGAGAAGCGTGGCCGCGATGCGGAGGGGCCGAGCGTCGGCCTGTATACCTATCCCGTGCTGCAGGCGGCCGACATCCTCGCCTATCGCGCGACGCACGTGCCCGTCGGCGAGGACCAGAAGCAGCACCTCGAGCTCGCCCGCGACATCGCCGTCAAGTTCAATGCCGCCTATGGCGAGCTGCTGACGCCGCCGCTGCCGGTGATCGGGCGGGAGGCGGCACGGGTGATGTCGCTGCGCGACGGTACCGCCAAGATGTCGAAGTCGGACCCGAGCCCGGCCAGCCGCATCGACCTGACCGACGACGCCGACACCATCGCCAACAAGATCAAGCGGGCGAAGTCCGACGCCGACGTCCTGCCGGAAACCGCCGCCGGGCTCGACGGCCGGCCGGAGGCGCGCAACCTCGTCGGCATCTACGCCGCGCTGACCGGTGCCAGCGTCGACGCGGTCCTCGGCGACTGGGGCGGCAAGGGGTTCGGCGCGTTCAAGCCGGCGCTCGCCGAGGTCACCGTCGCCGCCCTCGCCCCGGTCGTCGCCGACTATGCCCGGCTGCGCGCGGACCCCGGGCATATCGACGCGGTGCTGCGCGACGGCGCCGCGCGGGCCGGTGCCATTGCCGCCCCGTTCCTGCGCGAAGTGTACGACGCGGTCGGCTTTTTGCGCTAGACTGCGTCGGTCCGTGTCGCCGCAAGGGACCGGAACCGGTTGTCGCGTATAGGGGTTCACGCCTTGTTCACGCGCGTCGCTCTAAGCGCGCTGAGCATCTGACAGAGGGTTCCGACCCATGCGTTTTTCAAGCATCGCGCCGCTTGTCGTCCTGACGCTGACCGCCGCGTGCACCGAGCCGTTCGAGGCGCGCGTCGCGCGCTTCCAGCAGCTGCCGGCGCCGGCGGGGCAGACCTTCACCATCCAGTCGCGCGATCCGCACAAGGCTGGCGGGCTGGAGTTCGCGACCTATGCCAACCTGCTGACGCAGCGGCTGGAGGCGGTCGGCTTCCGTCCGGCCGCCGATCCGCGCGCGGCGACGCTGGTGGTCAACTTCGACTATGCCGTGACCAACCCGCGCGAGCAGATCGAGACGCGGCCGGGCTTCGGCTACGGTTACGGCCCGTTCGGTTATGGCGGCTTCGGCTACGGCGGCTTCGGCGGCTTCTACGGCAGGGGCTTCGGCGGCTTCGGCTACGGCGGCTTCGGCTATCCCTACGGCTACGGCTTCGGCGACTATCCCGAGGTCTATTCGCAGACGATCTACAACAGCCACGTCGACGTCCGCATCAACCGCACCGCCGACAACCTGGCGGTGTTCGAGGGCCGCGCCGAGACGGTGGCGACGACCAACGATCTGACCAAGCTGGTGCCCAACCTCATCACTGCCATCTTCACCGGCTTCCCGGGCAACAACGGCCAGACGATCCGCGTCCAGATCGATCCCAAGCATCCCGACGGCACGCTGCGGTCCTGATCCGGCGCTCCCCCCGCCCGCGGGCGGGGGACTTGGTGGCGGGGGCGAAGGGGCCTAGACTGCGGCGATGGCCGCGACCTCTTCCTTCCTCGTCGTCGTCGACCAGACGCCGGAAAGCCGTGTCGCCATGCGCTTCGCCGCGCTGCGCGCCGCGCACGTCGGCGCGCGGGTCATCCTGCTCCACACGCTGCCGGCGACCGAGTTCATCCAGTGGGGCGGGGTGCAGGAACTGATCGAGGCGGAAAGCAAGGCCGAGGCCGACGCGCTGCTCGCCGCCGTCGCCGACGAACTATTTGCCCTGTCGGGCCAGCGTCCCGGGATGATCGTGCGCGAGGGCGAGCCGACGGCAGCGATCCTCGAGACCATCGCCGGCGACACCTCGATTCGCGCCCTCGTTCTCGGTGCCGCGCGCGGCAGCGTGCCGGGACCGCTGGTCGCCTTTTTTGCCGGCGAACGGGCGGGCGCGCTGCCATGCCTGGTCATCATCGTCCCCGGAGCCTCGACGACGCGCGCCTCGCCGAACTGGCTTGATCCGGCGCTTTGCCGCGGCCGCTCGGGTTGATCTCGCCGCGCCCGCGCGCCACATGGCCTCGCGGGCGCGGCGCGCGAAATGGTGCTGGCCCCGGAAGGACCCTGCCGATGTTCATCGAGACCGAGCGCACGCCCAACCCGTCGACCCTCAAGTTCCTGCCCGGCCGGCCGGTCAGCCCCGGCGGGACGGTCGGCTTCGTCAACGCCGAGGATGCGGCCGCTTCGCCGCTGGCCACCGCGCTGTTCGCGCTCGGCGATGTCGACGGCGTGTTCTTCGGTCATGATTTCGTGTCCGTCAGCAAGGCCGAAGGCTCGGCCGACTGGTCCGCGCTGAAGACGCAGGTGATCGGCGTCCTGGTCGATCATTTCAGCAGCGGCGCGCCGGTTATGGCGGGCGAAGCGACCGCCGCGACGATCGCCGACGATCCCGAGGATGCCGACATCGTCGACCAGATCAAGGATCTCCTCGACACCCGCATCCGGCCGCAGGTGGCGAACGACGGCGGCGATATCATCTATCGCGGCTTCCACCGCGGGGTCGTCTCGCTGCAGCTGCAGGGGGCGTGCTCGGGCTGCCCGTCGTCGACGGCGACGCTGAAGGGCGGCATCGAATCGCTGCTGCGCTATTACGTGCCCGAGGTGATCGAGGTGAGGGCGATCTGATGGGCGTGCCGGTCGACGACGCGGCACTCGACACGCTCTTCCGCGACGCGCGCACCTATTACAGCTGGGCCCCGACGCCGATCGACGACGCGACGCTCCGCCGGTTGTACGATCTCGTCGCACTGGGGCCGACGTCGGCCAATGCCGAGCCGGCCCGCTACGTCTTCTGCCGCACCCCCGAAGCGCGGGAGAAGCTCGCCGCCTGTGCCAGCGAGGCCAACGCACCGAAGATCCGCGCCGCACCGGTCACCGTGGTCGTCGGCATGGACATGGCCTTCTACGACAAGCTGCCGCTGCTCTTCCCGCACGCCGATGCCCGCAGCTGGTTCGCCGGCAAGCCCGCGGCGATCCACGAGACGGCGCTGCGCAACAGCAGCCTGTCGGGCGCCTATCTGATCCTCGCGGCGCGGGCGCTGGGGCTCGACTGCGGGCCGATGTCGGGGTTCGACAAGGCCAAGGTCGATGCCGCCTTCTTCGCCGGCACCACGATCGAAACCAACTTCCTGTGCTCGATCGGGCACGGCACCACCGAAACGCTGTTCGAGCGCCTGCCGCGCCTGGCCTTCGACGAGGCGGCCACCCTCGCCTGATGGAGCTGGTGATCTCGACCGCGGGCGCGGCCGTGTCGGTGGCCCTGATCGACGGCGACACCCTCGTCGCCGAACGCCACGACCTGATCGGTCGCGGCCATGCCGAGGCGATCGTCACTACCGTCGCCGCGGTGATCGGCGAGCGCGGAACGTCGGTCACCGGCATTGTCGTCGACACCGGTCCCGGCAGCTTTACCGGCGTGCGGATCGGCGTCGCCGCGGCGCGCGCGCTCGGCCTGGCCTGGGGCGTGCCGGTGGTCGGCGTCGGCAGCCTGGCGCTGGTCGCCGCCGCCTTCTTTGCCGCCGGGAGCGCCGACACCGTCGTCGCCGTCGCTGATGCCGGCCGTGGCCGCGTCTACTGGCAGGCGTTCGCCCGCGCCGGGGTCAGGCCGCTGGGCGCGGCACAGGCGGGGCTCGCGGCCGAGGTTCCCGCCGGCGCCCGCGCCGATGCCGTTGCGCGGGCCGCCGATGCCCGCCGTCTGCCGGCGACGGCACGCGGCGCGCCGCTGCCGCTGTACCTGGCCGCCGCGGCATGAGCGTCCGTCTCGATCCCGCCGGCAGCGCCGACATAGAGGCCATTATGGCGGTCATGGCCGGCGCGTTCGACCCCGGCTTCGGCGAGGCGTGGTCGGCGTCGCAGGTGCTCGGCAGCCTCGGCACCTCCAGTTCCTGGGCGCGGCTGGCGCGCGACGCCGACGGCCCGCTCGGCTTCAGCCTGTGTCGCCATGTCGCGCGCGAGGCCGAGCTGCTGCTGATCGGCGTCGTCCCCTCGGCGCGGCGACGCCGCATCGGCCGGGCGCTCCTGTCCGCGGCGATGGCCGACGCCGCCGGCTACGGCGACACGGCGATGTTCCTGGAGGTGCGCGACGGCAATGCCGGCGCCCTCGCGCTTTACCACGGCGCCGGCTTCGCCGTGGTCGGCCGCCGCACCGGCTACTATCGCGGCGCCGACGGCGCGCGCTTCGACGCCCTGACCTTGGAGGCTCGGCTCGACGACTTGTCGCGCCATCGATAATCGCGGCCGCTCACTTGTCAGCGATTGCTCATGCCGCCATATGCGGCGGCGGTAACAGTAGCTTGTTTCAAGGACATTGACATGACTGACTCTTCGGCCAGTGCCGAACTCCTGGCCTTGACCGCCGACATCGTCGCCGCGCATGTCGGCAACAACACCGTTGCCGTCGGCGACGTGCCGACCCTGATCAGCGGAACCTACGAGGCGCTCGCCCGGCTGAACGGTGCCGTCCCCGCGCCGGCGGCCCCGCCCGAGCCGGCGGTGCCGGTGCGCAGTTCGGTCAAGCCCGACCACATCGTCTGTCTCGAGGACGGCAAGAAGCTGAAGATGCTGAAGCGCCATCTGATGACGCGCTACAATCTGACGCCCGAGGCCTATCGCCAGAAGTGGAACCTGCCGGCCGACTATCCGATGGTCGCCCCCGACTACGCCGCCGAGCGGCGCGGCCTGGCGCTGCGGATCGGGCTCGGCACGGCGCGCAACGTCGCGCGGTGACCGGCGCTGTCCGCAACGCTTGCCGCCGCCGCTGCACCTTCCTACGGTGTGACGGCGGCAGTCGGCGGGATGGATGAGCGGCACGATCGACATCGAGGCGCTGTGCGCGGCCAAGGGCCTGCGGATCACCGAGCAGCGCCGGACGATCGCCCGTGTCCTGTCGGCCGCGACCGATCATCCCGACGTCGAGGAGCTTCACCGTCGCGCCGCCGCGATCGATGCGCGCATCTCGATCGCCACGGTCTATCGCACGGTCCGCCTGTTCGAGGAGGCCGGCATCCTCGAACGGCACGATTTCCGCGGCGTGCGCTCGCGCTACGAGGCGGCGGGCGATGAGCATCACGATCATCTGATCGACATCGACAGCGGCCGGGTGATCGAGTTCCACGACGCCGAGCTGGAGGAACTGCAGCGCCGCATCGCCGAACGGCTCGGCTTCCGTCTCGTCGATCATCGCATGGAACTCTATGCCCGGCCGCTGCGGCCGGACGGCGGCTGATGGCGCAGTCGATGCGCCTGCGGCCGATTCGCGGGCGGGGGTTCGGGCGGACGCGGACGCTGGCCGGGACCGGAGTCGCCGCGGCCGTCCTGGTGCCGGTCGAACTGGCGTTGCGTCGCTTCTCGAAGGCCAGCCGGCCGCACCTGCCGTGGCTGTTCCACCGCGCCCTGGCCCGCAGCCTTGGCATTCGTGTCGTCGTCCACGGCCGGCCGGTGCGTCAGGGCGGCGTGCTGTTCGTCGCCAACCACCTCAGCTGGGCCGACATTCCGGTGCTCGGCAGCCAGCTGCTCGCCGCCTTCGTCGCCAAGTCGGAAGTCGCCGGCTGGGGGCCGGTCGGCTTCCTGTCGACGCTGGCACGCACCGTCTATGTCGAACGCGAGCGACGCCAGGCGACGGGCGAGGCGCGCAACGCGATCGCCGAACGGCTGGCCGCGCGGGAGAACGTCATCCTGTTCCCGGAAGGAACGAACAGCGACGGCATCGCCGTCCTGCCGTTCAAATCGTCGCTGTTCGCCGCGATCGAGCCCGCGGCGGGCGGCGGCGGCGACTTCGTCATCCAGCCGGTGACCATCGCCTATACGCGGCTGAACGGCATGCCGATCACGCGCGAGCGCCTGCCCGACATCGCCTGGATCGGCGACACCGCGCTGATGCCGCATCTGTTCGCCTTCATGGCGCTGGGCAAGGTGCGCGCCGAGCTGATCTTCCATGCCCCGGTGCAGATGAGCGACTTTGCCGATCGCAAGTCGCTCGCCCGCCACTGCCACGCCATCGTCGCCGAGGGCTACAGCCGGCTGATGCGCGGGATGTGAGCGGCCAAGCCGGTTTGCATCGCGCGCAACCTTTTATAGACGGGGCGCCGACCCGATCGTTCGAGGTAAACATCGCCGCATGTTTCTGCTGACCCGCCTGTTCAACCGCATGATCCGCGACGGCGAGCTGACCGTCGTCGACCACCGCGGCCGCGAGCACCGCTTCGGCGCACCGTCGCCGACGCTGGCGCCGGTCCGCTTCCGCCTGACCGACGCGGCGACGGCGCGGGCGATCGCCGTCAGCCCGGCGCTGGGCGCCGGCGAAGGCTATATGGACGGCCGGCTGGTCATGGAGCAGGGGACGATCCTCGACCTCGTGCTGCTCGTCACCTGGAACGTGCGCTGGGACCGCAGCAATCCGGTGCGCTTCGCCCTGTGGCGCCAGGCGCGGATCGCCGCCTGGGTCGATCAGATGAACTTCGCGCGGCGATCGAAGCGCAACGTCGCCCACCACTACGACCTGTCCGACCGGCTGTACGACCTGTTCCTCGACGCCGACCGGCAATATTCCTGCGCCTATTACGAACACGCCGACGACAAGCTGGAGACGGCGCAGCTCCACAAGAAGGCGCACATCGCGGCCAAGCTCGACCTGAAGCCGGGGCAGCGCGTGCTCGACATCGGCTGCGGCTGGGGCGGCATGGCGCTCTATCTTCACCGCGTCGCCGGCGTCGACGTCACCGGCATCACGCTGTCGGAGGAGCAGCTCAAGGTCGCCCGCCGCCGTGCCGCCGACGCCGGGCGTCGCCGACCACGTCCGCTTCGAGCTGGTCGACTACCGCGCCGTCACCGGCAGCTTCGACCGCATCGTCTCGGTCGGCATGTTCGAGCATGTCGGCCTGCCGCATTACCGCGACCTTCTTCGACAAGGTCCACTCGCTGCTGGCGCCCGACGGCGTCGCGCTGCTCCACACCATCGCCCGCGCCGACGGCCCTGGCGCGACCGACCCGTGGACGGCGAAGTACATCTTCCCCGGCGGCTATGCGCCCGCCCTGTCGCAGATCGCGCCCGCGGTCGAACGCGCCTGGCTGTGGATCACCGACATCGAGGTGCTGCGCCTCCACTACGCCCTGACGCTGGAGGAATGGTACCGCCGCACGGTCGCCGCCGAGGCCGCGATCGTCGCGCTGTACGACGCGCGCTTCTTCCGCATGTGGCAATTCTATCTGGCCGCCGCGATCGCCGCTTTCCGCCACGACGGGCACATGAACGTCCAGGTCCAGCTGACGCGGGCGCGCGACGCCCTGCCGATCACGCGCGACTATATGGCTGCCGCCGAGGCCCGGTACCGCGCGCTGGGGTGATGCGGATTATCTCGCCGCGCGTGCACCCGCCCAGCCGGGAACGCGTTGTACGATATTGCACATCGAGGATCAGCATGGCCGCCCAAGCCCGCAGCGTCGTCCCCGAAGACATTCCCGTGGCTCTGCTGGCCGACGCGGCGATCGATCTGACGGCGCTCGCCGCGGTCGCGGTGGAGCGCACGCGGATGCCGATGGTGGTCGCCGATCCGCGGCGGCCGGACTGCCCGATCGTGTTCGCCAACCCCGCCTTTCTCGAGCAGACGGGATATTCTGCGGCGGAGGTGCTGGGCCGCAACTGCCGCTTCCTGCAGGGGCCGGGAACCGACCCGGCCGCGATCGCGGCCATGCGCGAGGCGGTGGCGGCGGGGCGCGAGCTGACCATCGAGCTGCTCAACTACCGGCGCGACGGCACGTCGTTCTGGAACCGGCTGATGCTCAGCCCGATCATCAGCGACGACGGGCGAGCTGCTGTATTTCTTCGCTTCCCAGCTCGACGTCAGCGAGGAACGCCGGGCGCGCGACCTCGCCGCGCGCGAGCACCTGCTGCTGCGCGAGATCGACCACCGCGCCAAGAACGCGCTGGCGCTGGTCCAGGGCATCGTCCGCCTGACCCAGGCCGACGATCCCGAGCGCTATTCGCGCGGTCGTGCAGGGCCGGGTCGATGCCCTGGCCCAGGCCCATGTCCTGCTGTCCGACGCCCAGTGGGGCGACGTGCCGATCGAGCGCGTGATGGCGGCGGCGACGGCGGCGGTGGCGGCGCGAACCGCGCGCGAGGGGCCGCCCCTGACCGTGGCGGCGGCGCACGTCCAACCGTTGATCCTCGCCCTCCACGAGCTGCTGGCCAACGCCGTCGAACATGGTGCGCTGTCGGCCCCGCGCGGGCGAACGACGATTCGCTGGTCGAGCGACGGCGGCGAGATCCGCGTCGAGGTGGTCGAGAGCGGTGGTCCGCCGCCGCGCCAGTGCTGCGGTCGGCTATGGCCTGACCGTCGCCGACGCCTTCGTCCGGCGCCAGCTGCGGGGTCGGATCGAACGACAGTGGCACGACAGCGGCCTGACCACGCGGATCGCCTTTGCCCGCGTGCCCGATCCCGTCGCGGCGCGCGTCGGCGGCTGAACCCGGTTGTCACTGCCGCGGTGAGCGGCGATAGGCGGCGCGCAGCATGAAGGGACGCGGATGATCGAAGCCGAATGGTGGGACTATGACGATGCCGGCGAACTCGCCGACGCCGTCGCCTCCGACATCGAGTTCATTCTCGATTCCGCCCTCGATGCGCGGGGCGAGGCGCTGGTCGCGCTGCCGGGCGGTGACGTCGCGGCGCCGGTCTATGCCCGGCTGGCCAAGGCCAAGCTCAACTGGAAGCGGGTGACGATCCTGCCGACCGACGACCGGCTGGTCGCGCCGACCGACCCGGCGTCGGTCGTCGGCCTGCTGGCGAAGACCTTCCTGCCGATCGGCGCGCGCGTCATCCCGCTGGTCGGCGACGCCAAGGCCGGCCACAAGAGCCGCCGGCCTCGACGCCGACGAGCGGCTGGGGGCGATGAAGTGGCCGCTCGATCTCGCGTGGCTGGTCGTCGCCGCCGACGGCGGCACCGGCTCGCTCGTCGCCAGCCCCGATCTCGACGCGGCGATCATCGCGCCGGCCAAGGCGATCGGCGTGATGCCGCGGGGCCGGCGGCGACGGCCGCGTCACGCTGACCCGCGCGACGCTGATGGCGGCGCGCACGCGTCCTGGTCGCCGCCCGCGGCGCGCCGGCGCGCGCGGCGCTCGAGGGCGCGATCGAGGCGGGGGCGAAGGCGACGGCGCCGGTCGGCCGCCTGCTCGCCGGGACCGAGCTGCCGATCGACATCCACTGGGCGGCGTGAGTCGGCGCGCGTGGCCGACCATTTGAGAAATCGGGCGCAGCTTCGTCGTCTGGGTGGCGCTGGCCGGCAACCTGGCCATCGCCGTCGGTCAAGTTCTTCGCCGCCGGCGTGTCAGCGGCTCGTCGGCGATGCTGGCGGAGGCGGTGCACAGCCTCGTCGACACCGGCAACGAGGTGCTGCTGCTCTACGGCATGCAGCGCAGCGCCGCGGCCGCCCGACGCGACGCACCCGCTCGGCTACGGCCGCGAGCTGTATTTCTGGAGCTTCGTCGTCGCGCTGCTGATCTTCGCGCTCGGCGCCGGCGTGTCGGTCTACGAAGGCTGTCGCAGCACGTCGTCCACCCGCAGCCGATCGAGTCGCCGACGACGGTGTTCATCGTCCTCGGCATCTCGGCGGTGTTCGAAGGCGCGTCGTGGGTCGTCGGCTTCCGCGAGTTCCGCGCCCAAGCCGGCGGCCGCAGCTTCTGGGCGGCGTTCCGCGCGTCGAAGGACCCGCCGACCTTCATGGTCGTATTCGAGGATTCGGCGGCGCTGGCCGGACTGGCGGTCGCGGCGGCCGGGACGGGGCTGGCGCTGGTCACCGGCGACCGCGCTGGGACGGCGCGGCGAGCCTGGTCATCGCCGCGATCCTCGCCTCGTCGCCGCTGATGCTCGCGCGCGAATCGAAGGCGCTGCTGATCGGCGAGCGCGCCGACCCGGCGCTGACCGAGGCGATCTGCTCGCTCGGCGGCGCGATCGACGGGGTCGAGGCGATCAACGGCGTCGCCACCATCCAGCTCGCCCCCGACCAGGTCGTCGCCAACCTCAGCGTCGAGTTCGCCGACGCGCTGACCGCGCCCGACATCGAGGCGGCGGTCGTCGAGCTGGAGCGACGCATCCGCGCCGATCACCCCGAGGTCACCGCCATCTTCGTCAAGCCGCAGACCGCCGCCGAGGTCGCCCGGCGGCAGGCGAACGGCGAGGGCGGGGTGGCGGCGGACCGCCGGCCGGTACGATGAGGCTCAATGCCCGGGGACAAGGCCGCTGACCAGCAGGCCCCGCTGCCGCGCCGCCGCCGGTCGAGCGGCAGGCGGTAGAGCGCGCGCAGAAAGGCGAGGTCCCATACGCTCGGTTCGCGCCGCACCGGCCCGCCGGCGAACAGGCCGAGCACCGAATCGGGCGGGGCCGCGCCGGGGCGGATCTCGGCGAAAGCGACCATCGCCGCATAGGACGCGACCGCGGCGAGGGGCAGGCCGTCGGTCCGCGTCACGTCGACGACGACCGTAGCGGCGCGCAGGACGCGAACGTCCCCGGTACTGACGAGGCTGGTGTTATAGTGCTGGACGAAGGTCGTGTCGGCGGTGGCCGGCAGCACGAGCCCGCCACCCTCGGCACCGCCGAACACGCCGGGCGGTGGGCTGTTCGCCGATGCGGCGACGCCGTCCTTGTCGCGCGACTTCGGTCGCATACCACCAGCGGATCGGCGCGGGGCCCCGCGTCAGGGCCGCCGACAGCCGCCGGAGCGAGGCCGTCGAAGCGGTGAGGGCTGCGGGCGACGATGTCGCGAGCGACGGCCCCTCCGTCCGCGGCGAAGGCGACGACGATGTTTGCCCGGCACGGGGCGGGCGCGACGGCGATGCCGGCATCGGCGGCGACGGCACGCACCTTCGCCTCGACGAGCCGCCGCCGCCGCATCGGTCAGGCCGGCGGCGTGCGGGCAGACCGGCTCGACCCAGCGCGCGGCCGGCTGCTCGCCGGCGGCGACGCCGGTCGCGCGGACGAACGCCGATCGCGCTCGTCGTGGACCGCCGGCGCGGCGGCGGATGCCGGTGACCACGATCGCCGGGTCACCCGCCGACGCCTGGGCGAGGAACAGGAGCGCAAGCAGCATCGGCGCAGGATGGGTGGCCCGCGGCTGCCGGTCAATCGCCGCGCTGTCCTACACGGTCGCGTAGTGGCATGACGACCGGGTCGCCGCCGGGCTTGCCGGGGCGGCACGGGAGGTGAAGATCGACGGCGTCGGCGTGACCTTTGTGTGACCTTCGTTGGCGCCGGCCGCCGTTCAGGCGTCCCAGCCGCCGCCCAAGGCCTTGTAAAGCCTTGCCAGGTCGGTCAGCAGCGTCGCGTCGGACTGGGCCAGCGTGTTGCGGTTGGTCAGCAGCGAGCCCTGTGCGTCGAGCACCGGCTGGAAGTCGGTCAGCCCGGCGTTGAAGCTCGCCTGCGCCAGCCGCGTCGGCACGCTCGGCCTGATCGACGCCGCGGCGCAGCTCGAGGTTGCGCTTCTGCTCGGCCTTATACGTCGGCGAGCGCGTCCTCGACGTCCTGGACCGCGACCAGCACCGTCTTCTTGTAGGTCAGCAGCGCCTCGTCGGCCGCGGCGCGGCGCTCGGCGATGACGCCCTTGCGCCGGCCGCCGTCGAAGATCGGCACGCGTGACCGCGGCGCTCTCGGTCGTCTGGATCGAAGTGCGCTCGAACAGCGTGGCGAGGCTGGTCGAGATCAGCTCGGCCATGCCCATCAGGTTGAACTTGGGATAGAGGTCGGCGACCGCGACGCCGATGTCGGCGTTGGCCGCGGCGAGCTGGCGCTCGGCGGCGCGAATGTCGGGGCGGCGGCGGAGCAGGTCCGACGGCAGGCCGGCCGGGCAGTCGAGGGCGGCACGCGCCGGCATCGCCGCCGACGGCGTCAGCGTGGCCGATCAGCGCCTCGGCCCCTTCGCCGGTCGAGGACGCCGATGCGCATGGATCTCGTCGCGGGCGCGCGCCTGCAGCTGCGGCAGGTTGGCGGCGACGTTCGACAGCTGGAGCCGCTGCTGGCGCTGCGGCAGCTCGGCGACCAGCCCTGCGGCGCGCCGGGCGTCGACCAGCCGCAGCGTCGCCTGCTGGCGCTTGAGCTCGGCCTGGGCGATCGGCGATCTGCGCCTGCAGCGAGCGCAGCATCAGATAGTCGCTGGCGACCTCGGCGGCGACGCTGACCTGCAGGTCGCGGACGTTCCATTCCGCCGCCTCGGTGCGCGCGCGCGCGCCCTCGACCGGCGCCGGGTGCCGCCGAACAGGTCGAGCTCCCACGACGCATCGAGGCCGAGCGACCAGGTGGTGATGCCGCTGCCGGGCAGCGCGATGCCCTGACCGGGCGACGCGCCGCCGCCCGATCCACCGCCGGCACCGCCGCCCGCGCCGCCACCGGCACCGCCGCTGAACGACTTGGCCAGCGAGCTGAAGCCGGCGTTCTTGCTGAAGTCGATCCGGTTGAGCCCGGCGCTGCCGTTGAGCGTCGGCAGGCCGGCGGAGCGCGCCTCGCGCTCCTGCGCCCGCGCGCCGGCGATGCGGCTGCGCGCCGTGGCGAGGTCGAGGTTGCCGGCGAGCGCGCGGGCGACCAGCTGGTCGAGCACGGGGTCGTTGAGCTGCGTCCACCACTTGGCCGGCGGCTCGGCGCTGGCCGACCGGCGGCGTTGGCCGGCGCTTCGGCGAAGCGCGGCGGCACCGGCAGCGTCGGGCTTCGAATAGTTCGGGCCGACCGTGCAACCGGCGAGGAGCGCGGCCGCGAGCGACAAGCGACAAGCTACGCATCATGCCGCCGCCGCCGGCTGCCCGCCCTTGGGCGGCGCCTTCAACAGGAAGATCACCGGGAATGGCGAACAGCGTGTAGACCATCAGCGCCCGGTAGACGTCGAGATAGCCGAGCATCGCCGCCTGCCTGCACGACGATCTGGTACAGCTGCCCCTGCGCCGCCTGGGTCGCCTGCGCCGCGGCCATGCCGGCCCTGCGTCAGCGCGTTCTCGATCGCTCTGCAGCCCGTCGGGATAGTTGGGCGCGAGCGGGTGGAGGTGCTCGACCAGCCGCGACTGGCGCGATCTGGCTGCTCGACGCTACAGCCAGCGCCTGGCTCAGCGCGATGCCGACCGACCCGCCGAGATTACGGAAGACGTTGAGCAGCGCCGAGGCGTCGCCCGAGTCTCTTTGGCTTCGAGCCCGTATAGGCCGCCGTCGTGATCGGCACGAACAGGAACGGCAGGGCGACGGCCTGATAGGCGCGCGCCCAGGCCCAGTCGCCGAAGCTCGCCGTCGGCGTCGAGCGTCGTCAGGTGACCGAGCGCGATCGCCGAGACGATCAGCGCGCCGCCGATCAGGATGCGGGCGTCGACCTTGCCGGCGAGCCGCCCGGCGAACGGCACCGCCATGACCGTGGCGAAGCCGCCCGCGGTCATCGCCAGCCCGGCGTCGGTCGCGGTATAGCCGAACACCTGCTGCAGCATCGCCGGGATCAGCTGGATCGAGCCGAACAGGATGACGCCGGTGGTGAACATCACCGCCAGCACGCCGGCGAAGTTGCGCTTGGCCATCAGCCGGACGTTGACGATCGGGTCCGGGCGCGTCGCCTCCCAGATGACGAGGAAGACGATGCCGGTCACCGCCGTGATGCGCCATGGCGGTGATGAAGCCTGAGCCGAACCAGTCGTCGCGCTCGCCGCGATCGAGGAAGATCTCGAGGCTGCCGAGCCCGACGACGACGAGCAGGAAGCCGACGAAGTCGACCTTCAGCCCCTTGGACAGCAGCGTCTTGCGCTCGTCGATCAGCACCTTGGGCTCGTCGACGAAGATCTGGACGAGGAACAGCGACAGGAAGCCGACGGGGATGTTGACCAGAAAGATCCAGTGCCAGGAATAGTTGTCGGTGACCCAGCCGCCGATCGTCGGGCCGAGCACGGGCGCGACGATGACGACGAAGGCATAGGCCGCGAACGCCTGGCCGCGCTTGGCCGGCGGAAAGGTGTCGGCGAGCATCGACTGCTCCGACGGGGCGAGGCCGCCGCCGCCGATGCCCTGGAAAATGCGCGCGAGGACCAGGAACTGGATGTTGGGCGCGATGCCGCACAGGAACGAGGCGATGGTGAACAGCGCGACCGACATCATGTAGTAGCGCTTGCGGCCGATCACGCTCGACAGCCAGCCCGAGATCGGGATGACGACCGCGTTGGCGACGAGGTAGCTGGTCAGCACCCAGGTCGAATTCGTCGGGCGAGACCGACAGGCTGCCGGCGATATGGTTGAGGCTGACGTTGGCGATCGAGGTGTCGAGCACCTCCATGAAGGTGGCGATCGAGATGATGCCGACGATCAGCCAGGGCGAGCGGTTGCCCGCGGCCGAACGCGACGGATCCCAGCCGCCGCCAGCCCGGCGACCGGCCACGTCAGCGGACCTTCACGCGCGGCACGACCGACATGCCCGGGCCGACGGGATAGGCCTCGATGCCCGGCGAATCGATGGCGATGCGCACCGGCACGCGCTGGACGACCTTGACGAAGTTGCCGGTCGCGTTCTCCGCCGGCAGCAGGGCGAACGCCTGGCCGGCGCCGCGCTGGAACGACTCGACATGGCCGTTGAACTCGACGTCGGGGATGGCGTCGATCTTCATCGTCACCGGCTGGCCGACGCGCATCAGCTTGAGCTGCGTTTCCTTGAAGTTGGCGGTGACCCACAGCTTGAGCGGGACGATGGCGAGCAGCTGCTGCCCGGGCGTGACATACGATCCCGGCGTCGACGGTGCGGTTGGCGACGCGGCCGACGGTCGGCGCGATGATCTGGCTGTTGGCGAGGTCGACCGCGGTCGTCGCCGCCTGCGCCTCCGCCGCCTTGACTGCGGCGCGGTCGGCGCTGACCTGCGCCGCGCTCGACTTCAGCTGCGCCTCGGCCTGACGCACCGCCTTTATTGCCGCGTCGCGCCGGCCGCGGGCCGATTCGACCGCCTGAACGGCGGCGTCGATCTGTTGCCCGGCGACCGCCGCGGGCTCGGTCCGCTGCAGCGCGCGGTAGCGAGCGAGGTCGGCCTGCGCCTTGTCGAGGTCGGCCTGCGGCTGGATCACCTGGGCCTTGGCGGCGGCGATCTGCTGCCGCTGGACGCCGATCTGGGCAAGGCTCTGGGCCACGGTGGCGCGGCTCTGCTGCGCGCTCGCCAGCTGCCCCTGATAGCGCGCCCGGTTCGAGGCGGTGTCGAGGATCGCCAGCACCTGTCGCGGCCCGACGATCTGGTTATCGTCGACCAGCACCTGCCGGACCAGCCCCGAGACCTGCGGCGCGATGCGGACGATGTGGCCGTCGACATAGGCATCGTCGGTCGTTTCGTACTGCCGCGCGTCGAGCCAGTAGAGCAGGCCGCCGACGATCGCGGCGACGAGCACGACGGCGATGACGATCAGCAGGACCGGACGGTCGCGCAGGCGCTTCGGCGGCGGCTCGTCGCCTTCGCCGTCGCCGTCCGGCTTGTTTTCGCCGTCCTTTTGCGCCGCCCTTGGCCGAGCCCTCGTCGCCTTTATCCGGCTGATCCGGAGCCGGCGCGGCGGCCTTGGCTTCCTCCCGCCGGGCGTCGGCATATTCCGCCGGCTCCACCGGGGTACGCGGATCGTTGGGGGCTTGATCGTCGGCGGCGCTCATGCGACGGTCCATAAATGCGTTTATGATGCGGCGCAACCGTCGATCTGAGTTCGACTGGAAAAGGAATAGCGACGATCGCGACGGACCTGACCACGCTTGCCCAGCTGTTCGCCGCTGCGGGGGTGCAACAACCCGAGGATACCATCGGTTTCCTCCTGTGGCGCGTTGCCCATCGGCATCAGCGCGAGGTCGACCGCGTGCTTGCCGACCTCGACCTCACGCACCTGCAGTTCGTCGTCCTGATCCAGACGGCATGGCTGGCGCGCAACGGAGAGCCGGTGACCCAGGCCGGGCTGGCCCGCTACGGCAAGGTCCACCCGATGCAACTGTCCAATATTCTCAAGCTGCTCGCGGCCAAGGGGCTGGTCGAGCGACCGCGCTGCCCGCACGCGGCGCGGAGCAAGCGGATCGTCCTGAAGCCGGCGGCGATCGACCTGCTGGCGGCGGCGATGCCACGCATGAAGCGGCTGCAGGCGAGCTTTTTCGGCGACGATCCCGTGTTCGGCGCCGACCTGCACGCGCGCCTGCGGCAGTTGGTCGCGAGCTGGGCCGACGACGACTAGGCGAGCCGGCCGAACGGCAGCAGGCGCCGCGCCAGGGTCTGGGCACCCTTCATGTCGCCGCTGCGCAGCAGCGGGAGGACCTCGGCCGTGCTGCGCTTGAGCAGGCTTTCATAGGCGTCGCGCGCCGGCAGCCGCTGGACGGTGTCGAGCAGCTGCGTCGCCCGGGCCCCGTTGTCGGTCGACAGGTCGAGCAGGGTCAGGCCGTAGAAGGCGGGATGGACCGGGTTCTTCGGGTCCTTGGCCAGCGCCGTCTCGAAGTCCGCCGTCGCCGTCTTCATCGACGCCCCGAGCAGGGTTCCGGCGAGGAACTTGCCGAGTGTCGAGATCGCCCCGGCGTGCCAGCCGGCGAGGCTGGCCCAGGCCAGGGCATTGTCGGGCGCGCGCTGCAGCACCGCCTCCATGCGCGTCCGCGTCTCCTTCGCCAGCCCCGGCGACTTGGCCAGCTTGCCGCGGTAGCCGACCGCCTGCGCCTTCATCAGCGCCGCCTCGATGCTGCCCGGGTCCTTGGCCAGCGCCGCGTCGAAATCGTGCTCGGCGGCCTCGATCTGCGCCTTGGCCTTGTCGCGGTCGGTCGTCTCGAAGCTGGCGATGATCAACGTCGCGCGCCCGGCCAGGATCAGCGACGCCGGCGTCGCCTCGACGCGCCCGGCGGCCGCGGCCTCGGCGAAGCGGCCGTCGTGGAACAGGGTCGCCGTGCTCGCCAGCGCGGGCGCGGCGGCGATCAGGGCGGGAACGGCCAACAGCATTCTCATCAGGCAAGCGACTCCGCAATTCGGCCCCGTGTCGCCTCCAACCCGTAGAGCGCGATAAACGATCCCATGCGCGGCCCGCTGCTGGTGCCGATCAGCGTTTCGTACAGCGCCTTGAACCAGTCGCGCAGCGGTTCGAACCCGGCCGCCTTGCCGGCGTCGTAGACCGCGGTCTGGTACGTCTCGGCCTCGGCGCCCGGTCCGATCGCCGCCAGGCGGGCGTCGAGGTCGGCGAGCGCCGCCGCCTCGCGGGCATCGGGCGGGCGCCGGACCAGCCCCGGCACGACGAAATCGCGGGCATAGGCGATGGCATGACCGACGAGGTCGGCGAGCGCCGGGTGCGTCGCCGGGGTGACCCCCGGGAAGGTCCGCGCGACATAGCCCCACAGCACGGCGGGATCGCTCGACCCGACGACGGTGACGAGGTTGAGCAGCAGCCCGAAGCTCAGCGGCAGGTCCGCGGGCGGCGGCGGCCCGCCGTGGACGTGGAAGGCCGGGTTGCCGAGCTGCTGCGCGACCGGCTGATCCGGAAAGGCGCTGACAAAGCCCAGATATTCGTCGACCGCCTTGGGGATGACGTCGAAGTGCAGCCGCTTCGCCTTGCGCGGGCTCTGGTACATGTACAGCGCCAGGCTCTCCGGCGGGCCGTACGCCAGCCAGTCGTCGACGCCCAGGCCGTTGCCCTTCGACTTGGAGATCTTGGTCCCGGCGGCGTCGAGGAACAGCTCGTAGTTGAACCCCTCGGGCGGCGCCGCGCCGAGGATGCGGGCGATCCTGCCCGACAGCGCGACCGAATCGATCAGGTCCTTGCCGGCCATCTCATAGTCGACGCCCAGCGCCACCCAGCGCATCGCCCAGTCGACCTTCCACTGCAGCTTGGCGTGCCCGCCCGTGACCGGAACCGTGACGATCTCCCGCGTCGCCTCGTCACGGTAGCTGATCGTTCCCGCGGCGACGTCGCGCGCGACGATCGGCACCTGCAGCACCACGCCGGTGCGCGGGCAGACCGGCAGGAACGGGGCATAGGTCGCCCGCCGCTCCGGCCCCAGCGTCGGCAGGATGACGGCCGTGACCGCGTCGTACTGCGCGAGCACCTGGAGCAGCGTCGCGTCGAAGCGGCCCGAGCGGTAGCAGTCGGTCGACGACAGGAATTCATAGTCGAAGCCGAAGCTGTCGAGAAAGGCGCGCAGCCGGGCGTTGTTGTGCGCGCCCAGGCTGGCATGCGTGCCGAACGGGTCGGGCACGGCCGACAGCGGCTTGCCGAGATGTTCGCGGAGCATGTCCTGCTGCGGCAGGTTGTCGGGCACCTTCCTGAACCCGTCCATGTCGTCGCTGAACGCGACCAGCCGGGTCGGCACGTCGGACAGCAGGGCATAGGCGCGGCGGACCATCGTCGTCCGCACGACCTCGGCGAAGGTGCCGATGTGCGGCAGGCCCGACGGGCCGTAGCCGGTCTCGAACAGGATCTCGCCCTTGGCCGGGCCGGCGGGATAGCGGGCGAGCAGCTTGCGCGCCTCCTCGAACGGCCAGGCGGCGTTGGTCAGGGCGGCGGCGTGATAGGGCGCGGCGTCGGTCATTCCGTCCGTGTCGGGAAAAAGCGCCGCCGGGGCAAGCGTCACCGTCCGGGGTGCCGCCGGCGCGTTGCGGCGCGACGACGCTTCGCTTATCGGCTGCTGCGATGAGCGAGCAGCATTTCATCACCCGCATCGGCTGGCTGCGCGCCGCCGTGCTGGGCGCCAACGACGGCGTCCTGTCGACCGCGAGCGTCATCGTCGGCGTCGCCGCCGCCAATCCCGGCGGCCGCGCGGTGCTGCTGTCGGGCGTCGCCGCGCTCGTCGCCGGCGCGATGTCGATGGCCGCCGGCGAATATGTCTCGGTCAGCAGCCAGGCCGACACCGAAGCCGCCGACCTCGCCCGCGAACGCCACGAACTCCGCGCCGACCCGCGCGGCGAGACGCGCGAGCTGGCGGCGATCTACATCAAGCGCGGGCTGAGCGCGGCGCTGGCCAAGGAGGTCGCCGCCGCGCTGATGGCGAAGGACGCGCTCGGTGCCCACGCCCGCGACGAACTGGGCATCACCGAGGTGTCGGAGGCGAGGCCGGTGCAGGCGGCGCTGGCCTCGGCCGCGTCGTTCTTCACCGGCGGCATCTGGCCGGTGGCGGCCGTCCTCCTCGCGCCGCCGGCATCGCTGCTCTATGCGGTGGTCGCGGTGGCGCTGGTCGTCCTCGCGGCGCTCGGCGCGGCGGGCGCCAAGACCGGCGGCGCGAAGCTGCTGCCGGCGACGATCCGCGTCGTCTTCTGGGGCGCGCTGGCGATGGCGGTGACGGCGGGCGTCGGGCGGCTGTTCGGGGTGGCGGCGGGGTAGATGGCGTCAGCGCCGCGATAGCCGGTCGGCACGAGTCGCTCGACGAGGTTGAGCGCGGTCCAGCGGGCCGCGGCCGACGCCCATTCGGCGATGCCGTCCAGTCCGCGCGCCGCGGTCGAGCCGCCAGCGCCGTCTGACGCGCGAAGCGCGAAAATCGCGATCTGCTCCGGGGTCACCTCGGGCAGGGCGTAGCTCTCGGCGAACAGCCGCAGCCGACGGACTTGTCGTCGACCGTATCCGTGCCGAGATCGAGCCAGTGAACGCCGAGTAGCCGAGGTCCCATCAGACGCGGGCCGGGTGCAGGGTGTCGAAGTCGATCAGTGCCACCGGCAGGCCGTCGCGCGAACACCGCGTTGGTCGGAGCCCAATCGTTGTGACACGCGACGAACCCGCGCGCGCGCACCTCGGCCATGCCAGCCGTCGCATCGCTGGAACCGGCGCATGAGCGCAGCGGCCGCCTGCAACGTGATGTCGTCGTAGGGGCCGAGGTCGGGCGGCATCGCCTGGATGAACGACAGCATCTCGCGGCATCCCCGTCGATACCGAGGAAGCGCGGCGTGCCGTCGAACTCGACGCGTTCGAGGTGGCGCAGACACGCCGGTGCGAAGGTCCGGTCGCCGGTGACCGGCCGCCGCACCGTGGTGCCGATCCGGACGAGCCCGGCGGTGACGCGGCCCCCGACTAGCGGCTCGCGATCAACGGCGTCGCCGCAGTCAGCCGCGACGCGAGCGTCGACCTCGCCCCGCCGGCAGCACCGCCGGCACCGGCCCCGCCACCCGCACCGCGTCCCGCCGCGCTCGGTCGAGGATCGCCGCCGGCACGTCGGCGTCGTGGTAGATGGTGTCGGCCTGGTTGAGCGCGCGCAGCTGGCGCAGCGTCAGGTCGTCGGGGTCGGGCGAGGTCAGGACGATGTCGTCAGGCGCCCCCGCGCGGCGTCGGCGCCTGCCCCGCCGCCGAGCAGCCCGGCGATCGCCGCCGCCGGCATCGGCCGGCTCGGCCAGCGGGTCGAGCGGGCCGCCGGGGGCGAGCGCCGCGTCCCACAGGCGGCGGCGGTCGTCGATTGTCGGCGCTCGCGCGGCGACCGTGGCGCGGGCGGCGAAGATCGCCTCGGCCAGCCGGCCGAGACCGGCGGGGAGCAACGCCTCCAGACGCTCGCGCAGGGCCTTGGCGAGGCTCGCCGACGCCCCGCCGGTGCCGACCGCGACGATCACCGGCGAGCGGTCGACGAACGCCGGCACGGTGAAGTCGCACAGCGCCGGCCGGTCGACGACGTTGACGAGCAGGCCGGCGGCCCTCAGCCGCGCCGCCTCGGCCGCGGCCGCGGCGCCGTCGTCGAGCGCGACGAAAGCAATGGCCGCCGGCAGGTCGCGGACGACGACGCCGCCGGCTCCCGCGATCAGTCGGGCCTTGGCCTCGGCCGCCGCGCCCGTCCCGACGAGCAGGACGCGCGTGCCGCGCAGGCGGAGGAAGACCGGCAGACTGTCCATTGCCCGCGACGTAGCAGGCCGCGCGCGCCGGCGGGAGGGCGTTGACTAGTAGGATATCGCTTGCGACGTCGGGGTGACGAGGAGGACGGCGATGACGCGGCGAGTGGCGAACGGGCGAGCGGAACGGTCGGCGAGCGGCGTCGCGGCATGCCGCCGGCCCGGCGTCGACGCCGCGCGTTACGGTCGCGCGCCCGCGGGAGGCGAGTTCGATTCCTCGCGCGTGGGCGTGACCTTCGCGTGACCTTCGCCCCGGGCCGGCCCGGCGCAGCGGCGCGATGCCAGCAAGGCCGATTGCCGCGCGGTCGTCGCTCCCGCCCGGCGCGCGCCGCTAGCGGGCGACCCCCGCCAGATATTCCCGCACCGCCGGACCGACATCGTCGCGCTCGAGCGCCAGCGCGATGTTGGCGTTGATGAAGCCCGCCTTGTCGCCGCAGTCGTGGCGGACGCCGGTGAAGGTCAGGGCATGGAACGGCTGGCGGCCGATCAGCTGGGCCATGGCGTCGGTCAGCTGGATCTCGTTTCCCGCGCCGCGCTTGCCTTCGCCCAGTATCCCCATGACCTCGGGCTGGAGGATGTAGCGGCCGATCGCCGCCAGCCGCGACGGCGCGGTGCCGGGGCTGGGCTTCTCGATCACGCCCCGGACCTCGGTGACCAGCCCGTCGACCGTGCCGGGGTCGACAATGCCGTAGCGGTGGGTGTGCTCGGCCGGCACCTCGAGCACCGAGATGACGTTGCCGCCGTGCTTCTCGTAGACGCCGACCATCTCCTTGAGCGCCGGTGCCGCCGGGTTCCACAGCAGCTCGTCGGGCAGCAGCACGGCGAAGGGCTCGTCGCCGGTGATCAGCCGCGCGCACCACACGGCGTGGCCGAGGCCGGCGGGCTCCTGCTGGCGGACATAGGCGATGCGCCCGGGCTCGAGCTGGGTCGCGTCGAGCAGCGCCAGTTCGGCCGCCTTGCCCTTGGCCTTCAGGCTGGCGACCAGCTCGCCGGCGACATCGAAATATTCCTCCAGCGCCGCCTTGCCGCGGGCGGTGACGAAGATCATCTGCTCGATGCCGGCGCTCAGCGCCTCGTCGACGGCATATTGCAGCAGCGGCCGGTCGACGACGGGCAGCATCTCCTTGGGCACCGCCTTGGTCGCCGGCAGGAAGCGCGTCCCCTGGCCGCCGACGGGGAAGATCGCCTTGCGGATCGGTCGGTTCATCGTCGTCGCGTCTCCTGTTGGTCGCCCGCTGCCCTAGACGCGCGGCGTTGCCGAAGCGTTGCTAAAGCCACGGCGCGATCCGGTCGCGCGCCAGCTGCGCCGCCAGCTCCTCGCGCGGGCGGACGACGGCCCAGCGGTCGCCGTCGACCAGCACCTCGGGCACCAGGGGCCGCGAGTTATAGGTCGAGGCCATCGTCGCGCCGTACGCGCCGGCGGTCATGAAGGCGATCAGGTCGCCCTCGCCGACGGCATCGATCGTCGCGGCCTTCGGCGAAGGTGTCGCCGGTCTCGCAGACCGGGCCGACGACGGTGGCGGTCATCGTCGCCGCCGTCGGTGCGACGGCGCGGATGTCGTGCCAGGCGCCGTAGAGCGAGGGGCGGAGCAGGTCGTTCATCGCCGCGTCGACGACGACGAAGGTGCGGGCGTCGCCGGGCTTGACCGTGACCACGCGGGCGACCAGCACGCCGGCGTTGCCGACGATCAGCCGCCCCGGCTCGCACAGCAGGCGGACGCCCCAGCCGGCGGTGGCGCGGGCGACCAGCGCGCCATAGTCGGCCGGCGTCGGCGGCGCCGGCTGACCGGGCGATAGGGGATGCCGAGCCCGCCGCCGAGGTCGACGCGCTCGACCGGCAGCCCGGCGGCGCGCAGGTCGCGGACAAGCGCGCCCAAAGTGGCGAAGGTCGCCTCCAGCGGCGCAAGGTCGGTCAGCTGGCTGCCGATGTGGGCGCCGACGCCGACCGGGCGCACCCCTGGTAGGGAGGCGGCCAGCGCATAGGCGGCGGGGATGCGGTCGAGCGGGATGCCGAACTTGTTGTCGACGCCGCCGGTCGAGATCTTGGCGTGGGTCCGGGCATCGACGCCGGGGTTGACGCGCAGCGCCACCGTCGCCGTCGTGCCCAGCGCCGTCGCCACTTCGGACAAGGCGTGCAGCTCGCCCTCGCCCTCGACGTTGATCTGGTAGATGCCGGCGGCCAGCGCGGCCGCCATCTCGGCCCGCGTCTTGCCGACGCCGGAGAAGACGATCCTGTCCGGTGGCACCCCGGCGGCGAGCGCCCGGCGCATCTCGCCCTCCGACACGACGTCGGCGCCGGCACCGAGGCGGGCGAGGGTGGCGATGACGCTGAGGTTGGGGTTGGCCTTGACCGCATAGGCGACCAGCGGCGCCTCCCCCGCCGGGCTGACCAACCCGTCGAGCGCATCGCGGAACACGGTGAAATGGCGCCGCAGCGTCGCCGTCGCGTAGCAGTAGAAGGGCGTACCGACGGCGTCCGCCAGCGCCGTCAGGTCGACGTCTTCGGCGAACAGCCGGCCGTCGCGGTCGGCGAAATGGTCCACTCAGCCCTGCGGCGGCAGGTTGAAGCGATCGTCGCGCCGCTCCTCCGAGCGGCGCAGCGGGTCGTCGGCGCGCGCCGGCTGCTCCTGGGTCGGCGGAATCAGGCGCTGGCTCGGCGGCGGCCCGGGCAGCGGCTTGGGGCGTCTCGCCCGGCGGCGGCTTGGGCATCAGCTCGCCCTGCTTGCCGCAGGCGGCGACGAGCAGGGCGAGGGCGACCGCGCGCCTCATGCCCCGGGCCGCGGCGATCGGCGGCGCGACGCTGGCCGGAGCGGTGCCGCCGAAGCTGGTCCGGCTGGCGACCGAGGCGTCGAGCACAGCACGTCGAAGACGCCGGCGGTGATCCGCGGGTCGATCGCCTGCAGCTGCGGCGCAACGGCAGGTCGGCGAGGCCGCAGCCGGCCGCTTCGGCCGCCTTGACCGCGCGGCCGGTGATGTGGTGCGCCTCGCGGAACGGCACGTCGGCCTCGCGCACCAGCCAGTCGGCGAGGTCGGTCGCGGTCGAGAAGCCGCCGCCGCCGCCGCCCGCATCCGCTCGGGGACGAAGGCGAGCGCGGCGACCATGCCGGTCATCGCCGCGAGGCCGAGGGCGAGCAGGTCATAGGCCTCGAACACCGGCGGCTTGTCGTCCTGCATGTCCTTGGAATAGGCGAGCGGCAGGCCCTTCATCGTCACCATCAGCGCGGTCAGGCAGCCGATCAGCCGGCCGCTGTGGCCGCGGACCAGCTCGGCGGCGTCGGGGTTGCGCTTCTGCGGCATGATCGACGAGCCGGTCGAGAAGGCGTCGGGCAGCCGCACGAAGCCGAACGGCTGGCTCGCCCAGACGACGATCTCCTCGGCCAGCCGCGACAGATGCAAGCCGGTCAGCGCCGCGGCCGCCAGGAATTCGAGCGCGAAGTCGCGGTCCGACACGCCGTCGAGGCTGTTCGCCGTCGGCCGATCGAAGCCCAATGCCGCCGCCGTCGCCGCCCGGTCGATGGCGAAGCCGGTGCCGGCCAGCGCGGCGCTGCCCAGCGGGCACTCGTTCAGCCGCGCTGCGCGCGTCGGCGAAGCGGCCGCGGTCGCGCGCGAACATGGCGACATAGGCCATCAAATGGTGGCCGAGCGTCACCGGCTGGGCGACCTGCAGGTGGGTGAAGCCCGGGCATGACGGTGTCCGCCTGCTCCTCCGCGCGCGCCAGCAGCGCCTGCGTCAGCGCCGCAAGCCCGGCGTCGACCGCGTCGATGGCATCGCGCACCCACAGCTTGAAGCTCGTCGCCACCTGGTCGTTGCGCGACCGCGCCGTGTGCAGCCGGCCGGCGGCGGGGCCGATCAGCGCGGCCAGCCGCGTCTCGACGGTCATGTGGATGTCTTCGAGGTCGATGTCCTCGGGAACGCCGTCCGCCTCGTATTCGGCGGCGATCGCCGCCAGCCCGGCGTCGATGGCGGCCGCGTCGGCGGGGCTGATGATCCCCTGTGCGCCCAGCATCGCGGCGTGCGCCCGGCTGCCGGCGATGTCCTGACGCCACAGCCGCTTGTCGAAGGGGATGGAGGCGTTAATGTCGCGCATCACCGCCGCCGGGCCACCGGCGAAGCGGCCGCCCCACAGCGAATTGGATGGATCGGTGCGCGTATTGATCGGACGGGTCCTGCTCGGCGTCGTGTTCGCGACTAGCGGGATCGCCGCCGCCTCGCAACCGGCGGGCGGCGCGCACAAGCTGGGGCAGATCGACCGCAGCCATGCCGGCGAGGCCGCGCCGGGGATCGCGGTCGAGGCGCTCGATGGCCGCAAGGCGACGGTCGCCGCCCTCGTCGCGGGCGCGCACAAGCCGGTGCTGGTCAATCTGTGGGCGACGTGGTGCGTGCCCTGCCGCGCCGAGCTGCCGGCGCTCGACGCGCTGGCCAAGGCGCGCGCGGCCAAGCTGCTGGTGCTGCCGATCAGCGAGGACCTCGAGGGGCAGCGCGCGGTCGGCAAGGTCTTTGCGCCGGGCAAGTTTTCGATGGTCACCTGGATCGACCAGCCAGGCGACTTCGCCGTCAAGCTGGGCGCGGCCGGGCTGCCGGTGTCGATCCTCTACGGCGCCGACGGGCGCGAGAAGTGGCGGGTCAACGGCCCGTTGAAGTGGGGTTCGCCCGAGGTGGCGGCGGCGCTGGACTGATCGCTTGCGCTACGCGCTGCCCTACAGGTCCACCCCGGCGGCGATTGCCTCCAGCTTGCGGATTCGCTCCTTCAGGTCGGCGAGGTCGATGCGGTTGGCCACCGCCGGCACGTCGCCGGCGTAGCGCGGATCACGGTCGAGGGCATGGCGGCGTAGGTCGAGCCAGGCCTTCCAGCTCCAGGCGCAGACGGCGCTGAGCATGGCGAGGCCGGTGAGCGACGCGGCGCTGAGGATGACGAGCGAGTCGGGGGACATGACAACCTCCTGCGGGCTGCGGTCAGCGGTCGTGGATCGATTTCGGGCCGAGCGCGTCGATCTGGTCGGACAACCGCCGCGACGGGTCGGTGACGAGACGCTCGAGCACTTGCACGCGGTTGTTCAGCCGGTCGATCTCCGCCTTCATCCGCGCGCCGTCGTCGACCGACACCGCATCCTGCGGCGGCAGGTTGACGAAGCCGCGGTCGCGCTTGCGGCCCCAGGCGTTGACGCCGTAGCGCGCGCTGATCACGCGCCCCAGGACGACGATGAAGACGATGAGGACGATCATTTCACGGGCGTCCATGGCGGCGCTCTCTCTTCGAACGGGGTTGGTTTCAGTTCAGGCGCGCGGGGTCGCGCAGCGAGTTCGATCTCTTCGGCCAAATGGCCGGAGCGGTCGGTGACGATGCGATTGAGCACGGCGACGTGCGCCTCAAGTCGCTCGATCTTGGCGGCGTACTGCGCCGCCTGTTCGCCCGCCGTCCGTGCGGCGATCTCGAGCTGGCGCTCCTTGAAGCTCATCCAGCGTTTGAAGACGCTGGTGCCGACGCCCATCACCGGGAAGATCAGCCACCAGAACATCCAGAAATGCATTGTCCTATCCTCTAGGTCAGCGGCGCGGACGGGCCGCGCAAGGCGTCGATTTCGTGGGCGAGGCCGCTCGCCCGGTCGGTGGCGATGCGGTTGAGGACGGCGACGTGCGCCTCCAGCCGCTCGATCTTGGCCGCGTGCTCGGCCGCCTGGTTGTCGGCCAGCCGGGCCGTCAGCTCGTGCTTCTTCTCCTGCAGCGCGATCCAGCGGCCGAGCGGCCGGCTGAGGATCGCGACAATCGGGATCAGCAGCGCCAGCAGCGGGATCAGGATCCAGATCGTATCGCCGTCCATAACCGGTTTCTCCTGTAACTGCGGCTCAGCGCAGGGCTTCGATCTCGCGCGCCGTGCGGTGCGCCGGGTCGGTGACGATCGTCTCCAGGGCCGCCGTCCGCCGGGCGAGCGCGGCGATGTCGGCGGCGGTCCGGTCCTCGCGCTGCGGGCCGATCGCCGCAGCCTGCGCCATCATCCGCGCCTCGCGCCGGGCGTGCCAGCGCAGGGCGGTCTGGACGATGAAGTAGAGCAGCGCCCCCAGCATCAGCCCGGCGAAGAACGAGCCGGGGTCGAGCGGCTTGCCCGAGTGGACGTACGCGCCGTCGGGACCGAGATGGATCATGCCGCGGTGCTGATGGAGAAGCGGGAGGGTCGATGCCGGTCCCGTGGCGATCGTGACGCCGCTGGCATCGACGGTCTTGGTGATGACGACATCGCCGTCGCCGTCGTTGTCGGTCGATACGCTGGCGCTTGACATTGGACTGGCTCCTCGGCGCGGGGCTTATTTCAGGCCGTCGATCTCGTTGGCCAGGCGGCTGTTCGAGCTGGTGACATAGGCTTCGACGTCGCGCAGGCGGCGCTCGGTCTCGCGGAAGCTGGAGCGGACGTCGCGGATCGTGCGCTGCGGGGCGACGCGGACCTTCTTCCAGAACTCGCGCTCGTCCGGCGTTTCCTCGTAGAGCGAGTAAGGCTTGGGGCTCGCCGTCCAGGCGACGATCCAATAGGCGAAGAAGATCGGCGGGAAGAGGAAGAACAGCGTCATCACGAAGCCGAGGCGGATCCAGAGGACGTCGACGTCGAAATAGTCGGCGACCCCGGCGAGCACGCCCGAAACCTTGGCGTTGCGTTTGTCGAGATAATAGCTGGTGCGGCTGGCGGACATCGGACTGACCCCTGTTGGCGGGCTTAGCGGCGGACGGCGAGGCGCGGCTCGCGCTCGTCGGCCAGGCGGTCGGCGGAACGCGGCGCGGTCAGCGCGCCGTCCTTCCAGCCGGGATTGTCGGCGGCGATGATGCGCTCGATCGAGTTCGAGCCGGGCATCGAGGCGGCGGGCGGTGTCGTGGAGGTCGTCGAGCAGGCGCTCGTCCTCGATCGAGATGCCCTTCGCTTTCCGCCACTGCGATGAATAGTGGAGGATGATCCACGGCAGCCCGATGAACAGGATGGCGCAGACGAGAATGGCGGTGATGTCGCCGTCCATCGCTCAGCCCTCCTTACCGGCGAGCCGCGCCTTCATGGCGGCGAGCTCGTTCTGGATGCTGCTGTCCTGCTTCAGGTCGGCGAACTCGTCGTCGAGCGTCCGGCCCGGGCCGCCGAGCGAATAGGCATCGGCATGGCCCTCGGCCAGGTCGGCGCGGCGCTCGATGACTTCGAACTTGGCGAAGGCGTCCTCGATCCGCGGGCCCTTGTACATGGCGCGCATCTTGGTCCGCGCGCTGGCGTTCTCGATGCGGGTCAGCAGCGTATTCTGCCGCTGGCGCGCCTCGCGCAGCTTGCCCTCGAGGCGGCGGATGTCCTCCTCGTTGGCGTTCAGCCCCTCGTCCAGCTGAGCGATGTCGGCGAGCGTCGCGTCGGCGAAGGCCTTGGCCTTGGCCTTTTCCAGCAGCGCGGCGGTGGCCAAGTCCTCGCGGCCCTTGGACAGCGCCAGCTCGGCCTTCTCGGCCCAGCTCTGCTGCGCGGCCTCGGCGCGGGCGACGGCGCGGCGCATCTCCTTCTGGTCGGCGATCGTGCGGGCGGCGCCGGCGCGGACTTCGACCAGCGTCTCCTCCATCTCCATGATGATCATGCGGATCATCTTGGCCGGATCCTCGGCACGGTCGAGGAGGTCGGCGACGTTGGCGGCGACGATGTCGCGGGTGCGCGAGAAGATGCTCATGGGCAGGGTCTCCGGTCGGGCCATCAGTTTAGACGGTCTGGGCGACGATGACAGCGGGGGTTGCAGCATAGGCCGGGGCGGCGGCGGCGGCGACGAAACCGCTGGCGATCAGGGCCGAAGCCAGCAGGCCGAGCACGCGGCGGAGGGGGGTGGCGGTCATCGGTGGTCTCCTCATGGTGGCGGGGCCATCCCCGCCGATGCCAGAGGTATTGCAGAAGCCGTGCCAACCGGGGTCGCCGGGCGAAGTCCTTGATCTTGCTTGTGCAGGCCGCTGCGGCTCGCGGCGGATTGGCAAAGCGATTGCGAATTGTTGGGAAAATGCGCTAATCTCGCGTTCATGCCCGCTCCCGTCGCCCTGATCGGCCAGGCGCCGAGCTTCCTTGACGCGGTCGAGCGCGCGTCGGCCGCCGCTCCGCTCAACCGACCGGTGCTGGTCATCGGCGAGCGCGGCACCGGCAAGGAGCTGATCGCCGAGCGCCTCCACCGGCTGAGCGCGCGCTGGTCGGGTCCGCTGATCACGCTGAACTGCGCGGCGCTGCCCGAGAACCTGATCGATGCCGAGCTGTTCGGCTACGATCAGGGGGCGTTTACCGGCGCGGCCCGGGCGCGCGCCGGGCGCTTCGAGGATGCCGACGGCGGCACGCTGTTCCTCGACGAGATCGCGACGCTGTCGCCGGCCGCGCAGGAACGCCTGCTCCGCGTCGTCGAATATGGTGAGCTGACGCGCCTCGGCTCCAACCGGGTGTTGCGCGTCGACGTCCGCGTGGTCGGCGCGACCAACGAGGACCTGCCGGCGCTGGCCGAGTCGGGCCGCTTCCGTGCCGACCTGCTCGACCGGCTGAGCTTCGAGGTCGTCACCCTGCCGCCGCTGCGGGCGCGGCCGGACGACATTCCGCTCCTCGCCGGCCATTTCGGCCGACGCATGGCGGTCGAGCTCGGCTGGCCGAGCTTTCCAGGGTTCACCGATGCGGCGGCGGCCGAACTGGCGGCGCATCCCTGGCCGGGCAACGTCCGTGAGCTGAAGAACGTAGTCGAACGCTCGCTTTACCGGTGGGGCGACGCCGAGGTGCCGGTCGGCGCCATCGTCCTCGACGCCTTCGAACTCGCCGTGGCGGCCGGGGACGCTCGCTACACGTGCCGTGGCCCCATCGTCGCTGCTCATCACCGCCGGCTCGCCGCCGGCCAACGACGCCGCGCCGCCGCCCGCGCTGCCGGACCACGCTAGCGTCGCCGACCTGCGCCTCGCGGTGGCCGAATACGAGCGCAACATCCTCGCCGCCGCGCTCGCCAAGTGCCGCCACAATCAGCGGGCGACGGCGAGCGCGCTGGCGCTGACCTACGATCAGCTTCGCCATGCGCTGAAGCGGCACAATATGCTTTGACGCGGCGGGCGGCTATATCGCCCGGCGACTCGTTCACCCTCGGAGACCGGCCATGTTCAGCCTTCCCCCCTTGCCCTTCGCGCCCGAGGCGCTCGAGCCGTACATGTCGGCGCGCACGCTGTCGTTCCACCACGGCAAGCACCACCAGGCCTATGTCGACAAGGCCAACGCCGCGATCAAGGACGGCCCGCTGGCCAATGCCTCCGACGAGGAGGTCGTCCGCGCCGCCAAGGCGCAGGGCAACCAGGGCCTGTTCAACAACGCCGCCCAGGCCTGGAACCACAGCTTCCTGTGGCACAGCCTGTCGCCCAATGGCGGTGGCGCGCCGACCGGGCAGCTCAAGGAGATGATCGACCGCGACCTCGGCGGCGTCGAGGGCTTCGCCGAGAAGTTCAAGGCCGAAGCCGTCGGTCACTTCGCCAGCGGCTGGGCCTGGCTGGTCAAGTCGGGCGACACACTGAAGATCGTCAGCACCCACGACGCCGACACCGCGCTGGTTCACGAGGGCCTGACGCCGCTGGTCGTGCTCGACCTGTGGGAGCACGCCTATTACCTCGACTACCAGAACGCGCGCCCGGGTTTCGTCGACGCGTACCTGGCGCACATGGTCAACTGGGACTTCGCCGCCAAGAACCTGGCGGCGTGACCGGCGCCGACGTCATCGCCGCGCGTGCGGCGATGACGTTGCTCAGTCCTCCGCCCGGTGGCGCAGCAGGATCGGCGTCTGGGCGAGGGCGAAGACGAAGGTCAGCGCCGTCACGCCGAAGACCTTGAACGTCACCCAGTCGGTGTCGCTCAAGGTCCGGCGCAGCACCTCGTTGAGCGCCGCCAGGCATAGGAAGAAGACGATCCAGTTGCGCGTCAGCTTGCGCCAGCCGGCCGCGCTCAGCGCCGGGAAGGTCTCGCCGAGCACGGTCTGGAGCAGCGGTCGCTTCGTCGCGACGCCGAACAGCAGGACGGCGGCGAGCAGGACGTAGATCGCCGTCAGCTTGATCTTGATGAACTCGGCGTCGTGGAACAGCAGGGTCGCGGTGCCGAAGACGAAGACCATCGCGCCGACCAGCCACAGCATCGGCTGGATCCGGCCGTAGCGGAAGCGGGCGATGGCCATGGCGGCGAGCGTCGTCGCCATCACCGCGGCGGTCGCGGTGTAGATGCCGGCGACGCGGTTGGCGACGAAGAAGACCAGCAGCGGCGCGAAGTCGAGGATGGTCTTGACCGTGGCGGACGGCTGGCGGGGCGCGGGCATCGGCGGCGTCTAGGCCGGTTGGCGGGCAAACGGAAGGGCCGCACCGATCCGCCCGCCTGCCGGGATGATCGCCGCGCTTTCGCCGCGCCGGCAATTAGGCTTTAGGAAGCTGTGCCCGATCCCGCCGCTCGCCTGCTCGTCGTGTCCGACCTCGCCGCCGAGCGTGGCGGCCGCAGCGTCTTCGCCGGCCTGTCGTTCACCCTGCCCGCCGGCGGGGCGCTGGTCGTCGAGGGGCCGAACGGGGTGGGCAAGTCGACGCTGCTACGCGTTCTCGCCGGGCTACTGCCGCCGGCGGCAGGGGCGGTCGAACACCCGTTCGCCACTGCCTTCGCCGGACACGAGGTGGCGCTGAAGCCCGGCATGCGGCTGGGCGACGAGCTGGCGCACTGGGCCCGGCTCGACGGCGCGCCGCCGTCGCGCGTCGCCGCCGCGGCGCAGGCCTTCGCCCTGACACCGCTGCTCGACCTGCCTGCCGGCATCCTGTCGAGCGGGCAGCGGCGGCGGGCGGCGCTGGCCCGCGTCGCCGCCTCGGGGGCCGAACTGTGGCTGCTCGACGAACCCGACGCCGGGCTCGACGCCGCGTCGCGCGCTCTCTTGACGGCGGCGACCGCGGCGCACCGCGCGGGCGGTGGGCTGGTCGTGGCGGTGACCCACGGCGACCTCGCCCTCCACGCGCCGCAGCGGCTGCGGCTGGCCGGCGGCAGGCAGCCGGCGTGATGTTCCTGACCCTCGTCCGCCGCGATCTCGCGCTGGCACTGCGGCGGCCCGGCGCGCTGCTGCTGCCGGTGGTGTTCTTCGTCCTGGTCGCGGCGCTGTTCCCCTTCGCCGTCGGGCCCGACGCGCGGCTGCTCGCCCGCATCGCCCCGGGCATCCTGTGGGTCGCGGCGCTGCTTGCCAGCCTGCTGCCGGTCGAGACGCTGGTCGCCCCCGACGTCGCCGACGGCACGCTCGACCAGGTCGCGGTACGCGGCATCGCGCTGGAGACGTGGGCGGCGGCGCGGCTGCTGGCGCACTGGCTGGGCTTCGCCGTGCCGCTGCTGATCGCGCTGCCGGTCGCCGGCGTGCTGCTCGGGCTGCCCGACCTCGGCCTGCTCGCCGCGGGCCTTGCGCTGGGCACGCCGGCGCTGGCGGCGCTGGCCCTGCTGGCGGCGAGCCTGACGGCGTCGCTTGGCGGCGGCGGCGCGCTGGCCGGGCTGATCGTCGTGCCGCTGGCGCTGCCGGTGCTGATCTTCGGCGTCGGTGCGGCCGCGCCCGGCGCGCTGCGGCTGCTGGCGGCGAGCAGCCTCGTGCTGGTCGCGCTGACCCCCTTTGCCGCCGCTGCGGCGGTGCGCGGGCGAGGATAAGGTGGCGATTTGGTACATTGCGGGTAAAGCTGCGAACGGGCATTAGGCGAAGGCTTGCGGCGACTTCGCCGTACTTGGGAGGGCACGCGCCATGAACTTGCGGATGATCCTGACTGCTGCCGCCGCCGTCGGCCTCGCTGCCGCCGCCCACGCCGCACCGCCGGCCGCGCAGGCGACGACGCCGGCCCCGGCCAAGGGCATGAACTACGATTGCACCAAGGCCGGCAACAAGAACAAGGCGGCGTGCAAGAACGTGACGCAAGGAGGCGTCGCAGCGAGCCAAGCCGGCCGCCAAGCCCGCTGCCCCCATGGCGGCGGCCAAGCCCGCGGCCCCGGCCAAGACGCCGATGAACTATGACTGCACCAAGGCCGGCAACAAGAACAAGGCCGTGTGCAAGAATGTCGTCGTGCCGCCGGCGGGCACCAGCGCCGCCCAGCCGGCGCCCGCGGCGATGCCGGTCGCCCCGGCGCGCGCCGCCGCGACCACCGCCCAGGCGCGCACCGCGGCTGCGCCGGTCGCTCCGGCGCACCGCTGGCGCCCAGCGCCGCTCCCGCCGCGCGGGCGCGCGCGGCGAAGGCGCCCGCCGCGGCCAACCCCAACGAGGTCGCAGCGACGCTGAAGAACGGCAAGGTCGTCCACTACGACTGCAGCAAGGCCGGCAACAAGACCAAGAAGGCCTGCGGCGCGACCCCCAAGTAAGCGCGTCATCGCTGCCGGGGTGCCAAGCCCCGGCGGCAGTGCTAAGCAGCGGAAGCCATGCACCGTTTTGCCAATCCCGCCCGCTTCCTGCGCATCGCCCGCGTCCTGACGCCGGCCCTGACGCTCGCCGGGCTCGCGCTGATCGCGGTGGGGCTGGGCATCGGCCTGTTCGCCTCGCCGCCCGATTACCAGCAGGGCGACAGCGTGCGCATCATGTACGTCCACGTGCCCGCGGCCTGGCTGGCCAGCGGCGGCTATCTCGGCCTGGCGGTCGCCAGTGCCGCCGCGCTGGTCTGGCGGCATCCGCTGGCGAGCGTCGCCGCCCGCGCCATTGCGCCGGTGGGCGCGCTGTTCACCGCGATCTGCCTTGTTACCGGCTCGCTGTGGGGCAAGCCGACCTGGGGCACCTACTGGGTGTGGGACGCGCGGCTGACCTCGATGCTGGTGCTGCTGTTCCTCTATCTCGGCTATCTCGCGCTGGCGTCGGCCGAGGACGAGCGCGGCGGCGAGCCGGGGAAGGGCGCGGCGATCCTGGCGCTGGTCGGCGTGGTCAACCTGCCGATCATCAAGTTCTCGGTCGAATGGTGGAACACGCTGCACCAGGGGCCGTCGATCACGCTGACCAAGATCGACGATCGACCCTGCGATGCTGACGCCGCTGCTGGTCAGCCTTGCCGGCTTCACCCTGTTCTTCGCCGGCGATCGTGCTGATGCGGATGCGCGCCGCGCTCGCCCGCGCGCGGGTCGCGGCGCGCGGCCGGCGGCTGGCGGAGGCCTATGCCTGAGGTGTCCATGACCCACGCCGAATTCATCTACCCGAGCTATGCGCTGACCGTCGCCGGTCTGCTCGGCACCGTTGCCTGGAGCTTTGTCGCCATGCGGCGGGCGGAGCGGGCGGCGGATCGGGAGCGGCGGCGGTGAGGCGCGGCCTGCGTCCCAAGCACCAGCGGCTGGTGCTGCTGATCGGTGCGCTGGTGGCGCTGGGCGGCGCGAGCGCGCTGGCGCTGACGACGCTCGGCGACCAGGCAACGTACTTCTACGCGCCTTCCGACGTCCTCGCTCATGCGCCCGATCCCGGCCGCGCGATCCGGCTGGGCGGGCTGGTCGAGCGCGGCTCGGTGGTCAAGGCCGGCACGCTGACCCGCGTTCCGCGTCACCGACAATGCCCGCGAGGTCGCCGTCCGCTACACCGGCATCGTCCCCGACCTGTTCCGCGAGGGCCAGGGCGTCATCGCCGAGGGGCGCTTCGGCCCGGGCGGCATGTTCGTCGCCGACACCGTGCTCGCCAAGCACGACGAGAAATACATGCCGCCCGAGGTCGCGGGGTCGCTGCACAAGGTCGGCCGCGTCGGCTGAGGGCTGCAGGCGGTGACGCCGAGCCGCATCGTCGCGCCGGTGGCGCTCGGCCTGGCGCTGGTCCTCGTCGCCGCGCAGTGGCGACTGCGGCCCGCGCCGGACCCGGCGGTCGGCCGGCCCTTCCCGCACCTGGCACTGGCCGCCGTGCCGGGGTTCCCGCCGCTGACCGATGCGACGCTGCGCGCCGGGCGCCCGACCGCGGTCAACCTGTTCGCCTCGTGGTGCCTGCCGTGCCGCGCCGAAGCCGCGCCGCTGGCGGCCCTGCGGGCGCGGGGCGTGCGGGTCGCGGGCATTGCCGTGCGCGATTCGGCGACCGACGCCGCCGCTTTCCTGCGGGTGACCGGTACGCGCCTCGATGCCGCCGGCCTCGATCCGCGCGAGCGCGTCCAGCCGGCGCTGGGCAGCGGCGGCATCCCCGAGACGTGGCTGGTCGACGGCCGCGGCACGGTCCGCGTCCACGTCCGCGGAGTATTGCAGCCGGCCGATATCGACCGGCTAGCGGGCGAGTAGGGCGTTTTGGGTGGACTGTCCGAAGAACTCCCTGAAAGCGTCAGCACCGACTTGCCGCGGGCGTGGCCGGCGTCGAGCGCCTCGTGAGCGGCGACGACGTCGTCGAAGGCGAAGGTCCGCTCCAGCGGCACCTTCAGCGCGCCGCTCTCGAACAGCGGGCGCAGCGCGTCGAGGATTTCCGGCTGGGCGCTGAAGGCGACGATCTTCACCGTCACGCCGTACTGCGCCTCGTTGGCGGCGCGCGCGGCCATCTCGACAGGATCGCCGCGCAGGACAACGAGCAGCGTGCCGCCGGGCTTCAGCACGCGGAAGCTCCGCTGTCCGACTTCGCCGCCGAGCACGTCGAGGACGATGTCGATGTCCTGCAGCCGGGTGAAGTCGTCGGCCGCATAGTCGATGACCTCGTCGGCGCCCAGGCTGCGGACATAGTCGGCGTTGGCGGCGCTGGCGGTCGTCGCCACCCAGGCACCGAAATGCTTGGCGATCTGAATGGCGAAGCTGCCGACCCCGCCCGATCCGGCCTGGATCAGGACGCGGTCGCCGGCCTTGACCTCAGCCAGCGTTTTCAGCCCGTACCACGCCGTGCATGCTGCGGTCGGCACGGCGGCGGCCTCGGCGAAGCTCAGGTTCGCCGGGGCCTTGCGGATCAGGAACGACGGCGCCGCGACATAGCCGGCGTAGGTGCCCGAGCGCAGCGAATCGGTCAGGCCCCAGACGCGGTCGCCGATCTCGAACTCCGACACGTCGAAGCCCTTGGCGGCGATGGTCCCGGCGACGTCGCAGCCGAGGACCTTGGGCAGCGTCAGCGGGAAGAAGCGGGCGAGGAAGCCGCTCCGCAGCTTCGCCTCGAACGGGTTGAGCCCCGCCGCCTCGACCTTGACCAGCACTTCGTTGTGCGGCGCGAAGCCCGGCAGCGGCACGTCGGCGAGCTCGAGCACCTCCGGCCCGCCGTAGCGCGGCAGCAGCACCGCGCGCATCGTTTCCGGCAGCGCCGGCCCCTGATTCCAGCTCATGCGTCGCTCCTTGTCCTGACGAGGTGCTTGCCCGGCCGCGCGTCGGCGAACAGGCCGGCAAAGGCGTGCGGCGCCTGGTCGAGACCGTCCCAGACGGTTTCGGCCGGGACCAGCGTGCCGGCGGCGATGGCCGCGGCCAGCGCGCGCCGCGCCTCGTCCGTCCGGGCCAGATGGTCGGCAAGGAGGAAGCCCTCGACCTGCAGCCGCTTCAGCAGCACCGGCGCCATGCTGCCGTAGCGCGGCGGCCCGTCGTGGCCATAGTCGGCGAGGAAGCCGAGCAGGCGCACCCGCGCCCGCGGCCGCAGCGCGGCGAGCGCGCGGTCATGGAAGTCGCCGCCGACGCCGTCGATCAGCACGTCGGCCGCCGGCAGGTCGCCGCCGGGATCGACCGGCACGACGCCGAGCGCGCGCAGATAATCGGCTTGGGCCGCCCCGACCGCGGTTCCGGCGACGTGCGCGCCGCGGGACAGCGCAAGCTGCGCGGCGAGGCTGCCGACCGCGCCGGCCCCGGGAGCGACGAGCAAAGTCTCGCCGCGCTGCGGGGCGAGGCTGTCGATCAGGAACCACGCCGCGAGCCCCGTCGGGCCGAGCGCGTTCAGGTGGTGGTGCAGCGGCGCGTCGCCCGCCAGCGGCTCGACAGCCGCCGCCGGCAGCACCGCCACCTCGCGCCAGCCGAATTCGCCGAACACCGTCGCGCCGATCTGCACGGCGGCGCGCGACGCCACCACCCAGCCGACGCCGCGCCCCGGCACGACGCTGCCCAGCGCCACCGGCGGCCCCATCGCCGGCGTCGCGGTCAGCCGCGTCCGCACCACCGGGTCCATCGACAGGTAGGCGACGGCGACCGCCACCTCGCCCTCGGCCAGCTCCGGCGCGGGCGCGTCGGCTAGGGCAAAGTCGGTCGCGGCGACGGCACCGGCGGGATAGCGGACGAGGCGGACCTCGCGGCTCACGCCACCTCGCGCAGGAAGGCGTCGAGCGCGGCGTTGAAGGCGGTCGGGCGCCTCGATGTTCGAGACGTGGCCGGCGCCGGGAATGACGTCCAGCCGTCCTGCGCGGAAAGCGCGCCGCCATCGCCGCGGCATAGGCCGGGGTGGCGACGCGGTCGTGCTCGCCGACGATGACCTGGACCGGCACGGCGACGTCCTCCAAGTGGGGGAAGGCGGTGAAGCGCGTCACGAGGTCGAGGGTCGCGAGATACGCTTCCGCGTGCAAGGCGGCGTGGCTGGCGATCAGCCGGGCGCGGGCGTCGGCTGTGATGTCCGGCCCGGCGATCGCGGCGACGAGGTCGGGGGCGATGTCGGCCGGGGTCCGGCCGGCGAGCAGCGGCGCCCGGCGCTGGGCAAGGAACGCTGCCACGCGCTCGGGCGCGGCGACTTCGGCCGAGCCGGCGCTGCAGTCGGCCAGCGTCAGGCTGGCGATCAGATCGGGCGTGCGCGCCCAGGCGTCGAGCGCGATGCGCCCGCCCATCGACAGGCCGACGACGTGCGCCGGCGCGCCGAAGTGGCGGATGACGCGGGCGAGATCGTCGGCGAAGTCGTGGAAATCGGCGACCACGCCGCCGCTGCCGCCGTAGCCGCGCGCGTCCCAGGCCACGCAGCGGAAGCGGGCGGCGAAGAAGGCGAGCTGGTCCGTCCAGTTCGCCGCGTTGCCGCCGATGCCGTGGAGGAAGACCAGCGTCGGCCCGCCGGCGGCAGCGGCGACGTCGACGGCAAGAGGCGGCTCGCCGGGGACGATCATCGCAGTGCGTCGCTCAGCGCGCCGTCAACGACGACGGGCTCGCCGTCCAGCGTGATGGTGCAGTTCCGCACCGGCAGGTCGAAGTGGCCGAGCGTATGCCGCCCGGCGAACGGGTTGGCGCCCGTCGAGAACAGGAAGTTGCCCGCGAAGGCGCGCAGCTCGGTGCCGTTGATCTCGCTCTTGTCGTACATGGCGAGGCTGTCCCAGCGGGCGTTCAGGTTCATGCCCCAGCCGACGTGGCTGGTGCCATAGGCTTGCGGATCGTTCCACGCGGCGAAGTAGCTCCGCATCAGCTCGCCATCGAGGCCGTCGCCTTCGACCGCGGTGACGTAGTCGGCCTCGATCCGCAGCGTCACGGCGGTCTCGAGATAGCGCTTGAAGGTGATGTTGATGTCACCGCGGTCGAGCACCAGCGTCCCCGACACCGTGCCGAGCGCGGGGAAGCAGCTGCAGATGCCGCCCGGCCAGGTCGCCAGCAGCGACTTGTCGGGCACCGCGCCGAGATTGCCGCCGATCCGCGCCCCCGCCAGCCCGATGCGCAGGTCGGTGCCGGCGGCGCTGGTTACGTGCATCGCCTTGGCCGCCTGCATCAGCGCCCGGCCGCGCCGCACGCGTGGGATCAGCGTCGCGTCGGGGGCCAGCCGCTCGAGCACCTCGGGATGCTCGTTGGAGATGTACAGGATACGCCCACCACTGGTCAGGATTTCTGGCGTCTCGGGCGAATGCATCAGCCCCTCGACCGTCAGATCGGCGACCATCGTCGCGCTTTTCAGCGCCTCGATTACCGGCCGCAGCCCCTGAATCGCCTCCGACGAGCCGGTCGAGCGAATCGCCACCGGCGCGCTCTGCGCCGGCGTCGGCACGACGACGTGGAACGGCCGCAGCCCAAGGCGCAGCGCGGCGAGCTCGGTCAGCTGGACATTGACGCCGCGCGACTGGCTTTCCGACAGGATGGCGACGCTGCTGCCGGGCGGCAACTCGCACAGCGCCAGCGCCGCGGCGAAACTGTCGATCCAGCGGGCTTCGATGCGGTCGGTGAGCATGGCCGTGACTGTCCGGCACGCCGCCCGCCGCCTCAACGTCCTTAGCCGCCGGACCCCATGAATTTATTTCAGCGTGAAGCGCGCTTCGCCCCACGGGCCGCCGTCGAGGACCAGTACCGTCCCGCGGGCGACCACCGCCGATCGCGCCATCGCGCCGGTGGCGACCAGCTCGCCGGGTGCCAGCGCAACCTCGCCCGTAAGCCAGGCATAGGCCGCGCGCGGATTGCCGAGGACGACATCGGCGCTGCCGCGCGCGACCTCGATCCCGTCGGCGCGGATCGCGGCGATCACCGCTACGGGGTCGTCCAACGCCGCCAGCGGCAGCGGCGGGCCGAGCAGCAGCCCGACGCTCGCGGCATTGTCGGCGACGATGGCGCCGACGCCGTGGGCGAAGGGCTCGGCATAGCTCGGCCGGTTGATTTCGATGCCGAGCCACGCCGCGTCGGGGGCGCCGTCCGGCCCGACGCGCAGGACGACCTCGGGCTCGACCTCGACCGGACGATCACCGGGGAGCGCAACCTCGCCTTCGCTCGAGACGCGTTCGGCGAACAATCGGCCGCGGATCGGCGCGGCGACGCCCAGAAAGACCTGCGCGGCGGCACTCGTCGCGCCGACCTTCCACCCCGCCGGCGTGCCGAGCCGGGGATAGAGGGCCGCGGCGATGGCATAGCCTTCGGCCAGCGTCAGGTGCGGCGGCGGCGGGACGAGGCCGCCGGCAGCGCGGGCGGCGGCGAGCGACTCGGCGAAGGTCATCGGATCACCGTGGCCGCTCGGTCGGCTGAAGGCGAGCGCCGATCCGGCGCCCGGCGGCCGCTAAGCATCGGCGAGAGTCAGAAGTTGACGTACTGACGCCCGTTGATGCCGAGCTCGTGGTAGACCCGGAGGAACTCGTCACTGTCCTGCTGAGCGAATATCTGCGGCGACACCTTCTCCCCCTGCCGCATCATCCGCATCACCTTTTCCTTGCTCTCTTCGCTGAGATTGCTCGTGGCGAAGACCAACTCCGCACGCTGCTCGACTTCCTTCAGGTCGTGGTAGCGGAAGCGGCCCTGCCGGATCGCTTCCATTATGCTGCCCGGGATAGCGAAGCTGTGCTTATGGATGCCGGCGACCGCGGTCAGCAGGGCCAGTTCGGGATAGCCCCAGACCCGCGTATCGCTCTTCCACTTGCCAGTGTTTTCAATAAATTCCTTGTGATCGGTCTGTCGTTTGAAGAAGTCTTTGACTGCGTATTTCGCTGCCCTGCCAAGATTGTTCATCATCAGCCTCCGCAAATCCGGCTGGTCCGCTTCGCACGACAGTCGCGGATTGGCAAGACAGACGCGAAGGTGATCGGTACGATCTACTGTCCGACCCTAAATATGACTCGATCGTTACTGCAATATGCTTAGTCTCCTGGGGCGGAGGTTCCGCGGTATGCTGTCGCGCTATCAACAGCGCGCGTCCGCGCTCATAACCGGATTGCATTGCCCTGGGCCGTGGAAGCGTTGCTAGAGCGGCTCCAGAGGAGAAGGCGATGGGTGCTGCCGACCGCGTCTGGACCGTCCAACCGACTGCCGAGGCGGCGCTGGGCCGCTGGCTGCGCGCGGCGCTGGCGGCGAACGAAGCGGCGGCGGCGTTCGCCGCGCGCCTGCACGCCGATGCCGGCGTCCGCCTGCGCGATATCGTCGACCACCTAACCATTGCCGGCGAAGCGCGGCTGCGCGAGGCGGAGGCCACCGGTTGGGGCGAAGCCGAGCCGGGCGTCTGGCGCAACCCTTCGGGCATGTTCCCGCCGCTGGTTGCCGGCGACACCGACGCAGTTTGGCTGCGCGTCGAGTTGGTCGAGGCGTTCGCCGCCGCCAACGCGCCCGGATCGATCATTTCCGGGGAGCGCCATGCCCCGCTGCGGCTGACTTTCGCCTTTCCGGGTCCGTTCAACGTCGGCGCGATCGAGCGCAACGGCCATCCGGGCTTCGCCGCGCTGCCCCATGACGGCGGCGAGATCCGCCGCGCCCGGGTCCATCACAACGCTTTCCGCGCCCGCCGTCGGCAGTTCGACTCGGTGCCGCAGGGGCTGGCGCATACCGAACGCCTTGTCGATGCGGCGGTCGCCGACCTCGGCCCGCACCGCGCCTGCGACCTGTGGCTGAAGGCCGAGCGCGAATACTGGCTCAGCCGCTGCCCCGCCGGACGGGTGCAGGCGGCGCGGCAGGACGCCGCCGGCATCGGCTGGGCCAACATCGACCACCACACTTACGACGGCAGCCGGGCGCATTTCGCCGCGACCGTCCGCATCCTTGAAAAGCTCGGCTACGAGGTTCGCGAGCTGCTCTACGCCGGCGAACTCGCCGGCTGGGGCAGCCAGGTGCTCGAGCAGCCGGTGATCGGCTCGACCATCTTCGCCGACGTCGACCTCGCGCCGGAGGAGCTGGCGATCGACTTCGCTCACGCTCCCCTGCCCGAACTGCCGCGTCACCGTCGGGCCGGGCTGCTGTCGGCGCTGCTCGGCAAATTGATCCTCGAAGCGGGGCTCAACCACGTCGCCGCGCTGTACGACCAGAAAACGCTGCGGGCGCAGCTGAACGAGCGGGGCTTGGCGATGATGGCGCCGTTCACCGACTGGCCGCACCTGTATCAGGAACTGACCCACGGCGACTGGGCGGCGGTCGACCCGGCACGCGTCGACGCGCTCGAGGCCGCCGGCCATATCGACGCGCACGAGGCCGAGCGGCTGCGGCTGGAGGGGTCGATCGTCACCCATCTCGAGAACATCGAGCGCAACGACGGCTTCAAGGGCTTCAATCGCGACGGCATCGACAGCGTCCTCAGGAAGCTCGACCCGCGCGCCTATCTGGCGGCGGAATGAGCGTCCTCGCGCCTTTAGCCGAACGCTTCGGTGACCGCTTCTCGACCAATGCCGGCGTCCGCGAGGCGCATGGGCGCGGCGAGGGGCTGCGCGACACCTGGGCGCCGCACGGCGTCGTCTTTCCCGAATCGACTGCCGAGGTCGCCGAGATCGTGTGCCTGTGCGCCGCCGCGCGCGTGCCCGTCATCCCCTTCGGCACCGGCACCAGCCTGGAGGGGCAGCTGCAGGCGCTCCACGGGGGCATCAGCCTCGACCTGTCGCGGATGGACCGCATCCTCGACGTCAGCCCCGACAACCTCGACTGCCATGTCGAGGCCGGGGTGACGCGCGAGGCGCTCAACCACCACATCCGTGACCAGGGACTGTTCTTTCCGCTCGACCCCGGGGCCAACGCCAGCCTCGGCGGCATGGCGGCGACGCGCGCGAGCGGCACCAACGCCGTCCGCTACGGCACGATGCGCGAGGTGACGCTGGGGCTGACCGTCGTCACGGCGCAGGGCGAGGTCATCCGCACCGGCGGCCGCGCGCGCAAGTCGAGCGCCGGCTATGATCTCACCCGCCTGTACGTCGGCAGCGAAGGCACGCTCGGCGTCATCACCGAGCTGCGCCTGCGCCTGTTCGGCATCCCCGAAGCGGTCGCCGCCGCCAGCCTGCAGTTCCCGACGCTGGCGCAGGCGGTCGAGGCCGTGGTCGCGGTGATGCAGACCGGCGTGCCGGTGGCGCGCATCGAGCTGCTCGACGCGCTGCAGATGCAGGCGTGCATCGTCTTCTCCAAGCTGACCGGCTTCACCCCCGCGCCGACGCTGTTCGTCGAGTTCCACGGCAGCCCGGCTGGCGTCGCCGAGCAGATCGAGGCGGTGCGCGAGCTGACCGCGGCGTTCGGCGGCAGCGCCTTCCGCTTCGCGCGCGCCGCCGAGGAGCGCAGCGCGCTGTGGGCGGCGCGGCACAATGCCTATCACGCCGCGCGCGCGCTCAGCCCAGGCAAGGACAGCTTCGCCACCGACGCCTGCGTGCCGATCGGCCGGCTGGCCGAATGCATCGCCGAAAGCGCCGCGGACGCCGTCGCGCTCGGGCTGATCGCGCCGATCACCGGCCATGTCGGCGACGGCAACTTCCATATGCTCGTCCTGTTCGACCCCGCCGACCGGGAAGAGCGCGCCCGCGCCGACCGGCTGGCGGCGAACGTCTCGTCGCGCGCGATCCGGCTCGGCGGCACCTGCACCGGCGAGCACGGCATCGGCGTCCACAAGCTCGGCGCAATGGCCGAGGAGCACGGCGCTGGCGCGGTCGCGGTGATGCAGCGGATCAAGGCGGCGCTCGATCCGCTGAACATCATGAATCCGGGCAAGACGGTGCCGCCGGCCTGAACCGCGGGCTATGGCCGCACCCGCAAATGTCATTCGTCTCGCCGCCGCCGATGAGATAGTTTAGGCTTGAAGCATCGGCCGGTCGGCCAGCGGGAGTGTTCATGCGCATCGCGTGCCTGGGCGGCGGACCGGCGGGGCTCTATTTCGCCATCTCGATGAAGCTGCGCGATCGCGCGCCACGAGATCGACGTCTTCGAGCGCAACGCGCGCGGCGTCACCTTCGGCTGGGGCGTCGTCTTCTCCGACCAGACCGTCGACAACCTGCAGGCCAACGATCCCGTCAGCGCGCGCGACGATCACCGACCGAATTCGCCCATTGGGACGATATCGAGGTCCATCATCCGCGGCGAGACGTCAACCGCTCGTCGGGCCACGGCTTCATCGGCATCGGCCGCAAGCGTGCTGCTCGACATCCTCGCAGGACCGCGCGCGCGAGCTGGGCGTCGTCCTCCACTTCGAGACCGAGTGCGAGCGCCGACCTCGCCGACTGGGCCGACTACGACCTCGTCATCGCCGCCGACGGCGTCAACAGCCGCATCCGCGACGCGCTATGCCGACCATTTCGGCGTCGACATCCAGACGTCGCGCGCCAACAAATTCATCTGGCTCGGCACGCACAAGGCGTTCGACGCCTTCACCTTCGCCTTCGAGGAGACCGCGGCAGGCTGGATCTGGGCGCACGCCTACCGCTTCGACGACGGGCTTCTCGACCTTCATCGTCGAATGCGCGCGAGGCGACGTGGCGCGGGCTCGGCTTCGACCGGATGGACCAGGACGAGGCGATCGCCGCTGTGCGAGACGATCTTCGCCCGCTATCTCGACGGCCACGCGCTGATGACCAACGCCGCGCATCTGCGCGGCCCGGCGGCGTGGCTCAACTTCCGCCGCGTGCTGTGCGAGCGCTGGGCCTATCGACAAGATCATCCTGCTGGGCGACGCCGCCCACACCGCGCATTTCTCGATCGGCTCGGGCACCAAGCTGGCGCTCGAGGACGCGATCAAGCTCGCCGAGGTGCTCAACCGCCCCGGCCTGTCGCGCGACGCGGCGCTGGCCGAATATCAGGCCGAGCGCACGGTCGAGGTGCTCAAGCTGCAGAACAGCGCGCGCAACTCGACCGAATGGTTCGAGACGCTCGACCGCTACCTCGGCTTTCGAGCCGATCCAGTTCGCCTATTCGCTGCTGACGCGCAGCCAGCGCGTCAGCCACGAGAATCTGCGCCTGCGCGATCCCGCCTGGCTCGAGGGCGTCGAGCGCTGGTTCTGGCACAGGCGGCGAGCCGCCGACCGATGCGCCGGCGCCGCCGATGTTCGCGCCCTTCCGGCTGCGCGACATGACGCTCGCCAATCGCATCGTCGTCTCGCCGATGGCGACCTATTCGGCGACAGACGGCATGCCCGAACGACTTCCATCTCGTCCACTACGGCGCGCGCGCGCAGGGCGGCGCCGGGCTGGTCTTCACCGAGATGACCTGCGTCTCGGCCGACGGGCGGATCACGCCCGGCTGCACCGGCATGTATGCGGCCGACCACGTCGCGGCCTGGCGGCGGATCGTCGACTTCGTCCACGCCAACAGCGGCAGCGAAGATCTGCCTGCAGCTCGGCCATGCCGGCGCCAAGGGATCGACCAGGCTCGGCTGGGAGGCGATGGACGTGCCGCTCGACGACGGCAACTGGCCGCTGATCGCCGCCTCCGACGTGCCTGGAGCGCACGGCAACCAGACGCCGCGGCCGATGACGCGCGCCGACATGGACGCGGTGCGCGACCAGTTCGTCGCCGCGACGCGGATGGCGGCTCGACGGCCGGGTTCGACATGATCGAGCTCCACGCCGCGCACGGCTATCTGCTGTCGAGCTTCATCACGCCGCTGACGAACAAGCGCACCGACGACTATGGCGGCAGCCTGGAGAACCGCCTGCGCTTCCCGCTCGAGGTGTTCGCCGCGATGCGCGCCGCCTGGCCCGCGCGACCGGCCGATGTCGGTGCGGATCTCGGCGAACGACTGGGCGGGCGACGACGGCGTTACCCCGGACGAAGCGGTCGAGATCGCGCCGCGCCTTCGCCGACGCCGGCGCCGACCTGATCGACGTCTCGGCCGGCCAGACCTGGGCCGAGGCCAAGCCGGTCTATGGCCGGATGTTCCAGACGCCGTTCGCCGACCGGATCCGCAACGAGGCCGGCTGCGCGACGATGGCGGTCGGCAACATCTACGAGCCCGACCACGTCAATTCGATCCTCGCCGCCGGCCGCGCCGACCTCGTCGCGCTGGCGCCGGCCGCATCTGATCGACCCGATGTGGACGCTGCGCGCGGCGGCCGGCAGCCGAGTATCGCGAGGTGTCCGTGCCGCCGCCCTATCTCGGCGGCATGGCCCAGCTCGCGCGCAACCTCGCGCGCGCCGCCGAGACGCTGAAGGCATGAGCAGCATGCGCCGCTCGCGGGCCACGCCCTGGTCACCGGCGGCGGCACGCGGCATCGGCGCGGCGATCGCCCGCGCGCTCGGCGGCGGCGGGCGCGACGCTGACGCCTGGTCGGGCGACGGCCGGGCCGCTCGCCGCGCTCGCCGGGCAGATCGGCGCCGGCGTGGTGCCGCCGCCGACGTCACCGATCGCGGCGCAGGTCGACGCCGCCTTCGCCGCCGCCCGCGCCGCCCACGGTCCGGTCGACGATCCTGGTCAACAATGCCGGCGCGCGCCGACAGCGCGCCCTTCGCCGCGACGCGCCGACGCCGACTGGCGCGCAGACGCTGGCGGTCAACCTCGACGCGCTGTTCCATTGCTGCCAGGCGGCGCTGCCCGACCTGCGGGCCGCCGACGCCGGGCGGATCGTCACCATCGCTCAGCACCGCCGGCGCTGCAAGGGCTACGCCTACACCGCCGCCTATGTCGCGGCCAAGCACGGCGCGGTCGGCCTGACCCGCGCGCTCGCCGCCGAGCTGGCGACGGACCGCGATCACGGTCAACGCGGTCTGCCCGGGCTTCACCGACACCGAACTCGTCGCCGGCGCGGTCGCGAAGATCGCCGCGCGGACCGGCCGTGACGCAGGCCGCGGCACGGCGCGGAACTCGCCGCGCTTCAACCCGCAGCGGCGGCTGATCGCAGCCGCAGGAGGTCGCCGACGCGGTCGCTGTGGCTGTGCGCGCCGGGCAGCGCGCTCGGTCACCGGCCAGGCGATCGCGGTCGCGGGCGGCGAGGCATGACATGAGCTGGCGATCGCGCGAAAAGCACGAGGCGAGCTGGGCGACGGCCGCGCAGCGTGCGGCTGTGGCTGCGGCTGTTGAGCTGCGCGCATGGTCGATCGAAAAGCGGCGTCCAGCGCCGCTTCGCCGACCGAGTTCGCCACGACGCTGCCGCGGTTCGACGTGCTGGCCGCGCTCGATCGCAGCGCCGGACGGGCATGACGATGGGCGCGCTGTCGCGCGCGCTGCTGGTCTCGAACGGCAATGTCACGGCGATCGTCCAGACGCTGCGAGCGCGACGGCTGGTCGACGCTGACCGCCGTCGCCGGTCGACGGCCGCGCATCGATCGTCGGCTGACACCCGCAGGTCGCGAACAGGTTCACGGCAATGGCCGCGTGCGCATCACGACTGGATCGACCGCTGCTGCGGGCGGCTCGACGCCGACGAGCGCGACGGCGCTCTACGCCGCTGCTCGGCAAGCTCAAAGACATCGATTGCGAGAAGGACCCGCATGAACCCCGCCAGCTTCGTCCCCGACACATTTCGGCTGGGCGCTTTGACGACGGCGTCGCCACCGTCACGCTCAACCGGCCCGAGCGCAAGAACCCGCTGACCTTCGACAGCTATGCCGAGCTGCGCGATACCGTTCCGCGCGCTGGTCTATGCGCCGGGGTCAAGGTCGTCATCGTCACCGGCGCCGGCGGCAATTTCTGCTCGCGGCGGCGACGTCCACGAGATCATCGGGCCGCTGACCGAGATGGCGATGCCCGAGCTGCTCGCCTTCACCCGGATGACGGGCGATCTGGTCAAGGCGATGCGCGCCTGCCCGCAGCCGATCGATCGCCGCGCTCGACGGCGTCTGCGTCGGCGCCGGCGCGATCCTGGCGATGGCGTCGGATCTGCGGCTGGCGACGCCCGCGACCAAGACCGCCTTCCTGTTCACCCGCGTCGGCCTCGCCGGCTGCGACATGGGCGCCTGCGCGATCCTGCCGCGCATCATCGGCCAGGGCCGCGCGTCCGAACTGCTGTTCACCGGCCGGGTGATGACCGCCGAGGAGGGCGAGCGCTGGGGCTTCCACAACCGGCTGGTCGCCGCGCGATGAACTGGCGGACGAGGCGCTGGCGCTGCGCCCGCGACGCTCGCCGACGGCCCGACCTTCGCCCACGGCATCACCAAGACCCAGCTCAACACCGAATGGGCGGTGAGCCTCGAGACCGCGATCGAGATGGAGGCGCAGGCGCAGGCGATCTGCATGGCGACCGCAGGATTTCCGCCGCGCGTTCGAGGCGTTCGCCGCGAAGCGCACGCCCGTATTCGAGGGCAATTGATGGCCGACGCAGCTTCCTCGACTGGCCGTTTCTTCGACGACCATCACCGCGAACTGGCCGACGAACTCGAGGCGTGGTGCTGTGCGAGCGACCTCGCCGCAGCGCACGGCGACGACGTCGACGCCGAATGCCGCGCTGCTGGTGCGCAAGCTCGGCGACGGCGGCTGGCTGCGCTACTGCGTGCCCGCGGCGTATGGCGGGCGTGCACGAGACGCTCGACGTCCGCTCGCTGGCCTGATCCGCGAGACGCTCGCGCGCCACTCCGGCCTCGCCGACTTCGTCTTCGCGATGCAGGGGCTGGGGTCGGGCACGATCAGCCTGTTCGGCACCGAGGCGCAGAAGGCGACCTATCTGCCGGCCGTCGCGCGCGGGCGAGAAGATCGCGGCCTTCGCGCTGACCGAGCTCGACAGCGGGATCGGACGTCGCGGCGATGACCACCGCCGCGACGCCGCGACGGCGACGGCTGGGTCGTCGACGGCGCCAAGACCTATATCTCGAACGGCGGCATCGCCGATTATTACGTCCTGTTCGCCCGCACCGGCGAGGCGCCGGGCGCGAAGGGCATTTCCGCCTTCATCGTGCGATGCCGACACGCCGGGGCTGGCGCGTAGCCGAGCGCATCCACGGTGATCGCGCCGCATCCGCTGGCGACGCTGCGGTTCGACGCCATGCGCCTGCCGGCCGACGCGCTGCTCGGCGAGCGCGGGCGGCGGCTTCGCGCAGGCGATGGCGACGCTCGACATCTTCCGCACCGACCGTCGGCGCGGCGGCGCTCGGCTTCGCCCGCCGCGCGCTCGACGAAGCGACGGCGCGGGCGCTGACGCGCGCCGGCTCGGGCGACGGCATCCTGGCCGACAATGCGGTCGACTCCAGTCGAAGCTCGCCGAGATGGTGCTCGACATCGATACGTCGGCGCTGCTGATCTACCGCGCCGCCTGGCTGCGCGACGTCGAGGGGCGAGCGCAACACGCCGCGAGGCGGCGCTGGCCAAGCTGCACGCGACCGACAGCGCGCAGCGGCGTGATCGACAAGGCGGTGCAGATCTTCGGCGGCCTGGGCGTCGCCCACGGCGTGCCCGTCGAGGCGCTCTACCGCGAGGTCCGCGCGCTGCGCATCTACGAGGGCGCGAGCGAGGTGCAGAAGATGGTGATCGCCCGCGAGCATCTGGCGGCGGCATGAGCATCGCCTTCCGCGCCCCCGTCCGCTTCGCGCACTGCGATGCGGCGGGTATCGCCTACTTCCCGCGCCTTTTCGAGCTGGTCGATGCGGCGATCGAGGACTGGACCGCGGCGGTGCTGGTACCGCGCGCGCAGATGCACGGGCCCCTGCGCCTCGGCCTGCCGACGGTCGAGCTGACGGCGCAGTTCGCCGCGCCGTGCCGGCTGGGCGAGGTGCTCGACGTCGCCGTCGGGGTCGAGGCGGCCGGCACGACGTCGGTGACGCTGACCGCCGCGGCCACGGTCGCCGGCGCAGGGCGCTTCACCGCGCGGCTCAGGCAGGTGTTGATGAACCTCGACACCGCCCGGCCGACGCCGTGGCCCGGCGAGTGGCGGGCGCGGCTGGCATGACTGTTCACACCGTCCTGCAGCCGGTCGGCTGGCCTCGACCGAGAGGCTACGCCAACGGTATTGCCGCGCGCGGGACGCTGGTTGTCACCGGTGGCGTCGTCGGCTGGGATGCGGCCGGAGTTTTTCCCGCCGGCTTGGCAGCGCAGTTCGCTCAGCTGCTGGTCAACACGCTGGCGATCCTCGCCGAGGCCGGTGCCGCGCCGGAGCACATCGTGCGCATGACTTGGTACGTCACGGATCTCGCGGCCTATCGCGCCGACCTGGCGGCGATCGGGGCCGCCTATCGCGCTGCCATGGGCCGAACCTATCCGGCAATGGCGGTGGTCGAGGTCGCCGGCTTGGTCGAACCGGAGGCGCTGATCGAGATCGAGACGACGGCGGTGGTGCCGGACTAGAGTTGGGGGCATCGCCTCCTTGTTCCCCGCCTTTCATACCGACGCTTGGAGCTCCGCGCCGACCTCCTTCAACCGGTTGATGAAGCGGCGCGCGGGCGCGAGCATGACCCCGCGGCGGCGATAGGTGACGCCGACGACCACGCGTGGCCAGATCGCCACCTCGGGATCGAGCACGGCGAGGTGGGCATAGTCGGGATCCATGGCGATCAGCGCCCGCGGCAGGTAGCTGAGATACGGCCCGTCCTTGAGCAGTGCTGCCATGAAGATCGACGAACTGGTCCGGACCGCGACGTTGGGCCCGGGCAGGCGCGCAGCGCGGAAGGCGCGCGCCAGCCGCTCGCCCTCGGGCTCGGCCGCCTCGGGCAGGACCCACTGGTAATCGGCCAGCGCTGCCATGGCGAGGTGGCCGCCGCGCCGGGCCAGTGGGTGGTCGGCGTCGCAGACGACGGCGATACGGTCTTCGAGCACCAGCTCCTGCCGCAGGTCGTCGTCGACCGCATCGGGGTTGACGCTGCCGACCATGACGTCGATGTCGCCGCGCCGCAGCTGCGCCAGCAGGTCGTCCTTTAGCCCCTGGCGGACGTGGACGCTGTTGTCGGCGTCCTGGGCCATGAACCGCCGTACCGCTTGCGGCAGCAGATACTTCATCAGGGTCGTGCCCGCGCCGACGCGGACGATGCCACGGCCGCGGCCCTTCAGCGCCTCCAGTTCCTCGACCGCGCGGGCCAGTTCGCTGGTTACCAGCGCGGCATAGTCGAGGAAGACGCGGCCATAGTCCGTCGGCGTCACCCCCGACGGGTGCCGTTCGAGGAGCTGCACGCCGAGCGAGGCCTCGAGGTTGCGCATTGACTTCGACAGCGCCGGCTGGGTGATGTTGAGCTTCTCCGCCGCCTGGCCGAAGCTGGCGCAGCGCACGATCTCCTGGAAGTGGCGGAGCTGGCGGAGTTCCATCGCCACAGCCTAACGCAACGACACGGGCGCGCAACGGATCAGGCGGTGGCCGCGACGAAGGCTCCGCCCTGGGCAATGGCCCATTCGCCCTCCTCGACGAGGTGCGCGAAATACGGCCAGACGTGAACCATGCCGACCCATTCCTGGAAGACGGCGGTTCCGCCGGCGGCCCATACGCCCGTCGCCAGTCGGCGGGCGTCGTCGAACAGAACCTCGTCGCTGCCGACTTGGACGAGCAGCGGCGGCAGGCCGGCAAGCGGCCCGAACAGCGGCGACACCCTAGGATCTTGTGCGTCGGCGGCGGCATGATAGGCGGCCGCCGTCGCCGACATTCCGGTCGGGTCGATGAACGGGTCGCGCACGGCGCGGGCGGCGATGCTGTCGCCGCCGTGCGTCAGGTCGAGGTAGGGCGAGATCAGCCAAAGGGCGGCCGGCGGCGGTGCCCTCGCCGCGATCCGCGACTGGACCGCGGCGAGCGCGAGATTGCCGCCGCAGCTGTCGCCGCCGACTGCCACCCGGCCGCTCATCCCGGCGAGCACAGCTAGCACATCGTCGAGCGCGGCGGGGAACGGATGCTCCGGCACCAGACGATAGTCGGGCAGCCAGACCCGTGCGCCGGCGGCCCGGGCCAGCCGCGCGCCGAGGCCGCGGTAGCTGGCCGAGGAGCCCAGCGTGAAGGCGCCGCCGTGGAGCCAGACCAGCGTCCGCGCCGGCTCGCCGTCGCCGACCCGGACCTCACGCACCGGCACCCCGCCGATTGTCAGCCGCGCTTCGGCGTAATCGTCCGGCAGCGGCTGCGCGGCAGCCTGACGCTCGAAGCCGGCGCGGCGCTGTTCGAGGCTCAACCCCGCCGGACGGGCGGCGAGCATCGCGCGCAGCGCCGCCACCTGGTCGCGGCTCATGTCCGCGCCAGCACGCGGAGGGCCGGCTTGTCGACCTTGCCCACCGCGGTGCGCGGCAGGCTGCCGATCTCGATGATCCGGGCCGGCTGCTTGTAGCGCACCAGGTTGGCGGCACAGTGCGCCTCGACCGCCGCGACTCCGACTCCGACGACGAAGGCGTGGATGACTTCGCCGCGGTAGGCGTCGGGCACGGCGACCGCCGCCGCCTCGACCACGCCGGGACAGGCGGCGAGCACCTCGTCGATTTCGCGCGGATAGACATTGTAGCCGCCCACGATCGCCATGTCCTTCTTGCGGTCGTCGATGACGAGATGGCCATTGGCGGCGAAGTGACCGATATCGCCGGTATAGAGCCAGCCGTCGCGCAGCGCCTCGGCGGTGGCGGCGGGATCGTTCAGGTAGCCGTCCATGATCTGCGGCCCCCGCGCGCGGATCTCCCCGGTCGGCACCACGGTAATGCCGTCGCGCGCATCGACGATCTCGATCTGCGTGCCCGGCAGCGGCGGCCCGACCGAACCCGACCGCGCGCCCGGTCGCCGGACCCTGGTAGGTCAGCACTGGCCCAGCCTCGCTCTGGCCATAGCCTTCGAAGATTGGGACGCCGGTCGCCGCCTCCCAGCGCCGCAGTGTCTCGGCGGCGAGCGGGGCCGATCCCGAATAGGCGCAGCGCAGCGACGCCAGCGCGGCACGGTCGAAACCATCGAAGGTCAGCAGCGAGTTGAACACCGTCGGCCCGGCCGGCAGCCGCGTGATCCCCTCTGCGCGCGATCGTCGCGACCAGCGACTCCGGCCGGTAGCGCGGCAGGATGTGGAGCGTTCCCGCCGCATTAGCTGCCAGATGCAGGCACATCGCCGCGGCGAAGCTGTGAAACAGCGGCATCAGGCACACCACGCGCTCGTCGCCCCAGACCGTCGGCAGCACCGCCTCGCGCTGCGCGACGTTAATGGCGACGGCGGCGTTGGTCAGGAGCGCGCCCTTGGCCCGGCCGGTCGAACCGCCGGTAAACTGCAGCACAGCAAGCGAGGCCGGGTCGGCGTCCAGGCAACGTTGGCGTGCCGGCCGCGATCCAGGCGGCGAGCGCGCCATCGGCGACGACCACCGGCCCCGCATAGCCGGCGTCGCGCAGCCGAGGCACGAGCCCGCTCGCGACGATGACCGCGGCCGGGGCGGCGTCGGCAAGCATCGGCGTCAACTCGCGCGGCGTGTAGTCGGGGTTGAGCGCCGCGACGATGCCGCCGGCCGCCTGCACAGCGAAGCCGGCGATGCAGATCTCGACACCGTTGCCCAGCAGGAGCGCGACCGGGCAGCCGGCAAGCGGCCCGAGCAGCTTCGCCAGACCGGTAACGGCGCGGGCATAGTCGGCGTAGGTCAGCCGGACCTCGCCGGCGACGAGAGCGGTCGCTGCGGGCGCCGCCGCCACGGCACGCGACAGAATGGCGAGCGGCGTCGCCGGGGCGTCGCGCCACGACGCCGGAGCCGGCTCAGTCATCGCCGACCTCGACGACCACCGCCATCGCCGTGTCGCCGGCGGCGCAGCCGTGGAACAGGCCGCGGCCGCCGCCGCGCTGCGCCAGTTCCTCGATCAGCTCGATGACAGCGCGTAGGCCGGTCGGCGCCTGCGGGCGCCCCCAGACCAGCGAGCAGCCGAAATTGTTCATCCGCTCGACCGCAAACCCGGTCTCCGCTGCGAATACCAAGTCGTTGACAGCGAACGGGTTATGCGACTTTACCGCATCGATATCGGTAATTGTCAGACCGGCATCGGCCAGCGCCCGCCGGGCGGCCGGGACGGGTGCGGCGGGCATGAACGCCTGGTCGACACGCGCTTGGCCGAAGCCGGTCAGCCGGATCGCGATGGCGGGATCGCGCGACAGGGCGCGGGCGCGGGCGCGATCGGTGACGACGATGCCGGCGCTGCCGTCGGCCGGGTGGGTCTGGCCGCCGAAGGTGACGGTGCCGCCCTCGGTCACCGGCGTGAGCGACGCGAGGCCGGCGGCGGTGGTCGGATGGATGCCGGTGTCGCCGTCCAGACTGTTGATTACCTTGCGGAATCGCGCATCCGGCACGTCGAAGGGCAGGTCCATGAAGCGGCGATGGAAGGCGCGGTCGTCGGCGAGCGCGTCGGCGTACTGGGCATAGCGCTGCAGCGTCACCGCGTCCTGCGCCGCCCGGCTAAGCCCCCATTTTATCGCGCAGTTCTCGGCAGTTGCGACCATCGCCACGCCGGCGAAGGGGTCGCGCGCGAAGTTGTCGAGGACCCAGTTCTCGGCCTCTCCCGCGCCGCCTGTGGCCGACGGCGCCGGATAGTAGAGGTGCGGCCCGTTCGACACCCGGTCGGCGGTGACGACGAGCGCGGTCGTGCTGCTTTCCGTGACGATTTCCCGCGCCGCGGTCTGCAGGCAGCGTGCCGACGTCGCGCACGCCTGCGCGATCGTCGGGCCGCCGATCTGCGGCGCGCCGAGCTCGCCGGCCAGCCACGGCAGGCCGTAGAAGCTGCCGCGCTGCGGGACCGTCATCCCAAGCACGCCGAAGTCGAACGCGGCCGGATCGATGTCGCGTTTCGCCAGCGCCCGCCGCGCCGTCCAGGCGGCGAAGCGCAGCGAATGCAGTTCGGCGAACGCCCCCTGCCAGCGGACGAACGGCGTCGACCAATAGGCGCCGTAGGGGACATAAGCCGTCACAGCGGCGCCGCCATCGCTGCGAACGGCGCTTCGGCGTTGATCAGGTCGACGCGCTTCTCGGCGATGCGCAGGCCCTCGGCGGTGCGGCGGAGACGGTGGGTGACGCGGCCGCCGAAGGCGCGCTGGTCGGCCTCGAAGCCGTCGCGGTTGCGGTATTCGAGCATGATCTGGGCGCTGGTGGCGACGATCTCGCCGTCGTCGGCGTCGATGCGGACGCCCGAGACGACGTGGCAGGTGCGCGGCGCCGGCTCGGCGCCGAAGCTGCGCGGGTTGAGCAGGCGGTGGGTCCGCGCCATCAGCAGCTGCTTGTCGTCGTGGAAGTGCGCGACCCCGTCGGCCGGCCGGCGCTGCGCCGGCGACACCGGCACCCAGTAGCGGCAGTCGTCGGTGAACAGCGCCAGCCAGGCCGGATAGTCGCGGTCGTCGAGCAGCCGCGCCTCCTCGGCGATCAGCGCCGCGACCTCGGCCAGATCGGCGCTCATGCCGCCATCAGCGCCGACCAGGCGGCGAACTGGCCCCGGATGAAGGCCTCGCTGGTCGACGGCGTGCGGGTCAGCCGGTTGGTCGTCTCGCGGACCTCGTTCAGCCCGCGGCTCATCGGGATCGACTCGCGCCCGCCCTGGCGGTTGCCGAGCATCAGCCGCTCGTACAGCTCGAGGTCGTCGGCGATGACCGGCGAGGCGGCGGAGTTGGCGCCGGTGCAATATTCGATGGCGTTGACATAGGTCGCCTCCGGCGCGCCGACGAGGCGGAAGGTGAAGCCGATGACCTCGGTTAGGTCGTGGCGCACCGGGCGGACGATGCGGACCGTCTGGTAGCGCGCGTGCCACGTCGACGACGGATACAGCAGCATGACGTGGCGGTCGGTGCCAAGGATGCGCTGCGTCTCCGCCTCGCCGTGGCGGGCGATCAGCGCGCGCGTATAGGCGTCGGCGGTGTCGGGGGCGTAGTTCGCCCCCATGTGGCCGCCGATATAGCTGTGGCCGCCGGGCACCGTCGCCATGTCGAGGTTCTGGAAGAAGGCGATCGGCTTGCCGTTGGCCATCATCATGCCCAGCGTCGGCGCGACATTGTCCGCCCCGACCTCGTGCGCGACGGCGCGGGCCGAGGTGACCGAGGCGGCATGGGCGAAGCCGGGGTGGATGGTGTCGTTCAGGTTCTCGAACGTCATCTTCCAGTTGCCGCGGTAGTAGTGGCGCAGGACGTGCGGCCCGCACTCGACCTCGCCGGACGGCGAGCGGTCGACGAGGTCGTCGATCGTCGTGGTCATGTGGCCGAGATAGTCGACCAGCCCCGGCCCGTCGGCGCTGAGATTGCCGAAGATGAAGCCGCGGTAGCTGGCGATCCGCGCCACCCGGTCGATGGCGTAGTCGGCCGGGTCGAGGACGCCGTCGTAGTTGACCTTGTGCGACACCGACTTCAGCGCACCGTCGGCGGCGAAGCGCCAGCCGTGATAGGGGCAGGTGTGGCCGTGCGGCGCGTGCCCCCGGTCGAAGGCGCACAGCGTCGCGCCGCGGTGGCTGCAGCGGTTGAAGATCGCCGCGACGCCGCCGTCCGCCTCGCGGGTCAGGATCACCGCCTGCGTCCCCATGTGGCGGACGACATAGTCCCCGGGCGCCTTCAGCTCGCTGTCGTGGGCGAGATAGAGCCAGGCGCGGCCGAAGATCCGTTCCAGCTCGAGGGCGAAGATCGCCGGGTCGGTATAGACCGAGCGGTGGACGTGGGTCGGCGTGACGAGGTCGGCGGGAGAGGTCATGCGACCGGTCTAGTCCGCCGCCGTCGTCGCCGCGCGTGACGGTCGCCCCGGCCGCCATGACTTGTGGCTATGGCGATCCGGGCGGGAGGGCGTGGCGGTCACCGGCGCGGCGCGGCATGGTGCGGCGATGGAACCCGCCCGCCCGGCCGCAGCACTGCCCGCCGACGTCTTCGTCGTCGACGCCGTGATCCACGCGCTTAATCTGTCTCGGGGCAATATCGCCTCGCGCTACGGGCAGCAGCTGTACGACATGAGCTACGGCCTGCACGCGATGCTGACGCCGCCCGACCGCCGTGCGCCCGCCGACGTCTACATGAGCGACATGGACCCCGCGGCGCTGGTCGCGACGATGTTCACCGAGACGCAGACCAGCCTCGCCGTCACCCACTCGCTGACGCTCGACAGCTGGTTCCACGACGGCTTCGCCGCCGAATGGAAGACCGTGGCGATGGCGCGGGCGCATCCCGACCGCGTGCTCGCCTATGTCGGCGTCGACCCCAGCGGCGAGCGCGACGCGGTGCTCGACGACCTCGACCGGCAGATGGAGGACCTGCCGACCGCGGTCGGGCTGAAGCTCTACCCGCACCAGATGGACCCGTACCGCCACTGGCTGACCGACAGCGACACGGTGCTGCGCCTGATCGAGCGGGCGGCGGCGCACGGCCTGCGCTCGGTCGGCGATCCACAAGGCGCTGCCCAACGGCGTCGGTGCCGCTCGCGCCCTACCGCATCGGCCGCGATTTCGAGGAGGCGGCCGACGCCTTTCCGGGCATGAACTTCGAAATCGTCCATTCCGGCATGGCCTTCGTCGAGGAGACGGCGATGGCGATCGGCCGCTTCCCCAACGTCTATGCCAATCTCGAGACGACGACGGCGCTGCTGTGGCAGGCGCCGGGTCGCTTCGCCGAGGCGCTCGGCCTGCTGCTGCAGTGGGGCGGGCCGGAGAAATTGCTGTGGGCGACGGGGTGCACCGTCACCCATCCGCAGCACCTGCTCGAGGCGTTCTGGACCTTCCAGCTGCCCGCCGACGTGCAGGCGCGCTACGGCGTGCCGCCGCTCGACGAGGGCGTGCGGCGCGCGGTGCTCGGCGGCAATTACGCGCGGATGATGGGCCTCGACGTGCCGGCGTTGCGGGCGAGGCAGGCGGCCGACGCCTTCGGCGGACCGGACCGGCCACTCGACGAGCCGTGGTCGGCGTGGGCGCGCTGACGCGCGATGGGGTCGGGGTGGACGCGCTGACCGCCGCCGTCCGCGTGGCGTTGGCGGACGTGTACGACCCGTGCAGCGTCGCCGCCGGCCGGCCGCTGTCGCTGGTCGACATGGGCCTGTTCCTGGACGCCCGGCTCGATGCCGGCACGCTTCACGTCCGCTTCGCCGTCACCTTCGCCGGCTGCACCATGGCGCCGCACTTCCTGCGCGCGGCCGAGACCGAACTCGCCCGCCTGCCCGGCGTCGAGCGGGTGGCCGCGGTCGTCGACACGACCCATGTCTGGTCCCCGCCGCCGCTGCCCGCGCCGGCGATGCACGGCGAGCCGCAGGCGTGGCGGCGGCGCGTCAGTCGCGGCTGAAGAACGCGTCCCAGGCCTTCTCGTCGAGCGCCATGTGCCAGACCTCGGCGAGCTTGCCGCCGTCGAGGCGCCACAGCAGGCACTCCTTGGTTTCCAGCGACTTGGCGCCCCGCGTCGCCCGCACCAGCGCGACGAGCACGACATGGTCGTCGCTGCCGAAATAGTCGAGGGGATAGGCCCAGTAGGTGTCGACGTTGGCCTGCAGCGCGGCGAAGCTGCCGAGGATCGCCTCGCGCCCGACGAAATCGCCGGCCAGCACGTTGTCGCCCGGCATGTGCCAGATGCAGTCGGGCGTCATCAGCCCGAACAGCGCCTCGAGATCGCCGTTCTGGAACGCCTCGTGCGCGTCCTTGAGCAGCTTGCCGCTGGGATGGTCGCGCTCGGTGAAGGCGCGCAGCGGCGGCGTATCGCCGACCTTGGCCAGCGCCGCCGTGTAGCTCATTTGCCGTGCACCTCGAACTGGACGTCAACGTTGCCCCGCGTCGCGTTCGAATACGGGCAGACCTGGTGCGCCTCGTGGACCAGCGCTTCCGCCGCCGCCTGGTCGAGGGTGGGCAGGCGCACGACGTGGCGGACGGCGAGTTCGAAGCCGGGACCGTCGTCCTTGGTGCCGAGCGTGACGAACCCCTCGACCGACGATCCCGACAGGTCGAGGTGCTTCGGCCGGGCGACGAACTGCATCGCCGAGTGGAAGCAGGCCGAATAGCCGGCGGCGAACAGCTGCTCGGGGTTGCTGCCGGCGCCGCTGCCGCCGACGCCCTTGGCCGGAGTCAGGACGAGATCGATCTTGCCGTCGGCGGAATGGACGCGGCCGTCGCGGCCGCCCTCGGCCTTGGCTTCCTCGGTGTACAGCGGCTTCATCGGCGGATCTCCGGTCAGAAGTTGACCCGGGCGGTGACGCCGAACTCGCGCGGCCGCCCGAGATAATTATAGGCGACGCCCTGCGCGCCGAGCGCATTCTGCCCGAACGTATAGTATTTTTCATCCGTCAGATTGTCGGCATAGACGGCCAGGCTGTAGCGGTCGTGCGCCTCCGCGAGCGTCAGCCGCGTCGACAGCAGGCCGTACGCCGCCTGCTGCTCGAGCGGCAGGTTCAAGGCGGTGAAATAGGTCTTGCTTTGGAAGCGGTAGTCGACGCGCGGGATCAGCTTGTAGCGCTCGCCGAGGCCGATGCGATATTCGAGGCCGGTGTCGACCGTCCAGCGCGGGCTGAACGGCAGGCTGTTGCCGTTGATCGGGCCGCTCTGCTCGGCCGAGGCGGGGACGTTGACGAACTTGCTGTGGGTGTAGCCGATCGCCGTGTTGAAGCGCAGGTCGCGGACCGGCGCGACCGTCAGCTCGGCCTCGAAGCCGTAGAGGTCGGCGTCGCCGGCGTTGGCCACCTGGAACTGCGTCACCGGCACCGAGATCGTCTGCTGGATGCCCTTGTACTTGCTGTAGAAGATATCGGCGTTGAGGCGCACGCGCTTGTCGAGCGCGTCGGCCTTGAAGCCAAGCTCAAAGGCGTCGTTGGTGTCGGGATTGTACGTCGGAATGACCGTCGTCGGCACGATGAAGCGGCCGTTGAAGCCGCCCGAGCGGAAGCCCTTGGCGTAGCTGGCGTAGACCAGGACGTCGTCGGACGCCTTGTACTCGACGCCGGCCTTGGGCGTGAACTTGGTGAACTTGAGGTGCCCGGGCAGGTTGGTGACGATCGGCGACACGAAGCCGGGGATGACGACGCCGGGCGCGACCTGCAGCCCGGCGGGGCGGAAGTCGAAATCCTGGTTGGAGACGATGTCCTTGGTCTCGCTGGTGTAGCGGCCGCCGACCGTCACCGACAGCCGTTCGGTCAGCTTGACCTGCGCCTGGCCGAAGCCGGCGACGCTCTCGGTCGTCTGGCGGTTGCCCTGATCCCAGGTGTTGCACGGGTTGAAGAAGGCGACCGGCGTCGGCGTGATCGGCGCGAAGCAGAGGAACAGCGTCTGGTCGACCTTCTCCTTGAAGTAATAGCCGCCGAGGACGAAGTTGACGCGGTCGCCGAAGGCGCTGCCGGCAAGCTGCAGCTCCTCGCTGAACTGATGCTGGTGCGTCGGCGCCTGCTGGTCGTACAGCCGGTACAGCGTGCCGTCCGGGTCCGACGTCGACAGCGCGTTCAGGTGCCGGTAGGCGGTGATCGACTTCAGCGTCACGTGATCGGCCAGCTCGTAGGCGATGGTGCCGGAGAAGCCGTAGATCTCGTTGCGCGATTCCGGGCTGTTCGATTCGTTGACGCTGTAGAAGGCGTTGGGGTTCTGGATCTGGCTGGCGGCACCGGCCGGGAAGAACGGCGCCGGCACGATCGCCAGCAGGACCGACGGCGCCGGGTTCGACTTGTCGTTCGAATAGTCGCCGCTGAGCGTGATCGACAGCCGCTCGGTCGGCTTGAACAGCAGCTGGGCGCGGCCGCCGTAGCGCTTGGTCTTGCCGAACTTCACCCCGTCGTAGGCGCGCGTGGCGAAGCCGTCCTGATAGCGTTCGAAGCCGCCGACGCGGAGCGCCGCCGTGTCGCCGAGCGGAACGTTGAGGCTGGCGTCGCCGTCGATGCGGTTGCGGCTGCCGCCCGAGACGCTGGCCGTGCCGCTGAGGTCGCCGAGCTCGGGCGCCTTGCTGACGATGCTGACCGCACCGCCCAGCGTGTTGCGGCCGAACAGCGTGCCCTGCGGCCCGCGCAGCACCTCGACCCGGGCGATGTCGGACGAATCGAGCAGCGCGCCGACGGTGCGGCCGAGATAGATGCCATCGACATAGACGCCGACGCCGGGGTCGTTGGTCGCGATGAAGTCGAACTGGCCGACGCCGCGGATGAAGAAGTTGGCGTCGGCCGACCCCTGCGGTCCCGTCGTGCTGGTCAGGTTGGGGACGCTGGCGGCGAGGTCGCTGACGGTGCGGATCCCCTCGGCCTGGATCGTCGCGGCGGTGACGGCGGTCACCGAGATCGGCGTATCCTGCAGGTTGGTCTCGCGCCGTTCGGCGGTGACGACGATGTCCTCCAGCCCGTCGCCGCTCGGACCGGCGTTCGCCGCCACCGGGCCGGGCGTCGTCGTGCCGGCGGCGCCGGCGTCCTGTGCCAGCGCCGGGGCGGCGAGCACAGCGGCAACGCCGGCCAGCCAGAGGTGACGCGCCGATTTCCCGCCGATGGCCATGTCGCTCTCCCTTGTCGGGCGCGGTCCGCGCCTCCGTTACAGCATCATTTCAAGCTTGAAGCATTCGCCGAAATGACTTCATTGCCCGTTCCCATGACTAACGTTTTGGTCATACGGTCGCCGCGCTCCGGCCTCACGCGATCTGCGCGCGCAGGCGGGCGAACTCCTCGACATGGGCGATCGCGTCGATGCGGCCGTCGGCGCGGAAGCGGACGAGATCCATGCCGGCGACGCTGAACCGCCGGCCGCTCGTCGCGACGCCGAACAGCGGCGCGCCGCTGTGGGTGCCGGTCATCGTCCAGCGGTCGGCGACATGGGCACCGCTCGGCAGATAGGCATGCACGTCGAGGCGCAGGTCGGGCGCGCCGTCGCGCAGGTAATGCAGCGCCGCCGCGATGCCGGGGATGCCCGGCGGCTGGCCGGGGCCGGGATTGAGGTCGACGATTTCCGGGGCGTACAGCTCCGTCATCAGCGCGGCATTGCCCTGCCCCCACACCCCCTCCAGGTGCCGCCGCGCCAGCGCCAGGTTGCGCCGCTCGACCGGCGACAGGAGCGCGGGATCGGGCAGCCAGAAGCCGTCGCCGGCGCGCGGCGCGGTGTCGACTGGCAGGGTGACGCCAAGCTGCGCGGCGAGCTGCATCATCTCCTCGACGTGCCACAGCTCGGCGATGCGGCCGTCCGCGACGCGTATCATGTCGAGGCCCGAGATGCGCACGCGCCGGCCCGTCGCCGGCACGCCGAACAGCGGCGCGGTGTGCGTGCCGGTCAATGTCCAGCGATCGACGCCGCGGTCGCCGCAGGCGATGACGTCGTGCAGCGTCATGCGCAGGTCGGGCAGGGCGGTGCGGAAGGCGCGGACGACGTCCTTCATCGCCGCGCGCCCCGACGGCTGGCCGGCGACGGGCATGTGGTCGACGACCGTGTCGGCGTACATCGTGTCGACCAGGTCGACCTCGCCCTGCCCCCAGACGCGCTCGATCTGCGCGCGAAGCAGGTCGGCGACGCTCACTGCGCCGACATGCCGCCGTCTACCGCCAGGCAATGGCCGGTGACGAAGCCGGCGCGGTCGGACAGCAGCCACGCCGCCGCCTCGGCGATCTCCTCCGGCTCGGCCAGCCGCCCGAGCGGGGCGGCGTGGGTCGCCAGCGCCTCATAGCCGGGGTTGGCGGGAAACGCCCGCTCGGTCAGCATCGGCGTCCGCACCGCGCCGGGCAGCAGGGCGTTGACGCGAATGCCTGACCGCGCATGGTCGAGCGCGGCGGCGCGGGTCAGGCCGACGACACCGTGCTTCGACGCGGCATAGGCGCCCATGCCCGGCGCGGCGCGGTGGCCCATGACGCTGGCGGTGTTGACGATCGCCCCGCCGCGACCCAGCGCCGGGATCTCGGCGCGCAGGCAGACGAGCAGCCCGCGCAGGTTGACGCCGACGATCTTGGTCGAAATCGTCGAGCGGATAATCGCCGACCGCGATCATCGCCGCCCCCGCCTGCTCGACGCCGGCATTGTTGAAGGCGCCGTCGAGGCGGCCGAAGCGGTCGATCGCGGTCGCCACCGCGTGCGCCATGTCGTTTTCGCTGGTGATGTCGGCGGCGAGGGCGACCGCCTCCCGCCCGGCGGCGCTGCGCTCGACGCCCGTTCCATCGCGGTCGGTCAGCACCAGCCGCGCGCCGTGGCCGGCGAACACCGCTGCCGCCGCGGCGCCGATGCCGCTCGCGGCGCCGGTGACGAGGATGACCTTGTCGGCTAGCATCATGGCGCGACCCAGCCGAAGGCGCGCTGGCTCGGCAGGCCGCCGCGGGCTCGCCACGCGGCGACAACCGTGTCGAGGTCGGACGTCGCCAGCGCCGGCGTGCGGTAGGCAGCGGGATCGACGCCGTACAGCCGCGCCGCGTTGCCACCCAGGATCGCGGTCTTCAGCGGCCCGTCGGCCGGGCCGAGGTCGGGGAAACCGCGGTCGATCAGGTCGGGCGGCGTCTGCAGCCGGCGGAAGGCCTCGATCTGCCACTGCGGGCTGCCGTACCACACAGAATTGGTGCCCCACAGCACCTTGTCCGGCCCCAGCCCCCTGACCAGGATGCCGATCATCGCCGCCGCCAGCCGCGGATGCGTCAGCACGGTGAAGGCGAACGACGCGCCGATATCGGCATAGACGTTGTCGACGCCGAAGCGCGTCGGCACCTCGGCGAGGTCGCTGACCCAGTCGATGCGCCCGGTCGCCTCGAACGCCGCGACCTCGGCCCCGGTCGGCTGGGGAATGGTGCGGTAGCCGGCGTGGTAGACGATGAAGTTCAGGTCGGGCCACGCCGCCGCCGCCGGCCCGACGTCGTCGACCCGGGCGAACGGCTCGGCCCCCGGCATGGCGACGTCGGCGTCGGCCGGCAGCAGCCCCTTGTGGACGGCGAAGTTCCGCACCCCCGCGGCGACCAGCCGCTCGTACGCCGGCGCCATCAGGGCCATGTCGTCCATCCGCCAGCGCCGTTCCGACGGCGAGAACGGCTCGCCGACAGTATAGCCTTTCCAGCCGTCGGGACCGATGTCGCGGTGGACGCGGTCCATCTCGTCGAGCCAGCCCGGCATCCCCGGGGCCATCACGGCGTGGGTCAGCAGGCGGCGGCCGCCGGCGGCGGCGTCGACCGCGGCGCGGGCGGCGGCCATGGCGTCGTTCGACAGCATCAGGCCGGGCTCGCTCTCCGACGGCGCGCCCACAGCAGCGCGACCTTGGTGTCGCTGTCGACGAAGATGTGCTGGAGGAAGTGGGCGAACTTGATCTGGTCGAGCCTGAAGCGCCCGGCATGCGGCAGGCCGAGCAGCTCGGCAGACAGCTCGATCAGCCCGGTCAGCGGCGCGAACAGCGCAGGGTCGGCGTCGTCGCGCAGGAAGTGGACCTGGTCGTCGAAGACGAACTGGCCGCTCAGTGCGTCGCGGCGGCGCTCCGCTTCGCCGGCGTCCTCGGCCTCGCCCTCGGCGACGGCGAAATGCGGGCCGAAGCCGTCGTTCAGGGCGGAAACGCGGCCGCCATGCCGACCGGCCGGCGGAGGAAGTCGGCGGGGCTGAGCCCCAGGCGCGGGCCGTGCGTCGCCGCCGCCGCCGTCAGCCGCTCGGCATAGGCGGCCAGCGCCGGGCTTTGCCGCGGCGGCGAGAATTCACCGTTGGAGACGATCCGCGCCGGCACCGGCAGTGGCGGCATGATCTCGGCGGGGGCATGGCGCGCGCGCGCGCTGGCGGACAACAGCATCGGCATGGCGCCACTCTCGCCCGCCACCGCGCCGGACGCTCATGCCGTTCGGGGCAGCGCCGATAACCCGCGGTCGTCACCGGCGACGTGTCCGCACCGCGTCCGGGCGAAACCCGTGCCCGACATCCGCCATGCCATCGAAGTAAATGGTGCGCCCGGAACATTCGAACGTCCGACCCTCAGATTCCTAGTGTCATTTAAGACCTTACGCCACGGTCTTTTCTCTACGCCACACTTACCGTTCGGCGCGCTAGCCACAGAGAATGCTTGTCTTTTAGCTGAGTGGCGTAGCGTGGCGAAACTGGATGCCGAGACTGATCGGCTTGCAACGGAGATGAACGAGCGGCAGCTTCTGGGAAGCGATGCAAGTTCGATGGATGTCTGCAAC
>CAWJZA010000016.1:0-422971 GCA_963847215.1 uncultured Alphaproteobacteria bacterium
CCCCGACGGGCTGCCGCTGGCCGACTATGAAGCGGAGCGTCGCGCAGCCGAGGCTTCCGCCTATCTCGATCGCGCCCGCGCGCTCTACCGGGCGGCGCAGTACGACCGGCGGCAGGCCGCCTATGCCGCCGAGTGGCAGGACCGCCGCGCCGACTTTGCCGCCCGGCAGCGGGCGTGGGATGAGGCGCGCGCGCGCGACGCCGACTGGCAGGCGTAGACCGCCACGAGGCCGACGAGGCGCGGCGCTGGCGCGACGAGCGCGATCGCCGCACGGCCTATGCCGCTGCCATCGGCGTCGCCGCCGGCGCCGCGGCGGTGGCGCTGACCCGGGATCACGATGGCCGCCGCGCCAATGACGGCAGCGACCGCGGACAGGTCCGGGACTACCCGACCGCGCCGGGAGCAGAGGTCCGCCGCGCCGATCCGCGCCTCGTCGGCCAGACCTATGACCCGCGCGCAGCCGACGTCGCGGCGCGGCAGGCGGCGGATGCGCAACGCCAGGCCGCCGACGCCCAGCGCCTGGCCGCGGAAGAAGCGGCGCGTGGCCACGCCGATGCCGCCCGCGCGGCGACGGAGCGGGCTCGCGCGGCTCAAGCCGATGCGGCGCGCCTTCAGGCCGCGCAGGCCGCTCAAACTACCCGCGAGCAGCAGCGCACCGCCGACGCGGCCCAGCGCCAGCAGGCCGACACCGCCCGTCAGGCGGCGCAGCAGGCGGCCGCCGAGCGCGACAAGACCCGTCAGGTCGCCGAGGCGCAGCGGCAACAGGCGGCCGCGACGCAACGCCAGCAGGCGCAGGCGGCGCATCAGGCCGAGCAGGCACAGGCGGCGGGCGAGCGCGACAAGGCGCGCGCCGCGGCCGAGGCGCAGCGCCAGGCGGCCCAGACCGGCGAGCGCGACAAGGCGCGCGCCGCCGCCGCCGCCAGCGCCAGCAGGCTGGGGCCCAGCGTCAGGCCGAGCAGGCGCAGGCGGCGGCCGAGCGTGACAAGGCGCGCGCGGCGGCCAAGACCCAGCGCCAGGCGGCCCAGACCGCCGACCGCGACAAGGCGCGCGCCGCGGCCGAGGCGCAGCGCCAGGCGGCCCAGACCGCCGACCGCGACAAGGCGCGTGCCGCCGCCGACGCCCAGCGCCAGCAGGCCGAAGCGCAGCGTCAGGCGGCGCATCAGGCGGAGCAGGCCCAGGCTGCGGCCGAGCGCGACAAAGCGCGCGCCGCTGCCGAAGCCCAGCGTCAGCAGGCCCAGGCCGCCGTGAGCGCGACAAGGCGCGCGCCGCCGCCGACGCCCAGCGCCAGCAGGCGGAGGCCCAGCGCCAGCAGGCCCAGTCAGCCGAACGCGACAAGGCGCGCGCGGCAGCCGAAGCCCAGCGGCAGCAGGCGGAGGCGCAGCGTCAGCAGGCGCACCAGGCCGAGCAGCAGAAGGCGGCCGCCGACCGCGACAAGGCGCGGGCCGAGGCCGAGAAGGCCAAGGCCGACGAGGGCAAAAAGCCCGATCACCCCTGACCGCCTGAAGACCGACGCCTCGGCCCGACGTACTCGGGACGAGGCGTAGCTTCCGCGCTCTGCCTGCGGTGTTGCTTGGGCCGTGGGGCGGGTGCTTTACCCGGTGCCGTCCGGCCTAGACCAGTGCCAGGTCCGCTGGCCGGGCTCCGGGGAACACCTGCTCGAGCCCGCTCCCGCCAGGCCGTAGAGGGCGGCGAACAACCCGCCGAACAGGCCGCGATAGTCGGTCGGCACCGGCAGTCGCGGTTCTGGATACAGGGAAGCCTCGGCGATCGCGCCACCGGCGGTCGCCGGCCAGCCGGCCGCCGCGGACCTGCCCGCCCATCACCCAATAGACGCTGCCGTGGCCGTGGTCGGTGCCCTGTCGCCGTTCTCGCGGAAGGTGCGGCCGAATTCGCTGATCACCACGACCGTGGTGTCGTGCCAGGCGGCGGGGCCGATCTCGTCGGCAAAGCCTGCCAGGCCCGCGCCCAGTTCGCCGATGCGGTTGGCGAGGTAGCCCTGGCCGCCGCCCTCGTTGACGTGCGTGTCCCAGCCGCCGACGTCGACAAAGGCGAGGTTGAACTCGTCGCGCATCAGCCGGGCGATGCGGCGCGCGGAGAGCTCGAAGCCCTTGGCGGAGATGGCGCCGCGGTTGGCCGCGGTCATCTCGCTGGCGAGGGGCGGTAGACCTCGTCGTCGACCTTGAAGCCCTCGTCCACCGAAGCCTGGAGGTTGGTGCCGCGGTACATCTGCTGGATCAGCTGCGCCTGGTGGTCGTCCAGACCCGGCTTGCCGAGCCCCTGGATGGCGATGTTCGGCACCGGAGCGCCGCCGCGGAAGGTCAGCGGAACCCCGGTCGGTGAAGGCGATCGGCTCGACCTGGCCGTTCATGGCGCCGGCCAGGCGGCTCATGAAGCCGGAGTCGTAGTTGCGCGAGCCCTGCAGCGGCTGGCCGAGCTCGATGGTGTCCTGCGTCTCGAAGTGGCTGCGGGTGAGGTCGTCGGTTCCGGCGAAGGGCACGAAGGCGACCTGCCGCTTCTGCCACAGCGGGTAGATCGACGACTTCAGCGCCGGGTGGAGAGCCCAGTCCGTATCCAGCGGCAGGGCGCTGGCGGCGTCCGCCGGGTTCGGCTTGGCCACGGCGATCGTCGGGCGCGACGCGTAGTAGAAATCGCTGCCGGTGGGGATGACGATGTTGGCCGCGTCGTAGGCGCCGCGCAGGAAGACGACCAGCAGCCGGTGGTGGGCGGCGGGGACGGCGAAAGCGCGTCCCGCGGTGACCAGGGAAGCGGCGACCACGCCGCTCTTGAGGAGATCGCGTCTGTTCATGGTGCGGCCTCCTAGCGGCGCATGAAGTCGGGAGAAGCGAGGAAGTAGGTGTCGAACTCGGCGGGCGAGGCGGCCTGGCCGAGCACCGAGGCGGTGGCGGGCGCCGAGATGCGCGAGAAGCCGCCGTCGAAGGCCGTCTTCAGCTCCGGCGGCCCCAACGAGGCGCGGCGTCGGCGCTCTCGTCCTTGAATAGTCCAGCCACGCCCCCGCCCACCGCGTGGGCGATCTCGAAGCGGGTCTCCATCTGGCCGGGGCCGTTCCAGGCCACGGCGGTCATCGGGTAACCGTCGGGAGTCTCGTGGTTGTAGAGCCCTTCCCCCAGCCGGTTCAGCCAGTTCTGCATCGGCTGGACGTTGACCACCGCCTGGTCGCCATAGGCGAGGCGCACGGTGGAGATCACATAGTGCATCGGGTCCTTGAACTTGGCTCCGAGCGACGCCGTGAATTCGGGCGAGCGGAACATGGTCGCGCAGCACTCGGCCGATGTCGCCATCGGTGCGCGTGAAGGTCGCCGCCATACGTGTCGACGAGGCCGGGGCGGCGTGTCGGAGACGAAGTAGGTGGCCAGTTCAGCGGAGACGTGGTGCGCCGTCGCCGGCTGGCGGGAGAGGATGTCGAGCGCCTCCTCCACCTCGGCGAAGCCCCGGCCCGCTGATGGTGTGGCCGAGGAAGACCTTGTCGCCGTAGTCGTGACGGTTGGGATTGAACTCGAACAGGCCGTCGCGGATCAGCTCGCCCGCATGCTGCGGCGCGATCTTCGGCGGCTCCGGGCGCGGATCGACGCCGACGCCGGTGAGGATGCGCGCAAGCTCCTGCACGTCCTTCTGGGTGTAGCCGCTGCCCACGCCCATGGTGTGCAGCTCCATGATCTCGCGGGCGTAGTTCTCGTTGATCTTGCCGGACGCGTTCTGGGCGTTGTCGAGATACTGAAGCATCGCCGGCGAGCGCAGCGTCGCCTCGAGCAGATCGCGGAACTTGCCGAGGGAGCGGGCGCGGATCTCGATCCTCATAGTCGCCCACCAGCAGCCGCACCTGCGCCTTCTGGGCGTGGACGTTGAAGTGGTTGAACCAGAACCAGGTCATCACCTGCCGCAGCTGGTCGGGGGCGTAGAGCGCGAGCAGGATCGAGCGCTCCGCCGCCTGGTGCGCCATCGCGGCGCGGGCGTCGTTATAGACTTTCTTGGCCGCCGCCTTGGCGTCGGGATCGGTCAGCGCGTTGGCCGCCCGGTTGAGATCCTCGGTGGTGCGGACGGCGACGAGGACGGGGGTCGTCGTCACCGGCAGGGCGGCGATCGTCGCCGCGACGTCGCGGGGCAGGGCGATCTCGCGCGGCGGGTGGAGCTGCGCCTCGACCCAGGCGCGGGTGCCCATCCGGGCGATGTCGGCGGCGGCGGGGCCGTTGCGGCCCCAGGTCAGCCGATCGAGCAGCGCCCCCTGCTGCGGCGTCAGCATTGGCGCCGCCGTCGCCGACGAGCCCAGACCGATCATCGTCGCCAGCATCAATGGCCGCCACATCGCGCCTCTCCATGCACGAGGCTGCCGGTAGCGCGGGCGGCGTGAAGCGACCGTGAACGGCTACAGCGAGCGCATCAGGACACGGACGACGCCGATCCAGGGGGCGTCGGCGACGACGATCTGGCGCGCGCCCGGCTCGGCCGGCAGGATCTGCAGCTTGCGCCCGTCGACGCCGGCGAGGCGGCCGAAGGCGAAGCGGCCGGCCGAGCGCGGCACCAGGATGTCGCGGTTCATCGCCCCGGCGAAGGCGGCCGGTTCCAGCCGCTCGAGCCACAGGGCGTCGCCGGTGCGGTAGTCGCCCTGTGCCGTCTCGACGAGGACGCCCATCAGCTCGCCCTCGGGCATCGGCGGCAGCAGCGCGGTCGCCCGGCGCGGCGCGGCGGCACCCTCGGCGCCGAGCACGGCGGCGACGGCGATATCGACGCGGTCGGGCAGCGTGACGAGGTCGGCGGCGGTGACGCCGAGCGCAGCGGCGATGCGGTTGAGCCAGCCGACCGACACCGTCCGCGTTCCCGTCTCCAGCCGGCCGATGGTCTGCGCCGTCGTCGGCGGCACGCAGGCGGCGGCGACCTCGTGCAGCGTCATGCGCTTTGCCTTGCGAACTTCGCGGATACGGGTGATCACGCGCGTCTCCCTGTAGGAACTGAACCGGCCCGGTTTCCGTCTGTCCTACAGATGAACGTTTATGGCAAGCCCTCGGCGCCAATTCGTGCCAGGGAGAACTGCCGTGCCCAAGTCCCGCCGTGCCACCGCCGCGACGCCCGCCAGATCGCCCTCGGCGGTGCCGGCACCCGGTGCCAACCGCCTCTACGCCGAGGTCCGCCTGCCCCCCTCGGCGGTCGTCGACCGCGCCCGGGTGACCGTCAACCTCGCCGAATCGCCGCTCGGCTGGCTGGTCCGGCGCGGGATGGTCAGCGCCCGGCAGTTCGAGGCCGGGGAGCGGCTGCGCGCCGACTTCGCCCGCGCCCAGGTGGCGCCGCGGACGACGATGGCGTGGGATGCCGGACCCGCTGCCCGCGGCGCGCGCGGCGCCCCCGACGCGCTCGACGCGACCACCGCCCAGATCGCCGCCAAGCAGCGCTTCCACGCCGCCGTCGCCGCCGTCGGCGCCGGCCTCGCCGACGTCCTGTGGCGCGTCGTGTGCAACGGCGAGGGGCTGGAAACCGCCGAACGTGCCCTCGGCTGGCCGGCCCGGGCGGGCAAGGTCGTGCTGCTCCTCGCCCTCGACCGGCTCGGCGACCATTATCAGCTGCGCTGACGCCGCCAGCCTGTAGGAAACAAACCCTACAGGTAAAAACAGGTTGACAAGCGCACCGCTGTTTGGTACATCAAAGGCACGCTGCAGAACTCCGCCCACCGGCTCCCACCGGTGGGCGTAACTGTTTCAGGGAGGATGGCATGGCCCAGTTCGCGCCGACGCGCCTGACCGCGGACCCGGCCGAGCGCCAGCGCTTCCTGGCGGTGCTGCGCGACACCCGGTCGCTCAAGCAGGCGGCCCAGGCGACGGGCGTGTCGATTGCCACCGTCGGCCGGCTGCGGGCCCGCGATCCGGATTTCGCCGACGCCTGTGCGGCCGCGGTCGGCGACACGTCGTCGGCCGCCCGCGCGCTCGAGGCGGCGCTGCTCGGCCGCCTGACGCACGGCACCGAACGCTACCGCTTCTATGCCGACGGCCGGGTCGATGTCTGGTGCGAGTATAACGACACGCTGGCCTATGCCGTGCTCAAGCGGCTGTGGCCCGAGCGGCACGGCGAGGCGTCGGCCGCGGCGGCAGCGCCGGTGCCGACGATGAGCCGGGCCGAATTCATGGCCTTCGTCCGCGCCCAGCCGCGGCTCGATCCGCTCGACGGCGGCGACGGCGGCTGACGCCGCCCGCCGTTCCTGACCGACGCCGCATTCCTGTTTCCCGCCGTTGCCGGAGAGGTGCCGATGGCCGACGATCTCCGCTCGCCGCTGCAATATCTCAACGGCCTGTCGAACCGCGATCTGGCGACGGTCATCGCCGCGTTGCCGGCGGCGCAGCTGGCGCCGCTCGCCGCCGACCGCGCGCTGCGCGCGCACGGCGGGCAGGTGCCGCCCGACGGCGACTGGGCGACCTGGCTGATCCTCGCCGGGCGCGGCTTCGGCAAGACCTTCGCCGGGGCGGCGTGGGTCGACGAGCGGGCGCGCGCCGTCGCGGGCGCGCGGATCGGGCTGGTCGGGGCGACGCTGCACGACGCCCGCGCGGTCATGGTCGAAGGCGACGCCGGGGTGCTCGCCGTCGCCGCGCAGCGGCCGCGCTTCGCCCCGACCAAGCGGCTGCTGACCTGGCCCAACGGCTCGACCGCCGAACTGTTCGGCGCGGCCGAGCCCGACTCGCTGCGCGGGCCGTCGTTCGACTTCGCCTGGGGGGACGAGATCGCCAAATGGGATTTCGCCGAGGCGGCGCTGGCCAATCTGGCGCCTGGCGCTGCGGCTGGGCGCGCGCCCGCGCCGCGTGCTGACGACGACGCCGCGGCCGCTGCCGTGGCTGCAGGCGCTGGCCGCGCCGGCACCGGGCGTCGCCGTCACCCGCGGGCGCACGGTCGACAACCGCGCCAACCTGCCCGCCGCCTTCATCGCGGCGATGCTGCGCGACCATGGCGGCACGCGGCTGGGAAGGCAGGAGCTGCACGGCGAATTCGTCGCCGATCTCGACGGCGCGCTGTGGCGGCGCGCGGTGATCGAGGCCGGCCGCGTCGCCGTCGGCCCCGCCGCCGGCCGCACGGTGATCGGCGTCGACCCGCCGGCCGGGTCGGGCGCCGGCAGCGACGCCTGCGGCATCGTCGTCGTCCGCCTCGGCGGCGACGGCCGCGGCTATGTCCTGGCCGACCGCAGCGTCCGCGGGCGCTCGCCCGACGGCTGGGCGCGGGCGGTGGCGGCGGCGGCCGAGGACTTCGCGGTGGACCGCATCGTCGCCGAGGTCAACAACGGCGGGGCGATGGTGACGACGGTGCTGCGGACCGTCGATGCGACGCTGCCGATCACCCCGGTCCACGCCACCGTCGGCAAGGCGGCGCGCGCCGAACCGGTCGCCGCGCTCTACGAACAGGGCCGCGTCGCCCATGTCGGCCTGTTCGCCGCGCTCGAGGACGAGCTGTGCGGCCTGCTGGCCGGCGGCGGCTATGCCGGACCCGGCCGCTCGCCCGACCGCGCCGACGCGCTGGTCTGGGCGCTGACCGAGCTGATGCTGGGGCGGGCACGGCAGCCGGGCGTGCGGCCGCTCTAGCCCCCGCGGGGGAGCATCCACCGAGGAGAAGCGCATGAAATTGCCCAGCTTCGGCCGCAAGTCGCGGTCGCCGGCACCGCCGCCGCCGCTGTTCCCCGACCTGCTGCGATCGACCTGGGTGACCGGCAGCGGGCCGCCGCGCAGCTATGACGCGCTGGTCCGCGACGCCTATCTGAAGAACCCGATCGCCCAGCGCGCGGTGCGGATCGTCGCCGAGGGGGCGGCCGGCGCGCCGGTGCGGAGCAACCCGCCCGGCCACCCCGTGCTCGGCCTGCTCGGTGGCGGCGAGCCCGGACCGTCGCTGATCGAGACGGTGGCGGCGAACCTGCTGCTCCACGGCAACGCCTACGTCGAGGTCGGGCTGGGCGCGACCGGCCTGCCGGCGGCGCTGTATTCGCTGCGCCCCGAGCGGGTGACGGTCGAGGCCGATGCCAGCGGCTGGCCGGTCGGCTATCTCTACCGCGCCGGCACGACGCTGCAGCGCTTTCCCGCCGTGACCGTCGGCGAGCGGCCGGGGCTGCTCCACATCCGCAGCTTCCACCCGCTCGACGACCACTATGGCCTCGGCTGCATCGGCGCCGCGCATGCCGCGGTCGAGACGCACAATGCGGCGAGCGCGTGGAACCAGAACCTGCTCGACAACGCCGCGCGACCATCCGGGGCGCTGGTCTACGACCCCGGCGACGGCTCGGTGCTCAGCCCCGACCAGTTCGACCGGCTGAAGGCGGAGCTCGCCGCCGGCTTCGGCGGGGCGGCCAACGCCGGGCGGCCGATGCTGCTCGACGGCGGCATGAAGTGGCAGCCGCTGTCGCTGACGCCGGCGGAGATGGACTTCGCCCGGACCCGCGACACCGCCAGCCGCGAGATCGCCCTGGCCTTCGGCGTGCCGCCGATGCTGCTCGGCCTGTCGGGCGACAACGCCTTCGCCAATTACCGCGAGGCGAACGTCGCCCTGTGGCGGCTGACGCTGCTGCCGCTGACCAGCCGCATCTACGGCGCGATCGCTGCACATCTGGCCGACTGGTGGCCGGGTCTCGCCCTGACCGTCGACCGCGACGCGATCCCGGCGCTCAGCGCCGACCGCGAGCGACTGTGGGGTCAGGTCGCCGGCGCCGCCTTCCTGACCGACGACGAGAAACGCCACCTGCTCGGCCTCGACGGGCTCGGAGGAACGCCATGACGACGATGCTCGCCGCGCTGATCGCCCAGGCCGAGGGGCAGGGGGCCGACCTCGTCACGCTGCGCGCGGTCGTCGAGGAGGCGACCGAGGCCGGGGCGACGCGCGCGCTCAACACCATCGGCCTGTCCGACGAACGCGCCGGCGCCGACATCATCGAGCTGCGCCAGCTGATCCAGGGCTGGCGCGACGCCAAGCGCTCGGCGCTGTCGGCCGTCGTCACCTGGCTGGTTCGCGCCGCCGTCGCCGCCCTGCTCGTCGGGCTGGCGGCCAAGACCGGCCTGACCGGCCTGATCCACCCCGGCCTGATCCACCCCGACCTGATCCACCGCTGAGGAGCCGCCGATGCCAACGCGCCTCGCTGGTTATGCCAGCGTCTTCGATGTACCCGATGCGGGCGGCGACGTCGTTCGCCGCGGTGCCTTCGCCCGCCTGCCGCCGCATCCGGTGCCGCTGCTGTGGCAGCACGACGCCAACGCCCCGATCGGCACCGTCGACCAGCTGCGCGAGGACGCGCGCGGCCTGCGCGTCATCGCCACCCTGGCCGACACCCGCGCCGCCCGCGACGCCGCGGCGCTGCTTCAGGCCAAGGCGCTGACCGGCCTGTCGTTCGGCTACCGCGTCCGCGCCAGCGTGGCCGGCGGCAAGGCCGCCGGGGGCCTGCGCCATCTGACCGACCTCGAGCTGATCGAGGTCAGCCTCGTCACCTTCCCGATGCAGCGCCTCGCGCGCGTCCACGCCGTTTCACCCGAGGAGACCCCCGCATGACCTATGAGACCAAGGCCGACCCGCTCGAGGCGAGCTTCACCGCCGCCGCCGCGGCGCCGCCCGCCTCCGCCGACGACGTGGCCGCGCTTCGCAGCGACCTCGACCGGCTCAGCCTGCGCCTGACGCGGCCGGCGCTCGGCGGCACCAAGAGCAGCGGCAGCTTCGCCGAGCGGTACCTGCGCAAGGGGCTCGACGCCGGCGGCGACGAGGTCAAGTCGTTGACCATCGGCACGCCCGCGGCCGGCGGCGTCGCCGTGCCGAACGAGATCGACGGCGTCATCGACGACACGCTGAAGTCGATCTCGCCGATCCGCAGCATCGCCAGCGTCGTCCAGATCGGCAGCGCCCATTACCGCAAGCTGATCGCCGTCGGCGGCGTCCAGTCGGGCTGGGCCAGCGAGACCGGCGTCCGCACCGACACCGGCACGCCGACCTTCGTCGAGATCGTGCCGCCGATGGGCGAGCTGTACGCCAACCCGAGCGCGAGCCAGGCGATGCTCGACGACGCGCTGTTCGACGTCGAGACCTGGCTGGCCGGCGAAATCGCCACCGAGTTCGCCCGCAACGAGAGCGTCGCCTTCGTCACCGGCAGCGGCGTCAATCAGCCGGCGGGCTTCCTCAGCGCCCCGACCGCCACCGCCGACGACACGACGCGCCCCTTCGGCACGCTGCAGTATCTGGCGACCGGCGTCGACGGCGGCTTCCCGGCGACCAACCCGCAGGACCGGATCATCGACCTGATCCACAGCCTGCGGCCGCCGTATCGTCAGGGCGCGGTGTTCGTGATGAACTCGGCGACGCTCGCCCGGGTCCGCAAGATGAAGGACAATACCGGTGCCTTCATCTGGCAGCCGGGCCTGTCGGCCGAGCAGCCGGCGACGCTGCTCGGCTATCCGGTGATCGATGCCGAGGCGATGCCCGACGTCGCCGCGGGCTCGCTGTCGATCGCCTTCGGCAACTTCGCCGCCGGCTATCTCATCACCGAGCGCAACACCACCGGCATCCTGCGCGATCCCTTCTCGAACAAGCCCTACGTGTCGTTCTACGCGGTGCGCCGCGTCGGCGGGGCGGTGGTCAATTCGGAGGCGATCAAGTTGCTGAAGTTCGCCGCCGCCTGAGCTTCGCCGCCGGGGGGTCCCCTGACCCGGCGACGCTGACTGACGCCGCGCCGGCCCCCGGCGCGGCGTCTTTTCATCCGACGAGAGGAGGCGCCGATGGCGATCACCGCGGCGCAGGTCGAGGCCAACGGCTGGGTGCTTCGGCTCACCCTGACGGGCGGCCTGTCGAGCGCGACGATCGGCGGCTTCACCACCGCCTATGCCACGCCCGGCAACGCGCCCGACGTCGCCAGCCAGTGGGCGACCAACTTCTCGGCCTATGATGCGCGCCTGACGACGTGGCAGCGGACGTGGACGGCGACGTCGCCGCTGACGCTGACCGCGACCGGCACCGGCTATGCCCAGTCGGCCGGCACGGCGATTGCCGCGACCCCGGCCCGGACGCTGTACGGCACCAAGATCCTCCGGAAAGTGGTCGACGCCACGGCCGCCGGCCTGCGCCGGCCCAAGGAGCCGGACGAGGTCGACAACGGCGACGGCACGATCACCGTCCGCATCGCCCTCCACCAGGCGGTCTACGCCGGCGACAGCGGCCTGTCGCTCGCGGCCCTCGCCGGCTGGCGCAGCGGCATGGGCGCGCAGACGATCGCGGTCGCCAACAACTCGGTCGTGCCCGCGCCGGCGCCGATCGTTCGCTGGTCCGACGTGCCCTACCAGCGTCAGACCGGGCCGTTCCGGCTCGAAGTCGTCGTCGCCAGCCATCATCCGAACGCGTTGGCGCCGGTCGCCGCGGTCAGGTTCACCGTCACCGACGGCACCACGGTCAAGTCCTTCTGGGCGACGGCGCTCTCGGCCTCGCCGCTGTACACCGCCACTCCGGGCAGCGGCGGTGGCACGGGCGTCGCGCCGCGCGTCTACGGCGTCACCGTCGATCCCTCGGGCCTGACCCAGGGGCTGCTGCGCTGCGACTTCGAGGCCTACCCCTGGATCGGCCCGGTGCAGAAGTCCGACGCCGCCGGCACCCGCAGCATGACCGGCCTCGGCACCGCCGGCCTGTCGACCGGCGCCTTCGTGCCGTTCGTCGTCGCCTACGATCCCGCCGGCACCTGGATCACGCCGCGCTTCGTCGATGTCGACGAGGTCAACGGCACCGCCACGGCCGCCAGCGTCACCGTCGGCGCCACCGCCGCCGCGGCCGCCGCCGGCACCCCGGCCAACAGCGTCAACGTCGCCGTCCAGGCGATGTACCTCGCCAACGTCACCGTCGCCGCGGCGAACGGGCAGGCGGCGATCGCCCGCTCGATCGACGGCCTGACGATCACGATCCGCAAGGCCAATGGCGCGACCGGCGGCACCGGCATCGTCAACGGCCCCGGATCGACCGCGGTGACCGCCGGCGCCGCGACCGGCGCGACCTTCGTCACCGTCCGCGGCGATCCCGGCGACACGACGGCGCGCGGCTGCATCTGGCGGTCGCCGGCCAGTGCCGGGGTCACGGGCAAGATCAGCAAGCTGCGCGTGACCGGCCTGTCGGTCGAGGCGCAGACCAATGCCTGCTTCGTCAAGACGGCCGGCATGACGTGGCTCGACAACGTCGAGGTGCGCGCCGTCAGCGGCCAGACGGCGACGACCGGGCTGCCGTTCGGCGCGACCGGCGAGCTGCTGTGGGCGACCAACGGCAAATACTGGCAGCACGGCACCAAGCTGGGGTCGAGCCCGTCGGCAATGCCGGTGCTGGTCCGCGGCATGAGTGTCGAGCGCGATCTCAGCGCGCCGGTCGTCCTCGGCTGCGCCCGACTGGCCAGCGCGGTCGCCGGGACGCCTGGGTTCACCACCAACCTGTCCGGCGTCGCCGACGCCGGCTGGGGGCTCGAGCGCATCGCCGTCGGCAACGACCTGCGCTACCTCAACGGCGCGCCGATGGGGATCAACTCGGTCCAGCTGGCCGCAGCGAACGTGCCGGCGGCGTACACGCTGGGCAGCACCGCCTATCCGGCGATCGCCCGCACCGCCTGCATCAACAACGTCGGCGAGGCCTATGGCGCGTCGCAGACGATGTGGGCGTCGGTCGGCGAGAACACGCTGGTCGACTTCGCCGAGGTCGTCGTCGAGGGCAACACCCTGACCGGCGACCGGACCAACTGCCCGTACGGCAGCGGCGCCGACGTCACCATCGCCCTGACCGACACCGTCACGCCGCGGCTGCGGACCTTCCGCTTCGCCAACAACGTGACGATGAAGAACGCGTCGAAGCACGACCGCTACAACGACGGCTCGATTCTCGCCGGGCAGCCCACGGGCATCGCCGGTTCGGCCGGGGTGACCAAGAAGACCTGGGGGCGGCAGGGCGCGACGCTGGGGGCGGCGGCGACGCGCAGCTGGGCGGTGGCGGTGGGCGACGAGCTGGTCATCGCCGGCAGCCCGGCCAACGTCTACCACTGTACGACCGCCGGCACGACGGCGGCGAGCGGCGGCCCGACCGGCACCGGCACCGCCATCGCCGACGGCACCGCGGTCTGGCAGTGGGTCGGCACGGAGAACCGCCAGCACGGCTTCCGCCCGTCGAGCACCGGCATGTGGGCGTCGCACTACGGCGTCGGCTATGAGGGCAACATCGACTTCCAGGGCCCGGCCGGGCCGAGCTGGGACCCGGAGTTCCAGTTCGAGTTCTACGGGATCGGCTCGCAGCAGCTGAGCCAGGACCTGATCGACATCGCGGCGACGCCGTTCGCCAACGACCTCTCGGGCACGACCAACCGGCTCGCCTTCCAGGCCGCCGGCGTCGGCGGCGGCAGCTACCGCGTGCTGGCGACGGGCAGCGGCAGCTATGCCCTGGCCCGCGGGCGGGCGGCGAACGTCGACACCGACCAGGCCGGCGTCGCGCGCGCGGCGAGTTTCGCCGCCGGCGCGGTCGAGGCGGGCGGCGCGGTCCTCGTCGCGCCGGCGTCCGCGCGGCAGGGCAGCCGCGCCGCGGCGGCGACGGCCGGCTGGGGCGCGACCTGCGCTGCCGCGCCGGGACAGCTGACGTCGCGGGCGGGGGTGACGGTGGCGCAGTGGTCGGTCGCGCTCGCGCCGTTCAGCGCCACCCTCGCCACGGCGGCGGCGGCGGCGGTGCCGCGCTGGACGGTCGGGCTCGCGCCGTCTCCCGCGCGCCAGCCGAGCCTCGCCGGCGCCGGCGCGGCTGCGTGGGCCGGTGCGCTGACCCCCGCCGCCGCCGCCGTGGCGCAGGCGGCCAGCGCCGCGGCGGTCGGGTGGGTGTCGGGCCTGGCCGTCGCGCCCGGCCGGCTGGCGACGACCGCGGCCGCGACCACGGCGGCGCCGTGGCTCGCCCTGACCCCCGACGGCGGCCGCATCGCCGTCGTCGATCGCACGGCGCTCCCCGCTGCGCCACCGCCGGCGTCCCCCGCCGCACCGCCCGACCGCACCCTCGCCGTGTCCGGCGGGGGCCGCACCCTCTTCGTCGCCTGACCCTCGAAAGGATTCCGCATGAGCAAGTTCTGCAGCAACGCCGTGTTCGACGCGGCGCTGGCCCGGATCACGACCGCAACGCGCATGGTCGCGCTGAACGGCCAGCCGGCGACCTACGCCGCCGCCGATACCGGCCGCCTGTCGGAGGCAGCGGTCGCGCCGGCCGATTTCGCCATCGCCAACGGCGACGTCTCGGGGCGCAAGGTGACGGTCGCGGCCAAGTCGGGGCTGGCGGTGATCGCCGCCGGCACGGTCGACCACGTCGCCCTGCTCGATCCGGCGACGACGACATTGCTCTACGTCACCACCTGCCCGGCACAGGCGATCGTCGCCGGCGGCACCGTCAGCCTCGGCGGCTGGCAGGTCGAGATCAACCAGCCGGTCTGATCCGGCCGCCCCTGCCACCAGCTACGGAGAAACGCCCATGGGCATGTTCCTCAAGGATCCGGCCGCGCGGCTCGACTATGCCGTCGACTGGTCGGCCGACTGCCTCGGCACCGCGACGATCGTGGCGAGCGACTGGGACGTCGCCCCGCCCGGCGTGACCGTCAGCGCGACCGCGGCGACGGCGTCGCGCACCGGGGCGACGCTGGACGGCGGCGTACCCGGCAGGATCTACCGCGTCGTCAACCGCATCACCTTGTCCGACGGCCGCCGCGACGAACGCGCGCTCGTCATCCGGATCGAGGCGCGGTGATGGCCGGCGACATCCTGCCGCCGGCGCTGGTCCCGGTTGCCCTCGACGAGGTCAAGGCCTTCCTCCGCCTCGACGACGGGCACGAGGACGCGCTGCTCGCCGGCTTCGTCCGCTCGGCGACCGCGCTTGCCGAGGCCTTCACCGGCCAGTGCCTGATCGTCCGCGACCGCTGCGACGGCGTGCAGGCGGTCCGTGCATGGCAGCGGCTGCCCGCCGCTCCCGTCGTCGCCGTCACCGCCATCACCGGCGGCGGCCAAGCCCTCGCCGGCGACCAGGCCGAAAGCGACATCGACCTGGCCGGCAACGGCTGGGTCCGCCTCGTCGCGCCGGATCCGGCGGCCCGCTATCAGGCGACGTATCGCGCCGGTCTCGCGGCCGACTGGAACGACATTCCGGAGCCGCTGCGGCACGGCATCGTCCGGCTGGTGTCGCACTTCCACGCCCACCGCGACGCGCCCGACGCCGGCGGCCCGCCGACCGCCGTCGCCGCCCTGTGGCGGCCGTGGCGGCGGATGCGCCTCGGCGCGGACCCGCGCCAAATTCGGCTGGGATCGGAGCCGGCGCATGGCTGAGTTCGCCGGATCGCTGCGCGAAAGCGTCGCCGTCGAACGCTGGGCCGCCGCCGGCGGCGGCGGCGCGTGGCTTCCAGCCGGCACCGCCTGGGCGGCGCTCGACCCGGTCGACACCGTGCTGACCGCCGACATCGGCGAACGCCAGCTCGGCCGGCCCCGCTTCCGCCTGACCGTGCGGACGCCGACCGCGGTCGGGCTCGGTACGCGCTGCCGCTGGCGCGGCCGGGTGCTGGTCGTCCTGCGTGCCGAACCCGATCCGCGCGCGCCCGACCGCGCCACCTTCCTCGTGGAGGACCGCACATGATCGTCCAGCCCATCCTCGACCAGATCGTCGCCCTCGCCAGCGAGCGGGCGCACGCGCTGATGCTGGCCCGCGCCGCGAGCGAGCTGCCCGGCATCCACGCGGCGTTCGACCACGGCGGCCTGCGGCTGCACGGCCACGCCCTGCGCCAGCGGGTGTTCGGCACGCGCCACCGCCGCCGCGACCCGCGCGTCGCCTTGTTCCTGCGGGGGACGCGATGAGCAGCGCCAGCCTCGCCGTGGAGCGCCTCGTCGTCGCCGCGCTGACCGCGGCGCCCGACCTGGCGGCGCTGACCGGCATCTTCGACTGGGTCGCCCCCGATGCCGCCGCGCCCTATCTGACGGTCGGCGCCGACGCCGTCAGCGACTGGAGCCACAAGACCGGCACCGGCCACGAACATCGCGTCCAGCTCAGCCTGTGGGACGACGCCGCCGGCACCGTCCGGCTGAAGGCGCTGGCCGGTGCGGCCGAAGCGGCCGTCCGCGGCGTCGCCGGCACGCAGGACGGCCACCGCGTTGCCGGCGTCGCCTTCGTGCGCGCCGTCTTCCTCAAGGAAACGACCGGCTGGACCCAGGCCTCGCTCGACTTCCGCATCCGCACCGAAGTGGTCTGAACCGCGCCGGCGGGTGCCGCCTCATCACGAAAAAGGAGAAACCGATGGCCGCTGAACCGGGCAGTGCCTTCCTGCTGAAGATCGGCGACGGCGGCGCGCCGCCCGCCTTTACCACCCTCGCCGGGCTGCGGACGACGCAGCTGACGATCAACTCCGATTCCGTCGTCGTCACCAACAAGGGCTCGGGCGGCTGGCGCGAGCTGCTGTCGGGCGCCGGCTTCCGCTCGGTCTCGCTGTCGGGAGCGGGCGTGTTCAACGGCTCGGCCGCCGAGGCGCGCGTCAAGGCCAATGCGCTCGCCGGCCACATCGACACCTATCAGGTTGTTTTTGCCAGTGGAGAGACCATGACCGGACAATTCCTCGTCACCCGGCTCGACTATGCCGGGGATTTCAATTCCGAACGCAGCTACACGCTCGCGCTCGAATCCTCCGGCACCGTGGTGACGGCGTGAGCGCGCTGGTCAACGCCGTCCGCGGCGAGGCGTCGCTGGTGCTCGGCGACGTCGAGCACAAGCTGCGCCCGACCTTCGCCGCGCTGGTCGCCGCCGAGCAGGAGATCGGCCCGCTGTTCGGCGCGGTCGAGCGTGCCGCCAGCGGCCACATCAAGCTCGACGAGATCGTCGCCCTGCTGTGGCACTGCCTCGCGCCCGGCGCGCCGCCGCTGACGCGCGAGAGCTTCGCCCAGGCGATCGTCGATGCCGGCCTGGCGGCGGTGACGCCGGCGCTGAAGACGCTGCTCACGCAGATCCTGCAGGGCAAGTGACGCCGCCGCCTGCCGCCGCCGCTGCGACCTTCGCTGCGGCGGCGCGGGTCGCCGCGCGGCTGGCGACGACCCTCGGCTGGAGCCCCGACGCCTTCTGGGCGGCGACTCCGGCCGAGCTGCGGACCGCGGTCGGGCTCGACCTGCCGATCGCCGCACCGGTGCTCGCCGCCGACCTTGCCCGTCTGAAGGAGGCATTTCCCGATGGATCAACTCGATAGTCTGGTGATCGGCATCCGCGCCGACACCACCGGCTTCGCCCAGGACATCGCGGCGATCCGCGGTCAGCTCGAGGGCCCGCTGGCCAGCGGGGCGGCCAAGGCCGGCTCGGCGATCGACAGCGCGCTGGCCAAGGCGATCAAGAGCGGCAGCCTGGGCTTCGCCGACCTCGAGAAGGTCGCGCTGACCGTGCTCGCCGACATCGCCGCCAGCGCGGTCAAGGCCGACCTCGGCGCCATCTTCGGCGGTGGCGGCGGAAACAGCGCCAGTGGCGGGGGCGGCCTGCTCGGCGCGCTCGCCGGTGCCGCTACGTCGCTGTTCGGCGGTGCGCCGGGGCGGGCGACGGGCGGCCCGGTCAGCGGCGGCCAGGCCTATGTCGTCGGCGAACGCGGACCGGAGCTGTTCGTGCCGACCGCGGCCGGACGCATCGCCCCGGCCGGCGCCGCGCCGGCGGGGGCGGTCAGCGTCACCGTCAACGTCGCCGTCCCGGCCGAGGCCAGTGCCGGCTTCATGCAGCGCACCGGCGCGCAGGTCGCCCGCCAGGTCCGCGCCGCGCTCGACCGGGCGAACGGCTGATGCTGCGCCACTGGCTCGCCACCCCCGCCGACCAGCAACGGCAGGACTGGCTCAAACGCTTCGACGCGCGCTTCTGGACGGTCGACTTCCCGCGCCCGATGATCGCGGCGGCGACCACGCCGGCACCGGCGACCCTGCGCGTCGACCTCTGCTTCCTGCGGACGAACGACCTTGCCGGGTTGATCTGGGAGTCGGTCGATCGGCACGATCATCCGCTGCTCGGCTACGAGACGTCCCGCGACTATCGCGGCTGCGTGTTCCGCTTCCGCTGGCAGTCGGACGGCGTCATGCCGCTCGACGCGGCCAACGGGCCGACGCTGACCATCGAGGGGCGGGACGCCGCCGGCACCGCCCGGGCGTGGTACGTGCGGCTGTGGAATTATGCGGCCGGCACGCCGACCGACGCGCAGGTGACGCTTGATTTCAGCGCGCTTGCCGCCGGCTGGGCGCCGGACGAGCCGGTCTTCGCCGGCGATGTCGACCGGCTGTTCATTTCGCTGGTGCCGGCGGCGTATACCGGTGTCGACGCGCCGCTGCCGCGCCCCGTCGATGCCGCCGTCACCCTGTCGGCGCTGGCCTGCGACGGCCCGGGATCGACGCTGGCGATCGGCGATACGGTCGTGCCGCCCCACGCGCTGCGCATGGCGACGGGCTATGACGACAGCTATGACCAGACGCCGGCGCGGCTGGTACGCGGCATCGCCGCGCTCGGCTACCGCGACTGGGTCAACCACTATATCGGCATGAGCCATTTCATGCCGCTGGCGTGGAACGCCGTCAGCGGGCGCTACGAGGTCGATCCCGCCCGGCCGCTCAATGCCGCGGCGGCGGCGTGGCATCGCGATTTCGCCGCCCGGCTCGCCGACGGCGGCTATCGGCTGATCGTCTCGCAGTCGTTCGAGTTGCTCGACCAGTACGCGCCCGACGGCTGGAAGCAGCGCGACGCCGGCGGCGCTCCGGCGCTGACCGGCTGGTCGCCGCCGTCGACCCTGCTGTCGCCGTGCTGCGCGCCGGCGATGGCCTGGCTGCAGGCGGTGGCGACCGCGATCGTCGATTTGGCCACGGTCGCAGGGCTCGCGCCGCATTACCAGATCGGCGAGCCGTGGTGGTGGGTGGGCAGGGATGGGCGGCCGTGCTTCTACGACGCCGCGACGACCGCCGCCTACGCTGCCACCAGCGCCGCCGTGCCGCCGCCGCTGACGGCGGTGACGGGCGTGCTGCCGCCGGTGCAGCAGGCCTATCTCGACTGGCTCGGCGCCCGACTCGGCGCGGCGACGCTGGCCCTGCGCGACGCGGTCCGTGACGCCTCTCCTACGGTAACCACCTATCTGCTGTTCTATGCGCCGCAGGTTCTCGCCGCCGCAACTCCCGACCTCGTCCGCGCCAACCTGCCGGCGGCCTGGGCCTGCCCGGCGTTCGATGTGCTGCAGCTCGAGGATTATGACTTCGTCACCGGCGGCAACCATGCCGGCCACGCCGCCGCCGTTGCCGCGGTGGCCGGCCGGCTCGGCTATCCACCCGCGCGGCAGCATTATTTCGCCGGCTTCGTGCTCACCGCGGCCGATGCTGCCGGCTGGCCGCTGATCGTCGACGCGGCGGCCGCGGCGATCCGCGCCGGCGTTGCCGAGACCTTTGTCTGGGCGTGGCCGCAGGTGGCCCGCGACGGCCTCGTCGCCTTCGATCCTGGAGATGACCCGATGCCTGCCTTCGACGACGTTGTTTTCCCGCTTGCGATCGGCCTTCGCGCCAGCGGCGGGCCGGAGTTCGCCACCCAGATCGCCACGTCGAGTTCGGGCTATGAACAGCGCAACGCCGGCTGGCACGATGCCCGCCTGCGCTTCGATGCCGGGATCGGCGTCCGCTCCGACGACGACCTGCGGGCGCTGCTCGCCTTCTTCCGGGCGCGGCGCGGGCGGGCCAACGGCTTCCGCTTCACCGACCCCTTCGACCACGCCTCGGCCGACGGCGCCGTCACGGCGCTCGACCAGCGGCTGGGGGTCGGCGACGGCGTCACCACGCGCTTCTTTCTGGTCAAGGCCTACGGCGGCGACGACGAAGCCTATGCCCGTCGCATCACGCGGCCGCAGCCGGGCACGGTGGTCGTCGCCGTCGACGGCGTCGTCAGCGGCGCCTGGCAGGCAGGCGACCTCGGCGCGATCGACTTCGCCGCCGCGCCGCCGCCCGGCGCGGCGGTCACGGCCGGGTTCGCCTTCGACGTGCCGGTCCGCTTCGATACCGACCGCCTCGACGTGGCGGCGAGCGGCTGGCGTTCGGGCGACGTGCCTTCGGTGCCGCTGGTCGAGCTGCGGGAGGGCTGAGCCATGGCGTTCGCCGACCGCCTCGCGCCCGAGGTCACGACCATCGCCCTGTGCTGGCGCCTGGAGCGGAGCGACGGCGCCGTCCTCGGCTTCACCAGCCACGACCGGCCGCTCACCGTCGCCGGCCTGCGCTACGAGGCGGCGCCGGGGATGACCCCGTCGGCGATCAGCGCCGGCCTCGGCCTCGACGTGGCGACGATGGAGTTCGCCGGGGCGCTGAGTGCCGGGGCGATCACCGAGGCCGACCTCGCCGCCGGCCGCTTCGACGGCGCGCGGCTGCAGGTGTTCATGGTCGACTGGTCCGCGCCCGAGGCCGGGATCCTGCCCGTCGCCCGCGGCACCATGGGCGAGGTCGCCCGCGACGCCAGCGACGGCCGCGGCAGCTTCACCGCCACCGTCCGCGGACCGACCGCGGCGTTCGAGGCGCTGGCGGTCGAAAGCTGCACCCCGACCTGTCGCGCCGAACTGGGCGACCGCCGCTGCCGCGTCGACCTGGCGCCGCTGACGACGCGCGCGACCCTGGCCACCGGATCGGCCGGCGACCGCGTGGTGCTCGCCGGCAGCGGCCCGCTCGACGCTTATGTCGACGGCCGGGTCCGCTGCCTCGCCGGCGGCAATGCCGGCCTCGACGCGCGGGTCGTCGCGACGGACGGCGACACGCTCGTTCTCGTCGAGCCCTTTCCCTATCCGCTCGGCGCCGGGGAGCCGGTCGAGCTGCGCCAGGGCTGCGACAAGCGGCTGGCGACCTGCGCCGGCCGCTTCGCCAACGCCGCCAACTTCCGCGGCGAGCCGCACGTGCCGGGCAGCGACGTGCTGACCCGCTTCCCGGGGGTGTGATGCACGCCCGTGCGCTAGCTATCGTCGGTGCCGTCCGGGCCTGTGTCGGAACCCGCTTCCGCGTCCAGGGGCGGCTGCCGGGGACGGCGCTCGACTGCGTCGGCGTTGCCCTGGTCGCGGCCGGTGCCGCCGGCTGCCGGGTCGGCGTTCCGTTCTACACGCTGAGCGGCGACCACGAGGCACGGCTCGACGCCGCAATCGCCGCGATTGGCTGCACGCCCGTCGTCACCGCCTGTCCGGGCGACCTGCTGGTGGTCGCCCCGGCCGCGGCGCGCCGCCATCTCGCCGTGGTCACGGAACGCGGCGCGGTCCACGCGCATGCCGGGCTCGGCCGCGTCGTCGAGGGACCGCTCGACCCCGCCTGGACACCTGTCGCCGTCTGGCGATTTCCGGAGAACTGACCGATGGCGACGCTGATCCTGGGAACGGTTGGGCGCCTTGTCGGCGGCCCGGTCGGCGGGCTGATCGGGACGGTGCTGGGCGGCACGCTCGACCGCGGCCTGTTCGGCGGCGGCACCACTCGCGAGGGGCCGCGCCTCGCCAATCTCGCCGTGCAGAGCGCGGCCTATGGCGAGCCGCTGCCGCGCGTCTACGGCCGCATGCGCGTCGCCGGCAACCTCGTCTGGACGGCCGGGATCAAGGAGACGCAGCAGCACAGCGGCGGCGGCAAAGGCGGCCCGGCGACCAATACCTACAGCTATTCCGCCTCGTTCGCCGTAATCGTCGCCGGTCGGCCGATCGTCCGGGTCGAGCGGATCTGGGCCGATGGCAAGCTGCTCCGCACCAGCGACGGCACGCTCAACTTCCCGGCGACGATCCGCACCTATCCCGGTGACGAGGGGCAGCCGGTCGACGCCCTGATCGCCAGCGCCGAGGGCGTCGGCGCGGCGCCGGCCTATCGCGGGCGGGCCTATGTCGTGTTCGAGGATCTGCCGCTCGCCGACTACGGCAACCGCATCCCCAATCTCACCTTCGAAGTCGTCGCCGACCCCGGTCCGGTCGCGGTCGACGCCGTCGCCGCCGATCTCGCCCCGCTCGCGCGCCTGACGGTGCTGCCCGCCGTGACCGGCTTTGCCGCCGCCCAGGCGGGCAGCATCAAGGACGCGCTGACCGCGCTCGGCACGATCGCCGACCTCACGCTCGGCGACGACGGCAGCACCCTGCGTCTCGGCTCGGCGGCGGCGTGGCAGATCGCTGCCGACGACCTCGGCGCCACCGACCGCGAGGCGGCGCTGCCTCGGACCCACCGCGTCCGCGGCGCCGACGCCGCCGTTCCCGACGCCATCTGGCTCGCGTACGGCGACATCGACCGCGACTATCAGACGGGGATCCAGGCCGCCGTCCGCCGCTCGCCGTCGCTGCGCCTTGAACAGCATGAGCTGACCATCGCCGCCGCCGCGGCCGATGTGAAACAGCTCGCCGATGCCGCCCTGCGCCGGGCCATCGCGGCGCGGTCGACGGCGCAGGTCGCCGTGCCATGGCGCTACAGCGGCATCCAGATCGGCGACCTCGTGACGATCGGCAGCGATCCGCAGCCGTGGCGCGTGACCCACCGAACGATCACCGGCGCGCTGGTCAGCCTCGACCTCGTCGGCGTCGCCTTGTCGGCCGCCGCCGCGGGCGCGGCGGACGCGGGCCGGCCCTATCGCGCTCCGGATGCGCCGCAGGGACCGACCACGCTCCACGTGCTCGACCTGCCGGCGCTGCCCGGGCCGCTGCCGACCGGGCCGCAGCTGTTGCTCGCCGCCGGTGGCGCCGGCGCGGGGTGGCGCCGCGCGGATATTCTCGTCAGCCGCGACGGCGGCGCCAGCTATGCCGTGGCGGCGACGATCGGTGCAGCGGCGACGATCGGTACCGCGCTGACGGCGTTGCCGCCGGGCACGACGACGCGCTGGGACCGGCAGGGCAGCGTCGACGTCGAGCTGCTCGCCGACGCCGCCGGCCTCGACAGCGCCGGCGAGGACGCGGTCCTGGCGGGTGCCAACCTGGCCCTGATCGGCGACGAGCTCGTCCAGTTCGCTACCGCCACCGCGCTCGGCCCCCGCCGCTTTCGCCTCGCGACGCTGCTGCGGGGGCGCCGCGGATCGGAAGCCGCCGTCACGGGCCACGCCGCCGGCGACCGTTTCGTGCTGCTCGACGAGCGGCTGACGCCTTTGGCCTTGCCCGCCGAGGCGGTCGGCGCGGCGCTGCTGGTCAAGGCGGTCGGCCCGTTCGACGCGGCGGCGACGCAGGTGGCGCAGCGAATCGTGCCGCAGGCGGTCGCGCTCCGCCCGCTGTCGCCGGTCGGGCTGACGCTCGGAGGCGGTGGCGGCGACCGCCCCGTCGCCTGGGTGCGACGCAGCCGTGCCGGCTTCGCCTGGAGCGACGGGACCGACGTGCCGCTGGCCGAGGACAGCGAGCGTTACGCGATCATCGTTCGGGCCGGCGCGCGCATCCTTCGTCAGGTGGAGGTCGCCGCGCCCGAATGGCTGTACCCGGCCGCCGATGCCGCCGCCGATGCCGCCGTGGGCGCACTGACCCTCGAAGTCGCCCAGATCAGTGCCGCCGTCGGGCTAGGCGCCGCGACCAGCATCCCCCTCTGACCTTCCGGAAGGACCAACGATGCCCGAGACCGTCCGCTACGCGCTGCCGCTGCTGTCCGCGGGGCAGGCACAGAAGGAAGTGACCCACAATGAGGCGATCGCCCGCCTGGACGCGCTGCTCCATCTCGCCGTCGAGAGCCGCACCGTCGCCGCGCCCGCCGCGCCCGCTGGCGGCACGGCGTGGATCGTCCCGGCCGACGCTAGCGCTGATTGGCTGGGCCGCGACGGCGCCGTGGCGGCCCTAGACGACTCCGGTTGGTCGTTCGTCGTGCCGCGCGACGGCTGCATCGCCTTCGTCCGCGACGAGGGCGCGTTCGTCCACTTCGCTGGTGGCGCTTGGCGCAACGGCTGGCCGGTCCCGGCGCTGGAAATCGCCGGCCGCGCCGTCCTCGACGGGGCCGCTGTTCCGGTCGAGCCGCCGAGCGGCGGAATGGTGGTCGACGTCGAAGCCCGCGGTGCCCTCGCGTCGCTGCTGGCGGCGCTGCAGTCGCTCGGCCTGCTTGCGAGTGCCTGACGGTTGTTCAAGTACTTAGCGCGCAAGATGTTGTTTCTTGGCAACACCTACACGGAATCGCGACTTGCACTGGTATAAGGCGTCGGCTAGAGCGTTATGCCAGTTCAGGACTGCAAAATCGTGAAGGGATCAATGATGCGGAAATTTGCCGTAGCTGTCGCGTTGGCCAGCACCGCGCTCGCCGGCCCGGCGCTCGCGAAGGACAAGTCGTTCTATATCGGTCTCGAGGGCGGTGGTATCATCTCCCAGAACTCGACCTTCGACCTCCGCGACACGGCCGGGACGACCTACTCTGCGCCGCTGCGCGCGAACTACAAGGTCGGCTACGATGTCGACGGCATCCTCGGCTATGACTTCGGGATGTTCCGCACCGAATTCGAAGTCGGCTACAAGAATAACAATGTCGACTATCTCCAGGTTAACGGAGCCCTGCCGCCGCTGACCCAGTCGAACGGCGCCCCCGGCATTGCCGGAACCGGCAACTACAACACGCCGTCGGGCAACCAGTCGATCCTCTCGTTCATGGTCAACGGCCTCGTCGACTTCGGCGGCAAGGACCGCGCCATCGGCGGCTATCTCGGCGGCGGCGTCGGCGTCGCGCGGGTGAAGGAAGAGACCTACGCCTTCGTCCACCCCACCCCCTATTTCGTCGACGATAGCGACACGCACTTCGCCTGGCAGCTGCTCGCCGGCGTCTACAAGCCGGTTACCGATCACGTTGATGTGTCGCTGAAGTACCGCTTCTTCAACGTCGACCGCGTCGACACCGTCGGCACGACGGGCGTCAATTTCCGTGATCGTGTGCGGACGCACAGCCTGCTCGTCGGCCTGACCTACAACTTCGGCGGTGAGGCGCCCCCGCCGCCGCCGCCGCCGCCGCCGGTCCCCGCGCCGCCGGCTCCGCCGCCGCTGCCGCTGTGCCCGCCGGCCGCCGTCACGCCCGGACCGTTCCTGGTCTTCTTCGACTGGGATCGCTCGGTCATCACGCCGGAGGCCGCGGCGATCCTCGACCGCGCTGCCGACCAGTATGCGGCGACGGGCCAGACCAGCGTCACGCTGGCCGGTCACGCCGACAAGTCGGGCAAGCCCGACTACAACCAGGCCCTGTCCCAGCGCCGCGCCGATGCGGTCAAGGACTACATGACCAAGAAGGGCGTTGCCCCGGGTGTCATCACCACCGAGGCCTTCGGCGAGACGCGTCCGCTCGTCGATACTGCCGACGGTGTCCGCGAGCCGCAGAACCGGCGCGTCGAGATCACCTTCGGTGGTGCGCCGGCGCCGGCTTCGAACGGCCCCTGCCGTCCGCAGTAAGCGGTCGAACGACCAACGGAAAGGCCGCCCCTCGGGGCGGCCTTTTTGTTTGTCGCGGCCGTCGCTTCTGACCGGCGGCCGGTAATGATTGGGCTCCACCCACCTGCCATCGCGGGCGGCGGATCGAAACGCCGGCTTGGAAGAGATCGGGCGCTCGGGACCTAGCGCAGCAGCGTTGACGCGATCGCTGCCGTATCGCCAGCTACAAGGGCGGCAGGGGCAGCGGCACTATCTCGACCGGCTCGATCAGCGACAGCGCGGCGACCGGGATCAGCCCCGCGCGCATGGCGTCGCGCAAGCGCGCCGCTTCGCGTCCCAGTCCACCCTTGCGCACCGTCAGCGCCTGTCGGCCGGCGAGGCCAGCGGCGTCGCAGAAGGATATCTGCGCGTCCAACGTGGAAAAGCTGTTGTAGGTCTGCGTCGTATAACGGTCGAAGCTGTTCTGCGCCTGGGCGCCGTCGTAGCGCTTGAAGTGCGCAACCATCGTGGCGCGCGCGCGGTCCAGCTCGTCGGCGTGCTGGCGCAGGAAATCGTTATAATTGCGAACCGCCGCCAGATAGGGCGAAAATTGACATTGCAGGGCGGCAATGTTGAGGCCGGCGCGGGTACTCCACTCTGCGTTGGCCTCGGCCTCGGCCGGGGTGGTCGGGCGCAAGACCACTTCCTTCGGGGTCATCAGCGTCCCCGTCGCCGTTGTCGATGCCGACGGCCGCGGTGCGGCCGTGACCGGTGGCACGGCCGCCGCCGCGGCAGGCGTAGCGCGCTTCGAGCGAACCGGCCGGGCACCAACCGTTGTCGACAGGCAAAGGGTGGCGGCAACGGCCGCCGTGGCGATCTTGATGAAGTCCATGCTCTCGTTCACTCCACGCCGCGCCGTGCCGGCGCGGCCGCACGATAAGAGAGCGGACTGGTCTCCGCCAGCCTCAGCCGAGCAGGCTGCCAAGCTGAAGCGCGACCGACATGTCGCCGTCCACCTTCAGCTTGCCCATCATGAACGCCATCTGCGGGTTTTGCTTGCCGCTGGCCATGTCCATGAAGTCCGCCATGCTGACGCGGACGGTGCAGTCGGTCGGCAGGTCGCTGTTGTCGACCACCGCCGGCGACACGCTGTCGTCGATGCGGACGACGCCGTCGCTGCCGAAATCGAACTTGACCGACTTCTTCAGGCCGGCGCTGCTGCCAACGCGCGTGCGCATCTGGTCGGTGATCTGCTCGAGACTCATGACCCTCTCCCCAGGGAATAAAGAAAGGGCCGCCAGTGCGGCGGCCCTTTCCGTCAACGCACGTCGTGTTCTTACGGCTTCGTCGTCGTGGTCGTCGAGTCCGTCGTCGTGGTCGCGGCGCCGGCGGCCGGGGCCGTCGCATCGCCAGCGGCCGGAGCCGTCGCCATCGCATCGGCGGCACCAGCGGCCGGCGGCGTGGCGGCGGGAGCGGCCATCGCATCAGCGGCGGGCGCGGCGGGGGTCGTCTCGGTCGTCGTGGTCGAGGTCGACGTGTCGGCCTTCTTCTCGCCGCAGGCGACAACGGCCAGCGCGAGGCCGGCAACGAGCGAAACCGTCTTGATCTTCGTCATGGCACCCATGTGTGTCTCCTGTTCGTCCCTAGTCGGATTGATATCGGCGGTTTCGGTTCAACCCTTATCCCCTAACCGAGGTAGACATTAGACAAGTTGATCCGCTTGCTCAAGCGCGATTGCGCAGCCCGAAACGTTCGCCAGAAAGCCATCGAGTTCCGGCCCGCAGTGCGACATCGACGAGGGCGATGTCGGCCGGCACGCCCAGCTCAGCAAGGCTCGTGACGCCGGCATCGGCGATGCCGCAGGGCACGATCCCGGTGAAGCGCGAAAGGTCGGGGGCGACGTTGATCGCCGCGCCGTGCAGCGTCACCCAACGGCGGACGCGGACACCGATGGCAGCGATCTTGGCCGGGTCGGCCGGGCCGCCGGTCCAGACGCCCACCCGGCCGGGATCGATCCGGGCAGCGACGCCGACAACCGCGAGGCTGTCGACGATCCATTGTTCGAGCGCGGCGACGAAGCGGCGGATGTCGCGCCCCCGCCGCGCCAGGTCGAGCATGATGTAGACGACGCGCTGCCCCGGCCCATGATAGGTGTAGCGACCGCCGCGGCCGCTGACGAAGACCGGCAGACGCGCGTCGAGCAGCTCCGCCGCGCGGGCGCTGGTGCCGGCGGTATACAACGGCGGATGTTCGACCAGCCAGATCAGCTCGGGCATGGTGCCGGCGGCGATCGCTGCCGCCCGCGCCTCCATCGTCGCCACGGCGGCGAGATAATCGGCGAGCCCCGGTTCGACCCGCCACTCGACCTCGTTGGTCACAGCGATGCCGCGAAGCCGCGCAGGTCGGCGAGGAACAGTTCGGGTTCCTCCAGGCTGGCGAAGTGGCCGCCGCGCGGCATCGCCGTGTAGCGGACGACGTTGTATCCCGCGCTCGACCATCGCCCGCGGCGGGAAGGCGAGCAGGTCCTTGGGAAAGGCGGCGACCGCTGTCGGCACCTCGATCCGCCGTCCCTCAGGAATGGCGAAGCCGCCTTCGTCGAACAAGCCCTTGTATATCCAGGTCGCGGTATTGAAGCTGCGCGTGGTCAGATAGATCATGATGTTGGTCAGCATGGTGTCGAAGCCGAACGGCGGATCGACATAGCCGTTGCGGCCGTCGCCGACGTCCGACCAGCCGACGAACTTCTCGGCGAACCAGGCGGCGACGCCCATCGGCGAATCCATCATGGCGAAGCCGAGGCTCTGCGGCTTGGTGCCTTGCAGCTGCAGGTACGCCGTCTCACGCTCGCGCACCTTCTGCGCCTTGACCAGCCACGCCGTCTCCTCCGGCGTCGTCGGCCGCATGTCGGCCGAGCGCAGGCCGTAGCCGGACAGGTGGAGCGCCGTGACGCGCGGGCTGTCGAGTCCGATCCAGCCGCCGATGACACAGCCCCAGTCACCCCCCTGGTACAGGAACCGGTCGTAGCCGAGCGCCGCCATCAGCGCATCGTAGTGGCGGGCCATCGCCCGCGGCCCGACCGGGCGCGGCGGCTTGTCCGACCAGGCATAGCCCAGCAGCGAAGGAGCAACGACATGGAAGGCCGGCCCATCCTCCACCTCCGGTTCCGCCAGTCGGTCGACGAGCGCGTCGAACTCGACGATCGACCCCGGCCAGCCATGGGCGATCAGCAGCGGGCGCGCGTCCGGGCGCGACGAGCGGCGGTGAATCGCGTGAAGCCTTAGCCCGTCGCCGATCTCGACGCGGACATGCGGGTGCCGGTTGAGCCGCGCCACGGCCGCCGGCCAGTCGAAGCTGTCGAGCCAGTAATGGCGCAGACGTTCCAGGTAGCCGCGGCTGGCGCCATAGTCCCAGCGCGCATCGACCGGCTCCTCGAAGAAACGATAGGCGGCGACGCGCTCGCGGATCCACGCTGCTTCCTCGGGGTGGACCGGGATGGTGAAGGCGTCGACGTTCATGCCGCCAGCCGTTCCTTGCCCGTCGCGCGGATCAGGTCGCTCGCCTTTTCCGCGATCATGATCGTCGGCGCATTGGTGTTGCCCGAGACGAGAAGCGGCATGACCGAGGCGTCGACGACGCGCAGGGAGCCGACGCCGCGGACGCGCAGCTCGCCGTCGACGACGCTCGCGGCGTCGGCACCCATGCGGCAGGTGCCGACCGGGTGGTAGATCGTCTCGGCCCAGTCCCGGATCGCGGCGACCAGTGCCTCGCGCGAGGCGGCGGCAGCGCCCGGCCAGATCAACTCGCCGCGGTAGGGCGCGAACGCCGGGGCGTCGCCGATGCGCCGGGCCAGCGCGATGCCGGCGAGCAGCGTCTCCAGGTCCTGCGGCGCCGACAGATAGCGCGGGTCGATCCGCGGATGGGCAAGCGGGTCGGGGCCGGCGAGGCGGATCGTCCCGCGGCTGTCGGGGCGCAGCTGGCAGACGTGGATCTGATAGCCGTGCTCGGCCGGAAGCGAGCCGCGCCCGTGCGGGTTTCCGCGCACCGGCATGAAGTGCAGCTGGATGTCCGGCGCCGCCAGCCCCTCGCGGGTGCTGAGAAAGGCGCCGACCGGCGTCGGGATATAGCTCGCGGTGCCGCCGCGGCCGAACTGCCACGCCGCCAGCGCCCTGATCTTGTTGACCAGGCGGCTGTTGGCGTTGAGCGTGATCGGCTGGGTGCAGGCCCATTGCACGATGACGTCGAGATGGTCCTGCAGGTTTCCGCCGACCTCGGGCAGGTCGCGGACGACCTCGATGCCGTTGTCGCGCAGGTGCGCCGCCGGCCCGATGCCCGACAGCATCAGCAGGTGGGGCGAGTTGACCGTGCCGCCGCACAGGATCACCTCGGATGCGCTCGCCACCTCCCGCTGGCCGCCGCGCGTATAGGCGATGCCCGTCGCGCGGCCGCCGGCGACAAGGACGCGCTCGACCTGGACGCCGGTGCGGACCTCGAGGTTCGGCCGGTTCAGCACCGGCGTCAGATAGGCCCGCGCCGCCGACCAGCGGCTGCCATCCTTGATCGTACAGTCGTAGCGCCCGGCACCCTCGAACTGCGGGCCGTTGAAGTCGTCGGTCCGCGGGAAGCCGACCTGTCCCGCCGCCTCGAGGAAAACGTCGTTGAGGACGTGCGGCAGGCAGCGGGTGCTGGTGTGCAGCGGGCCGCCCTCGCCGTGCCAGTCGTCGCCGCCGCGCTCGCTGTGCTCGGCCCGGCGGAAATAGGGCAGGACATCGCTCCAGCCCCAGCCGGTCAGCCCGGTCTGCGCCCAGCGATCGTAGTCGCTGGCGTGGCCGCGGATGTAGACCATGCCGTTGATCGACGACGAGCCGCCGAGCACGCGCCCGCGGGGCCAGTAGAGGCGACGATCGTTCAGCTCCGCCTGCGGTTCGGTCCAGAAGCTCCAGCCATGCGGGCTGTTCTTCTCCGGCGGCAGGATCTGCGCCAGCCCTGCCGGCATATGGATCATCGCGCCGCGGTCGCGGCCGCCCGCCTCGAGCAGCAGGACACGCGTCGCCGGATCGGCCGACAGCCGGTTGGCGAGCACGCAGCCGGCCGACCCCGCGCCGACAATGACGAAATCGAAAGCCTCGCCCATCACTCTCTCCGGAGCCGTGCCGGACAGTCTTAGGCCTTCGCCGCCAGCGGGCAAGCCGCCGGCGGCACTGGCGCCCCCTGCGCCGCGGCAAGACGCGCAAAGACCCCGGTGACCGCCGCGACCCCGGCCGCGCTGACCGCGCCGGCGGCGACTTCGGCGGCCGACCACAGCCACGACCGTGCCGGATCGTCGAGCATCGCCCAGCCGGGGAACAGCCGGTCGTCGGTATCGGCCGCGCACAGTTGCTCGACGTCGCAGTGCCGGTCGTCGGCGACGATGCGCGAATACAGGCTGGTGACGGCCCTGCCCGGGCCCTCGAGCAACTGCAGGTAGAGATCGGCGCGGCAGATCAGCGCCCCGGTGATGCCGTCGCGCGGATTGTTGCGCCGCGCCGCCAGCAGGATGCCGCCGAGCATCGCGCTGTCATAGCCGAACGGGCGCGAGGCGTAGATCAGCCGGTGCAGCATCGTCGCATCCCCTTTTGGCGTGATGCTAAGCCAATCGCACCGCGGCGTCGCCCCTTCACATCGCCGCGACGCACTGCCACATGATGGGCATGAGCGCGCCAGCCCCCGCCGATTACGGCCACGTCGAGCCGGTCTCGCCGCTCGTCCGTCGCGTATTGGCGCACAATCCCGGCCCGTTCACCTATACCGGCACCGGTACCTACATCGTCGGCCGCGGCATGGTGGCGATCGTCGATCCCGGTCCCGACGACGCGGCGCACGTCGCCGCCCTGCTGGCCGCAGTCGCCGGCGAGACCGTCAGCCACATCGTCGTCACCCACACGCACCGCGACCATTCCCCCGCCGCGGTCGCGGTCAAGGCCGCGACGGGCGCGCTGGTCGCCGGCTGCGCACCGCTGGTGCTCGACGACCTCGGCCCGCGCGCCGACGCCGGGTTCGACCGGACCTATGCGCCCGACGTAATCCTCGCCGACGGGCAGACCGTCACCGGCCCCGGCTGGACGCTGACTGCGGTGGCGACGCCGGGGCACACGTCGAACCACCTGTGCTTCGCCCTGGCCGAGGAGCGGGCGCTGTTCAGCGGCGATCACGTCATGGGCTGGTCGACCACCGTCGTCGCGCCGCCCGACGGCAACATGGCGGCGTACATGGCCAGCCTCCGCCTGCTCCTCGATCGCGACGACGCGGTCTATTACCCGACCCACGGCGCGCCGGTGACCGAGCCGCAGCGCCTTGTCCGCGGCCTGATCGCGCATCGCCGGCAGCGCGAGAACCAGATCCTGGCGCGCCTCGAAGAAGGCGCGACGACGGTGTCGGCGATGGTCGCGACGATGTACGCCCAGATCGATCCGCGCCTCCACCCGGCCGCCGGCCTGTCGGTCACGGCGCACCTCATCGACCTGCGGGCGCGGGGCGAGGTCGTCGCCGATGGCGACCTGTGGCGAAAGGCAGCCTGATGGACGCACGCCTGAACCTGTTCGGCACCGCTCCGGCGGTCGATTTCCGCGCCGAGATCGAGCGGCTGCGGAAGGAGCGCAACGCCGTCATTCTGGCCCATTATTATCAGGATCCGGCGCTGCAGGACCTCGCCGATTTCGTCGGCGACAGCCTCGACCTCAGCCGCAAGGCGGCGGCGACCGACGCCGACGTCATCGCCTTCTGCGGCGTCAAGTTCATGGCCGAAGTGGCGAAGATCCTGTCGCCGGAAAAGACCGTCGTGCTGCCCGACCTCAAGGCCGGGTGCAGCCTCGAGGACAGCTGCCCGCCCGACGCCTTCGCCGCCTTCCGCGCGGCGCACCCCGATCACCTCAGCCTGACCTACATCAACTGCTCGGCGGCGGTGAAGGCGCACAGCGACATCATCGTCACCTCGTCGTCGGCCGAGCGGATCATCGCCCAGATCGACCCCGCGCAGAAGATCCTGTTCGCCCCCGACAAGCACCTCGGCGCCTGGCTCAACCGCCGCACCGGACGCGACATGCTGCTGTGGGACGGGACGTGCATCGTGCACGAGAAATTCTCGGTCACCGAGCTGCTGAAGCTCAAGGCGCTGCACCCGGAGGCGCCGGTGTTGGCGCATCCCGAATGCCCGGCGGCGATCCTCGACCTCGCCGACTATATCGGCGCGACCAGCGGTATCCTCGCTACGGCCCTGGCATCCCCGGCGCAGACGCTGATCGTCGCGACCGAGCCCAACATCATCCACCAGATGCAGCTCAGGGCGCCGCACAAGACCTTCATCGGCGCACCGGGTGCCGACGGCAACTGCGGCTGCAACATGTGTCCGTTCATGGCGATGAACACGCTGGAGAAACTGTATCTTTGCCTGCGCGACCTGACGCCGGTGATCGAGGTGCCCGAGGCGATCCGGGAACGGGCGAAGCTGCCGCTCGACCGCATGTTGGCGATGACGTCGCCCGTGAGCGTCAGCGGGGATTGAAGATTTTCGCACTGGCGGGCGGCGTTCTGCTGGCCGCGGTTCTCGTTACGTTGGCGCTTGCGATCGGCTTGCAGCGACGTTTCATCTACCCCGCGCCACCGCTGCGCGCCACGGTTGCCGTCCCCGGCTTCGCGCCCGTCGAATTGCACACGGCCGACGGCCTGACGCTGACAGCGCTTTATCGTCCGGCGCAGGGGCGGCGTACCGTCATCTTCTTCCATGGCAACGGCGATACCTTGCACGGCAGTCTCGTCGCCACCGCGGCGTATGCCGCCGCCGGCTATGGCGTGCTGCTGCCGGAGTATCGGGGTTATGGCGGCAACCCGGGCCATCCGAGCGAAAGCGGGCTGAACGACGATGCCGCTGCCGCGCTCGCGTTCCTGCGCCGTCGCGGTGTCGCCGACGACAGGATCGTCGCCATCGGCAACTCGCTCGGGTCCGGAGCGGCAACCGAGCTGGCGACGCGCGAGCATCTGGCGGGCCTGGTCATCGTCTCGGGCTTTACCAGCCTGCCGGCGGCCGCGGCGGGGATGACCCGCCTGCCGATCGCACCGCTGATCCGCGACCGATTCGACAACGCAACGAAGCTGGCGGCGACGCGCGTTCCCGTCCTCGTCCTCCATGGCGACGCCGACCGGGTGATCGCCGTCGCGCACGGTCGGCGTCTGGCGGCAGCGGCTCGCACCCGGCTTGTCGAGTTCGCCGGAGCCGGGCACGCGCTCGTCTATTCGGCGGCGGCGCAGCAGCAGGTCCTGCACTGGCTCGACGCGCTCGGGCGCTGACGCGGCATGGCGCGCGCCGGGCGGCGCTGCTAGACGGCGCGGATGACCGACTTCGACCTCGACACCTTCGTTCGCGCGACGCTTGCCGAGGACCTCGGCGCGGGCGACATCACCTCGGCCGCGGTGATTCCGGCGGGGACCCAGCTGACCGCGGCGATGGTCAGCCGCGATGCGATCGTCGTTGCCGGGCTCGACATTGCCGCCGCCTTCTTCGGCGAACTCGATCCGGCCGTCGAGGTCGAGCGCTTCGTCCGCGACGGCGACGCGGTCGCCCCCGGTGCCACGCTGCTGCGGCTGACCGGCGACGCCCGCGCCCTGCTCGCCGCCGAACGCTCGGCGCTCAACGCCATCCAGCATCTGTCGGGCATCGCCACGCTGACGCGCGCCTATGTCACGGCGATCGCCGGCACCGGCGCGACGCTGCTCGACACGCGCAAGACGCTGCCGGGCCTGCGGCTGCTGGAGAAATACGCCGTCACCTGCGGCGGCGGGACCAACCACCGGATGCGCCTCGACGACGGCGTCCTGATCAAGGACAACCACGTCGCCATCGCCGGCGGCGTCGACGCGGCGGTGCGCGCGGCGGTGGCGGCCGGGCAGGGGATCGCCGCCGGCGGCCTGCCGATCGTCGTCGAGGTCGATTCGCCCGACCAGATCGAGCCGGCGCTCGCCGCCGGGGCCGATCGCCTGCTGCTCGACAATATGCCCGCCGCCGTGCTGCGGCAGGCGGTGGCGCTGGTCGCCGGGCGGGTACCGACCGAGGCGTCGGGCGGTGTCCGCCTCGAAAACATCCGGGCGCTGGCCGAAACCGGCGTCACCTTCATCTCGGTCGGCCGGCTGACCCAGTCGGCCCCGGCCGCGGACATCGGCCTCGATTATGCTTGAGCTGCTCGCCGGCGCCGTCGGGGCCGCCCTTGCCTGCGCGGTTCCGGCCGGCATCGTCCCCGCGCCGGTCACGCCGCCGGAAGCGAGCCGGATCGTGCCGGTCGAGCACCTCGTGCTCGCCTTGCTGTGGTGGCCGCAGGACTGTCGCCGCCCCGATGCCGACGCCGCCGGCTGCCGTGCCGGCTTCGGCCTGCGCGTCCACGGCCTGTGGCCGGACGGGGCGGGCACGACCTATCCCCAGTTCTGCCGCGCGCCGACGGCCCTCGACCCCGTCGAGGTCAGGCGCAACTGGTGCCTGACCCCGTCGCCGGCGCTGCTCCAGCACGAATGGGCCAAGCACGGCACCTGCCACTGGCCGGATGCCGCCGGCTATTTCGCCGAGATGCGCCGGGTCGCCGCGACGCTGACGCTGCCCGATCTCGACCGGCCGCCGGTGACAAGCGCCGGCGCCGTGCGCGACGCCATGGTCGCGGCCAATCCCGGGCTGCCCCGCGCCAGCCTGTTCGTCGCCACCGATCGCAACCAATGGCTGACCGAGGTCCGCGTCTGCCTCGACCTCGCCGACCGACCGGAGGCCTGTGCCACCGGCACCGGGGCGCCCGATCGCGTGCCGCTGCGCGTCTGGCCGCGCTGACGATTCGCCCGCCGCTGCGCGTCGCTGCTTCGTTCCGCTCGCCGCCAAGCCGTTGAAACGATTCATCGTGGACGTGGCTCGGCTTGCCCCGCCCGGTGCCAATGAAGCTTGCAGCGTCAGCGTGGCAGATGCTCCAAGGCTCGGGCGGCGCGGTGGGGCGACCGCGCAGAAGAAGGTGAGCGGGGTTCCACGCGCATGACATCGGGCCGAGCAGCCTTTGACCGGGCCGCCGCAGCCGCACGTCGTGCGCTGCCGGAACTGTCGTTCGCCTGGATGCGCGCCGGGCGCGTCGTCACGGTCAGGATAGGGACGGCAGAGCAGATCATGGCAATCGGTGGTGCGGCGTTGATCGTGGGCTGGCTCGGCGTGGCGGGATTGGCCGCGCCGTCGGCACCGCCGGTCGCCGCCGCCCGGACGGCGGACCTTGCGCGCATCGAGGCGCAGCTGGCGGCGGTGAAGTCGTCGACGGCGGCGCTTCACGGCGAGGTCGCCGAGCGTGCGGCGGCGCTGGAGAAGCGCCAGGCCTTTCTCGCCGCGCTGCTGACGCCCAGGCACGATCTCGCCCAGCTTGCGGCGATGCTGCCGCGCGCCGGGGACGCGGCGACCGCGCGCGACCTGCTGCCGGCCGCGGCGCCGGCCGGCGAGGCGCTGCTCGCGCCGTTCCGCAAGCTCGAATCGGAACAGCTCGCCTTCGTCGACCGGGCGACCGGCGCGGCGGAGGCGCGGCTGCGCGACACCCAGTCGCTCGTCCGCCGGCTCGGCCTCGATCCGGAACGGTTGCTCGCCGCCTCGACCTTTACCGGCGACGGCGCCGGTATGGCGGTCGGCGGGCCCTATCTACCGGTGCGCGCGCCGGCCGATGCCGAGCCCCGCTTCCGCAGCCTGTTCCTCAGCTGGAAGAAGCTCCAGGCGCTCGAGGCCGCGCTGACCGTCGTGCCGTCGTACATGCCGGTGAAGGACTTCAGCTATTCGTCGAGCTTCGGCGTGCGCTTCGATCCCTTTACCGGCATGAGCGCGATGCACGCCGGCGTCGACATGGCCGGCCACCGGGGCGATCCGATCTATGCCGCGGCGAACGGCACGGTCAGCCTCGCCGGGTGGTCGGGCGCCTATGGCAACTGCGTCGAGGTCGCCCACGGCCGCGGCCTGTCGACCCGCTACGGCCACCTGTCGGCGATCCTCGTCCGGCCGGGGCAGGTCGTCCATCAGGGCGAGGTCATCGCCCGCATGGGTTCGACCGGCCGCTCGACGGGCACCCATCTCCACTACGAGGTGCGGATCGACGGCCGCGCGGTCAATCCGCGGCCGTACCTCGACGCGTCGGAGTATGTCCTCGCCGCGCAGCACAGCGCCGCCGATGCGGTCGGGCCGGCCGAGCCGACGGCGATCGGCGCCCTCTAGCGCGATTGTACCGCGGCGGCCGACGCCCTATGTCGGCATCATGACCAATGTCACCCTGTCGCCCGCCGCCGCCGCCCGCGTCGCCGCCATCGCCGCGCGTCAGGGTAAGCCGGGGCTGAAGCTGCGGCTCGCCGTCGACGGCGGCGGTTGCGCCGGCTTCCAGTACAAGTTCGGTCTCGAGAGCGCGGCCGCGGCCGACGACCTCGTCGTCGAGACCGACGGCGTCGCCATGCTCGTCGACCCCGTCAGCCTGCCGTTCCTCGACGGCGCCGAGGTCGATTACGTCGAGACGATGGGCGCGGCGGCGTTCAAGGTGACCAACCCGAACGCGGCGAGCGGCTGCGGCTGCGGGTCGTCTTTCTCTGTTAGCCAGGCGTCGCCGCCGCCCGCCCTATGAAAATCGCGACCTTCAACGTCAACGGCATCGGCGCGCGGCTGCCGCGCCTGCTCGACTGGCTGGCCGAAGCCGATCCCGACGTCGTCTGCCTGCAGGAAATCAAGACCGTCGACAGTGGCTTCCCGGTCGACGCGATCGCCGCTGCCGGCTACCGCGCGCTGGTCCACGGCCAGAAGGGGTTCAACGGCGTCGCCATCCTGTCGAAGGAGGCGGCGGTCGAGACGGCGCGCGGCCTCGACGGCGACCCCGCCGACGACCACGCCCGGTATCTGGAGGCGGAGATCGGCGGCGTCCGCGTCGCCTCGATCTATCTGCCCAACGGCAATCCGCAACCGGGACCGAAGTTCGACTATAAGCTCGCCTGGTTCGACCGGCTGGCGGCGCGGGCGGCGGCCCTGCTGGCGACGGAGACGCCGGTCGTGCTGGCCGGCGACTACAACGTCTGTCCGGAAAGCGTCGACGTGTTCAGCGAGACGGCGATGGCGACCGACGCGCTGATCCAGCCGGAAACCCGCGCAAAGTTCCGCACGCTGCTGTTCCAGGGCTGGACCGATGCCTTGCGCGCGGTGCAGCCGACGGGGACGGCCTATACCTTCTGGGACTATCAGGCCGGCGCCTGGCCGCGCGACCTGGGGCTGCGGATCGATCACCTGCTGCTCTCGCCGGCCGCGACCGACCGCCTGACCCATGCCGGCGTCGACCGCGCCGTGCGCGGCGGCGAACGGGCATCGGATCACGTGCCGACGTGGGTCGAGCTGGCGCTGTAAAACGCCGTCGCGGGCGTGACCTTCGTGTGACCTTCGCCTAGAGCGCGCGCTCGTAGATGCGGTAGGTCTTGGTCACCTCGGCCTCGATGACGTCGGCGATCGACCGCATCGGCCCGTTGTCCTCCAGGATCCAGCCGATCTCGCCACGTTTGGCGCCATAGGTCTCGACGGCCGTGCGGCGGATATATTCGATCATCTGGAAGGCCATGATCGACGCCAGCCGCGTCCCCTGCAGCGACTTGACGACGCCCAGCAGCGGCACGCGGATGCGCTTGATCCGCGGCTTCCGCAGCCGCCACAGCAGCTTGATCCAGTTGAACGGGTACAGCCGGCCGCCAAGGTCGGTGGTGAACTCGTTGAGGTCGGGCAAGGCGATCAGAAAGGCGACCGGCACCCCGTCGACCTCGGCGATGCGGACGAGGTCGTTGTAGACGATCGGCTTGAGCTTGACGCCGACGTGCGCCACCTCCAGCGGCGTCAGCGGCACGAACCCCCAGTTTTCCGACCAGGCGTCGTTGAGGATGCCGAGGATGATCGCCGCCTCCTCGGCGAAGCGGCTCTTGTCGACCATCCGCGTCTTGACCTTGCCGCTCTTCTCGCTGGCGGCGACGATCTTCTGGACGATGTCGGGAAAGGGCTTGTCGATCGGCAGCTCGTAGGTGTGCAGGTCCTTGATGCCGCGGTAGCCGCGCGCCTCGATCAGCTTCGCGTAATACGGCAGATGATGGCCCATCATCACCGTCGGCGGCCGGTCGAAGCCGTCGACGAGCAGCCCCGGCTCGTCCCAGATCGACAGGCTGAACGGCCCCATGGCCGTCGTCATGCCCTGCGCCCGCAGCCAGCCTTCGGCGGTGTCGAACAGCGCATCGGCGACGTCCTGGTCGTCGATGCACTCGAACATGCCCCAGTGGCCGACGTGCGGCCCCATGTGCTCGAGGACGAGGCGATCGACCTGGGCCGAGATGCGGCCGACGATCTCGCCGTCCTTCAGCGCCAGCCAGTATTTGGCGACGCCGTGCTCGAACCAGGGGTTGGTCTTGATCCCCTCGATCAGTCCGCGGGCCTCGCCGCGCAGCGGCGGCACCCAGGCGCGGTCGCCGGCGTAGAGGCGGTAGATGAGGTCGATGAAGCGACCACGGTCGGCCGGCGTCGCCGCCTCGCGGACGGTGACCGCGCCTCCGGCCACGTTCACGCCGCCTTGCGTTCGGCGGCGCGGTCGCGCTGGCGCGGGTGGCCCGTGGCGACACCGCCGGACAGGCGCGCGACCCACGGATATTTGCGCGGCGACTTCCTCGGTATAGCCGAGGTTGAACACGGTCGAACTGCGCTGCGGGCGCGCGCTGCGCTCGTAGAAGGTGCCGAACAGCCGGTCCCAGGCGAAGTTGGTGATGCCGTAGTTGCCGGTCTCGTCGTGGAAATGGTGCGCCATGTGCCGCGCCTTCATATCCTGCAGCCACTTCGCCTTGGGCTTGTACGACAGGTGCTGGATGCAGTGGCAGAATTCGTAGAAGCACGTCGTCAGCACGCCCGCCGCCAGCGCCGACGCCGGCGCCGCCGACGCCGCCAATCAGATAGCCGGCGGGCAGTGTCATGGCGAACACCGGCGGCAGCTCGCTCTTCAGCGTGCCGAACAGGATCTCGAGGTGGTTCGGGTCCTGGTGGTGGTCGTAATGGATGCGCTTCCACGTGCTCGCCAGGAACGGCACCTTCCACATCCACTTCGAATGCAACACCCAGCGGTGCAGGCTGTACCAGACCAGCGGATAGACCAGCACGACGAAGCCGACGATCAGCGCCGCCTGCAGCAGCGTCGGCGGCGACCACAAGGCGACGCCCAGCGCGACCGCGGCGATCGCCAGATAGGTGCGGATCGTGTAATACTGGAAATAGGCGACCACCAGCTCACGCAGGGTCATGCGGTTGAGATAATGCGACCGCTTCCAGATCGGCGCGGCATCGGCAACAAGCTTCACGGGCGCGGCTCCATCCATCGTGGCCATATAGGTACGCAATGGGGCGGTTTTAGGACGGGCGCGACGATCGCCGCGGCTATTCCTCGGTCCGGAACAGGACCGTCTCGCCGATCAGCAGGAACAGCAGGAAGGCGGCCCAGGCCGCGAGCAACGGCGGCACGGTGCCGAAGCCGCCCATCGCCACCATGAAATTGTCGGCGACGAAGAAGGCGAACCCCAGCGCCATGCCGGTGACGGCGCGGACGAACAGCCGCCCCGACCGCGCCAGACCGAAGGCGGCGACCGAGCCGAGCAGCGGCATCAGGATCGCCGACAGCGGCCCGGAAATCTTGTGGTTGGCGGCCGCGACCAGCGGCGTCACGCGCTTGCCCGCCGCGCGCTGCTCGCGGATCGCCGGCAGCAGGTCCCAGAACGGGGTGTAGGCCGGCGTCACCGTCGTCGTGGTGAACTGGTCGGGTGTCGCCCCGCTGGCGAAGTCGTAGGCGCCGACGCGGCGCTCGCTGCCCTGGGCGACGTCGAAGATGCCGGCATCCCGCAGCCGCCACCCCGTCGCGGCCGGGCGGGCATCGGCGGCGTGGATCGTCGACACCAGCTTGTCGCGCCGGCGGACATAGATGGTGACGTCGTGCAGCACCGTCGACGTGCCGCTACCGGTCACTGTCTCGGCGTGGAACAGGTCGTCGCCGCTGCGGACCCAGACCTCGGTCAGCGCCGGCTGGCTGCGGCCGACCGGGCCGTAGCCGACCGCCTGCCATTCGGCGAGCGCCTTGTTGGCCTTGGTCACGACCGCCTCGTTGAAGGCGAAGTTGACGGCAGCGATGCCGAGCGCGGCGAGGATCAGCGGAAAGAGGATCTGGTGCGCCGAAATGCCGGCGGCCTTGAAGATGATGACCTCGGAATTGGCGTTGAGCGTCGCCAGCGCGACCAGCGTGCCGAGCAGCACGGCGAAGGGCAGGAACAGGGCGATCAGCTGCGGCACGCGCAGGCCGACATAATGCCACAGGTCGGCGTCGGTGTTGCCGTGCACCGCCAAGATCTTCGACGATTCGCCCAGCAGGTCGAGCGTCATGAGGATGACGACCAACCCGGCAAGGAAGGCGACGCTGCGCGTCAGCAGCAGCTTCGCGGTGTAGCGCGCGATCGTCGGCGACGGGAACAGCTTCATTCGGCCGCCACCGCCGGCGTCGTCGCCTCGCGCCACGGCATCGGCCGCCGGACGAGCCCGGCGACGAGCGTCCGCAGCTTCGCCGCCCAGCGGTCGAGGACGCCGATCGGCTGCCCGCCGGGGACGAAGGCGAGAACGTAGTAAAGATAGAGCGACAGCGCCGCGAAGCCGCCGAGCGGCACGAGCTGCGCCAGCACCGGGTCGACCGCGCCGATGCGGCCCATGGCCTCGCCGTACTGGCTGGTCTTGAAGAAGACGACGAGCAGGATGATCGACAGGAACACGCCCAGGCCGGAGGTCGACCGCTTCGGCGGCACCGCCAGCGCCACGGCCAGAAAGGGCAGGACGAACATCACCGCGACCAGCGCGATGCGTCGCCACAGCGAGGCGACGTTCTGCGTCCGCGTCGCCGACGCCGGCAGGCTGGCCCGCCGCGCGAGCTCGGGCAGGGTCAGCTCGGCATCCTCGTCGCCGCGCGCGCGGAAGGCGCCCATCGCCGGCAGGCTGACCGGCAGGTCCTGCTGCTTGAACGTCAGCACGCGCGGCACGACGAAGCTCGACGCGGTGTGTACCATCGTCCCGTTGGTCAGGCGCAGCAGGATGACGTCGGGATCGTCGCTCGACAGGAAGGTGCCCCGCTCGGCGGTGACGGCGACGCGCTGCCCGTTCTTGCCCTCGGTCTGGACGAACAGGCCGCGCAGGTCGGCACCCTTGTTGCGGCTCTCCTCGACGCGCAGCGTCGTCGTCTTGGCGAGGTGCGCGAACTCGCCGACCTTGATCGACGCGCCGAGCGCGCCCGAGCGCAGTTCGAACTGCAGCCCCTCATAGGCATAGCGCGAGAAGGGCTCGGCAAAGCCGACGATGATGAAGCTGACGCCGGCGAAGAACACCGCGAACAGCAGCGGCACGCGCAGCATCCGGTGGTACGACACGCCGACCGCGCGCAGCGCGTCGAGCTCGCTCGACAAGGCGAGGTTGCGGAAGGCGAGGAGGATGCCGAGCAGGACGCCGATCGGGATGCCGAGCGACAGATATTCGGGGATCAGGTTGCCCAGCATCTTCCACACGACCGACACCGGGCCGCCCTCGTTCATCACGAAGTCGAACAGCTTCAGCATCTTGTCGAGCAGCAGCAGCATCGCCGCGATCGTCAGGCAGGCGAGCAGCGGCACCAGGATCAGCCGGGCGAGGTAGCGGTCGAAACGGGTGAACAGTCGCAAGTGGTGGATGTCCCTGTCGCGCCGGCTCCCGGCGTCCGCCTACGTCCCCGGCGCGGCTATACCCCCGGCAAGCGGCGGGGTCATGGGGAAAGTGTGCGGCGGCTGCGTCGCAGGTCGGCGGCGAGACCGGTCATCGTGCGGCATGGGTCGAACGGTCCAGACGGGTGAGGGCGGTAAGGGCGCGGCGTTCCCGTTCCAGGCCGACGTGGACATCGCAATGCTTCACGTTAAGCTGAATGAAACATATGGGGGGACCAATGCCAAACCGACTGACGGCGATCATCGGCTTCTGCGCCATCCTGTTGGCCGGGCCGCTTGCGGCGCAGCAGATCGAACGCGGGACGTTCGTCCAGCGCGGCTGGCTCAACAGTCGCGTTGCCATCGAGCCGATCAGCATCGTCAACAGCAACGGCAGCCAGATCAAGGGCATGACCCGCGTCGGCATCACCGTGTTCAATGTCGCGTTCCCCGATGAATTCACGATGCAGGCCAAGAGCCACGGGGTGTCGCACGGGCTCCTGATGGACACGTTCCGGTCGGACACCAGCAAGGTTCACACTCAGCTGACCGGCGTCGATCTGGCGACGCGACAGCAGATTGCCGACGCGGCCTATGCCGATTTCGTCGCGCAGCTGAAGGCCGCCGGCTTCGAGGTGGTCGACGGCCCGGCACTCGCCGCCGCCGCGCCTGAGCTGGCGAAATGGACCAGCCTGCCCAACGGATCGACGGGCCGCTTCGGCACTTACGTCGCGCCGACCGGCATGGCGGTGTTGCCGATGCCGGGCGACAAGGCGCAACGCGCGACCAACGGCTTCATGGGGCAGCAGATGCTCGCCTTCCGCACCCTCGATCGCACCCAGGCCTATCAGCGGTCGGCCTATGTCGCGCACGATGCGAATGTCACCGCGATCGCCGTCACGATGGTGATCGACTACGGCGTGTACAGTTCGTCCGGCAATCGCAAGGGCTTCGGCAAGAAAGTGTCGACCGGGTTCGAGGAAGGCGCGACCGTCGCCGCCGGAACGGCCCTGGACAACGCGACCGTCGTCCGCGTGTGGAGCCCGAATTCCGGCGGCTTCCCGACCCAGATGACGCTGCAGCAACCGGTCATATCCGACGTCGATATCGGCCCTGCCGACGGCGTCCCGGGTAACTGGACGATCAAGTCGAGCGGTGCTGCCTTCGCGCCTCCCGCCATCGAGGTCGCCGGGCGCGTCAACGGCGCAATCGTGACGGCGCTGCTGCAGGGACGTTAGCCGGCAAACCGGTCATCTCGTCGAGCTTCGATCCGGGTCGGGCGGGCAACCGTCGGGCTTTGGCTAAGCCGATGCGCCACGCCGGGTGCGAGACAGCGCGACGCCTATGATCGCTAGAGGCACAACAGACCACGTCAACCGCTGTCCTACACGCCCCCAACCGGCTACCATCTTCCTTGTCTGTTCAAGCGGGAAGGAGCGTTATGCCGAACGGGTCGCCACTCTTCACTCCTCGCCGCCCGTCGATCGGCGTCGCGGACATGGGGATGTGAAAACACGCGCGCGGGCGTGACCTTCGCGTGACCTTCGGTAGGATGTTGGGTCGCAGGCCGCCCGCCGGCCCGGCTAAGCCGCCGCCTTCAGGTCGACCCCGATCGCCTTCGCCGCATCGTCGAAAGCCTGCAGGATGGTGGCGATCTCGTCGGCCGTATGCTCGGCGCACAGCGAGCAGCGCAGCAGGATACACGCCGGTCGGCGTCGCCGGCGGCCGGGCGAAGTTGACGTAGACGCCGCGCTCCAGCAGCGCCTGCCACATGGCCAGCGTCGTCGCCTGGTCGGGCATGATGACGGCGAGGATCGCGCTTTCGGCGGTCGCGGTGCCCAGCGTGAAGCCGCGCGCCGTCAGCCCGGCGTGCATCGCCCGCGTGTTCTCCCACAGGTGCTGGCGCTTGTTGCCATTGTGCATCAGCTTGCGGATCGACGTCGCCGACGAGGCGACCACCGCCGGCGGCAGCGACGCGGTGAAGACGTACGGCCGGCAGACGAGGCGCAGAACCTCGAACTTCGGATGGTTCGACACGCAGAAGCCGCCGACCGTGCCGACCGACTTGCTGAACGTGCCGACGATGAAGTCGACTTGATCCTCGACGCCGGCGGCTTCGGTCACCCCGCGGCCGTGCGCGCCGAAGAAGCCCATGGCGTGCGCCTCGTCGACCAGCACCATCGCGCCGTGGCGCTTGGCGACAGCGACCATCTCGGCCAGCGGCGCGATGTCGCCGAGCATCGAGTAGACGCCCTCCAGCACCACCAGCTTGCCGGCGTCGGCGGGCAGCCGGCCGAGGCGCTTGTCGAGATCCTCGACGCTGTTGTGGCGGAAGCGGACGATGTCGGCATTGCCCATGGCGCAACCGTCGTAGATCGAGGCGTGGCTGTCGGCGTCGAGGACGACATAGTCGCCGCGCCCGGCCAGCGTCGACACGACCCCGAGGTTGGCCTGATAGCCGGTCGAGAAGACCATGGCGTGCGCCGTGCCATAGAACTCCTTCAGCGCCTCCTCGCACGCGCGGTGGCTGGCGTAGGTGCCGTTGAGCGACCGGCTGCCCGTCGTGCCGGCGCCGAAGTCCCGCAGCGCCGCTTCGCCGGCGGCGATGACGTCCGGGTCGAACGTCATTCCCATATAATTATACGTGCCCATCAGGATCGTCTCGCGCCCGGCGATGATCGCGCGGGTCGGCGACAGGACCTTGGACATGACGACGCCGACGGGGTCGCGTCCGCCGGCATCGAGGTACGCCTGGCGCTCGCCGGCGACCGCGTCGAACTTGGCGAGCAGGTCGGTCTTCGGCAGGTCGGTCACTTGGCGAGCTTCGCGACGGCGTCGGCGACCTGACCGACGGTCTCCAGTTCGGGCAGCATGTTCAGCGGCAGGACGATGTCCCACTCGTCCTCGATGTTGGCGACGAGGTCCATCACCGTGAGGCTGTCCATCTCGAGGTCGCCCGAAAAGGTCGTCGCCTCGCCCAGCGCGACACTCTTGCGGTTGAGCGGGGCGATCAGCTCGCAGATGCGGACGAAGATGGCGTCACGGGTCATGCGCAGGTTCCTGACGGCGGGCGCAACGCATGGCAACAAACTATGGTCAAAGTCGGGCCGAACGCTGAGCAGCGCGAGATCATCAGCGCCGTTCTCACAGCGGTGGCGCGGGCCATGCCACGGTCCGCGCCAGACCGGTCGGTGAGATCGACCGCCGGCCGCCACAGGCCGCGCGGGAAGCGCGCGGCCGGCGGCGGCGACCCAGTCGGGATGGGCGAAGGTAGCGACGCGGCCCGTGGCTGAGCGTCGGCAGCCGGCCGCGTGCAGGCAGGCGACCGCCGTATCGACGCGCGCGGCGGCCCGGAGCAGGCGCGGCGAGGGGCGGAAGAGCCGCGGGCGGCGGCCGAGCGCGGTGCCGATTTGCTCGGGCCAGTTCGGCATGGGTATAGCCGCCGCGCCGCCGTCGTCGACCTCGGCCGTGCCGCGCCAGTCGCTCGTCGCGACCGCAAGCAGGGCGGCGGCGAGGTCGCCGACCTCGATCAGCGAGAAGCGCCCGCTTCCCGGCAACACGGCGATCCCGCGCGCGACCAGGCGGAAGAAGGCCAGCGTTTCGCGGTCGCCAGGACCGTAGACGCCGGGCGGGCGGACGATCGCCGCATCGGCGACGGAGCTGCGCACCACGTCTTCGGCGGCCGCCTTGCTCGCCCCATAGTCGGCCAGGCCGGGTTCCCGCGCGGCGAGCGACGAGACGTGGACGAAGCGGTTGACCCCGGCGGCCCGGGCGGCGGCGACGATGCCGGCGGTACCGGCGACGTTGCCGGCGTCATAGTCGGCGCGGCTGCGCGCATTGATCGTGCCGGCGATATGGATGACGGCATCGGCCCCGGCGCAGAGGTCGCCCGGGGCGGCGAGGTCGCCGGCGATCCAGGTGACGCCGGGCATCGTCCGCTGCGGCCGGCGGGCGAGGGCGCGAACGCTGTGGCCCTGCGCGACCGCCGCCGCCAGCAGGTGGCCGCCGACGAAGCCGGTGCCGCCGGTGACGGCAAGCCTCACCCGTCAGACCTCTTCGCTGGCGAAATCCTTCTCGTCCGCCATGACGAGCTGCTTGAGGTCGTTCGCAGCGACGAGGTTGAGGTTCATGATCGTCTCGCACTTGAAGTCGTCGGCGAAGTCGATCATCACGATATTGGGCATGAAGGTCTTCAGCATCGTGCCACCTGCGCCCAACGTATTCTTGCCCAGCCGGTTGTCGATCGACTGACTCAGGCCGTGTCGCCACGTCTTCTGCAGGGCGGCATTGTTGGTCGAGGTCCACATGCGCTTGTTGCGCGACTTGATGTTACCGAGCAGCCCGGTGCTGGTCCAATACATCATGCCGAGCGCCTGCGGGTGCGACTGGATGCCGTCGACCATCAGCCCGCGCTGCTTGAGCTTGTTCTCGGTCACCGGGCGCAGGCCCATGATCGAGGTGCCGCCCTTGCCGAAATACTGGATGCCGTCGAACTGATCGGTATACGACTCGCCGTTGCAGTTCCTGATCCCGCAGATCCCCTGGGCGGGTCCATACCCGGCCGCCGCGGCCTCCTTCTGGCCGTCCTTGGTGAAGACGACGATGACCTTGCCGGCGAGCTGATCGATCGTCTTCAGGTTGAGGTTGCCGCCGAGCTTGTAGATCGCGTCGCCGAGCAGCTTGACGCAAGCCTCGGCGATCAGGGCCCAGTTGAGGCACTTGTCGAACTTGAGGATCAGGAACTCCGTCGCGTTCTCGCGGACGAAGACCTTGGACTCCTGCAGCATCTTCTGCAGCGTCTCGCCGAATGCGCCGGCGCGGATCGACGAGCGCTCGAGGCTGGCCGTCTTGCCGGTGTCGGCAAGGAAGCGGGTCTTGGTCTCCTGCTTCTTCGCGATGCCGTCGGCATGATAGGCCCGCATTTCGGCGATCTTGGTCCCGCCCAGGGTGTTGCCGGTCGCCGCGACCGCGATCCGCAGGTCGAACAAGCGAACGCCGTGCTGCGCCTGCTCGTAAATGCTCAGATCCTGGGTCCGGGCATAGCCCCGGCCGCCGGTAATGCCGGCGTCGTGACTGCCGGCCATGACGATGGTGTTCAGGGGAGCCGATCCGCCGCACAGATCCTTGTAGGTACGCACCGCAACGGATCCCCTCGGCTTGACTGCGGCAAACCTTTACCGGGTGCTACCGCAAGTCAAGGAGGCAGAGCCGCGAAATCACGCGGCGATCTCGAACGGCTGGATTTCTCCCGACAGATACTGGCTGCGCGCCTTGCTCCGGCTCAGCTTGCCGCTCGACGTCCGCGGCAGGGTGCGCGGCGGCACCAGCTCGACGACGCAGGTCATGCCGGTGATCGCGCGAACCTTGTGGCGGATGGCCTCGCGCAGGTGGGCGCGTTCGCTGGCGTCGGAGGTGCGACACTGGACGAGGACGGCGGGAGCCTCCTCGCCGCCCGGCGTCGTGATCGAGAAGGCGGCGATGTCGCCGGCCTTGAACCCCGGCAGCTGCTCGATCGCCCACTCGATGTCCTGCGGCCAGTGGTTCTTGCCGTTGATGATGATCATGTCCTTGGCCCGGCCGACAATGTAGACGTAGCCGTCGGCGAGATAGGCCATGTCGCCGGTGTCGAGCCAGCCGTCGCTGAGGCACGCCGCCGTCGCCGCGGGATCGCGGAAATAGCCGGCCATGACCCCCAGGCCGGAGACGAACAGCCGGCCGATATGGCGGTCGCCGAGCACCGCACCGCTTTCGTCGCGAATCTCGATCGACAGGCCGGGCAGCGCCCTGCCGCAGTTGACGATGGCGCGGTAGCGGGTCGGCCGCTCCTCCGCCCGGTCCCCGGCGCCGACGCCGGCATAGCCTTCACCCGATAGCACGCGCTCGTCGACCAGATCGGTGACGATGCCTTCGCCGACCGGCATGATGCTGACCGCCAGCGTCGCCTCGGCGAGGCCGTAGCTCGGCAGGAAGGCGCTCGCGCGGAAGCCGGCGGCGTCGAAGGTATCGACGAAATGCTGCATGACCTCGGGCCGGATCATGTCGGCGCCGTTGCCGGCGACGCGCCAGCGCGACAGGTCGAAGCGCGCCGCCACGTCGATCGACGAGCTGATGCGCCGGGCGCAGATGTCGTAGCCGAAGGTCGGGGAATAGCTGAGCGTCGTGCCCTCGTTGCGCCCGACCAGCGTCAGCCACGACAGCGGCCGGCGGGCGAAGTCGTCGGTGGCGAGATAGTCGGCCGACATCTGGTTGGCCAGCGGCGACAGCAGACAGCCGACCAGCCCCATGTCGTGATAGAAGGGCAGCCACGAGACGACACGGTCGCTGTCCTGCACCTGCGTGCACGTCGCGTGGCCGCACAGATTGGCGAGCAGTGCCCGGTGGGTGACGGCGACGCCGTGCGGGAAGCGCGTGCTGCCGCTCGAATACTGCAGATAGGCGATGTCGTCGGCCGCCGCCTGCGGCAGCGCCACGGCCGCCGCCGGCGTCGCGAGGAACGCCGCCCAGTCGTGCGCCGTACAGCCGGCGACCGTGGCCGCGGCCTCGGCGACCAGCGCGAACAGCCCCGGCGGCGACAGCACCACGCCCGGCGCGCAGCTGCCGAGCTGGGTGCGGATCTGCTCGACATAGGCGTCGCGGCCGCCGAACGAGGTCGGCAAGGGCAGGGGGGTGGGCAGCGCGCCGGCATAGATCGCGCCGAAGAACAGGCGGGCGAAGTCGGCCGAGGTTTCGGCAATCAGCGCGACGCGGTCGCCCGGCGCGATGCCGGCGGCGATCAGCCGCGCGGCGTCAGCCTGCGCATCGGCGCGCAACTCGGCGAAGGGATAGGCACGGACCAGGGTTGCGCGGGCGTCGAAGAAGTTGAGGCCCCGCTGCCCCTGAGCGGCGTAGTCGAGCGCCTCCCCCAGCGTGGCGAAGTCGGCGAGGCGGCGCGGCAGCGGGTCGAGCGTCGGCGTCGGCGCTGCATCCGGCTTGATCGTCGCTCCCGGCAACCGCTGTTCCTCCTTGATCCCGTCCGCCGCCGCTCGTCACGCGCGTTCACGGACTGGTCGACGCATGGCGAACGCATTAACCGGTGCAGGCGTTCAAAATCGGACGCGACTGTGGCAGGAACGTGGCGTGTCCGATCGTCCTCCGCTCGACGAGCCCCGTCTGCGCGATCTCGCCCTGCGCTACGTCGGCCGCTATGCGACCAGCGAGGCGAAGCTGCGCCGCTACCTCGCGCGTAAGCTGTTCGAGCGCGGCTGGGCGGGCGAGGGCGCAGCCCCTGTCGAGGCGATCGTCGCGCGGCTGGCCGAGCTCGGCTATGTCGACGACCGCGGCTTTGCCGAGGCCCGTGCCCGCGGGCTGACCGGGCGCGGCTTCGGCGCGCGGCGGGTGGCGGCCGACCTCGGCGCCGCCGGCATCGCCCGAGACCTCGCCGGCGAGGTTTCGGCCGCTGCCGATGCCGATGCCGCCGCGCTGGCCTTCGCCCGGCGGCGGCGGCTGGGACCGTTCGATCCCGCCCCGCCCGACCGCGACCGCCACCGCAAGCAGATTGCAGCGATGCTCCGCGCCGGGCACGAGATGAGCGTCGTGCGTCGCGTGCTGAGCCGTCAACTCGTCGAGGACTGAACCGATGCGCCTGCTTACCGCTATTGCTGCCCTGCTGCTCGCCTCGCCGCTGGCGGCCGCGGTTCCCGCCGCCGTCACCACCGATCCACCCCATGATGCGGCGCACCCGGCGCGGATGGAGGTGCTCCACATCCCGTCGGGCGGCGTGCTGATCAACGGCGTCGACTATGTCGCGGCCGGTCCGGGGCTGCACCCGACGCTGGTCCTGTGCCACGGCCTGCCCGGCAACGAGAAGAACCTCGATCTGGCGCAGGCGGTGCGGCGGGCAGGGTGGAACGTCGTCACCTTCAACTATCGCGGCTCGTGGGGCAGTCCCGGCGCCTTCCATTTCGCCCAGAACCCCGACGATGCCAGAGCGGTCCTCGCCTTCCTGCGCGATCCGGCCAACGCCGCGCGCCTCGGCATCGATCCGGCGCGCATCGCCATTGCCGGGCACAGCATGGGCGGCTGGGTCGCGGCGCTGGTCGCGGCGTCCGACCGCCGGCTGATCGGCGTGGCGACGATCTCGATGGGCGACCTCGGGCGCCTCGGCGCGATGCCGCAAGAGCAGCTGGTGGCGCTCGCTGCCGACAACGCCGAGACGCTGGCGACGACGCCCGCGGCGATGGCCGACGAGCTCGCCGCCCATGCCGCCGCCTTCAGCGTGCTAACCGCCGCGCCCGGGCTCGCCCGCCTGCCCTATCTCGCGCTGACCGCCGACGACGAGCTGGCGGGCGATACCGACGCGCTGGTCACGGCGATTCAGGCGCGTGGCGGCACGGCCTTCATCAAGGCGCACTTCGCCACCGACCACAGCTGGTCCGACCGCCGCATCGCGCTGGCGACGGTGGTCATCGACTGGCTGGCGACGCTGCGCTGAGACCGGCGCGGGCGGTGGCCAGTGCCGCCGGCGTGTCGAGGTCGGCGAAGATGTTCGCATCGTCGACCGCGACCTCGTCGACCACGACCGTGTCGAGCAGCGCCTTGGCGCCGCGGTCGCCGTCGAGCGCCAGCAGCCGCGGCCAGTGGTCGCGGCCCCAGGCGACGGGATTGCCGCGACGGCCGGCGCAGACCGGCGCGACCACGGCGGCGGCATCGGTCGCGGCGGCGGCGACGGCAGCGATCGTCGCCGGCGCCACCCCCGGCATGTCGCCAAGGACGATCAGCGCCGCGCGCCATGCCGCGGGCGCGGCGCCCAGCCCGGCGGCAAGGCTGCGGCTCATGCCCGCGGCGTAATCGGGCGCGACGACGATGGTCGCGGCCCGCGCGCCGATGGCGGCGCGGACCTCGGCGGCCATGTGCCCGGTGACGACGACCGGCGGCGGCAGGCCGGCGTCGGCCAGCGCGTCGAGCGTGCGGGCGATGACCGCCGTACCGCCGAGATCGGCGAGCAGCTTGTTGGCTCCGCCCATCCGCGTCGAACGCCCGGCGGCCAGCACGATCACGCCGACCGCGCCGGCGACGCGCGGCTGCGGCCGCTCGGCCTCGGGCAGCAGCCCGCCGCTGCCCATCGCGGCGATGTCGCCGCTGGTCACCGCGAGGCCGGCGGCGAGCCGCTCGAGGACGAAGTCGAAGCCGTTGCGCTTCGGGCTGCGGGCGCAGCCGGGCAGGCCGATCACCGCCTGCCCGCGGAGTTCGCCCAGGCACAGCAGGTTGCCGGGGTCGACCGGCATGCCCAGCCGCTCGATCCGCCCGCCCGCGGCGACGATCGCCGCCGGCACGACGTCGCGGCGGTCGGCGGTAGCCGAGGCGCCGGCGATCAGTGCGGTGGCGTCGGGCGGCACCGCGGCCAGCGCCGCGGCAACGGCGGCGACGTCGTGCGGGCAGGGCGGCGTCGCGTCGAGGGTACCGCCCAGCGCCGCGACACGGGCGCGGGTCACCGCCTCGGTGCGGGCGAGCAGCTTGTCGCTGGTGCCCGCCAGCCGCGACTGGATCAGCACGAAGCGGCGCGGCGCGAACGGCGCGACCGTCAGCGGCGCCGCGGCGGCGACGGCGGCGGCGAGCCGCTCGCCGGGGACGGCGAAGGGGATGACCTTGACCGTCGCCACGACCTCGCCGGCCGCGACGCGGGCGAAGGGCGCCAAGGTGCCGAGCGTCAGCCGCTCGTCGACCGCGTTGACCGCATCGACGGCGGCCGCGTCGGCGAGCAAGACACCGGCAGCGGCGGCGACGAGGTTGGCCCGTCCGTGCGCCGGCGGGACGGCAGCGACGCCCGGCCCCGCCAGCCGGGCGGCGAGCGCCGCCGCGGCGACGTCTTCGGCGACATCGTCGGCCTCGCGCCGGGCGACGGTCAGCGCGGCGATGCCGGCGGCAACCGCGGCGGCGACGTCGGCGGCGTCGAGCATGCGCCCCTTCGCCCAGCGCCGTCCGTCGACCATGACCGAATGGGCGAGCATCGCGCCCGCGGCCTCGGCCGTCGCCACCTCGCCGAAGATCACGCGGCCGAAAGCCGTCCGCGCCAGGCGGCGGTCATCTGCGCGGCGATCGACAGGGCGATCTCCGCCGGGGTCGCCGCGCCGAGGTCGAGCCCCGCGGGGCCGTGGATGCGGTCGAGGTCGGCGGCGGCGAAGCCCAGTGCCGCCAGCCGCTCGCGACGACCGGCATGGTTCTTCCGCGAGCCGAGCGCGGCGATGTAGAAGGCCCTGCTCCGCAGCGCGGCGGCGAGGGCGACGTCGTCGAGCTTGGGATCGTGTGTCAGGGCGACGACCGCGCTCGCCGCGTTCGGCCGCCAGCGGGCGAGCGCCTCGTCGGGCCAGCCATCGTCGCGCTCGATGCCGGCGAAGCGCGCCTCGCGCCCGAACAGCCCGCGCGGGTCGATGACCAGCGGCGCATAGCCGATCAGCCGCGCCATCGGCACCAGCGCCTGGGCGATGTGCACGGCGCCGACGATGGCGAGGCGCAGCGGCGGCGGATAGGTGTGGACGAAGTCGCCTGCCGCCGCTTCGCTGGTGGTGCCGGCGGCGAGATCGGTGGCCAGCGTCACGCTTTCCCCGTCCGCTCGCGCCGCCGCCAGCCGGTCGAGCAGGGCGGGCGGAAAGCGGCCGTCGGCCACCGCCTGGACCAGGACCGCGATGCGCCCGCCGCAGGCCAGCCCGACCTCCCAGGCGGTGGCGTCGGCGACGCCGTAGTCGAGCCGCCGGGCACCGCCGCCGCGGATCAGGTCCAGCGCCTCGGTGATGACATCGCCCTCGACGCAGCCGCCGCTGACCGAGCCGGCGAACAGCCCGTCGTCGCGCACGGCAAGCTGGCTGCCGACGCGGCGCGGCGCCGAACCCCACGTCTCGATGACCGTGGCGAGGGCGACGCCGCGACCGGCCGACAGCCAGTCGCGCGCGGCGTCGACCGGATCCGCGGCGTCGCTCATGCCAGCTGCCAGACAAGCACGGCGAGGACGATCAGGACGAGAACGCCGCCCCAGACCAGCGGCGTCAGCCCGGTGGCGACGCGGCTGTTGTGCAGCGCGCGGGCGTCGGTCTCGCCGGGCCGCGCCGTCGTTGGCGCTTCCGCCGCCGGCACCCCGCCGCTGGCCGCCGCGGCTGCCTCGCCAATCGCCACGTCGCCGGCGTCGGCCGGGGGCGCCTCGACCTCGGCGCGCAGGCGGGTGAAGAAGGTCTCGGCATAGCCGCGCGCGGTCCCCTCGATCAGCCGCGCTCCCAGCTGGGCGAGCTTGCCGCCGACGCTCGAGGTGACGGTGTAGCCCAGCCGCGTGCCCGGTCGCCCGTCGACCTCGGCCTCGGTCAGGGTCACCGCCGCGCTGCCCTTGGCGAAGCCGGCAACGCCGCCCTTGCCCTCGCCGACCAGGACGTAGCGGCTGGGCGCGTCGACTTCGGTCAGGGTCACGCCGCCGGCGAAGGTCGCGCGCACGGGTCCGACGCGGGCGTTCATCCGCCCCTCCAACCGCGTCCGCCCCTCGGCGTCGGTCGCGGCCGTCAGCGTCTCGACGCCGTCGATGCAGCGGGCGAGCACGTCGGGATCGTTGAGCGCGGCCCAGACGCGGGCGCGCGACGCGGCGATCAGGCTCTCTCCGGTCAATTCCACGCTTCGCCTCGTCTGCTGCCCGGGATCAGCCTAGCATCTGCCGCGCGGGCGGCGCGACTGATGTTTCGTTAACCTGAACACAACGTCTTTGCCCTGATCGTCTGGTCGTGATATGAACGCCCGATGATGCTTGCGTTGGGGGATGCCGCATGCTCGAGCCTGCGGTCGTGTCTGAGACGGGGATAGCGCCGGACCGCGATGCGACCGAACCGATCTTCCGCGTGTCCGGTTCCGTCAAATGGTTCGACGCCGTGCGCGGCTATGGCTTTCTGGTCGCCGACGACGGCGACGGCGACGTTCTGATCCACTTCTCGGTGCTGCGCGATGTCGCCCGGCGCACGCTGCCCGAGGGCGCGCGGCTGGTGTGTGACGCGGTGCACCGCCCGCGCGGGCGGCAGGTGCGACAAATCGTCGACCTCGACCTGTCGACCGCGGTCGGCCCCGATCCCGAGATCGTCATGCTGCGCGCCGCCGGGCGCAGCGATCCCGAACGGTTGCTCGACGATGCCGGGCCGTTCGAGGCGGTCACCGTCAAGTGGTTCAACCGCCTGAAGGGCTATGGCTTCGTCGTTCGCGACGGCGTCGACCAGGATATCTTCGTGCATATGGAGACCGTGCGCCGTGCCGGCCTCGCCGAACTCGACGCCGGTCAGCCGCTGCGCGCGCGCATCGCCGAGGGGCACAAGGGGCCGCTTGCCGTCGCGCTCGAAGCTGATACGCAGGAACTGGCGTAACTCTGAAGGGTCGACGATGAAGTGGGGACGGGCCGCGCTGGCACTGGCGGTCGCAGCATATGGTGCAACCGCCGTCGCCGACGAGCCGCTGGTCGCCAACCCGCCGCTGCCGACGATCGCCCTGACCCTGACCGCCCGCGGCAAGCCGCAGCGGTACACCGTCGAGGTGGCGAAGAGCACGGTCGAACAGGCGCGCGGACTGATGCTGCGCAAGGTTATGGGCCGCGGCCATGGGATGCTGTTCCCCGTCGCGCCGCCGCCGCACGACGTGTCGTTCTGGATGGAGGGCACCTATCTGCCGCTCGACATCATCTTCATCGCCCCCGACCATAAGGTGCGCCGGATCGCGGCCAACGCCGTGCCGTTCAGCCGCACCGATATTCCCTCGGGGGGGCCGACGGCGGCGGTGCTCGAACTCAATGCCGGCGAGGCGGCGCGCATCGGCCTGCAACCCGGCGACAGCGTCGCCTACAGCGCCGATTGAGCCTCTCCGCGCGCGCGGAGACTTGCGCCCGTGCGCGCTTTCGGGCCAAAGGCGGCCGATGGCGCTGTCGATCTTCACCTGGTGGCACGGGCCCGGCCTGGGGACGCGTCTTGTCGGCTGGCGGACCGGCCGCGAGGTCGGCCGCGACGGTCAGGGCAATGTCTATTTCGAAAATCGCCGCGGCACCCGTCGCTGGGTGATCTACAACGGCGAGCCCGAGGCCAGCCGGGTCCCGCCCGAATGGCAGATGTGGCTGCGCCGCACGGTCGACGCCACGCCCGACAAGCTGCCGCTCAAGCCGCGGGTGTGGGAGAAGCCCTGGGTGCCCAACCCCACCGGCACGCCGGCGGCGCACCGGCCGTCGGGCAGCCTGGCGATCGCGGCGACGCGGGCACGCACGACCGGCGACTATGAAGCCTGGACCCCGGACTGAGATGCGCGCGCTGTTCCGCGACAATGTTATCGAGGCGCTGGTCGGCCTGATCGTCGTCGTCCTCGCCTTGTGGTTCGTCGGCTCCGCTTATGCCCGGACTTCGGTCGGCGGCGGCGGCTATCTGCTGACTGCACGCTTTCCCAATGCCACCGGCGTCGCCGTCGGCACCGACGTCCGCACGTCGGGCATCAAGATCGGCAAGGTCGAGAGCGAGCGGCTCGATCCGAAAACCTTCCAGGCCGTGCTGCAGCTGCGGATTTCCGGCGATGTCCGCTTTCCGACCGATTCGAGCGCGGCGATCACGTCGGAGGGTATTCTCGGCGGCTCGTACATCGCCCTCAGCCCCGGCGGCGACCCGGCGATGCTGCCCCCGGGCGGCGAGATCGCCGAGACGCAAGGGGCGCAGGACCTGATGGGGCTGATGGGGCAGTTCATCAACCGCAGCGGAACCAGCGCACCGGCGGCCGGGGCGGGCGGGGCAGCCGCGGCCCCGGCCAAGTGATCGCCCTGGCCGCCGCGGTCGCGGCGGCGGCGGTTCCCCTTCCGGCCGCACCGGCCGCCGCCGTGGCAAAGCCCGCCGACACAGTGACGCCGATGGCCGAGCGCGTCGTTCGCCTTGCCGCACTCAACAAGCGCACCGGCGTGACGCAGGAGTTCACCGCCCATCCCGGCGACAGCTTCCGCTTCGCCACGCTGAGCGTCCGTGTCCGCGCCTGCGAGACGACACCGCCGTGGGAGGCGCGGCAGACCGCGGCCTATCTCCAGATCGACGACACGCCGGCGGAGGTACGGACGCGCACCGTCCGCACGCGCCGGGTGTTCTCCGGCTGGATGTTCGCCGAAAGCCCGTCGCTCAACCCGCTCGAGCACCCGCTCTACGACGTCTGGGTCAGGAGCTGCACGATGCGCTTCCCCGAAACCGGGCCCGATACCGTCGTTGCCGGCCGGTCGGTCCTCGCCCCGAAGACGTCCCAATCGAAGGCGCCGAAGTCGCCCGACGCCGACAAGGCGGAGGCGAGCAGGCGCTTGTAGCGGGCGCGCGGCACCTCGACCGTGCCGAAGGTCGCGAGATGGTCGGTGAGGAATTGGGTGTCGAGCAGGCGGAAGCCGCCGACGCGCAGCCGCGCGACCAGCGCCGCCAGCGCGCATTTGGAGGCGTCCGTCGCCCGCGTGAACATGCTTTCGCCAAAGAAGGCCGCGCCGAGCTTCACCCCGTACAGCCCGCCGACCAGCTCGCCGTCGGCCCAGGCCTCGATCGAATGGGCGTTGCCGCGGGCGTGGAGAGCGCGGTAGGCGTCGATGATCGTCGCGTTGATCCACGTTTCGGGCCGGTCGGCGCGCGCCTCGGCACAGCCGGCCATGACGCGGTCGAAGGCGCGGTCGGCGGTCAAGGCGAACTTCTCGGCGCGCAGCACCCGCGCCAGGCGGCGCGGCAGATGAAAGGCGTCGAGCGGCAGGACGCCGCGCTGCTGCGGCTCGACCCAGAAGACGTCGGTCGTTTCCGCTCCATCGGCCATGGGGAAGACGCCGAGTGCATAGGCGCGCAGCAGCATCTCGGGGTCGAGCCGCCGCGTCACGCCGTCGCCCACACCGGCGGCCGGCGGTGGTGCCAGTCGACCTCGCGCTCCAGCGCATAGGCCAGCTCGAGCAGCCGCCGCTCGGCGCCGGGCGGGGCGGTGAACTGCATCCCCACCGGCAAGCCGCCGCGCACGCCCATCGGCAGGGCGATGGCGCAGGCTCCGGCGGCGTTCTCGACCGGGGTATAGGCGACATAGCGCGCCAGCGGCCCGGCCAGCGCATCATAGCTCTGCGTCGCCGGGAAGGTGCCGATCGGCACCGGCAGCGACGCCAGTACCGGCGTCAGCAGCACGTCGAAGCGGTCGAACTGCGCCGCATATTGTCGTTCGAGCAGCTGCAGCGCGGCGACGGCGCCGGCCGTCGCCGCCGGCGTCACGCGCGCGCCAGCGGCTGCCCAACTCAGCGTCAGCGGCTCGACCTCGGCGCGGGTAGGCGCCCGGCCGAGCGCGTCGGCGGCGACGCGGACCCGGGCGGCGGCGCCCGCGCTCCACAGCGTGGCGAACGCTGCCGCCACCGCCGCGCCGTCGAACGCCGGCGGCGCCTCGACCAGCCGGTGGCCGTGCTTGTGCAGCAGATGTGCGGTCGCCTCGAATACGGCGGCGACGTCGGCGTCGGGTTCGACCCCCGTCGCCGACGCGCGGGCGAGGCCGATGCGCAGCCGCTGCCGCGACGGCCCCGTGACCAGTCCGACCGCGGGATAGGCAAGGGAATCGTCGCGACGCTCCAGGGCGGCGAACCACGCCGCGGTGTCGCGCACCGTCCGGCTGAGGCAGCCCTGGACGGCAAAATCGGTGACGGCGCGGCCGGTGTCGCCGGTCATCCGCGCCCGGCTCGGCTTCAGCCCGACCAGCCCGCAGCACGACGCCGGAATGCGGATCGAGCCGCCGCCGTCGTTGCCATGGGCGATCGCCACGACGCCGGCGGCGACCGCCGCCGCCGAGCCGCCGCTCGATCCGCCCGCGCTGTGATCGAGCCGCCAAGGGTTGCGCGTCGGCCCGGTCAGCAGCGGCTCTGTCGTCGGCAGCAGGGCGAATTCGGGTAGCGTCGAGCGGCCGATCGACACCAGCCCGGCGCGGGCGATGGCAGCGGCGTGCGGCGAATCGGCGACGCCGACGCGGTTCTTCAGCGCCCGACAGCCGCTGGTCCATGGCAGCCCGGCCTGTTCCAGATTGTCCTTGATCAGCGTCGGGATGCCGGCGAGCGGCCCGCTCGGCCCCGGCGTCGCCCCGGCGATCAGTCGGGCGCGCTCGAAATTGGGATAGGCGACGGCGTTGATCAGCCCGTTGACCCGCTCCAGCCGGGCAATTGCCGCCTCGACCAGCATCGTCGGCGTCGTCTTCTCGCGGTCAAGCGCGCTCGCTGCCGAAACGGCATCTCGGGGCGGCCGCTTGCGGGCGTCGACCCCGGTCAGCGGCGCGACCATGGCCAGCGCCGCCGCCGCCTCGAGGAAGCTCCGCCGCGTCGTCACCCGTCTTATCTCCCGACCTTCACGTCCCGTTGTGCCCCTGAACCGCGCTGCGATGCAACGTCCCTGCCGCGCCTTCATTTGACATTTAGCGAAACGACGAATAAAGAGTTGCGTCCATGGACCTGGTCTATGAAGCCTTGGCGCATCCGATCCGGCGCGAGATCCTGGCGCAGCTCAAGGGCGGCAGCCGCACCGCCGGCGAACTTGCCGACGCTTTCTCGGTGTCCAAGCCGACGATGTCGGCGCACTTTGCCAAACTGCGCGCCGCCGGCCTGATCGCAGCCGAACCGCGCGGGGCGCAGGTCCATTATTCGCTCAACCTGTCGGTGGTTGAGGAGGTGCTGCTCGCGCTGATGGCGCGGCTTGGCTCGACCGTGGAGAAACAGCATGCGCCCGCGTGACCTCGTCGTGCTGTCGGTCGTCATCGTCGCTGCGATGATCATTGCCGCGGTCGCGGTCGCGCCGACCCTGCCGGCGAACACCGAGCTGCCGGTGCACTGGAACGCGGCGGGGCAGGCGGACGGCTTCGCCGCGCCCTGGACCGCGCTGTTGGCGGTGCCGCTCCTCGCGGGCGGTCTCGCCGGGCTGATGGCGCTGCTGCCGCGCCTCGACCAGGGCGTCGCCGCGTCGCCCGAACTGCATCGCGCGGCGTGGCTGGGAATCTTGCTCGTACTCGCCGCCGCTGACGCCGCGATCGTGCTCGCCGCACGCGGGGCGCCGCCGCCACGCCTGATCGTGCCGCTGGCGGTCGGCGCGCTCCTGATCCTGGTCGGCAATGTCATGGGCAAGTCGCGACCGAACCGACTGATCGGCGTGCGGACGCCGTGGACCAGGGCCAACCCCGACACCTGGACGGCCACCAATCGGCTTGGTGGCTTCGTGTTCGTCGGCTTCGGGCTGGCGATGTGGCTGGCGGCGGCGCTTGGGGTTCCGGCGCTGCCGTGGCTGACGGCGGGGCTGGTCGCGGCGAGCGTGGGACTGGTCGGCTACTCCTGGCGCGACGCGTCGCGGCGGCGTTAGCGCGCCGGCTCCCGCCGCACCGCGACGATCTTGACCGGCTTGACCAGCAACTGGCCGCGCATCGCGCCCTCACCGCTGTCGCTGACAGGCGCGGTGAGGATGCGGGTAACGACATCCATGCCGGCGACGACGTGGCCAAAGGCGGCGAAGCCGGCGTTGTCGCCGACCTCCTGCGGGTGGGCGTCGAGCGACGACAGCGGCCCGGTGGTGATGAAGAAATCACCGTTGGCTGTGCCCGGGGCCAGTCGCGCCATCGAGATGGTGCCGACGCCGTGGGCCAGTCCGGTCTTCGTCGTCGGCTCATGAGCGATCGGCGGCAGGTTGCGCTTGGGGTCGCCGCGGGTGCCGCCCTGGACGAGGCCGAGCCCGCTCGCCTTGTCGACGACATCGGCGCGGTAAAAGGTCGTGCCGTCGAGCCGGTGCTGGTCGGCGTATTTCAAAAAGTTGGCCGTCGTCACCGGCGCATGGGCGCGATCGAGGTCGACCAGGATCGGTCCGGCGGCGGTGACGATGCGGACGCGGACCTCGCCGGGGCCGGGGGGCGGCACGGCGTCGGGCGCGGACGCCGGTGGGGCTGCGGCTGCGGCGGGCGGCACGTCCTGAGCCGCCGCCGCGGACGCCAGCAGCATGACGAGGCTCAGGCGGACGATCATGCCACGTCTCCCTTCACGCCGCCGCGCGCGCCGCGAGCCAGCGTTCGAGCCATTTGATCGAATAGTCGCCGGCGATGAATTCGGGGTCGTCGAGCAGCGCCTGGTGGAGCGGGATCGTCGTCTTGACGCCGGTGATGACGTACTCCTCCAGCGCGCGCTTCAGGCGCAGGCGGCACTGCTCGCGGTCGTCGCCGTAGACGATCAGCTTGGCGATCAGGCTGTCGTAGTGCGGCGGGATGCGGTAGCCGGCGTAGAGCGCGGAATCGACGCGCACCCCCGGGCCGCCGGGGGCGTGATAGTCGATCACCCTGCCGGGGCTTGGAGCGAAGGTCGCCGGATCCTCGGCGTTGATCCGGCACTCGATGGCGTGGCCGGAAAAGCGCACCTGGTCCTGCGTCACCGACAGCGGCAGGCCCGAGGCGATGCGAATCTGCTCGCGCACCAGGTCGAGCCCGGTAACGAGCTCGGTCACCGGGTGTTCGACCTGGAGGCGGGTGTTCATCTCGATGAAGTAGAAGCGGCCGTCCTCGTAGAGGAATTCCATCGTGCCGGCACCGCGGTACTTGAGCTTGGCCACGGCGGCGCGGACGATCTCGCCCATCTCGGCGCGCTGCGCCGGGGTCAGGGCGGGCGACGGCGCCTCCTCGAGCACCTTCTGATGGCGGCGCTGGAGCGAGCAGTCGCGCTCGCCCAAGTGGACGGCGTTGCCCTGGCCGTCGCCGAACACCTGGAACTCGATGTGGCGCGGCTCGGAAAGGTATTTCTCGAGGTAGACGGTATCATCGCCGAACGCGGCCTTGGCCTCGGCCTTGGCCTGCGCCATCAGCGGGCCGAGCGACGCCGCGTCGGGCACCACCTTCATGCCGCGCCCGCCGCCGCCACTCGCTGCCTTGACCAGCACCGGATAGCCGATGGCGTCGGCCACCGCCGTCGCTTGCGCGACGCTGGCAATCGCGCCGTCGGATCCCGGCACCAGCGGCAGGCCGATGGCGGCGGCGGTGCGCTTGGCCTCGACCTTGTCGCCCATGGTGCGGATATGTTCGGGATCGGGGCCGATCCAGACGATCTTGTGCTCCTCGACGATGTCGGCGAAGCGCGCGTTCTCCGACAGGAAGCCATAGCCGGGGTGGATCGCGTCGGCCTGGGCGATCTCGGCGGCCGAGATGATGTTGGGGATGTTGAGGTAGCTGTCGGTGGCGCTCGGCGGCCCGATGCAGATCGCTTCGTCGGCCAGGCGGACGTGCATCGCGTCGGCATCGGCGGTCGAATGGACCGCGACCGTCTTGATGCCCATGTCGTGGGCGGCACGGTGGATCCGCAGCGCGATCTCGCCGCGGTTGGCGATCAGGATCTTGCCGATCATTCCGCGGGTCACTCGATCACGATCAGCGGTTCGTCGTACTCGACCGGCTGGCCGTTCGACACCAGCACGCGGGCGATGGTGCCGGCCTTCGGTGCGGTGATCGGGTTCATCACCTTCATCGCCTCGATGATCAGAAGGGTCGCCCCGGCCTTGACGCTGGCGCCGACGGCGACGAACGGCGGGCTGGCGGGATCGGGCGTCAGATACGCCGTGCCGACGATCGGCGAGCGGACCAGGCCCGGATGCTGGCGGACGTCGTTGCCGGCCGGCGGCGGCGTGATCGAGGTCGCGGCGACAGGCTCGGCGGGCGCCGCCGCGGGGGGCGCGGCCGGGGCGGCGGCATACACCGGTCCCGCGGCCGCCGCCTTGCGCGCGACGCGGACGCGGCGCTCGCCGTCCTGCACCTCGATCTCGGTCAGACTGGTGGCGTCGAGCAGCTCGGCCAGCTCGCGTACCAGCCTCGTGTCGACCTGCATCGGTCCGGCGTCGGTCATGCTCACCCCTTGGTTTGCCCGCGCCTTACCTGTCAGAACGTCGCGGCGGCGTCCAGCGCGAGTGCATAGCCGAGCGCGCCCAGGCCGGCGATCGTCGCCCGCGCGACCGGCGCGACGAAGCTGCGATGGCGGAACGCCTCCCGCGCGTGCGGGTTCGACAGATGGACCTCGATCACCGGCACGGTCACCGCCTTGACCGCATCGTGCAGCGCCACCGACGTATGCGTCAGCCCGCCGGGGTTGAGGATCACCGCCCGCACGCCCCGACTGCCGGCCTCGTGCAGCCAGTCGATCAGGTGCCCCTCGTGGTTCGATTGGCGCAAGTCGACGGTCAGGCCCAGCGCCTGCGCCCGGTCGTCGAGCATGGCGGCGATGTCGTCGAGCGTCTCCCGCCCATAGATCTCGGGCTCGCGCGTGCCGAGCAGGTTGAGGTTCGGCCCGTTGAGGACGTAGACGAGGGTGCTGGCGTCGGACATCGGGCAGACTATATCAGCCGCCTGCCACGCGGGAACCCCATGACCGACCTCACCCTGACCCTGAACGGCGATCCGCGCCGCGCGACCGCCGGCACCACCATCGCCGACCTGCTCGTCGACCTGCAGCTCGATCCGGCCAAGGTCGCGGTCGAGCGCAACCGCACCATCGTCCCCCGCTCGTCCTTCGCCGGACAGGTGCTGGCCGACGGCGATGCGCTGGAGATCGTCCACTTCGTCGGTGGCGGGCAGGCCCCGCTCGCCGCCGCCGACAGCTGGACCGTCGCCGGCCGCACCTTCACTTCGCGGCTGATCGTCGGCACCGGCAAGTACCGCGACTATGCCCAGAACGCCGCCGCCGTCGCCGCGTCGGGGGCGGAGATCGTCACCGTCGCCGTCCGCCGCGTCAACGTCATGGACCGGGGCAAGCCGATGTTGACCGACTTCATCGATCCGAAGCAGGTCACCTACCTGCCCAACACCGCCGGCTGCTTCACCGCCGACGACGCCGTCCGCACGCTGCGCCTGGCGCGCGAGGCGGGCGGATGGAACCTGGTCAAGCTCGAGGTGCTGGGGGAGGCGCGGACCCTCTACCCCGACATGGCGGCGACGCTCGCGGCGACGAAGGAGCTGGTCCGCGACGGCTTCGACGTCATGGTCTATTGCGCCGACGATCCGATCGCCGCGAAGCGGCTGGAGGAGCTCGGTGCGTGCGCGATCATGCCCTTGGGTGCGCCGATCGGCAGTCGGGCTGGGGCTGCAGAACCCGGTGATGATCCGCCTGATCGTCGAAGGCGCGAAGGTGCCGGTGCTGGTCGACGCCGGCGTCGGCACGGCGAGCGACGCGGCCATCGCCATGGAGCTGGGCTGCGACGGCGTCCTGATGAACACCGCCATCGCCGAGGCGAAGGACCCGGTGGCGATGGCCCGCGCGATGAAGCTGGCGGTCGAGGCCGGGCGGCTGGCGTACGGCGCGGGGCGGATGGCGCGGCGGATGTATGCCGACCCGAGCTCGCCGCTGGCGGGGCTGATCTGATCGGGCTTTCGCCCGCGATCCAGCACGAAGGTCACGCGAAGGTCACGCCCGCGACGGTGTTTTCGCCCTTCGCCACTTGTCCGTGGAAGCTCACAAAGCGCCCACGACGGCGGTTGAGATGGCGCGTGAAGGCCGGCGATGAGAAAGAACGCGGCCGTCCGGGCGGGCGGCTCGTTGCGCGCAACTCTAGGCTGACAGGCGGGCTGTAGGACAGCGCCGAATCGCCCGCGCGCGTGTATCGTCGCGCGGCAACCACGAAAGGTCCGACCCATGCGCTTCACCGGCAAGACCGTCCTGATCACCGGCGCCGGCAGCGGCATCGGCGCCGCCACCGCCCGCCGCTTCGCCGCCGAGGGGGCGAACGTCGTCTTGAACGGCCGGCGCGCCGAGAAGCTCGATGCGGTCGCCGCCGGGCTCGACCCGGCGCGGACGCTCGTCCACCCGGGCGACGCGTCGGTCGAGGCCGAGGTCGAGGCGCTCGTCGCCGCCGCGGTCGACCGCTTCGGCGGGCTCGACGTCCTTGTGGCCAACGCTGGCACCTTCGCCGGGTCGAGCGCCGACAAGACCTCGACCGACGACTGGCGCAAGGTCATGGCGACCAACCTCGACGGCGTGTTCTTCGCCGTCCGCGCCGCCCTGCCGCACCTGATCGCGCGCAAGGGCAACATCGTCAGCGTCGCGTCGGTCTCGGGCCTCGGCGGCGACTGGGGCGCGGCCGCCTACAACGCGTCGAAGGGCGGCGTCGTCAACCTGACCCGCGCGCTGGCGATGGACAACGGCCGCCACGGCGTCCGCGTCAACAGCGTCTGCCCGAGCCTGACGATCACCGAGATGACCGCCGGCATCGCCGACAACGCGGCGCTGATGGCGAAATTCGCCGAACGCATCCCGCTGGGGCGGGCCGCCGAGGCGGACGAGGTCGCGAGCGTCATCGCGTTTCTGGCGAGCGACGACGCGGCGTTCGTGACGGGGGTGAACCTGCCGGTCGATGGCGGGGTGGGGGCGAGTAACGGGCAGCCGCGGTTTGGGTGAAGTTTCTGCTCCCTCCCCCCACGGCGCGTAGCGCCGTAGAGTGGGGAGGGCCGGGGTGGGGGGACTTTGCGACAAAGGCCGCGGCTCGATGAGAGGGGGCAATTGTGCGCGACGAGGTCCTGGCGGCAAGAGCCAAGGCCCTGCGTCATGCCGCCACGCCCGCCGAACGCGCCGTCTGGCGCATCCTTCGCGCGCCACCGTTCGCCGCCCTCCATTTCCGCCGCCAGGTCGCTTTCGCCAATCGCTTCATCGCCGACTTCGCGTCGCATCGGGCGCGGGTCGTGATCGAAGTCGATGGGTGGTCGCACAGCGTGACGGTCGCGGCCGATGCCGCCCGGACGGCGTGGTTCGAGGCGCGGGGCTACCGGGTGGTGCGGGTGACGAACGAGGTCGCGCTCGACCGTGATTCCGATCTCGGCGCGGTGCTGGCGGCGCTCATCGGCGTGTCGGTAGACAGCTGAGTGCCCCCACCCCAACCCTCCCCACTCTACCGCGCGAAGACGCGCGGTGGGGGGAGGGAGCAGGAGGCAAGGAAGGAAGTGGGGAAGGAAGAACGAGGAAAGGACAGCCCCCGCCTTCCTTCTCCCTTCCCCCACCGCGCCTCTTGGCGCGGTAGAGTGGGGAGGGTCGGGGTGGGGGTGTTCGGACGTGAGGGCTACGGCCCGAATGCGATACGTGACGCCATGAACGACGCGACCTCGCCCGAACCCTGGAGCGACCCCGACGACGCGCCGCCGCTGACGGCGGAATGGTTCGCCGGGGCGGATGTCTACGACGGGGCGACATTGGTTCGGCGCGGCCGGCCGATGAAGATATCCAAGTATTCGCTGTGACCGGCGGTCGGCAAAGCCGCCGCTTCGTCGGACGGGTTCGGCGGCTTTGGGCCGCCGCCCCGCCGGCCGGGCGCGACGCGAGTCCGTGATTAGTGCGGGAATGGCGAAGAGCCATTCCCGCACTAATCACCGGCCGCTTACGCGCTGTAATACATATCGAACTCCACCGGCGCCGGCGTCATCTCCCAGCGCTGGACGTCGTGCATCTTCAGCTCGATATAGGCGTCGATCTGGTCGTCGGTGAAGACGCCGCCCTTGGTGAACACCGCGCGGCTGCGGTCGAGCGCGCCCAGCGCCTCGCGCAGGCGACGCGCACACCGTCGGGACCTTCTTCAGTTCGCGCGGGGGCAGGTCGTACAGGTTCTTGTCCATCGGCGCGCCGGGGTGGATCTTGTTCTCGATGCCGTCGAGTCCGGCCATCAGCAGCGCGGTATAGGCGAGGTACGGGTTGGCCATGGCGTCGGGGAAGCGGACCTCGACGCGCTTCGACTTGCCGCCCGTGCCGTACGGGATGCGGCACGACGCCGAGCGGTTGCGGCTGCTGTAGGCGAGCAGCACCGGTGCCTCGAAGCCCGGGACCAGCCGCTTGTAGCTGTTGGTCGACGGGTTGGTGAAGGCGTTGCACGCCTTGGCGTGGCGGATGATGCCGCCGATGAAGTACAGCGCGGTCTCGCTCAGGCCGGCATAGCCGTCGCCGGCGAACAGCGGCGTCTTGCCGTTCCAGATCGACAGGTGGGTGTGCATGCCGCTGCCGTTGTCGTCCTTGATCGGCTTGGGCATGAACGTCGCCGTCTTGCCATAGGCGTGGGCGACCTGGTGGACGACGTACTTGTACACCTGCATCCGGTCGGCGGTGGTCACCAGCGTGCCGAAGGTCAGGCCGAGCTCGTGCTGCGCGGCGGCGACCTCATGGTGGTGCTTGTCGCACGGCAGGCCCATTTCGATCATCGTCGAGACCATCTCGGCGCGCAGGTCGACCGCGCTGTCGACCGGCGCGACCGGGAAATAGCCGCCCTTGACGCGCGGGCGGTGGCCCATGTTGCCTTCGTCGTACTTGGTGCCGCTGTTGGTCGGCAGCTCGATGTCGTCGAGCTCGTAGCGACCCGACGTTGTAGCCGAGCTTGAAGCGGACGTCGTCGAAGACGAAGAACTCGGCCTCGGGGCCGACATAGACGGTGTCGCCGATGCCGCTCGCCTTGAGGTAGGCCTCGCCGCGCTTGGCGGTGCTGCGCGGATCGCGGCCGTAGAGCTGGCCGGTCGACGGCTCGACGATGTCGCAGATCAGGATCAGCATCGGCGTCGCGCTGAACGGGTCGATGTAGGTCGCGTCGAGGTCGGGCATCAGGATCATGTCCGACTCGTTGATCGCCTTCCAGCCGTCGATCGAGGTGCCGTCGAACATGAAGCCGTCGGACAGCATGTCCTCGTCGACGACGCCGGCGACCATGGTCAGGTGCTGCCACTTGCCCTTGGGGTCGGTGAAGCGGAGGTCGACCCACTCGATCTCCTTCTCCTTGATCGTCGCCAGGATGGAGGCTGCGGTCTCGGCCATGTCGGTAAATCCCTCGCTCTGAACAGTTAGATGGCGTCGCTGTCGCGTTCCCCGGTGCGGATGCGGACGGCGGCGTCGACGGTGGTGACGAAGATCTTGCCGTCGCCGATGCGCCCGGTGCGGGCGGCATTGGCGATGGCCTCGACCACGCGGTCGGCCTGGTCGTCGTCGACGACGACCTCGAGGCGGACCTTGGGCAGGAAGTCGACGACGTACTCGGCGCCGCGATACAGCTCGGTATGGCCCTTCTGCCGGCCGAAGCCCTTGGCCTCGGTGACGGTGATGCCGCTGACGCCGACCTCGTGCAGCGCCTCCTTCACCTCGTCGAGCTTGAACGGCTTGATGACGGCTTCGACTTTTTTCACGCGTGCACCCACCCTGATCGCCGGCAGCCTAGCACGGGTCGTGCCAGCCGGTGAACGGGCGATTTCGCAGGTGCGAAGGGATTTTTACCGCCCCGACCTGCCTAGAGCGGCGGCAGCTGCCCGGATTTTGGGCTAGACCGTCGTTGCATAGCCGCCATCGACGGCGATGACGCTGCCGCAGACGAAGCCGCTCGCCCGGCTGCCGAGATAGATGGCGAGGCCGCCCATGTCGTCGGCGTTGCCGATGCGCTTCATCGGCGTCTGGCGGACCGATTCGGCCGCCCACTCCTCGGGGATGCCGGCGGTCATCTTCGACGGGAAATAGCCGGGCGCGATGGCGTTGACGGCGATGTGCCGGGCGGCGAGGTTCTTGGCCATCATCCGCGTCAGATGCAGGACGCCGGCCTTGGAGGCGGCATAGCTGTAGGTCTCGATGCCGCTGACGTGCATGCCGTCGATCGAGCCGATGTTGATGACGCGGGCGAAGTCGTCGGCGCTGCCGGCCGCCTCGAGCAGTTTCACCAGCCGCTGGGTCAGGAAGAACACGCTCTTGACGTTCAGGTCCATGACCTTGTCCCAGCCGCTTTCGGGGAACTGATCGAAGGTCGCGCCCCAGCTGGCGCCGGCGTTGTTGAACAGGACGTCGATGCGGCTCTCGCGCTTCTCGATCTCGGCGGCGAAGCGGTCGATTTCGGCCATGTCGGCAAGGTTCGCAGGGATCGAGATGCACTCGCCGAACTTCGACAGCTCGGCCGCCAGCCCGTCGCAGACGGCGGCATTGCGCGCGGTGATGTAGACCTTGGCCCCGTTCTCGACATAGGCGCGGGCGATCATCTCGCCGATGCCGCGGCTGCCGCCGGTGACGACCACGACCTTGCCGCGGACGCTGAACAAGTCTTCGATCTTCAAGGGGTTTCTCCTCAGATGGGTTCGCCGGCGGCGCGGGCGCGGTCGACGCGGCTGCGCTCCGCCGCCGGCAGCAGGCGGATGGCGACGATCAGGCACAGCCAGGTCACCGGCGCCCCGAAATAGGTCGCCAGCAGCGCCAGGCGCAGGTCGCCAGTGGCGTCGGAGATCAGGCCGACGAGATACGGGCCGTTGCCGAGCCCGATCAGCGTCGTGCCCATGAAGAACATCGCGCCTGCGACCCCGCGCATCCGCGGCAGGACGAGGTCCTGCATCGTCGCGGTGACGCCCCCGAGCCAGAAGGTCGAGATCAGGGTGACGACGAAATAGCAGAGGATGAAGGCGTCCAGGCTCGGCGTGGTGAAGGCATAGACGACGATCGGTACCGGCAGCACCGCGGCCAGCAGCGACAGCTTCAGCCGGCCGGTCGGCGAGCGCCGGCGCCAGGCATCGCCGACGATGCCGCCGAGCGAGGTGCCGACCAGCCCGCCCGCCGCCGCGCCGAAGCCGAGGCCGACCCCGGCGCTGACGGTGGCGTGAAGCACGCGCACGGCATAGATGAAGCCCCACGCGCCGAGCGCATAGCTGGCGAGCGAGATCAGCGTGCCCGCCAGCGCCGTGAGCAGGAAGGCCGGGGTCCGCCAGATCAGCGTGTAGGCCGGGCGGTCGCGCAGCCGCAGCGACTGCGCCCAGGAAAAGACGCCGTAGCCGCCGACCGCCATCGCCGCCCACTGGACCGCATTGGCGGTGATCGCCGTGCCGCCAATGCTGATCAGCACCTTGAGCCTGGCCGCCGGCACCAGGCTGTCGGTCCAGCGCGTCAGCACCACGGCGGCAGCGACGGCGAACAGCAGCGCCAGCAGGTTGGCGCGGATCGCCGCGCCGGACGCGCCGGCGCGGCGCAGCGTCACCAGGGTAAACGGCGGCAGGATCGTCGCCAGCTCGGCGGCGACCGTGGCCAGCGGCCGGCCGGCGCGGGCGGTGGTCGGCAGGCCGTCGGCGAGCCCGCGCGGCGGCTCGCGCAGGGTCAGGACCAGCAGGGCGAGGAGAACGCCGGGCACGCCGATGGCGAGGAAGGCCGCCTGCCACCCGGCCAGCCCGAGCGGCGCGCCGCCGCCGGCATAGGCCTTGTTCCAGCCGCCGACGATCAGGCTGCTGATGACGAAGCTGAACCCCGCGCCGATGTAGATGCCGCTCGAATAGATCGCCAGCGCCGTCGCGCGCTTGCTCGTGGGGAACCAGTCGCCGATCAGCGAATAGGCGGCGGGGCTGGCGCTCGCCTCGCCGACGCCGACGCCGACGCGCGCGGCGGCGAGCGCGCCGAAGCTGGTGGCGAAGCCCGACAGCGCCGTCATCCCCGACCACACCGCGAGGCCGAGCGAAATCGTCCAGGTCCGCACCCAGGTGTCGGCCAGCCGGCCGAGGGCGAGACCGAACAGCCCGTAGAACAAGGCGAAGACGGTGCCCGACAGCAGGCCGATCTGGCCGTCGCTGAGGCCCAGATCCTTCTGGATGTACGGCGCGAGGATGGTCAGGATCGAGCGGTCGATGAAGTTGAAGACGTAGACGACCATCAGCACGATCAGGACGTACCAGGCGTAGGTGCCGCCGACGCGCTCGGTCCGCTCGCTCGCAGCTGCCACCTTGTCCTCCCGGGCCGTCGATCCGCGGCGTTACCCCGTGGCTAGCAGGGGCTGGCGGCAGCGCAAACCGCTATTCGACCTTCAGGAGCTCGACGTCGAAGACCAGCGGCGCATTCGGCGGGATGTCGCCACCGGCGCCGCGCTCGCCATAGCCTTGCGCCGCCGGGATCAGCAGGGTCCGCTTGCCGCCGACCTTCATGCCGGCGACGCCCTCGTCCCAGCCGGCGATGACCTGGCCGGCGCCCACGACGAAGGTGAAGGGCTGCCGGCCGACCGAGGAGTCGAACTGCTTGCCGTGCCGGCCGCCGCCGGCGTCGAGCCAGCCGGTATAGTCGACCGTCACCGTGGTGCCCGGCACCGCCGCGGCGCCGGTGCCGGTGCGCGTGTCGTTGGCGACGGTGCCGCCGGCGAGCGTCACGGCCGCGAGCGCGACGATCGCCGCGATCACGCCGCCACCGCGCCCGAACGGCGGCGGACGGCGCCACCGACCAGGCCGAAGCCGGCGACCAGCAGCGCCCAGCTCGCCGGCTCGGGCACGCTGCCGATGCCGGTAAGGTGCGCGACCTCGCGGAAGATCGCCGCCTGGATCGGCGCGATCGGATGGGTGCCGTCGACCGAGAAATAGCCGCTGCAGTCGGCCGTCGCCGGCGGGGTCAGGTGATCGAAGCACCCGTCGCTCGGCAGGTGGGTGAACGGCGCGACGCCGAACTTGGTCGGGTCTGCCGCGAGGCGCTGAAAGAAGTCGAGATAGCTGTAGCGGTACAGCGCGGTGTGCGTCAGCGACGGCGCGAGGCCGTTCAGGTCGCTCTGGATTGCCGCGTCGAGGGCGAGGCCGGCGGGGTCGGCGACCGGCACGCCGGTCACCAGGATCCGGGTCGCGCCCAGGTTGGCCAGCGTCTGGACCGCGCCGGCCAGCGTCGCCGCGGCGGTCTGGTCATAGGCCGGGACGCCGGCGGCCGGGACGGTGCCGCTGTCGATGGCGAAAACGTCGTTGGCGCCCAGGTTGATGACGTACAGCGCCTTCGGGTCGACCGGCCGGCCGGCGGCGGCGAACAGGCCGAGCTGCGTCGTCAGGTTGGGGACGGGAAAGTTGCTGGTGACGATCGACGCACCGCCAAAGGCATAATTGGTGCCGCCGGCGAGCGAGGGCGAGGAATAACGGCCGTACAGCCGCTGGCTGAGCAGGTCGGTATAGTCCGGCCCGTTGGTGAAGCGGCCGGCGAAATAGCCCGACGCCGCGCTCGGCGTGGCACCGCCCGTCGCGATATAGACGTTGCCGGCATCGACCAGGCTGTCGCCGAAGACGACGATCTGGTCGGGCTGCGCGGCGGCAAGCACCGGCGTGGCGATCAGGACCGCGGAAACGGCGGCCAGCGCACGAAGCAACATCGGCGATACTCCCAAGGACTTGTGGTTGCCGCTGCCCTGCCGCCAAGGGCCGCGACTTTCAACTAAGAAATGGTTAACGCCATCGCCGCTTCGGGCTAGACCGTGATCGACGTGCCGCGATAAATCCGCGCACGGTAGCGGCTGTCTTCGGCGTCGGGCAGCGGCGCACCGGCCAGCAGCACGGCGCGGGCGAAGCGCTTGACCTCCTCGAGATGCTCCTCGAGGTTGCGCGGCTCCTCGGAACGCACGCGCCGGGTCAGGTTGACCTGGTTGACCGGCACCTCGTGGACCAGCCGCTCGTTTTCGACCGCGATCGTCGCGGTGAAGGCGTGCAGCGTCGTCTTGAAGAAGTTGGCCAACGCGAACGCCGGCCCCGCCTGCCCCTGCGCCACGTCGGGCGAGACCAGCACCAGCTGCGCCTGGTCGATCAGCGACGCCTTGCGCGCGACGCGGAAATGGTGGGTCAGATTGTCCTCGACCAGCCCGGCGAAGGCCGCCGGGGTCAGCGACGCGGCGGGGTCGAACAGCGTGTCGGGCAGGGGGTCGAACGGCGTCGAGACGATCGTCGTCGGCGCCCCCCACACGGTGCGGGCGGCGTCGAGACACGGCTCGATCTCGCCCTCGCAGAGGTGGCTGACGAGGTGGCCGGGCGGCAGGTCGGCGAGCTGCCCGGCAATCGCCGCGGCTCCGGCGGCGGTACGGGTGATCAGCACGACCTTGGCGACGTGGCATTCCTCGACGAAGGCGCGCGCGGCCTCGGCGAGATAATCGACAAGATGTTCGCCGATCAGCCAGACGGTGCGCCCGCGCATCTGGTCGAGCCGCTCCTGCTTGGGGCTGCCGAACAGCTCGCGCTCGGTCGTCGAGCGTTCGACGTTGAGCCCGCCCGACGGCATGAAGGTCTCGCCGCTGACGGCGCGGTCGGCGAGGAAGAACACCGTCGCCTGGGCCACATCGTGCTCGGTCGGCATCCGCCCGAGGTGGAGCTGCGACAGCACGCCCTGGCCGACCTTGGCCGCCTCGCGGGCGATCGCGTCGCGGGGCAGGAAGGGCACGTCGTCGGGCGGCGTCCGCAGCAGCCAGCCGTCGTCGGGCCGCCCCGCCAGCAGCGGCGCGTCGAGGTAGTAGCCGCCCAGCCGCAGCCGCGCCGACAGCCGCGTCGCCATGCTCTCGGTCATCAGGAAGCGGCCCCAGGTGCACTCGTCGGTACCGGCGCGCGCGGCGTCGAGCGCCAGGTCGCGCAGCTCGCGCGGGTTGGCCGTGTCGTGCGCCATGCGGGCGATATCGTTGCGCGCCAGCCGGCTGAGCACCGCCTCGACGCGCACCCCGCGGCGGATCGCCTTGACGGTCGCGGCGTGGACCGCGTTCAGCCGCTTGTTCTCCAGGATCAGCTTGCCGCGGCGGTCGAACAGCCCGGCCTTGCCGTCCTTGCCCGACAGGCGGTCGCCGTCGACCGGGCCGGGCGCGATGGCGTTGATCTGGATCTCCGGTCCCAGGAAGCGCCCCATCGCCTCGGCCATCGCCCGCTGGCCCGACTTCGACACGGCATAGTCGGCGCGGTTGGGATAGGCCACGGCGAGATATTTCTCGCCGCCGAAGTAGCTGGAGACGTTCAGGATATATCCCGAGCCCTGGGCCTTCATCAGCGGCACCACGCGGTGCATCAGGGCATAGTTGGAGATCAGGTTGGCGTTCAGCGTGTAGCGCCAGGCGTCGACGTTCATGTCGACGACCATCTCCTCGGCGCCCGACACGCCGGCGTTGTTGATCAGATAGTCGATGCGGCCGAACGCCTTCAGCGTCTCGTCGACGGCGCGGTTGAGGCTGGCGAAGTCGCCGACGTCGACGCCCGACAGGGTCCGCACCCGCCGCTCGACGCCGGAGAAGCCGACGTCCTCCAGCTCGCCGACGATCCGCGCCCGCATCGTCGCCAGCTCGCCCTCGCGCCGGGCGACGATCATCACCTTGGCGCCGGCGAGCGCCAGCAGCCGCGCGACCTGTCCGCCGATGCCGGCCGACCCGCCGGTGATCAGCGCCACCTTGCCCAGGTGCAGCCCGGTGATGTTCTCGCTGAACCCGACCATCGCCCGCCGCGCGCCGGTCGCCTCGCCGATCGACGGCGGCAGGTACAGGTTGACCGCGTCGATCTTGCGTTCCTTGAGCAGGGTGCGCGCGATCTGCCCCGCGGCGAAGGGCAGGTTCTCCGGCTCGCTATTGGTGAAGCGGACGATGGCGTTGCCCCATTCGAGCTGGCGCCGCCGACCGTGCGCGACATCGACCTCGCTCTCGTCGCGCCAGACGCGGACCAGCTGCTCGACCATCGCCCGGTGGAAATTGGCCCAGATGTCGCCGCGCCCGTCGGACCCGTTGCCGACGAAGATGAAGCGCGGCTCGTGGACCAGGCTGTCGTGGCGCGCCCAGTAGCGGCTGAGCGTCCGGGCGACGGCGATGCCGCCGACCAGCTCGCCGTCGACGAAGGCCTCGACCGCGGCGTCGTCGGCGTCGGCAAGCGTGCCGGTGAAGTGGCCGGTGGGGAAGGCGGGCATTATGATCGCGCCGGTCACCGGATGGGCGGCCTCGGTGAAGGCGGCGAGCGCGGCGTCCATCACGTCGTGGTCGCCGCGCGGAAAATGGACGGCGCGCAGGCGCGGTGCGTCGCCGATCAGCGCCGTCGCGGCGGCGACGTCGTCGGCGCGGTCGCAGCCGAGCAGCACCTCCGCCCCCGCCTCGGCCTGGACGCGGGCGATCGCCACCGCCTCGTCGAGGCCGGCGCCGGCGACGACGACGATGGCCAGCCCGGTGCCGTCGATCGACCGCATCGTCGGCCGCTCGAGAAAGGTCGATCGGCTTTCCTTGCGCACGGTCATCCCGTGCGTGACCTCGAAGTCGTGGCCGTTGAACGCCGCGCTTTCGTCGCTGCCGAGGAAGACGCAGGTCATGGCGATGTCGCGCGGCGTCGGGAAGGTCTTGGCCCGCGGCTGGCCCTCGACCGAGCGTTCGAAGCTCATCAGGTCGAAGAACTGGCCGGCGGTGGTGCCGGCGGGATCGCCGCGCATGCCGTCCATCGCCGCGAAGACGGTGCGGATACGCTCCGACGCGATCGGGCCGGGGAAGACCAGGTTGACGCGGATGCCGCGCGGCCCGAGCTCGAGGCTCAGTTCGCGCGACAGGGCGTTCAGCGCCGCCTTGGGCACGGTGTAGGCGGTGCGGCCGTAATAATGGGTGCGGCTGAAGATCGTCGAGACGTTGATGATCGACGCGCCTTCGGCCAGCCCCGGCACCGCGGCGCGGATCATGTTCCACGCCACGCCCAGGATGTTGCGCGCAGCGTCGCCGACGGTCTCGCTGTCGCTGCTGCCGTCGGCCTTCAGCGCGGCGAGGTCGGCGGCCGACAGCGGCAGGCGCTCCAGCGGCTGCTTCGGCCCCGCCGAGCCGGCGTTGTTGACCAGGATATCGATGCGGCCGTGGCGGGCAAGGACGGCGGCGACGCCGGCGCGGCACGATTCGGGATCGGCCCCGTCCATGACGACGCTGCTCGCCTGGTCGGCGCCGGCGCCGGTATCGGCAAGGGCGGCGGCCATGGCGGCGTCGAGCCGTTCCTGCGTCCGCCCGGTAAAGACGACGGTGGCACCTTCGTTCAGGTAATGCCGCGCGATCTCGCCGCCGAGGTTGCCCGCGGCGCCGGTGACCAGCGCCACCTTGCCGGCGAGGCGGCCGACGCGGCTCAGCGCGGGGCCGATGTCGGCACCGGCGTCGGTCGTCCCGGTCGTGACCTTGGTCGCCATCTGATCAGCCTTCCGCTTCCCGCGCCGCCCACGCCTCGAGCAGCGCGTCCTTGCCCCGCAGCCCCGGCTCGGGCAGCGCGTGGTTGACGACGTAGGTCGCGCCCGTGTGCTTGTTGTCCCACATCGACTGGTGCGCGGCGGGCAGGTCCGTCCCACGGCACCATCGTCGGCTCGGTCACCTCGAGCAGCCCGGCGGCGATCATGTCGTTCATCCGCGTGACTTCATAGGCGTTGCACAGGTGCGTGCCGCGGATCTCGGCGGTCGGCATGACGATCCGCCGCTGCCGCGTCCACACCTGCGGCGCGTAGAAGCTGTAGCGTTTGTGCGCCATGTCCTCGGCATAGACGACGCGGCCGGTGAACGGCTTGACCAGCGCCGTCGTCACCCCGAGCGTGTCCTGCCCCGCGCGTTCGAGCACCAGGTCGGGCGCCCCGCGCGGGTTGTCGGGCGAGCGCAGCAGGCGGCCGACCGCGCTGCCGAAGGGTTTCAGCGTCTTGTCCTGATAGTCGCGGACGCTCGCGCGGAACGTCTCGATGTCGGCCTTGGCGTCGGGCAGGCGCGGCATCGCGTCGGGCCACGCGAAGTTCTTGCCCTCGCGCCGGGCGATGTCCTCCAGAGACTGACGACGCCGGCGAGCGCATCCTCGAAGCCGAGCGACTGGATGAACTCGCGCTGGCCGTCGGTCGTGGTGACGACGACGGTCCGCGCCTGCACCGTCCGCGCCGCCTCGATCATCTCGAGGCCCGGTCTCGTCGAGCAGCGCGGTCGAGCGCGGGCCGTAGAACAGCAGCACCGCCTCGCCGGCGCGGACGCGGGCGCGGCGCAGCGCCGCCTCGGGCGCGACCGACGCCGGCACTTGCCGACGAAGGTGAAGTGATAGCCCGACGACGCGCCGTAGAAGGCGAGCACGCCGCCCTCGCCGAGCAGCTGGAAGGTGCGCGGGAAGGCGGTCTCGCCGGCGTGGCTGACGGCATAGTCGGCGAGCTTGCCGCCGTTCAGGCGCCGGTATTCGGCGAGGATCGGCTCGCCGGCGGCTTCCCAGCCGGCGGGGTCGGCCTCGGGGACGGCGGTGAAGGCGCTCGCCCAGCGCGGGTCGGTCCGGTCGATCGCGCCGACCGCGCCTTCGCTGACGACATATCGGCGCGCGCCTGGCGACGACACCAGGCCGGTCACCGCCAGCCCCGACTTGGCGCTGGTCTTCATCGCGTCGTGGCCGGTGCCGGTCGCCGCGCCCTCGACGAAGATCGTCTTGCCGCCCTCGATGTCGAGCGTCGTGAACAGCGCGCGCCACACCGTGCCGAGGTTGAGGATGTACGACCCCGCCTGCTCGAGCGTCAGGTCGCCCGGCACCGCGTGGAGCTGCGGCGCCTGGACGGTGAGGAACTGCGCGTGGCTGCCGGTCGGCGTCTCGTAGCCCTGGATCGCGAAGTCGGCGAACATCGGGTCGCGCCCGACCTGCGGCGACAGCAGGTCGTTGGTCCCCGAATAGACCGCGACGAGGTCGCCGACCTTCAGCCGCCCCTCGGCCCGCGCCTCGGAGCCGAGCGCCGCGACCAGCCCGACGCCGCCCGAGCCGGTCGTCTGGTAATCGTTCTCGTGCCCGTCGAACGGCGACACCGGGAATGCCGGTCAACGCCCAGATATCGTTGAAGTTGACCTCGCTGGTCAGCATGTAGACGAGCGCGTCGTTGGGTTCGGGCCGGTCGACGGGGACGATCAGTTCGCGCTCGTGGGTGGCGGGCGGGCCGAAGCGCGGCGCGCCGGTGTCGTCGTCGCGGGCGATGCCGAAGGCGTACTGCCACGCCGGGACCGCGTCGACCGCCGGGAAGAACGGCGCGCCGACGGGCAGGAGCTGCCGCGTCGCCTGCAGCACCGCGCCGCGGCTCAGATGCTCGCCGTCGACGAAGACGCCGTCGCGGCGGATCGGCAGCGGCGGCGACTTCTTGTCGATGAACTCGCGGATGCCGGCCTTGCCGCCGTTCGGATCGACGACGGCGGCGGCGAACGCCTCGCGCTCGGCGAGCAGCCCGGCGGTCATGCCCTCGTCCAGCCCGGTGCGGACCGCATCGAGCGCGGCGCGGCACGCGGCCCCGCGCCCGGCCCAATCGGTCTGCGCGACGATGCGCTGGAGATGGCCGTCGTCGAGCAGCGCAGCGAAGTCGGTCTCGACCGCGCGCTCGCGGCCGGCGACGAGGGTCGGCCTGCCGCGCGAACGCCGCGCCGAGCGCGTCGGCGGCCTCGGTCGCCTCGGTCGCGCCGAGATGCGCACGGATCAGCGCGTGCGCGCCTTCGAGCGCGCTCGCGCTGCCGTCGGCGATCTCGTCGATCAGCCCGATCTCGTGCCGCCTCATCGGCGTCGATGCTGCGGCCGCCGAGGATCATGTCGAGCGCGTCGCGCACGCCTTCGCCGCCATTCGCGCGCGCCAGCAACCGCGGCAGCCGCTGCGTGCCGCCATAGCCCGGGATCAGCCGCAGGCGGATCTCCGGCTGGCCGAAGCGCGCCGTCGGCTCGGCGATCCGGTAGTGGCAGGCCAGCGCGAACTCCATGCCGCCGCCGAGCGCGACGCCCTGGATCGCGGCGATGCACGGCTTGTCCATCGCCTCGATCTTGTTGAACGCGAGCTGGGCGTTGTTGGGCAGGACGCGCGCCTCCTCGACGGTGTGGATCTCGTCGAGGAACTGGCGGATGTCGGCTCCGGCGACGAAGCTCGCCGTGCCGTCGCCGGTGAACACCACCGCGACGACGTCGTCGCGCCGCGCGAGGTGGTCGACGACGATGTTGAGCTCGTCCAAGCGCGCGCTCGTTGAGCGCGTTGACCGGCGGGTTGGTGACGAACACCGTCGCCACCTTCTTGCCCGGCGCGACCGTGTTGTACTGGATGCGGAAGTAGCGGTAGCGCTCGAACAGCTGCTGCTCCTCCGACAGCTTCTGCTTGCGCTGCCAGCTGTCGATCGCGGTCTTGAGCGCGGTCAGGCTGGCGGGGTTGCGCAGCGTCGAGACGTCGCCCAGCTCGCCGCCCTCGACCAGCGCGCGGACCATGCGGCGGACGTACTTGCCGCTGCGCGTCTCGGGGAATTCGGCGACCTCGATGAAGTCCTGCGGCACGGCGACCGCGCCCTTCTCGGTGCGGACGAGGTCGGACAGGCGGCGCTTGTCGTCCTGGCTCAGCTTGCGGCCGGGCGAGGGGACGACGAAGGCGAGCGGCGTCAGCCCCTTCTCGCGGTGCGGCGCGCCGACGACCAGCACGTTGCCGACCGGCGAATCGGGGTCGAGCGCCTTGTCGCGGAGGATCGCGCCCTCGATCTCCTCGGTCCCCATGCGGTGGCCGCTGACGTTGATGACGTCGTCCGACCGCCCGTGGAGCGAGAACGACTGCCGTCGTCGTGGCGGACGGCGAAGTCGCCCTGGGTATAGGCCCACGCGCCGGCCCAGCGCGTCCAGTAGCCGTCGCGCCACCGCGCCGCGTCGCCCTTCCAGCCGGGCACGACCGCGCCGCCTTCGACGGCGAAGCCGGTCCCGCTCCACACCGTGCGGGCGAGATACGGATAGGGCGCGGCGATGACGATCTCGCCCTTCTCGCCGGCCCGCGCGCGGCGGTGGGGGGTGCCGCCGGGGGTGGTGCGTGAGAAAACGATGCCGTCACCGCGCTCTTCCTTGTCATCCCCGCGAACGCGGGGACCCATCTCCCCAGATCGCGGGAGATGGATCCCCGCTTCCGCGGGGATGACAGCATTATTTTCGGGGTCGGCCCCCTCATCCTCCACCCACACATCGCCCACGATCCACGGCAGCGGATAGGTGTGGGCGTCGGGGCGCAGCGGGAAGTCGGCGTTGCCGTAGAAATGCGTCCAGGCGATCCCGCCGTGTTCGGTCGCCCAGTAGCTGTTGATGTACTGCGGCGTAACGTGCGCCATGCCGAACGCCTGCACCGCCGGGCTGGTCGGCTCGGCGCAGAAGGTGGCGACGCGCAAGGTGGACAGGTCGTAGCGCGCGATGTCGTGCAGGTTCTGCGCGTCCGCCATGACGAACTTGAGGAAGGTGACGCCGGCCTTGAAGATCGTCACGCCGTGGCGCTCGATCGACGCGGCGAAGCGCCCGGCGTGGGGGAAGACCGGCGCGCCCTCGCACATCACCGTCGTCACGCGGCAGGTCAGCGCGGCGGAGAACATATAGCTCTGCCCGGTGATCCAGCCGGGATCGGCGACGACGTACATGACGTCGCCGGGGCGCGCGTCGAAGGCGACCGCCATCGTGCTGGCGACGCCGGCGGTATAGCCGCCGTGGACGTGGACGACGCCCTTGGGCTTGCCGGTCGAGCCGCTGGTATAGATGACGAACAGCGGGAACTCGGCGTCGACCGGCAGCGGCGGGACGAGGCTCCACACGGCGCGGACGAAGTCGGTGTCGGGCAGCGCCAGCAGCTCGGCCTCCGACGCGACGTTCGCCGCGGCGCACAGCTTCGCGCTCGCGGCGTCGGTCAGCTCGTGGCTCCAGACGTCGCGCTCGTCGCGCCAGACGATGTCGGGCAGGTGCGCGTGGCGGACGACGATGACGTGATCGACGCGCGGCGGCGTGGCGACGAGGGCTTCGGCCACGGCGATGCGGATGCGCGCGGCGGCGGCGGCGTCGAGGCTGCCGGCCTTGCCCAGCTCGGCCAGCGCCCGGCCGACGCCGCGCATGACGTCGCTGCGCTCGACCGTCGTCTCGCCGGCCAGCGTCGCCGCCACCGCCGCGTCGATCGCGGCGACCGCGTCGGCGGCAAGGTCGAGGCTGGCCAGCCGCTCGCCGACGATGCGCTTGGCGGCGGCGACCGGCGTGTAGTTGTCGAGCGCGGGGTCGGTGTACGCCGTCTTGAACGGGAACACCTGGGCGTTGCGATAGCCGCCGTCGGCGGTGACGACGACCCGCGCCCCGGCGTCGTCGATGCGGTCGGACAGCGTCTTGTCGGAAAAGCCGCCGAACACCGGCGTGTAGATGATGCCCAGCCGCTTGGCGGCCTCGGTCCAGTAAAGCTGCGCCGGGATCGACGGCATGTTGAGCGCGATGCGGTCGCCGGCCTTCAGCCCCAGGCCCTGCAGCGCCACGGCGCACTTGGCGGTTTCCAGCAGCAACTGCTTGCGGCTGACGCCGTAGCAGTCGACCGGCGCGCCGCGGCCGCCGTCGGCGGCCATGTCCCAGCGGTCGCCTTCGAAGATCAGCGCCGTTTCGGCACCGTGCCCGGAAAGGACGTGGACGTCGACCTCGGCCATGCCGGCGTTGGTCCGGCCGCCCGTGAACCAGCGGAAGAAGGGCGCGTCGCTGGCGTCGAAGGCGGTCGTCCACGGCACGAAGCCGGCGGGCAAAGCGAGGTCGACCGATGCCGCGGTGGCGGCGTCCCATCCCTGCCAGCGGCCATCGGTGAAGCGCACCCACGCCCCGTGCGCCCCGATGTCCGCGAGGAACCACGGGACGGTCAGCGCGGCGGCGGCGTGGAAGGCGCCGGGATCGGCCAGGACGGCGGCGCGTGCGGCGTCCCAGTCGGCGCGCGTGCGGACCGGGTTGGCGACGGCGGCGGCGGGCGAGGGGCGTCTGTCGATCACGGCACGAGCGACAGTCAAGACACTTCCCCTAAAGCAAGGTTATTTTATTTCAGCGACAGCCCATGAAGCCACAGATTGTTGCCGAACGCAAGCCGCGATGCTGGCATGGGGTTGACGGCGTCACAAGCGAAAAGGGGCGGTGACCGCGGTCACCGCCCCTTCGCTAGGCACGGATGCAACTGGTTACGGATTGGCAGGTCAGGCCGCGACCACCATCGACTTGCGGCGGCGGACGGCGCTGCCGACGAGGCCGAAGCCGGCCAGCATCATCGCCCAGGTCGCCGGCTCGGGCACCGCCCCGGGGAACGAGCCGGGGTTGAGCGGCACGCCGGTGCCGGTGCCCTTGGTCAGGAAGTGGCCGACCGTGTGGTTGTCGGATTCGTAGCCGCCGACCCGCGGGTTCTCGGCGAAGACCACCTTGTCGAACGGGCGGGCGTCGCTGAAGAAGTCGAGGAAGATGTACGGCTCGCCGCTGTTGCGGTGGAGGAACGGTGCGTTGGGGTTGCCGTAGTAGTTGGCGTGGTCGGCGTGGCTGTTGACGGCGGCGATCACGTCGCTCGGATCGAAGGTGAACAGCAGCTTGCCCTTGCTGTAGAAGCTCACCTGGTTGCCGCGGTCGAGCGCCGACAGCCAATAGCCGAAGTAGTTGACGCCGCCGCGGATCGTCGTCGACAGGTCGAGCGAATAGCCGCCGGTGGTGAAGGTCACGGCATATTTGCCGGTGCCGCCGGCGCCGCCGTACTGGTCGGCGCCGATCACGGCAACGTTGCTGTACGTGCCGGTGATCGCCCCGCTGGTGCCGAAGTCGGTGGTGAAGTTCTGGCCGCAGACGTTGCAGCCCGCGGTGCGGCTCTCGAACGTCTCGACGCCGCCGACCGAGAAGGTCGCGGTCGTGTTCTGGACGCCGACGGCTTCGGATTCGTAGCGGACGTCGAACGGAACGACGGCGCTGGCGGCGGCCGCGGTGGCCAGAGCGGCAACGGTCGCCGCAAGCCGGATAGTAACGAACATTAACAAGTTCCCCTGTAGAAGCCGCAGCCTTGTGCCGCGTCCTGCTGTGCGGCGGCTCCTATTACACCCTTTCGATGGGGGCAAATTGTTTATGAGTCGTTAACCATTTAACTTGTGTTTAGATCTGGAACTCGCGCAGCGGGTTGTAGACCGCCGCCGCGCGGGTCAAAGTGCTTTCGAACAGGGTGAAGCCGTCGACCGTGAAGTCGGCGGCAGGGCGCACCGCGAGAAAAGGGCCGATGCTGCCCGTGTCGCGCCCCAGCCGCGCCAGCGTTACGTGCGGCACGAAGGCGCGCGGGTCGGGCGCGACGCCGGCGCGGCGCAGCGCCTGGTCGACCTTGTGGTGCAGCGCGGTCAGCGCTGCCACCGGCTCGACGCCGATCCACAGCGTGTTGGGCCGGCCGCGGGCGGCGAAGCTGCCGGGGCGGCCGAGGTGCGCGGCGATCGGCGGATGGCGGACGTGGGCGAGCGCGTCGGCGATGTCGCCGGCGGTGTGGCGGTCGACCTCGCCGATGAAGCGCAGGGTCAGATGGAGCTGGTCGTCGTCCTGCCAGCGCGCCGCCGCCACCCCACCCATGGCGGCGAGCAGCACGTCGCGCACCGCCGGCGGCGGCCGCACGGCGACGAACAGCCGCATCACTTCGCCAGCAGCCGCTCGACCTGGGGGGCGATGCCGCGGACGATGACGGCGACGCCGGCCTTCGTCGGATGGAGGCCGTCGCCGAGCTGGAGCCCCGGCACCCCGACGACGCCCTTCATGAAGAACGGGTAGAGCGCCGTGCCGTGCGCCTTCGCCAGCGCCGGGTACATGGCGTCGAAGGCCGTGGCATAGACCCGCCCGAGGTTGGGCGAGGCCAGCATCCCGGCGAGCAGCACCGGAATATGGCGCCGGCCCAGCGCGGTCAGGATGGCGTCGAGGTTGGCCTGCGCCGCCGCTACCGGCTGGCCGCGCAGCATATCGTTGGCGCCGAGCTCGACGATGGCGAGATCGGGTGTCGTCTTCAGCCCGGTCAGCACCCAGTTCAGCCGCGCTCGCGCCTGCGCCGTCGTATCGCCCGACACGCCGGCGTTGTGGACGGTGACGTTCAGCCCCCTGGCCCTGAGCGCCGCCTCGAGCTGCGGCGCGAAGCCGTCGCCCGGCGGCAGCTGGTAGCCGGCGGTCAGCGAATCGCCGAAGGCCAGCACCAGCTTCGCCGGCGCGGCCGCGGCGACCGTGGCCGTCATCGCCGCGACCGCCGCCAGCGCCAGTTTGTAAACCGTCCGCGCGCTGCCATATCGTGCCCGCATCCGACCGTCTCCAGGAACCTCATGGCCGACCATATCGTCATCGCCGCGCGCGATGTCACCCTGCGCCTTGGCCGCGGCGACGCCGCCGTCGACGTGCTGCGCGGCATCGATCTCGACGTCGCCGCGGGCGAGCACCTCGCCATCCTCGGGCCGTCGGGGTCGGGCAAGTCGTCGCTGATGGCCGTCCTCGCCGGCCTCGAGCGGGCGAGCAGCGGCTCGGTCCGGGTCGCGGGCGCCGACTTCACCGCGCTCGGCGAGGACGGGCTGGCCCGCGCCCGCCGCGGCCGCATCGGCATCGTCCTCCAGGCCTTCCACCTGATCCCGACGATGACGGCGCTGGAGAACGTCGCCGTGCCGCTGGAACTCGCCGGGCGGCGCGATGTCCGCACGGCGGCCGCGGCCGAACTCGCCGGCGTCGGGCTCGGCCACCGCCTCGGCCATTATCCCGGCCAGCTGTCGGGGGGCGAGCAGCAGCGCGTCGCCATCGCCCGCGCCACCGCCTGCCGGCCGCAGGTGCTGTTCGCCGACGAGCCGACCGGCAACCTCGACGCCGCGACCGGCCGCCAGATCGTCGACCTGCTGTTCGCCCAGGCCGGCGAGACCGGGGCGACGCTGGTCCTCATCACCCACGACACCAGCCTCGCCGCGCGCTGCGGCCGGGTCATCGAGATGCGCGACGGGCGGGTGGTGGCGTGACCGCGCTGCGCCTGGCACTGCGCGAGCTGCGCGGCGGGCTGTCGGGGCTGCGGCTGCTGGCGATCTGCCTCGTCCTCGGCGTCGCCGCGCTGGCCGGCGTCGGCAGCCTGGCAAGCGCGATCGATCGCGGCATCGCCGACAATGGTCAGCGGCTGCTCGGCGGCGACCTCGCCGCGCAGCTGACTCAGCGCCGGGCGACGCCGGCCGAGCGGGCGGCGCTGGCGCGGCTGGGGCGCGTGTCGGAAGTGGTGCGGCTGCGGGCGATGGTCGGGCCGGCCGGCGACGGCGCCGACCGCGTGCTGGCCGAGGTCAAGGCGGTCGATGCCGCCTACCCGTTCTACGGCGCGCTGACGCTGGCGAACGGCGCACGGCTGGTGCCGGGCAGCGTCGCGGTCGCACCGGCGCTGGCGGCGCGCGCCGGCGCCCGGCTGACGATCGGCCAGGCGAGCTTCCGCGTCGCCGGCACGATCGCCGGCGAACCCGACGCCACCGGCGACGGCTTCGGCTTCGGCCCGCGGGTGCTGATGCGGACCGAGGATCTGGCGGCGACCGGGCTGCTCGCGCCCGGCAGCCTGTTCCGCGCCAGCTACCGCGTGCAGCTGCCCGCCGGCATCGCCCCGGCGGCGGCGGCGGCACGGCTGAAGGCGGCGACGCCGGGCACCAGCTGGTCGCTGACCGACCGCGGCAACAGCGCGCCGGGCACGCGGCAGTTCATCGACCGGCTCGGCCAGTTCCTGACGCTGGTCGGTCTGACGGCGCTGGTCGTCGCCGGCGTCGGGGTGGGCAATGGCGTCGCCGCCTATCTCGCCGCCAAGTCGACGACGATCGCGGCGCTGAAGGCGATGGGGGCGGGATCGCGGACGATCTTCGCCAGCTATGGCCTGCAGATCGGGCTGGTCGCGGTCGCTGCCGTCGCCGCCGGCGCGGCCCTGGGGGCGGCGGTGCCGTGGGCCGTCGTCGCCGCCGCCGGGGATGCGCTGCCGGTGCCGCCGGCGCTCGGCCTCTTTCCCGTGCCGCTGGCGCGGGCCGCCGCCTACGGCTTCCTGATCGCCGCCGGCTTCGCCGTGGTGCCGCTGGTCCGCGCCCGCGACCTGCCGGCCGCGCGTCTGCTGCGCGACACCGTCGAGCCGGCCCGCTGGCCAGGCTGGGGGGCGGCGGCGCTCGTCGTGCTGGCGGGGGCGGGCGTCGCCGCGCTGGCGCTCGGCCAGGCCGACGACCCGCTGTTCGCCGCCGCCTTCCTCGGCGCCGCCCTCGCCCTGCTGGCGGTGCTGACGGCGCTTGCCGCCGGCATCGGCTGGCTCGCCGCCCGGGTGCCGCGGCCGCGCGGGGTGCTGGCGCGGCTGGCGCTGGCCAACCTCCACCGGCCCGGCGCGCTGACGCGGCAGCTGGTCGTCGCCCTCGGCCTCGGCCTGACGCTGTTCGCGACGCTGAGCACGATCGAGACCGACCTCGGCCGCCAGCTCGGCGAGCAGGTCCCGGCCAAGGCGCCGACCTTCTTCGCCATCGACATCCCGACCGACGGCCTTGCCGCCTTCACCCGTGCCGTGCCGGCGGGGGCGACGCTCCGCACCGTGCCGTCGCTGCGCGGGCCGGTGACGGCGGTCAACGGCGTGGCGGTGGCGCGGCTGCACGCGCCCGATTCCGCCTGGATCCTGCGCGGCGACCGCGGCCTCAGCTACGCGGCCACGTTCCCCGAGCACAATGTCCTGACCGCCGGGCACTGGTGGCCGGCCGACTATGCCGGGCCGCCATTGGTGTCGATCGACCAGGATGCGGCCGAGGCGCTGCACCTCAGGATCGGCGACACGCTGACCATTTCGGTGCTGGGCGTCGACATCACGGCGCGTATCGCCAGCTTCCGCAAGATCGACTGGCGCAGCTTCGGCTTCAACTTCGCGATCCTGTTCGCGCCGGGCACGCTCGAGGGCGCGCCGCACAGCTGGATGGCGACCGTCGCGCTCAAGCCCGCGCAGGAACGCCCCTTCGCCGCGGCGGTCGCCCGCGACCTGCCGACGACGTCGCTGGTCCGTGTCGCGGACGTCATCGGCCAGGTGGCGACGCTGTTCGGCCAGCTGGCGACGGCGGTGCGCGCCGCGGCCAGCGTCACGGTCGCCGCCGGCATCGCCGTGCTGATCGGCGCGCTCGCCGCCAGCCGGCGGGCGCGGACCTATGACGCGGTGCTGCTGAAGGTGCTCGGGGCGACGCGCGGGCCAAGTGGCGGTGGCGACGCTGCTCGAATACGGCCTGCTGGCGCTGGTCGTCGCCGGCCTCGCCCTGGCGCTCGGCACGGCCGCGGGCTGGTACGTCGTCACGCGGACGCTGACGCTCGCCTGGACGCCGGCCTGGGGGCCGGTCGTCGCCACCGTCGGCATCGGCGCGCTCGTCACCGTGCTCCTCGGTCTCGCCGGCTCGTGGGCGGCGCTGTCGGCGCGGCCGAACGCGGTGCTGCGGACGCTGTAGGCACCGCTTGAATCGCCGGCCCGGAACGCCGATATGTCGCGCGTTGTCCCGGCGGCTTGTCGCCGGAGCAAATGGAGAGACCCATGGCCAACCAGTTCGATCGCCGCGCCGCCTTCGCCGCCGCGCCGGTCGTCGCGCCGGCGACGTTCGACGCCGGGCTGCGGAGCTACATGCTGTCCGTCTACAACTACATGGCGAGCGGAGTCCTGCTGACCGGCGTCGTCGCCCTGCTGTTCGCGCAGTCGGGCGCGGTCTATTCGCTGTTCAACGAGGCCGGCAAGCCGTCGCTGCTCGGCTGGATCGCGATGCTCGCCCCGCTCGGCATCGTCCTGACGATGAGCTTCGGCATCAACCGCATGTCGGAGTTCAGCCTGAAGGCGCTGTTCTGGGGCTATGCCGCGATCATGGGCGTGTCGCTGTCGACGATCTTCCTGCGCTACACCGGCGGGTCGATCGCGGCGACCTTCTTCGCCACCTCGGCCTCGTTCGGCGCGCTCAGCCTGTACGGCTACACGACCAAGCGCGACCTGTCGGGCTTCGGCAAGTTCCTGCTGATGGGCCTGGTCGGGCTGATCGTCGCGTCGCTGATCAACGCCTTCTTCCCCAGTGCGACCGGCTCGCTGCTGATCTCGTTCGTCGGCGTCCTGCTGTTTGCCGCGCTGACCGTCTATGACACGCAGAAGATCAAGGCGATGTACGACTATGTCGGCGGCACCGACTTCGCCGGCAAGTCGATCGTCATGGGTGCGCTGACGCTGTACCTCGACTTCATCAACCTGTTCCTGTTCCTGCTCCGCTTCATGGGCGGCAACCGCAACTAGGGTCGGCGGATAGTCGACGGAGAAGGGCCTCGCGGGCAACCGCGGGGCCTTTTTTCTTGGGCTACGCCGCCGCCGCCTCGACCCAGTCGAGCCGGTCCTGGCCGAACCACATCTCGTCGCCGACGAAGAAGGTCGGGGCGCCGAACACGCCGCGGGCGATGGCCGCGTCGGTCGTCGCCTTCAGCCGGTCCTTGACCTCGGGGCTCTGCGCCCGCGCCAGTTCGGCGTCGGCGTCGAAGCCGGCGTTGACCAGCAGCGCGCGGACCTCGCCGGGGTCGGCCAGGTTGCGCGGGAAATGCCACATGGCATCGAAGGCGAAATCGACGAAGCGCATGAACCGCGAATCGTCCTTCAGCGCGGTGGCGATGCGCAGCAGCGGCAGGGTGTTCAGCGGGAAGTGCGGGTTCATCGTGAACGGCACCCCGTCGCGGGCGGCGAAGCGGTCGAGGTCGCGGCTCATCCACGCGCCCTTGGCCGCGACCGTGCCCGGCGGACGATTGCCGGTCGCCTGCATGATGCCGCCGAGGAACACCGGCACGTGGTCGACTTTGGCCCCGGTGCGGGCGACGACGCCCTTCAGCCGGCAATGGGCGAGGTAGCTCGCCGGCGAGACGAAATCGAACAGGAACTCGATTGCAGCCGGCATCAGAACTTCTCCGTCCATGGCCTGAGGTCGAGCTCGTGCGTCCAGGCGTCGCGCGGCTGGCGGTGGAGGAACCAGTAGGCGTCGGCGATGTGATCGGGGTCGAGGATGCCGTGATGCGCCTTGGCCGCGAAACGCTCAGGGAAATTGTCGCGAATGAACGCGGTGTCGATCGCCCCGTCGACGACGACGTGGCCGACATGGATGCCCTGCGGCCCCAGCTCGCGCGCCAGCGACTGCGCCAGCGCCCGCAGCGCATGCTTGGCTCCGGCGAAGGCGGCGAAGCCTGCGCCGCCGCGGAGGCTGGCCGTCGCGCCGGTGAAGAGTATCGTTCCCTCTCCGCGCGGTAGCATGACGCGCGCGGCCTCGCGTCCGGTCAGGAAGCCGCTCAGCGCCGCCAGTTCCCAGATCTTGCGGTACTTGCGCGCCGTTTCCTGCAGGATCGGCGAGGGGACGTTGGCGCCGATGTTGAACACGGCGACGGCGACCGGCCCGACCTCGGCCTCGACCCGGTCGAACAGCGCGACCATCGCCGCCTCGTCGCGCGCGTCGGTGGCCATGGCGACCGCCCGCCCGCCGTCGGCGGCGATGGCGGCAACGAGCGGCTCGAGCGCGGCCGCCGTGCGCCGGACGACGACGGCGGTCATTCCCTCGCGGGCGAAGCGGCGGGCGATCGCCCCGCCGGTGGCGTCGCCGGCGCCGATGACGACGATCGCCGGGTTCATTTCGGCAGCTCGAAGACCAGGCACGACGAGGTGCCGTGCGCCAGCACCTTGCCGGCGGCGTCAGTCAGCGTGCCGCGGACGGTCGCCACCCGTCGTCCGGCGTGGATGACCTCGCCCCGCGCCGTGACCTCGCCGGTCGCGGTGGTGATCGCGCGGACATAGGTGACGTTGATGTCGATCGAGGTGAAGCCGGTGCCGGCGGGCAGGGTCGTATGCACCGCGCAGCCCATGCAGCTGTCGAGCAGCGTCGCCGCGAAGCCGCCGTGGACCGTGCCGAGCGGATTGTAATGCTCCGCCCCCGGCGTCGCCGCGAAGGTCACCGTTCCCGGGTCGGCGGCGATGGCGCGCATGTTCATCAGTGCGGCGATCGGCGCGCCGGGCAGCACGCCGGCGACCATCGCCCGCATCAGGTCGAGCCCGGTCATCGTCGCCAGCGCCTCGCGCGGCAGGGGAGCACGGTCGGCGGCAGGCGTCATGCGGCGCGCTCCAGTCGGGGATAGGCATCGTCGAGCACCAGGCGCAGCGTTTCCAGCCGCGCCTCGCCGAGCCGCGTCGCGACCGTTGCCTGCGCTGCTTGCCACGCCGGGTAGGCGGCGCGGACGCGGTCGCGACCGGCCTCCGTCAGGCGGATCGCCCTGGCGCGCCGGTCGGCGGGGTCGGGCGCGATCGTCAGCAGGCCGGCGGCGGCGAGGGGCTTCAGCAGCCGCGAGCAGGTCGAGGCGTCGCTCGCCAGCCGCTCGGCCAAGGCGGCGACGCCGATCGCTTCGCGCCGGCGGAGATGGGCGAGGATGCCGAACTGGCCGATGGTCAGCCCATGCGCCGCCAGCGCCGCGTCGTACAGCGCCGTCACCCGGCGGGCGAAGCGGCGGGCACTCATGGCATGGCACGGCGTGTCCATACGGCGGACGCTACAATAGATGCAATTGCAGGCATAGCCCGCCGCATCACGGCCGGATGATGATCTTGCCCTGCTGCGTGCCCGCGGCCATGACCCGGTGCGCCTCGGCGATGCGGTCGAGCGGCAGCTCGGCGGCGATGTCGGCAACGAGGTGCCCGTCGGCGGCGAGGCCGAGCAGGGTCGTCAGATCTTCGCGGTAGAAATCGGGGTGGGCGTCCTTCCACTGCGTGACGAGGTAGCCGCGACGTCCGGTGCCGGCGAGGAACTGCTGCTGCGCGCTCAGCCGGGGCGAGGTGACGATCGCCGCCGCCGCGCGGAGGGGATTGAACCGCTCGCCGCCGAGGGCGCCCTGGAAGCCGAACATGACCAGCGCGCCGCCAGGGCGCAGCGCCGCCTCGCTGATCCGGACATTGGCGCCGCCGACGCCGTCGAAGACGGCATCGACCCCGCCGCCCGACGCCGCCCGCACGGCATCGGCAACGTCGCCGCCGCGGTCGATCGCCGTCGCTCCGCGGGCCCGGACGAAGTCCTGCCGCGCGCCGCTGGCGACGCCGAAGGTACGGATGCCGAAATAGCGGCCGAGCGCGAGCAGGACCGAGCCGACGCCCCCCGCGGCACCCCAGACGAGCATCGCCTCGATCGACGGCCGGGCGACGCAGCGGGTCAGCATCTGCCACGCGGTCAGGCCGTTCAGGACCAGCGCGGCGGCCTGTACGCTGGATACCGCGTCGGGCACGGCGACACAGTCCGCCGCCGGGACCACGGCGAAGCGCGCCGCGCCGCCGGTGACGGTCAGCGCCGCGATCCGCGTGCCGGGCGCGAAGCCGTTTCCGGCGACGACGCGGCCGACGACTTCGTAGCCTGGGGTGAAGGGGAAGCCGACACCGGGATAGACACCCTTGCGCATCGCGACGTCGGCGAAGGCGACGCCGGTCGCCTCGACCGCGACGAGCAGGTCGTCGGGGCCGACGTGCGGCATCGGCGCGGCGGCGACCTCGACCCGTTCCGGCCCGCCGCGGCGGCGGACGATGGCGATGCGGTTGTCGCCGCCGCCACTCACCCCAGCGTCTCGTGGAGCATCGCCACCGTGCGCTTCCACGCCAGGTCGGCGGCATCCTTGTCGTAGCGCTGCCGGAGGTGTCGTTGTTGAAGGCGTGGTTGACGCCCGGATAGACGAAGATCTCGTACTTGACGTTGCGCGGCCTTCAGCGCCGCCTCATAGGCCGGGGACGCCGGCGTCGATCCGTTCGTCGAGCGCGGCATAATGGAGCAGCATCCGCGCCTTGATCGCCGGGACCAGCGCGGCGGGCGGCTGCGGCCCGTAATAAGCGACACCGGCGCGCAGGCGGGCGCCGGCAGCGCAGGCGACGGCGTTGACCAAGCCACCGCCCCAGCAGAAGCCGACCGCGCCGACACGCGCGTTGCCGCCCTTGATGCGGGCGAGATAGTCGAGCGTCGCCACGCCGTCGGCGACCGTCGCGTCGCGGCCGAGCCGGCCGATCATCTCGCGGGCGCGGTCCTCGTCGGCCGGCGTGCCGCCGTCGGGCGACAGGAAATCGGGGGCAAGGACGATGAAGCCCTCGATCGCCAGCCGCCGGGCGACGTCGCGGATATGCTCGTTCAGACCGCGGTTCTCATGGACCAGCATGACCGTGCCCAGGGACAGCTTGTCGCTGACCGCGGGCCGGACGAGATAGCCGGACAGCTGGTGGATCGTGCCGCCGGGCCAGCGCGCGGTCTCGGCGATGACGCGCTTGTCGTCGGCCGCGACGATGCTCGCCGCCGCCGGTGAGGCCGCGATCAGCGGCAGGATCGCGGCGGCCGCCGCGCTGCTGCCGGCGAGCCGGGCGAGGCCGGTCATCAGCTCGCGCCGGCCCATCCCCTCGTGCGTGAAGCGATCGTAGAGGTCGATCATCGCCTGGGTGACGGGCGGACGCGACATGGCAGGCTCCGTGGCTGGAACGCAAGGCCCTGCTATGCCTGAAGGCGCGGCAATGGGAAACCGCGCGATTGTTGCAGTGGAGTGACACCCCCGGCGGTCTTTTGCACCGCACAACGACTTGCCGTTGCACAGCGGCGCGGCGGCGACCAGAACCGGCAACGCAACGATCGAAGAGGATGCACGATGGCGATCAAGGCTGTTCTCCTCGGCGGCGCGATGGCCGCGCTGCTGCTCGACGCCGGGGCGCTGTACGCCCAGGCGGTGACCAACGGCCCGACGGCCACCGCCGCGGCTCCCGAAGCCGGCGCCGCCGACGAGATCATCGTCACCGGCAGCCGCATCCGCCAGAGCCCGCTCGACAACACCTCGCCGGTCGTCGTCGTCGACGCCGCGGCGATCCAGCAGACCGGCCTGTCGGCAATCGCCGACGTCCTCCAGCGCCTGCCCAGCGCCAGCGGCGGCTTGAATTCCAAGGTCAACAACAGCGGCAATATCGGCAATCCGCCCGATGGCGGCGGCGTCGGCGCCGGCTCGGCCGAGATCGACCTGCGCTATCTCGGCGCCAAGCGGACGCTGGTGCTGGTCGACGGCATTCGCTTCGTCCCCGGCGCCAGCGCCAGCGGCATCCCGTCGACCGTCGACCTCAACTCCATCCCGCTGAGCTCGGTCGAGCGCATCGAGGTGCTGCAGTCGGGCCAGTCGCCGCTGTACGGCTCGGACGCGCTCGCCGGCGTCGTCAACATCATCACCAAGTCGGCGCAGGAGGGGCTGCAGGCGAGCGCACAGTTCGGCACCTTCCGCCAGGGCGACGGCCATACCCAGGATTACGAGGCGAGCTACGGCATCAAGCTGCCGACGACGAACATCGTCTTCGGCGGCACCTATGTGAAGCAGGAGGCGGTTCGCACCGCCAACCGCTCCACCTCGCAGTTCCCCAACCCGTTCCAGACGAGCTGCACCGACCCGATCGGCGGCTGCTCGAGCGCGACGCTCAACGGCCGCTTCGTCTTCAACGAGGGCAACCCGGCCTTCCCGTCGGGCGGCAGCATCACCCTCCGCTCGGCGCCGATCAACGGGCGCCCGGTCTATGATCCGACGCTCGCCACCGGCGACTTCAAGGCCTTCACCGCGGCCGATCGCTTCAACTTCTCGCCGTACAATTACTTCCTGACGCCGTCGGAGCGCTACGGCGCCTGGGTCAGCATCAAGCAGGAACTCGGCGACACGGTGAACCTGCGCGTCAAGGCCGCGTACAACCGGCGCAACTCGCAGAACCAGGCCGCCTTCCTGCCGCTGTTCGTCGGCCCCGATGCCGGCAACGGCAACCTGCTCGACACCATCACCATCGACGCGACCAACCCGTACAACCCGTTCGGCACGCTGTCGTCGGGAGCGAATGGGCAGCCGGCAACCTATTCGTTCATCGGTCGCCGCCTGGTCGAGGCCGGGCAGCGGACCTATACCCAGCACGTCGATACGATCGACGGCACCGCGACCCTCGACGGCTCGTTCCACGTCGGCAGCCACAAGTGGTTCTGGGACGTCAACGCCAGCTTCGGCCTGAACGACGCGCACCAGACCTTCACCGGCAACCTCAACGCCGCCAAGCTGGCGCAGGCGCTGGGCCCGGTGGCCAACTGCACCGCGCCATGCGTGCCGTTCGACATCTTCGGCGGCGCGGGCTCGGTGACGCCGGCGATGCTCGCCTTCGTCGGCTTCACCGAACAGGACCGGTCGAACCAGGAGCTGTTCGACTATACCGCCAACCTCAGCGGTGACCTGCTCGACTTGCCGGCCGGGCCGCTCGGCTTCGCCGTCGGCTATGAACATCGCTACCAGTACGGCAGCTATCAGCCCGATCCGGTGATCGTCGCCGGGCTGGGCGCCGACATCCCGTCGCAGCCGGCTTCGGGCCACTACGACACCAACGAGGTCTATGGCGAAATCCGCGTGCCGATCCTGAAGGACGTGCCGTTCTTCAGCTCGCTCGAGGCCGACGGCGCGATCCGCTACGCCGACTATTCGACCGGGTTCAACAGCACGACCTACACCGGCACCGGCCTGTGGAAGCCGGTCCCCGACCTGCTGCTGCGCGGCAGCTATGCGACCGGCTTCCGCGCGCCGTCGATCGGCGAGCTGTACGGCGCCGCCAGCCGTGCCGACGCGCCGATCAACGATCCCTGCACCAACGTGCCCGGTTCGCCGTACCAGGCGTCGGCGACGGTCCGGGCCAACTGCACGGCCAACGGCGTGCCGGCGAACGGCAGCTATGCCGAGCCGACCGGCGGCCAGCTCGCCGTGCTGACCGGTGGCAACCCCAACCTGCAGCCGGAGAAGTCGCGCACGCTGCTGTTCGGCGGCGTCTATTCGCCGTCGTGGGCACGGCATAGCGGTTTTGCCAGCGCGCTCAGCCTGGAGGTCAATTATTACGACATCCGGGTGAAGAACGCGATCGCGCCGACCGACGCGCAGCTGACGCTCAGCCGTTGCGCGCTGTCCGCCGATCCCCTCAGCTGCGCCGCGATCACGCGCACGCCGTCGGGGCTGATCCAGCGGATCAACGCGACGCTGCAGAACATCGGCGACATCCGCACCCGCGGTATCGACGTGACCTTCAGCTACCGCAGCCCGAAGACGTCCTACGGCGCCTTCGGCCTGTCGCTCGACGGCAATTACCTGCTCAAGTACACCGAGACCTTCCCCGCCGCGGTCGGCTTCACCACGACGAGCTACCTCGGCACGACGCGCGGCTTCCCCGACCAGTCGTACCCGCACTTCAAGGGCACCGGCGTCATCGACTGGGCCTGGGGCGACATCGACGCCGCCTTCACCGGCCGCTACATCGACCATGTCTATGAAAGCTCGGTTGTCGTCGGCAACCGGCTCGGCAACACCTTCTACGGCGACGTCCGCCTGACCTTCACGCCGGTGGCACTGCAGCACAAGGTCGACTTCACCATCGGCGTCAACAACGTGTTCAACAGGAATCCGCCGGCCTGCTACAGCTGCACGGGCCCGAACTACGATCCGACGACCTACGACGTGCCGGGCCAGTTCGGTTACCTGCGGGTTGCGGTCAAGCTGTAGCCGCCCGCCTATCGCCTCGGTCCGCACCGGGGGGAGCGGACACGAAAACGCCGCCGCTGCGGGATGCAGCGGCGGCGTTTGTCGTTTGACGCCGGCTAGGCCTCGATCAGCGGCTCGCCGGTCTCGGCGGCGGGCGCTTCGGGCGCCGTGCCCTTCTTCACCCGCTTCGGCTTCGGCGCAGCCTTGATGATCTCGAAGGCCAGCGTGTCGTCCTTGACGTGGACGCGCACCTCGCCGCCGCGGACCAGCTTGCCGAACAGCAGTTCCTCGGCCAGCGGCTGCTTGATCTTCTCCTGGATCAGCCGCGCCATCGGCCGCGCGCCCATCGCCTTGTCATAGCCGCGCTCGATCAGCCATGTCTTGGCCGGCGTCGTCGAGGCTGATGTGGACGTCGCGCTCGCTCAGCTGCAGTTCGAGCCCGATGACGAACTTGTCGATCACGCGCATCGATCACCGACGGCGGCAGGCTCTCGAACGGGACGACGGCGTCGAGGCGGTTGCGGAACTCGGGCGTGAACATCCGCTTGATCGCCTCCTCGTCCTCGCCCTCGCGGGTGGCGGCGCCGAAGCCCAGCCCCTCGCGCGCCATGTCGGACGCGCCGGCGTTGGTCGTCATGATCAGGATCGTGTTCCTGAAGTCGACGGTCTTGCCGTGGTGGTCGGTCAGCTTGCCGTTGTCCATCACCTGCAACAGGATGTTGAACAGGTCGGGATGCGCCTTCTCGATCTCGTCGAGCAGGAGCACGCCGTGCGGGTTCTGGTCGACCGCGTCGGTCAGCAGCCCGCCCTGGTCGAAGCCGACATAGCCCGGGGGCGCGCCGATCAGCCGGCTGACCGAGTGGCGCTCCATATACTCGCTCATGTCGAAGCGGGTCAGCGGGATGCCGAGGATCGACGCGAGCTGCTTCGCCACCTCGGTCTTGCCGACGCCGGTCGGGCCGCTGAACAGATAGTTGCCGATCGGCTTGTTCGGCTCGCGCAGGCCGGCGCGGCTGAGCTTGATCGCCGAGCCGACGCGCTCGATCGCCTTGTCCTGGCCGAAGACGACGCGCTTGAGGTCGGCCTCGAGCGTGCCAGCGCCTTCTTGTCGTCGACCGACACCGACTTCGGCGGGATGCGCGCCATCGTCGCGATGACCGCCTCGATCTCCTTGACGCCGATCGTCTTCTTGCGCTTGGCCAGCGGCACCAGCATCTGCGACGCGCCGGTCTCGTCGATCACGTCGATCGCCTTGTCGGGCAGCTTGCGGTCGTTGATGTAGCGCGCCGACAGCTCGACCGCGGCCTTGATCGCCTCGGGCGTGTACTTGAGCTGGTGGTGCTTCTCGTAGACTGATGCGCAGGCCCATCAGGATCTTGATCGCGTCCTCGACCGTCGGCTCGTTGACGTCGATCTTCTGGAAGCGCCGCAGCAGCGCGCGGTCCTTCTCGAAGTGGTTGCGGAACTCCTTGTACGTCGTCGAGCCGATGCAGCGGATCGCGCCGCTCGACAGCGCCGGCTTGAGCAGGTTCGACGCGTCCATCGCCCCGCCGCTGGTCGCGCCGGCGCCGATCACGGTGTGGATCTCGTCGATGAACAGCACCGCGTGCGGCAGCTTCTCGAGCTCGGTGACGACGTTCTTCAGCCGCTCCTCGAAGTCGCCGCGATAGCGCGTGCCGGCGAGCAGCGCGCCCATGTCGAGGCTGTAGATCACCGCGGGCTTGAGCACGTCGGGGACGTCGCCCTCGATGATCTTGCGCGCGAGGCCCTCGGCGATCGCGGTCTTCCCGACGCCGGGCTCGCCGACGTAGAGCGGGTTGTTCTTCGCTGCGGCGGCACAGGATCTGGATCGTCCGGTCGACCTCGGCGTGGCGGCCGATCAGCGGGTCGATCTTGCCGGTCTTCGCCTTCTCGTTGAGGTTGACGGTGAACTGCTTGAGCGCGCTCTCGCCGCCCTTCTTCTCGCCCTTCGCCGGCTTCTCCTCGGGCTCGTCCTCGGACCCTTGGCCGGCGCCCGCTGCCCTTGACCGCGCGCGTCTCGCTCGGCCCGGACTTGGCGATGCCGTGGGCGATGAAGCTGACCGCGTCGAGGCGGGTCATGTCCTGCTGCTGGAGGAAGAACACCGCGTGGCTCTCGCGCTCGCTGAACAGCGCGACGAGGACGTTGGCCCCGGTGACCTCCTCGCGGCCCGACGACTGGACATGGAGGATCGCGCGCTGGACGACGCGCTGGAACCCGGCGGTCGGCGACGGATCGACGCTGGCGTCGGTCTTCAGCGCGCCGAGTTCGGTGTCGAGATATTTGGTGACGTTGGCGCCGAGCTCCTCGACGTCGACCGCGCACGCCTTCATCACCGCGACGGCATGGGTGTCGCCGGCGAGCGCGAGCAGCAGGTGCTCGAGCGTCGCATATTCGTGGTGGCGCCGGCTGGCCTCGGCCAGCGCGTTGTGCAGCGTATGTTCGAGATCGCGGGTGAAACGCGGGCATGGACTTCTCCCGGGGCGGCGCGTCAGGGGCCAGCGCCGCCGTCTCCACCAATGTCACCCTGCGTTGCAGCAGATGCAAGGGGGGTGGTTCGGGGCCGTTGTCGCGGGTAGCCTAGTTCGCGTCGCCCATCCGCAGCGCGGCGATGAACGCCTCCTGCGGGATGTCGACGCTGCCGTACTGGCGCATCCGCTTCTTGCCCTCCTTCTGCTTGTCGAGCAGCTTCTTCTTGCGGCTGATGTCGCCGCCGTAGCATTTGGCGGTCACGTCCTTGCGCATCGCGGCGATCGTCTCGCGCGCGATGACCTTGCCGCCGATCGCCGCCTGGACCGGGATCTTGAACAGGTGGCGCGGGATCAGGTCCTTCATCCGCTCGCACATGTGCCGGCCGCGCGCCTCGGCGGCGTCGCGGTGGACGATCATGCTCAGCGCGTCGACCGGCTCGGCATTGACCATGATCGTCATCTTGACGAGGTCGCCCTCGCGGTAGCCGATCTGGTGATAATCGAAGCTGGCATAGCCGCGGCTGATGCTCTTCAGCCGGTCGTAGAAGTCGAACACCACCTCGTTCAGCGGCAGCTCGTAGATGACCTGCGCGCGGCCGCCGACATAGGTCAGGTTGTTCTGGATGCCGCGCCGGTCCTGGCAGAGCTTGAGGATGCGAGCCGAGATATTCGTCGGGCGTGAAGATCGTCGCCTCGATCCACGGCTCCTCGATCAGCTCGATCGTGCTCGGGTCGGGCATGTCGGCCGGGTTGTGCAGCTCGATCTGCTGCCGTCGCGGAGCAGCATCTTGTAGACGACCGACGGCGCGGTGGTGATCAGGTCGAGGTCGTATTCGCGCGTCAGCCGCTCCTGGATGATCTCGAGGTGGAGCAGGCCGAGGAAGCCGCAGCGGAAGCCGAAGCCGAGCGCGGCGCTGCTCTCGGTCTCGAAGGTGAAGCTCGCGTCGTTCAGCCGCAGCCGGCCGAGGCTGTCGCGCAGCTTCTCGAAATCGGCGGCGTCGACCGGGAACAGGCCGCAGAACACCACCGGCTGGACCTTCTTGAAGCCGGGCAGCGCCTCGGCGGCCGGGCGCTTCGGCGTCGGTGATCGTGTCGCCGACGTTGGTCTGGGCGACTTCCTTGATCTGGGCGGTGATGAAGCCGATCTCGCCGGGGCCGAGCGCGTCGAGCTGCTCGATCTTGGGGCGGAAGCAGCCGACGCGGTCGACGAGGTGCTGCGTGCCCTGCCGCCATGAAGACGATCTGCTGGCCCTTGCGCAAGCGAGCCGTCGATGACGCGGACGAGGATGACGACGCCGAGATAGGGGTCGTACCAGCTGTCGACCAGCATCGCCTTCAGCGGCGCCGCCGGGTCGCCCTTGGGCGGCGGGATCAGCGCGGACGATCGCGTCGAGCACCTCGTCGATGCCGATGCCGGTCTTGGCGCTGGTCAGCACCGCGTCGTCGGTCGAGATGCCGATGACGTCCTCGATCTGCGCCTTGACCCGCTCGGGCTCGGCGGCGGGCAGGTCGACCTTGTTGATCACCGGGATGATCACGTGGTCGTGCTCGATCGACTGGTAGACGTTGGCCAGCGTCTGCGCCTCGACCCCCTGCGCCGCGTCGACGACGAGCAGCGCGCCCTCGCAGGCGGCGAGGCTGCGGCTGACCTCATAGGCGAAATCGACGTGGCCCGGCGTGTCCATCAGGTTGAGGACATAGCCGTTATAGTCGAGGCGGACGGTCTGCGCCTTGATCGTGATGCCGCGCTCGCGCTCGATGTCCATGTTGTCGAGCACCTGCTCGCTCATCTCGCGCGCGGTCAGCCCGCCGGTGCGCTGGATCAGCCGGTCGGCGAGCGTCGACTTGCCATGGTCGATATGGGCGATGATCGAGAAGTTGCGGATGCGGTCGATGGGGGCGGTCATCGCTCGCGCCTAGCAGAGGGGGCTTGCCAAAGAAACCGCCGCACCGCCACATGCGGGCCGCTTCGCCGGGGGAAGGCCGTCCATGCTGCACGTCGCGATCATCGGCGCCGGGCCGGCGGGGTTCTACACCGCCGAGGCGCTGGCCAAGCGGCTGGGCGCGGTCGGTCGACATCCTCGACGCGCTGCCGACGCCGTACGGGCTGATCCGCGCCGGCGTCGCCCCCGATCATCAGTCGATCAAGGCGGTCGACCGGCGCTATCATGCCGTGCTCGCCGGCGGCGTCCGCTTCGTCGGCAACGTCGCGGTCGGGACGCGACGTCGACGCTCGACGAGCTGCTCGGCCTCTACGACGCCGTGGTGCTGGCGACCGGGGCGCCGCACGACCGCCCGCTCGGCATCCCCGGCGAGGACCTGCCCGGCGTGCTCGGCTCGGCGGCGTTCGTCGGCTGGTACAACGGCCACCCCGATTTCGCCGACCTCGACGTGCCGCTGCGCGCACCCCGGCGCCGTCGTCGTCGGCAACGGCAACGTCGCGATCGACGTGCGCCCGGATCCTCGCCAAGACACCGGCCGAGCTGGCCCATTCCGACCTCGCCGCCACGCCCGCGCCGCGCTGGCGGCGAGCGCGGTGCGCGACATCCACATCGTCGGCCGGCGCGGGCCGTACCAGGCGAGCTTCACGCCGAAGGAGATGGGCGAACTCGGCCAGCTCGGCGCGGGCGCGGCCGGTGGTGCGCCGCCGCCGACCTGCCCGACGCGGCGCGGCGACGCCGCGCTCGAGCCGGGCCTGCGCAAGGTCGTCGGCGACGCTGCGCGCCTTCGCCGCCGCGCCGGCGCGCGGACAAGCCGGTGACCATCGCCTTCGACTTCTTCAGCCGGCCGGTGGCGATCGAGCGCCGACGGCGACGCGCTGCGGCTGACGCTCGAGCGGACGCGGCTGGAGGGCGAGGCCGCCGTCGGCACCGGCGAGACGTACAGCGCATCGACTGCGGCCTGATCGTCGCCTGCATCGGCTATCTCAGCGCGCCGCTGGGTCCGGCGTGCCGTTCGACGCGGCGCGCGGCGCGCTTCGTCAACGACCGCGGGCGGGTCGGCGGAGCGGCTGTACGTCACCGGCTGGGCGCGGCGCGGGCCGACGGGGACGATCGGCACCAACCGGCCCGACGGGATCGAAGTCGCCGAGCGCATCGCCGCCGAGGTCGCGCCCGGCGGCCGCGCCGGCGGGGCCGGGCTCGACGCGCTGCTCGCCGCGCGCGGCATCCGGCCGGTGACCTTCGCCGGCTGGCAGGCGATCGACGCCGCCGAGCTCGCCGCCGCCGCCCACCCGGCACCGCGCGAGAAGTTCGCCAGCCGCGCGGCGTTGCGGGCTGCAGCGCACGGCTGGAGACGGCGGTTGCGCCGCCGCGGGCGCGCGGCTATAGCCTCGCGCCTTGCGTCGGGGCGTAGCTCAGCCTGGTAGAGCACTGTCTTCGGGAGGCAGGGGCCGGAGGTTCGAATCCTCTCGCCCCGACCAGCAGATCGTCAGTCCCGGTGACGGCATGACGGCCGGAAGCCCCCGCTTCCGGCCGTTTTCGTTACCGCGACGCAGTCCGCGAAGTCAGACCGTGCTCGAGCGCCCGCGGACGAAGTGCAGCACCAGGCTGATCAGCGCGACCAGCAGCAGCAGGTGGATCAGCGCGCCCGAAACATGCAGCGCGACGAAGCTGACCAGCCAGATGACGAGCAGGACGACGGCGATTCCGATCCACATGGCATTCACTCCCAATGCCGCGAGAGGGTCGCGGCGACGCGAAACGAAACGGCACGCGTTCGCCGATGTTCCGCTGCCGAACCGATCATTGCCGCGGCGTGACGGTCGCGGCGGGTACCGCGCGCACCGTCGTCAAGCCGTCACACACCAGATGTAGTAGGGCACAACCGAAATTGCGGGAACCCGCGCGATGGCGACCCAGCCCCTGACCGCCCTGACCGGCTTCCCCTCGGTCGCCGCCGCCCGCGCCGCGCTGCCGCCGACCGGCTGGGCCCGCGACGACGACGAGCCCACGCCGCGGCGCAAGCTGCGCTTCCGCACGGTGTGGATCTCCGACACCCACCTCGGCACGTCGGGGTGCAACGCCGACCTGCTGCTCGACTTCCTCAAGAGCGATCCAGCCCGAGACGCTGTACCTGGTCGGCGACATCATCGACGGCTGGCGGCTGAAGCGCGGCTGGTACTGGCCGCCGCGGCACAACGACATCGTCCGCCGCGTCCTCAAGCTGGCCAACAAGGGCACCCGCGTCGTCTACGTCCCGGGCAACCACGACGAGGCTGCTGCGCGACTATACCGGCCTCAGCTTCGGCGGCGTCGATGTCGTCCAGGAGGCGATCCACACCACCGCCGACGGCCGCCGCCTGCTCGTCCTCCACGGCGACGAGTTCGACGGGGTCGTGCTGTACGCCACGCTGGCTCGCCTTCCTCGGCGACTATGCCTATGCCGCGCTGCTCAAGCTCAACATCGTCTTCAACCGCATCCGCCGCCGCTTCGGCCTGCCCTATTGGTCGCTGTCGGCGCACCTCAAGAAGAAGGTCAAGAACGCGGTCGCCTTCGTCTCGCGCTTCGAGGAGGCGGTCGCCCATGCCGCCGCCGAACGCGGCGTCGACGGCGTCGTCTGCGGCCACATCCACTCCGCCGAGATCCGCGAGTTCGGCGGCGTCACCTATTACAACGACGGCGACTGGGTGGAGAGCTGCACCGCGCTGGTCGAGCACGCCACGGCCGGATGGAGATCATCGACTGGGCCAAGCGGGTCGCGGCGCGCGGGGTCGCGGCCGAGGTCGAGCTGGAACTGGTCTGACGGTTTCCCCCGACGCTTCGCCCGGCTACACGGCCCGGGTGACCCGACCGACCGCCTCATGCGCCTGACCCTCGTCTCCGACGCGTGGACGCCGCAGGTCAACGGCGTCGTCCGCACGCTGACGACGACCGTCGCCGCATCTGGAGGCGCGCGGGCACGCGGTGCAGACGATCACGCCCGATCGCTTCGTCTCGGTGCCGTGCCCGACCTATCCCGAGATCCGGCTGGCGCTGGCGACGCCGTACCGCGTCGGCGGGATGATCGCCGCCTTCCGCCCCGAAGCGGTACACATCGCCACCGAAGGGCCGCTCGGCTGGCTGGCGCGCGGCTGGTGCGTCAAGCGCGGGGTGCCGTTCACCACCAGCTTCCACACGCGCTTTCCCGACTATGTCGCGGCGCGCACCGGCCTGTCGCCGGCCTATCTGTGGCGCCTGCTCGCCCGCTTCCATGCGCCGGCGCGCAACATCCTGGTGGCGACGCCGCGGCTGGCGGCCGAGCTCGCCGATCACGGCCTGGCGCGGACGCGGCCGTGGTCGCGCGGGGTCGACCTCGACCAGTTCCACCCCGGCGTCGCGCCGCACCCGGCCTATGCCGGGCTGCCGCGGCCGATCCTGCTCAGCGTCGGCCGCGTCGCGGTCGAGAAGAACATCGCCGCCTTCCTCGCCGCCGACGTCGCCGGCACCAAGGTCGTCGTCGGCGACGGTCCGGCGCTGGCGGCGATGCGCCGGCAGTTCCCGCAGGCGGTGTTCCTCGGCAGCCTGAGCGGCGAGCCGCTCGCGGCGGCCTATGCCGGCGCCGACGTCTTCGTCTTCCCGTCGCTGACCGACACCTTCGGGCTGGTGATGATCGAGGCGCTGGCCAGCGGGGTGCCGGTCGCCGGCTTCCCCGTCGCCGGGCCGCTCGACGTCGTCGGGGCGGACGGGCGCGGCACCGTCGCCGGCTGGACTGCGCCCGTCGGCGCGGTCGACACCGACCTTGCCCGCGCCATCGGCCGCGCGCTGACCGCCGCGCGCGCGGATTGCGCCGCTTATGCCCGCCACTTCCGCTGGGAGGTCTGCGTCGACCAGTTCGTCGCCGGCCTGTCGGAGATCGAGGGACCGGTCGACTTCGTGGCGTGACGGGGTAGGCCGCGGGCCGCCGCCGCGGCGCCGGCTACGCCCCGCGCTGGCGTTCGAAGCGCAGCGAGCGCGAGCCCTTGTAGATCACGCCGGGCACCTCGACGAAGCCGCAGCGGCGGGCGACGCGGATCGAGGCGAGGTTGGCGGGATCGATCAGGCACATGGTCCGGTCGGCGGCGACATTGGCGTCGGCCCAGGTCAGCGCCGCCCGCACGCCCTCGCTGGCGAAGCCGCGGCCATGGGCGGCGACGACGAACGACCAGCCGACCTCGGGCACCGCGGCGAGCGGCGGCGCAGTCTCGCGCTCGAACTCGGCGATGCCGAGCTGGCCGACATAGGCGCCGGTCTCGATCTCCTCGACCGCCCAAAAGCCATAGCCGAACCAGCACCAGTTGCCGGTGTAGCGGAGCAGCCGGGCCCAGGTCTCCTCGCGGGTGAAGGCGCGGTTGCCGGTGAAGCGCGTCACCGCGCGGTCGGCCCACATCGCCGTCGCCGCGTCGAGGTCGGCGGGAACGTGCCCGCGCAGGCGCAGCCGCGCCGTCTCGATCACGGGGACGTCGGGCACGACGGGGCGGGCGAACGGCTCAGCCATGGCGTTCCGTAGCGCGGGCGGCGCGCACGCGCACCTACTTCATCATGCCGGCGGCGCGCAGGGCGTCGGCGATGACGCCGCCGACGTCGAACCCGCGGGCCGGCGCCGCCGGCCGCCCGGCGGCGCGGGGGGCGGCGCGCGACGCGGCGCGGGCGGCGGTGCCCAGCCCCCAGAACTCGGCGATGCGCGCGCTCGAGGCGATGCCGACGTCGAGCATGAACGGCGCGGGCGTACCGCCGTCGCGGCTGTCGATCGGCGTGCCGTGGCCCATGCCGCCGACCTCGTTGAACTCGACGACGGCGACGCCGGCGGCGTTGCGCCAGACCGTGCGCTCGCCGTCCTCCGTCGGCGTCGCGCCGTGGACGTCGGCCCATTGCTCGGCGACGGCGCGCGCCGTTCAGCCGGCTGACGGTCCGGTCGTCGCCGCCGTGCCAGACGGCGACGCGCGGCCACGGCCCGGTGAAGGTCGACGCGCCGCGCACCCGGTCGCCCAGCGCCGGCCCGCTCAGCGCCGCCGGATGCGCCATCGCCGCCAGCGCCTCGCCGACGCCGGCAGCCGAGCCGAACGGCAGCCCGGCGACGATCGCCCCGCCGGCGAAGACGTCGGGGTAGCTGGCGAGCAGGGCATTGGCCATGGCGCCCCCGGCCGACAGGCCGGTGACGAAGACCCGCGCCGGATCGAGCCGGTGGTGCGCGACGATCGCGGCGACGGCGGCGGCGATCGACGCCGCCTCGCCGTGGCCGCGACGGGTGTCGCCGGCCTCGAACCAGTTGAAGCAGCCGTTGGCGTTGTTGGTGCGGACCTGCTCGGGGAACAGCAGGGCGAAGCCGAGCGCGCCGGCGAGCCGTGACCAGCCGGAGGCGCGGTCGTAGCCGGCCGCGGTCTGGGTGCAGCCGTGCAGGACAACGACCAGCGGCGCGCCGGCGGCAAGGTCGTCGGGCACGAAGCTGAACATCTGCAGCGCGCCTGGGTTGGCGAAGCCGACCGGCAGCGGCGCCAGGTGGCCGTCGGCGCGGGGCCGCGCGACGCGACGGGGCAGGGCGGGGCATCAGGCGGTCCGATCCATTGTGCGTCGCAGCATAATAGATGGCGACCGACTTCGGGGCCAGCGTCGATGAAGATCGCTTCGGCCCGGCCGGGCCGGGCGGATTGACCGCCGCCGGCCGCCCCGCCACTGTCGCGGCAAAGCGGGGGAGGGACGCATGGGCGACGTGGCACGGCGCAGGCTCCTCATCGCCCTGCTGTTCGTCGCCATCGCCCTGAACTACGTCGACCGCCAGGTGCTGGCGCTGCTCAAGCCGACGCTGCAGGCACGTTTCGCCTGGGACGACCAGGATTATGCGCTGCTCGGCACCGCCTTCCAGGTCACCGCGGCGGTCGCTTATGCCGTCATCGGCTGGTTCGTCGACCGCGTCGGCGTCCGTCGCGCGCTCGGCTGGGGCGTGGGCGTGTGGAGCGCGGCGGGCATCGCCCACGCCTTCGCCGCGACGCTGACGCAGTTCGTCGCCGCCCGCGTCGTCCTCGCCGCTGCCGAGACGGTCGGCACGCCGGCGGCGGTCAAGTCGGCGGCGACCTATCTGCCGGTCCGCGAACGCTCGTTCGCCCTCGGGCTCGGCAATACCGCGCCCAACATCGGCGCGATGCTGACGCCGCTGCTGATCCCGCCGCTGGCGCTGGCCTTCGGCTGGCAGGCGGCGTTCGTCGTCACCGGCGGCCTCGGCTTCGTCTGGCTGCTGGCCTGGTTCGCCGGGACGCGCGGGCTCGTCCCCATCGCCGCGCCCGATGCCGGCACGCCGCGCGCCGCGACCGACTGGGCGGCGCTGTTCGCCGACCGCCGGACCTGGGCGATCGTCGGCGCGAAGCTGTTCAGCGACCTCGGCTGGTTCTTCCTGTTGTTCTTCCTGCCCGACTTCTTCGCCCGGGTGTTCCACCTCGGCCAGGCGGCGCTCGGCGGCCCGACGGCGCTGCCTTACGCCTTTGCCGCGGCGGGGGCGCTGTCGTCGGGGCTGCTGTTCCCGTGGCTGCTGGCGCGCGGCTGGAGCATGAACCGCGCGCGCAAGGGGTCGATGCTGGTCTATGCGCTGCTGATCGTGCCGCTGCCGCTGGCGCTGCTGGCGCCGGGGCCGTGGGCGGCGGCGGTCGTCATCGGCATCGGCCTGTTCGCCCACCAGGGCTTTTCGACCAACATCTTCGGCCTCGCCGCCGACGCGGTGCCGGTAGCGCGCGTCGGCACGGTGATCGGGCTGGGCGCGGTCGCCGGCAACCTGTCGGGCGCGGCGATGAGCGCGTTCGCCGGCTGGAGCCTGATGCACGGCCACGGCTATTGGCCGATGCTGGCGATCGTCGCCGGGGCGTATCTGGTGGCGCTGGCGTGGGTGCAGCTGTGCGTGCCGGTGGTGCGGCCGGCGCATGCCTGAGGCGGGCGCGGGCAAAGCCCGCGCGTCGTCGGACGGGTTCGGCGGCGGTGCGCCGCCGCCCCGCCGGCCGGGCTGGCGCGAGTCCGCGCGCTGCTTTCAAACGCTACGCGTTTGAGTCGCTGCTTGCGGCCGCGCTGCGCCTAGAAATTCACCCGCCCGGTCACCCCATAGTACCGGTCCGCGTCGCGCGGGATCTGATAGCGGTAGCTGCCGAGCACGCCGCCGTTGGCGATCGCCGCGGCGAAATGTTCGTTGGCGACGTTGCGGACGGTGAAGGTCAGCTTGTAGCGGTCCTTGTTGTCGAGCACGGCGGCCGTCAGGTTGACCAGGCCGTAGGCGCCGATCGTCCCCGCCGCGCGGTCGACGGCGTTGGCGACGAACAGCGACAGCTCGCTCGACTGGTACGACCCCTGTGCGCCGAGCTGGAAATCGACCGCGCCGCCGGTGCGGACGCGATAGTCGATGCCGAGGTCGCCCTTCCACTTCGGCGCGAAGCCGAGCGGCGTGCCGGTCGGGATGACGCCGGTGTTGTTGCCCTGGGGGATCAGGAAGGCGTCGACATGGGCGTCGGTATAGGCGACGCCGCCCGAGATGCTGAGGTCGCGGACCGGGCGATAGAGCAGGTCGGCCTCGCCGCCGCGGGTCGACACCTCGCCGGCGTTGGTGAAGCGGGTGGTGACGACGCCGTTGACGACGTCGGGGTTGTTCGCCTGGAAATTGTGATACTTGGCGTAATAAGCGGCGAGGTTGAGCGTCAGCTTGCCGCCCAGTAGCGTGTTCTTCAGGCCGACCTCGAAGGCGTCCGAATCCTCGGGCGCGATCCTGTTCGTGCCGGTGAAGCTCAGGTTGTAGAAGACGTTGAACGCCGGGCCCTTGTAGCCGCGCGAATAGGTCGCGTAGGCGGTCGACGTGTCGCTGACGTCGAACTGGGCGCCGGCCTTGCCGCTGATGTTGGTGTTGTTCGCCCGCGCCCGGAACGGGATGCCGTTCGACACGCCGCCGCCCAGGCCGTTGTTGTTGACGCCCGAATCGAAGTTGCCGCCGATGCCGGGGCCGGCGAGCGGCGTCACCCGGCTGTGGAACACGTCGAGCTGGTCGACGGTGAAGCGTGCGCCGCCGATCAGGCGGAAGCGGGGCGTGATGTGGAACGTGCCCTGGCCGAACAGGGCGATGTTGCGGAAGTTGGAGCCGAAGTCGGCGGTCCCGGTCGGGAAGGTCGACGGCCCGGCGAGCGGGCTCGAGCAGGGGATCAGGACGCCCGCCGGGGCGACCGCGCCGGGGGCGAGGCCGCAGACCTGGTCGTTGCGGGTGAAGATGCGCTCCGACTTGGCGTCGCTGAAATAGAAGCCGGCGACATAGGTCAGGAAGCCGGTCGACGGCGAAGTCAGGCGGAACTCCTGGCTCCAGGTGTCGCCGGTCTGCGGACCGAAGTCGTGCAGCTGGTTCAGGCCGACATAGGCCTGCGGCAGCCAGTCGCCGTCGCGGATCTCGGTGTTCGAATAGTTGCGATAGGCGGTGATCGAGGTGAACGTCACGCTGCCGGCATCGACGTCGGCCTGCAGCGAGAAGCCGTAGCCGGTCTCGTCGGTATGGGTGACCAGGTTCTGGTCGACGGTGCGCGTGTCGACGCCCTGGAGCGTCGGCAGCACCGTCTGGATCAGCGCCAGGTTGGCCGCGTTGACCTGCCCGGCGCTGGCGCCGCTGGTGAAGCGCGGCGCCCCGGCGATGACCTCGGCGCAGCAGTCGTCGTTGTTCTTGTGATAGTCGGCGATGAAGGTCAGCTTGACCGTCTCGGTCGCATCCGCCTCGACGATGCCGCGGAAGCCGTAGTGCTTGAAGCCGTTGACCCGGCGGTTGACGTTCGGCGCGACGTTGAAAATGTTGCCGTCGTACTTGTCGTAGAAGCCGGTCAGCCGGCTGCGGATCTTGTCGGAGAAGGGCACGTCGACCGCGCCGCGGACGCGATATTCGTTGCCGTCGCCACCGAAGAAGCCGCCCTCGACATAGCCGCCGAGCGTGTTGCCCGGCTTGACCGAGACGATGTTGATGACGCCGGCGCTGGCGTTCTTGCCGAACAGAGTCCCCTGCGGCCCGCGCAGAACCTCGAGCCGCTCGATGTCGACGAGGTCGCTGAACGCCTCGCCCGAGCGGCTGAAGACGACGCCGTCGAGGACGGTCGACACCGACGGCTCGCCGGCGATCGAGAAGGTCGCCGTGCCGACGCCGCGCAGGAACAGCGACTGGTTGAGCGTCGTGCCGCTCTTCAGGAAGTTGAGCGTCGGGACGAGATACTGCGCGCCCTCCAGGCTGACCTTGCCCTGGCTCGCCAGCGTATCGCCGCTGACGACGCTGACCGCCAACGGCACCTCCTGCAGGCGCTCGGTCCGCTTCTGCGCGGTGACGACGATGTCGGCCGGGGCCTCGTCGGCGCCGGGCGCCGTGCCCGGCCCGCTCTGCGGCGCGACCGGCGCCGTCTGGGCGGCCGCCGCCGCGCCGTACATCAAAGTTCCGGCAAGCAGCAGCGGACGCAGCTTCATGTGATCCTCCCCATGACCGGCGGCTGGGGCTGACGCCCTGCCGACCTGGTCTCGTGTCGGGCATTGGCGCGAGGACGTCACGAAAGCAATGCGTGGCCGCGGGCAAGCTGATGTTGCGGGTGACAGTGTTACTGAACTGTCACACTTCATCGGCCCCGTGCCGAGGATTACAGCCCCAGCTCGCTCATCTCGACGACGCGGTGCTCGCGCGCGCTGGTTTCGGCGGCGAGACCCATGGCGACGGCGCGCAGGCCGTCGTCGGCGGTGACCAGCACCGGCCCCTGCCCACGCACGGCGGCGGCGAAGGCCGCGTGCTGGTAGAACGTCGCGCCGTGGTGCTGCCCGGCCGCCAGCGCGGCCGGATCGACGGCGACGTGGCGCCGCTCGACGCGCTTGGGCGCGCGGAAGCCGACGCGCGGGGCGAAGACGATCTCGCCGGCCGGGATCAGGCAGTCGAGCCGCGCTTCGTGGCCGACGGCGACGATCTCCTCCTGGTTCTCGGCGCCGTCGGCGAACATCGACAGGTCGAGCATCGCCCGCACCCCGTTGGCGAAGTCGACGGTGGTGAAGCTGTTGTCGATGATGTCGGGCGTTTCGCCGTTATAGCTTTCGTCGCGGTGGTTGACGTCGGCGCCGCCCGAACAGAAAACGCGGACCGGCTCGCTCCTGACGATCAGGCGCATCAGGTCGAAGAAGTGGCAGCATTTCTCGACCATCGTGCCGCCGGTGTTGCGGCTGAAGCGGTTCCAGTCGCCGACCTTGACCAGGAACGGGAAGCGGTGCTCGCGGATCGACAGCATCCGCAGGTCGCCGACGCGGCCGGCGTGGACTTCGGCGACGAACTCGGCCGCCGGCGGCATGAAGCGGTACTCCATGCCCGTCCAGAATACCTGGTCGTACCCCGCCACCCGCGCGGCGATGTCGGCGGCGTCGGCGAGCGTCGTCGCCAGCGGCTTCTCGCACAGGATGTGCAGCCGTGCGTCGATCAGCGGCTGCAGCACGGCGTGGTGGGTGAAGTTGGGCGAGGCGACGAGCACCGCGTCGACCGTGCCGCTGGCGGCGAGTGCGGCCGGCGACTCGAACACGTGCACGTCGCCGCCGACCGCGGTGCGGGCGCGGGCGATCGAACCGGGCTCGGGGTCGACCAGCGCCGTGACGACGCTGCCCGGCGTCAGCCGCAGGTTGGCGATATGCTCGAGCGCCATCATGCCGGTGCCGACGATGCCCCAGCGGATCGTGTCTCCCATTCCTCGTCTCTCTGTGCCACACGGTCGGGCCATGACCGAAATCATCCTTAGCCCCGAACCGCGCCTGCTCGGCAAGTCGGGGATGCTCGTCAGCCCGCTGGCCTGGGGCATGTGGCGCTTCGCGAACGACGACGATCTGCGCTCGGCCCGCGCGCGCGTCGACGCCGCGTTCGCGGCCGGCATCACCCTGTTCGACACCGCCGACATCTACGGTGCCGACGCCCCCGGCGGCTTCGGCGCGGCCGAGGTCCTGCTCGGCCGCGTATTGGCCGAGGCACCGGAGCTGCGCGACCGCATGGTGCTGGCGTCGAAGGGCGGCATCCGCCTGGGCGTGCCCTACAACTCGAGCCCCGAGTATCTGGTGCAGGCGGTCGACGCCTCCCTGAAGCGGCTGGGCACCGACCGCATCGACCTGTGGCAGATCCACCGCCCCGACCTGCTCGCCCACCCGGCCGAGATCGCCGCGACGCTCGAGGAGCTGGTGCTGCAGGGCAAGATCGTCAGCGTCGGCGTGTCGAACTACACGCCCGCCCAGACGGCGGTGTTGAAGAGCTACCTCAACATCCCGCTCGCCTCGACCCAGCCCGAATTCTCGCCGCTGGCGACCGCGCCGCTGTTCGACGGCACGCTCGACCGGGCGATGAAGTACGGGCTGGCGGTGCTCGCCTGGTCGCCGCTGGGGCAGGGGCGGCTGGGCGGCGACGACGCGGCGGACGCGCGGACGACGGCGGTGCGCGCCGCGCTCGACGCGCACGGCGAAAAATACGGGGTGAGCCGCGCGGCGGTCGCCTACGCCTGGATCATGGCCCATCCGGCGCGGCCGATCCCGATCGTCGGCAGCCAGCAGCCGGCGCGCATCGCCGAAGCCGCCGACGCCTTCAAGGTCCGCTTCGACCGCGCCGAATGGTACGCCATCCTCGAGGCGAGCCTGGAGGCGAAGCTGCCATGACCAGCGAGGTCAGCTGGTTCTCGGCGCTGTGCGACGACGATTACGAGTTCCTCGGCCAGCCCGACCCCAAGCTGAAGTCGAGCTGGGCGCATTGCCGCGACATCGTCCTGGCGGCCGAGACCGGCGGCTTCGACAACATCCTGCTGCCCAGCGGCTATGCGCTGGGCATCGACACCACCGCCTTTGCCGCCGCCATCGCGGTGCTGACGCGCCGCATCCGCCTGCTGATGGCGGTGCGGGTCGGCGAGGCGTGGCCGCCGCAGCTCGCCCGCCAGATCGCCACGCTCGACCGCATCCTCGGGCTGGTGCCGGGGAGCGCGGCGCCGCGGCTGACGGTCAACATCATCTCCTCCGACCTGCCGGGGCAGACGCTGGCCAGCGCCCCGCGCTACGCCCGCACGACCGAGGTCATGCTGGCGCTGAAGTCGCTGCTCGGCGGGCAGCGGACCCAGATCGACAGCGAGCATTACCGCTTCGAGGTCGACCCGCCGGGCGTGACGACGCTGACCGGCCGCTGCCCGCCGCTCTACTTCGGCGGCCTCAGCCCCGACGCGCGCGAGGCGGCGGCGATCGGCGCCGACGTCTACCTGATGTGGCCCGACACCATGCCGGCGGTGCAGGCGATCATCGCCGACATGACCGCCCGCGCCGCCGCCCATGGCCGGACGTTGCGCTTCGGCTACCGCGTCCACGTCGTCGTCCGCGACACCGAGGCCGAGGCCCGCACCGCCGCCAGCCGCCTGCTGTCGAAGCTCGACGCCGCCACCGGCGACGCCATCCGCGCCAAGAGCCTCGACGCGACCAGCGAAGGCGTCCGCCGCCAGGCCGAGCTGCGCGACGCCGCCGGCACGCAAGGCTATGTCGAGGACAATCTCTGGACCGGCATCGGCCGGGCGCGGTCGGGCTGCGGTGCGGCGATCGTCGGCGACCCCGACCAGGTGCTGGCCAAGCTGCGGGCCTATGAGGCGATGGGGATCGAGGCGTTCATCCTGTCGGGCTACCCCCACGCGGCCGAGGCCGACCTGTTCGCCCGCCACGTCCTGCCACGGATGACGCATGGGCCGCTGACGCTGTGATCTACAAATCGGTCGCCATCGTCGGCGCCGGCTTCTCCGGCTCGCTGCTGGCGATCAACATCCTGCGCCACGCCGGGCCGCACGCGACGCTGATCGAGCGGCGGCCGGTGTTCGGCCGCGGGACGGCGTACACCGCGCCGCACCCGTCGCACCTCCTGAACGTCCGCGCCGGCAACATGAGCGCGCTTTCCGACCGCCCGGCGCACTTCGCCGAATGGTGCACGGCGCGCGGCCTGGGCGACGGCGGCAGCTTCGTCCAGCGGCAGCAATATGGCGAATATCTCGGCGAGCTGCTCGAACGCTCCGCCGCCCGTGCCGGCGACCGGCTGGCGCTGGTCCAGGACGAGGCGGTCGCCGCCGACGTGCGCGACGACGGCGTCACGGTGACGCTGGCCGGCGGGCGGCGGATCGCGGTCGACGCACTGGTCGTCGCCGTCGGCAACCTGCCGCCGCACGCGCCGCCGGGGCTCGATCCCGCCGCGCTGCCGGGCGACGTCTATGCCCCCGACCCGTGGGACCCGGCGGTGGTCGCGGGGCTGACCGCCGACGACACCGTCCTGCTGATCGGCACCGGGCTGACCATGGTCGACGTCGCGCTGTCGCTCGATGCGGCGGGCTTTGCCGGCAAGATCGTCGCCTGCTCGCGCCGGGGCCTGCTGCCGCGCCCGCACGTCGCGCCCGGGCCCGGCCGGCGACCGCAACGAGAAGCCGACGACGGTGGCGAGCGCGCTGCTCGCCGAGGTCCGCGAGCGTGCCGAACGCCTCGGCTGGCGCGCGGCAGTCGACGAGCTGCGCCCGTTCACGCAGGGCCTGTGGCTGTCGGCGACGACCGAGCAGCGCGACCGCTTCCTCCGCCACCTGCGGCCGTGGTGGGACGTCCATCGCCACCGCCTGGCGCCGCAGGTCGCCGCGAAGATCGACGCCATGACCGCGCGCGGGCAGCTGACGATCGTCGCCGGCAAGCCGCGCGCCTATCGCCCCGCCGGCACCGAAGTCGCCGTGACGTGGCGTCCGCGCGGAAGCAGCACGGAAAGCGTCATGACCGTTCGCCGCATCGTCAACTGCACCGGGCCGCAGGGCGACCTCGCGCGCTCGTCGGAACCGGTGCTGAAAAGCCTGATCGCCAGCGGTCACGCCCGTGCCGACCCCGCCCGCCTCGGCCTCGACGTCGACGCCCAGTCGCGGCTGGTCGGCGCCGGCGGCGAGCCGCACCCGCGCCTGTTCGGGCTCGGCCCGATGACCCGCGGCGCCTTCTGGGAGATCGTCGCCGTCCCCGATATCCGCACCCAGGTGTGGACCGTCGCCAGGCGGCTGGCGCAGGCGCACTGGGTCGGCGGCGAGGGCCTGTAACCCAAGCGGATCCGGCTTCCGCGTCAGAAGGCGGTGGATCGAAGCCCCCGCCCGGGCAGGCGCCCTTCCCGCTTAACCATTTTTCCACCGCGCTGAAGGGCGTGCTGCCTAAAGCCGGGCCGCGCGGGGACGTTTCCAGTCATGCACTCAGGAGGGGAAACTGCATGACCGTGAAATCGATGATGGCCGCCGTTGCGGCACTGGCAACGGCGTGGGGGGCGCCAGCAGCCGCGGGAACCGTCGCCCCGGGGTTCGACACGATCGTGGCGCTGGGCCCCAACGACGACGGCTCGACCGAGCCGCTGGCGCTCGGCTTCGACGTCAACTTCTTCGGCAACACCTATGCCAATACCTTCATCAGCAACAACGGCTACCTGACCTTCCAGTCCGGTCAGGGCACCTTCACGCCGGACGGGCTTGGCACCGGTTATGCCGGGCAGCCGATCGTCGCGCCGTTCTTCGGCGACGTCTGGACCTACAACCCGGGCGCGACGACGAACTATGGCTATGGCACGTACAACGGCCACGCGGCCTTCGGGGCGACCTGGACGAACGTGTCCTATTATTCGGACAACTCGAACGACAAGACGAATACCTTCCAGGTCCTGCTCACCGATCGCAGCGACACCGGCAGCGGCAACTTCGACATCTACTACAACTACGACCGCGTGCAGTGGGAGACGGGCAACGCCAGCAGCGGCGTCGACGGTCTCGGCGGCACTTCGGCGGCGGTCGGGTTCAACGCCGGCACGGGGAACGGCGCCGGCACGTTCTTCCAGCTGTCCGGCTCGCTGACGCCGGGCACCTTCATCGACAGCGGCACCGCACCGTTGATCACCACGACGAACGACGGCACGCCCGGCCAGCTGCTGTTCCAGGTGCGCAACGGCGGTGTCGTCGTGCCGCCGGTCAGCGGCACGCCGGAGCCGGCCGCCTGGGCGCTGATGATCGTCGGCTTCGGCCTCGTCGGCGCCGCCGCGCGCCGCCGTGTCACCGCCGTCGCCGCCTGAGCGAAGCGACTGCGACCCGAGCGGGCCGCCGGCAGCGATGCCGGCGGCCCGTGCGCTTCAGGCGAACACTTCTTCAAAGTGCGCCGCCATCGCCCGCCACGAGCGACGATTGGCGGCGGCGTTGAACTTCAGCGCGGGGTTGAAGCTGCCGTCCTGCGCCTCGTTGGTGAAGCTGTGGACGACGCCGGTGTAGGCGATCGTCTGGCAGTCGGCCTGGGCGTCGCGCATCTCGCCGAGGAAGCCGGCCAGGACGTTGTAATCGCCCATCGGGTCCTCGGCACCGTGGCAGACGAGCAGCTTGGCGGTGATCGCGCCGGGTTCGACCTTGGTCGTCGTCTGCAGCGCGCCATGGAAGCTGACGCCGGCGTGCATGCCCGCGGTGCCGGCGCGGGCGAGCTCGAGGATCACCGCGCCGCCGAAGCAGAAGCCGATCGCCGCCAGCCGTCCGTCGCAGCGCGGATGCGCGGCGAGCGCAGCCAGCGCGGCCCGGGCGCGGCGGACGAGGCGGGGGATGTCCGACCGCCACTCGCCGATCCAGGCCATGCCCTCGGGGAAGCCGCTGGGCTGCTTGCCCTCGCCATAGGTGTCGGCGGCGAGCGCGACATAGCCGAGCTCGCCGGCGATGCGGTCGGCCCATTTGTTGATGTGGTCGCCGACGCCGCCGATGTCGGGAAACACGGCGATGCCGGGGACGCGGGCGTCGCCGGCGGGCACGGCGATCTGGCCGCGGCAGAGGGTGTCGCCGTCGTGATAATCGAGGGGCTGGGGCATGCGCGGGTCTCCCTTGGACCGCCCGTTCCTGCCGCCGCTCCGGCGCAGCGTCAACCTGGCGGACCGTCGCCGCCCAGTGCGGCAGCCGCCGCTGAGATCGCCGATCCGCCGGTCGTCGGCGTGGGCAAGGCAGACGCGGTCGCCGCGCAGCGGTGGCGGTTCGCCAGCAACGCGCGCTGGTCGTCGCGCATGGCACCATTTCCCCCATCAACTGGACGTCGCCGAGCACTTCGAGCCACGTCGCCATGCGCACATCCTGGTCGTTCAGGCGGCGGTCGGCGCAGATCGCCCGCTCGTCGGCGGCGCGGGCGCGGGCGCAGTCGAAGCTGGCGGCGCTGGCGGGTGCGGCGGCGGACACCACTGCACCTAATAGGGCGGCGGAAGGGCAGGCGCATCGGCTTCTCCCGAACGATCGCCGCCTGGCTTTACCGCCGTCCATGACACACCGCTGAACAGGCTCGACACGGCGGCGGAACCGGCTCAATCTGCGACGATCGACCCGCGACCGGCAGGAGAACCGCCATGGTGACGCAGACGATGCCCCTGGGGACCAGCGCCGCGCCGCAGGTCCGCCACCTGACCACCGCCGACCTGCGCGCCGCGCTGAAGGCCGGGGTCGACGATTTCCAGCTGATGCCGACCTACCTCGTCCTGCTGACGCTGATCTACCCGGCCGTCGGGCTGATCGCCGCGCGTTGGGCGCAGGGCAACGATATCGTGCCGCTGATCTTCCCGCTGATCTCGGGCTTCGCGCTGGTCGGGCCGCTCGCCGCGGTTGGCCTGTACGAGCTCAGCCGCCGGCGCGAGGCGGGGCTCGACACGCGCTGGACCCACGTCTTCGACGTGCTCAAGGCGAAGTCGCTGACGACGATCATCGGGCTGGGCGTCATCCTCGCCGTGCTGTTCGCCGCCTGGCTGGCGAGCGCCATCGCCATCCAGCGCTGGGCGATGGGGACGCAGAGCATGGGCGATATGCAGAGCTTCCTCGGCCAGGTTCTCGGCACCGCCGGCGGCATCAAGCTGATCGTCGTCGGCAACCTCGTCGGCTTCGTCTTCGCCGCGGTGACGCTGTGCATCGCCGCCTTCTCCTTCCCGCTCGCCCTCGACCGCGAGGTGTCGCTGCCCGAGGCGATCACGACCTCGGTCCGCGTGGCCGCCGCCAACCCCGGCGTGATGGCGCTGTGGGGCGCGATCGTCGTCGGCGGCCTGGTGCTCGGCGCTCTCCCCGCCTTCGTCGGGCTGGCCGTGGTCATGCCGATCCTGGGCCATGCGACGTGGCACCTGTATCGCCGCGCGGTGGCGTGAGGGCCTAGCCGCTCGACCGGGGCGTGCTACACACGGCGGCATGAGCAAGCTTTTCCCGTTCTCCGCCATCGTCGGGCAGGAGGAGATGAAGACGGCGCTGCTGATCGCCGCGGTCGACCCGCGCATCGGCGGCGTCATGGTCTTCGGCGACCGTGGCACGGGCAAGTCGACCGCGGTGCGGGCGCTGGCGGCGCTGCTGCCGCCGATCAAGGTCGTCGCGGGCAGCAAGTTCAACGCCGATCCCGCGGCGCGGCGCGACTATGCCGCCGATCCGCTGGCGGCGCGGGGCCGGGCGGCGACGGCGCCGGTGCCCTTCGTCGACCTGCCGCTCGGCGCCAGCGAGGACCGGGTGGTCGGCGCGCTCGACCTCGAGGCGGCGCTGACGCAGGGCATCAAGCGTTTCGAGCCGGGGCTGCTGGCGCGCGCCAACCGCGGCTTCCTCTACATCGACGAGATCAACCTGCTCGAGGACCATATCGTCGACCTGCTGCTCGATGTCGCCGCTTCCGGCGAGAACCTGGTCGAGCGCGAAGGCCTGTCGGTCCGGCATCCGGCGCGGGTCGTGCTCGTCGGCAGCGGCAACCCGGAAGAGGGCGAGCTTCGCCCGCAGCTGCTCGACCGCTTCGGCCTGTCGGTCGAGGTGCGGACCCCGACCGACCTCGCGACGCGCATCGCCGTGGTCAAGCGCCGCGACGCCTTCGACCGCGACCCGGTCGCCTTTGCCGCCGACTGGGCGGCGGAGGAGGCGAAGGTCATGGCGCGGATCGTCGCCGCGCGCGCGCTGCTCGACGCCGTCGAGGTCGGCGACGACGTCCTCGAGCTGTCGTCGCGGCTGTGCCTGGCGGTGGGCGCCGACGGCCTGCGCGGCGAGCTGACCATGCTCCGCGCGGCGCGCGCCGTCGCGGCGCTCGCCGGCGACGCCGAGGTCGACGCCGGGCACCTGCTCGAGGTCGCCGCGCTCGCCCTGCGCCACCGGCTGCGCCGGAACCCGCTCGACGACGCCGGCTCGACGGCGCGGATCGAACGGGCCGTGGCCGAGATCTTCGTCGGGCCCGACCGGGTCAAGTCGGCGGCGTGACGGCCGGGGCCTGGGCCGAGGCGCTGCTCGCCGCGCGGCTGCTGGCGACCGGCCCGGGGCTGGGCGGAGCCGTGGTGCGCGCGCCCGCGGGCCCGGGCCGCGATGCCTGGCTGGCGGCGTACCGGGCCGCGGCGACCGGGCCGGTGGTGCGGCTGCCGCTCCATGTCGACGATGACCGCCTGCTCGGCGGCACCGACCTGGCCGCGACGATCGCCGCCGGGCGCCCGGTGACGACGCGGGGCCTGCTCGCCGAGGCGGCGGGCGGCACGGTGATCGTCGCCATGGCCGAGCGCATCGCCCCCGCCCTTGCCGGCCGGCTGGCGGCGGCGGCGGATGCCGGGCTGCGCCTGGTCCTGCTCGACGAGGGCGAGGACGACGAGGGCGGTGGCGGCGACGCTCGCCGACCGCTGCGGCCTGTGGCTGACCCTGCCGCCTGCCGCGCCGCCGGCGATGCCTGCCCCCGGCGACGACGATCCGGCCGGCGGCTGCTCCCCCTTCCGACCCGACGACCGCGCTGTGCACCGCCGCGGCCGCCTTTGGTGTCAATTCGCCGCGCGCGGCGATCTTCGCGCTGCGGACCGCCCGCGCCAGCGCCGCCCAGGCCGGACGCGCCGCCATTGGCGAGGCCGACCTCGCCGTCGCCGCCCGTCTGGTGCTCGGGCCCCGGGCAACGCGGCTGCCGGCACCGAGCCGCCCGAGCCCGAACCGCCGATGGAGCCGGAAAGCGAATCGAGCGACGGCAGGGACGACGCCGGCGAAACGGGGGCGCTCGCCGACCAGGTGCTCGAGGCGATGGCGACCGCCCTGCCGCCCGGGCTGCTCGCCGCCCTCGCCGCCGGACGGCCGCCGCCGGGGCGGGGGAGCGGCGGCGGCGCGGCGCGGCGCGCGCTGCCGCGGCCGGCCGCTGCCCAGCCGGGCCGGGGCGCTGCGGGGCGGCGCGCGGCTGGCGCTGGTCGACACGCTGCGTGCCGCGGCGCCGTGGCAGGGGCTGCGGCGGCCGCCCGGCACGACGCGCGTGATCGTCCGCCGCGACGACTTCCGCGTCGCCCGCTTCGCCGAGCGGTCGGCGACGACGACGATCTTCGCCGTCGACGCCAGCGGCTCGGCGGCGGCGGCGCGGCTGGCCGAGGCCAAGGGCGCGGTCGAACTGCTGCTCGCCGAGGCCTATGTCAGCCGCGCCGAGGTGGCGCTGGTCGCGTTCCGTGGGGTCCACGCCGAGGTGGTGTTGCCGCCGACGCGGTCGCTGGCCCGGGCCAAGCGCGTCCTCGCCGACCTCGCCGGGGGCGGTGGCACGCCGTTGGCCGCCGGCATCGCCACGGCGGCCGCGCTCGCCACGGTCGAACGACGGCGAGGGCGGACGCCGGCGGTCGTCGTCCTGACCGACGGCCGCGCCAACATCGCCGGCGACGGCACCGCCTCGCGCGAGCGGGCCGCCGCCGACGCGCTCGCCGCGGCGCGGGGGCTGGCGAGCGACGGTACCGCGACCGTGTTCATCGACACCTCGGCCCGGCCGCGGCCCGAGGGGGCGGCGCTCGCCGCCGCCATGCGCGCGCGCTACGCGGCGCTCCCCGCGGCGGGAGCGGCGGCGATGGCGGGCGTCGTCCGCGGGCTGGCGGCGTGACCGCCGCCAGCCGTGCGGTAGTGCCGCCGCCGGCGTGGCGCAGCGACGGCGCCGACTGGCCCAACCGCGACCACAGCCGCTTCGTCGCCGCCGGCGGCGTGCGCTGGCACGTCCAGGTCGCGGGAACAGGCCCCGTCGTCCTGCTGCTCCACGGTACCGGCGCGGCGACGCACAGCTGGCGCGACGTGCTGCCGCGCCTGGCCGACCGCTTCACCGTCGTCGCCCCCGACCTGCCGGGGCACGGCTTCACGTCGCTGATCGCATCGCCGACGCTGCCGGCGATGGCGGCGGCGGTCGCGGCGCTGACCGCCGAGCTCGGCGTCGCGCCGGCGCTGATCGTCGGCCATTCCGCCGGCGCGGCGCTGGCGCTGAAGCTCGGCCTGGCGCGGCCCGTGCCGGTCGTCGCCTTCAACGGGGCGCTGCTGCCCTTCCCCGGCATGGCGGCGGCGGTCTTCCCGACGCTGGCGAAGCTGCTGTTCGTCAACCCCGTCGTCCCGGCGCTGTTCGCCTGGCAGGCGCGCAGCCCGCAGGCGGTGGCGCGGCTGCTGGGGTCGACCGGTTCGACCCTCGATGCCCGCGGCATCGAGCTCTACGCCCGCCTGTTCCGCCGCAGCGACCATGTCGCCGGCGCGCTGGCGATGATGGCCAACTGGGATCTGGCGACGCTGGCGGCCGATTATCCGCGCCTGGCCGCACCGCTGCGGCTGGCCTATGGCGACCGCGACACGACGGTCCCGCCGCAGGTGTCGCGCGACGTCGCCGCCCGGGTCGCGACGGCGGAGCTGCTGGCCATGCCCGGGCTCGGCCACCTCGCCCACGAGGAAGACCCAACGCAGGCGGCGCGGATCGTCGCCGACGCCGCGGCGGCGTGGGGGATCGCATGAGCCACCTCGGCCTCGGCGCGGTCGAGGGCATCTTCTTCGCCGTCGTCGTGCTCGGCCTCGCCGTCTGGCAGCTGTGGAGCCTGCGCGACCGGGATTAACCCCGCCGCGGCATGCGGAACGGCAGCATCGCCCGGACCAGCCCCATGCGGAAGCGGTCGAGCGACAGGCTTTCGTGGACGGCGGCGCAGTCCTCGCCGAACAGCCGCGTCGCCAGCGCCGAGCGGACGTAGAACGGGCTGTCCTCCCACGTCCGCGTGACGCGGGCGATGCCGCCGGCATCGACGCGGGTGCCGCGCGCCATCCGCCACAGGCTGGTCGGCAGGCGGAAGCGCGGCGGGCCGGCAACCTCCTCGATCGCGCCGTCGTCGCCGATCCGCAGCGCCAGGCCGAAGGCGCTGCCGTCGCGGCGGACGCCGTCGTACAGCACCACCGTGTCGCGGGCGCGGTGGGCCCGCGACCAGTCCCAGTCGGCGAAGCCGTCCTCCAGCGGTTCCGACCCGGCGTTCGAATCGAGGTAGCCGGTGCCCGCCCAGCGCAGGGCGGGGCGGTCCATCGCCACCTCGACGCGGGCGCGCGGCGCGATCGGCCGCCAGCGGTGGCGCGCGGCCGGATCGAGCGGGAAGGCGGTGTCGACCCGCACCTGCGGCGTCAGGCGGACGGTCCCGCGGATGCGCGCCGGCAACGGCGCCGCCATTTCGTCGATCGTCACCACCAGCGTGTCGCCGTCCCAGCACAGCCGGCTGGGGCCGATGGCCAGGTGCGTCGCGCTGCGCTCGAGCCGCCGCTGCCCGCGCTCGGTCATCGCCCAGCGCTTCGCGCCGGGCGCGTAGAGGGCGACGTTGACGGCGACGTGATTCTCCGGCCGCGCCCGCCCCGACCAGGCGTAATACGGCGAGAAGACGCTGCCGATGAAGGCGATCAGCGTCAGGCCGTGGGCGCCGTCGTCGCTCAGCGCGTCGACGTACCACCAGCGGTAGCCGCCGGGCGGGACGTCGCCGTCGAAGGCCGGGCCGGGCTCGATCACCGCTGCCGGTCCAGCACGGCCGCGGCGGCCAGCCGCCCCGACAGCGCCGCCATCGGCACGCCGGCCCCGGGGTGCGTCGCCCCGCCGGCAAGGAACAGGCGGGGGATGCGCGTCGTCGCGCCGGGGCGCTGGAAACTCGCCCGCCAGCCGTGCGAGGCGCGGCCGTACAGCGCCCCGCCGGTCGCCGGGAACAGCCGCGCGAAATCGCCCGGCGTCGTCCGCACCGTCGCCTCGGGCACGACGTCGAGGCCGCAGGCGGCGAGGCGGGCGAAGGCCGCGGCCTCGCCGGCGGCGACGTCCGCCGCGGCCAGCGCGTCGCCGATGGCGGGGGCGTTGACGATCAGGTGCAGGCGCTCGGCACCGCCGCCGTCGCCGCCGCCGCCGCCGGCGCGGTCGCTGGCGCAGACATAGACGCTGGGCTGGCGCGGCAGGCGCCCGGCGGCGAGGTCGGCGAACTCGGCGGCATAGTCGTCGGAGAAGAAGACATTGTGGTGGTCGAGGGCGAAGCCATGCGTCCGCCCGACCAGCGTCAGCGTCAGCGCCGACAGCGAGCGGTCGGCCGGCGCCAGCGGCGGCACCGCCGTCACCGCGGCCGCGCCGAAGCAGCCGCTGGCCAGGGCCTGCGGGTCGGCGTTGACGACCACGGCGCGCGCCGCCAGCCGCTCGCCGCTCGCCAGCACGACGGCCTCGGCGCCGTCGCGCCCGACGACGATCTCGGCGACCGGGGCGGCGTAGCGGATGGCCGCGCCGTGTCGTTCGGCGAGGCCGGCGAGGGCGCGGGCGATGCCGTGCATCCCGCCGCCGACGGCCCAGACGCCGTCGGCCTCGACATGGGCGATCAGCATCAGCGTCGCGGGCGCGAGGAACGGCGACGATCCCGAATAGGTCGCGTAGCGGCCGAACAGCTGGCGCAGGCGGGGGTCGCGGAAGGCGCGGCCGAGCGCCCCCCACAGCGTCGCGAACGGGTGGATGCGGGCGAGGTCGCGCGACATCCCGATGCGCCGGGCGAGGCCGGCCGGCGTCGTCGCCGGGGCGGCGAGGTAGCTGTCCTTGAGCGTCGCATAGGTTCGCGCCGCGCCGGCCATGAACGCGCGGAAGCGCGCCGCCTCCGCCGCCCCGGCGAAGTCGCCCACCGCCGCGGCCGAGCGGTCGAGGTCGGCGAACAGGTCGAGCGTCGCGCCGCCGCTCCAGGCATGGCGGGCGAGCGTCGTCGCCCGGGTCAGGGTCAGGTGGTCGTCGAGCCGCGCACCGGCGGCGGCGAAGATTTCGTCGAACACCCAGCGCATGGTGAAGACGGTCGGGCCGGCGTCGATCGCGCGGCCGGCGGCGACGACCTCGCGCAGCTTGCCGCCCGGCGTCGGCGCCGCCTCGCAGACAGTCACCGGCACGCCGCGCGCGGCGAGCAGCGCGGCCGTGGTCAGCCCGCCGACGCCGGCGCCGATGACGATGACGGGTGGGCCCATGGCCGGGTAATAGGCAGGTCGCGGCACGCGGCCAAGGGCGGAGCCGCCGCGGCCGGCGTCGCGCCGCCGGCGGCGCCCGACATTTGCGCTGTCCTACACCAGCGCCGCAGGGCTAGGCTGGCCGGGACGAGAGGAGACGGGCGGCGCGATGCAGCGGAAGGAAGAAGGCACTCCGTGCGCGGGCGGCGGCAGGCGGCGGCCGGCGGCGACGGGGTGCGTCGCGGCGGCCTGCGGCATGGCGGCGCGGGCCGATCGGCCCTTCGCCGACCCGCGAAGCCCGTGTCGCGGGCGTGACCTTCGCGTGACCTTCGCGGATCCCGCCTCCGGCCCGTCGCGAGAAAACCGCGTCGCCGGCGTGACCTTCGCGTGACCTTCGCCATGGCGGCGTGGCGCGAACGCTGGCTCGGCTGGCGCAACGCGCGGCTGGCGGATCCTGCCTTCCAGCGCTGGGCGGCGCGCTTCCCGCTGACCCGTCCCGTTGCCCGGCGGCGGGCTGCGGCCCTGTTCGATACCGTGGCCGGCTTCGTCTATTCGCAGGTGGCGGTCGCCGCGGTCGAGACCGGGCTGCTGACGCTGCTCCGGGCCGGACCGCAGTCGCTGGCCGCCGTCGCCGCCCATTCCGGGCTGCCGGACGACGGCGCGGCGCGGCTGGTGCGCGCGGCGGCGGCGCTGGGGCTCGTCGAGTTGTTCGGCGACCGCTGGGCGCTGGGTAGCGCCGGCGCGGCGCTGCTCGGCAATCCCGGCGTCGCCGAGATGATCGCCCATCACCGTTTCCTCTACGCCGACCTCGCCGATCCCGTCGCCCTCCTCGGGCGGCGCGGCGGCAGCCTGGCCGGATACTGGGCTTATGGCGACGCCGAGCCCGATCGCGTCGCCGCTTATTCGGCGCTGATGGCGGCGTCGCAGCCGGGGATCGCCGCCGCCGTACTCGACGCCTACGACATCCGCCGCCACCGGGCGCTGCTCGACGTCGGTGGCGGGCAGGGGGTGTTCGCCGCCGCCGCGGTCGACCGGGCGCCGGGGCTGGCGGCGAGTGTTTTCGACCTGCCGGCGGTCGTCGCCCGCATCGCCGACCCGCGGGTCAAGGGCATCGGCGGCAGCTTCGCCGCCGATCCGCTGCCGCCGGGGTTCGACCTCGTCACCCTGGTCCGCGTCGTCCACGACCATGACGACGCCGTCGTCGCGGCGCTGCTCGCCGCGGTCCATGCGGCGTTGCCGGCGGGCGGGACGCTGCTCGTCGCCGAACCGCTGGCCGCCACGCCGGGCGCCGCGCCGATCGGCGACGCCTACTTCGGCCTGTACCTGTGGGCGATGGGATCGGGCGAGCCGCGCACCGCGGCGAGGCTGCGTTTGCTGCTGTCGACGGCGGGTTTCACCACCGTCCGCGAGCACCCGACCGCCATTCCGGCGCTGGTCCGCGTCATCACCGCGCGAAAAGCCGGTTGACAGTCGAAGCCGTCAACCTAGACTGACACCTACGAACTGTCAGTTTGGCCTGACAGTCGGCGGCACAAGCGCCGCATGGGGTCGGTCGATGCAGACGACAGCAGTGGTTTTGGAGGCGCCGAAGCGGCTTTCGCTTCGCAGCCTCAACCTGCGTCCGGTCGCGGCGGACGATGTCGTCGTCGAGATCGATTACAGCGGCATCTCGACCGGCACCGAACGCCTGCTCTACCGCGGGACGATGCCCGCCTTCCCCGGCCTGGGGTATCCGCTCGTACCGGGCTATGAGTCGGCCGGGCGCGTGGTCGCCGCCGGATCGGCTGCCGAGGCGCGGATCGGCGACACCGTCTTCGTGCCTGGGGCAAACTGCTTCACTGATGCCCGCGGCCTGTTCGGCGGCGCCGCCCGGCGGCTCGTCGTGCCCGCGGCAAAGGCGCTGCCGATCGATTCGCTGCTCGGCGCCGATGCGACCCTGCTCGCCCTCGCGGCGACGGCGCATCACGCGCTCGCCGGCCACCGCGCGCCTGAGTTGATCGTCGGCCACGGCGTCCTCGGCCGTCTCCTTGCCCGCGTCTCGATCGCCTGCGGCAACCCCGCGCCGGTGGTGTGGGAAGCCGATCCGGCGCGCGCCGGCGGCGGCGTCGGCTATGCCGTCACCGCTGCCGCCCAAGACGACCGCCGGGACTATGGCGTGATCTACGACGTCAGCGGCGCCGAGGGGCTGCTCGACGATCTCGTGCTGCGCCTCGCCCCGGGTGGCGAGGTCGTGCTCGCCGGGTTCTACGACCGGCTGAGCTTCGCCTATCCGCCGGCATTCATGCGCGAGGCGACGATCCGCATCGCCGCCGAATTCAGGCCGGCCGATCTCGCCATGGTCGCCGCGATGACGCGCGATCGCCGCCTCTCGCTCGCGGGGCTCGTCACGAATCGTCAGCCGGCGACGGCAGCCGCGACCGCCTACGCGACCGCCTTCGACGACACCGACTGCCTGAAAATGGTCCTCGACTGGAGCTGCGTCGCATGAGCCTCGACCTCCTCGACCGTGACCTGCGCGATGAAGCGAGCATCGAACCCGATGCCGTCTCGACCGCGCCGGTGACCAAGGAAACCCAGATCATCGCCATCTACGGCAAGGGCGGCAGCGGCAAATCGTTCGCGTTGTCGAACCTGTCGTACATGCTCGCCCAGCAGGGCAAGCGCGTCCTCCTCATCGGCTGCGACCCCAAGAGCGACACGACCAGCCTGCTCTTCGGGGGAAAAAGCTGCCCGACGATCATCGAGACCAGCGCCAAGAAGAAGCTGGCCGGCGAGGAAGTCCGCATCGAGGACGTCTGCTTCATGCGCGACGGCGTCTTCGCCATGGAGCTCGGCGGGCCCGAGGTCGGCCGCGGCTGCGGCGGGCGCGGGATCATCCACGGCTTCGAGCTGCTCGAGAAGCTCGGCTTCCACGACTGGGGCTTCGACTATGTCCTGCTCGACTTCCTCGGCGACGTCGTTTGCGGCGGCTTCGGCCTGCCGATCGCGCGCGACATGTGCCAGAAGGTCATCGTCGTCGGCTCGAACGACCTGCAGTCGCTCTATGTCGCCAACAACGTCTGCAAGGCGGTCGAATATTTCCGCAAGATGGGCGGCAATGTCGGCGTCGCCGGCATCCTGATCAACAAGGACGACGGCAGCGGCGAGGCGCAGGCGTTTGCCGACGCGGTCGGCATCCCGGTCCTGATCTCGATTCCCGCAAACGAGGACATCCGCAAGAAGAGCGCCAACTACCAGATCATCGGCACGCCCGGCACCCAGTGGGGGCCATTGTTCGAGGAACTCGCGGTCAACGTCGCGATCGCGCCGCCGGTCCGCCCGACGCCGCTGACCGCCGACGGCCTGCTGGGCCTGTTCAGCCCCGAGGACACCGGCGCCAACGTCACGCTGCAGCCCGCCACCCAGGCGGCGATGCGCGGCGTCGCCTTCGTTCCCAAGGTCAGCCTGGAGGTCGTCTACGATGCGGTCTGAGGCCGGCCCTCCCGCTGAAGGCGGCTGCTCGTCGGGCAGTACGCTCGCGACGGCCGCCCGGGCTGCCGGCAAGAGCGAGGTCCTCGACCGCTATGCCGCCGACTATCCGCGCGGGCCGCACGACCAGCCGCAGTCGATGTGCCCGGCGTTCGGGTCGCTGCGGGTCGGCCTGCGGATGCGCCGCACCGCGACGGTGCTCTCGGGCAGCGCGTGCTGCGTCTACGGCCTGACCTTCACCTCGCATTTCTACGGCGCGCGCCGCACCGTCGGCTATGTCCCGTTCAATTCGGAGACGCTCGTCACCGGCAAGCTGTTCGAGGACATCCGCGACGCGGTGTTCGACCTCGCCGACCCGGCGCTCTACGACACGATCGTCGTCACCAACCTGTGCGTGCCGACCGCGTCGGGCGTGCCGCTCCAGTTGTTGCCCAAGGAAATCAACGGCGTCCGCATCATCGGCATCGACGTGCCCGGCTTCGGCATCCCGACCCACGCCGAGGCCAAGGACGTCCTCGCCGGGGCGATGCTCGCCTACGCCCGCCGCGAGGCCGAGGCCGGCCCGGTCGCCGCGCCGGCGTCGCGCCCCGACCTGCCGACCGTCACCCTGCTCGGCGAGATGTTCCCCGCCGACCCGATGGGGATCGGCGCGCTGCTCGCACCGATGGGCCTCGCCGCCGGGCCGGTCGTCCCGACGCGCGAGTGGCGCGAGCTGTACAGCGCGCTCGACTGCGCCGTCGTCGCCGCGATCCACCCGTTCTACACGGCTAGCGTCCGCGAGTTCGAAGCCGCCGGGCGCAAGGTCGTCGGCTCGGCCCCGGTCGGCCGCGACGGCACCGCCGCGTGGCTCGACGCGATCGGCGCGGCGACGGGCACGGCGCAGGCGCTGACCGACGCCGCCAAGAACAAGGCGCTTGCCGGCATCGCCGCCGCGCTCGCGGGATCGCCGATCAAGGGGCGGATCACCGTCTCGGGTTATGAAGGCTCGGAACTGCTGGTCGCCCGCCTGCTGATCGAGAGCGGCGCGACGGTCGAGTATGTCGGCACCGCCTGCCCGAGGACGCCGTGGTCGGAGCCCGACCGCGACTGGCTCGCCGCGCGCGGCGTGACGGTCAAGTACCGCGCCAGCCTCGCCGACGATCTCGCCGCGGTCGACGCGCTCAAGCCCGACCTCGCCATCGGCACGACGCCGGTCGTCCAGCACGCCAAGGAGCGGTCGATCCCGGCGCTCTATTTCACCAACCTGATCTCGGCGCGGCCGCTGATGGGCGCGGCCGGGGCGGGCAGCCTCGCTACCGTCGTCAACGCCGCGCTCGCCAATCAGGCGCGCTTCGACAAGATGAGCGCCTTCTTCGACGGCGTCGGCACCGGCGACACCGCCGGCGTGTGGGAGGATACCCCGCGCCTGCGCCCCGAGTTCAAGGCCAAGTACGCCGGCCAGCGCCTCGCCGCCGCCAAGGCCGAAGAGTCGGTCGGGTCATGACCCTCGTCCTCGATCATGACCGCGCGGGCGGCTACTGGGGGGCGGTCTACGCCTTCACCGCGATCAAGGGCCTGCAGGTCATTATCGACGGGCCGGTCGGGTGCGAGAACCTGCCGGTGACCAGCGTCCTTCACTACACCGACGCGCTGCCGCCGCACGAGCTGCCGATCGTCGTCACCGGCTTGGGCGAGCAGGAGCTCGGCCGCGACGGCACCGAAGGCGCGATGAAACGGGCGTGGAAGACGCTCGACCCCGACCTGCCCGCCGTCGTCGTCACCGGCTCCATCAGCGAGATGATCGGTGGCGGCGTCACGCCCGAGGGCACCAACATCGCCCGCTTCCTCCCGCGAACGATCGACGAGGATATGTGGCAGGCGGCCGACCGCGCCTTGACGTGGCTGTGGACCCAGTTCGGCGGCAAGAAGGTGCCCGCGCTCAAGCCGCTGAAAGAGGGCGCTAAGCCCAAGGTCAACATCATTGGGCCGCAGTACGGCTGCTTCAACCTGCCGAGCGACTTGGCCGAGATCCGCCGCCTGATCGAGGGCATCGGCGCCGATGTCGGCATGGTTTTCCCGCTCGGCAGCCACCTGGCCGACGTCAAGCGCCTGCCCGAGGCGGCGGTCAACGTCTGCATGTACCGCGAATTCGGCCGCGGCCTGTGCGAAACGCTCGAGCGGCCGTATCTTCAGGCGCCGATCGGGCTCGAATCGACGACGCTGTTCCTGCGCAAGCTCGGCGAGCTGCTGAACCTTGATCCCGAGCCGTTCATCGAGCGCGAGAAACACACCACGATCAAGCCGGTGTGGGATCTGTGGCGCAGCGTGACGCAGGACTTCTTCGGCACGGCGAGCTTCGCCGTCGTCGCTACCGAGACCTACGCCCGCGGCCTGCGAGCCTTCCTCGAGACCGACCTCGGTCTGCCGTGCACCTTCGCCTTCAGCCGCACCGCCGGGGTCAAGCCCGACAATGCCGCGGTGCGCGAGGCGATCCGGACAAGACCGCCGCTCGTCCTGTTCGGCAGCTACAACGAACGAATGTACCTCGCCGAAGTCGGCGGGCGGTCGATCTACGTTCCCGCCAGCTTCCCCGGCGCGGTCATCCGCCGCCACACTGGTACGCCGTTCATGGGCTACGCCGGGGCGACGTACATCCTCCAGGAGGTGTGCAACGCGTTGTTCGACGCGCTGTTCGCCATCCTGCCGCTATCGACGACAATGGATGCGGCACGACCGGCGGCCGACACGACCCTGTCGCGCATCCATCGCGAGCTGGCGTGGGACGACGACGCGCGCGCCGACCTGGCCGCACTCGTCGAGGCGCAGCCCGTCCTCGTCCGCATCTCGGCCGCCAAGCGGCTGCGCGACGCCGCCGAGCGCAGCGCCCGGGCGGCCGGCGAAAGCTCGGTGACGCCCGCCCGCGTCGCGCACGCAGCCCGCCTTGAGGCGCAGGCAGCGTGACCGGCGCAACCCCCTTCGGCCCCATGGGCCAACACCCTCGTCGTGGCGATCAACGCCGCGTCGAACTCCGCCTCGCCGGTTGGTCGGCGACCTTTTCAGGCGGGCAACTAGGAGGCGACGAATGATCGAAAAGGACGATGGCATCGGGGTACGTACGTACCTCACTGCCGAGGAAGCCAAGGACTTCCACAAGCTGTTCATGATGAGCTTCATCATCTTCACGGTGATCGCCATCGTGGCGCATTTCCTCGTCTGGCAGTGGCGCCCGTGGCTCCCGCCGGTGGGTGGCTACAAGGATGCCGCCGCCGCGACGAGCACCGCGAGCGCCGACGCGCCCGTCACCGCAGCCCATAGCTAAAGGGGAACGACCATGTGGAGAATGTGGCAAACCTTTGATCCGCAGCGTGTTCTTGCCGCGCTTGGGATCTTTCTGTTCGTCCTCGCCCTGCTGATCCACTTCATCCTGCTCAGCACCAACCGCTTCAACTGGCTCGATGGCCCGAAGAGCGGCGCGGCGGCGATGGGTGTGACGGCGCAGGCCGACCCGGCGGCGGCGACGCCGGCGGCGGTCCAGGCGGCCGATCCGGCGGCAGCGCCGGCGGCGGCTCCGGCCGCGGTCGCGCAGTAAGCGAGACGCGACGGGGAGTGTCCGCCGACCGGACCTCCCCGTCGAACCTGACAGAGGCTGCCCAACGGAGGGGCCGACCATGGCACTGCTGAGTTTCGAACGGAAATACCGGGTGCGGGGCGGCACGCTGATCGGCGGCGACCTGTTCGACTTCTGGGTCGGGCCCTTCTACGTCGGCTTCTTCGGCGTCACGACGGCGTTCTTCGCGATCCTAGGGACGGCGCTGATCTTCTACGGCGCGGCGATCGGTGGGACGTGGAACCCGTGGCTGATCAATATCGCCCCGCCCGACCTCAAGTATGGCCTGGCGCTCGCACCGCTGGCCGAGGGCGGCATCTGGCAGATCGTTACCATCTGCGCGATCGGGGCCTTCTGTTCCTGGGCGCTGCGCGAGGTCGAGATCTGCCGCAAGCTGGGCATGGGCTATCATGTGCCCTTCGCCTTCTCGGTGGCGATCTTCGCTTATGTCAGCCTCGAGGTGATCCGGCCGGTGCTGCTCGGCGCCTGGGGGCACGGCTTCCCTTACGGCATCTTCAGCCATTTGGACTGGGTGTCGAACACCGGCTACCAGTACCTCCACTTCCATTACAACCCGGCGCACATGCTGGCGGTGAGCTTCTTCTTCACCACGACGCTGGCGCTCAGCCTGCATGGTTCGCTGATCCTGTCGGCGGCGAACCCGGGCAAGGGCGAGGTGATGAAGGCGCCCGAGCACGAGGACACCTTCTTCCGCGACTTCATCGGCTATTCGGTCGGCACTCTGGGCATCCACCGCCTCGGCCTGTTCCTGGCGCTGTCGGCGGGGTTCTGGAGCGCGGTGTGCATCATCATCAGCGGGCCATTCTGGACCCGCGGCTGGCCGGAATGGTGGACCTGGTGGCTCGACCTGCCGATCTGGCGCCAGTGAACGGGGAGGGCTGAACCATGGGTTATCAGAATATCTTCAACCAGGTGCAGGTCCGCGCCGCTCCCGACATGGGCGTGCCGCTGCCCAAGGGCGATTGGGCGCGCAACGGCTCGCCGGGGCCGTCGTACTGGCTCGGCAAGTTCGGCGAGGCGCAGCTGGGACCGATCTATCTCGGACGCCTGGGTCTTGCCTCGCTGTTCTTCGGCTTCCTCGCCTTCGAGATCATCGGGCTCAACATGTGGGCCTCGGTCAACTGGGATCCGGTCCAGTTCGTCCGCCAGCTGCCCTGGCTGGCACTCGAACCGCCGGCGCCCAAGTACGGGCTGCAAATCCTGCCGCCGCTGCAGGAAGGTGGCTGGTGGCTGATCGCCGGCTTCTCGCTGACAACCTCGATCCTGCTGTGGTGGGCGCGCACCTTCATCCGGGCGCGCCGGCTCGGGCTGGGCACGCACACCGCCTGGGCCTTCGCCAGCGCGATCTTCCTCTATCTCGTCCTCGGCTTCATCCGGCCGCTGCTGATGGGAAGCTGGTCGGAGGCGGTGCCGTTCGGCATCTTCCCCCACCTCGACTGGACGGCAGCCTTCTCGATCCGATATGGAAACTTGTTCTACAATCCCTTCCATTGCCTCTCGATCGTGTTCCTCTACGGCTCGACCCTGCTCTTCGCGATGCACGGCGCGACGATCCTCGCGGTCGGCCGCTACGGCGGCGAGCGCGAGCTGGAGCATGATCGTCGACCGCAGCACGGCGGTCGAGCGCGCCGGGCTGTTCTGGCGCTGGACGATGGGCTTCAACGCGACCTACGAATCGATCCATCGCTGGGCGTGGTGGTTCGCGGTGCTGACGACGCTGTCCGGCGGCATCGGCATCCTGCTGACCGGCACGGTGGTCGACAACTGGTTCCTGTGGGCGCAGCAGCACGGCTACGCGCCCGTCTATCCCACGACCGGGGTCGTCGACCCGGCGACGATTCCGGGGGTGCTGAAATGAGGAACCTGACGCTTACCATCGCCGCTTTCGCCGCTACCGCTGTCCTGGCCGGTTGCGGCGAGGCGCCGCCGATGAAGGCAACGCAGCTCGGCTATCGCGGCACGGCGCTGGCGCAGATCAGCAACCCGCGCCTCGCCGAGCAACTGCGGCTGGTCAACGGCATCCCGGCGACGCCCTATGCGCTCGACCCCGACACCGGCGGCGAGCGGGCGGGGCACGCCTATCAGAACGTCAAGGTCGTCGGCGACCTGTCGACCGACCAGTTCAATCACCTGATGGCGTCGATCACGCAATGGGTCGCGCCGCCGGCGCAGGGCTGCAACTATTGCCACAACCCCAACAACATGGCGTCGGACGCGATCTATACCAAGGTCGTCGCCCGCCGGATGCTGCAGATGACGCGCAACATCAACGCCAACTGGACGGCGCATGTCCAGGGCGTCGGCGTCACCTGCTGGACCTGTCACCGTGGCAACGCCGTGCCCAAGAACGTGTGGAACGAGGATCCGGCGATCACCGCCGGGCGCGACGGCATGCTCAAGGGCAACACCCGCGGCATCGCCTCGGCCGGGCACAATAGCGTCAAGTACGCCTCGCTGCCCTACGATCCGTTCACCCCCTACCTGCTCGGCGCCTATCCGATCCGCGTCCAGTCCAAGGTACCCGTCGACGGACCGGAAGTGCCGATCAAGGCGACCGAGGCGACCTACGGCCTGATGATGCACATGTCGGGCTCGCTCGGCGTCAACTGCACCTACTGCCACAACAGCCGGGCGTGGTCCGACTGGTCGCAGAGCCGGCCGCAGCGGGTTACCGCCTGGTACGGCATCCGCATGGTCCGCAACATCAACAACCAGTATATCCAGAAGCTGGCCTGGGCGATGCCGGCGAACCGCAAGGGACCGCTGGGCGACCCGTACAAGGTCAACTGCGCGACCTGCCATCAGGGCCTGCCGCTGCCGCTCTACGGCGTCTCGATGCGCAAGGAACACCCGCAGCTGTGGGGTCCGGTGCAGAAGGACATCGGCGGCATCGCCTATCCCGGTGTCCCGGCGACCGCCGTGCCACTGGCCAATGGCCAGGTGCCCCATACCGCCGCTGTCACGCGGGTCGCCGCGCCGGCGCGGCGGGGAACGACGGACGTGCCGATCGCCGGCAAGACGGCGGCGAACGGCGCCACGCAGCCGGCGGGCTGACCTCGGCCCGGCCGGGGACACCCCCGGCCGGGCGCGAAGGTCACACGAAGGTCACGCCCGCGACAGGGGATTTCCCGGGATGCTCCCGTCCGGAGTGCATCCGGGGCGCGAAGTTCACGCGAAGGTCACGCCCGCGCCGCTGTTCGCGCGTCCGGGACGTCCGCCAAACGACGGCGCCGACACCGTGCCCGTCCGACGCGAGGCGTCGGCGTCGGCCGATCACCCCTTCCGCAGCGGTTTCCGACCAGCGGCCACGGCGAGCCGCGGCGTGAGAAAGAGCGCGCCGCCCGCTGGCGACGGCGCCGATCTTAACGCGACAAGATCGCTGTAGGACAGCGCAATTGCGCCCTGGGCGGCGACGTGCGCCATCGTGGCGGCGTCAGGTCCGCGTCCCCACCAGGGCGAGAAAGTCATGCCGGGCACCGGGCTCGCCGGAAGCGCGTCGCCCGGCCGGGCTCGCGCGGCGCTCGCGCGGCCGGGTCGCTCAGCCGCGGCGCGGCCGGGTCGCTCAGGCCGCCTGCGCGACCCTTGCCAGCGCGCACTGGCTCCAGATCTCCGACAGCGCGTTGACCAGCTTGTCGATGTCGGCATCGCTGTGGACCGGCGACGGCGTGATCCGCAGCCGCTCGGTGCCCTTGGGCACGGTCGGATAGTTGATCGGCTGGACGTAGATGCCGTGGTTGTCGAGCAGCCAGTCGCTGATCATCTTGCAGTGGCGGGGGTCGCCGACCATCACCGGGATGATGTGGCTGGGGTTGTCCATCACCGGGATGCCGATGGCGTTCAGCCGGCGGCGGACCTTGGCGACCCGCTCCTGGTGGGCGTCGCGCTCGGCCTGGCTCGCCTTCAGGTGGCGGATGCTGGCAGCGGCGCCGGCGGCGATCGCCGGCGGCAGGGCGGTGGTGAAGATGAAGCCGCTGGCGAAGCTGCGGACGAAGTCGACCATCGCGCTCGACCCGGCGATATAGCCGCCCATCACGCCGAACGCCTTGCCGAGCGTGCCCTCGATCACCGTCAGCCGGTCCATCAGGCCCTCGCGCTCGGCGACGCCGCCGCCGCGCGGCCCGTACAGGCCGACGCCGTGGACCTCGTCGAGATAGGTCATCGCGCCGTGCGCGTCGGCGACGTCGCACGAATTCCTTGATCGGGGCGATGTCGCCGTCCATCGAATAGACGCTCTCGAAGGCGACGAGCTTCGGCCGCGCCGGGATCGAGCCGCGACAGGCGGCGGTCGAGGTCCTCGGGCGCTGTTATGAGCGAAGACCTGGCGCTCGGCCCGGCTGTGGCGGATGCCCTCGATCATCGAGGCGTGGTTGCCGGCGTCGGACAGGACGACGCAGTTCGGCAGGCGCGCGGCCAGCGTGCCCAGCGCCGCCCAGTTCGAGACATAGCCCGACGTGAACAGCAGCGCGGCTTCCTTGCCGTGCAGGTCGGCGAGCTCGGCTTCGAGCAGGACGTGATGATGGTTGGTGCCGCCGATGTTGCGGGTGCCGCCGGCGCCGGCGCCGCACTCGTCGAGCGCCTTGTGCATCGCGTCGAGAACGACCGGCGACTGGCCCATGCCGAGATAGTCGTTCGAGCACCAGACGGTCACGTCCTGCGTCGCGCCGTCGACGTGGCGCTTGGCCTTGGGGAAGGCGCCGCGCTGACGCTCGAGATCGGCGAAGATCCGGTAGGCACCCTCGCCGCGGAGCGCGTCGAGCTGCTGCTGGAACAAAGCATCGTAGTTCATACTGTCATCCCCAATCGCATCTCTAGCGTACTTGTCCAGCACTCGTTGACGTGTTGGCGGCCATTGCCCACCGCCATAACGCCGCATCCTTCCACGGCATGACCAGGAACCAGTGTTCCAGCGTCGCCAGCCCGGTCAGCACCGCAAGCATGATGCACCCGACCGCGGTTCCCGGCGCGGTCACCGCCGCCGCCTCGGCCAGCAGCAGCGTCGCCAGCGTGCCGACGGCGACCGACACCGGGAACAGCGGATTGAACACCGCCACCCGGAAGTAGCTCTTGAGATAGTGCAGCTGAACGGGAAGGAAATCGACCGTCAGGTTGGGCACGCCGAGGAAGATGTTGAGCTTGGCCGACACCCGCATGACGAACAGCACGGTGAAGGTCGCGGCTGCGACCTGATTGGCTGCGCCCCAGGTCAACGCCAGCATGACGATCGCGGTCACAGCCATCGCCACTTCGTGCCAGATGAGGGTGGCTGCCGCCGTGCGGAAGCGTACCCAACCCGTCGCGCCCGCCGGCATGGGCTCGCGGCGCGGACCGGTGACGACGCCCATCAGGAAGCTCATCTCGTGCCAGCCCCAGACCGCGAAGGCGGCGGCGAAGCCGATGTAGGCAGCGCGGGGCGAAGGATCGGCGGCAACGTGGCGGGCGACCCACAGCGCGGCGATCGCCACCGCGCCGGCAGCGGTCAGGCTGTAGCGGAAGGTCCACGCCGGCAGCCGGTCGAGCGCGATGACGATGCCCGTGGCGACGAACCACGCGGCGACGACGAAGCCGGCAGGAAGCAGCCAGGCCATCAATAGGCCGGGACGAGGCGGATGGTCGCCGGCAGCGGGTTCTCGGCGCTGCGCGCGGTCATCAGGCGGACGAAGGCCCCGGCCGCGCCGGCGAGGTGGCGGACCCGGCCGAGAGTGCCGGCGATGCCGCCGCGGGCTTTCGCCGCGGCGATGCCGTCGCTGGCGCGCAGCATCGCCGCGAGCCCGGCGCGGAAGGCCGGGGCGTCGGCGTCGAGCGTCAGCGGGAAGACCTGGCGGCTGATCGCGCTCGTCCGGCGGAAGACCTCGAAGTCATAGTCGTCGATGTCGACGCCGAGGGCGGCGTGGAACGCGGTCCGGGAATGGTCGCGGACGTACATCGTCGCGTAGACCGAGACCAGAAAGAAGCGAACCCAGAAGCGGTTGAACCCGGCCAGCAACTTGGGATCGGCACGCAGCAGCAGGGCGAAGGCGTCGCCGTGGCGGAACTCGTCGTTGCACCATTCCTCGAAGAAGGTGAAGATCGGGTGGAACCGCTGCTCCGGGTGCTTCGCCAGGTGGCGGAAGATGGTGATGTAGCGGGCGTAGCCGATCTTTTCCGACAGGTAGACGGCATAGAAGATGAATTTCGGCCGGAAGTACGTGTACTTCTTGGTCTTGGTCAGGAAGCCCAGGTCGACACCGATGCCGGCGTCCTTCAGCGTATCGTTGAGGAAGCCGGCGTGACGCGCCTCGTCGCGGCTCATCAGCTTGAACAGGTTCCTGATGTCGGGATTGGTCACGCGCTTGGCGATCTCGGCATAGAGGATGCAGCCGGAGAATTCGCTGGTCATCGACGACACCAGGAAGTCGATGAACTCGCGCCGCAGCTCGGGCGCGAGGCTCTCGATGACGCCGTCGAAGGCCGGCGTGCGGCGGAAATGGCGCTTGTTGCGGTCCTCGCGCATCTCGGCGATCAGCGCGTCCCACTCGGCGCGGACCGGCTCGACGTCGATGCGGTCCATGGCGGCGAAGTCGGTGGTGTAGAAGCGCGGGGACAGCACCGTGTCCTCGGTCGCCAGCGCGAAGGTTTCCGCCTCCCGCGAGCCCTTGGCATTGGCGTCGATCCTGACGTGGGCGGTCACAGGCCCCTCCCGGTGAAGCTGACTTCGTAGAGCTCGGCCATGCCGAAGTGGCCGGACAGGCGGGTCCAGGTCCGCAGCAGCAAGCCGGCGCGGGTGACGGTCGCCGCGCGACGTTCGCTGATCTTCTCGCCGAAACGGACGCGAAGGGGGCTGCCGTGGACGCGGACGCGGTCGCCCGGCTCGATCGCGGGGTTGCCGTCGAGGACGACGTGCGCCTCGAGCGCCTCGTTGCTGTGCTCGACCTCGACCGTGCAGCCGAGCGTCTCGCGGCGGGCGAACAGTGCCTTCACAGGTCGACCCGGCCGATCAGCGCCGCCTTGCTCGGCACCGGCCGGTGGAGCAGGAGCAGGTCGGCGAACGACTGGCGGTTGGTCGGGCCGAAGCTGCCCAGTTCGATGCTGCGCCCGGTCGCGGGATCGGCCAGCGTCAGCGCGTCGTCGCTGAACAGGGTCAGGGTGAAGGGGGCGGCGGGGCCGATGTCGCGCAGCTTGCGGTCGCGCGCCATGCCGCGCAGCACGCCGCGGATGAAGCCGTTGTTGACGCCGTGGGGCAGGACCGCCGCGGTCGTCCCCCGCGCCACGTCGTCGATGACCAGCGCGCCGTCGGCGCGGTCGGTAAAGCGGAGCGAGCGGGTCTCGACGACGGCGACGTGGCGCGCGGCGCGCTCGCTCGCCGCGGTGGCGATGTGCGGCAGGTAGCCGAGGCGCGGCCCGGCGGCGACGGCGACGGTCATCGCGATCAGCACGCCGGCGCCGAGCAGCGGCACCAGCGGAAACGGCTTGTCGTCGATCTCGCTCATGCCGCCACCGCCTGGGGCTCGGCATAGGCGGCGGCCGGGGCGCGGGTCACCGGCAGCGCCGCGCGCAGGGCATCGGCCAGGATCGCGGCGACCTCCTCCGGTTCGGCGAGGGCGCGGAGCATGGGCTCGGGCGCGCCGACCCGCCACGGCCGGACATGCGGCCAGAGATGGAAATAGCCGAGGCGCGTCTCCTTGACGGTCAGCGGCAGGTCGCCCGACCCGTCGCGGTGCACCTTAAGCCCCGCCGCGCTGATCTGCGCGAACGGCAGGTTGACGCACTTGGGCAGCGCCACGCCGAAGCGCAGGACGACGCGCCGGTTGGTGATCGTGTAGACCGTCGCCCGCGCGGTGAGGAACGCGAGCAGGCCGAGCAGCGCCACTGCCGCCACGCCGACCGCAAGGGTCACGCCGACCCCGGGCAGCAGCGTCCGCGCCTGCCCGGTGATCGCCGTCAGGCCGCTCCACGCGACCAGCGCCGCGAAGTAGCCGGCGACGAGGTGCGTGTGGAAGGCGCGCCGCGCCAGCGGCAGCCACGCCGGCGATCCCTGCCAGACGATGTACTCGCCCTGCGGCAGGTGCCCCGGCAGGCCGCGCACCGGCTCGTTCGCGTACTCGCTCACAGGAACGGCTCGAGGCGCGAGCGCTTGGCGTAGAGGTAGCCGCCGCCGAAGTAGCCCATGACCTTCTCTTCCTCCAGCCGCGTGATCTGGTTCGGGCTGGCCGGCACCGGCGCCGCGCCGAACTGGTCGGCACGCACCGCGTCGACCTTGATCTTGCCCGCGCGCTGGCGGATCTGCGTCATCGTCACCGGGATGACCACGGTGCGCCCCTCGGCACCGCCGTCACCGAGCGTACGGACTTCGACGTAGCGGATCAACCGCTCCGACTGGTCGACCCAGACGTTGGTGCAGACGCCGCCCATGACGTCGTCGCAGCCGAACACCGGCATCCCGATCGGGTTGCGGTCGCCACGGGCGATGCGGAAGCCATGCGACTGGTCGAGCGGCACGATCTTGGGCCCGCCTTCCCAGCGCATGTCGGGGACGTCGAGCCGGTTGCACCACGCCGCCGGGCCGACGCCGTCGAGCAGCGGGTTGCCGGTCGGTTCGATCGGTGCCCCCGAATAGGGCGACATCCGCCGCGTCGCCGGGTTGACCGGCTCGAAACCGCGCTTGCCGGGCTTGCGGACGGTGCCCATGCCGTGAGCGAGGATGAAGGTCTTGTCGATCGGCCGGAACAGCGTCGGCGTGCTGACGCGGCCGGTCGGGTCGTCCTCCATCGGATAGCCTTCGCGGTGGTCTTCGCGGCGCAGGTAGATGACCAGCCCGATGAAGAACAGGAAGAAGGCCCACAGGGCGAGCTCCGCCCAATCCGTGTTGCCGATCAGAACGTTGTGCATGCGGGTGCTCCTTCTGCCGGTCGGGCCTCGCCGAACGGGATCGTCTCGGTACGGCGCGAAAGCGGGCCGATCGCTGCCAACGTGGCGAACAACAGGATGATCTCGAGGCAGTACAGCGCGCTGTAGGCGCTCGCCGGGCCGCTCAGCGCCGAGCCGAGGTCGCCGCGGGCGGCGGCCGCGGCGACGGCGTCGCGGACCACGCCGGCAAGTGCGATCGCCGCCCCCGCGCACGACGCCTGCACCGCGCCCCAGGCGCCGATGGCGAGGCCGGACGCGCCGTCGGCGGTCAGGGCCATGGCCGCCGTCAGGGTGCCGACGGCGAACAGGCCGCCGCCGAAGCCGACCCCGACCACGCTAAGGCCGAGCAGCGCCGGCGAGCCGAGCGGCCCCGCCAGGGCGACGCCGGCGAAGGCCACCAGCCCGGGCACGACGCCGTAGCCCGCCAGCCGATTGGAATCGAAGTCGCGACCGAGCAGGCGTGCCGCCAGCCCGAGCCCGAGCAGCGTCCCGAACGCCCACAGCGCCGTCAGCGAGGTCGTCGCGCCGACGCTCATGCCGAGCACCTCGCCGCCATAGGGCTCGAGCAGGACGTCCTGCATGTTGAACGCCGCCGCGCCGAGGCCGACGGCCGCCAGCAGGCGCACCGTGCGCGGAAGGGCGATCAGGTCGGTCCAGGCGGCGCGGAAGCTCTGCGCCTCGCCGGCCATGTCGATGCGTGTCGCCGCGGGGTTGCGTGCCTCCTGCTTCCACAGGGCGAAGAGATTGACGATCATCGTCAAGGCGCCGGCCCCCTGGACGACCTTGACCAGCTTGAGCGCCGAGAAGTCGCGCAGCAGCGCGCCGATGACGACGCCCGAGACGAGCATCCCGACGAGCAGCATGACGTACATCAGCGCGACGACCCGCGGCCGGGCGGCGGCCGGCGCGAGGTCCGTCGCCAACGCGATGCCCGCGGTCTGGACGGTGTGCATCCCCGCCCCGACCATGAGAAAGGCGAAGCCGGCTCCGACCAGCCCGACGGTCGGCGATCCCGTCGTGTCGCCGGACATGATCAGCAGCGCAAACGGCATGATCGCGAACCCGCCGAACTGCAGCAGCGTCCCGAACCAGATGTACGGCACCCGCTTCCAGCCGAGGATCGAGCGATGATTGTCGCTCTTGTGGCCGATCAGCGCGCGCAGCGGCGCGAAGACCAGCGGCAGGGACACCATCATCGCCACCAGCCAGCTGGCGACGTGCAGCTCGACGATCATCACCCGGTTGAGCGTGCCGATCAGCATCACCGCCGCCATGCCGACCGTCACCTGGAACAGCGACAGGCGGAACAGCCGCGACAGCGGCAACTCGGCCGTCGCCGCATCGGCGAAGGGCAGGAAGCGCGTACCCATGCGCGACCAGAAGCGCGTCGCCCGCGCTCCGGCCGGAAGGGCGACGGCGACCGTCATGCCCGGACCAGTTCGAGCGCCTGGCTCGTGTAGAACCCGCCCGACACGCGCTCGCAGCGCGCCTGGCGGAAGTCGGGCAGCGCCGCGGCGAAGGCACCGCGCAGCCCCGCCTCGCGGGCCGGCACGATCGCCGGCGCCCGGTCGCGGCGGGGGAACAGCTTGCCGGCGGCGTGCATCGCGCTCAGCGCCGGCGTCCGCGGGGCGAAGGTGAAGGCGAGCGAGCGCCGCGTTCGCCCGGCCAGCGCGGCGACGGTCCCGACGATGTCGGCCTGCGGGTAATGGATCAGCGAATCCATGGCGATGACGTGGTCGAAGGCGCCCAGGCCGAGCATGTCGCCGACGCGCCACTCGATCATGCCGGCGACGTCGGCCGGCGCCCGCGCCTGCGCCAGGCTGACCAGCTGGCCCGAGATGTCGATCGCCGTCACCCGCGCCCCGCGCCGCGCCGCCTCGACCGCCAGCGCGCCCGTGCCGCAGCCGGCGTCGAGCAGCGTCAGTCCGCTCATGTCGCCGGGCAACCAGTCGAGCAGCATGTCGCGCATCGCCGTGCGGCCGGCGCGGACGGTGGCGCGGATGCGGCTGACCGGCGCGTCCGACGTCAGCGCCGCCCAGGCGTCGAGCGCCGTACGGTCGAAATAGGTCTCGAGCCGACCGCGGTAGCGGTCCCACGAGGCGGAGGGCGCCGCGCCAAGGGAGAGAGGGGCGGACATCACTCGAACCCCAGGAACTCGAAGATGTCGCGGTCCTTCATCGGCATCGCGTCGAGCGCGTCGGTGCCGGCATAGAGCGTCGCCGCGAGCCGCATATACTCGGCCTTGACCGCCTCCAGCTCGGGCGTCGGGTCCATCTCGAACACCGTGCACTTCTTCAGGCGCGAGCGGCGGATCGCATCGAGGTCGGGGAAGTGGGCGAGGCGCTTGAGGCCCGTGGCGGCGTTGAAGCGGTCGATCTCGTCGGTCGCCGCCGACCGGTTGGCGATGACGCCGGCCATCCGCACCTCGTAGTTCTTGGCCTTGGCCTTGATCGCGGCGACGATCCTGTTCATCGCGAAGATCGAGTCGAAGTCGTTCGCCGCGACGACGACCGCGCGCTCGGCGTGCTGCAGGGGTGCGGCGAACCCGCCGCAGACGACGTCGCCCAGCACGTCGAAGATGACCACGTCGGTGTCCTCGAGCAGGTGGTGCTGCTTCAGGAGCTTGACCGTCTGGCCGACGACATAGCCGCCGCAGCCGGTGCCGGCCGGCGGGCCGCCGGCCTCGATGCACATCACGCCGTTGAAGCCTTCGAAGCAGTAATCTTCGGGCCGCAATTCCTCGGCATGGAAATCGACCGTCTCGAGGATGTCGATCACCGTCGGCATCAGCTTCTTGGTCAGGGTGAAGGTCGAATCGTGCTTCGGATCGCAGCCGATCTGGAGGACGCGCTTGCCCATCAGCGACAGGGCGGCGGACAGGTTGCTGCTGGTCGTCGACTTGCCGATGCCGCCCTTGCCGTAGACCGCGAAGACCTTGGCCGAGCCGATCGTGTCGAGCGGATCGAGCTTGACCTGGACCGAGCCGTCGCCGTCGAGGCGCAGCGCCTTCTCCAGGCTTTTCGAGATCGGGCGGTCGAGATCGAGAACGGTCATGCTGGCTTCCTCACGCGGCCATCGCGGGCGCAATGCCCTCGAGCCGGTCTTCGAGTTCGTCGCTGGCGGCGTGCAGCGCGGCGAGCGTCGCCGCGTCGGGTTGCCAGAAGTTGCGGTCGTGCGCTTCGAGAAGGCGCGACGCGACCCGCATCGCGGCCTTCGGGTTGAGATCGGCCAGCCGCGCGCGCATCGCGTCGTCGAGGACGTAGGTCTCGCTGATCCGCTGATAGACCCACGGATCGACCCCGCCGGTCGTCGCCGACCAGCCCATGGTGTTGGTCATGTGGACCTCGATCTGGCGGACGCCCTCGAAGCCGCTCGCCAGCATCCCCTCGGTCCACAGCGGGTTGAGCATCCGGGTGCGCGTCTCGAGCGCGACCTGCTCGCCGAGCGTGCGGACCTTGCCCTCGCCCTGCGTCTGGTCGCCGATGTAGACCGGGGCGGCGGTGCCGCGGGCACGCGCGATCGAGCGGCTGATGCCGCCCAGGCTGTCGACATACTGGTCGACGCTGGTGACGCCGAGCTCGACCGAATCGAGGTTCTGGTAGGTCAGGTCGACGCTCGCCAGGTTGCTGCTCAGCATCGCCGCGTGGCGGACCGGCGCGCCGGCGCGGCCGTAGGCGAAGCCCTTGCGCGTCTCGTAGGCGTCGGCGAGCTCGTTCTCGTCGGACCAGACGCCGGCATCGATCATCAGGTTGACGTTGGCGCCGTACGCCCCTTCGGCGTTGGAGAAGACGCGCAGCGCCGCCGTGTCGAGGTCGCAGCCGAGCTTGGCGGCGTGCGCCAGGCTGTGCTTGCGGATGAAGTTCAGCTGCTCCGGCTCGTCGGCGATGGTGGCAAGGTACGCCGCTTCGGCGATCATCCGCGTCTGCATCGGCAGCAGGTCGCGGAAGATGCCCGACAGCGTGACGACGACGTCGATCCGGGCGCGGCCGAGGTCGGCCAGGGGGACCAGCTCGGCGCCGCACAGCCGGCCGTAGCCGTCGAAGCGCGGGCGGGCGCCCATCAGCGCCATGACCTGGGCGATCTGCGCGCCTTCGCTCTTCAGGTTGTCGGTGCCCCACAGCACCATGGCGACCGACTCGGGCGGTGCGGCGCCGTCGGCGGCGTGGCGGTCGATCAGCCGCTGCGCCTGCGCCGCGCCGTCGCGGCAGGCGAAGGCGCTGGGGATGCGGAAGGGATCGAAGCCGTGGATGTTGCGCCCGGTCGGCAGCACCGCCGGTGTTCGCAGGACGTCGCCGCCGGGCGCCGGCGCGATGTAGCGGCCGTCGAGCGCGCGGACGATCGCGTCGAGCTCGCTGTCGACGGCGAGCAGGGCATCGGTCGCGGCGAGGTCGGCGAAGAAGCTGTCACCGTCGGCATCGTCCGGCGTGCGGCCGGCGACGAGGTCGGCGATCTGGTCGCGATAGACGCTGCGCCCCTTGGCCTCCGCGATGGCGCACAGCAGGTCGACGCGCTCGGCTTCGGTGCAGCCGCGGCCGACGACGTGGAGGCCGTGCGGGATCAGCGTCTGCTCGAGCTCGTAGACGCGCACGGCGAGCGCAGTGACTTCGGCGGCATGGTCGGCCCATGTCGGCTCGGCGGCGACGAGGTCGCAACCGGCGGCCTGCTCCTGGATCAGGAGCGCGAGCATCGCCCGCTCGGCCGCCGCGTCGGGCTGCGTCGCGCGGTAGCGTTCGATCGTCGCGTTGAGGTCGAGCAGGCCCTTGTACAGGCCCGACTGCGCGATCGGCGGGGTGAGATAGCTGATCAGCGTCGCGTTCGACCGGCGCTTGGCGATCGTCCCCTCGCTCGGGTTGTTCGACGCGTACAGGTAGAAGTTGGGCAGGTCGCCGATCAGCCGGTCGGGCCAGCTCGTCGCCGACAGCCCGGCCTGCTTGCCCGGCATGAATTCGAGCGCGCCGTGGGTGCCGAAGTGGAGCGCGGCGTGGGCGCCGAAGTCCTCGCGGACCCAGCGGTAGAAGGCGCTGAAGGCGTGCGTCGGGCTGAACGTGCCGTCGAACAGCAGGCGCATCGGGTCGCCCTCGTAGCCGAACGGCGGCTGCACCCCGACGAAGACGTTGCCGAACACCGCGCCCAGCACGTTGATGCCGTGGCCGTCGGCGAGGCTGCGGCCGGGAGCGGGACCCCACTGCGCCTCGATCTCCGCCAGGTGCGGCTCGCGGCGGACGTGATCGTCGGTGGCGATGCGCGCGGCGACGTTGGCGTCCGCGCCGAAGCGGGCGGCGTTGCCGACGAGGATCGCGTCGCGCAGCGCGTCGGCGCTGGCCGGCACGTCGACGGCGTAGCCTTCGGCCTTGAGCCGGGCGAGCGTGTTGAACACGCTGTCGAACACCGACAGATAGGCCGCGGTGCCGACCGCGCCGGCGTTGGGCGGAAAGTTGAAGATCACCAGCGCGACCTTGCGGCGGGCGCGCTCGGCGCGGCGCAGGGCGATCAGCTTCAGTGTCCGATCGGCGAGCGCCTCGGCCCGCTCGGGGCACGGCTGCATGACGCGCGTGCCCTCGGCCGGCGGGAAGGTGCAGCCCCGGGCGCAGCCGGTGCAGGCGACACCCGAGCCTTCGCTGCGGCCACCGAACACCGTCGGTACCGTCGCGCCGTCAAGCTCGGGGATGGCGACCATCATCGTCGCCTCGAGCGGCAGCAGCCCCTGGCTGCCCTTGCCCCACGCCTGCAGCGTCTGGAACTCGAGCGGGTGGGCGGCGAGGTACGGCAGGTCGAGCTTGCCGAGCGCCTCGGCCGCCGCAGCCGAGTCGTTGTAGGCCGGACCGCCGACGAGACTGAAGCCGCTCAGCGAGACCATGGCGTCGATCACCGGCTTGCCGCCGGCCGTGAAGAAGGCGTCGATCGCCGGGCGCGCGTCGAGCCCGCTGGAGAAGGCGGGAATGACGCGAAGACCCCGCGCCTCGAAGGCGGCGATGACGCCGTCGTAGTGGCCGGTGTCGTTGCCGAGGACGTACGACCGCAGGACGAGCAGGCCGACGGTGCCGACGACCGGGCCCTGCGGCAGCGGCAGGTCGGCGACCCGTTCCGACATGCGCGCGGGCAGGCGGGGGTGATAGACGCCGAGTTCGGGATAGTCGGCCGGCGCGGCCGGGGTCATGGTGCCGCGCAGGGTCCGCCGCGGGCCGTCGGCGTAGCGGTCGACGAGGTTGCGGACGAGGTTGGCGAAGTTCTCGTCCGACCCCGCCAGCCAATATTGCAGCGTCAGGAAATAGGCGCGGACGTCCTGCGCCGTGCCGGGGATGAAGCGCAGGATCTTGGGCAGGCGCTTGAGCATCGCCATCTGCCCCGATCCGCTCGACGCGGTGCCGGGCTTGGTCGAGCCGCGCAGCTTCTTGAGGAGGGCCAGCGGGCCCTTGGCCGGCTTGTCCATGCGGTAGTCGCCGAGGCGGGTCAGCTTGACGATCGCGGCATCGCTCATCAGCCCGACGATCGCGTCGCAGTCGTGCCGCCGCGCCTCCAGCGCCGGCATCACCGCGCGGATGTGGTCGTCGAGGAACAGCATCGACGCGACAACGATATCGCCGGCGGCGATGTCGGCGCGGCAGGCGTCGAGTGCGCGCGGGTTGGCTTCCCAGTCGGCGGCGGCGTGGAACTGCAGGCTGAGCCCCGGGTGCGAGCGGCGCAGCGTCGCCTCGGCCCGCGCCGCCGCGCCCGACAGATGGTTGTCGAGCGTGACGATGACGACACGCACCGGCGTCGCGCTGGCGCCGGAGGAGACCCCGTCAGCGCGCATAATGCGACTTCGCGTCGTAGAGCGTGTCGAGGTCGATCGCCGCGAGGCCGCGCTCGTGGGCGAACTTCTCGGTGTTGCGCCGTGCCTTGCCACGGACGAAGAACGGGATCTTGCCGAGCTCCTTCTCCGCCGCCGGGGTCCAGCTGATGTCGTTGGCGGCGACCGGCGTCGCGACCGGCGCCTCGGCCGCGCCGTGGCCGCCGAGGTGCGACGCGCCGGCGCTGTCGTTGAACTCGAAGTCGTCGCGGAACATCGTCAGCAGATGCTCCTCGAGCCCCATCGTCAGCGGGTGGACGAGCGTGTCGAACAGCACGTTCGCCCCCTCGAAGCCCATCACCGGCGAGTAGCGCGCGGGGAAGTCCTGGACGTGGACCGGGGCCGAGATGACGGCGCACGGCGTCCGCAGGCGCTTGGCGATGTGGCGCTCCATCTGCGTGCCCAAGACCAGTTCGGGGTGCAGGGCGGCGATCTGCGCCTCGACCTCGAGATAGTCGTCGGTGATCAGCGGCTCGACACCGTACTTCCTGGCGGCCTCGCGCAGGTCGCGGGCGAACTCCCGATTGTAGCAGCCCAGCCCGACGACCTCGAAGCCCATCTCCTCGACCGCGACGCGGGCAAGGGCGATGGCGTGGGTCGCGTCGCCGAAGATGAAGACGCGCTTGGCCGTCAGATAGGTCGAATCGACCGAGCGCGAGTACCATGGCAGGCGCGACGAAATCTGGCGCAGCATGGCGGCGGCATCGGCGCCGGTGAGGGCGCAGACCTCGGCCACGAAGTCGCAGGTGGCGCCGTGGCCGATCGGCACGGTGCGGACGGTGGGCTGGCGGAAGGTCTTCTCCAGCCAGCGCGCCGCGGTGTCGGCCGTCTCGGGGTAGAGGACGACGTTGAAGTCGGCCTCGCCGAGCGTCTTGAGATCGGCCGGCGATGCGCCCATCGGCGCGGTGACATGGACGTCGACGCCGAGCTGATCGAGCAGCCGGGTGATCTCCGCCACGTCGTCGCGGTGGCGGAAGCCGAGCGCCGTCGGGCCGAGCAGGTTGGCCCGCGCGCGACGCCCGTCGCGCGGGCTGCGCGTGGCGGCCGGATCGGCCAGCGTCCGGACCAGCTGATAGAAGGTTTCCGCCGCGCCCCAGTTCTCGCGGCGCTGGTAGCTCGGCAGCTCGAGGTTGATCACCGGTACCGGCAGATTGAGCGCCTTGGCGACGCCGCCGGGATCGTCCTGGATCAGCTCGGCGGTGCACGACGCGCCGACCAGCAGCGCCTCGGGGCGGAACCGTTCGTAGGCGTCGCGGATCGCGGTCTGCAGCAGCTCGGCGGTGTCGGTGCCGAGGTCGCGCGCCTGGAAGGTGGTGTAGGTTACCGGCGGCCGCGCGTCGCGGCGCTCGATCATCGTGAACAGCAGGTCGGCATAGGTGTCGCCCTGCGGCGCGTGGAGGACGTAGTGCACGCCGGTCATGCCGGTGGCGACGCGCATCGCCCCGACGTGCGGCGGTCCTTCGTAGGTCCAGACGGTCAGCTGCATCGCTACACCGCCAGCCGGTCGCGGCGGTTGAGCGGCCGGGCGAACAGTTCGGCGAGGTCGCCGGCCTGGTCGAAACCGTGGACGGGGGAGAAGACCAGCTCGATCGACCACTTGGTCGTGATGCCGAGCTTCTCCAGCGGATTGGCGAGGCCGAGTCCGCACACCGCCAGGTCGGGCCGGTAGGCACGCGCGCGGTCGAGCTGACGGTCGACGTCCTGGCCCTCGCTGAGCTGGGTGCCCGGCGGGAGAGCGGCGAGTTCCGCGGCGAGGTGGGCGCGGTGAAGGTACGGCGTGCCGACCTCGACCGGGACCATGCCGAGTTCCTGCGCCAGGAAGCGCGCCAGCGGCACCTCGAGCTGCGAGTCGGGAAAGAAGAAGATCGACTTGCCCGCCAGTTGCGCGCGGTGGCGGTCGACCGCGCGGGCGGCGCGCTCGCGGCCCGGCGCGACGACGCGGTCGAAGTGCGCGCGGTCGATGCCGAAGGCGGCGGCGGCGGCCCACAGCCACGCGGTCGTCCCCTCGGCGCCGAAGGGGAACAGGGCGGGCAGGTGGGTCGCGCCGCGATCCTCGAGCGCTGCCGCCGTGTCGCCGAGGAAGGGCTGGGCAAGGAGGAAGCGCGTGGCCGGCCCGACCGGCGGCAGGTCGGCGGCGCGGCGCGGCGGCAGGGCGAACACCGCGGGCATGCCGAGGTCGGCAAAGATCCGGCGGAACTGGTCCTCGACGACGTCGGGCAGGGCGCCGACGACGAGCAGCGACGCCGGTGCGTCGGCGGCGGCCGCGGGCATCGTCGGCACCAGCGCGGCGAGGCAGGCGTCCTCGCCCTGGGTGAAGGTCGTCTCGATGCCGCTGCCCGAGTAGTTGAGGACGCGGGTCGTGCCGTGCTTGGCGTCGAGTCGCGCCGCCGCGCGCGACAGGTCGAGCTTGATCACCTCGCTCGGGCACGAGCCGACGAGGAACAGCAGCTTGATCTCGGGCCGGCGCGCGAGGAGCCGGTCAACGACGCGGTCGAGCTCTTCGTTGGCGTCGGCCAGGCCGGCGAGGTCGCGCTCCTCGATGATCGCCGTGGCGAAGCGCGGTTCGGCGAAGACCATCACGCCTGCGGCCGATTGCAGCAGATGGGCGCAGGTGCGGCTGCCGACGACGAGGAAGAAGGCGTCCTGGATCTTGCGATGCAGCCAGATGATGCCGGTCAGGCCACAGAACACCTCGCGCTGGCCGCGCTCGCGCAGCACCGGCGGCAGCGCCCGGTCGAGGGTGGCAACGCTCACGCGGCCACCGCATCGAGCCGCGCGGCGCGCAGCTTGAGGACGAACTGCGTCGCGTTGACGACATAGGCGGCATAGGCGGCGAGCGCGATCGCGAGGCGCTCGCGGTCGCTGCCGAGGCCGAGGAGCAGCGCCGCGACATAGCTCGTGTGCAGCGCGATGACGATCATGCTGAAGGCGTCTTCCCAGTAGAAGGCAGGGGCGAACAGGTAGCGGCCGAAGACCTTCTTCTCCCAGATCGCGCCGGTGATCATGATCGCGTAGAGCGCGGCGGTCTTGGCGACGACCGACGCCGTCGCGGCGACCAGCCCCTCACCGGTGGCGAGGAAGCGCAGGACGAGAACCAGACTGACGGCGAAGATGAGGAACTGGACCGGGGCGAGGATGCCCTGAACCAGCGTCCACCGGGTCGCATCGCGGCGGGCACGCTCGGCGGGTGTGTACAGAGGGCGGCGGTCGCTGCCCCACTCCCGAACCTTGCTCCCGCTGCTGGCCTGCATGTCTTCGCCTTGCGCCTTGCCGTGGCACGAAAGTTACGTCGCGGCGGCGATAGGTGTCAACACGCCTTTACGTCCAACATCATTGACAGTACGGTTCAGTCACGGTCCCGAATGAGCGTTGCCAAATGTCCGAAGCCGCCATAGCCTCGACCCGACTGGCGACCGCTCGCGAGAAGGCGCGCCGGTCGGCGGCAGGGGACGGATGCAATGGCCTCAGTGCACGACGGGACGGGCAGCGCCAGGCAGCAACGGTCGGTCGCGGACGCGTCGCCGCTACGAATGGCTCGGCTGATCGAGGGCGAGATCATCCCGCGGCTGCTGCTGGCGCACCGAGTCGATCATGCCGTCGTGGCGGCGAGCTTCGGCACGGCCGAGCCGCTGGCCTTCGCGCATCTCACGCTGCGGCTGGAAGTCTTCGCCCTGCTTGCGGAGATCGAGGGACATCTGGCGCGCGGTGTTCCGGTCGAGGCGATCTATCTCGGCCTGCTGGCGCCGACGGCGCGGGTGCTGGGCGACTTCTGGGACAACGACGTCTGCGACTTCGTCGACGTGACCATGGGCATGTGGCGGCTGCAGCAGATCATTCACGAGCTGGCCCATCGCGGTACGGTCGGTTCGGCGGGTCGGGCGGACCGGCGCGCCCTGTTTACCGTGCCGCCGGGGGACCAGCACAGCTTCGGGCTGGTGATGATCGAGGATTTCTTCCGCCGTGCCGGCTGGCGGACGTGGAGCGCCGCCGACACGCCCATGACCGAGCTGTGCGCGATCGTCGCGGGCCAATGGTTCGAACTGATCGGCGTCACGGTCAGTGCGGTCGAACAGCTGGCGTCGCTGCCGGCGGTGCTGAGCAACCTGCGCCGGGCATCGTGCAATCCCGGGGTGGGCATCATGGTCGGCGGCCGCGTCTTCAGCGAGCATCCGGAATGGGCGGCCGGCGTCGGGGCGGACGGGACCGCGGTGGATGCGGCGCATGCGCTCGACGTGGCGGAGCGGCTCGTTGACCGCAACGTCCGCCTCTCCGGTCGCTGACGGAGCCAGTCCCGCCGCGCTGGACTTCAGCGACCCCGCAACGACCCTCGGCCCGTTCGATGCGGACCTTGCTGCGCGCCTGACCACGGTCGCCGCTGATATCGCGCTGGTGATCCACGCGGGCGTGGTTCGCGACGTCGCCATCGCCAGCCCGGAACTGGCGCGCGAGCCGCTGGCGCCGCTGCTCGGCCGGCGCTGGGTCGAGACCGTCGGCGCCGACAGCGAGTTCAAGGTCGACGAGATGTTGCGGACCACCCCGCCCGCGGGGCTCGGGCGCTGGCGCATCGTCAACCAGCGGCGCAGCGACGGCCAGGGCACGATCACGCTGCGCTTCATGACCGTCGGTGCGGGCGAGGGGCGCGTGATCGCGTTGGGTCGCGACCTGCGCTCGACCGCGGCGATGCAGCAGCGCCTGCTGCTTGCCCAGCAGTCGATGGAGCGCGACTATCTGCGGCTGCGCCAGGCCGAACAGCGCTATCGTCTCCTGTTCGACCTGTCGGGCGAGGCGGTTCTGATCGTCGACGCCGACACCCGGCGGCTGGTCGAGGCCAATCCCGCGGCGCGGCGGATCATCGGCAGCAACTCGGCGGTGGCGCCGGGCGCGGCGTTCGCGACCATCTTCGATCCCGGCAGCCGCGACCGCGCCGGCGCGCTGCTTGCCGCCGCCGCGGCGAGCCTCGGCGCGGAGCCGGTCGAGGTGCGCCTGGCCAACGGCAGCCACGACTGCCGCCTGTCGGCGACGCTCTATCGCCACGACGGCGCGACCTACGTCCTGGCGCGCCTGACGCCGCTGGTCGAGCCGGCGGTGCGCGACGACGGGCAGCAGATGCTGATCGACGTGCTCGAGCGGCTGCCCGACGCCTTCGTCGTCACCGACGACCGGCTCGACATCCTCGCCGAGAACGCCGCCTTTCTCGATCTCGCCCAGCTGGCGCGGCGCGAACACGCGCGCGGCCAGTCGCTACGCCGCTTCCTCGGTCGCCCCGGCATCGACGTCGACCTCATCGTCGCCCACCTCCAGGATCAGGGGTCGGTCCGCAACTTCGCCACCATCTTCCGGGGCCAGGCCGACGCCGTTGACGAGGTTGAGGTTTCGGCCGTCGCCGTCGCCGACGGGGAACAGCCGTGCATCGGCTTCGCCATCCGCACCGTCGGTCGCCGCCTGCGCGACGAGTCGGCGGGGACCGCCGGCCGCGACCTGCCACGTTCGGTCGAGCAGCTGACCGAGCTTGTCGGCCGGGTCAGCCTGAAAGAGATCGTTCGCGAATCGACCGACCTGATCGAGCGGCTGTGCATCGAGGCGGCGCTCGCCTACACCGGCGACAATCGCGCGTCCGCCGCCGACATCCTCGGGCTCAGCCGCCAGAGCCTTTATTCCAAGCTCCACCGCCACGGTCTCGGCAACCTTGCCGGAGGCGAGGAGTGAGCCGGGTGGCGACCTTGCCCGCGACCGCCCCGGCGCTGCCGGCTGTCGTCGAGCTGATGAAGCCGGTGACCTGGTTCCCGCCGATGTGGGCGTTCATGTGCGGCGTCGTCTCGTCGGGCGTGCCGCTGGCCGGGCGCTGGCCGTTCCTGCTTGCCGGGCTGCTCCTCACCGGGCCGTTGGTCTGCGGCTCAAGCCAGGCGGTCAACGACTGGTTCGACCGGCATGTCGATGCGATCAACCAGCCGGGGCGGCCGATCCCCTCCGGGCGCATTCCCGGCCGCTGGGGACTCGGGCTGGCGATCGCCGGCACCTTGCTCTCGGCGCTGGTCGCGGCGCTGATCGGGCCGTGGGTGTTCGTCGCCGCCCTCGTCGGCCTCGCGTCGGGCTGGGCGTACAGTGCGCCGCCGCTGCGGCTCAAGATGAGCGGCATCTGGGGGCCGGCGGCGTGTGCGCTGTCGTACGAGGGGCTGACCTGGTTCACCGGCGCGAGCGTCATGGCCGGCGGCCTGCCCGGCGGGCGGATCCTGGCGCTGCTCGGACTCTACAGCCTGGGCGCTTTCGGTATCATGACGCTAAACGATTTCAAGGCGGTGGCAGGGGATCGGGCGATGGGCATCCGCTCGTTGCCCGCGGTGCTGGGGATCGCGCAGGCGGCGCGGATCGCCTGCGTCGTCATGCTGGTGCCGCAGGTCGCCGTCGTCGCGCTCCTCGCGGAGTGGGGCGCGCCGTGGAGCGCGGTTGCCGTCGCCGCGCTGACCGTCGGCCAGGCTGGACTCATGGTCCGCCTGCTCGGCGATCCGACCGCGCGGACGCCATGGTTCAACGCCACCGGTACCACCCTCTACGTCTTCGGCATGCTCGCCGCGGCGATCGGCGTCGGGAGGCTCGGATGACCGGGCTGTCGTGGCCGGCGATCGTACGCCTCGGGCTGGTGCAGACGGCGATCGGCGCGATTGTCGTGCTGATGACGACGACGCTCAACCGGATCATGGTCGTCGAGTACGGCCTCGCCGTCACCGTTCCCGCCGGCCTCGTCGCCTGGCATTATGCGGTGCAGTTGACGCGGGCGCACTGGGGGCATGGCTCGGACGGCGGCCGGCGGACGCCGTGGATCGTCGGCGGCATGGTGCTGCTCGCCGCCGGGGCGCTGCTGGCGACGCTGGCGACAACCTGGTCGAGCGACGGGCGCGGCGCGGCGCTGGCGCTGGCGGTGGTCGCCTTCGCGCTGATCGGCACCGGCGTCGGCGCGGCCGGCACGTCGCTGCTGGCTCTGCTGGCGAGCGCCGTCGCACCCGCGCGCCGGCCGGCGGCCGCGGCGATAACCTGGATCATGATGATCGTCGGCTTCGTCGTCACCACCGCGGTTGCCGGCCAACTGCTCGATCCCTTCTCGCCGCAGCGGCTGCTGGCGGTGGTCGGCGGCGTCTGCCTTAGCGCGGTGCTGATTTCCGTCGCCGCCGTGGCCGGCATCGAGCGCGGCGTCGCGACGCTTTCCGTGCCGATTCCGCGAGTCCCGTTCGTCACCGCCCTGCGCGAGATCGCCGGCGACGTTCGCGCGCGCCGCTTCACCGTCTTCGTCGCCGTGTCGATGGTCGCCTATAGCGCGCAGGAGCTGATCGTCGAGCCGATGGCCGGCCTGCTGTTCGGCTTCACCCCGGGCCAGTCGACCAGCCTCGCGTCGCTGCAACACGGCGGCGCGCTGCTCGGCATGATCGTCGTCGGCGTCGCCGGGGCGCGCTTCGGACGCGGCCAGGCCGGCTGGATGCGCGGCTGGACCGTCGCCGGCTGCATCGGATCGGCCGCGGCGCTGGCGCTGCTCGGGCTGGCGGCGACCGGCGGCGTCGCGGCGGCGCTCAAGCCGGCGGTATTCGCCCTCGGCCTCGCCAACGGGGTCTTCGCGGTGGCCGCGGTCGGCTCGATGATGGGCCTGGCCGGCGGCGGCGGAGCGGGGCGCGAAGGCGTCCGCATGGGCGTCTGGGGCGCGGCGCAGGCGATCGCCTTTGCCGTCGGCGGCTTCGCCGGCGCCGCCGGCGTCGACGTCGGCCGCCACCTGTTCGATCCGGCGCAGGCCTTCGCCGCGGTGTTCGCCGCCGAAGCCGTATTGTTCCTCGCCGCCGCCGTCCTCGCCCTGCGCGTCGACGCCGCCCCTGTTTTTTCCACGTCTCGTCAAAGGATAGTCGCATGACCGACATCGTCGATTGCGTTGTCGTTGGGGGCGGCCCGTCGGGCGCCACCGCCGCCATGGATCTGGCGCGCGCCGGACGCTCGGTCGTGCTTCTCGACCGCGCCGGCCGGATCAAGCCGTGCGGCGGCGCGATCCCGCCGCGGCTGATGCGCGACTTTGCCGTGCCGGAATCGGTCCTGGTCGGCCACGCCACGGCGGCGCGGATGATCGCGCCGTCGGACCGCGCCGTCGACATGCCGATCGAGGGTGGCTTCGTCGGCATGGTCGACCGCGGCGAGTTCGACGAGTGGCTCAGGAACCGCGCGGCGCTGGCCGGCGCCCGGCGCGAGACCGGCACCTACGAGGCGATCGAGCGCGATCCGGACGGCACCACCGTCGTCGTCTTCCGCCCCAAGGGCGCGGCCAAGCACGACGCCTTGCAGCGGCTGCGGACGCGGAGCGTCATCGGCGCCGACGGCGCGCGCTCGGGCGTGGCCCGGGCGGCGCTCAAGGGCGCCGAGCGGACGCCGTGCGTCTTCGCCTATCACGAGGTCATCGCCACGCCGCCCGGCATCGACCGCGAGCGCTGCGACATCTATTATCAGGGCAAGCTGTCGCCCGATTTCTACGCCTGGATCTTTCCGCACGGCGACCAGACCAGCGTCGGCGTCGGCAGCGCCAACAAGGGGTTCAGCCTGAAGGACGCCGTCGCCACGCTGCGTGCCGACACCGCGCTCGGCGACTGCCCCACGATCCGCCGCGAAGGCGCGCCGATCCCGCTGAAGCCGCTGAAGAAGTGGGATAACGGCCGCGACGTGGTGGTCGCCGGCGACGCCGCCGGCGTCGTCGCCCCGGCGTCGGGCGAGGGCATCTATTACGCCATGACCGCGGGGCGGGAGGCGGCGACCTCGGTCGACGAGTTCCTCGCCACGGGCAATCCCCGGGCGCTCGCCGGCGCGCGCAAGCGCTTCATGAAGGCGCACGGCCGCGTCTTCTGGATTCTCGGGATGATGCAGTATTTCTGGTATTCGAGCGACAAGCGGCGCGAGCGTTTCGTCAAGATCTGCGACGACGCCGACGTCCAGCGCCTGACGTGGCAGGCGTACATGAACAAGGAACTGGTCCGCGCCGACCCGATGGCGCACGTCCGCATCTTCCTGAAGGATCTCGGCCACCTGTTCGGGCTCGGTTCGACGACGGCCTAGCGGGCGCGTGGCGAAGCGGCTGACCCCGATCCTCGTCGGTGCCGGGGCAGCCGTGCTCGTCGCCGTGCTCGGCTCGACGATGACCGACCTCGGCCCGTGGTATCGCGGACTGCGCCAGCCGACGTGGAGCCCGCCCGACTGGGCCTTTCCGGTCGGCTGGACGACGATCTACGTGACGACGGTGGCCGCCGGGGTCAGCGCCTGGCTGGCGGCACGGCCGTCCGAACGGCCGACGGTCGTCGCCCTGTTCGCCTTCAACGGCTTCCTCAACGTGCTGTGGAGCCTGCTGTTTTTCCGCCTGCATCGGCCCGACTGGGCGCTGGCCGAGGTCGTCGTCTTCTGGCTGTCGATCGCCGCGCTGATCGTCGTCGCGGCGCGGCGGTCGGCGGCGGGGCGCCTGCTCCTTTTGCCCTACCTCGGCTGGGTGACCTTCGCCGGCGCGCTCAATGCGGCGGTGGTGCAGCTCAACGCGCCGTTCGCATGACGGCGCTGTTCGCCAGCGGCCACGCCGTCGACGTCGTGCTGGCGGTGATGCTGGTCGAGATGGTCGTGCTGATCGGGCGCGGTCGGCGGCCGGCGGCGACGGTGGTGCTGGCGTTTGCGCCCGGCGTCCTGATCCTGCTGGCGGTGCGCGCGGCGCTGACGGGAGCCGGCTGGCCGTGGGTCGCGGCTGCGCTCGCGGCGTCGTTTCCGGCGCATCTCGCCGACCTGCGCCGGCGCGGGCTGTGACCCGGCGGCCGAGCCGGCGGGCGACGCTCTACGACGTCGGGTTGGTCTTGAGATAGGCGATGATGTCGGCGCGCTTCTTGGCGTCGGGCTGACCCGGATAGGTCATCTTGGTGCCCGGGACATAGGCCTGCGGCTTGATCAGATACTGGTAGATCGCCGGCTCGGTCCAGACGATGCCGCTGCCCTTGTTCGCTGCCGAATAGGTGTAGCCGGGATAGGTGCCGGCCTTGCGGCCGACGACGCCGTGCAGCGACGGCCCGATGCGGTTCTGGCCCTCACCGACCGCGTGGCAGGTCTTGCACACGCCGAACGCGGCCTTGCCGGCGACCGGATCGCCATGGAGCGAGGCGTAAGGCGGGGTGCCGGGCGGCAGCGGCGGCACGGCGAGGGCGGCCGTGGCAGCCCCGGCGGCGAGGGTCGCGAAAACAAGCTTGTACATGGTCTCTCCCAAGGCTCCGTACGCAGGCGGAACATACACAACTCGCACCGGCCCGCAACGGGTGCGACGGCACGGATCATGCGCGCGGCGGAATGGCGCGGCGATGAACAGGACGGCAAATGAATGGAGCGGGCGAAGGGAATCGAACCCTCGTCGTAAGCTTGGGAAGCTTCTGCTCTACCATTGAGCTACGCCCGCGCACCGTCCGCTTGCCACGGCGGCGGCCCTGCGGTCAACGGGGAGGTGCGCGCGACGCGGTCTGCGGCAAGCCGGCCACCGCCCTCAATTCTCCGCCGCAAGGGTGCCGATCGCTAGTTCAACCTGCCGAACTCGAGCTCGGGAAATCCGTTTGCCGCTGAACTCGTCCAGCAGATCGTAATAGTGGTTGGCGCCGCCGAAATAGATCAGCACGCGGGGCGGCTTATCTTCCCGGTTGGCGCCCATCATCCAGGAATGGACCTTGTCCCCCTCCGCCATCAGCGTCTGGCGGTGGATGTCCGCGGTATGCGCGGTCCACGCCTCCTCGGCCGCCGGTCGCGGCATGAACACGTCGAATCCCTCGCGCTCCATCTTCTCGATGCAGCGGGTGATCCAGATGACATTCTGCTCGATCGAGGTCGGCAGATTGGCGAACGGCGCCTGCGGTCCGGTGACGACGAACAGGTTCGGGAAATCCGCGACGCAGACGCCCATGATGCAGCTCGAGACGGTCTGCCACTTTTCGCGCAGGGTCTGGCCGCTGCGGCCGCGGATGGGGAACGCCTCCAGGGCGCCGGTATAGGCCTTGAAGCCGGTCGCCAGGACGATGATGTCGAACGGGTAATCGCCCCTGGTCGTACGGACGCCGGTCTCGGTGATCGCGACCAGCGGCTCCCGGTCCTTGATGTCGACGAGGTGGACGTTGTCGCGGTTGAACGCCTCGAGATAGCCGTGATCGAGCGGCGGCCGCTTGGCGAAGAGCGGATAGTCCTCGAACTTGGGTGTCAGCAGCTCGGCGAGCTCGGGATCGTTCACCCGCGCCTTCATCTTGGCGATGATGAACTCCGACGCCAGCCGGTTGGCGTCCGGGCTGACGAGCAGATCATCGAAGGTTTCGAACACCCAGCGGAAGCTGCCCGTCCAGTTTTCCTCGAAGATCCGCTGGCGCTCGTCGGGCGCGGTGTCCATGGCGTTGCGCCCGACCGGGCTGTTGAAGGCCATGCCGAAGACGTGGTTGCGGCACTTGTCGACGATTGCCGGGTAATTGTCCTTGATCTCCCGCTCCCACGCCGGGGTCATCGGCTGCTGCATCGCCGGCAGGATGTAATTGGGCGTGCGCTGGAAGACGGTGACGTCGCTCGCCGTCTCGGCGATGATCGGCACCATCTGCACGGTGGAGGCGCCAGCCCCGATGATGCCGACGCGCTTGCCGGCGTAATCGAGTCCTTCCTGCGGCCAGCGCGACGAATGGAACAGCGGGCCTTCGAACTTCTCGATGCCGTCGATGTGCGGGATCATCGGCTCCGAGATCATGCCCATGCCGGCAACGAAATATTTGCAGGTGAGAGTCTCGCCCGATGCCGTGGTCACCTGCCAGCAGCCGTCGTCAGCCAGATACCGCGCGTCGACGATTTCGGTATTCAGCTGAATATGAGGCCACATGTTGCAGCGGTCGGCAATGAAATGCATGTAGCGATGCGTCTCCTGACGGTCCGGATAGCGTTTGGACCATGACCACTCCTGGAGCAGCTCTTTCGAAAAGGTCAGGCAATAGTAATAGCTCTCGCTATCGGTCGCGGCGCCGGGATAGCGGTTCCAGGTCCAGGTTCCGCCGATGTCCGACGCGCGGTCGAACACGCGGATCGAGCGGCCGGCCTCCCGCAGATAATGGATCAGGGCCAAGCCCGCGAAGCCGGCACCGACGGCGATGACGTCGTAATCGAGCGGCTTCGACCGCCCGGCCCGGGCCGCTGGTGCGTCGGTGACTTCGTGATCGGGAGTGGTCATCGCCGTTTCCTAGTAAAGATCGTTCTTCGTCGCCAAGGAGTAGGGGCGCAGCTCGTCGAAGCGGCCGTTCAGGACTTTCTCGAGCCAGCGATGATCGCCCAGGACGACCCGGCCGATCGCGACCAGGTCGAAATCGCCCCGGTCGAAGCGGCGGGCGAGATCGTCCAGCCGCTCCGGCTGCGGCGCCAACTCGCCATCGACGAAGTCCTGCATCAGGTCCCGGTTCAGCCCGACGGAGCCGACGGTGATCGTCGGCTTGCCGGTCACTTCCTTCGCCCAGCCGGCGAGGCTGCGGTCGTCGCCGTCGAACGCCGGTTCCCAGAAGCGGCGATCGGAGCAGTGGAAGATGTCCGCGCCGGCGGCCGCGATCGGGTCGAGCCACTCGGCCATCTCGTCGGGGTTCCGCACGAGCTTGCACTCGTAGTCGTAGACCTTCCACTGCGAGATGCGGAAGATGATCGCGAAGTCGGGACCGACCGCGGCACGGACCGCGGCGACCACGTCGGCGGCAAAGCGCGACCGCTCACGGATCGACGCGCCGCCGTAGCGGTCGTCCCGGCGATTGGTCACCGCCCAGAAGAACTGGTCGAAGAGATAGCCGTGGGCGCCGTGCAGTTCGACGGCGTCGCAGCCGATGCGCTTGGCGTCGGCCGCTCCCCGGGCGAACGAGGCAATGACGTCGGCGATGTCGCTGTCGCTCATCGGCCGCCCGCCCGCCATGTCCGGTCCGACGAGGCCCGACGGGCTTTCCAGCGGCGGATGGGGCGCATCCGGATAGTTGAAGTCAATGCAGCCGCCGACGTGCCACAGCTGCGGGATCAGCGCGCCGCCTGCGGCATGGCAGGCTTCCACCGCGGTTCGCCACATCGCCAGCGACTGCGATCCGTGGAACTGCGGTACGCGGTCCGCCGCGACCGCGCCCGGCCGGTCGATCGCGACGCCTTCGGTGATGACGGCGCCGCAGCCACCCTCGATGCGCCGCCGGTAATAGTCGACGACGTCGCTGCCGATCATCCCGTCCGGCGCGAAGTAGCGCGACATCGGTGCCATGACGAAGCGATTGGCCAGGGCCAGCGACTTGCACCGGAACGGTGCCAGCATGGGATCGAGCACGCTCGGCGGGTGATCGCGTCGCGCGGGGCCGGCGACCGTCCCCATCATCGGACCGCTGCCAGGAACTGCCTCAGGACCGCCATGTATCGCTCCGGCTCGTCGAGAAATGGTGCGTGCCCCAACTCGTCGAACCGGGCGACTTCACCGGCGCGGGCGCATCTCGCGGCTTGCACGCCGAGCTCCGGGTCGATCACCGCGTCCTTGGCGCCCACGCAGGACAGGACCGGGATCGTCAGCCCCGCCAGTGTCTCGCGCTGGTCGAGCGCGGCGGCGGCAGTCAGCGCCGTATAGGCACGGGGCGAGCTTTCGAGAAAAATGTCGGCCAGCCATGCGATCATCGGCTGACCGATGTCGCGCGCGCAGATCGACCCGGCGAGGCCGCGGAAGAAGCCGGCGCGGTCGGCGGCGATGGCGGCGCCAAGTCCGTCGTACGCCGAGGCTTCGGCGCCGAAGGGGAAGTCGGCGGTGCGCGTCAGGCGTGGACTTGCCCCGCAGGTCAGCACGACGCCGGCGGCGCGTTCGCCCATCAGGGCTGCCGCTTCGACGGCCACCGCGCCGCCCAGCGACCAGCCGTTGAGCACCGCGGGCCGGAGGTCGAGCTGGCGGGCGATGCCATCGACGTCGCGCGCGATCGCCGCAACCGACAGGTCGGTGAAATCGCGGTCGGAGCGACCGCAGCCGCGGTGGTCGAGGGCGATGACCTCGTGACCGTCGCCGCACAGCGCGTCGATGACGGCGGACCACACCTGGGTCGACATGCCCCAGCCGTGGATCAGGAACACCGGCGTCTTCGCCCCGGCATAATGTTCGAAGTAGATGCGGCGACCATCGGCGTCGAGGAAGGCCATCGTTCTTCTTTCTGCAGCGGGTCAGGCCGGCGGGGCGAGGATAATTCCGGTCAGCGGACTGAAATGGTGCATGGTCACCGCGCGCCGGGCGATCTTCCAGACGCCGTGGCGGCGCTCGAAGCGGTCGGTGTACGTCGCCGCCACCGTCTGCGCCTGTCCGTCGCTGGTGGTGCCGATGCAGTCGACGTCGCAAACGCCGTCCGCCGCGTCCCTGCCGTCGAAGGTCACGCGGAGATTGGTCGTGAAATGCGACGATTGCCGCCACGCTGGCCAGAGGATGTCGTGGACCGCGGTGCGGATTCCGTCGTGGCCAGCGAAGCTGCCGAACGGCGGCCCGATTTCCCACACGCCGTCGTGCCACCAGATCGCGATGAACCGGTCCCAGTCGTGCTTGTCGAAGCCGTGGCAATAGTCGCTGACCAGGTCGTGGCAGGCGAAGCGGCTTTCCACCCGGTCGAGCCGATCGTCGATGTCACCGTTCATGCTGCCACCTCGCCCAGGTAGTCGGCGTATTTGCGCCGGGCGCGATCGAGCGCGTCGGGCACGAAATAGGTCGGAAACTGGCCGTCGGCCGGCGCCGCGTCGCGCACGATGTCCTTGGCGACGGCGATCTTGTGGACCTCGGTCGGTCCGTCGACGATCCCCATTTCCGGCACGTGCTGCCACATGTCCATCAAAGGCGTCTCGTTGGACATGCCGAGCGAACCGTGGAGATGCAGCGCGCGATACACGACGTCCTTCAGGACGCCGGGCATCGCCGCCTTCACGGCAGCGATCTCGCGCCGCACCGCGCGGGTATAGCCTTGGTCGCGATCGAGCAGCCACGCGGCGTACAGCACGTGCAGGCGGAACTGCAGGATCTGGGTGTAGCTGTCGGCGATCTTTTCCTGGACCATCTGCTTGTCGGCCAGCCGTTCGCCTTTGGTCCGGCGGCTGACCGTGCGCTCGACCATCATCTCCAGCGCCCGGTTGAGCATGCCCACCGTGCGCATGGCGTGATGGATGCGGCCGCCGCCGAGCCGGGACTGCGCGACCTTGAAGCCGTCGCCGACGGGGCCGAGGACGGCGTCGAGCGGCACGCGGCAATCGCTGAAACGGAGATAGCCGTGGACGCCGGAACCGATTTCGTCTCGCGGCCCCACCGCGGTGTTACGCACGATGGCCATGCCCGGCGTTCCCCGAGGAACGATGAACATCGTCGATCCCTGGTGGACCGGCACCGCCGGGTCGGTGATCGCCATCACGATCAGGAATTCCGCGAGGGCGGCGTGGCTGGCGAACCATTTCTCGCCGGTGATGATCCAGCCGTTGTCGTCGCGGCGGGCGGCGCAGGTGAACTCGGCGGGATCGGCGCCCGCCTGCGGCTCGGTCATCGAATAGCACGAGACGATGTCCCCATCGAGCAGGGGCTGGAGGTAGCGTGCTTTCTGGGCATCGGTGCCGAAGCGGGCGAGGATCTCGGCGTTGCCGGTGTCGGGTGCCTGCGTCCCGAAGACGACCGGGGCGAAGCGGCTGCGCCCGAGAATCTCGTTCATCAGGCCGAGCTTGACCTGCCCGAACCCCTTGCCGCCCAGTTCCGGGCCGAGATGGCAGGCCCACAGCCCCTTCGCCTTGACCACCTGCTGCAGCGCGCGGATCAGCGGCCGCGCCCGCCCGGCGGGATCGAAGGGGTCGCCAGCGCCGCGGAACAGCGGGTCGAGCGGCTCGACTTCGTCCCGAACGAAGCCGCGCATCCACTCGAGCTGAGCCTCGAAATCGGGATCGGTGGAGAAGTCCCACGCCATCAGCGTCGCGTCCCGCGGCCGCTCAACACGCCGCGTACCATGCGCCGTCGATCCACAGCTCGGCGCCCGAGATATACTTGGCTTCGTCCGACGCCAGGAACATCGAGCCATGGGCGATGTCGATCGGCTCGCCGACGCTGCCCATCGGTATCGACGCCTTGATCGCGGCATCCTGCTCGGGCGTGATTTCACCGAGGATCGGCGTGCGGATCTGCCCGGGGAAGATGGTGTTGACGCGAATTCCCTGCCGGGCGAATTCGAGGGCCGCGCCCTTGCTCATCACCCGCACGGCTGCCTTGGATGCATGATAGCTGATCGCCGCCGGGCTGCCGATCAGACCATATAACGAGCTGATGTTGACGATGGCGGCGTTGCCGCACTTCAGCAACTCCGGCGCGGCGGCCTTCATCCCGTAGAACACGCCGGTCTGGTTTACCGCGATCATCCTGGCCCAGCCGGCCTCGCTCTCGCCGAGGATGCCGCCGGGGTGGAAGATGCCGGCGTTGTTGACCAGCGTGGTCAGCCGCCCGAACGTCGTGACGGCCAGCGCGACGGCGGCCTGCCAGCTCGCCATGTCGGTCACATCGAGCCGGGTGAAGTGCGCCTTGCCGCCCGCCGCGCGGATCGTCTCGACGACACCGTGCCCGAGGGCTTCCTGAAGGTCGCCGATAACAACCTCGGCGCCTTCACGGGCAAAAAGGATGGCTTGTGCTTCGCCGAGGCCGCTCGCGCCGCCGGAGATCAGCGCGACCTTTCCGGTCATCCTCCCCGCCATATTCATCTCCACGGCGCTCTCGCGGCACCCGCGCACAGCATGCAATTCCACTAGCCAAAGACAAGCAAAATCTGCCGTCTCGGCAAACGTCGGCGGAAGCGAAAGCACGAAGGCGCCCGTATGCCATTGATCCTGCTATGCTCGCCTGCTTTTTCACGCGTGCCGACGCCATAAGACCGGTGCAGTCTCAGACCATCTTGCTTGTCGCAAACAAACAACATAACAATCGAGCGGGGTGAGTTGGGCGGTGTGGTTGTCCGGCGGACCCGATCGGGCGGAGGCGACGAGCAACGAGTCCCGCCATTCAAGCTGCGACAGCAGCGAACCAGGGGGGATGCCATGCGCATCGGATCGTGCCGGCTTCACAATGTTCTGTTCGCGTCGGCTTCGATTGCGGCGATGACCGCCTGTTCGACCGGAGCGGCCGCCCAGACCGCCAGTGCGCCGACCGATGCCGGCGCGCAGGCACCTGATAGTGCGTCGGCGGCCCCTTCGGCGACGACGGTCGCCCAGGCGTCGCCGGCGACGCAGCCCGGGGGGCTCGAGGAGATTACGGTTACGGCACGCAAGCGGACCGAGCGGTTGCAGGAAGTCGCCGCCTCGGTCAGCGCGCTCTCGACGACGGAGCTCGCCCGCCGCTTCGATTCCGATGTCCGCGATTTCGCCAACTCGTCGCCGAACATCATCATCGACGACACTCAGCAGGGGCCGGGCGGGGTCGCCGCGGTCTACATCCGCGGCATCGGCGTCGCGGACGTCGAGAAGTCCGTCGACCCGGCGGTCGGCATCGTCTTCGACGATGTGTATCTCGGACAGAGCTCGGGCAGCCTGCTGAAGGCGATCGACATCGATCGCGTCGAGGTCTTGCGCGGCCCTCAGGGGACGGTGTTCGGTCGCAACGCGACCGGCGGCGTCATCAACCTGGCGCGGTCGCGTCCGACCGAAGAGCTGACCGGCAAAGCCCGTCTGACCTACGGCAATTTCAATTCGTTGAACGTGGAGGGCGTCGTCTCCGACGGGATCGCGCCGCATCTGGCGTTGAAGCTCGCCGGCTCGTACGAGCGGTCGGACGGCTACATCTACAACCGGACGCTCAATCAGAACGGCCAGCGATCCGACTTCTTCGCGGTCGAAGGCGAACTTCTCTACACGCCGACCGACCGGCTCGAGATGAGCGTCAGCTACGATCGGCAGCAGACCCGTCAAGACCCGCCGCAGCTGGTCGCCGTCAACAGATCGACGGATTTGTTCTGCGCCGCCTATAACCAATGCTCGCCGTCACCCGGCGTGCCGACGTCGGGCAACCGCTACGTCAGCCTCGGGAACGGCCCGCTCAACGAAAACGCGCATTTCGACATGGATCTGGTGATCGGCAAGATCAAGTATAACTTCAGCGACAACGTCTCGCTCCAGTATATCCTCGGCTACCAGCACACCGGCGAGACGATCACGCAGGACTTCGACGCGTCAGCCTTGACCCTGTACCACACCGACCGCCCGGCGCGGTGGTCACAGGTCACCAATGAATTCAGGCTGACCAAGAGCAATGGCCCGCTGACCTTCGTTGCCGGCGTCTATCTGTGGGACTCGCACTATACGATCAACCTGAAGAACTATATCGGCTTCGCCGGGCCGCCGTTGCTCACCAGCGCACAGGACGTCTACCAGACCAATACCAGCCAGGCCGTATTCGGCGAAGCGGACTATCATATCACCCGCAAGCTCAAGCTGACTGTCGGCGCACGCTTCACACACGATCACAAGACGAGCCTGGTCAACGACCTCCCGGTCAAGATCTATGGCTCGCTGGTCGAGGCCAATCCGGTCGCGGTGCTGCCGGGCACGATTTCGGAGGCGAGCGCGCCGGCCAAGAGCTGGTCGAATTTCACGCCGAAGGTCAGCCTGAGTTACCAGTTCACGCCGGATGTGCTGACCTATGCGCTTTATTCGCGCGGCTATCGCGGCGGTGGCTTCAACGGCCGTCCGGCGACGATCGGCGCGGCGACGATCCCCTATGATCCGGAAACCGTCGACAATTACGAGGTCGGACTGAAGTCGGAGTTCCTCGATCATCGCCTCCGCTTCAATGCGTCGGTCTTCGTGATGAAGTACAACAACCTGCAGCAGGATCTGGATGTGCCGGCGCCGGGCACATCGACGGGCCGCGAGAACCGCACGATCAATGCCGCGTCGGCCAACCTCAACGGTGTGGAACTCGAATTGCTGGCGCGACCGTTCTCGGGCCTGACGCTCCACGGCAATCTCGGCTACCTCGATGCCAAGTACAACAAGTTCGTCGGCGACATCTACAGCACCGGTACGCCGATAGACGCGACGTTCCTGAAGATCCGCCGCACGCCCAAGTGGACGTGGGACGCCGGCGCCACCTATGAAACGGCGATGGGCCGTGGCAGTTTCTGGGCGACCGGCGAGGTCCATTACATCGGACCCCATGAGATCACCTTCCTCAACAATCCCAATCTACGCAACGGTGACCAGTTCCTGGTCGACTCGTCGATCAACTATAAGCTGAACCAGACGACGGTCAGCGTGTTCGTCAAGAACCTGGCGAATGCCGACGGCTGGACGATCGGCTATGACGTGCAGGGGGTGTGGAGCTATGCCGCCGCGCGGCCGCCGCGCACGTTCGGCATCGCCGTAACCCAGACCTTCTAGTGCATGCGAAAGAGGGGTCGCCTTGTCTGACGTCCAGCGGCGGTGGCTCATCACCGGGGGATCGCGCGGGATCGGCAGGGCGATCGCCGAGCTCGCAGTCGCGAAGGGTGACCGGGTCTGCATCCTGTCCCGCAGCGACGAGGGACAGCAGATTGCCGCGCAGCTTGGCGCTGCCGCAATGGCTGCCGTTGCCGACGTCACGGACGTCGCCTCGGTCAACGCCGCGGTGGGCGATGCCGCCGGCCGCTGGGGCGGGATCGACGTCGTCGTCAACAACGCTGGGCTCCATCGCGGCGGCCGGATCGGTTCGCTGACCCACGACGACTGGGACCAGTCGATCGCAACCAATCTCTCGGGGCCGCTGCATGTCGTTCGCGCGGCGTTGCCGTTCATGTCGGCCGCCGGGGCCATTCTCAACATCGGGGCCGTGGTCGGCTACCGCGGTTTCCCCGGCGATAGTTGCTACGGCGCGTCAAAAGCCGGCCTGGCCGGCCTCACCCAGGTTCTCGCGGTCGAACTCGCCCCGCGCGGGATCCGGGTCAACCTGGTGGTGCCCGGCTTCGTCATGAGCGAAATGACCGCCTCGGTGTCGGCGCGGGCGCGCGATGAGATCGTCGCCAAGATCCCGCTGGGCCGCATGGGCACCACCGGGGAGATCGCCGAAGTCTGCTGGTGGGTGGCGGGGTCGACCTACATGACCGGCTCGGTCGTCGTGACCGATGGCGGGTTGAAAAGCGGCCTGTGAACGAGGCCGCCCTGCGAGACTGGATCGAGCGGTCTTGCGGCTTCACCAATGCGCGGCTTGGTCCGCTGCTCACCGGCGGCAACGCCAACCTCACCTTCCTCGTCGAAACCGATCAGGGACGGATGGTTCTGCGGCGCCCGCCGGTCGACACCGTGTCGGACCGGGCCGCGGCGGGCATCGCGCGTGAGTATGCCGCGCTCAAGGCGCTGCACGGCCGCGCCCGCGTACCCGAACCGATCGGCTGGTGCGACGACCAGGCGATCGTCGGAGCGCCGTTCGCGATCGTGCGCTGGGTCGAGGGCGCGTCGCTGACGGATAGCTGGCCGGGCGGCGGCACCGACGCGGACATCAACCGGCTCGGACGTGATCTCGTGACCGCGCTCGCCGAGGTTCACCGGATCGCTCCCGCGGGCCTCACGCCCGATCGCTTCGGGCGACCCGACGGCTTCGTCATGCGTCAGGTGGACCGCTGGACGGCGATCCGCGACCGGGAGGCCGTGCGCGATCTGCCGCTGCTCAATCCCATTGCCGACTGGCTGCGCGCGAACGCGCCCGAGCCCGAACGCGCCAGCATCATCCACTGCGATTTCCATCTCGACAACTGCCTCAGCGATGTCGGCGGCGCGCGCATCAAGGCGATCATCGACTGGGAGATGGCGACGCTGGGCGATCCGAGGATCGACCTCGGCCTCGTCCTGTTTTTCTGGAACCGCGATCCTGCGCCACCCCTCGGTCTGCCGAACATTCAGGGCCTGTCCAACCGGCCCGGCGTTGTCGGTCGTGCCGAGCTGAGTGACGTCTGGTCAGCAGCTGCCGGCGTCGCTGCCTCCCACCTCGATTACTTCATGGTCTTCTCCGCCTGGCGGCTCGCCGCGATCATCGAGGGCGCGTTCGTGCTCTACCGGCAAGGCCGGGTCGACAGCGTCTATGCGCGCAATCTGGAACACGATGTACCACGCCTCCTGGCAGAAGCGGTGGCGATCATCGACCGCGGGGCCGCTTGATCCGCACTGGCCACATCCCCCGCGCGGGCGGCGCAGCAGGCTCGGGCAGGCCTCGGCGTGTCCGGCCCGGTGGTGGTAACCTTGTCGCAAGCAAAATTGTGCAGATCGGCTGCCACGCGCTTTTCATGACGTTATATGGCGCCGACGCGGCCTTGCCGAACGTGACGGAGACGGGTCTACGATAATGCTGGAGGCGACCGTCACCGATCAGAGCAAAGCCGATCGCCCGTCCCGAACTCAGGCGGGGCGGACGGCGCTGTCCGACGAGCGGATGTTCGAGTCCGCCAAGCAGATCATCGTGGAAAAAGGCACGCACAATACGACGCTGAAGGAGGTCGGCGAGCGCGCCGGATACAGCCGGGGGCTCGCGAGCAACCGCTTCGGGTCGAAGGAAGGCCTGTTCAGTCAGATGGTCCGCGACTTCAACAAGCGCTGGGCCAGCGAGCTCCAGCGGTTCGTCGGTGAGAAGACCGGCCTGGCCGCCTATATCGCTGCCTTCGACGCGGTCGAGTTGTTCCTGGTCGACCACTCCGACGAGATGCGGGCGCTATACATTCTCTGGTTCGAGTCGATGACCAGCCATGACGAGGTGCGGCGCCGGCTGGCCGCGAACCACATGGCCTATCGCCGTGATGCCCAGCGCTGGATCCGGCAGGGCATCGAGCAGGGAACGATCCGCCCCTCGATCGATCCCGTTTCCTTTGCCGTCGAATTCGCCTCGCTGATCTTCGGCCTGATCTATCAATGGCTCGTGCAGCCCGAGGCGATCGATGTCCGCGTCGTATTCCAGCACTACCGGCGCAGCTCTCTCGAACTCCTAAGTGGGTGGCACGCGAGGGACTGACGCCCGGAGCGTTCCGAGAAGCGGCTCGAGCGGTCGGCCGAGCGCTACCTGCCCTGCAGAAGCTCGGGTTTGACCCAGATCAATGCCTTCGTCCGGTCGCTTGCCCACGTTCAAGTCGCAAGATGAGGACGATCCCAACCGGCTGCATTTCCGCCGGCGGAGTTCCTTCGCCGGCATCGTCGAGGCGCTGCCTCCGGCGGTGTGCGACGAGTTCGTCGCCTTCATGATCTCGTCGATGACATCGAAGTTCTCCGGCTGCGTCCTTTACTCAGAGATCGCGCGGCGCACGACAAACCCGGAAATCCGGCGCCTGATGCGCCTGCTTACCCGGGACGAAAGCCGTCACGCCGGGTTCCTCAAGGACAGCCTGAAAGACGCCGGCATGCCCGTCAGCCTGTCGTTCCTGACAAAGGCCAAGAAATTATTTCACACCCAAGTTCATCCTCTGCGCGCGACGCGCGAACCCGCCGTCGACGACACAAGTGGTGCGCCCGAAGGGAATCGAACCCCCGACCTGCGGTTTAGGAAACCGTCGCTCTATCCGGCTGAGCTACGGGCGCACGCGGGGGCGGGGTAAGGTCTGCGGCCGCAGCGGTCAACGGCGGCGCATAGGCACGCGCGGCGGCCAGCGACGGGATGCGCGCGCGCGTCGCGGCGACGGCGGCGAGGTCGATCTCGACCGTGGCCGTGCCGACCCCCTCGCCCATGTCGAGCAGTACGCCGCCCCACGGATCGACGACCAGCGAATGGCCGTAGGTGGCGCGGCCGTCGGCGTGCTCGCCCGTCTGCGCCGCGGCGACGACGAAGGCGCCGGTCTCGATCGCGCGGGCGCGCAGCAGCGTGTGCCAGTGCGCTTCGCCGGTCGGCCGGGTGAAGGCGGCGGGCACGGCGATCAGCGCCGCGCCGGCGAGCGCGAGGTCGCGATAGAGGTGGGGAAAGCGGACGTCGTAGCAGACGGTCAGGCCCAGCCCGCCCCACGGCGTCGCCGCCACCACCGCCCGGTCGCCGGGGGCATAGGCCGCCGACTTCGCGGTAGCTGTCGCCGTTCGCCAGCGTCACGTCGAACAGGTGGATCTTGTCATAGCGCGCGACGATGCCGCCGTCGGGCGCGATCAGGAAGGCGCGGTTGACCAGCCGGTCGCCCACGCGCAGCGCGAGGCTGCCGAGCTGGACCCGGACGCCGTACTGCCTGGCGGCGGCGCGGACAGCGGCCAGGACGGGATCGTCGGCCTCGACCGTGATGTTCGCTGCCGCCCGCGTGCGGTCGCGGTCGAGCAGGCCGCTCATCTCGGGGGTGAAGACGATCTCGGCGCCGTCGGCGGCGAGGGCGGCGATCGCTGCGACCAGATCCTCGGCGTTCGCTGCCCGGTCGATGCCGGTGCAGGTCTGGACGACCCCGAGGCGCAGGTGGCTCACGCCGCCAGCAGGCCATCCAGCGTGCCGGCGCGGTCGAGCGCGGCGAGATCGTCGCTGCCGCCGATGCCGACGCCGTCGATGAAGATCTGCGGCACCGTCGTCCGTCCCGCCGACCGCGCCAGCATCTCGGCCCGCTTGGGTCCGCCCATGGTGATGTCGATCTCCTCGACCGCGACGCCCTTGGCCTTGAGCAGCTTCATCGCGCGCGCGCAGAACGGGCAGAGGAACTTGGTATAGACTTCGACCTTGGCCACGCGGCAAGTCTCCTTCGCGCGCCAATATGCGGTCACATGGCGTCGCGCACAACCCGCGCCCAGGTCAGCACCCGCACCTCGCGTGCGCCGGCGCGCAGCAGCATCCGGGTGCACGCCTCTGCCGTCGCGCCGGTGGTCAGCACGTCGTCGATCAGGACGATCCGCTGCCCGCGCACGACCGCCGGCCGGGCGACGCGGAACGCGCCGCGGACGTTGCCCGCCCGCGCGCGGCGACCCATGCCCTTGCTGCTCACCGTCGGCCGCACGCGGACCAGCGCATCGACGGCGAGCGTCGCGCCGCTGCGGCGGGCGACGGCGCGGGCGAGCAGCGCCGCCTGGTTATAGCCGCGCCGCCACAGCCGCCAGCGGTGCAGCGGGACCGGCACCAGCACGGCGCCGTCGGCCAGCCAGTCGCGGCCGGCGCGCAGCAGCTGCGGCGCCATCACCGCGGCCAGGTGCTGGCGGTCGCCGTGCTTGAAGCCGAGCAGGACCTTGCGCGCCGACCCGGCGTAGGCGACCCCGGCGCGGGCGGCGGCGAAACGCGGCGGCGTCTCGAGACACGCGCCGCAGCGGGTGCCCGGGCCGCGGTCGATATCGAACGGCGTGCCGCACGCCGCGCAGACGGGATCGGTGATGAATTCCAGCCGTGCGCCAGCAGTCGAGGCAGAAGCGGCCGTTCTGCGCGACGATGCCGCGGCACGCCGGGCAGCGCGGCGGCAGCAGCAGGTCGAGGCCATGGACGGCCAGGCCGCGGACGAAGCCGGCGGTGCGGGCGAGCAGGAGGCGCGGCGACGGCCATAGTCCAGCCTAAACTCCCGGCGGTTAAGGCGCGGTGGACGGCGTGCGCCCGGCGGCAGGCAGGGCCGACCGTCGTCGCCGCACGGGCTTGGCAGCCGCGTCCGCCTGCGGCATCGCCATGGCGATGACCACGGCTGCCGATCCGTTCGACCGTGCCGCCCGCCGCCGGCAGCGCGCCCGGGTGCGGCCGGGACACGACTTCCTGCACCGGGCGCTCGCCGCCGACCTCGCCGACCGCATTGCTGCGACGGGCCAGGACTTCGCCGTCGCGCTCGACATCGGCGGCACCGGCGTGCGCGGCGCCGCGCGCGACCGTGGCCATGGACTCGGTCGCAGTGCCGGGCGTCGCCGTTGTCGGCGATCCCGACCGCCTGCCGCTGGGCGACGCCAGCGTCGACCTGATCGCCGCCTTCGGGCTCCACGCGGTGGGCGACCTGCCGGGCGCGCTGATTCTTGCCCGGCGGGCGCTGCGGCCGGGCGGGCTGTTCGTCGCCGCGCTGCCCGGGGGCGCGACGCTGGCCGAACTGCGGGCCGACCTGCTCGCGGCCGAGGTCGCGCTGACCGGGCGGGCGGCGGCGCGTGTCCTGCCGATGGTCGACCCCGCCGCCGCGCCCGGCCTGCTGCAACGCGCCGGCTTCGCCGATCCCGTCGCCGAGGTCGACACGCTGACCGTCCGCTATGCCGATCTCGCCGGCGTGCTGCGCGACCTGCGCGGCGCGGGCGAGGGCAACATCCTTGCCCATCGCGAGCCGTTGCGCCGCGACGTGCTGGCCGATGCGGCGCGGCGCTTCGCGGCGCGGGCCGAGGGCGGGCGGATCGCGGTGACGGTGCAGGTGATCTATCTGACGGGGCGGGGCCCGGCGTCACCGCGGCGCGGCGGGACCGCCTAGACGAGCGCCGCCAGCAGCCCGACCAGCGGCCGGTCGGCGGGCGGCATGTCGATGCCGAACAGCGCATTGGGCCGGTGCCAGGCGATCTGCTGGCGCTGGCGACCGGCCGGCGTGCCGTGCCACCGGCGGCAGGCGAAGAGCAGCAGGACGAGGTGGAAATCGGCATAGGCGTGGCTGGCGAAGCCGGCCGGGGCGAGGCAGCTTTCGTGGGTGTCGACGCCGAGTTCCTCGGCGAGTTCGCGGACCAGTGCGGTCTCCGGCGTCTCGCCCGGCTCGATCTTGCCGCCGGGGAACTCCCACTGTCCGGCGAGGTGCGTGCCCGCGGGGCGCTGGGCGACGAGGACGCGGCCGTCGGCGTCGATCAGCGCCGCGGCGACGACGGTCAGGATGGGAAGGCCAAGGGTCGCCGGCGGGCCGGGGCAGTCGGGCGCCCCCGGCGTCACGCCCGGCCCATCGCCAGGAACTTGGCCCGGCGGCTGGCGCGAAGTGCCGCCGGCGGCTGCGTCTCCAGCGCGCCCAGCTCGGCGGCGATGGCCGTGCCCAGCCGCTGGATGGCCGTCGCCGGATCGCGATGGGCGCCCCCGCGCGGCTCGTAGATGATGCGGTCGATGACGCCCAGCTTTTTCAGGTCGCTCGCCGTCACCTTCATCGCCTCGGCCGCTTCGGCGGCGCGGTTGGCCGGCGCGGCGACGGTGCGGCCGTCGGGCGTCACCGCCGGCTTGTTGTCGCCCCGCCACAGGATCGAGGCGCAGCCCTCGGGCGAGATGACGGCGTAGATCGCGTGTTCGAACATGACGATGCGGTTGGCCGTCGCCAGCGCGACCGCGCCGCCGCTGCCGCCCTCGCCGACGATCGCGGCGACGACCGGCACGTCGAGCTCGAGGCAGGCCTGCGTCGCGCGGGCGATGGCCTCGGCCTGGCCCCGCTCCTCGGCGTCGATACCGGGGAAGGCGCCCGGCGTGTCGACCAGCGTCACCACCGGCAGGGCAAAGCGCGCGGCGAGCTCCATCAGCCGCACCGCCTTGCGATAGCCCTCGGGCCGGCCCATGCCGAAGTTGTGGGCGACGCGGCTGGCGGTGTCCGATCCCTTCTCGTGGCCGATGACGACGACCGAGCGGCCCTTCAGCCGGCCGACGCCGCCGACGATCGCCGCGTCTTCGCCGAAGGCCCGGTCGCCGGCCAGCGGCGTGAAGTCGTCGATCAGCCCGGCGACATAGTCCTTGAAGTGCGGCCGCTCGGCGTGGCGGGCGACGAGCGTCTTCTGCCACGGGGTCAGTCGCGAATAGATGTCCGCGAGCTGGCGCTCGGCGCGCTCGGCCAGCCGTGCCGCCTCGGCGGCGGCCTCCGGCGACCCCTCGGCCCGGAGATCGGCGGCGCGCGTCTCGAGTTCGGCGACCGGCTTCTCGAATTCCAGATAGGCGACCATGGGCGGCGGCGTTAGCCGGGAACCGGTTCCTGCGCAACGCGCGCGTTCACCCGGCGGCAGCAGCGCCGTCGGAGCGCAGCGCCGCGGCGCGGAGCGGGACACCGATGGTGCGCTCGTAGGCGCGCTCGGCACTGCCGTAGCTGTCGCCGGCAATCTCCTGCAGCACGGTGCGGTCGGTGACCGTCAGGCTTGCCCGTCGGGCGACGATCGCGCCCTTGGCCTCGAGGCTCTGGACAGCAACCGTCACACCGGCACGGCGGACGCCGAGCATCAGCGCGAACGCCTCGTGCGTCATCGCGATCTCGCTGTTCTCGAGCCGGTCGAGGCACATCAGCAGCCAGCGCGCGAGGCGCGCCTCGATCGTCTGCGTCGCATAGGCGAGTGCCGAACTGGCGATCTGCACCATGAAGTTCTGCGCGTAGCCGAGCAGATGACTGCGCATCGCCGCGTTCTCGTCGAGCAGCGCGCGCAGGGCGGGGGCGGCGACGCGCAGCGCCTTGCCCGCCATCTGCGTGAAGATGTGCATCATCTCGAACTCGACGCCGTTGAGGGTCGCGACCGAGATCATCCCTTCACGGCCGACGATGCCGACCTCGGCCTGGATGCCGCTCTCCGTCGCCGCGACGACCGACGTGATGCCCGACAGCGGGAACCAGGCGTATCTGATCCGGCTTTCGGGCAGCGCGAGTTCTTCGTGCTTGGCGAGGTCGACGAGCGTCAGCGAAGGCTCGAGACGGGCGAAGGCGTCGTCCGCCATCGTGCGCAGCAGATAATTCTGGAGTCGGTGTGCCGTCATACCGTCGAACCCTGATCGGGTCGACGGAAACCCGCCGCAAATGCCCCGTGCAATCGTGCCCTCGTCGAAAGCGGCTGGATACCGCCCGTCGTGGTAACATCGCAGGATTCCGCATGTCGGTGCGGAAGCGGACTGATCGGTGCCCGCAAACTCTGTACGCTTTTTATACTTCGGTGGCGAGACGAATTCGGGAGAGCCCGGATGATGCGGCGAGACGAAGACAAGTCGGACTACTACCGCCGGCGCGCCGAGTTCGAAGCCAGCGTGGCCGAGCGCTGCGACGATCCGAAGATCCGCAGCATCCACGACCGGCTGGCGAGTATGTACCGCGCCCGCGCCACCGATCTCGCGACGATCGGCGGCGCGTCAGCGTAGCGCGTCACCCGACCGGCGGTAACGCAAGTACCAGACTTCGTGGCCAAGGCGGCGGGCCTTGGCCTCGTAGCGCGTCGGCGGCCAGTCGGCCGGGCGCTGCTGCCAGTCGGCAGGGGCGGCGGCCAGCCAGTCGAAGTCGCGGCGCCGCGCCATCTGCAGCAGGGTCCAGCGGCAATAGACCGGATGGTCGGTGCCGATCCTGAACTCGGCTCCCGGCGCCAGCTTCGCCGCCAGCAGGTCGAGCGGGCCCGGGTTGACGAAGCGCCGCTTGGCGTGCCGCGCCTTCGGCCACGGGTCGGGATGGAGCAGGAAGGCGCGCGCGAGGCTCGCGTCCGGCAGCCGCTCGAGGACGTCGAGCGCGTCGCCCATGTGCAGGCGGACGTTGCTCAGGCCGGCATCGCGGATGTGGCCCAGCGCCCCGACGACGCCGTTGAGGAACGGCTCGGCGCCGATCAGCCCGACGTCCGGGTTGGCCGCGGCCTGCGCCGCCAGATGTTCGCCCGCGCCGAAGCCGATCTCGAGCCACAGCGGACGGGCGTCACCGAACAGCCCGTGCGCGTCGAGCGGCCCCCTCGGCACGGCGAGCCGCGGCAGCAGCGTCTCGACCAGATCGGCCTGGCCGGCGCGCAGCTTGTGTCCCTGTCGCCGGCCGTAGAGGCGGCGCAGCGTCGTCGGGTCGGACGGGGCGGGGTCGGCGGGCATGCCGCCGCCCTACGCCCGCCGCGGCGGCGGCGGAAGCCCGGACGTCAGGCCGGCTTGGCGCCCGGCGTGCCGCACTTGGCGAACTTGCCGTCGGCGCCCTTGCAGCGGACGGCGGCAGCCTTGACCGGCGGGCACTTGACGAACTTGCCCTTGGCATCCTTGCACGGCGCGGCGAGCGCCCCGCTGGCGATCAGGCCGAACATGACAGGCACGACGAGCAGGCGGCGCATGGGCTTTCCCTCCGTTAGGCAGCGCAGCTTAGCGCAGCCCCCCGCGCGCGTCACGCCCGCACGAGCGCCGCCCGCAGCGGCTCGACCAGGTCGAGCCGTTCCCAGCCGAAGCCGCCGTCGGCGTCGGGCGTGCGGCCGAAATGGCCGTAGCTGGCACTGCGCTGATAGATCGGCCGGTTGAGGCCGAGGTGCTCGCGGATGCCGCGCGGCGTCAGGCGGACCAGCGTCGGCAGGACCGCCTCGATCGCCGCCTCGGGCACGGTGCCGGTGCCGTGGGTGTCGACGTAAAGCGACAGCGGCTCCGACACGCCGATGGCGTAGCTCAGCTGGATCGTCACGCGCCGCGCCAGCCCCGCGGCGACGATGTTCTTGGCCATGTAGCGGCTGATGTAGGCCGCCGAGCGGTCGACCTTGGTCGGGTCCTTGCCGCTGAAGGCGCCGCCGCCGTGGGGGGCGGCGCCGCCATAGGTGTCGACGATGATCTTGCGCCCGGTCAGCCCGGCGTCGCCGTCCGGCCCGCCGATCTCGAAGCGCCCGGTCGGGTTGACGAAGATGCGCGTCGCGTCGGTGATGAAGCCGGCCGGCAGGACGCGGTGGAGGACGCCGACGACATAGTCGCGCAGGGTCGCATATTTGGCCGGGTCGCCCTCGTTGCCGTGGAAGAAATAGCCGGGCTTGTGCTGCGTCGAGACGACCAGCGCCGTCGCCCGCACCGGCCGTTCGTCCTCATATTCCAGCGTCACCTGGCTCTTGGCGTCGGGCTCGAGGAAGGGCGCCGCGCCCGAGTGGCGGTCGGCGGCCATCGTCTCGAGGATCTTGTGGGCATAGTCGAGCGTCGCCGGCATCAGGTCGGGCGTCTCGTCGGTGGCATAGCCGAACATGATGCCCTGGTCGCCGGCGCCCTCGTCCTTGTTGCCGCTGGCGTCGACGCCCTGGGCGATGTCCGCCGACTGCGGATGGAGGTGGTTCTCGAAGATCAGGTTCTGCCAGTGGAACCCGGCCTGCTCGTAACCGATGCCGCGGACGGTGGCGCGCACCGCCTCCTGGATCGCCTCCTGCGCCCCCGGGGCCCAGTTGCCGGCGGTGTCGATCATGCCCTGGCCGCGGACCTCGCCGGCCAGCACGACGCGGTTGGTCGTGGTCAGCGTCTCGCAGGCGACGCGCGCCTCCGGGTCTTTGGCCAGGAACAGGTCGACGATGGTGTCGCTGATCTGGTCGGCGACCTTGTCGGGGTGGCCTTCGGACACCGATTCGCTGGTGAAGAGGAACGAGCTGCGCGCCATGCGGGGACCCTTGCCAAGTGTCGCGGTCGCTTAGGCGCGCCGCCGCTGCCGTGCAAGCCGCATAAAGCTTGCCTTATATGAAGCGCGGCTACGCCCGCCGGCGAAGCGCGACCGCGGCCGCGAGCAGGAGCGCGCCGAACGCGGCGCTCGTCCCGTGACCATAGCGGCCGAACAAGGTCGGCGGCAGCGGCGGCGGCATCCGCAGCGACAGGGTCGCGGCGACGTGCTGGCCGATGCGGGCGACGATGCGGCCGTGGGCGTCGACGATGGCGCTGATCCCGGTCGGCGTCGCGCGGGCGATCGGCAGGCCCTCCTCGATGGCGCGCAGCCGCGCCTGCGCCAGGTGCTGCGGCGGCCCCCAGGCGCCGAACCAGGCGTCGTTGGAGATGTTGACGATCCAGTCGGGCCGGTGCGCCTCGTCGACGACGGCGGCGGGGAAGATGACCTCGTAGCAGATCTGTATCCCCGCCGGCGGGAAGCCCGGCAGCGCCAGCGTCCGCGGGCCGGGACCGGGCAGGAAGTCGAGCGCGCCCGGGGCCAGCCGCGCCAGCCCCAGCCGCGTCATCAGCGGCCGCGCCGGGACATATTCGCCCAGCGGCACGAGGTGGCTCTTGTCATAGCGCCCCCGGAGCGTAGCCGTGCTGTCGAGGACATAGAGGCTGTTCGTCGCCGCCGCCGGGGTGCCGTCGGCGTTGCGGATCAGCGCCTCGCCGCCGAACAGCAACAGGTCGCCCGGGGACAGGATCGACGCGAGGTGCGCGCGCAGCGCCGGCTCCTCGGCGACGAGGTCGAGCACCGCCAACTCCGACCAGACGACGATCGCCTGCGGGTGCGGCGTGGGGCCGAGCGCCTGGCGGCTGAGCGCGAGATAGCGTTCGACGTGCAGCGCGGGGTCGTCGTACTTCGCCTCCTGCCCGATGTTGGGCTGGATCAGGTGGACGAGCGGCCCGGTGAGGCGGGCGGGCGGCGGCTGCAGCCCGGCCGACAGCGCGATCAGGCTCGCGGCGACGACGAAGGTCAGACCGGCGGCGACGAGCCATTGTCCCCGGCTCTCGTGCCGCCAGCCGGCGACGACGCGGGTGAGCAGGCCGCCGCCGATCACCATCAGCCCCGACAGGCCGAGGCTGCCGCACACCGCCGCCAGCTGCGCCACGCCGCCGGCCGGCAGCCACGCCGCGCCGAGCGGGTTCCAGGCAAACCCCGACAGCAGGTGGCCGCGCAGCCATTCGCACAGCATCCACGCCGCGGCGAAGGCGGCGATGCGGCTCGCGCCGGCACCGGGCCACGCCCGCGCCAGTGCCGCCGCCAGCGCCGGATACAGCGCGAGGAACATCGACAGGCCGACGACGGTGACCCAGCCCATGAAGGCCGGCATCGCCGCCTGATAGGTGAAGGCGGTGGCGATCCAGCCGAGGCTGACGGCGAACTGGCCGAGCCCGAACAGCCAGCCGGCAAGCGCGGCCCCGCGCGCGGTCCGGGCGCGCTCGATCAGGGCGACAAGGACGGCGACGCCGGCCAGCGTCAGCGGCCAGGCATCGAGCGGCGCGAAGCCGAGCGCCGAGCCCGCTCCGGCGAGCAGCGGCAACAGGAAGCGGACGGCGGGCGACATCGCCGCGCCGTCTAGCCCAAGCCTGGTGACAAAGGAACCGCGCCGCCGCGGATGGGCGGCGGCGCGGACCGGCTTACTGCGGCGTGGTGGCGACGGTCGTCGTCGTCTTGTCGACGACCTCGGCCGGGCGGGCCGGCGTCGTCACGACGCGACGCGTCGCCGGGCGGGCCGGCTTGACGACCTTGGTCTCGGTCGTGGCAACCGTCGTCGCGGCCGGCGGCGGCGGCGGCGCGGGGGTCTGGACGATCACCGGGGGGGCATTGCGCGCCGCCTCGGCCTGCGCCTGCGCGTCGGCCGCAGTCGCCTGGGCGGCCGCGGCGCGGTCGTTGGCGCTGGCCGCCGACTGCTGGGCGTCGGCAGCGGCCGCTTCGGCGCTGCGCGCGCGGTCGCGCTCGGCGCCGACCAGGCGGTTCTGGCCGCTGACGATGGCGCGGTCGGCGAGCTCGCCGGCGTGCTGGGCGTCGCTGATCGCCTCCTCCTTGCGGCCGCGCTCCAGCCGCGCCTCGGCCGACGCGAGCAAATCGCGCGCCTGCGCCAGCGGCAGGCCGGCGGTGGTGTCGGCGCCGGCCTTGGCGGCGGCATCGATCTTGGCCTGGGCGGCGGCGATCGCCTGGCGGGCACGGTCGGCCTCGCCGGCGAGCGCCGGGACAGCGGTGGTGGCGAGCAGCAGGGAAAGGCCCGCGGCACGGGCAAGGCGATTGATCGTCATGATGATTACTCCCAAAGTGACTGGCACTGGCGCTCGAAACGGCTGTAAACTCGCGCCGGTTCCGTTCCGATCGCCCTTACGGCACTGCAGCGGCCAAGATGAACGGCGGGTGAGGCCAGTAATGAACGAGACGAACGATGCCGCCGCCGCGGTCAAGACCATGATCGAGCAATGGGTCAGCCTGTCGACCGCGCTCGCCGACCGGACGCTGGCGCCCGGGGCGGCGGCCGCGTCGTTCGATCTGTCCGCCGTGGCGACGCCGCTGCTCGGCGCGGTCAACCTGCCGACGCGGGCGGAGGTGCTCGCCGTCGGCGCCGCCGTCGCCGCGCTCGACGCACGCCTGGCACGGATCGAGGCGCTGCTGGCGAAATCGGCGGACCCGATCGTTGCGGAGCCGCGTTCACCCGCCGCAACCCCAAGGAGCACCCGCATGGCCGACCTGTCGAAGATCCGCGAGCACATGAACGTCATCGGCGCCGACGGCGTCCACGTCGGCACCGTCGACAAGGTCGAGGGCGGCCGCATCAAGCTGACCAAGGACAGCTCGACCCACACCCAGCACCACCACTTCATCTCCGGCGGCCTGGTCGCCGACGTCGAGGGCGACGACGTCCGCCTGTCGGCCAACGGCGACGTCGCGGTGACGTTCGAAGAGGAACAGTAAGCCTCGCCATCCCGCCGCCGCTGGCATAAGCGGCGGCGGGTGCACGGCTGGATCATCCTCGACAAGCCGCTGGGGCTGTCCAGCGCGCAGGCCGTCGCCGCGGTCAAGCGCCTGTTCCGCGAGGCCGGCCTGCCGCGACCCAAGATCGGGCACGGCGGCACGCTCGACCCGCTCGCGACCGGGGTGCTGCCGATCGCCCTCGGCGAGGCGACCAAGCTCGCCGGGCGGCTGCTCGATGCGACCAAGGGCTATGACTTCACCGTCAGCTGGGGCGCGGCGACCGCGACCGACGACGCCGAAGGCGCGGTCGTCGCCGAATCCGCCGTCCGCCCCGACGCCGCCGCGATCCGCGCCGTCCTGCCGGCCTTTACCGGAGCGATCGTCCAGACGCCCCCGGCCTACAGCGCCCTCAAGGTCGACGGCGAGCGGGCGTACAAGCTCGCCCGCGCCGGCGAGACGGTGGTGCTGGCCGAGCGCCGCCTGACGATCCACGCGCTCGACCTGATCGCCGCCAGCGCCGCCGCCGCCGACTTCGCCGTGACCTGCTCGAAGGGCACTTATGTCCGCAGCCTGGCGCGCGACCTGGCGCTGGCGCTCGGCACGGTGGGACACGTCGCCGCGTTGCGCCGCACCCGCGCCGGGCCGTTCACCCTGGGCCAGGCGGTTTCGCTGGACAAGCTGGCCGAAATGCTGCAGGCGGACCCTGAACAGGCGATACTGCCGCTGACGGCGGGGCTGGACGACATCCCGGCTCTACCCGTCACGCCCGAAGAGGCGACCCTCCTCAGACGAGGTCGGACGCTCCCCGGGCACCCCGCATCCCACGGGCTGTATCTGGCGACCGACGGACCTGTTCCGGTCGCCCTGGTCGACGTTTCGTCGGCCGCGGTACGGGTCGTGCGCGGGTTCAATCTTGTTTGAGGAGACCCACGATGTCGATCACTGCCGAGCGCAAGACCGCGCTCATCGCCGAACACGCCCGCGGCAAGGGTGACACCGGTTCGCCCGAGGTCCAGGTCGCGATCCTGACCGAGCGCATCGCCAACCTGACCGAGCATTTCAAGACCCACGGCAAGGACAACCACAGCCGCCGCGGTCTTCTCGTTCTGGTCAACACCCGCCGCTCGCTGCTCGACTATCTCAAGAGCCGCGACGAGACCCGCTACACCGACCTGATCGGCAAGCTGGGGCTGCGGAAGTAATCACGGACGGGCTCCCCAGAGACACTCGGGGCCCGTTTCTTTCCGGCCACCGCAATGTCGCGCCGGCCGGCTGTAGGCCGCGCACGGCATGGGCCGGGCGCAGAAGAAAGACGATACCATGTTCAATATCCACACCCAGGAAGTCATGTGGGGCGGGCGCAAGCTCACCCTCGAAACCGGGCGCGTCGCGCGCCAGGCCGACGGCGCGGTTCTCGCCACCTACGGCGACACCGTCGTGCTGTGCGCCGTCACCGCGGCGAAGTCGGTCAAGGAGGGGCAGGACTTCTTCCCGCTGACCGTCCATTACCAGGAGAAGTTCTCCGCCGCCGGCCGCATCCCCGGCGGCTTCTTCAAGCGCGAGCGCGGCGCGACCGAGCACGAGACGCTGACCAGCCGCCTGATCGACCGCCCGATCCGCCCGCTGTTCCCGGAGGGCTTCTACAACGAGATCCTCGTCATCGCCCAGGTGCTGTCCTACGACGGCGAGAACGAGGCCGACATCGTCGCGCTGATCGCCGCGTCGGCGGCGCTGACGCTGTCAGCGGCGTGCCCTTCATGGGCCCGGTCGGCGCGGCGCGCGTCGCCTATGAGGACGGCCAGTACATCCTCAACCCGACCAAGGAGCAGACCAAGGCGAGCGACCTCGACCTCGTCGCCGCCGGCACCCGCGACGCGATCCTGATGGTCGAGTCGGAGGCCAAGGAGCTGCAGGAAGACGTCATGCTCGGCGCGGTGATGTTCGCGCACGAGCAGTCGAAGCCGGTGATCGACGCGATCATCCGCCTCGCCGAGGACGCCGCCAAGGATCCGTGGGAGCTGAAGACCGGCGACGACACCAAGTCGATGGTCGACCAGATCAAGGGCGTCGCCGGCGCCGCGATCTCGGACGCCTACAAGATCATCGCCAAGGCCGACCGCCAGTCGGCGCTCGGGCAGGCCAAGGCCAAGGTCAAGGAACTGTTCGCCGGTTCCGCTCCCGCCGAGGCGCTGAAGGCCTCGAAGCTGGTCAAGAAGATCGAGGCCGATATCGTCCGCACCGCGATCCTGAAGGAAGGCCGCCGCATCGACGGCCGCGACACCAAGACGGTCCGCCCGATCGAGGCGATGGTCGGCTTCCTGCCGCGCACCCACGGCTCGGCGCTGTTCACTCGCGGCGAGACGCAGGCGATCGTGTCGACGACGCTCGGCACGTCCGACGCCGAGCAGATGATCGATGGGCTCGACGGCCTGCGCTACGAGCGCTTCATGCTCCACTACAACTTCCCGCCGTACTCGGTCGGCGAGGTCGGCCGCTTCGGCGCGCCGGGCCGCCGCGAGATCGGCCACGGCAAGCTGGCGTGGCGCGCGATCAACCCGCTGCTGCCGACCAAGGAAGCGTTCCCCTATACGATCCGCGTCCTGTCCGACATCACCGAGTCGAACGGCAGTCGTCGATGGCGACGGTGTGCGGCGCGAGCCTCGCGCTGATGGACGCCGGCGTGCCGCTGGCGCGTCCGGTCGCCGGCATCGCCATGGGCCTGATCCTCGAGGGCAAGGACTTCGCCGTCATCAGCGACATCCTCGGCGACGAGGATCACCTCGGCGACATGGACTTCAAGGTCGCCGGCACGTCCGAGGGCGTCACCGCGCTGCAGATGGACATCAAGGTCGCCGGCATCACCGAGGAGATCATGCGCGTCGCGCTTGGCCCAGGCGAAGGACGGCCGGCAGCACATCCTGGGCGAGATGGCCAAGGCGCTCGACACGACGCGCACCGAGATGAGCGCCCACGCGCCGCGCATCGAGAGCTTCACCGATCGACAAGGCGAAGATCCGCGACGTCATCGGCACCGGCGGCAAGATCATCCGCGAGATCGTCGCCACCACCGGCGCCAAGGTCAACATCGAGGACGACGGCACGGTCAAGATCGCCTCGCTCCGACCCGGCGCAGATCGAGGCGGCGAAGAACTGGATCCTCGGCATCACCCAGGAGGCCGAGGTCGGCAAGATCTACACCGGCAAGGTCGTGTCGATGGTCGACTTCGGCGCGTTCGTGAACTTCATGGGCGCCAAGGACGGTCTCGTCCACATCAGCGAGATCAAGAACGAGCGCGTCGCCAAGGTCAGCGAGGTGCTGACCGAGGGCCAGCCGGTCAAGGTCAAGGTGCTCGGCATCGACGACCGCGGCAAGGTCCGCCTGTCGATGCGCCTGGTCGACCAGGAGACGGGCGAGGAGATCGCCGACACCCGTCCGCCGCGCGAGGATGGCCCGCGACCGCGGCCCGCGTTCCGACCGCGGCCCGCGCCGTGACGGCGGCGATCGCGGCCGGGGTGGCGATCGCGGCGGCGACCGTGGCGGCGACCGCGGTCCGCGGCGCGACGGCGGCGCGCGCGACGATCGTCCGCGCGGCGACCGTCCGGCCCGCGAGCCCGAGGGCGAGCCGGTGTTCGCCCCGAGCTTCATCGTCGGCGACCGCGACTAGGCTGCCGGCGACGGCATGACGGGGGCCGCGCCAGCGATGGCGCGGCCCCTGGCATTTCCGGGATATGCGCGACGCTGCGCGCCTTTGTACGCGCTGCCCCGTATATGCTAGGGGCCGATTTTCACGAAAGCGGCTGATGCTCAACGGGTTGAACGAAGTGATGATGGGCGGTCGGCAGGTGCTGCCGCTGGTCGAGGGCGGCAAGGGTGTCGCTGCGACCAATCATCTGTCGTCGGGGCGCGTGGGCGCTCGCCGGCGGCGTCGGCACGATCAGCGCGGTCAACGCCGACAGCTACGATCCGACCGGGCGCATCATCCCGCAGGTCTACGCCGCGCTCAGCCGCCGCGACCGCCACGAGGAACTGGTCAGCTACGCGATCGAGGGCGCGGTCCAGCAGGTCCAGCGCGCCTATGAGATGGCCGCGTCCGAACTTTCGCGCGGCATCGGCGCGATCAACATCAACGTCCTGTGGGAGATGGGCGGGGCGCAGCGCGTCCTCCACGGCGTCCTCGAACGCACCCGCGGCCTCGTCAACGGCGTCACCTGCGGCGCCGGGATGCCGTACAAGCTGAGCGAGATCGCCGCGTCCTACGGCGTCCATTATTACCCGATCATCAGCAGCGCGCGCGCCTTCCGCGCGCTGTGGAAGCGGGCCTACAGCAAGGCCGCCGAATGGCTCGGCGCGGTCGTCTACGAGGATCCGTGGCTCGCCGGCGGGCACAACGGCCTGTCGAACGCCGAGGACCCGCGCGCGCCGCAGGACCCGCTGCCGCGCGTCCGCGACCTGCGCGCCGTGATGCGCGAGAGCGGCATCCCCGATTCCGTGCCGATCGTCATGGCCGGCGGCGTCTGGTGCCTGCGCGAATGGACCGACTGGATCGGCAATCCCGAGCTCGGCCAGATCGTCTTCCAGTTCGGCACCCGGCCGCTGCTGACGGTCGAAAGCCCGATCCCGCAGGGCTGGAAGGACCGGCTGATGACGCTGAAGCAGGGCGACATCCTGCTGCACAAATTCTCGCCCACCGGCTTCTATTCGAGCGCGGTCCGCAACCCGTTCCTGCGCGCGCTCGAGGCGCGGTCGGAGCGGCAGATCGCGTTCAGCACGACGGCGACCGGCGACCACCAGTTCCTGCTCGACGTCGGCGTCGGCAAGAAAGCTACTGCGTTACGCGCGACGACCTGCTGCGCGCGCGCGAATGGGCGGCGCTCGGCTACACGCGAGGCGCTGAAGACGCCCGACAACACGCTGGTGTTCGTCAGCGCCGAGGACCGCGACACCATCCGCAAGGACCAGAGCGACTGCATGGGCTGTCTCAGCCAGTGCGGCTTCTCCAGCTGGGCCGACACGGAAACCAACTCGACCGGGCGGCTCGCCGACCCGCGCAGCTTCTGCATCCAGAAGACGCTGCAGGACATCGCCCATGGCGGCGATACCGAGAACAACCTGATGTTCGGCGGCCATTCGGCCTTCCGCTTCGCCACCGATCCGTTTTACTCGAACGGCTTCATGCCGACGGTCAAGCAGCTCGTCGACCGGATCATGACCGGCGATTAGGATTGTAACCTGCTCTCCCCATCGTGCGAACCGGGCTTAAGTGACGCCCGTCACCAAAAGGGAGAGAAAGCCATGAAGATCGCCATCGCCGTCGCCGCCGCGCTGTTCGCCACCGCGGCCACCGCCCAGACCAGCCCGATGGCCTCGCACGACGCCATGGCATCGCACGACGCGATGGCGCCCCACGACGCCATGTCGGCCAATGCCATGACCAAGGTGCCCGACGCCGACATGAAGAAGATCAACCAGTGCAAGGCGATGAAGGCCGACGCCATGGCCAAGAGCGCGATGTGCGGCAAGATGATGAAGCTTTATCCGGCCGCCTTCTCGGGCAGCGCCACGAGCAACTGGGCCGCGATTACCCGACCGGCGGGGGCACCCCCCGCCGGCACGGCGCCTGCAGGATCTCCGGCGTCGCGCCGAGCCTCGATCGGCAACGACGCGGTCGCCAGCGATCGTCTCCCTCCCGGCGTGCCATGATCTTCGGCGGAGACGGAAATTTTTCCGTTTCTTGGCCGGAACGCGTTCAGCTTCAAGACAGGCAACTATAGTAGGTCTGTTGCGACGGCAGGCGACAAGTCTATCGCTCGTCGTTACAGATGTTGGTCGCCAGTATTTGTTGTGCGCCATTCATCTGGCTGGTCCCGGTGACGAGAAGGAGACGATCCATGCCCTATTACCGTACGATTGCCGCTGCGGTTCTGTTGGTCGCCGCGGGCGGCGCGCAGGCGCAGGTCCCGGCGCATAACATCAGCCCGGCACTGCACCCTAATCTCGCCGCGGCGCAGGACCTGGCCGATCAGGCGTTCAATCGCCTGAGCGACGCCGAGCGCAGCAACGAGTTCGATCTCGGCGGCCACGCTGCGCGCGCCAAGGCGCTCCTCGCGAAGGCGACGTACGAGATGAAGGCCGCCGCCCTCGCTGCCAACCGGCGCTGACGTGTACTTCCCGCGTGCCGCCGGCGGCGGCACGCGGGTACGGCCCGGCTGACGGGTCGGTCGCTCAGGCCGCGCGATGCTGGTCGAGCTCGCGCCCCGTCAGCCGCACGACGTGGACGACGTTGGTCGTGCCCGGGGTCGAGAACGGCACGCCGGCGATCAGCACCAGCAGGTCGCCGCCGGTGGCGATGCCGGTCCGCAGCGCCATCCGCTTGGCCTTGGCGACCATCTCCTCGAAGCCGGCGACGTCCTTGGTGACGACGGCGTGGACGCCCCAGACCAGCCCCATGCGTCGCGCCGTCGCCCGCGCCGGCGTCAGGCACAGGATCGGCCCGGCGCCGCCGCGCTCGCGCGCCGCCCGCCGCGCCGTCGAGCCGCTGATGGTGAAGCAGACCGTCGCCTTGGCCGCGACCGTCCGCGTGATGGCGGCGGCGGCGGCGCTGATCGCGTCGGCCGTGGTGTGCGCCGTCGCCGTCTCGGTGAAATGGACGCGGGCGTAATATTGCGGGTCGGCCTCGGTCGTCCGGGCGATGGCGTCCATCATCGCCACCGCCTCGACCGGCCACGCCCCGGCGGCGCTTTCCGCCGACAGCATGACCGCGTCGGCGCCGTCGTAGATGGCGGTGGCGACGTCGCTGACCTCGGCCCGCGTCGGGGTCGGCGACTGGATCATCGATTCGAGCATCTGCGTCGCGACGACCACCGGCTTGCCCATGGCGCGGGCCATGGCGACGATGCGCTTCTGCGCCGGCGGCACCTGCTCGGGCGGCAGCTCGACGCCCAGGTCGCCGCGCGCGACCATCACCGCGTCGGCCAGCTCGAGGATCTCGGGCAGGCGGTCGAGCGCGGCGGGCTTCTCGATCTTGGCCAGCAGGCTCGCCCGCCCGCCGATCAGCGCCCGCGCCTCGGCGACGTCTTCGGGTCGCTGGACGAAGGACAGCGCGATCCAGTCGACGCCGTGGTCGAGGGCGAAGCCGAGGTCGGTTCGGTCCTTGGGCGTCAGCGCCGGCAGCGGCACGACGACGTCGGGGACGTTGACGCCCTTGTGGTTCGACACCGTGCCGCCGGTGACGACCGTCGCCGTGATGCGGTCGGGGGCGACATGGGTGCAGCGCAGCACGACCTTGCCGTCGTCGATCAGCAGCCGGGCGTCGGCGGACAGCGCGGCGAACAGCTCGCGGTGGGGCAGGCAGACGCGCGGCTCGTCGCCCGGCGCCGGGTCGGTGTCGAGGACGAAGGTCGCCCCCGTCGCCAGCGTCACCTTGCCGGCGGCGAAGGTGCCGACGCGCAGCTTCGGCCCCTGCAGGTCGGCGAGGATCGTCAGCGGCCGCCCGACCTCGGGCTCCAGCGCGCGGATGTTGGCGATCAGGCTGGCGCGCGCCTCGGGCGTGCCATGGCTCATGTTGACGCGGAAGGCGTCGGCGCCGGCATGGATCAGCCGGCCGATCATCTCGACACTGGCCGAGGCGGGGCCGAGCGTGGCCAGGACCTTGACGCGGCGGGCGCGGGGGGTGAACACGGGGCGGGTCTCCTGAGCGCTTGGCCAGTCGCCTAGCCGCTTGGGCACCGCCGCTCAACCGGGGACGTGAGACGATGACCGACGCCGAGCGCAATTCGATCGAAGCCGCCGCCTTCCGTCGGCTGACGGCGCTGCTGCGCCACCGCACCGACGTCCAGAATGTCGACCTGATGGCGACCGGCGGCTTCTGCCGCAACTGCCTGTCGGACTGGGTGGCCGAAGCCGCAGCCGAGCGCGGGGTGGCCCTGGCGAAGGACGCGGCGCGCGAATGGGTCTACGGGATGCCCTACGCCGACTATAAGGCGCGCCACCAGACGCCGGCGAGCGACGCGCAGCTGGCGGCGATGGCGGCGAGCGTCGCGCGCAACCGGGCGCTCGACGCCGCCCTCGACGACAGCTTCCCGGCGAGCGACCCGCCGTCGGCCAGCGAGCCGGGCTGACCCTCGCTCCGCGGCCTAGCGGTGCAACTCCAGCACCGGCGTGAAGCCGCCGAAGATCATGCGCTTGCCGTCGAACGGCGGGCCGCCCTCGTTCATCCGCGGATCGGCCATCATCCGGGCGAAGGCGGCGTCGCGCGTCGCCTTGTCCGGCCATTCGATCCAGGCGAAGGCGACCGTCTCGCCCTCGGTCGCGGCGACGGCGCGGTAGAAGTCGGTCTGCGTGCCGTGCGGCACGTCGTCGGCCAGCGTTTCGACGATCCGCAACGCGCCGAACTCGATCAGCATGGCATCGACGCGCTTGGCATGGTCGATGAACGCCTCGCGCGCGTCCGCCGGTACGGGAATGACGAAGCCGTCGACGTACATGGCTCAGCCCTTGACCCGACAGGCGATCGACCAGACGTGGCCGAACGGATCGCCGACGTGGCCGTAGCGGTCGCCCCAGAACATGTCCTGCAGTGGCATCCGCACGGTCGCTCCGGCGTCGACGGCGCGCTCGAACCAGCGGTCGGCGTCGTCGACCTGCAGGTGGAGCACGGTGCCCGCCGGCGGGCCGTCGGGCGTCGCGCCGGGGCCGCGGTGCTCGGGAAAGTCGTCGTGGAGCATCAGCGAGGCGCCGTTGATGTGCAGGTGGGCGTGCATGATCCGCGTGCCGTCGTCGGCCAGCATCCGCGTCATCTCGTCGGCGCCGAACGGCGTGCTTGTAGAAGTCGATCGCTTCCGCCGCGCGGTTGTCGTTGATCTGGATATGCGGGGTCAGGCCCCCGGTCGGTCCCTGGTTCGCCGTTGCCATCGTCGTCTCCCGTGGATCGTCGTCAGAACGCTAGCATATCCGACCCGCATCGGCATCACCCGCGTGCCACTGGCCGCAACGGGACTGCCGTCAGTCCGCCAAAAGTGTCGGGATCCTTTACAAAGCGTGATGGCGGATACGCTTGATGAGCCGCCGCGCCGAGCATAAGAGGAGAAATCAGCGGGTTGGCATCGTTCTTGCTTAACGGTTCGGTAGTGTTGCTTAAAGAGTTTGGAGTATCTGATGCGTAGCTTGATCCTTGCCGTCGCCCTGACCGCCGCCGCCTCGAGCGCGCAGGCGGCGACCTTCATCTTCCACGCCGGCAGCTTCGGCCCGCCCGCCGGCTACACGCTGGTCAACACCTTCGACGATGCGGCGGCGCAGGCCGCGGTGTCGGGCAGCAACTTCGTCTTCCCGACCGGCACCACCGGCGGCCAGTATGTCGCCCCGACCGGCGACACCACGCCCTATCTCGCCGTCCTCGGCGGCGGCAGCGCCACCGTGGGCTTCGCCAGCCCGGTCAAGTCGTTCAGCTTCGACTACAGCACCGTCGACACCTACAACACGCTGACGCTGAGCTACGCCGGCGGTGGGACGCAGAGCTTCTCGGGCAGCGACATCCTCGGCGGTCTCCCGACCGGCGTCACGTCGGGCAGCATCGTCGTCAACGGCAACGGCCAGACGATCAGCAGCATCACGCTGGGCACGACGAGCAACTCGTTCGAGGTCGACAACCTCGCCACCTCGGCCGGCCTCGGCACGGTTCCCGAGCCGGCGGCGTGGGGCCTGATGCTCGTCGGCTTCGGCTTCGTCGGCGCCGCCGCGCGCCAGCGCCGCCAGGCCGTCGCCGCCTAAGCCACGACGGTACGAACAGCGATGGGGCGGGGGGCGCGAGCCTCCCGCCCTTTTCGTTGCGCCGCGACTGGCGCAAGGTCGGGCGATGGACCTGGCCGCCGCCGTCGCCCGTGCCGAGGCGCACGCGCCCTATCTCCGGGCGCTGCTCCGCCGCCGGCCGGCGACGGTCGCGCGGATCGCGGCCGACGGCTTCGACTCCGCGCTGGCCGCGGCGATGGCGTTCGATCCCGCCCTGCCGGTGCCCGAGCGGCTGCGCGCGGCCAAGGCCGATGTCGCGCTGATCGTCGCGCTCGCCGACCTGTCGGGGGCCTGGCCGCTCGAGCGGGTGACGGCGGTGCTGTCGGCCTTCGCCGACGCCGCGCTCGACGCGGCGATCGCCGCCGCGCTCGCCGAACGCCGCCCCGCGGCAGCGGACGATGCCGCGCCGAACGCCGGCTTCGTGGCCATCGCCCTCGGCAAGCTCGGCTCCTTCGAGCTCAACTATTCGTCCGACGTCGACCTGATCCTGCTCTACGATCCCGAACGCCTGCCCCGCCGCCCGCGCGAGGAGGCGGCCGACGCCGCCGTCCGGATCGCCCGGCGCGTCGTCGCGCTGATGGCCGATCCGCTGGGCGGCTATGTCTTCCGCGTCGACCTGCGGCTGCGCCCGTCGAGCGAGATCACGCCGATCGCCCTGTCGGTCGCCGCGGCCGAGCACTATTACCAGAGCGAAGCCGAGACGTGGGAACGCACCGCGTTCATCCGCGCCCGCGCCGCTGCCGGCGACATCGCGCTGGGGCAGGGGTTCCTCGCCGCGATCCGGCCGTTCGTCTGGCGCCGCAGCCTCGACTGGACCGCGGTGCGCGACATCCAGGCGGTCAGCTGCGCATCCGCGACCATTTCGCCAGCGGGCAGGCGGTCGGCCCCGGCTATGACCTCAAGCGCGGCCGCGGCGGCATCCGCGAGGTCGAATTCTTTGCCCAGATCCACCAGCTGATCTGGGGCGGGCGCGATCCCGCCCTGCGCGCGCCGGCGACGCTCGACGCGCTGGCGGCACTTGCCGCGGCGGGGCGGATCGCCGCCGCCGACGCCGCCGTTCTGGCCGACGCCTACCGCTTCCTGCGGACGCTCGAACACCGCGTGCAGATGATCGACGACGCCCAGACCCATGCCGTGCCGCAGACGACGGCGGCGCGGGCGGCGGTGGCGGCGCTCGACGGGCGCGACTGGCGCGCGGTCGAACGCGACCTCGTCCGGCACGCGGCGGCGGTGGCGACGCGCTACGACCGGCTGATCGCCGATGCCGGCGCGGGGGCGCCGCGCCTGCCCGAGGCGCCGGCGGCGCTGGCCGCCTGGCTGGCGGCGGCCGGGCTCGATCCCGGCCTCGCGGCGCAGGTGGCGACGTGGCGCTCGGGCCGCTACCGCGCGCTGCGCTCGGAAGACGCCCGGGCGCGGTTCGAGGCGGTGCTGCCGGACCTGCTGCGCGCGCTGGCGACCGCCGGCGACCCGGCGCACGCGGCGGCGCGGCTCAATTCGTTCCTCGCTCTGCTGCCGGCCGGCGTACAGTTCTTCGCGCTGCTCGCGGCCAATCCGAAGCTGCTGCCGCTGTTCGGCCGGCTGCTCGGGCTGGCGCCGGTGCTGGCCGACGCGCTCGCCCGGCGGCCGGCGCTGCTCGACGCCCTGCTGGCGCACGACAGCTTCGATGCCCTCCCCGACGCCGCGGCGCTGCTCGCCGAACTGCGCCGCGTCGCGGTCGGCACGCCCGAGGAGCGCCTCGACCGCGTCCGCCTGTGGACCGCCGACCGCCGCTTCCAGCTCGGCGCCCAGCTGATCGAGGGTCGCGACCCGCTGGCGGTGGCCGCCGACCTCAGCGCCGTCGCCGACGCCGGGGTGCAGCTGCTCGCCGAGGGTGTCGCCGCGGACTTCGCCCGCGATCACGGGACGGTGCCGGGCGGGCGGCTCGTCGTCCTTGGCCTCGGCCGCTACGGCGGACGGGCGCTGACCCACGCCAGCGACCTGGACCTCGTCTATCTGTTCACCGGCGACCATGCGACCGAATTCGGACGGGGCGCGGCCGCTGGGGGCGACGACCTACTTCCAGCGGCTGACGACGCGGCTGACGGCGGCGCTGTCGGTGCCGACGGCGGCGGGGGCGCTGTACGAGGTCGACACCCGCCTGCGCCCGTCGGGGGCCAAGGGGCTGCTGGCGGTGACGGTGGCCAGCTTCGCCCGCTACCAGGCGCACGAGGCCGAGACGTGGGAGCATATGGCGCTGTGCCGCGCCCGCGTGGTCGCCGCCGCGCCGGCCGATCGGGCAGCGGTCGAGGGGGTGATCGCCGGCGTCCTCGCCGCGCCGCGCGACGCCGCCACGCTTCGCGCCGAGGTCCTGGCGATGCGCCGCGACATCGCCGCGGCCAAGCCGGGCGGCGGGCTATGGGACGTCAAGCTGGCCCCCGGCGGGCTGGTCGATCTCGAATTCCTCGTCCATTTCCTGCAGCTGCGGGCGGGCGGGCCCGTGACCCCCGATCTGCGCGCAAGCATCATGGGACTGGTCGCGACCGCTCACCTGCCGCCGGCGCTGGTCGCCGCCTACGACACGCTGGCGCGGGTGCTCGGCGTGCTGCGCCTGGTCGCCGCCGGGCCGTTGCCGCGGCGCTTCGCCGCTCCGGTCGCGGGGCTGCTGGCGCGCGCCGCGGGAACGGGCGATTTCGCTGCCGCCGAACGCGCGCTGGGGCTGGCCAAGGCGGCCGTGCGTGCGGCATGGAGCGATATTCTCGATACGGAGCCCAAACGATGACCCCCGGCGACGCCGCCCCCGACTTCGACCTGCCGACCGACGGCGGCAGCGTCAGCCTCGCCGCCCTCAACGGGCGCAAGGTCGTGCTGTATTTCTACCCCAAGGACGACACCCCCGGCTGCACCACCGAGGCGATCGCCTTCACCGGGCTGAAGGACGCCTTCGCCGCCGCCGACACCATCGTCATCGGCGTGTCCAAGGACTCGGTCGCCGCCCACGCCAAGTTCCGGGCCAAGCATAATCTCGGCATCGACCTCGCCGCCGATCCCGAGGGCCGCGTCGTCGAGGCCTATGGCGCCTGGGTCGAGAAGAGCATGTACGGCAAGAAATACATGGGCATCGACCGCGCCACCTTCCTCATCGATCGCGACGGGAAGATCGCCGAGGTCTGGCGCAAGGTGAAGGTGCCGGGCCACGCCGAGGCGGTGCTGAAGGCGGCGCAGGCGCTGGCATGATGCGCGGGCTCGCCATTGCCGCACTGCTGGCGGCACCCGCCGCCGCGCTGCCCGCCAGCAGCCTGGCGACGCTGGTCGCCGGCCGTGTCGCCGGGCCGCCGGTCGCGTGCATCGACCGGCTCGACGTCGATCAGGTCCATCTCGTCGCCGGGGTCGGCTTCGTCTTCGCGATGAAGACCGGCGGCGTCCTTTATCTTAACCGCGTGGCGTCGGCGCGCGTTTTCGTCCACGACGGCGTGACCCCGCTGTTCGATCCCGCCGCGCCGCGACTGTGCAGCGGCGAGCCGGTCAGGCTCCTCAACGAGAATTCACGCGCGCCGTTGGCGACGGCCTATTTCGGCGACTTCACGCCGTACCGCCGTCCCTGACGCGCGGACGGCCGAGATAGTCGCGCTTGCCGAGCGGCACACCCTGCGCGCGAAGGATGTCGTAGGCGGTCGCCGCGTGGAAGTAGAAGTTGGGCAGGCTGAACGACAGCAGGAAATCCTCGGCGGTGAAGTCGAGTCGATAGCGTCTCGCCGATGGTGAACGCGACGTCTTTCCCGGCAAGCCGTCGATCTCGGCCGGGTCGAGCGGCGGCCAGCTCGTCTGCCGTTGCCGCGAGCAGCGCGCCGGCGGCGGCGAAGCTGTCGGGGAAAGGGCCGCGATGCGGCGAGAAGCTGCCGGCGCGGACGCCCTTCAGCGCGCCGACCGAGTGCGTCGCCAGCGAATAGACCTGATAGGCGAAGGGCAGCATGTCGGGGGTCAGCCGCGCCTCGATCAGCGTTGCCGGATCGAGGCCCTTCTCGGCGGCGAAGGCCTCGGCCTTTGGCGACGACACCCTGCGCCGCCGCGACGATCTGGCGGAAGGCCGGCACGGTCGCGGTGTAGAGCGAGATCATTGGTGCCTCCCCAGGCGGACGATGATGGCGGCGGCGAGCGCCAGCAGCAGGATCGCGCTCGCCTCGAAGACGATGTTCTCCGGCGCCATGTTCTTGCCCTGCAGCACGATCAGCCGGGCCAATGCGGTGATGGCGATGAAGATCGGATAGACGAAGGCGCTGCCCTTGCCGGTGTAGAACACGCCGATCATGCCGACGACCTCGGTATAGAGGAACATCAGCAGGATGTCGGCGAGGTTGATCTCCTGCACCTGCACGACGCGGACGACCTCGGTCGCGGCGGCGGCGAGCGTCATGCGGCGATGACGATGAGCAGGCCGTGCTCGGCCATGCTGAAGGCGCGGCCGGCGAGGATCGTCCGCTTCGACGGGCCGGTGGCCGGCGGCGGCGGTATCGAGCTCGGGCATGCCGGTCTCGTCGTCGCTCATCGCTCCCCCCGCACCCGGCCGAAATGCGACGGCGAGATAGCAGCCGATGGCGACGAAGCCGAGCGGCGACGCGCGACCCGGCCGAAGCGCGGGTCGACGAGGTCGAGGCGCGGCAGCAGGTAAAGACCGATCGACAGGTTCGCCGCCCCCCACAGGAAGTTGAGCAGCGGCGACGACAGCCCTTGCCCCGGCGGATCGGCGAACGGCGTCGGGAACGCCTCGCCGCGCAGGCCGGCGCGCGAGGTGGGGGATGCAGTTGCACAGCAGCGCGCCGGCGAGGACCAGTAGCGCATAGGTGCCGGCGTCGCCGTAGATCATGTGGCCGACGCCATCAGGGCGGGGAGGGCGCCTTCGTGCGCGGCGCGGAGGGTGGCGAGGGGGATCAGCGGTGCCGTCGATGATCAGCGCGATCGCCGCCCGTCGATCACCAGTCGTCGCCGATGCCGGAACAGCGCGTCACCGCGACGTCCATCGCAGCGGCAAGCGCGGCAATATCGATCCCCGGTCTCGGCCACGTCACGAGATAGCGTCCCTGATCCTCGCCGAACACATGCGCCGCCGTGTCGGCAGTCGTGATCGGCCCGGCCAGTCGCATCGTCGCGCCGATGTTGCCCGCGAGTGCCATCTCGGCGATCGCGACCGCTAGCCCGCCGTCGGAAACGTCGTGCACCGCCGTACACCGCGCCTCCGTCGATCATCGCGCGAACCAGCTCGCCGCGATCCGCTCGCATGTCGAGATCGACCGGCGGCGGCGGCCCGTCTTCGCGTCCATGGCACTTCGCGTAGCCACAGTGACTGGCCAAGATGCGGCCGTGATTGACGCCAACGAGCCAGATATCGAGTCTCCCTCCGCCTTGAACCCCATCGTCATCGTCTTCGCATAATCGTCGATCAGCCCGACCGCGCCCACCGCCGGCGTCGGCAGGATGCCCGTCCCGTCGGTCTCGTTGTAGAGCGACACGTTCCCGCTCACGACCGGGAAGTCGAGCGCGCGGCACGCCTCGGCCATGCCCTCGATGCAGCCGACGATCTGCGCCATGATCTCGGGCCGCTGCGGGTTGCCGAAGTTCAGGCAGTCGGTGATCGCCAGCGGCTTCGCGCCGACCGCGATCAGGTTGCGCCACGCCTCCGCGACCGCCTGCTTGCCGCCCTCGACCGGGTCGGCGAAGCAGTAGCGCGGCGTGCAGTCGGTGGTCATCGCCAGCGCCTTCGTCGTTCCGTGGACCCGCACCACCGCCGCGTCGCCGCCGGGGCGCTGGACCGTGTCGGCGCCGACCATGTGGTCGTACTGCTCCCAGATCCACCGCTTCGACGCGATGTCGGGGCACGCCATCAGCTTGAGCAGGTCGGCGGCGAGATCGGTCGATTCCGGCACGTCGGCCAGCGGCTTGACCTGCGCCCAGGCGCGGTACTCGTCCCGGCTCAGCGCCGGCCGGTCGTACAGCGGCGCCTTGTCGGCCAGCGGCGCGAGCGGGATGTCGGCAACCGTCGCCCCGCCCGACTTGAGCACCAGATGCCCGCTGTCGGTGACGCGGCCGATGACGGCGAAATCGAGCTCCCACTTGCGGAAGATCGCCTCCGCGAACGCCTCGCGCCCGGGCTTGAGCACCATGAGCATCCGCTCCTGGCTCTCCGACAGCATCATCTCGTACGGCGTCATGCCGTCCTCGCGGCACGGCACCGTGTCCATGTCGAGCTCCAGCCCGACGCCGCCCTTCGACGCCATCTCGACCGACGACGACGTCAGCCCCGCCGCGCCCATGTCCTGGATGGCGACGATCGCGTCCGACGCCATCAGCTCGAGGCACGCCTCGATCAGCAGCTTCTCGGTGAACGGGTCGCCGACCTGGACCGTCGGGCGCTTGTCCTCGTCGCCTTCGGTGAACTCGGCCGACGCCATCGTCGCGCCGTGGATGCCGTCGCGCCCGGTCTTGCTGCCGACATAGACGACGCGGTTGCCGACGCCCGGCGGCGGCCGAATAGAAGATCTTGTCGGTCCGCGCGACGCCCACCGTCATCGCGTTGACGAGGATGTTGCCGTTGTAGGCCGGATGGAAATTGGTCTCGCCGCCGACGGTCGGCACCCCGACGCAGTTGCCGTAGCCGCCGATGCCGGCGACGACGCCCTTGATCAGGTGCTTCATCCGGGGGGCCTCAGGGTCCCCGAACCGCAGCGCGTTCAGGTTCGCCACCGGCCGCGCGCCCATGGTGAAGACGTCGCGCAGGATGCCGCCGACGCCGGTCGCCGCGCCCTGGTACGGCTCGATGAAGCTCGGGTGGTTGTGGCTCTCCATCTTGAAGATCGCGGCGTCGCCGTCGCCGATGTCGATGACGCCGGCGTTCTCGCCGGGGCCGCAGATGACCCACGGCGCTTCGGTCGGCAGCTTCTTCAGGTGCCGCCGGCTCGACTTGTAGCTGCAATGCTCCGACCACATCACCGAGAAGATGCCGAGCTCGAGCAGGTTCGGCGTGCGGCCGAGGCTGGCCACCACCGCGTCATATTCGGCCGGGCTGAGCCCGTGGTCGGCGACGATTTGCGGCGTGATCTCGGTCATGGCTGGGGGCATAGCGAAGCCCGTCCCGACTGTCATTCCCCCGACACAATGTTTCTGCTATGTTCCGGTTCGACTCGACAGGGGAGCGACTCGACATGACCGATATCCGCACGATCGCCGCCGACATGGTGGCCATGACCAGGGCCGGCGACTTCCATATCGGCGAGAAATACTGGGCCGACGACGTCGTCTCGGTCGAGGCGATGGATGGCCCGATGTCGCGGCTCGAAGGTCGGCAGGCCGTCGAGGGCAAGAGCGCCTGGTGGTACGCCAATCACGAGGTCCACGGCACGACCACCGACGGTCCGTACGTCAACGGCGACCAGATCGCCATCCGCTGGACCATGGACATCACCAACAAGGAGAGCGGCCAGCGCATGCAGATGGACGAGGTCGCGCTCTACACGATGAAGGACGGCAAGATCGTCGAGGAACGCTTCCTCTACTAGACGACGCTCGGCGCATGACATCGCCGCCGCCGCTGCTAGGGTGCGGTGCAGCGGAGGGGCGAATGACGAAGGGCTTGAAGACACAGATCGTCGTCGTGGGCGGCGGTGCCGGAGGGCTCGAGCTGGTCGCGAAGCTCGGCCGGGCGCTGGGCAAGGTGGATTACGACATCATCCTCGTCGACAAGGCGCAGACGCACATCTGGAAGCCGCTGCTGCACGAGGTCGCGGCCGGCTCGCTCGACGCCAACCTCGACGAGGTCGGCTACCGCGGCCACGCCCAGCGCTGGGATTACCGCTTCTTCGACGGCGCGCTCGAGGACATCGACCGCGACGCGCGCGAGATCGTCATCGCGCCGATCGTCGAGGACGGGGTCGAGGTCGTCGGGCGCCACCGCATCCGCTACGACTACCTCGTCCTCGCCGTCGGTTCGGTGTCCAACGACTTCGGCACGCCGGGCGTCCGCGAGCACTGCATCTTCCTCGACGAGCGCGCCGAGGCCGACCGCTTCCGCCGCAAGCTGCTCCACCAGTGCCTGCGCGTGTCGCGCCAGATGGCGGCCGACCCGGCGTCGGACGCCACGGTCAAGATCGTCATCGTCGGCGGCGGCGCCACCGGCGTCGAGCTCGCCGCCGAGCTCCACATGTCGGCCGACAGCCTGGCGATGTACGGGCTCGAGGTGTTCGACTCGTCGCGGCTGCGCACCGTGCTGGTCGAGGCCGGGCCGCGCATTCTGCCGGCGCTGCCGGAGAAGCTGGCCACCGCCGCGCGTGAGGAGCTCGAGGCGATCGGCGTCAAGGTCTTCACCGACGAGATGGTCGTCGAGGCGACCGCCGACGGCATCCTGACCAAGCGCGGCGACCGCTTCGCCGCCGACCTCATGGTCTGGGCCGCGGGCGTCAAGGGCGCCGCCTTCATGCACGAGATCGGCGGGCTGGAGACGACGCGCGGCAACCAGCTCGTCGTCGGTCCGACGCTGCAGACGACGCGCGACGAGCGCATCTTCGCCATCGGCGACTGCGCCAGCTACGTGCCCCCCGGCGCGACGCGGCCGGTGCCGCCGCGGGCGCAGACGGCGCACCAGATGGCCGACGTCGCCTTCCACAACATCCGCGCGCTGATCGCCGGCAAGCCGTTGAAGCCGTTCATGTACCAGGACCACGGCAGCCTCGTCAGCCTGGCGCGCTACGCCACCGTCGGCAGCCTGATGGGCAACCTCGTCGGCGGCAAGATGGCGATCGAGGGGCGGCTGGCGCGCTTCGTCTACATGTCGCTCTACCGGATGCACCTGATCGCCATCCACGGCTGGCTGCGCGGGCTGTTCATGATCCTGATCGGCCACGTCAACGCGGTGCTGCGGCCTAAGCTCAAGCTGCACTGATGGCGTTCGATCGGCAGCCGACGCTGGTCGGCGAGGCGGTGGTCCTGCGCCCGCTCGCCGCGGCCGACTGGGACGCGCTGTTCGCCGTCGCCGCCGATCCCGCGATCTGGGCCGGCCACCCGGCGCACGACCGCTGGCAGGAGCCGGTGTTCCGCCGCTATTTCGACGAGGGCCTGGCGAGCGGCGGCGCGCTCGTCGTCCGCGACCGGGCGACCGGCGCGGTGATCGGGGCGTCGCGCTACGATTACGGGCGGGCCGGCCCGGGCGAGGTCGAGATCGGCTGGACCTTCCTCGCCCGCGCGCACTGGGGCGGGACCACCAACCGCGCGGTCAAGGCGCTGATGGTCGCCCACGCCCTGACCGTCCACGACCGCGCCATCTTCCTGGTCGGCGACACCAACCTGCGCTCGCGCCGCGCGATGGAGAAGATCGGCGCGGTCCTGACCGACCGCATCGACCGGGCGGAAATGGCCGGCAGGGAGGTGCGCCACGTGGTGTACGCGATCGACCGCGCGGCGTTCGCGGCGGGGCCGCTGGCGCACGCCGCCTGACCTACTCGACGAACTCCGCCAAATCGGGGATTCGGGTGAAGGCGATCTTCGGCCCCGAACTCCGCGTCGCGCCGCGGGCGTCGTGGCCGACCGTCACCGCGTCGCGGCCGAATTTCGCGTTCATCCGGTCGATCGCCGCCGACAGGGCGAGCCGGCGCGCCTCGGTTGCCGGCGTCACCGCGGCGCCGCCGTCGAACAGGGCGAGCTGGGTCGCCGCCGCGTCCGACAGCTCGAGGAACGTCACCGAAACCTGCCGGTAGCGCGCGTCGGGCAGCTCGGCGCGCATCCGCTCCCACAGCCCGTCGAGGACGGCGAGGAGGGTGAAATTGTCCTGCGCCGCGACCAGCCGGCTGCCGTGCGACCAGCGGCCGCCCGGGCGCGCCGCCACCGGGCCGGCCCAGCCGGTGCCGGCGCGGCCGCTGACGAACGGCGCATCGCCCGCCTGCCCCTCGCCCTTGACCGTCAGCACGACGAGCGTCGTGCGGCAGCCCATCCGCCGCAGCCGTGTCGCCGCCTTGACGCACAGCCGGCGGGCGACCAGCCGGGCGCGGTCCGGGGCGCGGCTCTCCGGCCCCAGGACATGGCTGTGGCCGATGGTATGGCGCTGCGTCGCCCGCTCGGGCAGGTCGTGGCCGCGCAGCAGCCAGTGCAGCCGCTCGCCCCAGACGCTGCCCCACGCCTGCCGCGCCTCGCGGGGGCCGAGGGCGAGGATCTGCGCCATGGTGACGATGCCCGCCGCCGCCAGCCGCCGCTCCATGTTGCGGCCGATGCCGGGGATGTCGCCGGGCTGCAGCGCCGCCAGCCGCGGGTGGATCGTGTCGGCGGTCAGCACGGTCAGGCCGTCGGGCTTCTCCATGTCGGCCGCCATCTTGGCCAGCAGGCGGTTCGGCGCGACGCCGATCGACGCGGTCAGCGCGACCCCGACGTTCGCCGCGATTCCCGCCTTGATCCGTCGGGCGAGGGCCGCGACCTGCCCGGGATCGTTCTCGTTGTCGCACAGGCGGCAGGCGACCTCGTCGATCGAGCAGACGGCGGTGACGGGAACGTGGCGCTCGACCTCGGCGATGACGCGGTGGTGGAAGCGGACATATTCCTCGTGCCGCGCCGGCACGATGACGAGGTCGCGGCACTTGGCCTTCGCCTCCCAGATCGGCGTGCCGGTGCGGATGCCGAACGCCTTGGCCGCATAGGACGCGGCGATGGCGCTGGTGGCGTCGGTGTCGACCGGGGCGACGACCACCGGCCGGCCGCGCAGCGCGGGATCCAGCTGCTGCTCGACGCTGGCGAAATAGCTGTTGAGGTCGAGGTACAGCCAGCGAAGGGGAAGCGACTCGGGCACTAAAAGAGTTTAGCACAAAAGGAACGTAAAGCGAACGGATGCGATCGTGCGCGGCTTGTCAAACCGCTCATTATCGTATCTATACCGTTACGACGCGCAGGGGTGCAGCGTCCGGGGGGAACGTTGCTATGCGTAAGACTGCGGCTGCGGTGATGATTGCCTTGACCGCGATGCCCTCGGTCGCACAGGTCGCTGGTCCGATAATGACCCCGGCGATCTCGACCTCGGCCGCCGAGATCGTCGTGCCGGCGGATACCGTGATCTGGCTGGCACCGCTGCGCGATATTTCATCGAAACACGTGCGCACCGGCGACGCCATAACCATGCAGGTGTCGCGCGATGTGTTCGTCCGCCGTATCCTGGTCATTCCGCGCGGAACCGAGGCGACGGGCAAGATCAGCTATCGCACCGGCAAGGGCGCACTGGGCAAGTCGGCCAAGATCGAGTTCGACCTCGTCAGCCTCGGCGTCGGGCATCGTGCGGTGCCGATCGCCGCGCATTACCGGGTGGCCGGCGATGGCAATAGCGCCTGGGCGGTCGCCACCTTCCTGCTGGTCAGCGTCGTCGGCTCGCTGTTCATCACCGGCCACAGCGCCGTGATCCCTGCCGGCAGCGAGTGGCGCGCGACGACCGCTGCCCCGCTCGTGCTCACGCTCGACGATGACGGGCTGCCGCTGCCCGTGGCGGCCTCGCTGCGGCGGACAGTGCCGGGCACCGCTGCCGCCGCGCCGGCCGCCGAGCACGACATCCCGCCCGCCTCGGCCTATGTCCCCGCGCCGCCGGAAATCTTCGTCAAGAGCCTGCCGCCGCGCCCCTGACGGTGGCGGCGTCAGCGAGCGGTGATCTCCGCCTCGGCGTCGAGCTTCGCCGCGTCGACCATGCGCTTGCGGCAGGCGCGGCCGGCGGCCTTCTGCTCGAGATTGATGATGCCGCCGACGTCGCCGCACTTGTGGTCGGCGGTAAGGTTGGCGTGGCGAATGGCGGCGATCATCCGCGGGTCGCGGGCGATCTGCTCGGGCGTCAGCGCGGCGGGCGCGGCCGGGGCCGCCGGTGCCGAGGGCGCGGTCGGCGCGGCGGGCGGAGCCGGCGGTTCCTGCGCCGCGGCGGCAGCGGCGGCGAGCATTGCGGCAACGGCGACAAGCCTCAGCATCTCGGAAACCCCCTGTATCGCCCGACTACCCCCCGGGCCGGGCGCCAGCCTATGGGGAGTTCTGCTGCGCTGCAACGTCTCCTTCCGATGGGGGGTCGCCCGCCGCGTCGCCCGCAGCGCCCCGCCGCCGCAGTCGTGTCGCGGCCCATTCGCGCCATGCCGTCTCGCCGGTCAGCGCCGCCCAGGCGCGATAGTCGCTCAGCACCCAGATGCCCGTCGCCGTCGCCGCGACGGCGAGCGCGCCGACGGCGACCTTGCGTGTCAGTCCCATGGCTTCCTCCGCCACCGGTGTCGCATCCCCGGGCGGGGGTCGGCAAGATCGTTCCGGGTGCGACAGTTTTCCCTGTCCTACGCCGGTGCGCCGGGCTTAGGGTGAGGCGATGACGACGTCCTTTGCCGACCCCGCCGCCCGCGCGTCCGTTGCCGTGCCGTCGGCGCGTTCGCCCGCCGTCGCCGCCCGCCGCAGCCGGCGCGCGCCGGCGGGCGAGTGGCGAAAACCGCCGCGCGGGCGTGACCTTCGTGTGACCTTCGCAAGGGTTGCGCGGTGAACCGGCCGGTCGTCGCCGTCGATGCCGACGCCCTCCACGGCCGATCCCTGCGCTTCTACGATTTCGCCATGGCGGCGTTCGTCGTCATCCTGATCTGCTCCAACCTGATCGGCGCGGCCAAGCCGGCGGTCGTCACCCTGCCGGTGATCGGCGAGGTCACCTTCGGCGCCGGCATCCTGTTCTTTCCGCTCAGCTATCTGCTCGGCGACGTGCTGACCGAGGTCTATGGCTTCGCCCGCGCCCGGCGCTGCGTCTGGGCCGGGTTCGCCGCGTCGCTGTTCGCCGCCGGCATGAGCTGGGTCGTCGTCACCCTGCCGGCCGCCAAAGGCTATGACGGGCAGGCGGCGCTGGCGGCGGTGTTCGGGCAGGTGCCGCGCATCTTCCTCGCCTCGATCGCCGCCTTCTGGGCGGGCGAGATCGCCAACGCCATCACCCTGTCGCGGATGAAGCTGTGGACGCAGGGGCGCATGCTGTGGACGCGGACCATCGGCTCGACGGTGGTCGGGCAGGGGGTCGACAGCCTGATCTTCTACCCGCTCGCCTTCCTCGGCGTGTGGGAGACGCGCCTCGTCGTGCAGGTGCTGCTGACCAATTATGCGCTGAAGGTGCTGTGGGAGGTGCTGCTGACGCCGGTCACCTACCGCATCGTCGCCTGGTTCAAGGCGGCGGAGGGCATCGACGTGTTCGACCGCGGCGTCGGGTACGATCCGTTCACGACGGAAGTGTGAGGTGCCTCAGCCCAGCGCCGCGACCAGCCCCTCGAACAGCCGGCGGCCGTCGCTGCCGCCCAGCGCATCGTCGATCAGGCGTTCGGGATGGGGCATCAGGCCAAGGACGTTGCCGGCATCGTTGACGATGCCGGCGATGTCGCGGGCGCTGCCGTTGACCGGCTCGGCATAGCGGAAGACGACGCGGCCCTCGCCCTCGAGCCGGTCGAGCGTCGCCTCGTCGGCGGTATAGTTGCCGTCGTGGTGGGCGACGGGGATGCGGATCGTCTCGCCGGCGTCGTAGCGGGCGCTGAACGCCGTCTGGCTGTTCTCGACCCGCAGCGGCACGTCGCGGCAGACGAAGTCGAGGCCGGCGTTGCGCATCAGCGCGCCCGGCAGCAGCCCGGCCTCGGTCAGCACCTGGAAACCGTTGCACACGCCGAGCACGGCGCGGCCCTGCTGCGCCGCGTCGATCACCGCGCGCATGATCGGCGACCGCGCGCTCATCGCGCCCGAGCGGAGATAGTCGCCGTAGCTGAAGCCGCCGGGCAGGGCGATCAGGTCGAGGCCTTGCGGAAGTTCGGTGTCGCGGTGCCAGACCATCGCCGGCGCGGCCCCGGTAATCTCGCGCAGGGCGACGGCGAGGTCGCGGTCGCAGTTCGAACCGGGAAAGACGACGACGGCGCTCTTCACGCCAGTTCGACCCGGTAGTTCTCGATCACCGGATTGGCGAGGAGCGCGCGGCACATCGCCTCGACCTGCTCGGCGGTGGTGCCGTCGGCGAGGTCGAGCTCGATCAGCTTGCCCTGCCGCACGCCCTCCACGCCGGCGAAGCCGAGGCCCTCCAGCGCGTTGTGGATCGCTCGGCCCTGCGGGTCGAGAACGCCGGGCTTCAGGGTCACGGTGACGCGCGCTTTCATGGCTTGCGGTCTAGGCGGCGACGCGGCATCGGGCAAGCCGAACCCGACGCCGCGCCATCGGCGTTCGGCGGCCACACCTCCGGAAGGACCGTCATGCGCGACCCCGCCGTTCCATCCCCGAGCCTGAGCAAGGTTCCCGAGGTGACGCTGATCTTCTGGATCATGAAGATCATCGCCACCACGCTGGGCGAGACCGGTGGCGATTCGCTGTCGATGTCGGCGAACCTCGGCTATCTGGTGTCGACCGGGATCTTCGCGCTGGTCTTCGCCCTGTTCGTCGGGCTGCAGATGCGCGCCAGCCGGTTCCACCCGTGGCTGTACTGGGCGACGATCATCGCGACGACGACGGTGGGCACGACGCTCGCCGACTTCGCCGACCGTTCGCTCGGCATCGGCTATGCCGGCGGCTCGAGCCTGCTGCTGGTGCTGCTGCTGGCCTCGCTGGTCATCTGGTATCGCACCCTCGGTACCGTCGACGTCGCCAGCGTCAGCACACCGGCGGCGGAAGCCTTCTACTGGGTGACGATCATGTTCTCGCAGACGCTCGGCACCGCGCTCGGCGACTGGACGGCGGACGATGCCGGGCTTCGGCTATACTGGCGCGGCGCTGATCTTCGGCGGCCTGCTCGTCGCTGGTCGCGGCGGCCTATTATCTTGACCCGCGTGTCGCGCACCGCCCTGTTCTGGGCGGCGTTCGTCCTGACCCGGCCGCTGGGCGCGGTCGTCGGCGACTTCCTCGACAAGCCGGTGGCCAAGGGCGGGCTCAACCTCGACCGCTACGCGGCGAGCGGAGTCCTCGTCGCGGCGCTGGTCGTGCTGCTCCTGGTGTTCCGCCAGAAGCCGGCGAGCCGGGCGCACTGACGCGGTGCCGGCGTTCGACCACGCGAAGTGCCCGGTCCGCATCGAGGCGCCGACCGAGCTGACGCGGCGTCGTCTTCAGCCGGCCGAGTCTGCCGCCGGGGTAGTCCGCACCCCGTCCGCCGCAGCCATCTCGGCTGCGTCGGGTGCCTCGAACAGCCCCTCGACATAGTCGAACATCGCCCGGTCGACGGCAAAGGCGAGTTGGTCGCTTCCCGCGGCGTTACGCGCCTCGACCCGCCGCCAGCGTTCGTCCGCCGGCACGTCGACGAAATGCAGGCGCGGCATGAGGCCAACCGTGCGGGCGAGACCGACGAACCGCTCGCGACTGGCGCGGGTGGTGAAGCCAAGGTCGAGGATCACGGCCACGCCGCGCGCGGCGACATCGGCCGCCGTCGCCCAGATCTGCGCATAACAGCGCTCGACACGCGCCATCGCCCATGCCGGGTCGGGCGGCTGCGCGCTGTCCATCCAGAACAGCGCCGTCATCCATTCGTCGATCGAAAAGCGGACGCCGCCGACCTGCTCGGCCAGGGCGCGCGCGTAGGTCGTCTTTCCTGCGCCGGTCGATCCGGCGATCAGGTGGACGCGCGGCGCCGCCACCGGCTGGTCTACTTGCCCCGCGCCTTCCGGTGCTCGTCGAGGTCGAGCACGGTCGACACGCTGCCCTCGGGCAGCAGGCCGAGGCGCCGCGCGACCTCCTGGTAAGCCTCGACCTCGCCGCCGAGGTCCTGGCGGAAGCGGTCCTTGTCGAGCTTCTCGTTGGTCTTCATGTCCCACAGGCGGCAGCCGTCGGGGCTGATCTCGTCGGCCAGGATGATGCGGCTGAACTCCTGGTCGAACAGGCGGCCGAACTCGAGCTTGAAGTCGACCAGGCGGATGCCGACGCCGGCGAACAGCCCGGCCATGAAGTCGTTGATGCGGATCGCCATGTCGGCGATGTCGTGCATCTCGTCCTGTGTCGCCCAGCCGAAGGCGCTGATATGCTCGTCGGTGACCAGCGGGTCGCCGAGCGCGTCGTCCTTGTAATAATATTCGAGGATGGTGCGCGGCAGCGTCGTGCCTTCCTCCAGCCCGAAGCGCTTGGCCAGGCTGCCGGCGACGACGTTGCGCACGACGACCTCGATCGGCACGATCTCGACCTGGCGGACGAGCTGCTCGCGCATGTTGAGGCGGCGGATGAAGTGGGTCGGGATGCCGATCGTGCCGAGCATGGTGAACAGATGCTCGGAGATGCGGTTGTTGAGGACGCCCTTGCCGCTGATCGTGCCCTTCTTCTGGGCGTTGAAGGCGGTGGCGTCGTCCTTGAAATACTGGATGATCGTGCCGGGCTCGGGGCCTTCGTACAGGATCTTGGCCTTGCCCTCGTAGATCTGGCGGCGGCGGGACATGGGCTGCGTCCTCCTGAAGCGTCGGCGGTCCGCAGGCGCCGCTGCCCGCGTCCGTCAAAAGAAAGCGCCCCGGCGCGGGCGGTATCGCGCGCGGCCGGGGCTGGGCTGCCGATATAGCGCGGGGACGGCGGGCCTGACAATGCGCGCGCGCGGTTGAAGGGCGGGGCGCGTCGCTCTATCTGTGGGAGAGGCTGCAAGGGCGTGCACGACGACATGACCACTTTCGACGAGCGCGAAGCGTCCTTCGAGGCGAAGTTCGCCCACGACGCCGATACGGAGTTCCGCGTCGTGTCGCGGGCCAACCGGCTGCTTGGCGTCTGGGCGGCCGGCAAGCTCGGGCTGACCAGCGATGCTGCCGAGGATTATGCGCGCAGCGTCGTCCATGCCGAGTTCGAGAAGGGCGGCCACGCCGGCGTCGCCGCCAAGGTCGCCGCCGACCTCGCCAGCCTCGGCATCACCGCGGGCGATGTCGACGAAGCGAGCGCCGCCAGCCTGGCCGAGGCGCGCCACCAGATCATGGATGCGGCATGACCGGGTCCGCGCGGAGGCGCGTCGCATGGCGATGACCGCGGCCGATATCGAAACGGCGATTCTGGCGGCGCTGCCGGACGCGCACGTGACGATCACCGACCTCGCCGGCGACGGCGACCACTATCGCGCCCACGTCGTCAGCGGTGCCTTTGCCGGCCTGCCGCGGGTCAGGCAGCACCAGCTTGTCTACAACGCGCTCGGCGGCCGCATGGGCGGCGTGCTTCACGCGCTGCAACTGACCACCGCCGTCCCAGAAGGAGCTTCGGCATGAGCGACATCCACGCCAAGATCGCCGCCCTCGTCGGCGGCACCGACGTCGTCCTGTTCATGAAGGGCACGCCGCTGTTCCCGCAGTGCGGCTTCAGCTCGACCGCGATCCAGATCCTCGAGCGGCTGGGGGTCGACTATGAAACGGTCGACGTCCTCGCCGATCCCGAGGTCCGCGCCGGCATCAAGGAATACAGCGATTGGCCGACCGTGCCGCAGCTGTACGTCAAGGGCGAGTTCGTCGGCGGCTCCGACATCATGATGGAGATGTACCAGGCGGGCGAGCTCCAGGCGATGGTGGCGGAGAAGGGCGTCGCCCGCGCCGCCTGACGCGGGTGACCCGGCCGCTCGAACTGCCGCGCCTGTGGCGCGACACCGTCGCCGATACCCGGGCCCTGCTGCCGCTCGTCTGGCCGGTGGCGGCGGCGTTCGTGCTGCTGCCTGACGTCCTGATCGACCGTTTCGGGCCTGCCCTGCCGAAGACGCCGGCGGAGATGACGCCGCAGCTGGTCCTGATCCTGCTGGTGCTGCCCGGCCTCGTCAGCCTGGTGGCGCAGGCGACGGTCATGCGCCTGGCGCTCGACCGGCGGCGCGGCACCGGCCGCTCGGTCGGCGAGGCGCTCGGCACCGCCTTGCGCGCCTGGCCGCTGCTGGTCGCGGTGCAGGGGCTGTCGGCGCTCGGCGTGATGCCGGGCCTGCTGCTGCTGATCGTCCCCGGCCTCTACATTGCCGGGCGCCTGCTGGCGGCGGTGCCGCTGGCGCTCGACGGGGCAGGGCCGGTCGCCGCGATCGAGCGCAGCTGGGCGCTGAGCGCCGGCAATGGCTGGCGCTCGATCGGCTTCCTGCTGATCCTCGTCGGCTGGTTCGTCCTCGTCTCGGCCGCCGCGGGTGCGGTCGGTGCGGGGGTGGCAGCGCTGTTCGGCGGCACCCTCGGTGTCCTGCTGGCGAGCATCCTCGACGGCGCCGTCGGCGCGGTCTTCGCCGTGATCAGCGCCGTGGCGACGGCGACCGTCTACCGCCAGCTGCAGGCGTGACCCGCGTCAGTCCCAGCGTGCCAGCGGCGGCAGGCTCATCAGGATCGCCTCGGTGTTGCCGCCGGTCTTGAGGCCGAAGGTCGTGCCGCGGTCGTAGACGAGATTGAACTCCGCATAGAGGCCGCGGTAGCGCAGCTGCGCCAGCCGCTCCGCCTCGCCGAACGGGTCGGCCATGTGGCGTCGCACCAGCCGGGGAAACACGTCGAGCAGCGTCCGCCCGACATCCTGCGTGAACGCCAAATTGGCGGCGAAGTCGCCCTCCAGCCGGTCGTAGAAGATGCCGCCGACGCCGCGATGGCGGTTGCGGTGGGGGACGAAGAAATACTCGTCGCACCACTTGGAGTAGCGGTCCCAATAGTCCGCGCCATGGGCGTCGCAGGTCGTCTTGAACGCCGCCTTGAACTCGGCCGTGTCGGCCGCGACCGGCAGTGCCGGGTTGAGGTCGGCGCCGCCGCCGAACCAGCGCTTCGTCGTGACCAGGAAGCGGGTGTTCATGTGCACCGCCGGCACGTGCGGGTTGGCCATGTGCGCGACCAGGCTGATGCCGGTGGCGAAGAAGCGGGGGTCGCCCTCGGTGCCGGGGATCGAGGCGGCGAACTCGGGGCTGAAGGTGCCGAAGACGGTCGAGGTGTTGACCCCGACCTTCTCGAACACGCGGCCCTTCATCACGCCCATGACGCCACCACCGCCGGGCGCGCCGGAAGGATCGGGCCGCTCCCACGCGGTGCGGACGAAGCGCCCGGCGGGTTCGGGGCCGGTGCCCTCGTCCTCGAGGCGCTCGAAGGCGGTGCACAGGTCGTCACGGAGCTGCTGGAACCACGCCTCGGCGGCGCGCTGCTGGTCGTCGAAGGGATAGGTCATACGCTGGTGTTAGCGGCAGGAGCGCGACGACGGAAGGCTCGCGCTTGACCTGTCATCCCCGCGGAAGCGGGGACCCATCTCCCGCGGACCTCAGGAGATGGGTTCCCGCTTTCGCGGGAATGACAAGCTGAGCATGGTGGGCGGCTTATTTCCCGATCAGCTTGACGCCGATGAACCGGCCCACGCCGGCGCGCTGGAAGAACAGCAGCACCGTATCGCGGCCGGCCTTCTTCGCCTCGGCGACGACGGCGGCGGCGGCGGCCGGCGTCGGCGTCGGCACCTGATTGATCGACAGGATGACGTCGCCGCGCTGCAGCCCCTCTTCGGCGGCATCGCTGTCCGGGCTGACCCCGGCGATGACGACGCCCTGGACGCTGGCGTCGAGCTTCAGCTCGGCGCGCACCGCGGGCGTCAGCGGGGTCAGGGTGATGCCCAGGCTCGCCTTGGCCGCCGCCGCGCCGGGAACGACGCCGGGCTTGTCGGGTGTGTCGGCGTCGTCGGGTGTCGCGGCGGGACCGCGCAGCGCGACCTCGCTCGGCCGCTGGATGACGGTCGCCTCCAGCGTCAGCGGCTTGCCGTTGCGGATCACGCCGATCGGCACCCGGCTGCCCGGCACGACGTTGGCGACGATGTAGCTCAGCGTATTGTCGTAGGTGACGTCCTGATTGGCGACGCGGACGACGACGTCGCCCTGCTTGATCCCGGCCTTGGCCGCCGGGCCGCCGGGCTCGACCGAGGCGACGATCTCGCCGTGGTCCTTGGGCAGGCCGAGGCCCTCGGCGATGGTGCCGGTGACCGGCTGGATCTGGACGCCCAGATAGCCGCGCTGCACCTTGCCCCGGCCCTTCATCAGCTGCTCGATCACCGGCCGCGCCTGCTCGGCGGGGATGGCGAAGCCGAGGCCGACGTTGCCGCCGCTGGGCGAGAAGATCGCCGTGTTGATGCCGATGACATTGCCGTTGATGTCGAACAGCGGGCCGCCCGAATTGCCCTGGTTGATGGCGGCGTCGGTCTGGATGTAGCGGTCGTACTGGCCCGAGTCGATATTGCGGTGGAGCGCGGAGATGATGCCCGCGGTCACCGTGCCGCCCAGCCCGAACGGGTTGCCGATCGCGATCGCCCAGTCGCCGACGCGCACCGCCTGGGTGTTGCCGAACTTGACGTAGGGCAGGTTCTGCCCGTCGATCTTGAGCAGCGCGAGGTCGGACAGCACGTCGCGGCCGACGACGCGCGCCTTGAACTCGCGGCGGTCGGCCAGCGTCACGGTGATCGTCTCGACCGGCAGCTTGGTCGCCGGCGAGCCCGGCTCGCCGCCCGAGATGACGTGGTTGTTGGTGACGATATAGCCGGACGGATCGACGATGAAGCCGCTGCCCAGGCTGGTCGCCTCCCGCGTCGCGGGACCACCGCCGCTGTCGTCGCCGCCACCGCCCTGCTGCTCCTGGAAGCGCCGGAACAGCTCCTCCAGGCTCGACGGCGCGCCGCCGCGCAGGCCGCGGCCGACCTCGATCTTCTGCGTCGTCGAGACGTTGACGACGGCGGGCGCGAGGCGGGCGGTCAGGTCGGCGAAGCCGCGCGCCGGCGCCCCGATCGGGCCGGTGGCCGGCGGCAGCGGCGCGGCGTTCTGCGCCGGCGGCGCCGCGGCGGGCGCGGTGGCGATCTGCGCACCGGCGGGCATCAGGACCGCGGCGGCACCGCCGACCAGGACGAGAGCGGGAATGACGCTGCGAAGGATACGCACTTGTGTCGGTCTCCTGGGGACAATCGTATCGCCCTGCTGCCAAGGCGCATGCGATGCAATTCGGCAACACGCAAGATGGAATTCAAGGCGCCGGCGTTCGTTGTTTTCAGTTCATCTTCACTTCGCCGGCCGGCCTTCGAACTCGCGCAGGAACTCGTTGTTCGGGGACAGGATGATGGTCGAGTTGCTGTCCTTGAACGTCTCGCGATACGCCTGCATCGCGCGGTAGAAGGCGTAGAACTGCGGGTCCTTGCCGAAGGCGTCGGCATAGATGTGCGCGGCATTGGCGTCGGCCTGCGGCGCGGACCAGCTGCGCCTGCTTGTTGCCCTCGGCGCGGATGGTGAGCGCCTCCTGCTCGCGCGCCGAGCGCATCCGCGTATAGGCGCTGTCCAGCGGCGCGCCGGTCGGCAGGTCGGCGCGCTTGATCCGCACGTCGACGATCTCCGCGCCATACTGCGCGCCTGGCGGTTCACGCTGTCCTTGATGTCTTCCATCAGCGTCGTCCGCTCCGGGCTGAGCAGCGCGGCGAACGGCTGGCGCCCGAGCTCGTTGCGCAGCCTCGAGGCGAGGATGCGGGCCAGCGCGTCCTTGACGTTCTCCTCGGTGCCGACCGTCTGGTACATCCGCTGCGGATCGACGATGCGGAAGCGCGCGAAGGCGTCGACCACCAGCCGCAGCTGGTCGGTCGACAGCACCGTCTGCTGCGGCATGTCGAGGTCGAGCACGCGCTTGTCGATGAAGCACGACGTTCTCGACGAACGGCACCTTGGCCGTCAGCCCGGCGTCGGTGTCGCCGAAGTGCGCGCGCGGGTCATAGGCGTTGACGATGCGCTCGGGCTTGCCGAGGCGCAGCACGATCGCCTGCTTGGTCTCGGGCACCGTATAGAGCGAGGCCGACGCGACGAGCAGGGCGGCGAACAGGCAGCACCAGCCAGGCGATCGGGTTGCGGGACAGGGCCATGCTACTTCACCGGCGCCGCGGGCAGGGTGTGGCGGCGGACCTCGGCAGGGGCAGATAGGTCTGCACGCTGCCCGGCTCGATGACCGTCTTGTCGACCTTGGACAGGATGCTCTCCATCGTTTCCAGATAGATGCGCTTGCGCGTCACTTCGGGCGCCAGCTTGTACTGGGCATAGACCGCGTCGAACTGCGCCGCCGACCCCTGCGCCACGGCGAGCAGCTGCTGGGCATAGCCCTTCGACTGGTTGATGACCTGGACCGCGTCCTGCTGCGCGGCCGAGACGTCGTTGAAGGCGTCCTTGACCGCGGCGGGCGGGTCGGCCTGCTTGATGTCGACGCCGCGCACCTCGATGCCGGCGCGGTAGCTGTCGAGCATCTCCTGCATCCGCTCGCGCACCTGCTCGGCGATCTGCGCCCGCTGCGGGCCGATGGCGTCGTTCAGCGTCGCGCGGCCGATCTCGGCGCGCATCGCCGCCTCGGCGACTTCGTGGATCGTCTGCTCGGGCTCGGCGAGCTCGAACAGGAACAGCTCGGGGTTCTTGATCTTCCAGCGCACGGCATAGGCGATGTCGATGATGTTCTGGTCGCCGGTCAGCATCAGGTTCTCGGATGCCCCTCGCCGCCGGTGATATCGACCGAATTGACCTGCTCGACCTTGGGCAGGACGACGGTGTCGACCGGCGCCGGCAGCTTGAAGTGAAAGCCCGGCCCCGTCGTCTCGACATATTTGCCGAAGCGCATGACGACGCCGCGCTCCTGCGCCTGGACGCGGTAGGTGGCGGTCGCGACCAGCCAGACGGCAAGGACGACGACGGCGACCAGCAGCCACGGGAAGTGGGCGAGTTGCCCGCCGCCGCCGGGAAGCGAGCCGCGCAGACGCTCCTGGCCACGGCGGAGCAGGTCGTCGAAGTCGCCGCGCCCGGTCGGGCCGCGCGGCGCCGGGCGCCGCGGCGGCGCCTCGCCCCACGGGCTTTTGGGCCGCCGCGCCGCCGCGTCCCGCCGCCGCTCCCCCACGGGTCTCCGCCGGAGCTGTCGTTGGTCAAGGTCGAGGGCATCGCGTCCCGTTCGCAAATTGCGTGTTCGTGACGTTCTATATACGGGACGGTCGAGCCGATTGCGAGGGACGCACCGCCGCGTCCCGCCGGCCCGTTGAGGAGGCGTTCTGATCGACCGCGAAGCCCTGGCCGCCGCGCTGGCGTCGCTGCACGATCCGGCCGGCGGCGGCGAATCGTCGCGACCGGACGTGCCGCCGGCCTCGTCGCCCGAAACGACGGCAGCGCCGGCCTCGTGCTCGCCCTCGACGGCCTCGACCGCGACGCCGCCGAGCGGCTGCATGCCGCGGTCGATCTCGTCGTGCGCCGTCGCCGGGGCGACCGCGGTGACGATCGCCACCACCGCCGAACGCGGCGCCGCGCCGGCGGTGCGCCCATCGGTCGTGCCCGGCATCCGCACCATCGTCGCCGTCGCCAGCGGCAAGGGCGGCGTCGGCAAGTCGACCGTGGCGGTCAACCTCGCCGTCGCGCTCGGCCGGCGCGGCCTGGCCGTCGGGCTGCTCGACGCCGACATCTACGGCCCGTCGGTGCCGACGCTGCTCGGACTGAGCGGGCGCGGCCGGCTGGAGGGCAAGCGGCTGGTTCCGGCCGAGGCGTTCGGCATCCGTGCGCTGTCGATGGGCATGATGACCGATCCGGCCAAGGCGGTGATCTGGCGCGGGCCGATGGCGGCGTCGGCGATGACGCAGATGGCCGAACAGGGCGACTGGGGCGTGCTCGACGTCCTCGTCGTCGACCTGCCGCCCGGCACCGGCGACATCCAGCTGACGCTCGCGCAGAAGCTGAAACCCACCGGCGCGGTAATCGTCTCGACGCCGCAGGACCTGGCGCTGATCGACGCGCGGCGCGCCATCGCCATGTTCGCCGAGGTCGGCGTGCCGGTGATCGGCATGATCGAGAACATGGCGAGCTTCGTTTGCCCGTCGTGCGGCGACGAGCACGACATCTTCGGCCACGGCGGCGCGCGCGACGCGGCGGCGGCGGCGGGCGTCGCCTTCCTCGGCGAGATCCCGCTCGACCTCGCGCTGCGGCTGGCGTCGGACCGCGGCACGCCGCCGGCGGCGGGGGAGGGACGGTCGGCTACGGCTTTCGCCCGGATCGCGGCGCAGGTAGCGGCCGCCCTTGCCCTGTAGGGTGCGCCGGCGCCGGCGGCGGGTGCCGCTGTCCTACAGACGCGAAATTTGCGATGACGGACGCGGGCCGGAGAGGTGGCCTGCGCCGCCGCGGCGGGCATCAGCGAAACCGCCGTCGCCGGCGTGACCTTCGCGTGACCTTCGCCGCCGATCGGCAGTTCAGTCGGAGGCGGCGCGGTGAGAAACCCCGTCGCCGGCGTGACCTTTGCGTGACCTTCGCCCGATGGACGTCGTCGATCTCGACGACCCGGCAGGGCGTGGGTGGAACGCGCGAGCGTCGCCCCGGGTTGTCCCGCCGTACGAGGAGCCGCCCATGCCGCTGACCGCCGACGCCGACATCCGCGCCCTGCTCGAGCGCGCGCGGACGATCGCCCTCGTCGGCCTGTCCGACCGGCCCGAGCGCGCGTCGAACCATGTCATGGCGGCGCTGCAGGAGCACGGCTACCGCGTCCTGCCGGTCAACCCGGCGATCACCGGCGAGCACGTCCACGGCGAGTTCGTCTGGCGCGAGCTGGCCCAGCTCGGCGACCCGATCGACATCGTCGATGTCTTCCGCAAGTCGAGCGAGGCCGGGGCGGTGGTCGATCAGGCGATCGCCGTCGGCGCGAAGGCGGTCTGGCTGCAGCTCGGCGTCGTCGACGAAGCCGCCGCGGCGCGGGCCGAGGCGGCGGGATTGCAGGTGGTCATGGACCGGTGCATCAAGATCGAGCTGGCGCGGCTCGACGTTCCGCCTCCCGCGCCACTGGAGGACCGGACATGAAGACCGTTCTCGCCGCCGCCGCCCTGCTCGCCGCGACCGCGGCGATGGCACAATATGCCGGGCAGCCGCCGTCTTATGGTCAGGCAGGGGCGCCGCCGCCGAACTACGGCAACGACAATTCCGGCTACGGGCCGCCGCCATACGGTCAACCCTCCCCTGGCTACGGGGCGCCCCGTCCGGATGCCACCAATAATGCCGGCTACCCGCGGCCTTCCGACGATCGTGGCGGTTATCGCGGCCGGCCGCAGGCCGAGTTCTTCGTCGACGACGACTTCCGCGGGCGCAGCATCATGCTCGACCATCCCATCCGCCGCCTCGGGCCGACAGGGATGGAGGACAAGATCTCGTCCATCGGCATCCGCTCGGGCGTCTGGCTGGTTTGCGAGGACGACGACTTTCGCGGGCGCTGCGTGACGATCGACCACTCGATCGCGCGGTTGAGCGAGATCGGCATGGACGACAGGATCTCGTCGATCCGTCCGCTCCGCCCACGCGAGGGTCCGCGCTACTAGACCGTCCGTTTCGAGCGCACGGCAGCGAGCGCCCTCAGCCCGCCGTCGAGCTGGCGGCGAAGCGCCTCGTGGAGCGCCGGCGTCGCGGCAACGAGGCCGTGGACGAGAGGAGCGGGCTGGTTGAAGGCGAGCGGACGGGCGAAGCGGTCGCCGACCTGCCCGCCCGCCTCGGTGACGATCAGCGCCGCGGCGGCGACGTCCCACTCGTGGACCGTCCGCCCCTCGATGAAGCCGTCCGCCTCGCCGGCGGCGACGTGGGCCATGCGCAGGGCGATGCTGTTCGGCTTCTCGACCGCGACTGCGTCCCATGGCTCCGGCCAGAAGGGTGCGGTCAGGGTCGGCGGGTCGATCGGCAGGCGCACGCCGGCCAACGCCGTCCGTCCCGACACCGCCAGCGGCACCCCGTTCAGCATCGCCCCGTCGCCGAGACCGGCGACGAACAGCTGCCGCCGGGCCGGTGCGGCGAGACAGGCGAGGACCGACACGCCGTCCTCGACCAGCGCCGCCGACACCGCCCAGCCGCTGCGCCCGCGGATGAAGTCGCGGGTGCCGTCGATCGGATCGACCACCCACACCCGGTGGCGGGCGAGGCGGGAAGGGTCATCGACCGTCTCCTCCGACAACCAGCCATAATCCGGCCGCTGCCCGAGCAGCGCCGCCTTCAGTTGGGCGTCGGCGGCGAGGTCGGCGGTGCTGACCGGGTTGCCCGGCGACTTGTCCCAGCGTCGCACCCCGCCGGCGTCGAACACCTGCAGCGCCACCGCCGCCGCCGCCTCCGTCGCCGCCACCAGCAGGGCGAGATCGGTGGCGCGATCGCTCGCGTCAGGCACCGGCGAGCGTCATCCCGTCGATGCGGATCGTCGGCACGTTGGTGGCGAAGCGGAAGACGAGGTCGTCGGCGGGAGTCAGGGCGCGGAACATGTCCTTGAGGTTGCCTGCGATCGTCACCTCCGACACCGCCGGCCCAAGCTCGCCGTCCTCGATCAGGAAACCGCTGGCGCCGCGGCTGTAGTCGCCGGTCAGGCCGTTGACGCCCATGCCGATCAGCTCGGTGACGTACAGGCCGCGGCGGATGTTCTTCAGGAGGTCGGTCCGACTGATGCTACCCGCCGCGAGGTGCAGGTTCGACGGTCCCGCGCCCGGCGGCCCGCCGACGCCACGCGCCGCATGGCCGGTCGGCGTCAGGCCGAGCTGGCGCGCGCTGGCGGCATCGAGCAGCCACGTCGTCAGCACGCCGTCGTCGACGATCGCGCGCTCGCGCGTCGGCAGCCCCTCGCCGTCGAAGGGGCGCGAGCGCAGGCCGCGGCGGCGGTGCGGTTCGTCGCGGATGGTGATGCCGGGCGCGAACACTTCTTGGTCGAGGCAGTCGCGCAGGAAGCTCGTGCCGCGGGCGATGGCGTTACCGGTTATCGCCCCGATCAGGTGCCCGAGCAGCGAGCCGCCGACGCGGGGATCGAAGACGATCGGCAGCGCCTGCGTGTCCAGCTTGGCCGGACGCAGACGGCGCACCGCGCGCTCGCCCGCCTCGCGCCCGACGGCCTCGGCGGGATCGAGGTCGGCGGCGTGGCGGACGCTGTGATAGGCATAGTCGCGCTCCATACCGGTGCCCTCGCCGGCGATGACGCTGGCCGAGACGCCGTAGCTCGTGGCGCGGTAGCCGCCGGCAAAGCCGTCGCTGGTTGCCAGTGCGATCAGGCCGCGGCTGGCGCTGGCTCCGCCGCCTTCGGAGTTGGTGACGCCGGGCACGGCCCTGGCGGCGTCCTCGGCCGCCAGCGCCAGGTCGCGCAGAGCCTCGCCCGAAGGATCGCCGCTGTCGTCGAGGTCGAGGTCGGGGGCACGCCCGCGCAGCAGCAGGTCGGCGGGCGCGAGGCCGGCGAACCGGTCTTCGGGCGCCTCGCGGGCCATGGCGACGGCGCGCTCGACGACCGCGGTCAGCGCCGCCGGCGACAGGTCCGAGGACGAAACGCTCGCCGAGCGCCGGCCGACGAAGACGCGCAAGCCGACCTCTTCACCCTCCGACCGGCCGATGTCCTCGAGCGCCCCCAGCCGCACGCTCACCGAAGTCGAGCCGTCGCCGACATAAATGGCGTCGGCGGCATCGGCCCCGGCCGCGCGGGCGGCGGCGAGGGCATCGGTCAGGCGCGACAGCGCGGCGTCGACAGTCAGCATGGCCGCGGACTTAGGCGGCGAGCAGGGCGCACGCAACCGTTACGGCAGCGCCGCGTTCACCGGATACATTAATCAGGGAACCTCTGTCATGACCCTCGGCACCATCCTGCTCATCGTCCTCATCCTGCTCCTGATTGGCGCCCTGCCGAGCTGGGGCTATTCCAGCGGCTGGGGCTACGGCCCGTCGGGTGGACTTGGCATCATCGTCGTTATCGTCGTCATCCTGGTCCTGATGGGTCGGATCTGACGCGGCAAAACTGTCGGTAACCTTTACAGTCTGCCCCTCGGGGACCGATCTGCGGCGCGCTATGGCGTTGATGGTTAACGGTCCACGTACGCTGGCATGCGTCTTGCTGGCCTCGGGCGGCGGGGGGACTGGTAAGGAGGTTACGATGACGCTCAAGACTATCCTCGGCGTTGCTGCCGCACTGGCGTTGCCGGCGGCGGCAAATGCCTCGATCACGGTCAGCATCTACACCGACCAGCCGGCTGCTGCGGCTGATGCCACCATCGCGCAGGCCGCCGGCCTGACGGCGAACGCCACTGTCAGTGTCGGCGCGATCAACTTCACCGACGCGCCGGGCAACGACAGCACCAACTTCACCGTTGGCGCCTTCCTCAATAACCCGGCCGGGCTCGACCCGACGGTCGCCAGCCACATCCTCAACAACACCTATTTCCTGTTCACTGGCACCACCTTCCTGAATGCGGGCGCGAACAGCTTCGTCATCCCGCACGACGACGGTCTCCAGCTCGACATCGCCGGGATCGGCCGCGTTGTCGACCAGCCGGGGCCGACGGCGCCGGTCAGCACGCCGTTCACCGTCAACGCGCCGTCGGCGGGGAGCTATGCCTTCACCCTCGCTTACGGTGAGACTGCAGGCGGGCCGGCCGTGCTCGGTTTCACGGTCAACGATACCCCCGTCGGCGGAACGCCGGAGCCGGCGACCTGGGCGATGATGCTCGGCGGCTTCGGCCTCGTCGGCTACTCGCTGCGCCGTCGCGTCAAGACGGTCGCCGCCTAAGCCCTTGCGGGTCGGGTGCCGGACGCCGGCACCCGACCTACCGCGCCACCGCCCGACGGAACAGGACCAGCGTTCCTGCCGCCATCATCGCGGCCAGTACGAACGCCGCGCCGGGCACCTGAACTGGCGCCGCCGGACTGGAGAAGAAGGCGAAGGCCTGCGTCATCGCCGGTGGTCCGACTATCGCCGCCAGGCTGACCAGGCTCGACACCGCGCCCTGCAATTCGCCCTGGGCGTCGCGACCGACTTCGGCGCTCATCAGCGACTGCAGCGCGGGATAGACGATGCCGCCAAGCGTGCCGAGCGCGATGCCGAGGTACATGACCCATCCGACTCCGGCAGCGGCATAGACGAGATAGGCGGCGATGGCGCTGACAACGCCCCAGCCGACCAGCTGGCGCTCGCCAAAGCGTGGCACGAGCACCCGGGTCAGCCCCGCCTGGGCGACGATGGCCGAAACGCCGACCGCGGCCAGCGACCAGCCGACGGCGCGCACGCTCCAGCCGAAGCGGGCGATGGTGTAATAATTCCATGTCGCCTGCAGCGACATTTGCGCAAAGCTCCACAGGAAGGTCGCCGTTGCCAGCAGCAGCACCGCCGGGCGCAGGTGCCGCAGACGGACGAGCGAGCCCCAGACATTCGCCCGGCGCCAATCGAACGGCCGCCGGTCGACTTCCGCCAGGCTTTCGGGGACAGCGAACCAGCCGTAGCAGACGTTGACCAGCGCCAGGCCGGCGGCGACGAAGAAGGGCGCGCGTGTGCCCCATCCCGCCAGCAGCCCGCCGATCGCCGGGCCGACGATGAAGCCGATGCCGAAGGCGAAGCCGAGCAGCCCGAAATCCTGCGTCCGGCGCTCGGGCGGGGTGATGTCGGCGATATAGGCATAGGCGCTGTTGAACGACGCGCCGGCGATGCCGGCAATGATCCGTCCGGCGAACAGCCAGGCAAGAGTTGGCGCGAACCCCATCAGCAGATAGTCGAGCCCGAAGGCGGCGAGGCTGGCCAGCAGGATCGGCCGCCGTCCGAAGCGATCCGACAAGCCGCCGAGCACCGGCCCGAAGATGAACTGCATGCCCGAATAAGCGAACATCAGATAGCCGCCGAGCCGCGCCGCGTCGCCGATGCCAACGTGCGCCAGCGTCATGATCAGCTTCGGCAGCACCGGGATGACGATGCCGAAACCGATGACGTCGATCAGCACCGTCAGGAAGATGAAGGCGAGCGCGCGGCGATGGGACTGGGCAGGCATCGCGCGGCTCTAGTCGATCACGGCCGCGCCGGCCAATGGCGACGCGGCCGTGTCGTTCAGGCTGTCCGCTGCGCCCGGTCGGCGGCGTTGGTCGCCGCGATGGCGTCGCGGATGCTCGTCCAGTCGCTGCCGTCAAGTGCGGTGAGGTGGGCGAAATTGCCGCCCGAGACGAGCCACTGGCCGCCGTCGATGGGGATGACCGCGCCCGTTATGTAGTCGCACCGGCCCGACATCAGGAAGACGGCGAGGTTGTCGAGCTCGCTCAACTCCCCCCAGCGGCCGAGCGGGATCGACTCCGCCCCCTTGCTCCCGACCTTGGCGGCGAGCGGCGCGGGCATCAGGCGGTCGCTCATGCCCTTTGACGGAAACGGTCCGGGGGCAATGGCGTTGGCGCGGATACCGTGTCGGCCCCATTCGACGGCCAGGCTCTGCGTCATCGCCGCGACGCCTGCCTTGGACATGGCCGAAGGCACGGTGAACGGCCCGCCGTTCCACACCCAGGTGGCGACGATCGACAGGATCGAGCCACGCTGCCCGCCGGCGATCCAGCGCCTGCCCGCCGCGACGGTGGTGTTGAAGGTGCCGGCGGCGACGATGCCGGCGACCGCATCGAAGGCGCGCGGCGACAGCGTCTCGGTCGGCGCGACGAAGTTGCCGGCGGCGTTGTTGACCAGCCCCGTCAGCGCGCCGGCGGCGAAGACCTCGTCCATCGCCGCGTCGATCGCGCCGCCGCTGCGGATGTCGACCGCCATCGGCGTGCACACGCCGCCCGTCGCCTCGCGCAGTTCGGCCGCCGTTTCATCGAGCACACCGCCGCGCCTGCCCCAGATGACCGTCTCCGCCCCCAGCGCCATAAAGGCGCGCGTCATCGATTTGCCGAGCCCCGTGCCGCCGCCGGTAACGAGGATCTTCTGCCCGGCCAGCAGGTCGTTTGCGAACATCATGCTCTCCCCAGCGTATCGGCCGCCATGCTAGGCAGGCCCATGACCGGCGACCAGCCCCCCATCACGCCGCTGCCCGTGGTCGTCGACGCCCGCGGCTGGCGCTGCCCGTGGCCGGTGGTGCGCCTCGCCCGCGCCTTGCGCGACGGCGCGGGCGTGGTCGACCTGCTCGCCGACGATCCGGTCGCCGAAGGCGAGGTCGCCGCCTTCGCCCGCCTGCGCAACCTGGCGGTTGCGCCGATCTCCGGCGGCTGGCGCGTCGGGTGAAGATCGCCACCTGGAACGTCAATGGCGTCAACGGCCGGCTGGCGAATCTGCTCGCCTGGCTGGCCGACGCCCGGCCCGACGTCGCCTGCCTGCAGGAGCTGAAATGCCCCGACGAGCGCTTTCCCGCGGCTGCGCTGGAGAAGGCCGGCTACGGCGCGGTGTGGCACGGCCAGAGCCGCTGGAACGGCGTCGCCATCCTCGCTCGCGACGCCGAGCCGGTGCTGACGCGCCGCGGCTTCCCCGGTGACCCGACGCCGGAGGCCAGCCGCTACATCGAGGCCGCCGTCGCCGGCGTTATCGTCGGCTGCCTCTATGCGCCGAACGGCAACCCCTGGCCGGGGCCGCGCTTCGACGCCAAGCTGGCCTGGCTCGCCGCGTTCGACGCCTACGCCGCCGACCTGCTGGGGCACGACGTGCCAGTGGTGCTGGCCGGCGACTACAACGTCGTGCCGGCGGCGCTCGACCTCTACCGTCCCGGTGCCCTCGCCGACAATGCCCTGGTCCAGCCGGAGGCGCGCGCGGCCTTCGCCGGGCTGGTCGCGCAGGGCTGGACCGACGCGCTGCGCCACCTCCACCCCGACGAGCCGATGTTCACCTTCTGGGACTATTTCCGCGATGCCTTCGCTCACGATCGGGGCCTGCGGATCGACCACCTGCTGCTCAGCCCGGCGGTCGCGGCGCGACTGGCAGCGGCCGGTGTCGACCGCGATGCCCGGGCGCAACCCGGCAGCAGCGATCATGCGCCGGCATGGATCGTGATAAAGCCGTGACGCTGGCGTGTCGCCGCGGCTAGGGTGCGCGGCCATGTGGCAGCTCCATCACTTCACCCTGTGTCCGTTCAGCCGCAAGATACGCCTGCAGTGCGCCGAGAAGGGGATCACGCTCGAACTGATCACCGAGCGGCCGTGGGAGCGGCGCGACGGCTTCATGGAACTGAACCCGGCGGGCCAGACGCCGGTGCTGCGCGACGGCGCGGTCGTGCTGGCCGACTCGGGCGCTATCGCCGAATATCTCGAGGAGACGGTCGAGCGGACGCCGCTGCTCGGCTCGGGCGCGGCCGAACGCGCCGAAACCCGCCGCGTGATCGCCTGGTTCGAGGGCAAGTTCTACGCCGAGGTGGGCGTGCCGCTACTCGCCGAGCGGATGTTCCGCCGGTTGGTCGAGCGCACCGCGCCCGACGCCCGTACCGTGCGCGCCGCGGCGCGGGCGGCCGAGGCGCACATGGACTATCTCGACTTCCTGCTCGACCGGAAACGCTGGCTGTCGGGGCCGGTGTTCGGGCTGGCCGACATCGCCGCGGCGGCGCAAGTGTCGGTCGCCGACTATCTCGGCGGCATCGACTGGGACGGGCACGAGCCGGCCCGGCAATGGTACTCGGCCCTGAAGTCGCGTCCGACCTTCCGCCCTTTGCTCGGCGAACGTCTCGAGGGCCTGCCGCCGCCGGCACATTATGACAAGCTGGACTTCTGAGCCTCCCGGAGACGGGAAAGATCTGGAGACCCGCCTCGACGCCGCCGCCAAGGCGCACGGCTTCGCCGCGCTCGGCATCGCCGCCGCCGACGCCGCGCCGCTGGCGGGGCAGCGCCTGCGCGACTGGCTCGCGGCCGGCTGCCACGGCGACATGCTGTGGATGGCGGACACGGTCGACCGCCGCGCGTCGCCGGCCGGGCTGTGGCCCGATGTGCGAAGCGTCGTCATGCTTGGCGTCGATTATACCCCGGCGGTCGATCCGCTGCGCCTGGCCGGGCAGGGCGACCGCGGCGCGATCAGCGTCTATGCGCTGGGCGGCGACTACCACGACATCGTCAAGCGGCGGCTGAAGGCGCTCGGCCGCTGGCTGGTCGCGGCCGCGCCGGCCGACATCAAGGTCTTCGTCGACACCGCGCCGGTCATGGAGAAGCCGCTCGCCGAAGCAGCCGGGCTCGGCTGGCAGGGCAAGCACACCAACCTCGTCAGCCGCACGCACGGCAGCTGGCTGTTTCTCGGCGCGATCTATACGACGCTGGCGCTCGCTCCGACGGCGGCGCGGGCTGGCAGCTGCGGCAGCTGTGACGCCTGCCAGCGCGCCTGCCCGACCGACGCCTTTCCGGCCCCGTACCGGCTCGATGCGCGGCGCTGCCTCTCGTACCTGACGATCGAGCACCGCGGCCCGATCCCGGTCGAGTTCCGCGCCGCGCTCGGCAACCGCATCTACGGCTGCGACGACTGTCTGGCAGTCTGTCCATGGAACAAGTTCGCGCGCGCCGCGCACGACCTCGCCTTCACCCCCCGTGCCGAGCTCGTCACGCCGCGCCTCGCCGACCTGCTCGCGCTCGACGACGCCGGCTTCCGCGCGGTCTTCGCCGGCTCGCCAGTCAAGCGCATCGGCCGCGACCGGCTGGTGCGGAACGCCGCAATCGCTGCCGGCAACAGCGGCGATCCGGGCTTGCGCGCCGCACTCGTGCCGTTGCTCAACGACGCGTCGCCCGTCGTCCGCGACGCCGCGGAATGGGCGTGCGCGCGGCTGGGCGGGTCCGTTACCGCCGCCGCTGGCTGAACAGCCAGACCGGCAGGTCGGGATCGGCGAACCCTGCCTCCCACGACACGTGCCCGACGCCGGCCAGCTCGTGGTAGCGGACGTCGCTGCCCGCCGCCTTAAGCGCCGCCGCCATCTGGCGCGACTCGGTCACCGGCACGACCGGGTCGGCATCGCCGTGGATCAGCCAGACGGGCAGTGGCGCAATGCGCCGCGCGAGGGCCCCGTAGGGGTCGGCGACGCCGGTGACCACGCCCGGATAGTCGTGGAAGGGCCCGGCAAAGCCGCAGGCGACAACGATCGCGGAGAAGCGCCGAGGGTCGTCGTTGGCCATGATCCAGGCGCCGTTGCCGCCCATCGACAGGCCGACAGCGTAGAGGCGCTGCGGATCGGTGCTGAACTCGCGCGCCGCCTTGGCCAGTGCCGCCAGCGCGAGACGGCGCTCATCGGCCCAGTTCCGTTCGGCCGGCACCTGGGGGAAGACGACGACGGCCGGCCAGCGGTCGGCGTGCAGCCGGATCTCGCGGCCCAACCCGACCTCGCTCTGCGCCAGCCCGTCGCTGCCGCGCTCGCCCGCGCCGTGCAGCGCCAGGATCAGCGGCGGGTGCGGCGATGCGTCGGCGGGCACATAGATTACGTAGCGGCGGGGCTGCCCGTCGACCATTATCGTTCGGTTGAGGAACCCCGTCTCGCGCGCCGCCGCCGGCCCCGCGACGAGCGCCAGCAGCGTAATCACCGCCGCCAGCCACAGTCTCATGCCATCCCTCCCGATCATTGTCCCGTCTTAGGCGCGGGCGCCCCGCCGTGCTATAGTCGGCGGCATGTCCGGGACGATCGCGTTCACCCTGCTGACCACGCTCGCGGTGGCCTGCGCAGCGTGGCTGACGGTCAAGAAACTCTGGGCCCGCGCCGACCGCCCGCCGCCGCCGGTCGCCGACGGCGTCGCGATCCCCGTCCGTGGCCTCGAGCTCGGGCACAACACGCGCAACAGCCTGTCGCCCCGGCTGGCGATCACCGCCGAGGGGTTGCGCTTCAAGGTCATCTTCGAGCAGTTCTGGCGCTTCGACAACATCCGCCGCGTCGACGTCGCCCGCACGCTGATGGGCTCGGACGTGCTGGTCACCGCGTCAAAGACGCTGCGCATCACGGTCGCCGACCGCGCCGCGGCGCAGCGCTTCCTCGTGGCGCTGCCGCGCTCGCTGCCCCTGACCGCCAAGGCCGTCGCCCTTCGCGACGGCGAATGACGGGGCAGCCCCGCCTCATCCGGTGATGCTGTGGCGGCGATCGGTGCCTGCCGCTAGCGCGGGGGGCCGTTGAGCGTCTCGTCGAGCCAGCGGTCGTCGAGCCGGGGCGTCCGCGCGGCGCGATCGGCGGCGGGCGGTCGCCGCGATAGGGATCGGGATGATAGGGGTCGCTTCGGCACGGATCGGGGCGCGGCCGGCGCGGGCGCGCGGCGACGTCGGCGACTGCCGTCGGCTGGTCGCCGCCGCGGCGCGGCGCTGTCGGGCTCGAGGCCATAGACCTGGTCGTCGGGTTCGAGGCCGAGATCGGGCGCGGCGACGTCGGTGGTCAGCGGCACCGGCGGCGTGCCGCCGACGGCGCGCGCCATATACGCGGCGAAGGCGCGTGCCGGCGCGCGGCCGCCCTGCAGCACCGGGACCGGCTTCGGAATCGTCGCGGCCCATCCACACGCCCGCGGTCATGCCGCGGTGAAGCCGACGAACCAGCCGTCCTTGTTCGTGCTGGTCGTGCCCGTCTTGCCGGCCAGCGGCCGCCCGATCTGCGCGTTGCGCCCGGTGCCGGTCTCGACCGCCGCCTTCATCAGGTCGGTCATCTTGGCGGCGACATAAGGGCGCGACGAGGACGCGCGGGTCGGGCGGCTCGCGCGTGTACAGGACCGTCCCGACGCGGTGGCGATGCGGGTGATGCCGTACGGCCGCGCCTCGACGCCCTGGTTGGCGATGGCGGCATAGGCGGCGGTCAGCTCGATCAGCGTGACGTCCGACGCACCGAGCGCCATCGCCGGGCGGCGGTCGATCGGCGTGGTGATGCCGAAGCGGCGGGCGACGTCGGCGACGGTGTCGAAGCCGACGCGCTGCGCCAGCCGCACGGCGACGGTGTTGATCGAGCGGGCGAAGGCCTGGCGGACCGTCACCGGCCCGGCGAAGCCCGGCTGAAGTTCTTCGGGCTCCAGCCGTCGATGGTGATCGGCGCGTCGACGACCGGTATCGTCGGGCGTTAACCCCGTCTTCGATCGCCGCGAGATAGTCGAACAGCTTCCACGCTCGACCCCGGCTGGCGGCGGGCGGCGACGGCGCGGTTATAGTTCGACGTCACATAGTCGCGCCCGCCGACCATCGCCTTGACCGCGCCGTCGCGGGCCAGCGCGACCAGCGCGCCCTGCGCGCCCGGCCGGCGCCTCGGCGGCGATCGCCGCTTCGGCGGCGCGCTGCCCGGCGGGATCGAGCGTCGTCGTCACCTGCAGCGGCTCGACCGCCTCGTCGGTCAGGTTCTCGACCTGGGCCAGCACCCAGTCGGTGAAATAGCGCACCCCCGACTGCGCGCTCCTGCGGGGCGAAGCGCAGGTCGGTCGAGGTCGGCCGCGGCCGCCTCGCCGCGGCGTGATCGAGCCGCAATCGACCATCGTCGCGATGACCGTCGCCGCGCGGTTGCGCCGGCGAGCGGGTCGGCCGACGGCGCATAGCGGCTCGGCGCCTTGACCAGCCCGGCGATGATCGCCGCCTCGGGCAGGCTGAGCGTCGCGGCCGGATGGCCGAAGAATTTGCGGCTCGCGGCGTCGATGCCGTAGGCGCCGCCGCCGAAATAGACGCGGTTGAGATAGAGCTCGAGGATCGCCTCCTTGGTGAACTTGCCGCTCGATCGCCAGCGCCAGCACCGCCTCGCGCATCTTGCGGCCGAAGGTCTGGTTCGACGTCAGGAAGACGTTGCGCGCCAGCTGCTGGGTGATCGTCGACGCGCCCTGGCGTGAAGTGGCCGGCGTCGGCCGGCGACCGCCAGGACGCGGGCGATGCCGATCGGGTCGACGCCGGGGTGCTGGTAGAAGCGCCGGTCCTCGACCGCGATCATCGCCTCGGTCATCGTGTGCGGGATGCGCGCGAACGGCAGCCACTCGCCGTAGCTCGGCCCCAGGCTGACCAGCACGCTGTTGTCGGCGCCGCGAATCTCGACCGACTGGCCGTTGGGCGAGTTCATGAGCTCGTCGAAGCTCGGCAGCGACTCCATCGCGACGACGACCGAGAGCCAAGGGCGATCAGGCCGAGCAGGATCAGGCCGACGACGAGCTTGCCGGCACCGGCGAGGAACGCAGCCACGCGCCCCGCGGGGCGGCGCGCGGCGGGCGGGGCGGGGCGGGGCGGGCATCTGGGTGTGTTGCGCGCCTAGGCCGGATGCCGCCGGCGCGGCAAGGGCGTTCGGCGCGGCGATCAGGCGAGCAGAAGCTGCGCCTCGCCCGACCTGTGCGAGAAAGCCGACCATGCCGCCGGTCGACGACGCCGGGCGGGAGGTCGGCCGCGGTCAGGCCGGCGCGGCGAGCCCGGTCTGGCAGGCGGTGACGCGCGACGCCGAGGTCGAGCGCGGCGGCGAGCAGCGGGTCGGCGGCGGCGAGCGCGGCGACGCTGGCGCCGTCGAACAGCATCGTCGACGTCGCGGCCCAGCGCGGCGGCCGACGCCGGCGAGGCGTCAGCGCGGTGCGAGCCGCGGACCGGCGCTCCGCCGACGACGATCGCCAGCGGGGTCACGCCGAAGGTCATGACGGCCACACGCCGGGCAGGCCGGATCCTTCGCCAGCGTCAGCGTCCGCATCCGCGGCGCCAGCGCGTCGAACAGCAGCAGGCCGGCCCGGCTCGCGACCGAAGCCGGTGATCTCGCGGATCACCTCGAGCGCCTGCAGGCTGCCGAGGACGCCGGCGACCGCGCCGAGCATGCCCTGATCGGCGCAGCTCGCTGCGTCCGGCCCGGGCCGCTGCCCGACGAAGCAGCGGTAGCACGGGCGGCCCGCCTCCCAGCCGCGGAACGTCGCCAGCTGCCCCTCGAACGGCCCGACCGCCGCCGAGACCAGCGGGATGCGCAGGCGCAGCGCCGCGTCGGCGACCGCCAGCCGCGTGGCGAAACTGTCCGAGCCGTCGGCGACGACGTCGTGCCCGGCGAGCAGCGCGGCGGCATTGCCGGCGTCGAGGCGGACCGCGCGCGGCGTCACGACGACGTCGGGATTGAGCCGGGCGAGCGCGGCGGCGGCGCTGCGGTCTTGGCGCGGCCGACGTCGGCGGTGCCGTGCAGCACCTGCCGCTGCAGGTTGGACAGCGCGACGGTGTCGTCGTCGATCACCGTTAGCCGCCCGACGCCGGCGGCGGCGAGGTACTGCAGGCACGGGCTGCCGAGCCCGCCCGCGCCGATCACCGCGACGTTCGCCGCCAGCAGCTTCGCCTGGCCGGCGCCGCCGACTTCCTTCAGCACGATATGGCGCGCGTAGCGGTCGAGCTGGTCGTCCCTCACGGCGCCTCAGGCACCGGTCGAGCCGAAGCCGCCGGTACCGCGCGCCGTGTCGGGCGACCGCTTCGACGACGACCCAGCGCGCGCGTACCACCGGCGCGACGACCAGCTGGGCGATGCGCATGCCGCGCGTGATCGTCACCGCTCGCGCCGAGGTTGACGAGCAGCACCATCAGCTCGCCGCGATAGTCGCTGTCGATCGTGCCCGGCGCGTTGGCGACCGTCAGCCCGTGCTTCAGCGCCAGCCCCGAGCGCGGCCGGACCTGCACCTCGTAGCCATCGGGGATCGCCAGCTTGAGCCCGGTCGGCACTGCCGCGCGCGCGCCCGGGGCGAGGACGCAGGTCGCGGTCGACCGCGGCGACGGCATCCATGCCCGCCGCGCCGGCGGTGGCATAGGCGGGCAGGTCGAGCCCGTCGGCGTGGCGCATGATCTCGACGGCGATCGCGATTCGGCGGTCATGCCAGCGGCCGTCAGCGCGGGCGATCCGCGCCGCCAGCCGCCGCGCGACTTCGGCCTTGGCCAGCGCGCGGCCAGTCCTCGACGCCGTCGGCGGTGACGAGGTGGACGGTGTTCGCGTCGCCGCCCATCACGTCGCCGGAGACGTCGTTGGCGACGATCCAGTCGGCACTCTTGGCGGCGCGCTTGGCGACCGCGCTGGCGACGGCGTGTCGCGGTCTCGGCGGCGAAGCCGACGACCAGGCGCGGCCGGCGCGGCCCGGCGCGGCGACCGCGGCGAGGATGTCGGGGTTTCGATCAGCGTCGAGCACCGGCGGGCCGTCGGCCTTCTTGAGCTTGCCCGGCGCCGGCGCGACGCCCCAGTCGGCGACGGCGGCGACCATCACCGCGGCGTCGGCGGGCAGCGCGGCGTCGACCGCGGCCGCCATCTCGACGCGCGGTCTCGACATCGACGCGCGTGCAGCCCGGCGGCGTCGCCAGCGCGACCGGCCCGGCGACCAGCGTCACCCGCGCGCCGAGCGCCGCGAGCGCCCCGGCGATGGCGAAGCCCTGCTTGCCCGACGAGCGGTTGGCGAGGAAGCGGACCGGGTCGATCGGCTCGTGCGTCGGCCCGGCGGTGACGATGATGTGCTGACCGGCGAGCGGCGATGCCGCGTCGCGACTGTCGCCGACGCTCCGGCAGCGCGCAAGCGTCGGCGATCGCCGCGGTGATGCGGTCGATCTCGGGCAGGCGGCCGGGGCCGAACTCGCCGCACGCCATCGCGCCCTCGTCGGGCTCGATCACCGTGACGCCGCGCGCGCGCAGCGTCGCGACATTGGCGACCGTCGCGGCATGCGTCCACATCCGCACGTTCATCGCCGGCACCGCCAGCACCGGCGTGTCGGTCGCCAGCAGCAGCGTCGTCGCAAGATCGTCGGCAGCCCCGCCGCCATCTTCGCCAGCAGGTCGGCGGTCGCCGGGCAGACGACGATCAGGTCGGCAGCGCGGCTGAGCTCGATGTGCCCATGCGCCGCCCTCGTCGAGGCTCCACAGATCGGTATGACGTCGGCTCGGCGGCCAGCGCCGCCAAGCTCAGCGGCGTGACAAAACGCGCGCCCGCCGCCGGTCAGCACCGGCGTGACAGCGGTGCCCGCCCGACGCAGCGCGCGGACGAGCTCGAGCGCCTTGTACGCCGCGATGCCGCCGCCGACGATCAGGAGGATGCGCTTGCGTCATCCTCCTCGCCTTAGTCGGCGGCGGGCGCCAACGTCAAAGCGTGACGTGCTTGACCGTGTCGGCCTTAGGCGGCGACTGGGTGAAGTTGGCGGCGGCGACGCGGATCAGCTGCAACACGCCGTCGGCGAGTCCCAAAGGGTGGCGTGCGACGGCGTGACGTGGATCAGTCCGGTCGTCGGCGCCTCCGGCCCTTCGGGCATCCAGGCTTCGGCGAACGGGTTCCACAGCTCCTTGGTCTTGGCCGGGTCGCGGACGACGCGTGCGGTACCGGTGACCGAGACGTAGCTGTTGGCCTTGCTGTCGGCGAAGGCGAGGTTGACGTGGGCGTCGTCCTTGATCTCGTTCGTCTTCTCGCTGTCGATGCGGGTGATGAACCAGATCGAGTGCGTGTCCCTGTCGACATAGGCGCTCATCGGCCGGCTCTCGAGCCCGTGCTTGTCTCGGTCGTCAGCATGGCGACGCGAATGTCCTCGATCATCTTCCAGAACTTGGCGGTGTCGTCGGCCATGGCTGCTTACTCTTCGTTTCGGGGATGGGTCGGCCGGTAGACGCCCGGTGCCGCCGCCCGGTTCCCGGCGGCAGGACGCCTCGCGACGGGTCGAAAAAAAGATTTGGCTTCCGCGGAACCGCTTCGGGGGAAGCCCGTTGAGCAGCCAGGACCTCGGTACACGCCCCCCCGCTCCCGCGGTCCTTCCAAAGGGGTCCGGTCGCATCATCCCCCCCGAATGCGGCCGGACCCTAAGATTTGACCCGCGACCACCCCCCTGGTCGCGGGTCTTTTCGTTTTTGGCAGGGCGGCAGTATTCCTGGTAAGGACAGACAGCGATCGACTGGGCCGATTTACTCGGCCGCCGCTGGCAGGGCCGCGGCGTCACGTGCGCGGCGGCGCTCGCTGAACCAGATGCCGACGATCGATCCCTCGTAGAGCGCAATCAGCGGCACCGCGAGCAGGCACTGCGACACGACGTCGGGCGGGGCGAGGATGGCGGCGACGACGAACGCGCCGACGATGGCATAGCGCCTGCCGGCCTTGAGCTGCGCCCGCGTCACCAGCCCCGCGCGCTCGAGCAGCATCAGCAGCACCGGCAGCAGGAAGGCGATGCCGAAGCCGGCCATGAAATGCATGATCAGCGACAGATAGTCGTTCATCGTCGGCAGCGCCGTCTGGGCGAAGCCAGTGGCAGCGCCGCTGTCGTTGTACCGCAGGAAAAAGCGGAACGAGATCGGCGCGACGACATAATAGGCCAATGCCGCGCCGGCGGTGAACAGTACCGGTGTCATGATCAGGAACGGCAGGAAGGCCCGCTTCTCCTTCCGGTAAAGCCCGGGCGCGACAAAGGCCCACAGCTGATTGGCGATAACCGGGAAGGCGAGGCACAGCGCGGCAAAGGCGGCGACCTTCACCTGAACGAAGAACGCCTCGTACAGCTTGGTGAAGATCAGCTGCGTCGGGTGCGATCCCTCGGCGACGATCAGCGGGTGGACGAGAAAGGCGAAGATCGCCCGCGACTGGGTGAAGGCTAGCCCGAAGGCGATGACCAGCGCGACGATCGAGATCAGCAGGCGCTTTCTCAGTTCGACCAGATGCTCCATCAGCGGCGCCCGCGAGGCGTCGATCTCCTCCTCGCCGGTCGCGGGCGTCGTCATGGCCGTTCGTCGGGCGGTGCGGCGAGCGCGGCCGGCTGCGGCCCGGTCATGGCCGTACCATAGATGTTGCCGGCCGCGGCACCCGGCAGCGCCCCGGGATGGTCGTAAGGGTGCTCGCCGACCACGGCGTCATGGGCATGTGCCGGCACCGGCGCGACGCGGTGGCGGCCATGATCTCGGCGTTCTGCTTAGCCCACTGCTTCTGCATTTCCTCGAGCTCGGCCTCGCGCATCATCGTGTCGAAGCCCGAGCGCAGGTGGCGCGTCATCGCCCGGCCGCGCCCGACCCAGCCGCCGACCAGCCGCATCACGCGCGGCAGGTCCTTCGGCCCGATGACGATCAGCGCGACGACAGCGATCAGCAGGAACTCGGTAGAATCGATGCCGAACACCGGCCCGGCTCCGCGTCAGCTCCGGGGCACGTCGTCGCGCACCGGGGAAGCGGGCTGCGCCGGCGGCGCGAGGTGCGGCGGAGAATAGGGCTGCGGCGGATAGCCCGGCGGCGGGGCATAGCCCTGCGGGTGCTGCGGCGTGTCGCCGTCCGCCAGTCCCTTCTTGAAGCTGTTGATGCCCTTGGCCATGTCGCCCATCAGCTCGCTGATCTTGCCGCGACCGAACAGCAGCATGACGACGAGAATGACGATGAGCCAGTGGACGAGGCTGAACGAACCCATGATCTGATCACTCCGGCGGCGCGGGGGCCTGACCTGCGCTATGTACGCCCGGGGGCGGCGTTTCGCCAGTGGCGGGGCGCACGTCGAGAAGGCCGGCGGCGCGGAGGTCGGCGATACCGGGCAGATCGCGGCGGTCGCCTAGCCCGAAATCGACCAGGAAGGCAGGCGTCGTCGCGAACTGCAGCGGCCGGCCCGGCGATTCGCGGCGACCGGCGGGCTTGATCCAGCCGCTCGCCAGCAGCACGTCGAGCGTGCCCGGTGACACCGCGACGCCGCGGATGTCCTCGATCTCGGCGCGTGTCACCGCCTCGTGATAAGCGATGATCGCCAGCGTCTCGACCGCTGCGCGGCTCAGCCGCTTCGGCACCTCGCGTGTGGTCCGCAGCAGGTAGCCGAGATCGGGAGCGGTCTGGAACAGCCAGCGGCCGCCGCGCTCGGCCAGCACGACGCCGCGCGGTGCGTAGCTTTCGGCCAGGGCGGCAAGGGCGGCGCGAATGTCAGCGGGCGCCGCGGTGACGTGCCGCGCGATATCGGCGACGGTGACCGGCTCCTCGGCGGCGAAGACGACGGCTTCGACCGCGCGGACGAGGGCCGGATCGCTCATGCCGGCGGTGCCGCGCGGCCGGCGGGGCGCGTCCGCACCAGCAGCGGCGCGCCGTCGGCCTGGGCCAGTTCGGTCCTCCCTTGCCGCGTCAGTTCGAGCGCGGCGGCGAAGGTGCTCGCCAGCGCCGAACGGCGGAAGCGGGCGTCATCCGTCGCCGGCAGATAGGCGTCGAGGCCGGTCCAGCGCGGGCCGACCAGCCGCCGCAGCCGGACCAGCGCAGCGTCGAGCGCGAGCACGTCGCGGCGCGCCACCGCATAGGCCGGGCGCTCGCGCCGTGTCCGCACCGCTCCGTAGGCGGTCATCAGCTCGAACAGGTCGGCGGCGAACACCGGCCGTCGCGTCGCCTTCAGCCCCTCGGGCGCCGGGCGGCGGAAGGTGTCGATGCCCATCCGGTCGCGCGCCATCAGCCGGGCGCCGGCCTCGCGCATGGCCTCGAGCCGCTCTAGCTGGCGCTGCAATTGCGCGGCGAGTTCCTGCGGGTCGGGGTCGGCGGCGGGATCGGGCGGCAGTAGCAGGCACGATTTCAAATAGGCAAGCCACGCCGCCATGACGAGATAATCGGCCGCCACCTCCAGCCGCAGCGAGCGCGCGGCGGCGATGAAGACGAGATACTGATCGACAAGGGCGAGGATCGAGATCTGCGCGAGGTCGACCTTCTGGGCGCGGGCGAGGCCGAGGAGCAGGTCGAGCGGGCCTTCCCAGGCACCGAGGGCCAGCGTCAGCGTCTCGTCCGCGGCGCGTTCAGCCATGCGCTAACAGGTCGTCGCGCTGCGCCGTCAGCGCCGCTACGTCCGCCTCGCGAGGGGTCGTTGCCCACAGCATCGCGGCGTTCAGCCGGGCCATCGCCTCGGCGCCGATCGTCCCGGCGGCGTCGACGACCGCCCGCATCTCGGCCAGGTCGCCGGAACAGTGCAGGGCAATGTCGCAGCCGGCGGCGAGGCAGCCGCGGGTCCGCTCGGCGAAGCTGCCCCCCAGCGCCTTCATGCCGAGGTCGTCGCTCATCAGCAGGCCGTCGAAGCCGATGTCGCGGCGGATCGTCTCGCCGATCACCATCGGCGACAGCGTGGCGCAGCGGTCGGGGTCGAGCGCGGAGTAGACGATATGCGCGGTCATCGCCATCGGCGCGTCGGCGAGCTTGCGGAACGGCTCGAAGTCGAGTTCGAGCGCTTCGCGGCTGGCCTCGACCACGGGTAGGTCGAGGTGGCTGTCGACCCGCGCCCGGCCGTGGCCGGGGATGTGCTTGACGACGCCGATGACCCCGCCCTCGCGCAGCCCGCCGAGCGTCGCCTGGCCGAGGGCGGCGACGCGCATCGGCTGCGACCCGTAGCTGCGGTCGCCGATGATGTCGTGTCCGGCCGGATCGCGCACGTCGAGCAGCGGCAGGCAGTCGACGGTGATCCCGGCCTCGTGCAGCATCAGGCCGATCAGCCGGCCGTTGAGCCGCGCCGCCTCGATCGCCGACAGCGGCGCCACGTCGTAGAGCGCACCGAAGCGGGCGGCGGGCGGGAAATCGGGCCAGTGCGGCGGCCGCAGCCGGGCGACGCGGCCGCCCTCCTGGTCGATCAGGATCGGCAGGTCGCGTCCGGCGAGCGCGCGCAGGGCATCGGTCAGCGCCAGCAGCTGATCGGGATCGACGCAGTTGCGCGCGAACAGGATGTAGCCGGCCGGGTCGGCGGCGCGGAACAGGGCGTGTTCCTCGCGGCTGATGGTCGGGCCGGCAAGGCCGAGGAAGACCGGGGTCACCGCGCGTCCGCCACGATGCAGGCGTTGCCGCTGGCCTTGATCCGCGCGCACAGCGCTCTGGCCGCGTCCGGCGACGGCACGCCGGCGGCGCGCAGCCGGTACAGCGTCGCCCCGTCGCGGGTCACCGGCTCGATATGCTTGGCCAGTCCCGACAGGGCGCCGTCGCCCGCCACCTTGGCCCAGGCGGCATCGGCCTTGTCGCGGGTCGAGAAGGCGCCGAGCTGAAGGGTGGCGCCGCCGCCCGCCGGAGTTGGCGCGGCCTCGGCGAGCGGGTCGTGGACCTTGGCCTTTGGTTCCGCCGGCTTGGCCTTGGGCGTGTCGGCAGCGGCGTCCGCCGGCGCGGGCTTCGGCTTGGCCTCGGTTTTCGCCGGCTTGGCTGGCGGCGGTGCGGCCGGCGGCGGGGCCGGCGCGACGACGGGCGCCGGCGCGATCGCCCGTGGCGCGTCGTTCCGCGCAGGCGTCACGGGAATCGGCGCGACCGCTCGCGGCGCGACATCGCTGCGCGGCGGGGCGTCGGCGCGCGGCGGGGGCAGCAGGTCGGTCGGCGCCCCCGTCGTCGGGCGAGCCAGCGGCTCCTCGGGCGTGTCGGCGGCGATGGCGCCGGGCTGTTCGCTGCCGCTGGCGATCGCCGCCACGCTGTCATCGATGCCGGTGATCTGCGCCCCGCCGGGATTGGCCGGCGCGACCTTGTACGGTCCCGGATCGGCGGCGATCAGCGGCGCATCTTCCGGCCGGGCATAGCCGGCCGAGCCGTCGCTCTTGTGGCCGGCGGCGAGGAACACGCCCAGCGCGACCAGCACCGCGAGCAGCACCGCGACCAGCCCGCCGCCAATCAGCCGGGCACGGGGCACCAGCGTCGCCCGCTCCTCGCGCACGCCCTCGGCCAGCCACGGCACGTCGTCGTTGGGGGAGCGGGCCATCAGTGCATCTCCTCGGCCGGCTCGACCCCGATCACGCCGAGGCCGTTGGCGATGACTTGGCCGATGCCGCGCGCCAGCGCCAGGCGCGCGGACGTCAGCGGCAGATCGTCTTCGATCAGGAAGCGCCGCGCCGGATCGTCGTTGCCGCGGTTCCACAGCGAATGGAATGCCGCGGCGAGATCGTTCAGGTAGAAAGCGATGCGGTGCGGCTCGCGCGCCATCGCCGCCGCCTCTACCGTCTTCGGCCACTGCGCCGCCAATTTGACCAGGTCGAGCTCCTCGGCGTCGAGGCGGGAGAGGTCGGGCGGCGGCAGGACCATCCCCGCCGCCGCGGCGCGTCGCCCGAGCGAGGCAATGCGCGCATGGGCATACTGGACGTAGAAAACCGGATTGTCGCGCGACTGCTCGACCACCTTGGCGAAGTCGAAATCGAGCTGGCTGTCGGCCTTCTTGGTCAGCATGATGAAGCGGACGACGTCCTTCCCCACCTCGCGCACGACGTCGGCGAGGGTGACGAACGACCCCGACCGCTTGCTCATCTTGACCGGCTCGCCGGCGCGGAACAGGCGGACCATCTGCACCAGCTTGACGTCGAGGGGCACGCGGCGCTCGGTCAGCGCAGCGACCGCGGCCTCGATGCGCTTGACCGTGCCGCCGTGGTCGGCACCCCAGATGTCGATCAGCGCGTCGGCCTGCCTTGCCTTCCAGTCGTGATTGGCGATGTCGATGCCGAAGTAGGTCCAGCTGCCGTCGGACTTGCGCACCGGCCGGTCCTGGTCGTCGCCGAACGCCGTCGAGCGGAACAGGGTCAGCGCCACCGGCTCCCAGTCGTCGCGCACCTCCCCCTTCGGCGCCTCGAGCACGCCTTCGTAGATCAGCCCCCGGCCGGCGAGCGTCGCCAGCGCCCGGTCGGCCGCGCCGTCGGCGACGATTGCCGCCTCGCTGGTGAAGACGTCGTGATGGATGCCGAGCAGGGCGAGATCGGCGCGGATCAGGTCCATCATCATCGCCACGGCGCGGCTGCGGAACAGCGCCAGCCACTCCGCTTCCGGGCGCGCGGCATAGGCGTCGCCGAAATCGGCCGCGAGTTCCTGCCCCACCGGGATGAGGTAATCGCCGGGGTAGAAACCTTCGGGGATCGTCACCTCGCCGCCCAGCGCCTCGAGGTAGCGCAGGTGCGCCGACCGGGCGAGGGTGTCGACCTGCGCACCGGCGTCGTTGATGTAATACTCGCGCGTCACCGCGAAGCCGGCATAAGCGAGCAGGTTCGCCAGCGCGTCGCCGACCACGGCGCCACGACAATGCCCCATGTGCATCGGTCCGGTCGGGTTGGCCGAAACATATTCGACATTGACCCGGCGCCCGGTGCCGAGGCGGGAGCGCCCATAGTCGCCCTGCGCGGCTAGGATCGTCGCCAGTTCGTCGGCCCAGACGCTACCCTTCAGCCGCAGGTTGAGGAAACCGGGCCCAGCGACCTCGGCGGCGGCGACGTCAGGGAGGTCGACGAGCGCCTGCGCCAGGGCGATAGCGATCTCGCGCGGCTTCATGCCGGCGGGCTTGGCCAGCACCATCGCGGCGTTCGTCGCCAGGTCGCCATGGCTCGGATCGCGCGGCGCTTCGACGGTGACGGCGCTGGTGTCGAGCCCGGAAGGCAGGTCGCCCGCGCGGACCAGCGCGGCGATCGCGTCGGCGACGTGGGCGGCATAGGTCTGGTAGACGGTCAAGATGGCTCCGGCGCAGCGGCAAAGCCCGTGACTAGCGGCAAAGCGGCGGCGGGTCACGCCCCGCTCCAACGGGCTTGCGACGATCGGCGACCGGTGCCCGGCGGGCGGTGGCCAGGTCGGTTGCGAGGACGCCGGCGGCGGCGTAGCGTCCGCCCGCTACGGGGGCAGGAGGAGCTATGGCGCGACGGTTGGCAACGGCGGCGGCGGTCGCCGTCCTGCTGTCGGTATCGTCGACCCGGGCGGGCGTTCCTGCTTTTCGCCCGCGCGCGCACCAGCTGGTCTGCGAATCGATCCATTTCCGCCGTCAGGAGTGCCCGGCCGATACCCGCGGCGGTATCCGTCTGCTGCAGCAGACGAGCGGCATCTGCACGCGCGGGGTGACGTGGGGCGCCTCGCCGCGCGCCGTCTGGGTGACAAACGGTTGTCGCGCGATCTTCGCGGTCGTGCCGGGACCGGGCGGCGGGCCGCCCCCGGCCGGCCGGCTGATCGTCTGCGAGTCGCAACCCGGCCAGCGCAGTCGCTGTGCCGCCCGCCTGACCCGGCGGCCGCGGATCGAGATCATCGCCGGAACCTGCCTCGAACACCGCGGCTGGGGATGGGACCGGAGCGGGGTGTGGGTTCGCAACGGTTGCCGCGCCCGCTTTCTCCTGGGCTGAGCCCGGACGCTCGCGCCCTGCCGCGTCGCCGTGACGCTAGGGCAGGCCGTCTGCCGGCAGCGGGCTCGGGCCGACCAGCCGTTCATAGCGGTTGAGGGCATAGCGGTCGGTCATGCCGGCGATGAAGTCGCCGAGATGACGCGCCCGGTCGGGCTGGGTCGCCGGCAGTGTTTCGCGCCAGCGATCGGGCAGGCCGGCGGGATCGGCGGCAAGCGCGTCGAACAGGCCGGCAACGACGATAAGGGCCGGGTCGCGCAGCCGGGCGACCTCCGGATGGGTGTACATCCGCGCCCGCAGGAAGCGCTTGAGCACGGCCGCCTCGGCCGCCATGGCCGGAGAGAAGGCAACCAGCGGACCGTCGGCACCGCGGACGTCGGCGATCGCGGCGACGTTGGCCAAGCGTGCGCGCGGTCTCGGTCAGCAGGTCGGCGACCATTGCCCCGATCTGGTCGCGGATCAATTCGGGGATCAGGCGGCGGCGCTCGGCTAGACCCGGCCAGCGACGGGTCACCTGCGCCCATGCCGCGGCAACGAAAGGCACGTCCGCCGCAACTTCCTCAAGGGTAAATAGTCCGGCGCGCAGGCCGTCGTCGAGGTCGTGGTTGTCATAGGCGATGTCGTCGGCGGCGGCCGCGACCTGGGCCTCCAGCCCGGGCCACGAGGCGAGCTCGAGCGGGAAGGCGGCGTCGACCTCGGCCAGCGCCCAAGGTGGCGTGGCGACCGGCCCGTTGTGCTTGGCCAGCCCCTCCAGCGTGTCCCAGCTCAGATTCAGGCCGTCGAAGCCGGGGTAACGCACCTCCAGCCGGGTCACGATCCGCAGTGTCTGGGCATTATGATCGAAGCCGCCGAAGGGGGCGAGCGCGGCCGCCAGGGCGTCCTCGCCGGAATGACCGAAAGGTGGATGGCCGAGATCGTGCGCCAGCGCGCAGGCCTCGGCGAGATCCTCGTTCAGCCCCAGCGCCCGGGCGACCGTACGGGCGATCTGCGCCACTTCGAGACTGTGGGTCAGCCGGACGCGGAAATGGTCCCCGTCGGGACGCACGAACACCTGCGTCTTGTCGCGCAACCGACGAAAGGCGGATGAATGAATGATGCGGTCACGGTCGCGCTGGAAGGCGTCGCGGGTGGCGGACGGCCCTTCGGGATGCATCCGGCCCCGGGATGCAGCCGGGTTGGCGGCGAGCGGGTTCACGCCAGCCAGACGCTGCGCTGCGCAAAGTCGGTCACCAGTCCGAAGCGGCGCAGCAGGCGGACGCCGACGTTGGCGTCGCTGGCCGTCGGGCTTGCGTCGATCGCCGCCGGCACGTCGGCGAAGTCGCGGCCAGCGAGCGTCAGTCGGGCGAGGGTGAAGGTCGTCTGGCGGGTCTCGCCGCCGATGCCGCCGCCGGCGATGGTGCCGGTCGGCCGGCCGTCGAGCAGGCGGTGGCGAGCGGCGAAGGCGGCACCCACCAGCACCGTGCCGCCGTTGCCGAGATCGAAGTCGGCCTGCGCCGGGCGGCCTTCGACCGTGACCGGCACCGTTTCGATGCCGCGTCGCGCGGTCAGCGGCAGGCGCACACCCGCGGGGGCGTCGTCGCGCGAAATGGCTGCCAGCGTGCCGCCGTCGACGTCGATCGCCAGGCGCGCCGCATCGAACAGGTCGCGTCCGAGCACCAGCGGGATCGGCCCCTCGGCGAGCCGCCGGGCGATGTCCGACAGGTCGATGATGGCGATGTCGGCCGGGCGCAGGTGCAGCCCGGCGACGTCGATGCGAGCGCCCTTGACCAGCGTCGCCGCCGCTGTGGCCGCGCCGGTGCCCCGCGCCGTCACCGCGACGCCGCCTGTCAGCCCCAGTTGGGTTGCCAGGCGCGAATCGACGATCGAGGTCTCGGCCGCGGAATCGAGCAGCGCCTCGACGGCAAGGCCATCAATCGACGCCGGCACGAATATCCGGTCATGAGCGACGCGCAGGCGGACGCGCGCGGGCGCGCCGACCGGCTCCGGTCCCGCCACGGCAGGAGCGATCGCCATCGTCAGCGCCGCCGCCAGAAGAGCACGACGGTCGATCACTTCCCGGCGGCGGCCGACGCGCGCTCTCACAGCACCATCCCCGCGGCCGTCAGCGAGGCGATCCGCTCGGCGGAATAGCCGATCGCGGCCAACACTTCCGCCCCGGCGAAAGCGGTCGCCATCGCCGGTGCGGCGGGTGCCGTCGCCGAATAGCGCGGCGCCGGCGCCGGCTGCACCACGCCGCCCGCGGTGACGAAGGTACCCCGCGCGGCGTTGTGCGGATGCGACGGCGCCTCGGCCATGCTCAGCACGGGCGCGAAGCAGACGTCGGTCATCTCGAGCAGGTCGCACCACTCGGCCCGCGTCCGCGTCAGGAACAGCGCCGTAAGCTTCGCCTTCAGCGGGCCCCAAGCCGCCCGGTCCATCTGCGCGTCGAACTCGGGATCGGCGTCGAGGCCGGTCCGCGCGCGCAATTCGGCATAGAATTGCGGCTCGATACTGCCGATGCTCAGCCACAACCCGTCGGCGGTCGCATAGGTGTCGTAGAAATGCGCGCCGGTATCGAGCAGGTTGGTACCGCGCTCGTCCGACCACATCCCGTTGGCGCGAAAACCCCACATCATGCTCATCAGCAGCGCCGCGCCGTCGGTCATCGCCGCGTCGATCACCTGCCCCTGTCCGGTACGGCCGGCGTGGAGCAGCGCCGACACCATGCCGAAGGCGAGCAGCATGCCGCCGCCGCCGAAGTCGCCGACCAGGTTGATCGGCGGGGTCGGCTTCTCGCCCTCCCGGCCGAAGGCGTGCAGCGCCCCGGCGAGCGCGATATAGTTGATGTCGTGCCCGGCCGCGGCGGCATAGGGTCCGGTCTGGCCCCAGCCGGTCATGCGGCCATAGACCAGCCTCGGATTGTCGGCGAGCAACACGTCGGGCCCGAGTCCGAGCCGTTCGGTCACGCCGGGACGGAAGCCCTCGATTAGCCCGTCGGCCGAGCGCGCGAGGTCGCGGACGATGGCCACGCCCTCGGCGCGCTTGAGGTCGACCCCGATCAGCGTGCGCGACCGCAGCAGCGGGTCGCGCGCATCGACCCGTGCGCCCGGCCGGTCGACGCGGATCACCTCGGCGCCATGGTCGGCGAGCATCATGCCGGCGAACGGCCCCGGCCCGATACCAGCCAGCTCGATGATGCGGATGCCGGCGAGCGGCCCGGGCATGGTCGTCTCCTGTTTTTCCCGTCCTGCCACGCCGGACGAAAGCGGCCAAGCGATGACCGCGCCCCAGCCTTGTGCTAAAGTCGGGCAGAGGGGGCCTTCATGTCGACGCCAGACGCGCTGCCGGCCGGTCAACCCGCCGCGTTACCGCCTGCGCCCGGCCGGTCGCTTTCCGGATTCGACGATCCGGCGGCGGGGAAGACGCTGACCAAAGCGGAACGCAACCTGCTCGACGCCTGCGCCGCCGGCGTTCATGCCGCGCTCAACGATCCACGTACCGACGATCAACGCCGCGACAATCCGCTGCCGCGACCGACGGTCAAGGACGACGCGACGATCGTCCACGCCGAGTTTCTCCGCTTCCTGATCCTCGGCGGCGACGCCGCCGCCCCGGTCAACGACCGCACCATCGACCTGTTCAACGCCGTCATCGTCGGCCAGCTCGACCTGACTGGGGCGGTAGTCACGCGCATCGTCCGCCTGATTGCGTGCGTCGTCGAGGAGACAATCCGGCTGGACTTTGCCGTCACCAAGTCGCTCGACTTCGCGCGCAGCGACCTAGTCCAAGGGATGTCGGCCGAGGGGTTGAAGTGCGAAGGCAGCCTGTGGCTGCGCGAGACCGACGCGCATGGATCGATCCGGCTGACGTCGGCGGCGATTGACGGCTTCCTGCTCGCCGAGGGCGCGAGCCTAACCGGAGCCGACCCGGCGGACTGGGCTCTGCTGGCGGACGGCATGCACGTCGCGCGCACCTTCCGGCTCCACCGCGCCTTCGACGGCGGGCGGCGCGCGGCGACGGTTGACGGTGGCCTGTCGCTCGCCGGCGCGACGATCGACGGCGACCTGTTGCTCGACGAGGCGAGCTTTCCCGCCATGCGCGGCAGCTACTCGCTCCTCGGACAGCGCGCGCTGGTCGGCGGCACCTTTAGCGTCAGGTCGATCGCCGCGATCGGCGGCATCGTCGACCTTACGGCGATGAAAGTCGCAATTCTCGCCGACGACATGGCGAGCTGGCGACAGGCTTCCGGGCGGCTGCTCCTCGACGGCTTTGTGTATGACCGGCTGGCGAGCAATGCGTTCACCGAGGCCGAGGAGCGGCGGCAGTGGCTCGACTGCCAGACGAAGGAAGGCAAGACGTTCCGCCCCCAGCCGTGGGACCAGCTGATCGCGACGTTGCGGGCCGGCGGCCATCCGCTCGATGCGACGCGGCTGGCGATCATGAAAGAGGATGCCTACCGCGCGGCGGGCAAGGTGCGCGGGCTGCGCCGGCCGGTCCACTGGTTGTGGGGCAAGTCGGTCAGCTACGGCTATCGGCCCGAAAACCTGGCGACGTGGCTGTTCGCGCTGTGGGCGGGGGCGGCGCTGGTCTATGCGCTGGCTGCGCCGGTGTCGATCGATGATGTCCGGCGCGCGCCCGATCCGCGCGCGCGCGTCGCTGCCGACCTGCTGGTGCCGGCAAAGGCAGCGGTCGACCCCAACTGCCTCGCCGCTCGTGCGGCGTCGCGCACCGCCGCACCGTGCCCGAGGCTGCCCGAGCGCGGGGAGTTCAGCGCCGTCGCCTTCTCCAGCGACAACCTCGTGCCCGGCCTGAAGCTTGGCGCGGCGGACGACTGGACCTTCAACTGGCACACCGCGTGGTTGCGTTTGTCGCCGGCGGCTTGGCGCGGCATCGTCGTGCCGCCCGCCCATGACTGGGCGGTGGCCGCGCTGTTCCTGCTGGTTTGGCTCGAACGCATCGCCGGCGGCATCGGCTTCGGCGTCCTCGGCGTGACGGTTGCCGGCTATCTGTTCAAAGGCCGCGGGTAAGTCGCGGCAGTCCCGCGAACCCGGGCCGACGTCGACCCGGGGCGAGCCTCAGTTCGACGCCTGCTTCTTGAAGAACGACGGGATCGCCACTTCTGGCTCGCTCGCCTCCGGTTCCGGGGCCAGCGTCGTCGGCGTGGGCCGCGGTGCCGGCTTGCGGCTGAGGTTCATCATTTTCTCGAACAGCGTCAGCGGCCGTTCCTCCACCTCGGCCACGGCCACCGGCGCGGGCGGCGGCGGGGGGGCAGGGGCGGCGACGACAGCGACCGGTTCGGGCAGCAGTTCCGGCTCGTCAACGATGTCGTCGAGGCTGAGGTCGAGCGCCGGCTCGACCGCCGGTTCGGGCATCGGCTCGGGCTCCGGCAGCGGCCGCGTCGACACCGCCGGGAACGCGGCCGCGGCGCTGGCGAAGGGCGAAGTCGGCCGCAGCGTGCTGACCGCAGGCGTCCGCGCGACGACGTCGATACCGGTGGCGACGACCGATACGCGCATGACGCCGTTCAATTCGGGATTGAAGGCGCTGCCGACGATGATGTTGGCTTCGGGATCGACCATCTCGCGGATGTGCGTCGCCGCCTCGTCGACTTCCATCAGGCGCAGGTCGTCGCCGCCGGTGATGTTGATGATGACGCCCTTGGCGCCGCGCATCGATACCTCGTCGAGCAGCGGGTTGGCGATCGCCTTCTCCGCCGCCTCGATCGCGCGGTGATCGCCGCTCGCTTCGCCGGTACCCATCATCGCCTTGCCCATCTCGCTCATCACCGTGCGGATGTCGGCGAAGTCGAGGTTGATGAGGCCGGGCATGATCATCAGGTCGGTGATGCCGCGGACGCCCTGGTGGAGCACCTGGTCGGCCATCGCAAAGGCGTCCTTGAACGTCGTGTTGGCGTTGGCGATCAGGAACAGGTTCTGGTTGGGGATGATGATCAGCGTGTCGACGTGCTTCTGCAGCTCGACGATACCGTCCTCGGCCGAGCGCATCCGCTTCAGCCCCTCGAAAGCGAAGGGCTTGGTGACGATGCCGACGGTCAGAATGCCCTTCTCGCGCGCGGCGCGGGCGACAACCGGCGCTGCGCCGGTGCCCGTGCCGCCACCCATGCCGGCGGCGATGAAGCACATATGGCAGCCGTCGAGCGCGGCCTCGATCTGATCGATCGTTTCCTCGGCCGCCGCCCGCCCGATCTCCGGGCGCGAGCCGGCACCCAGCCCTTGCGTGATCTGCAGGCCAAGCTGGATGCGCGTTTCGGCCTGGCTGATGGCGAGGCTCTGCGCATCGGTGTTCGCGACGACGAAGTCGACGCCCTGAAGGTTGGAGTTGATCATGTTGGTGACGGCGTTGCCGCCGGCCCCGCCGACGCCGATGACGGCGATCCGCGGCTTGAGTTCGGTCAGCTCCGGCCGCTTGAAGTCCACCATATCTCGTCTCCCTCGTCGGTACGCATACTACACGCAGTAATCCTGCTCCAACCCTGATCAGAGGCTCGAGCGCAACTTATCCACCATTTGTTGAAGCCGTCCGCCCTTGGTTCCCGGCCGCGGCGTGCCCGGCGGCAGCTTCGCGTTCCACAGGTCGGGCAGGTCGGCGGCGGCGAACAAGGCCAGCCCCGCCAGCGTCGCGAAGGCGCTGCTCGACTGGGCGTCGGGCAATCCCGTCAGGCCGCGCGGCCGCCCGACGCGGACGTTCTTGCCGAGCAGCCCCTGGGCGAAGTCGGCGATCGACTTGATCTCGGCACCGCCGCCGGTCAGCACCACCTGCCGCGCCTGCGGACCGGCAAAACCCAGTTGCGGCAGCCGGGTCGCGACCTCGCCGAACAACAGGTCGAGACGGTGGCGGACGATGCCAATCAGCTGGGCGCGCGGCACGCGGGTCGTCTCGCTGCCCTCCTCGTCACTGATCGGCGGGATCTCGATCAGATCATGGTTGTCCTTCTGCGCCGTAATCGCTGCGCCATAGAGGGTCTTCAGCCGCTCGGCATGGCTGCGCCGCGTGGCGAAGGCGCTGGCGATGTCGTTGGTGATGTCGCCGGCACCCATCGGCACGCTCGCGACACCGACCAGCTGGCCCATCATGTGCACCGCGATGTTGGTCACGCCGGCGCCGATCTCGATTAGCGCGACGCCGAGATCGCGCTCCTCGCGGGCAAGCACCGCGAGGCTGGAGGCGGCGGGCGAGGCGACCATCGTGCGGACACCGAGGTGGGCGCTGCGGACGGCGAGGTCGAGGTTGCGGATCGGCGGGGTGTCGGCGGTGACGATGTGGATGTCCATGCCGAGCCGGTCGGCGTGGAAGCCGACCGGGTTCTCGACGAACGTGCCGTCGACTGCATACAGCGCCGGCTGGGCGTGGAGTACGGTGCGATTTCCGGGGTCGATCCGGGCGCGACCGGCGGCAAGCAACGTCGGCCATGTCGCTGTCGGCGATTCGATGGCCGCCGATGTCGATCTCGACGTTCTCGACCTCGCTGCGCAGGGCGCCGGCGGACATGTTGACATAGACTTCGCCGGCCTGGACGCCGGCGTTGCGCTCGGCCTGGTCGACAGCGGCGCGGACCGCCGCTTCGGTCTTCTCCATGTCGGCGACGAGGCCGCGGCGGACGCCCTGGCAGACCCGCTGACCGACACCGATGACGCGCGGGTCGGCGCCCTTGCCCGCGCCGCCCGGCCGACCAGCGCGATCAGCGCGGCGACCTTCGACGTGCCGACGTCGAGCACGGTGATCGTGCGCTCGCCGCGCGCGGTCGGACGGGGCGCCTTGGGCGACGTCATATCGCCACCGCCGCATCGCTGGCGGACGGCGGTGCCGGCTTGGCGGGCGCAGGCGGAGCCTTGGCCGGCGCCTTGACCGGCGCCGCGACGCGAACCGTGATCTGCCCGGGCAGCCGCAGGTCAAAACGGGTATAGCCATGGCCGACCAGCCCGGTCTTGCGGTCGAGCGCATCGAAGCGGGCGAGCGCCGCCCGTGCCGCCGCGCCTTCGGGCAGGAGCAGCGTCTCGCCGCTGCGGAAGCGCAGATCCCAGCGCCGCGCGCCGACGAAGGTCGCGGCATCGACCTGCGGCGCCAGCCGCCAGCTCGACAGCAAGGCAAGAAGGTCGCCGACATGGTCGTTCGCGCCCGGGCCGACCACGAGGGGGAGCGCGGCAAAGCGATCGAGGCGCTCGGCGGTCAGCGGCACGCCGCTGCGGTCGATCGCCACCAGCCGGTGGCGGAATTGCCACAGCGCCACCGGGCGGCGCTCGACGACATCGACGATCATCGTGTCGGGCAGACGCCGGGCGACGCTCGCGTCGGCCACCCATGGCAGCGCGAGCAGCCGTGACCGCGCCGCGGCGAGGTCGACCAGCAGCATCGAATTGGTCGGCCCCTCAAGCGCGGCGGCGATCACCGCCAGCCGGGGCCCGGTGGCGACGCCGTGGACCTCGACGTGGCGGACCTCGAAGCCGGCGACGGCGGCCATCCGCGCCGTCGCCTGCCACGCGCGGCCGGGCAGGCCGGCGATCATGGCGGCGGCGGCCGCGGCGGCGACCAGCAGGAGGACGAAGGCGCTGGCGGCGTGGCGGACGAAGCGGCGCGGCGCCAGCGGCACACGAACCATCGCCGGCGGCTTCTTGCGCACCGCCGCCTTCTTTCGCGGGGCCGCGCCTCGCTTGATCACCGCCGCGTTCATGCCGCGCTCGCCAGCAGCCGTGCGACCAGCGCGTCGTAATCGATGCCCCGGTAGCGCGCCTGTTCGGGCACCAGGCTCAAGGGCGTCATGCCCGGCTGGGTATTGATCTCGAGCAGGTAGAGCCCGGCCTCACCGTGACGATCATCCCACCGGAAATCGGCACGGGACGCGCCACGGCAGCCGAGCGCGGCGTGGGCCTTGGCCGCCATTGCCAGCGCGCTCGCCTCGACATCGGCCGGCAGGTCGGCCGGGCAGAGATGGACAGTCAGGCCGTCCGTGTACTTGGCGTCGTAGTCGTAGAAGCCCTTGACCGGCTTTAGTTCGGTCACCGCCAGCGGCCATGGCCCGGCCGGCGTGTCGAGTACGGCGACGGTCAGCTCGCGCCCTTCGATGAAAGGTTCGGCGAGCAGTTTGTCGAATTCGCGCCACGGTCCAGCGGCGTCGGCGGCAATCGGGTTGCCGTAGTTCGCCGTGTCGGTGACGATCGCGACGCCGACGCTCGACCCCTCGTTGACGGGTTTCAGGACGTAGGGGCGGGCCAGGGGATCGCCGGCGTGCAGGCTGGCCGATGTCACCACGCGACCGGCCGGCATGCGGATGCCCAAGGGCACGAGCAGCGCCTTGGTCAGCGCCTTGTCGATGGCAATCGCCGACGCCGCGACGCCGCTGTGGGTATAGCGCAGCCCCAGCAGATCGAGCACGCCCTGCACCGTGCCGTCTTCGCCCGGAGATCCGTGCAGCGCGTTGAACACGATGTCGGGCTTGGCGGCGATCAGGCGCGCGGCGACATCGCGGTCCATGTCGATCTCGACCACGTCGTGCTCCAGCCGGCGCAGCGCCGCGGCAATGCCGGCGCCACTGGTCAGCGACACCTCACGCTCGGCCGACCAGCCGCCCATCAGGACCGCGACCTTCATCGCCGGCCCACCCGGACGATTTCCCAGCGCAGGTCGACGCCGCTGTGCGCGCGGACGCGGGCGCGGACCTCCTCGCCGAGCCCCTCGAGGTCGGCGCTCGTCGCGTCGCCGGTGTTGATGAGGAAGTTGGTATGCTTGTCGCTGACCTGCGCCCCGCCGCGCCGCAGCCCGCGGCAGCCGGCAGCGTCGATCAGCCGCCACGCCTTGTCGCCGGGCGGATTGGCGAAGGTCGAGCCGCCCGTGCGCGACCGCAGCGGCTGCGACGCCTCGCGTTCGGCGGCGATGCGGTCCATCTCGGCGGTGATCGCGGCGCGGTCGCCGGGGCGTGCGCGCGGAACATCGCCTCGACGACGACCGCGCCGTCGGGCAAATCGCTATGGCGGTAGCTGAAGCCGAGGTCGGCGGCGCTCAGCGTGGTGAGCGAGCCGTCGCGGTGGACGACCGTCGCCTCGACCAGGCAGTCGGCGACTTCGCGGCCGTAGGCGCCGGCGTTCATCCGGACCGCGCCGCCGACGGTGCCGGGGATGCCGCGCAGGAACTCGAGGCCACTCAGCCCGGCGTCGCGGGCGGCGCTGGCAACGGCGATGCCCGGCGCGCCGGCACCGGCGACGGACAGGTCGCCGTCGACAGCGACTGCGGCGAAGGGCTTGCCGAGACGGACGGCACGCCCCGCGACGCCGCCGTCGCGGACGATGAGGTTCGAGCCCAGGCCGAGCGGCAGGAGCGGGAAGGCCGGCGTCGATGTCGCCGAAGAAATACGACAAGGTCGGCGACGTCGGCTGGCTCGAACAGGATGTCCGCTGCGCCGCCGGCCTTGAACCAGATTAGCGGAGCCAACGGCGCGGACGATGTCAGCCGTCCGCGGACAGCGCGCAGCTTTGGAGCGCGCCGCGCTCACCGCAGCGCCGCAATCGCCGGGCGCGAGGCCCGCCGCCCATTTGGTGATGTCCCCGGCGCCGAGGCAGACGACGGTGTCGCCGGCGGCGACAACCGCCGCCAGCTGGGCGGCGAGCGCGTCGGCGCCGCTGGTCGTCGCCACGCTGCGGTGGCCGGCACGCTTCAGGCCGGTGGCGAGTGCGTCGGCATCGACGCCCGCGATCGCGGCCTCACCGGCGGCGTAGACGGGCGCGACGATGACCATGTCGGCGTCGTTGAACGCGGTCTGGAAGTCGCTCATCAGGTCGCGCAGGCGAGTGAAGCGGTGCGGCTGGACGACGGCGATGACGCGGCCCTCGGCCCCCTCGCGCGCGGCCGACAGGACGGCGCGGATCTCGACCGGGTGGTGACCGTAATCGTCGATGATCGTCACCGATCCGCCGGGCAGGGCGACCTCGCCGACGCGCGTGAAGCGACGCTTGACCCCGCCGAAGCGGGCGAAGCCGTCGCGGATCGCGGCGTCGCTGATGCCCAGCTCGACCGCGACGGCAATCGCGGCGAGCGCGTTCTGGACATTGTGTCGGCCCGGCATCGGCAGAGTCAGCGGTTCGATGCGCCGCTCGCTGCCGTCGCGAGCGCGGAGCACGGCCGCGAAGCGGTTGCCGCCCGCCACCGGCGTGACGCTCTCGCCGCGGACGTCGGCCTGCGCCGAGAAGCCGTAGGTGATGATGCGGCGATCGCCGAGCTGGGGCAGCAGCGCCTGGACCTCGGGATGGTCGAGGCACAGCACGCCCGCGCCGTAGAAGGGGACGTGCTCGACGAACTCGACGAACGCCGCCTTGACGCGCTCGAAATCGCCATAGTGGTCGAGGTGCTCGGGGTCGATGTTGGTGACGACGCCGATCGTGCCGTGGAGGCGGAGGAAACTGCCGTCGCTCTCGTCGGCTTCGACCACCATCCACTCGCCCGCGCCGAGGCGCGCATTCGAGCCGTAGGTGTTGATGATGCCGCCGTTGATGACGGTCGGGTCCATGCCGCCGGCGTCGAGCAGGGCGGCGATCATCGACGTCGTCGTCGTCTTGCCGTGGGTGCCGGCGATGGCGACGGTCGATTTCAGCCGCATCAGCTCGGCGAGCATCTCGGCGCGGCGGACGACGGGAATCCGCCGCTCGACCGCCGCGGCAACCTCGGGATTGCTGCGCGGGATCGCCGTCGAGGTGACGACTACCGCCGCGTCGCCCAGGTTCGCCGCGTCGTGGCCGATGGTCACAGCGATTCCCTTGTCGCGCAGTCCCTGGACGACATAGCCCTCGGCGACATCGCTGCCCTGCACGGCATAGCCGAGGTTGTGCATGACTTCGGCAATGCCCGACATGCCGATGCCGCCGATACCGATGAAGTGGATCGTGCCGATGTCGCGCGCTATGCCAGTCAAGATCGTGGTCCGGTCATGCAGTCAGGCCTGTGACGAGGTCGGCGAGTGTCGCGCCGGCCGCGGGGTGACCGATGCTTCTAGCCGCTTGCGCCGCCTTGGCCAGAGCGCCCGGCACCGTCACCAGCGAAACGATCGCCGCCGCGACGGCGTCGGGCGTGAATACCGCCTCGCGCAGCATCGGCCCGGCACCGGCAGCGACGAAAGCGGCGGCATTGGCTGCCTGGTGGTCGTCGGTCGCCGCGGCAAACGGAACCAGGATCGCCGGCCGGCCGGCGGCGGTCAGTTCCGCCATGGTCGACGCCCCGGAGCGGGTGATGACCAGATGGGCGGTCGCCAGCCGCGCGGCGAAATCGGCGAAATAGGGTTCGCACGTTGCGGCCGTGCCCTGCGCGGCATAGGCGGCGCGGACGACGGCGAGGTCCTCGGGGCGGCACTGCTGGACGACGTGGAGGCGGGCGCGAAGGTCGGCGGGCAGTGCGCCGACTGCCGCCGGCACGACGCGCGACAGGATGCTGGCGCCCTGGCTGCCGCCGGTGACGAACAGGACGAGGGCGGCGTCCGTCGCGGGGAAGGGGGCGGCGCCGATGGCAGCGATCTCGGGCCGCACCGGCAGGCCGGTAAAGTGGGTCTTGGCGACATAGCGGGGCGGCAGGCGCAGCGTCGGCTTGAAACTGGTGGCGATCGCTGTAGCGCGACCGGCAAGCAGTCGGTTGACCCGGCCGAGAACGGCGTTCTGCTCGTGCAGCACCGCCGGCCGGCGCAGGCCGACTGCGGCGAGCAGCGGCGGCAGCGACGGATAGCCGCCGAAGCCGACGACGGCAGCGACGTCTTCGGCGCGCAGGAAGGCGCGTGCCTCGCGGCGGCCGCGGACGACCCTGGCCAGCGTCCGCGTCCAGCCGAAGGGATTTCGCCCGCCAATTACCCCGCTCTCGACGACGCGGCTCTCGACCCCCTCGAACAGGCCGGGGAAACGGAGGCCGCGGGCGTCGGTCAGCAGCGTTACTCGGTGGCCGCGCGTCGTCAGCTCGGCGGCAAGGACGTGGGCCGGCACCATGTGCCCTCCCGTCCCGCCGGCGGCGACGACGTAGTGGCTCATGCCGCCCGCGCTCCGGGTGCATAGGGCGAGGCCTTGAGGTACGGGTTGCGCCGCGTCAGGGCGAGCAGCAGCCCCATGCCGATCGACAAGGCGAGGAACGACGAACCGCCATGGCTGATGAACGGCAGGGTCATGCCCTTCGACGGCAGCAGCGCCAGGTTGACGCTCATGTTGATCGCCGCCTGCAGGCCGAACTCGATCGCCAGCCCGCCGGCGGCGAGGAAGATGAACGGCTCCTCCTCGTCGAGCAGCTGGAGCAGGACGCGGACGACGATCGCCAAGTACAGCACGGCGAGCATGAAGCAGGCGATGGCGCCGAACTCCTCGCCGATGACCGAGAAGATATAGTCGGTGTGCGCCTCGGGCAGGCGGAACTTCATCTGCCCCTCGCCGGGCCCCGCGCCGAACAGCCCGCCGGCCTTGAAGCAGTCGAGCGCGCGGTCGATCTGGTAGGTGTCGCCCGTGCCCTTGACGAAATGGTCGATGCGTTCGGCGACGTGGGTCGAGGTCAGATAGGCGACGCCGAGGCCGGCGACCGCGAGGCAGATGACGCCGCCGACGACGAGCAGGCTCATTCCCGCGAGCACCGCCTGGGCCAGCCAGACCGCGCCGAACAGCGCCGTCTGGCCAAAGTCGGGTTGCTTCACCAGCAGCGCGGCAATGACCGCCAGCAGGCCGAACGACAGCTGCATCGTCGGCAGGCTGCGGTCGTCGAACCGCGCCGCCAGCAGCCAGGCGGTGGCGATGACGAACATCGGCTTCAGGAACTCCGACGGCTGCAGCTGGAAGCCCGGCAGGTTAATCCAGCGCACCGCGCCGTTGACCTCGCTGCCGACCAGCGGCACGGCGAACAGCATGGCGAGGAAGACGACGGTGCCGCCGATGGCGACGCGCTTGGCCCAGCGCACCGGCAGCATCGAGACGCCGAGCATGACCGGCACGCCGGCGAGCACCCACAGCACCTGGCGCTTGAGATAATACAGGTCGCCGACCCGGACCGAGCCGCCCGAGTAGCGGTGCGCCGCGGCCGGCGAGGCGGCGGCGACGGCGACGATGCCGAGCCCGATCAGCAGCAGGACGAGGGCCAGCAGCGGCTTGTCGATGGTCCAGAACCAGCGGCCGAGCAGGCTGCGGTCGTTGCGCGACAGATGTTTCACAGGCCCCCCACAAGCTGTCGGAACGCCGCGCCGCGCGCGGCATAGTCGCTGAACTGGTCATAGCTGGCGCAGGCGGGCGACAGCAGGACCGTGTCGCCCGGCGCGGCGGCGGCGGCGGCCAGCGCGACGGCGCGGTCGAGCGTGCCGGCGTCGATCACCGCGACCCGGTCGGCGAGCAGGCGGGCGAACAGGGGCGCCGCCTCACCGATCAGGTACGCCGTCCGGACGTGCGGCAGGAATGGCAGGCAGGCGTCGAGCTCGTCGGTCTTGGCCTGGCCGCCGGCGATCCAGTGGACGCGGGCGAAGGCGGCAAGCGCGGGGGCTGTGGAGGTCGGATTGGTCGCCTTGCTGTCGTTGACATACGCGACGCCGTTCACCTCGCGCACCCGTTCCATTCGGTGCGGCAGGCCGGGGTAGCTGGCGAAGCCGCGGCCGATGGCGTCGTCGTCGACGCCGAGGACGCGCAGCGCGCCGATGGCACAGGCGGCGTTCTGGGCGTTGTGCGGTCCTTGCAGCGCCGGCCAGTCCGACTGATCGCCGACGCGACTGCCGCTGACCACGGTGACGTGCCCCTCCCGCCCGGGTTCAAGGCCGATGTCGTCGGCGATGGCGCGGGTATGCGCGTCGTCGACGGCAATAACCGCGTGGCTGCCCGGCCGCTGCATCGCGAACAGGCGCGTCTTGGCGGCGATGTAGGCGGCCATCGTGCCGTGCCGGTCGAGATGATCGGGGGTGATGTTGGTCAGCACGGCGACGTCGCAGTCGAGGGTGAAGGTCAGGTCGAGCTGGAAGCTCGATAGCTCGAGAACATAGATGCCGCCGGCGGGGAGCGGCTCCTCCGACAGGATCGGCGCGCCGATGTTGCCGCCCAGCCGTGCCGGTACGCCGGCTGTCGCCAGGACGTGGTGGATCAGCGCAGCCGTCGTCGACTTGCCGTTGGTGCCGGTGACGCCGACGACCTTGTGCCTGGGCAGCCCGAGGCGAGCCTGCGCGAACAGCTCGGTGTCGCCGATGACGGGGATGCTGGCGGTACGCGCGCGGCGAAAGACCGGAACATCGTGCGGCACGCCGGGCGAGACGACCATCGCTGCCAGTCCCGACAGGTCGGCGGCATGAAGGTCGGTGACTTCGCCGGCGAAGGTGGCGCGCGCGGCCTCGCCGTCGTCCCACGCCGCAACCCTTGCCCCGCTTGCGGTCAGTGCGGCGACCACCGACCGGCCGGTACGCGCGAGGCCGTAGACGCCGAAGGTCTTCCCCGCCCAGGCGGCGTTGGTGATCACCGCAGCTTCAACGTGGCAAGGCCGGCGAGCGCCAGCACGAGGGACACGATCCAGAAGCGAATGACGACGGTCGATTCGCTCCAGCCGAGCTGTTCGTAGTGGTGGTGCAGCGGCGCCATCTTGAACACCCGCTTGCCCGTGGTCTTGAAGCTGACGACCTGGACGATGACGCTGACCGTCTCCAGTACGAACAGGCCGCCGATCAGCAGCAGGACGATCTCGTGGTTGGTCACCACCGCCACCGTGCCGAGCGCGCCGCCCAGCGCCAAGCTGCCGGTGTCGCCCATGAACACCGCCGCCGGCGGCGCGTTGAACCACAGGAATCCGAGGCACGCCCCGATCAGCGCACCGACGAAGATCGCCAGTTCGCCCGATCCGGGCACATGGTGGATGCCGAGATAGTCGGCGAAGCGGATGTTACCCGCGAGATAGGCGATCACCCCCAGCGTGAGCGCGGCGATAATCACCGGCATCGTTGCCAGCCCGTCGAGCCCGTCGGTCAGGTTGACGGCATTGCCCATGCCGGCAACGATGAAGGCGCCGAACAGGATATAGCCGAGGCCGAGATATAATCCGGCGTCCTTGAGGAACGGCAGGTACAGCGTGTGTCCGGTGCGCGTGCCGATGTACCACGTCGCCGCCCCGGCGATGGCGAACTCGAGCGCGAGGCGGACGCGGCCTGACACGCCCTTGGCCGACCGCTTCACCACCTTGTCGTAGTCGTCGAGGAAGCCGATCGCACCGAAGCCGAGCGTGACGAACAGGCACGCCCAGGTGAAGCCGTTCGACACGTCCATCCATAACAAGGTGCTGACCGTCATCGACACCAGGATGAGCAGCCCGCCCATGGTCGGCGTGCCCTTCTTGGTCAGCAGGTGTGACGCTGGTCCATCGCTGCGGATCGGCTGGCCCTTGCCCTGCTTGGTCCTCAGCCAGGCGATGAAGCGCGGGCCGAGCCACAGGGCGATGACCAGCGCCGTCAGCACCGCCGCGCCGGAGCGGAAGGTGATGTAGCGGAACAGGTTGAGGATGCCCTCGAAATGGAACATCCGGGCGAGGACGAAGATCATGCGGCCGCTTCCTTGAAGGCGGCGACGACCGCGCCGAGCCCGACAGAGTTCGAGCCCTTGACCAGCAAAACGTCGCCCGCGGCAAGGTGCGCGGCGACGGCGGCGGTCGCCTGTGCCGCATCGTCGACGAGCAGCGCCGGGATGTGGCGGGGAAGCGCCGCGGCAAGCGCAGCCATCTCCGGCCCGACGAGGACGGCGTGGCCGACGTGCGCGGCGTCGAGCAGCGGCGCGAGGCCCGCGTGGAACGCGTCCGCTTCCGCGCCAAGCTCCTTCATCGCGCCGAGGACAACGCGGCGTTTGCCCGCGCCGCTTACCGGCGTGGCGCCGAGCACCTTGAGCGCCGCGGCCATCGACGCCGGATTGGCGTTGTAGCTTTCGTCGATGACGGTGGCGGTGCCGTCGCCGCGGGCGACGGCGAAGCGCTGCCCCCGCCCGGGCAGGCCGCCCAGGTCGGCCAGCGCCAGCCCGGCCAGCGCGAGGTCGCCGCCAACCGCGTCGATCGCGGCCAGCACGGCGAGCGCGTTCGACAGCCAATGCGCGCCGGGCGAACCGATGCGGAAGATCAGCCGGCGCGCGCCGACGACGGCGGTGGCGGTGGTGCAGTCGGGATGGAGGACATGGTCGGTGGCGCGGACGTCGGCGCCGTCGCCCAGGCCGAAGGTGACAACCCGATCGGTGTGCGCGTGGGCGGCCCGTACCAGCCGGTCGCGGTGGACCGAATCGAACGGGATGATCGCCGTGCCGCCGGGCTCGAGGCCGGCGAAGATCTCGCCCTTGGCGTCGGCAATGGCCTCTTCACTGGCGAAGAACTCGCGGTGAGCGCTGGCCACCCAGGTGACAATGGCAACGTGAGGGCGGACCAGCGCGGTCAACGCCTGCAGCTCGCCGGCATGGTTCATGCCCATCTCGAACACGCCGAACCGCGTATCGGCCGGCATCCGCGCGAGGCTGAGCGGCACGCCGGTGTGGTTGTTGTAGCTTTTGACCGAAGCGTGGACCGCGTCGGGCGCGGCGCGTTCGAGCGCGAGGCGCAGCGCCTCCTTGGTGCCCGTCTTGCCGACGCTGCCGGTGACGCCGACGATCCGCGCCGCGGTCCGCGCCCGGGCAGCGACCGCGAGGGCGGTCAGGCCCGCCATGGTGTCGGCGACGCGAACGTGCGGCGCGGTGACCGGCTCGGACACCAGCATACCGGCCGCGCCCCGCGCGCATGCACCGTCGACGAAGCGGTGGCCGTCGGTCGCCTCACCCTTCAGCGCGACGAACAGCTCGCCGCCGATTACCTCGCGCGAATCGAAGGTGACGCCATCGGCGGTGAAGTCGCCGTGCACGGCGCCTCCGGTGGCGGCCGCGATATCGGCCGCGGTCCACAGTGGCGCAAAGGTCATGCCGCCGCCTCGCGCGCGATCTCGTCGGCAACCTCGCGCGCGACGACGGCATCGTCGAAGGGCAATACGCGGTCGCCGACGATCTGGCCTTGCTCGTGCCCCTTGCCGGCGATCAGCACGACGTCGCCCGGGCCGCTCGCGGCCACCGCCGCCCGGATCGCGGCGCGTCGGTCGCCGATCTCACGAGCACCGGGCGCTGCGGCCAGGATCGCGGCGCGGATCGCCGCCGGGTCCTCGCTCCGCGGATTGTCGTCGGTGACGATGACGTCGTCGGCGTAGGCGACGGCGCTCGCCCCCATCAGCGGCCGCTTGCCGGCGTCGCGGTCGCCGCCGGCGCCGAACACCAGCCGCAGCCGCCCGGCGACGTGCGGACGCAGCGCGGCGCAGGCGGCGTCGAGGGCGTCAGGCGTATGGGCGTAGTCGACATAGACGGCGCCGCCGCTGCGGGCGATGACCGCGCGCTCCAGCCGGCCGCGCACCGGCTGGACGCGGCCGAGATTGCCGAAGGTCGCCGCCGGATCGCCGCCGGTGGCTATGACCAGCGCGGCGGCGGTCAGCGCGTTCGCCGCCTGATAGGCGCCGATCAACGGCAGCTCGACGCGGTACGCCATGCCGCGCCAGTCGAGGTCGAGCCGCTGCCCGAGCGTGGTCGGCGTGCGCTCCTTGAGGGCCAGGTCGCCGCGGCCGGCGCGGATCGTCGCCACACCGCGCGCGCGGGCCGTCGCGATCACCCGCGCCGCCCAGTCGCTGCCGTCGTCCCACACCACCGCCGTGCCGTCACCGTCGACGACCTCGCCGAACAGCCGCAGCTTGGCGGCGAAATAGGCCTCCATGTCGCCGTGGTAGTCGAGGTGGTCGCGGCTGAGATTGGTGAAGGCGGCCGCCCGTACCGGCAGACCCTCGGTGCGGTACTGTGACAGGCCATGGCTCGACGCCTCGAAGGCGACGTGGCTCAGCCCCTCTCGGGCCAGCCCGCCGACGTTGGCGAGGAAGGTGACGATGTCCGGCGTCGTCAGCCCGGTCGTCACTTGGTCGTCGGCGGTGGTCACGCCAAGCGTGCCGATGCTCGCCGCGCGCTCGCCAGCCAGTCGCCACAGCTGGCGCGTCAGTTCGACGGTCGACGTCTTGCCGTTGGTGCCGGTGACCGCGACCGTCGTCGCTGGATAAGGCGCGAAGAACGGCGCGGCGATGCGGGCGAAGCGTCGGCGCGGCTCGCTGTCGGCGAGGTGGACGGCGCCTTCGACCCGCACCTGCGGCCGGGCGACGACGGCGACCGCGCCGGCGGCGATCGCCGCGGGCACGAAGTCCTCGCCGTTGACGCTCGCGCCTTGAAAGGCGCCGAACACCGTCCCCGGCGCGACCTTCCTATGGTCGATGGCGAAGCCGGTGACGGTGCGCGCCGCGTCCTCGGCGGAGAGTGCCGCTTCCCCGGGGACGAGATCGGCCAGCCTCACTTTTCCGGCACGACCAGGCCGAGCAGGGACGAAACGTCGACGTCGTGGTCGAGATCGGGGGCGACGCCGAGGACGGGCGCGATCCGCGGCACGATGCGGGCGATGCTGGGGGCGGTCACCTGGCCCGCGGTCGAGTATCCGCCGGTTTCGCGCGTCCCGTGCGGCGCATCGAGCATGGCGATGACGACATAGCGCGGCGCGTCCATCGGGAAGGCGCCGGCGAAGGTCGAGATGTTAACGTGCTTTTCGTAATGGCCGCCGAGCTGCTTCTCGGCCGTCCCGGTCTTGCCGCCGACGCGGTAGCCCGGTGCGTTGGCCTTGCGCCCGGTACCCGACATCACGACCATGCGGAGCAGGGCGCGCATTGTGTCCGACGTCGCTTGCGAAAACACGCGCGTGCCGGGGACGGCCTGACCCGGCTTGACCTTTAGCATTGTCGCGGGGTGGAGGATGCCGCCGTTGACCACGGCCGAATAGGCGACGGCGAGGTGCAGCGGCGACACGGCCAGGCCGTGGCCGAAGCCGATCGTCATCGTCGCGACCTCGCCCCAGTTGCTCGCCGGCGGGTACAGCGTGTGGCCGCGCTCCATCAGCTCGCCCGTCACCGGCTTGAGGAAGCCGAGCGCGTCGAGATAGGCGCGCTGCCGCGTCGCCCCCAGCTCGGCCGCGATGTGCGCCGAACCGATGTTCGAGGAATGGATGAAGATGTCGGGCACGGTCGCCCATCGGCGCAGTTCGTGCCCGTCGGGGTCGTCGTGGATAGTGAAGCGGCCGATGTGGATCGGCGCCGTCGCGTCGTACTTCTGCGCCATCGACTTGATCAGCCCGTCGTTGACCGACATGGCGATGGTAAAGGTCTTGAACGTGCTGCCGAGCTCGTAAACGCCGAGCGTCGCCCGGTCGAAGCGGCTGTTATCGTCGCTGTGGCCGGCGGCATTGGGGTTGAAGGCCGGCAGCGAGGCGAGCGCGAGGATCTCGCCGGTGTGAACGTCCATGACAATGCCGGCGGCGCCCAGCGCGGTGAACTTGTCCTTGGCCGCCTGCAGCTCGCTTTCGAGCGCCTGCTGGACGCGGCTGTCGAGCGCCAACTGCACCGGCACGCCGCGCGTGGCCGGGCTGGTGAGGTGCGCGTCGGCGGCGCGTTCCATGCCGTAGCGGCCGTGGCCGTCGATGTCGGTGTAGCCGATGACGTGCGCGGCGAGGTCGAGATTGGGATACAGGCGCTCGGGCTCGCGCTTGATGGCAATCGCCGGCTCGCCGAGCGCGTTGATCGCCGTCGCCTGTGCCGGCAGGATCCGCCGCGAAAGGTAGCGGAAGCTGCCGGGGTGGACGAGCTCGAAGTAGATCTCGTCGACCGTCTTATCGGGGAGGATCGCCGCCAGCTGGCGGGCGAGGACATGGGGATCGCCAACCAGCTTGCGCGGCGCGACGGTTGCGGCGATCGCCTCGACTGTGTCGGCCAGTTCGACGCCGTTGCGGTCGATGATGTCGCCCCGTGGCGGCAGGTCCGTCACGGCTACCGGGCCGCGGTCGACCTCGTGCAGGACGGCGAGGTCGATCAGGCGGAGCCCGATGATCAGGCACGCGGCGACAAACAGCAGCAGCGCCACCATCAGGCGCTGGCGGGCGCCGGCGAGCGCGGCCTGGCGCTGTCCCGGCAGCGCCAGCGTCCGCCGCGGCAGCGCCATCGCCGTCACCGCAGCGCGGCCTTGCGGAAGCTGACGGTGATTGTCGTCGCGCCGCCGCCGGCCAGGACCGCATCGGTGCCGAGGTCGCGGGACACGCGTGGCGCGAAGGTGGCGCGGCGCATTTCCGGCGCCGGACGGGGCGCGTCGCGGACGACGGTCGCCACCGTCAGCGGCGCCGCCGGCGGCGCCTTGGGCGCGGCATAGCTCGCGAGCTGGACCGGGTTGGCGACCAGCTGCTCGGCGCGCGGCGGGGCGAGGGCGAGCACCTCCTCGTTCCAGCGCTGCAGCTCGGGCAGTCGCGAACGGGTGCGAAGCTCGGCACGCAACAGACGCATCTCCGACTGGTCGCGGGCGATCCGGTCGTGCGCGGCGACGACCGCCGCGCGCTCGCTCGACGCCCGCAACGACACCGTATAGCAGCCGATCGCCGAGGCCAATGCGGCGGCGATCATCATCGTCGATCTCAGCGTGCTCATGCCATCCCCCATGCCGGTGCCGTGGTCCGCGTCGCCGCGCGCAGCGTCGCCGACCGGGCGCGCGGGTTGCGCGCGACTTCCCCTGGCGACGGCCGCACCGCCTTCGACGTCGCCGTGAAACTGGGCGCCTGCGCCGCCACCGCCGGGCGGTGGCGCGATCCGGCCGGCGCGGCGCCGGAGCGATCGCGCAGGAAGGATTTGACGATGCGGTCCTCAAGGCTGTGGAAGCTGACGACCGCGAGCCGGCCGCCGGCCGCGAGCAGGCGCTCGGCCGCGCGCAGGCCGGCGGCGAGTTCGCCCAGCTCGTCGTTCACATGGATCCGCAGCGCCTGGAACGACCGCGTCGCGGCGTCCTTGCCCCCCGGCTGGGGGCCGCAGACGCTGCGGACCACGGCGGCGAGCTGGCCGGTGCGCGTGAACGGACGATCGTTGACCAGCGCCCGGGCGATGCGCCGCGCCTTCGGCTCCTCGCCCAGGCGGAACAGGACGTCGGCGATCTCCGCCTCGCTGGCGGTATTGACAAAGTCGGCCGCACTCGGTCCGTCGCCGCCCATGCGCATGTCGAGCGGGCCGTCGGCCATGAACGAGAAGCCGCGCTCCGCCTCGTCGAGCTGCATCGACGATACGCCGACGTCCATCGCCACGGCGTCGGCGGCGGCGATGCCGCGGTCGGCCAGCAGCCGGTCCATGGCCGAAAAGCGCCCTTCGATCAGGGTCAAGCGCGGATCGTCGATGTCGTTGGTCGCAAGCGCTGCGGGATCGCGGTCGAGGGCGACAACGCGAGCGCCGCGGGCAAGGGCGGCGCGGGCATAGCCGCCGGCACCAAACGTCGCGTCGACGTAGAGGCAGCCGTCATCGAGCGCCAGCGCGGCCATGACCTCGTCGAGCAGGACGGGAACGTGGCGCGCGGTCATGCCGCCCCCCGCGCGTCGAGCAGGCGCCGGGCGATGCGGATCGCCCGCGGATCGAGGCCGGGCCGCTCGACAAAGCGATGCGGATTCCACACTTCGAAATAATCACCCATGCCCCAGAACAGGGCGAGACGGTCGATCTCGCCGATGTCCTTCATCGTCGCCGACAGGATGATGCGGCCATTGTCGTCGATCGGCGCCTTCTCGACCGAACCGAAGGTCACGCGGAAGCGGTCGTCGCGCTGGTCGCTATAGTCCTGGGCGAAGCGCGCCTCGAGCTCGGCTCGAGCCTTGGCCGCATAGCCGGGATCGTAGCCGACCAGGCAGTCGGCACGTTCGGCGGGGGCAAGGATGACGCTGCGGCCGTCGCCGCGGCCCGCGAGCACGTCGCGAAAGGCGGACGGGACCGAGACGCGTCCCTTCGCGTCGATCCCGTTCAGCGCATTGCCAAGGAAGGATTCGTCCACTGAGCCCGCCCGTTACCGGCAGACGCGAGGGCACCCCGGCCGGCACAGCGGCGCTGTGACGACGACCCGACGATGTGATGCTGCCCGCACGCCTACTGTGGACAAGCAGTAAATGGGCTTTCATGGGTTTTCAATGGGAAAACGTGGGATACAGCTCCATTAGGCGCATATTAGAACCATAATGCACGAATATGCCACATTTAGTCTTGCTTTGTTCTAGTTATATAACTTCGACACAGGTCTGTGGATAACCCTGTGCATTCTACAGCTATACGGGCTTAGGAAGCCGTGCGTGGCCGCGGAGCGGGCGGCGGTGTCAGCGTCGAGGCACTGCCCGAACTCGGCGCGACGCCCAGCACGGCGAGCGTCTCGGTCCGCGGATTGACCACTGCCTTGGGCCGGCCCGCGCGAACGCCGGCGGCGGCAGCCATGACGGTGAGAAAAACTAGGGCGAGCACCGTCAGACCGACGTTCAACCGCTGGGTTCCGACGGATCCGGAGGGCCGTGCCCGCATGATCTGCTTCACTATTTCCCGCTCGCCTGTACGGCCATGGCCTCAACGGCCGTGGACTTCACCCGATCGTGACGGTTGGCGGTGACATAGCCCATTACGTCGCGCTTGTCGAGCCATCGAGCCAGGGTGGTACCGCAACTCCCTTCGCCCGGCACCACTCGGGATTGTACAGCGTCGACAGGTAACGCATCCCGGAATCGCACAGGATGGTGACAATCGTCCGGCCCGGCCCCAATTCGGCGGCGAGCTTCATCGCGCCGGCGACATTGATCCCCGACGACAGGCCGAGGCACAGCCCCTCGTCGGCGAGCAGCGCGTGCATCACCGGCAGCGCCTCGGCATCGCTGACGCGGAACTGGGTGTCGATGGCAACGCCGTCGAGGTTGGCGGTGATGCGGCTCTGGCCGATCCCCTCGGCGACCGAATTGCCGCTGCTGCGAAGCTCGCCGTGGGCGAACCAGTCGTACAGAGCGGCGCCTTCGGGGTCGGTCAGAGCGATGGTCACCGCCGGGTCAAAGCCCTTCAGCCCCATGGCGACGCCGGCAAGCGTGCCGCCGGTGCCCACCGCACAGGTGAAGCCGTCGATCCGGCCGCCAGTGTCGGCCCAAATCTCGGGCGCGGTCGTCTTGATGTGGGCCAGGCGGTTGGCCAGATTGTCGAACTGGTTGGCCCAGATCGCGTTCGGCGTCTCCTCGGCCAGGCGCCGGGACTGATGCACGTAATGGCACGGGCTGCTGTACGACGCCGCCGGCACCAGGACGAGCCTGGCTCCCAGCGCGCGCAGCAGGTCCTGCTTCTCCCGACTTTGCGTCTCGGGCATGACGATGACGGTCTTGTAGCCGAGCGCGTTGGCGACGACGGCAAGGCCGATGCCGGTGTTGCCCGCCGTGCCTTCGACGATCGTCCCGCCGGGCCGGAGCAGGCCGCGCTCCTCGGCGTCGCGGACGATGAACAGCGCCGCACGGTCCTTGACCGACCCGCCAGGATTCATGAATTCGCATTTGCCGAGAATGGTGCAGCCGGTCTGCTGCGACGGTCCGCGCAGGACGACCAGCGGCGTGTTGCCGATCAGGGCGATGGCATCGGCGGCGGGGGGGATCATCGTCAGTGACGTAGCCCGGTGCGGCGGGAGCGGCAAGCAACGGCTGGTTGCGCCCGCGCAATCAGGGGTTTGCCGCCGCCGCGCGCGGCGGGTACGACGACCGCCATGCGGCTGCGCCCTGTCCTTCTCGTTGCCCTGCTTTTCGCCGGCTGCGGCAGCCACGGCGGGGAGAGCGGGGCGACGCTGCGGGTCGACATCGTCACGACGCCCGGCGGCGGCGAGGTCGCGCACGCGGTCGCCGCGGCGACGCAGCTCGGCCTGGTCGCCTTCGACAGTCGCGGCGAGGTCGTTCCCGGGCTGGCGTCGAGCTGGCGCGCCATCGGCGACAACCGCAGCATCATCTTCCGCCTGCGCCCGCGCGCCTGGCCGGATGGGCGGCCGGTCACCGCAGCCGAAGTCGTCGCCTCGTTCCGCCGCGCCGCCGCGGCCGGCAGTCGCAACCCCGCCCGGCCGCTGCTCGCCGCGCTGGATCATGGCGCGGAGGTGCTGCAGGGCCGGCTGCCGGCCAGCGCGCTCGGCATCGACGCGCCGGTCGACAATGTCATCGAGGTCCGCGGCGCCGGCGCGCTGCCCGGCCTGCTGCCGCTGCTCGCCCAGCCCGAGCTGGCGGTCGTTCCGTCGGGTCCGCGGCCGCCGGCGCTCGGCGCGATGCGCGTCGCTACGACCCAGCCGCTCGTCCTCGGACGCAATCCCGCCGCACCGCCGGGGGCGACCAGCCTCGGTCGCATCGCCATCGAGCCGCAGGACGACGCCGGTCCGGCGATCGCCCGCTTCGCCCGCGGCCGGACCGACCTTGTGTTCGGCGGCGGCCTTGCCGGCTTCGACGACGCGCGCCTGCTGACGACGGCCAACGCGCTGCGCGTCGAACCGGCGTGGGGCGTGTACGGCTACCTTATCCACCCCGCCGGCCCGCTCGCCGATGCGCGGGTCCGCCGGGCGCTGGCGATGGCGGTCGACCGCGACGACCTCGGCAGCCGCCTGTTCGGCGTCGCACTTGCCCCGGTCCTCGGGATCGTGCCGCCGCTGCCGTCGGAGCCGCTACCGGCGTCGCCCGACTGGGTCGTGCAGGCCCCGCCGGCGCGGCTCGACGCGGCGCGACAGCTGCTCGCCGCCGCTGGCTTCGACGCGACCCACCCGCTGACGGTGACGATCAGCCTGCCCGACGCCCGCGAGCACGCCAACGTCGCGGCCGAAGTCGCCGCCGACTGGGCGCGGATCGGCGTCAAGGCGCAGGCGATCGTGCGCTCGTCCGCGGCGCACGCGCAGGCGATCGCCCGCGGCGAGTATCAGCTTGCGCTGGTCGAGCGGACATCGCCGCTCGACAGCGCCGTTCCGTTCCTGACCGCCTTCGCCTGCGGCCGTGGCGGCGTCTGCGACCCGGCTGCCGACACGTTGCTCGCCACGGCGCGGACCGCAGCCGATCCGGCCGCGGCGACAGCGGCACTGGCCGCGGCAGAGGCGGCGCTTGTCGCCGATACGCCGATGATTGCCCTGTTCGCGCCGGTGCGCTGGGCGCTGGTGGCGCCGCGCGTCACCGGCTGGACGTCGAACGCCGGCGGTCGCCACCCGCTGGCGCTGCTGAACGTGTCCGGCCGCGCGCCGTAGGCGCGGATCAGGAGGCGAGGACTGGATACAGCGTCGCCACCAGTGTCAACGCGGCGACGATGTTGAACCGCCGCAGGCGCACCGGATCGGCCAGGAAGCGTCGCAGCGACGTGCCCAGCGCGGCCCACAGGCCGACCGAGGGTAGATTGACGGCGCAGAAGACGGCGGCGAGGAGGGCGACGCCGGCCCAGTCGTTGCCGGCGGGCAGATAGGCGGACGCCGCGGTTAGCGCCATCGTCCAGGCCTTGGGATTTACCCACTGAAAAGCGGCCGCCTGCAGGAAGGTCATCGGCCGGGCCTGGGCGCGCCCTTCGGCGCTCGGCGGCGGCGCGGTGGCGATCTTCCACGCCAGGTAGAGCAGGTAGGCGACCGAAACCCACTTGATGATGCCGAGCAGCCCCGGCACCAGCGTGACGATCGTCGCCGTGCCCGCGCCGACGATCGCCACCATCAGCGCGAAGCCCAATGCCACGCCGAGCATGTGCGGCAGCGTCCGGCGGAAGCCGAAGTTGATGCCCGAGGCGAGCAGCATCAGGTTGTTCGGGCCCGGCGTGATCGAGCTGACCAGCGCGAAGGCGGCGAGGGCGAGGAGGAGCGGCGTCGTCATGGCCGCGATAATAGCCGCGATCTTGCGGTGAATGGTTGCTAATCGACCACGATTCGCGCGATCTATGCAATCAATGATCGACCTCGACCCCGCCAACCGCAGGATCTTGCAGGCGCTGTCGCGGGACGGCCGGTTGAGCAACCTCGACCTCGCCGCCCGTGTCGGCCTGTCGCCGTCGGCCTGCCTGCGCCGGGTGCAGGAGCTCGAACGCCGTGGCGTCATCCGCGGTTATCGCGCGGTGATCGATGCGCACGCCCGCGGCGGTGGCTTCCTCGCCTACGTCACGATCGGCCTCGCCATCCATACCAAGGCGGCGCAGGCGGCATTCGAGGCGGCAGTGGCCTCGGCGCCGGAGGTGCGCGAGTGCCACAATGTCACCGGCGGCATCGAATATCTGCTGCGCGTCGAAGTCCGCGACCTCGCCGCGTACAAATATTTCCACACCGAGGTCCTCGGCGTCATTCCGGGCCTGGCCAGCATCACCTCGTTCATCGTCATGGATTCGCCCAAGGACGACCGCGCCTGACGCGCCGTCACGAAGCTGTCACGCGGAACGGCGATCGGAGGACGATGGCAGCGGCGGACGACATGGCGGAACGCGGCACGGCGGGCGAGGTCTTCGCCGCCTTCCTCGCGCTGGGTGTCAGCGCCTTCGGCGGCCCGGTCGCGCACCTCGGCTATTTCCGCGCCGCCTTCGTCGTGCGGCGGCGGTGGCTGGCGGAAGCCGCCTTCGCCGACCTCGTCGCTGTGTGTTCGGTCCTGCCCGGGCCGACCTCGAGCCAGGTCGGTGCGGCGATCGGCTTCCGCCGCGCCGGCTGGCCCGGGGCGGTGGCGGCATGGACCGCCTTCACCCTGCCGTCGGCGATGCTGATGACCGCGCTCGCGCTCGGCGCCGGGGCGCTCGACGGCGGGCCGGCCGAGCGCGCCGCGCACGGGCTCAAGCTGGCGGCGGTGGCGATCGTCGCCCAGGCGGTGGTGGCGATGGCGCGCAGCCTCGCCCCCGATTGGCCGCGCCGGGCCGTGGCGCTGATCGCCGCCCTGGTCGTCGCTTTTGGCGGACAGGTCGGGCAGCTCGCCGCGATCGCCTTCGGTGCGGCGGCGGGCTTCGTCCTGACGGGTCCGCCGGCCCCGACCGGGGCGCCGGCGGCGCGGCCGCGCGGCGCATGGCTGCTGACCGCCGTCGCCGGGCTCGCCGCGCTGTTCCTCGGCCTGCAACGGCTCGCCACCGCGACCGGCGACCCGCTGGCGGCGCTGGCGGCGGCATGCGTCCGTGCCGGTAGCCTGGTCTTCGGCGGCGGTCATGTCGTCCTGCCGCTGCTGCAGGCGCAGCTCGTGCCGCGGCTCGTCGCCGGCGATGCCTTCCTCGCCGGCTACGGTGCGGCGCAGGCGATGCCGGGGCCGCTGTTCACCTTCGCGGCCTATCTCGGCGGGCTGGTCGGCGGCGTCGGCGGCGCGGCAGTGGCGCTGGTCGCGCTGTTCGCGCCGGGCATGGTGCTGCTCGCCGCGGCGCTGCCGTGGGCGGTAACGCTGACGCGCGGCCCGGCGCGCGCGGCGGTGACGGGCGTAAATGCCGCCGTCGTCGGCCTGCTCGCCGCCGCGCTGGTTTCGCCGGTCGGCACCGCCGCGATCCATAGCGCCGGTGACGCCGTGCTCGCCGCCGTCGGGCTCGCCGCGCTGCTCGTCCGCGTGCCGCCGCTCGCTGTCGTCGCCGCGCTGGTCGCGGTGCAGTTCGCCTGAGGCGTCAGCCGCGCTCGCGGCGGACCAGCGCCTCGGTCGCGCGGTTGCGTCGCAGCGCGACGATCAGCACGCCGCTCAAGGCCAGCGCGGTGCCGGCGATCATCCGCGCGTCAAGCCGGTCGCCGGTGAAGGTCACGCCAAAGCCGATCGTCGCCAGCGGCGTCATCAGCGTCAGCGGCGCGATCAGGTTGGCCTCGTAGCGCGCAATCAGCGCGTAGTAAGCCGTGTGGGCGAGCAGGCTGACGATCAGCGCCGAGAACAGCACCGCCGCGACGAACGGCCAGCCCGCGGCCAGCGCCGCCGCCGCCTGCCCGCGTTCGACCAGTGCCGAGGTCGCGGCCAGCGGCAGGCACGATACCAGCGCGACCCACGCCTGGAAGCGCAGCGGCGCGACATTGTCCATCTGCTTCATCAGGATCGCGCCGAGCGACCCGGCCGCGGCGCAGGCGACGATGAACCACAGCCCGGTCGACATGGCGACGCCCCCCGGATGCCAGACGACGAGCAGGACGCCGGCCAACGTCAGGGCGATGCCCAGCCCCCGCCGCCAATGGATGCGCTCGCCGAGCATGACGACGGACAGCAGGGTGGTGATCGGCACGCCGAGCTGGACGACGACCGCGGCCGCCGATGGCGAGGCGGTCTGCAGCCCGATGAACAGCAGGGCGAAGTTGCCGCCGCCCATCAGCAGCCCGACGGCAACGATCCGCCAGGCCGGCCGCGGCATCGGCCGCAGCCAGGGCCAGGTGACGGCGACGACGACGGCGAAGCGAACGGCGGCGAAGAACAGCGGCGGCACCTGCCACTGCCCGACGACGATCTTTGAGATGACGTTCGACAGCCCCCAAGTCAGGCAGACGGCGACGAGCATCAGGAAATCGCGCGGGCGCATCCGACGTCCCTACGGAAGCGCGCGGCGGCCGGCCAGCGGCTCAGTCGATCTTCAGCCGGACAAAGCCCAAGCCGCCCCAGCGGTCGCCGCCATAGAATGCGGCGAGGTCGCGACCGACGAAGTTGCGCGCCGCCTGCACCCCGACACCGTACTTGAGATGCTTGACCGGTCGGAAGTCACGGATGACGCCCAGCTCACCCTTGCTGACCGTCAGCGCCGGCGCCGGGGTTCCGGCCGGGATGAGCAGCAGCTCGTTGTTGTCGACCCGCTCGAAGCGGCCATAGACGGTCCAGCGCGGGTCAGGATGGACCGCGCTCTCCAGCACCCAGGCGTCGAGCGCAGGCCCATGCCGCTCGCGGCCGCCGAAGGCGCGGCGCTGCGCCCAGATCGCGGTGGTCGACCAGAAGCCGCGCGGCCCGATCGGCACGGTGTAGATCGCGCTTGCCGACCAGCGCCGCTCGTTGATGTCGGGGTTGAGCTGCTCGGGCGAAACCTGCCGCGCCCAGCTGGCCTGCAGCGCGACGCGCGGCGTCGGATTGTAGCTGGCGCGGACGGCGACCGAGTTGAGCCGGGGGGCCTCGATGTCGTAGCGATGCTGGTCGGGTTCGCGGCCGCGAAACCCCGATGCCTCGACTTTAAAGGCGCCGAACACCGCCCCGCCGGTGACGACGCCCTCGGTAATGTGCATCGAATCGACCCAGTGATGGCTGATCGGCGCCTCGGGCGAATCCATGATCGACAGGCGGTGCATGAACGCCGGGGGACCGAACGCCGGCTCGCCGGGCAGGCCAGCGTACAGGAAGACGCTCGCCGTGTCGGTCAGCCGGTAGGCGTAGCTGACGCTCAGCTCCGCGATCAGGTCATGCGGATGCTGGCGGTCGACCAGCGGCGTTCGTCCGTCCGCCGTCTCGCCGGTGGCGAGCAGCAGCGGATAGCCATTACGCCCCATCAGGGGGTCGGGCGAGAGCATCGCCCGGACCTGGACGCGGCCGCGATCGCCGGCGTCGCGGGACACCATGACCATGACCATGCCCGACACGAAGGCCTTGTCGCCGCCGCGCGGGCCGCCCTGGCTGTCGAAGACCCCGTTCAGCAGCCCGTGGAGCATGATCGACCAGTCGCCGGCGATCAGGTGGAGCGCGTCGTGCGGCGAGGCGTCGGGCTGCCAGCTTGTCCCCGATGCCTCGCGGGTCATCGCATAGGCGCCGAGAGCGGCCGGCATCGCGGCCATGCCGGGGATCGCCATGCCGGCATGGCGGCCATGTCGGCCATGACCGGCCCCGCCGCCGCCGGCATGGCGCCGATCAGGACGGCGGCGGTCAGGGCGACAAGGCTGGCAATGCGGCGCATCGCTTTCCGTCCGCGGGCGCGGCCGTGCCGTCAAGGTGCCGCGGCATCGTCGCCCGGTCGCGGGCGCTCGCTTCCGCCCGCCCGCGCGGAGCGTTATGACCCCGCCATGATCGACCTGTCCGCGCTGTCCGCCGCCTATTCCGACCTGCGTCCCGACCCCGGCGAGCCGGCGCAGCGCGTCGCCTTTGGCACCTCGGGGCATCGCGGTTCGGCGCTCGATACCGCCTTCAACGAGGTCCACATCCTCGCCGTCACGCAGGCGGTCGCCGACTGGCGGCGGGCGCACGGCGTCGACGGTCCGCTGTTCCTCGGCCGCGACACCCATGCGCTGTCGGAGCCGGCGTGGCTGACGGCGCGCGAGGTGCTGGCGGGTAACGGCATCGACGCGCGGATCGACGCCGGCGGCGGCTTCACTCCGACACCGGTCATCAGCCACGCCATCGTCGGCCACAACCGCGACCGGCGCGAGCATCTTGCCGACGGCATCGTTGTCACGCCGTCGCACAACCCGCCGCGCGACGGCGGATTCAAGTACAACGGCCCCGACGGCGGCCCGGCCGACACCGGCATCACCGGCTGGATCGAGAAGCGGGCCAACGAACTGATCGCCGGCGACCTGCGCGAGGTCCGGCGGGGCGCCGCGGGCGGCACGCCGTTCGACTATGTGACGCAGTATGTCGACGATCTCGGCAGCGTCCTCGATCTCGACGTCGTCGCCACAGCGGGCCTGCGGATCGGCGTCGATCCGCTCGGCGGCGCCGGTGTCGGCTATTGGAGCCGGATCGCCGAGCGCTACCGCCTCGACCTGACGGTGGTGAACCCGGTGGTCGACCCCGCCTTCGCCTTCATGCCGCCCGACTGGGACGGCAAGATCCGCATGGACTGCTCGTCGCCGCACGCCATGGCCGGGCTGATCGGCATGAAGGACCGCTTCGACCTGTCGTTCGGCAACGATCCCGATGCCGACCGCCACGGCATCGTCACCCCGGCAGGGTTGATGAACCCCAACCACTATCTGTCGGCCGCGGTCGATTATCTGCTCGGCAGCCGCCCCGGCTGGAGCGCAGGCGCGGCGATCGGCAAGACGGCGGTGACGAGCGCGATGATCGACCGCGTCGCCGCTGCCCACGGCCGCACCGTGTTCGAGACGCCGGTCGGGCTGAAGTGGTTCGTCGCCGGGCTGAGCGCGGGCGATCTGCCTTCGCCGGCGAGGAGAGCGCCGGGGCGACCTTTGTGCGAAAGGACGGTCGCGTCTGGACGACCGACAAGGACGGGCTGCTGCTCGGCCTGCTCGCCGCCGAGATGACGGCGCGCGGCGGCGAAGACCCGCAGCAGCGCTATCGCCGGCTGACGGCCACGCTCGGCGAGCCGTTCTACGCCCGGACCGACGCCGTGGCGACGCCGGCGCAGAAGGCGGCGTTCAAGACGCTCGACGTTGCGGCGATGCCGCGCACGCTGGCGCAGGATATCGTCACGGAAATCGCCACGACCGCGCGCGGCAACGGTGCCCCGCTCGGCGGCGTCAAGGTGTCGACGGCGCGCGGCTGGTTCGCCGCCCGCCCGTCGGGCACCGAGAATGTCGTCAAGGTCTATGCCGAAAGCTTCGTCGATGCCGCCCATCTGGCGGCGATCCAGGCGGAGGCGCAAGCCGTCGTCGCCGGACTGACGCCACCGACGTAACGACTGGCGCCCGACCGCGCCGCTGCTAGGATGGGGCGCGAACCGGGGGGATTTGCCGATGCGTTTCATGATCTTGGCGCTGCTGCTGGCGGGGGCGTCGTCCGCCGCGGCCGACGACCTCGCGGCCCGCTTCGCCGCGCGGCCGGTGGCAACGTCGGTGGCCCTGTCCCCGGACGGCGACAAGGTGGCATACGTCGGCGCCTACAAAACCGGGGGCTATGCCGTCTCGGTCGTCGACCTCAAGACCGGCGAGACCAGGGCGATTCTCGCCGGGGCAAACTTGGAGGTCACACCGCGATCCTGCCGGTTCAAGACGGAAACCCGGCTGATCTGCACCCTCTACGGCCTGTTCAATACCGTCGATTATGTGAAGGCGTCGAACTTCACCCGCATCCTCGCGATCGACACCGACGGCGGGAATCGCAAGCTGCTCGGCGAGAAGCGTGGCGGCGAACGCTTTGCCGGCGGCGTCATGGATTATCTACCCGATGACCCCGACCACGTCCTGATGGAAGCGGCGAGCGGCTATTCGTCGTCGACCGGGACGCTGGTGGCGGCAAAGTCACCGGGCCTTGGCGCTGCACTGGTAGACGTCCGAACAGGCGCCCGCACCTTCGTCGAGAAGCCGAGCCCCGCGACACTGATGCTCGCCGGCGACGACCGCGGCACGGTTCGGCTGCGTGGCAGCGGGACCGCCGACGCCGACGGCATCGTCAAGGACACCATGACTTATGCCGTGCGCCCAGCCGGCAGCCGCGACTGGCGGCCGTTGATGAACATCGCTTTGACCGACGAGCGCGCCATCGCCTTCGACGGTTTCGATGCGGACGGCAGTCATCTCTACGAGCTCGCCCCGCTCGACGGCCGCACGGCGCTGTTCGCGCTGGCGACCGACGGCTCGACGACGCGGACCCTCGTCTATGCCCACCCGACGGTCGACGTCGACGGCGTTCGCCGGATCGGCAAGTACCGCCGGCCGGTTGGGGCAAGCTTCACCGTCGATCGCGACGAGGTGCATTATTTCGATCCGACGCTCGCAAAGCTGGCGACACAGCTGGCGAAGGCGCTGCCCGGCAATCCGTATATCGACATCCGTGACGAGAGCTGGGACGGGACGAAAATCCTGATCTACGCCGCGCGCGGCGGACAGCCGGGGCAGTACTACCTATACGATACGACGGCGCGGAAGCTCGGCGGCCTCTTCGGCGCCTATCCGGGTCTCGACGGCGTGGCGCTCGGCGAGGTGCGGGCGGTCAGCTATGCCGCGGCCGACGGCACGAGGATCCCGGGCTACCTGACGCTGCCGCCTGGGCACACCGACGCCCGCGGCCTCCCCGCACTGCTGATGCCGCACGGTGGTCCGACGGCGCGCGACACGCTGGGCTTCGACTTTCTCGCTCAATTCTTTGCCGCCGAGGGTTTTGCTGTGCTCCAGCCGAACTTTCGCGGCTCGTCGGGCTTCGGCGAGTCGTTTTCCGCAGGCAACGCCTTTCATTCGTGGCGGCTGGCGATCGGGGACGTCAACGACGGTGCCCGCTGGCTTGTGACGCAGGGCGTATCGCCGAACAAGTTGGCGATCTTCGGCTGGAGCTACGGCGGCTACGCCGCGCTGCAGGCCAATGTTCTCGATCCGACCCTCTATCGAGCTGCCGTCGCGGTCGCGCCGGTCACCGACCTCGAGATGCTGCGCAGCGAATATCTGCACTTCACCAACTTTAAGCTGGTCGACGCTCAGATCGGTTCGCCGGAAAACGCCCGCGCCGGCTCCCCCGCCCGCAACGCGGCGCGGATCACGGCCCCCGTGATGATCTTCCACGGCGACCACGACCTGAACGTCGATATTGCCCAGTCACAGGCGATGGTCGGCGCGCTGAAGGCCGCCGGACGCCAGGTCGAGTTCTTCCGCTACAAGGATCTCGACCACCAGCTGGACGACAGCACCGTGCGCGAGGATATGCTCGCGAGAAGCGCCGCCTTCCTCAGGAACGCAATGAACTGAGCTGCCAGCCGAGCGTCTCGCCGGCGTGGAATGGGACGAGGTCGCCAATCCGCTCCGGCACGCGGGTCGGGACGCGGGTCAGCGTCACCTGGTCGGTGTTGACCGGCAAGCGGTAGAAGGCAGGGCCATGGCGGCTGGCGAAGCCCTCCAGCCGGTCGAGGGCGCCGCAGGCATCGAACACCGCGGCGTAGCTTTCCAGTGCGAACGGCGCGTTCCACACGCCGGCGCAGCCGCACGCCGCCTCCTTGGCGTGGACGGCGTGAGGGGCCGAGTCGGTGCCGAGGAAGAACTTCGGACTACCCGACGTCGCCGCGGCGACGAGGGCCCGGCGGTGCCGCTCGCGCTTCAGCACGGGCAGGCAATAATGGTGCGGCCGTAGGCCGCCAGCAAACAAGGCATTGCGGCTGAGATGCAGGTGGTGTGGGGTGATCGTCGCCGCGATGTTCGGCCCGGTGTCGCGGACGAAGGCAACGGCCTCGGTGGTCGTGATATGCTCGAAAACGATCCGCAGTTCGGGCAGCCGGCTCACCAGCGGCTCCAAGATGCGCTCGATGAAGACCGCCTCGCGATCGAAGATATCGACGCCGGGGTCGGTTACCTCACCGTGGATGAGCAGCGGCATCCCGGCCGCCGCCAGCGCCTCGAGTACCGGCATGATGCGCATGATGTCGGTCACGCCGGCGGCGCTGTTGGTCGTTGCGTGTGCCGGATACAGCTTGACGGCCGTCAGCACGCCGTCGCGGTGTCCGGCGACCAGGTCGGCAGCCTCGCTCGCGTCCGTCAGGTAGGCGGTCATCAGCGGCACGAAGCCGTCGGCGGCGGCGGCGGTGATCCGGTCACGATAAGCCAGGGCAGCACTTGCCGTGGTCACCGGCTCGGCCAAGTTAGGCATGACGATGGCACGAGCGAACTGGGCGGCGGTGAACGGGACAACACGCGCGAGCATTGCGCCGTCGCGCAGGTGGACGTGCCAGTCGTCGGGGCGGGGCAGGGTCAGGCGATCCATGCTTCCGCCTACGGGCTGACTGCCCGGCGCTCAAGCCTTCAGGAGGAGACCGACCGGGCCGTGCGTGGCCGTCGCAGCGCGGCGATCGAGACGAAGGCGGCAAGGGCCACGGTCCATTCCACCGCGCTACCCACCCGGTGCGGCGGCGCCACCGCAGCTCGCCGTTGCTGCGGCGCAGCAGCAGCAGCAGGAAGCGTCACCATCATAGCCGCAGCGAACAGGATCGTACCGCGCATCACCCGCACCTCATCAACGCACGTTCACCACGCAATGTTCGCAAACACCGTGCCACTGGCTAAACGGCGCCCGCGACAGGACCAAAGCACTGCTTCTTTGTGCATTGCATCAATACCCTTAACGTTGAACCAAAACGTTGGTTCAGGGCGTCGAACTTTTTATGATCGCGGCTACCACCCGTTTGATGGTTGGTTAGAGGCCGCTCGTGACCACCAGCCCATTGCCTTTTGCGTAGCTCGAGTGCACGTTCCGGATCGAGCTTCGACAGAGGCCTTTGGGGAGAATGGTCGTGGCAACGCGCGCGATTGATTTCGACAGCTGGGGCGGCGAGGTTGCCGCCCATCCCGCCCGCGAGCGCGCCTACTCGGTGCCGCTTGGCGAGCTCGACATGCTCGAGACCGACCTTTGGGTGAACGACGCCCACTGGCCTTATTTCGAGCGGCTGCGCGACGAAAGCCCGGTCCATTACCATGCCAACGGCAAGTTTGGTCCCTACTGGTCGATTACCCGCTACGCCGACATCATGAAGGTCGACACCGACCACGTGCGTTTTTCGTCCGACGCCCATCTTGGCGGTATCACCGCCAAGGACATGGACAAGGACTTCATCCTGCCGATGTTCATCGCCATGGACCCGCCTAAGCACGACGTGCAGCGCAAGGCGGTGTCGCCGATCGTCTCGCCCGGCAATCTCGCGTTTCTTGAGGGCCTGATCCGAGAGCGGGCGCAGAAGATCTTCGACGAGCTGCCGCGCGGCGAGACGTTCGACTGGGTCGACCGTGTATCGATCGAGCTGACCACGCAGATGCTGGCGACGCTGTTCGATTTTCCGTGGGAGGACCGCCGTCTGCTGACCTATTGGTCAGACATGGCGACCGCCGACGAGACGGTTCCGGGCAACCCGACCAAGGCCGAGCGCGAGGCGATCATGCTCGAATGCCTGATGTACTTCACGCGGCTGTGGAACGAGCGGGTCAACAGCCCGACACCGGGCAACGACCTCGTCTCGATGCTGGCGCACAACCCGGCGACACGCGACATGATACCGATGGAGTATCTCGGCAACCTGCTGCTGCTGATCGTCGGCGGCAACGACACGACGCGCAACTCGATCACTGGCGGCCTGCAGTTCATGATGGCGAACCCGTCGGAATGGGCAAAGCTGAAGGCCAACCCCGCGTTGGTCGAATCGGCGGTCAGCGAGATCATCCGCTACCAGACGCCGCTCGCCCATATGCGGCGAACGGCGCTGACCGACGTCGAGATCGGCGGCAAAACGATTCGTGAGGGCGACCGCGTCGTCATGTGGTACGTCTCGGGCAACCGCGACGAGCGCGCCGTGCCCGAGCCGAACCGCTTCTGGATTGACCGACCGCGCGTCCGCCAGCACCTGTCGTTCGGCTTCGGCATCCATCGCTGCGTCGGCAATCGGCTGGCCGAACTGCAGCTCAAGATCGTCTGGCAGGAGATCCTCAAGCGCTACCCCGACGGTATCGAGATCATGGGCCCGCCGACGCGGGTTCCCTCGGCCTTCGTCAAGGGCTATTCCAGCCTGCCGGTCCGCATCCCGGCCTGATCGGAGCACCATGGCGCGCATCACCTACATCGCTGCCGACGGCGGCGCGCGGACGCTCGACGTTCCCGACGGCGAATCGCTGATGGAGGCGGCCGTAGCCAACGGCGTCCCCGGCATCGACGGCGACTGCGGCGGCAACTGCGCCTGCGCGACGTGCCACGTCCATGTCGCACCAGAATGGCTCGCCGCCGCGGGGAGCGGTCGGAGATGGAAGCGGCGATGCTCGAATTCGCCGAAGGGGTCACCGCCGACAGCCGCCTCGCGTGTCAGATCGTCGCCGCGCCGACGCTCGACGGTATGGTCGTGCGGACGCCGGTGAGCCAGCACTAGCGCCCAGGCGTCGGCTTCCGCATACTCGGCACCAACGACCGCCAAGCGGCATGGGGAGAGAGCGATGGCCGAATATGACTACATCGTTGTGGGGGCCGGAAGCGCCGGTTGCGTCCTCGCCAACCGCTTGACCGAGGACGGGACGGCGACGGTCCTGCTGCTCGAGGCGGGCGGCCGCGACACCAACCCGATGATCCATATTCCGGTCGGCTATGCCAAGACGCTAAAGGATCCCAAGGTCAACTGGCTGTACGAAACCGAGGTCGACCCGACCAGCGGCGACCGGCCGCACGTCTGGCCGCGCGGCAAGGTGCTCGGCGGCTCGTCATCGATCAACGGCCTGCTTTATGTCCGCGGCCAGGCGGCCGACTATGACCACTGGGCGCAGCTCGGCTGCACCGGCTGGAGTTCGGCCGACGTCCTTCCTTATTTCAAGCGCGCCGAGGGTAACGAACGGCTGAAGGACGATCCGCTGCACGGCAGCGACGGCCCGCTCAACGTGTCCGACATCACCGAGCATCACCCGGTCAGCGACGCGGTGATCGCCGCCGGCGTCGAGGCCGGGCTGCCGTTCAACGACGACTGCAACGGGGCCAGCCAGGATGGCATCAGCTATTTTCAGCTGACGGTGAAGAACGGCCGGCGCTGGTCGGCGGCAATGGCCTATCTCCGCCCGGCGCTGCCGCGGCAGAACCTGACGCTGGTGACCGAGGCCCAGGCCGAGCAGGTGGTGATCGACCACGGCCGCGCCACCGGCGTCCGCTACCGCGTCGGCGGGCAGAGTGTCACGGCGACGGCGCGGCGCGAGGTGATCCTGTCTGGCGGCGCGGTCAACTCGCCGCAGCTGCTCGAGCTGTCGGGCATCGGCGATCCCGAGGTGCTGCGCGCCGCCGGGATCGAGGTGAAGGTCGCCGCACCTGGTGTCGGCACCAACCTCCAGGACCATTATGTCGTCAGCCTGCAATACCGGCTGAAGGACTGTGTTTCGGTCAACGAGCTCAGCCGCGGCTGGCGGCTGGTGCGCGAAGCCGCACGCTATGCGACGATGCGCAAGGGGCTGCTGACCATGTCGGCGGCCCACGTCCAGGCCTATATCCGCACGCGGCCCGGCCTCGACGGGCCCGACGTCCAGTACCACATCCTGCCGGCGACGGTCGACGTCGAGAAGTTCACGCAGAAGCAGATCTGGGAGCTCGAACGCCTGCCCGGCCTGACCATGGCCGCCTGCCAGCTCCGGCCCGAGAGCCGCGGCACGATCCACGTGAAGAATGGCGATCCGATGGATCGGCCGGCGATCCGGCCGAACTATCTGAGCACGCCGCTCGACCGCGACACGATCGTCGCCGGGCTGAAATGGGGGCGGATGCTGAGCACGCAGCCGGCGCTGGCGCCCTATGTCGTCGGCGAGATGATGCCGGGGCCAGACGCGCCGGGCGATGCCGAACTGCTGGCCTACGCGCAGCAGGCGGGCACGACGATCTACCATCCCGTCGGCACCTGCGCGATGGGCCGCGCGCGGCGATCCGAGTGCGGTCGTCGATCCCGAGCTGCGCGTCCGCGGGGTCGAGGGCCTGCGTGTCGTCGATGCCTCGGTCATGCCGCGGCTGGTCAGCGGCAATACCAACGCGCCGACGATCATGGTCGCCGAGAAGGCGAGCGACCTGATCCGGGCGGCGGCGAAGCAGCGGCTCGCGGCCTGAGCGGGTTGTGCCGCTCGACCTGCTGTTCCGCATCGCCTCGACGCTGGCGCTGGCCGGCTGGCTGATCCTTGCCGTCTGTCCGTGGCAGCGGCCGCTGGCGGTGTTCACCGCCCGGCTGATCGCGGCCGTGCTGTGCGGCGGCTATTTTGCGGTGCTGGTCCACGCGCTCGGCCACGGTCCGGCGCCCGACTGGCGCGCCTTCAACTCGCTCGACGGGGTCATGCGCCTGCTCGGCTCACGCGAGGCGGCGCTTGCCGGCTGGGTTCACTACCTCGCCTTCGATCTGTTCGCCGGTGCGTGGGAGGCGGAGAGTGCCCCGACGGCGCGCGTGCCGCACGCGGCACTGCTCGTCTGCCTGTTCCTCACCTTCATGGCGGGGCCGGTCGGACTGCTGTCGTATCTGCTCCTCGCCGCAGCGAGGGGATCGCCGCGACGCCGCCGGCGCTAGCGGCGCTTTTCCTGGACCCGCAGCGTCGAACCGTCGGGCAGGGCGACCATGACATGGTCGCTGAAGCGGCTGATGACCGGCGCCTCGACGTCGCGACGGACGGTGCTGCCGGTGCGATAGTCGGTCTCGCGGAACGGCACGACGCGGAAGTCCGCGGCGGGATCGTCGGCAGGGACGGGCGCGGCGACGGGGTCGGTCATGGCTCGTCCTCCAGAGGCGACGCCCCGGAGCACGAAGCTCCGGGGCGCGCGGGTCAGCGGCGGAAGAAGCGGCGCTGGTTCATCGGCGGGTTGACCGTCTTCTCGCGGAAGACGATCCGCCCCTTGTCGAGGTCATAGGCGGTCATCTCGACATGGACCCGATCGCCGACGATCGAGCGGATGCGGTTCTTGCGCATCTTGCCCGCCGTATAGGCGATGATCTCGTGGTCGTTCTCGAGCTTCACGCGGAAGCGGCCGTCGGGCAGGATCTCGGCGATCACGCCCTCGACCTTAAGCGCCTCTTCCTTCGCCATATAGGCTTCAGGCCAGCGCGAGGTTGACGGCCGAGGCGCGGCCCTGACGATCGTTCTCGACGTCGAAGCTGACCTTCTGGCCCTCGTTCAGACCGTTGAGGCCCGACCGCTCGACGGCCGAGACGTGGACGAAGACGTCCTTGGACGCGCCATCGGGAGCGATGAAGCCATAGCCCTTGACGCTGTTGAAAAACTTGACGGTTCCGATAGCCATGAGTGGCTCCTTACGTACATTCGTTGGGCCCGGGCGCGGAGATGCACCCGGACGCCGCGGCAGCGTGAAACGACAAGAGAAGGCGTAGAAGCGCCGCTCGACGGTTGCAGGCAACTTCGGCTGGCTGCTATGTGCTCGCTTCGCAGCGCAAATGCAACCCCGGTGGTGCCATGCTCGTCTACAAGCTGCTGCGCGAGAACGAGTGGGCCGCGTTCCAGGCGGCCGGCAGCTTCGCCGGCTCGCCCGACGACCACCGCGACGGCTTCATCCATCTGTCGGCTGCCGACCAGGTCGAGGCGACGCGGGCGAAGTATTTTGCCGGGGTGCCGGTGGTGCGCGTCGCGTTCGACGCGGCGGGCCTCGGGGCGGCGCTGCGCTGGGAGGCATCGCGTGGCGGCGCCCTGTTCCCGCACCTGTACCGGGCGCTCACGGCGGACGACGTGATCGAAGCGACGCGCACTCCCCTGAGCCGCTTGCATTAATCCGCGCTTCACCCGACCTGCGGCACCAGCGTTGCACGGAGGGGTCCGCATGAACCACGCTGTTCGCACCATCGTCCTTCTCGGCGGCGGCGCCGTCGCCGGCCTCGGCCTGGCGCTCGGGCTCGAGACCGGCGTCGGCCGCACGCCGGTCAGCGCCGATGTTATCGCGCCGCCGCCGGCGATCGCCACGACCCGGGTGGCGCCGGCTGATGCCGGGCAGCTCCAGCTGAGCTTCGCGCCGGTGGCGAAGCGCGCCGCGCCGGCGGTGGTCAACGTCTATTCGGCGCGGGTCAACCGCAGCCGGGCGACGCTGATGGACGACCCCTTCTTCCGCCAGTTCTTCGGCGGCGGCGCGCCGCAGCCGCGCGTCGAGCAGTCGCTGGGCAGCGGCGTCATCGTCCAGGCCGACGGGCTGATCGTCACCAACAACCATGTCGTCCAGGGCGCGGACGAGATCCTCGTCAGCCTCGCCGACCGCCGCGAGTTCAAGGCCAAGCTGGTTTTCGCCGATGCCAAGTCGGATCTGGCGCTGCTTCGCGTCGACACCAAGGGCAGCCGGCTGCCGGTCATCCGCCTCGGCGACAGCGACCGGGCCGAGGTCGGCGACGTCGTGCTCGCCGTCGGCAATCCGTTCGGCGTCGGCCAGACGGTGACGCACGGCATCGTCTCGGCCGTGGCGCGTACCGGCGTCGGCGTCTCCGACTATCAGTTCTTCATCCAGACCGACGCGGCGATCAACCCGGGCAACTCGGGCGGCGCGCTGCTCGACCTGCACGGCGATCTCGTCGGCATCAACAGCGCGATCTACACGCGCAGCGGCGGCAGCCAGGGGATCGGCTTCGCCATCCCGGCCAACATCGTCCGCGTGTTCCTGGCCGCCGCCGGCACGGGCAAGCTGGTCACCGGCTGGATCGGCGCGGAAGGGGAGGCCGTCACCGCCGACAGCGCGCGGCTGGCCGGGCTCGACCGCCCCGGCGGCGTGCTGGTCACCGCCATCTCGCCCGGCTCGCCGGCGGCGGCGGCGGGCATCCGCGTCGGCGACGTGCTGACCGCGATCGACGGCAAGGACGTTGCCGATCCCGGCATGCTGCGCTACCGCATCGCGACGCAGGGCGTGGGGACGAAGCTCGACGTGACGCTGCTCCGTGGTGGGCGGGTCGAGCATGTCGGGCTGGTGCTCGCCCGGCCGCCCGAGACGCCGCCGCGGTCGCTGACGACGGTGGGCGGCGACAACCTGTTGACCGGCGTGACCATCGGCAACTTGTCGCCGGCCTTCGCCCAGGAGCTCGGCGCCGGCCTGCCCGAACACGGCGTCGTCGTCACCGCCGTCCAGCCGGGCGCGCCCGGCGGCGCAGTTCGGCTACCTCCAGCCCGGCGACATCGTCGAGGCGGTCAACGGTCAGCCGTCGGCACCGTCGCCGCGGTGGGTAGCGCCGTCCAGCGCGGGACCCCAGCGTCCGCATCAACCGGGGTGGGCAGCGGCAGGAATGCGCCGCGATCCAGGGCCAGCTCGCCTGCCGCAGCTGACCGGCGCGCGGTCAATCCAACGAAGGTCACGCGAAGGTCACGCCGGCGACGCTGTTTTCGACCGGCCGCTCCGGCCAGCGAAGTGGCGCCGACCGGGTATAGCTTCCCCGACCGGTGTAGGACAGGCGTCAGGCCAGCAGCCGGCGCCCCTCGCCCGCCTGCCAGGCGAGCAGGGCCGGCAGGCCGATGGCGATGTCGCGGGCGCGCTTGAGCAGCGACAGGGCGATCGCGGCCTGCGGGTCGATGCCGAACAAGGGCGCGAGCAGCAGGTAGGCGCCCTCCTGCACCCCCAGCGCGCCGGGGACGGCGAAGGCGATCGAGCGGACGGCGAAGACCAGCGCTTCGATCGCGACGACGGCGACGATCCCGGCCGGGACGCCGATAAGGCGCAGCGCCAGCCACGCGCCGACGCCGCTGGCGATCCACGCGGCGAGGTTGGCGGCGAACGACACCGCGACCCCGCCCGGCCGCGCGATAGATCGCCGCCAGCCGCGCCGCGACCGCGTCGAGCGAGGCGACCGACGCCGGCAGGATCCGCGCCGCCAGCCGCGCGGCAAGGCGCAGCAGCGGCCGCTGGCCGAAGGCGACGGCGGCGAGCAGCGCCAGCGCGACGCCGACGCCGGCGAGCACGAGGCGGAGTACGCCGCCGTGGTCGAACATGCCGCCCAGCGCCATGACCAGCGCCGCCACGCCGAACAGGGTGAACACCGCCTGGCTGCCCATCTCGGTCGTCTGGTCGGCGATCATCGAGGCATAGACCAGGTCGGCGGGCAGTCCGCGCGCGGTCAGCACGCGGCCGCCGACGACCAGCCCGCCGATCTGGGCGAAGGGCAGGACGTCGGTCGCCCCCTCGCGCACCGTCCGGGCCCAGGCGAAGGCCAGCATCGGGCCACCGTCCGGCGCGACCGCGCGCCAGGCGATACCGAGGAGGGCGAGGACGATCAGCGAATAGCTGCAGTAGAGCGCGAAGCCGCCCCATCCGACGCGTGCGATCGCCGCCACCACCGCGCCGATGCCGACGTCGCGGACGATCCACGCCGCCGCACCCAGGCCGGCGAGGGTGAGGAGCAGGATCAGGACGCGGGCCATGCCGGTCCCTATGCCGCCGCGCCGGCCGACGCCAGCGCGAGGCCGCTGCCGCTCACGCCGCGGCGAGCAGCTTGCCCTTGCCCATGACGCGCAGGGCGAGGCGCATCGCCGCCGGCACGAACTTCGGCCGGATCAGCCGCGCGTCGTAGACCCCCAGCCGGCGGTCGTTCTCGGCCAGGCAGATCGCCGCCAGCTCGGGAAACTCGATCTCGACGCCCAGCTCCTTCGAGCCGTTGAGGGTGAAGTTGCTCTCCTCGGCGCGGCTGTTGCCGTCGCCCAGCCCCTTGGCCATGTCGATCCGCTCCCAGATCAGGAAGGCCCAGACGGCGGCGACCTTCAGCGCGAACCACGGCCGGCGCCACAGCGGCATGGTCCGCCGGTGCCACGCCACCCAGTTGACGAAGAACAGGATGTGCCGCCCCTCCTCGCGCATCACCGGCTCGAACGTGTCGACCAGCTCGGGCGGGAAGAAGCCGCTGTCCTTGGCGATCTTGAACAGGCCGAAGCCGAAGAAGCTGTCGATGCACTCCGAAAAGCCGGTGACCATGAACGCCCATTCGGGGTCGCGCGGGGTGACATAGGCGGGCTCGGGCACCAGCTCGATGCCATAGGCGCGGACCATGTCGCCGAGCACGAGCTTGTGCCGCGCCTCCTCGAAGGCGTTCATCTCGACCGCGCTCTTCAGCAGCGGGTCGGCGATGGTCGCGGCATAGGTCGAGACGTTCATGCTCGCCCGGCCCTCGGTGGCCACGGCGATGTCCCAGATCGGCAGGCTGGTGATGCGGTTCTGCGTCACCGGATCGAGCCTGGGCCAGTCGATCAGCGCCGGCTTGTAGGGGTCGTGCGTCGTCAGCATCGTCCGGCACATCAGGGCCTTGTGCGCCTCGCTGCCGGGACGCACGCGGCCGGCGGGGGCCTCGGGCATGGCCGGGGGGTAAGCGGTGAAGGCGGCCTTGGGGGTCGGTGCGTTCATGCGGGCTGCTCCGTCATGCGCTCGCAAATGGCAGCGAAGCTGCCGAGTTTTCACCCCGGCTGCGGCGATTTTGCCGGCGATGTCGCCGTCGCGCAACGCCGCCAGTTCGGCCGTGTGGCGATAGCCGGGGCCGTGGCCGGGATAGTCGTCGCGCGTCGCCGGGTGGAGGTAGATCTCGCTCAGCCCGGCGGGCAGGCGGCCGAGCGCCTCCACCAGCCGGTCGGCGGTCATGTGGCCGGAATGGCGCAGGCCGAACACGGCGTCCGGCACGGCGATGCCACGGCGACGGAAGCGGCCGGCGACGAGCCGCGCCCAGGGGTCGGTCAGCGACGGCGCGCCCGGCTCGATCGGCGCGCGCACCGCCTTCAGGCCGTAGCGCGCGCCGATCGTCGCGATCAGCCCGGCGATCGTCGGGTGGAGGTGGAAGTGCTTGTGGGCGTTGACGTGGTCGAGCGGCAGGCCGGTCGCGGCGAAGGCGGCGAACTGCGCCTCGATCTCGCGCCCGAGCTGACGGCGGACCGCGGGCAGGAAGAACATCGCCGCGCCGGCCGCCGCCATGTTGTCCCTGAAACGGCCGTCCGGCCCGACGAGGCCCGGCACCTGCTCGGGCGGCAGCACCGGTACGCCGTCGACGAGCGTCAGGTGCAGGCCGACGCCGAGCCCCGGCAGCCGCTTCGCCCGCGCGACCGCGTCGGCGACGGCCGGCGCCGCCGACCATCAGGCTGGCGGCGGTGAGGATGCCGTCGCGGTGGGCGGCCTCGACCGCCTCGTTGACCGCGACGTCGTTGCCGAAATCGTCGGCGGTGACGACGAGGAGCTTCACGCGACCGCTTCCTTCCGCCGCCGCAGGAAGTCGAAGAACTCGACGCCCTCGCGCAGGCGGCGCTTCATCATGTCCCAGTCGGTCAGCATCTCGCGCACGATTTCCCAGATCTTGGACGGGCGGAAGTAGAAGCGCTTGTAGAACTCCTCGACCTTGTCGAAGATCACCGACGAGTGCAGGTGCGGATAGCTCAGCTGCGCGATCTGGTTGCCGCCGTCGGTCAACAGGTCGTGCGACGCATCGAACCAGCCGTTCTCGGTCGCCTGCTTGTACAGGAAGGTCCCCGGATACGGCGCGGCGAGCGACACCTGGATCGTGTGCGGGTCGATCTCCTTGGCGTAGTTGATCGTCTCCTCGATCGTCTCGAGCGTCTCGCCGGGCAGGCCGAGGATGAAGGTGCCGTGGATGGTCAGGCCGAGCGCATGCGCAGTCCTTGGTGAACCGGCGCGCGACATCGGTGCGCAGGCCCTTCTTGATGTTGTGCAGGATCTGCTGGTTGCCGCTTTCATAGCCGACCAGCAGCACCCGGCAGCCGCCCTCCTTCATCGCCTTCAGCACCGGCTGCGGCACGTTCGCCTTGGCGTTGCAGCCCCAGGTGACGCGGAAGCCGGGCGTGCCGAAGCCGAGCTTGCGCAGTTCGCCCGACAGTTCGACGACGAAATCATGCGCGTCGGCGAGCGTATCGTCGTCGAAGAAGATCTCCTTCACCTCGGGCATCTCGCGGAGGATGTACTTCACCTCCTCGATCACCTTGGGGACGCTGCGGTGGCGGTAGCGGTGGCCGCTGATCGTCTGCGGCCACAGGCAGAAGGTGCAGCGGCTCTTGCAGCCGCGCCCGGTGTAGAAGGAGACGTACGGGTGGCGCTGATAGCCGCCGAAATATTTCGACGTGTCGAGGTCGCGCTTGTAGATCGGCGAGACCATCGGCAGCGACGTCCATGTCCTCGATCTGCGCGCGGTCCTTGTTGCGGACGATGCGTGCCGTCGGCGCGCGCGCCAGGTGATGCCGTCGATCTCGGCGAGCGGGCGGCCCTCGGCCAGTTCGACGCAGGTGAAGTCGATATTCCTCGCGGCAGACGAAGTCGATCGCGCTCGCACGCCTGCGAGGCTCGCGACGTCCTCGATCGTCACCTTCGCGCCGACGAAGGCCGATCATCGATCCTCGGGTTGCGCGCCTTGATCAGCGCGGCGGTGCGGACGTCCTGGTTGAAGCTGGGCGTCGAGGTGTGGAGGATGACGAGATCGCGTTCGTCGAACTCGTGCGCGATGTCGTCCCACGACAGGTCGTGCGCGGGCGCGTCGATCAGCTTCGATCCCTCGACCATCGCCGCCGGCTGCGCGAGCCAGGTCGGATACCAGAACGACTTCACCTCGCGCTTCATCTGGTAGCGCGCGCCGGCGCCGCCGTCATAGCCGTCGAACGACGGGGCCTGCAGGAACAGGGTACGCATCAGCGTTCAGACCTTCGTCGGTGATGCGGCCGTCGCGCGCGACTTCTAAGCCGCGTCCGCGCCAATCGACCGATTGCACGAAAAAGCTGGCGATGAAACAGTCCGAAGGTCAGCAGATCGCGCGCCGGCAGCCACCACCACGGCGCCGGGCGCGCGGCTGCGCGTCGCCGGTCGACCACGCCGGCGACGCGCGAGCGCGGGCGAGCAGCGCGCCGACGATCAGCGGCCACGCCTCGAGGCGCATGGACGCGGCCAGCAGCGCCAGCGGCAGCGGGTTGACCAGCCCGTGGCCGAGATAGCCCCACGGGTCGAGCCGGCGGATGGTCGCGTTCCAGCGCAGTCTCGTGGCGCGACGACGCGCGGCCAGGCTCCGGTTCGGCGCAGCCATGGGCGACGGTGATCGGCGGGGACCGCGACGTGCAGCCCCGGCGCGCGCACCGCCACGCCGATCGCGTGATCGTCGGCGAGCATGTCGGCGAACGCCGCGAAGCCGCCGATCGCGTCGAGCGTCTCGCGCGCGCAGCGCGATCGTCGAGCCCATGCACGGCTCGGCCAGGCCGAGGCGCAGGCCGACGACGACCGCCGGGCAGGAAGCCGTAGCTGATCCCCTGCGCCGCCAGCCGCGACCAGCCGCCGGCATCGCCGCGCCCGTGGTACAGGCAGGTCACCGCGCCGACGCCCGGGCAGCGCCAGCGCGGCGACGACGCGCGCGAGATAGTCGGGCCCGACGGCGATGTCGCGAATCGCTGACGACCAGCACGTCGTGCTGCGCCGCGGCCATCATGTTGACCAGGTTCGACACCTTGGCGTTGCTGCCGTGGCGCACGCCGTCGACGACGTCTCGATATCGGCGTGCGGATGCGCCGCGCGCAGCGCGCGCGACGGCGCCGAGCGCGGCGTCGTCGGCGTCGCTGACGCCGAAGACGATCTGGCACGGCGCCGGCATAGTGCTGGCGTGACGAAGCCGCCGAGATTCGCCGCCAGCCGCGGCTCGGCGCCGTGCAGCGGCTTGAGCAGCGTGACCGCCGGGGCGCGGCGTCGAGCGCCGGCGCGGCCGGCGTGCGCCAGCGTCCGCGCACACCGCGATCGCCGCGGCGAGCTGATAGGCGATGCCGGCCACCGCCAGCGCGATCAGCGCCGCGGCGAGGATCGGCGGCGACGATCATCGGACGGAAGGCACGGCGGTCACGCCGCCGCTATAGCGCCGCCCGCGCGGCTTGTCGCGGGCTGCGCAGCGGCCTTCCCTCGCCGCGCGGCTCGCGGCTAGGGACGACGGCGATGGCGAGCGCGACTCGTCCTCGTCACCGGCGGGCCGGCTTCGTCGGCTCGGCGGTGGCGCGCGCGCGGCCGGCGCGGCTGGCGTGTGCGCGGGCTGGTCCGCGCGACGAGCCCGCGCGACAACTGGTCGGCTTCGCCGCCGAAATCGTCGAGGCCGACCTGCTCGACGCGGCCGCCGTCGCCGCCGCCTGCGCCGGGGCGCGAGCCGTCATCCACGTCGCCGCCGATTACCGCCTGTGGGCGCGCGATCCGCGAGGAGATCGTCCGCAACAACGTCGCCCAGACGACGCAACGTCATGGCGGCGGCGCTGGCGGCCGGGCGTCGCGCGCATCGTCTACACCAGTTCGGTCGCGACGCTCGGGCTGGAGCGGGCCCGGCCGACGAGAGCGATCCGCTGACGCCCGAGCGGGCGATCGGCGCGTACAAGCGCAGCAAGGTCGTCGCCGAGCGGCTGGTCGAGGCGATGGTCCGCGACGAGGGCCTGCCGGCGGTGATCGTCAATCCGTCGACGCCGATCGGCCCGCGCGACGTCCGGCCGACGCCGACCGGGCGGATCATCGTCGAGGCGGCGACCGGCCGGATGCCGGCCTTCGTCGATACCGGGCTCAACCTCGTCCATGTCGACGACGTCGCCCGCGGGCATGTGCTGGCGCTCGACCGGGGCGAGGTCGGCCGGCGCTATATCCTGGGCGGGCAGGACGTCAGCCTGCGGACCATGCTCGCCGACATCGCCCGCCTGACGGGCCGCAAGGCGCCGACCGTGGCATTGCCGCGGCGCCGCTGTTCCCGCTCGCCTGGGGTGCCGAGGCGGTGGCGCGGGTGACGGGCCGCGAGCCGTTCCTGACCGCCGACGCGCTGCGGATGGCCGGGCACCACATGTACTTCACCAGCGCCCGCGCGGAGCGCGAGCTCGGCTATTCGGCGCGGCCGTACGGCGAGGCGCTGGCCGAGGCGCTGGCGTGGTTCGGCGCGGCGGGGATGCTGTGAGCCTCGTCGCGGGCACGGCCGGCGGGCTGGTCGTCGCCATCTGGCTGGTCCTGCTGTTCGCCCGCGCCGGCTGGTGGCGCGCGACGCGAGCAGGACGACGGCGTGCCGCCCGACCCCGCGGCGTGGCCGGCGGTGATCGCGGTGGTCCCCGCGCGCGACGAGGCGGCGGTGATCGGCGCGGTCGCCAGCCTGGCGCGCAGGATTATCCGGGCGACTTTCGCGTCATCGTCGTCGACGACGGCAGCAGCGACGGCACGGCGGATGTGGCGCAGGCAAGTTGGCGTTGTCATCCCCGCGGAAGCGGGGATCATCGTCCCGAGAGGCCGCAGGAGATGGGTCCCCGCTTCCGCGGGGATGACAGTTTGGCGGTGCTGCCCGCCGCGCCGCTCGCCGCCGGCTGGACCGGCAAGCTCGTGGGCGGTCGCGCAAGGCATCGCGGCGGCAGGGGAGGCGCCGCGCTTTCTGTGGCTGACCGACGCCGACATCGCCCATGCGCCCGACACGCTGCGCTGGCTGGTCGCGCCGCGCCGTCGCCGACGAGGCGGTGCTCGTCTCGCTGATGGCGCGGCTGCGCTGCGACAGCCGCGCCGAACGCGCGCTGGTGCCGGCGTTCGTCTGGTTCTTCCGATGCTGTACCCGTTCGCCGCGCGTGAACCGGCCGGGGCGGACGGCGGCGGCGGCGGGCGGGGTGATGCTGGTCGACCGCGCCGCGCTGGCGGCGGCGGGGGGCATCGCCGCGATCCGCGGCGCGCTGATCGACGACTGCGCGCTGGGCGCGCTGCTGAAGCGGCAGGGGCCGATCCGGCTGGTCCTGACCGACCGCTCGGAGTCGCTGCGGCCCTATCCGCGGATCGGCGACGTCGGCGCGATGATCGCGCGCTCGGCCTATGCCCAGCTCGGCTATTCGCCGCTGCTGCTGGCCGGCACGCTGCTCGGCCTTGCCGCTGACCTTCGTCGCGCCGCCGCTGCTGGCGCTGTTCGGCGGCGGCTGGGCGCAGCTCGCCGGCGTCGCCGCCTGGGGGATGATGGCGGCCGCGTTCCAGCCGATGCTGCGCTTCTACCGCCGCTCGCCGCTGTGGGGCGCGGCGCTGCCGGCGATCGCCGCTATCTACGGCTGGTACACGCTGGTGTCGGCGGTCCAGTATCACCGCGGCCGCGGCGGCAAGTGGAAGGGTCGCGTCCAGGCGGCCGGCGGAGCGCGCATGACCGCACGCGCACCGCCACCACCGAGAACTTCCCCGTCGCCTCGTGGCTGCTGAAGCCCGCCGCGCGCGCGCCGATCATGGCCTTCTACCGCTTCGCGCGCGCCGCCGACGACATCGCCGACGACGGCGCGGCGATCCCGCGGCGAGAAGCTGGCGCGGCTCGACGCGATGCGCGCGACGTCGCTCGGGCGAGGCCGAGGCCGAGCCCACCGCGCTGGCGCTGCGCGAGGTGATGGCCGACGCGCCGGCTCGACCCCGTGCACGCGCTCGACCTGCTCGACGCCTTCGTCCGCGACGTGACGACGCCGCGCTCCGCCGACTGGGACGACGCTGATCGCCTATTGCCGCATGTCGGCGATGCCGGTCGGGCGCTTCGTGCTCGACGTCCATGGCGAGGACCGCGCGACCTGGGCCGCGTCGGACGCGCTGTGCGCGGCGCTGCAGGTCATCAACCACCTGCAGGACTGCGGGAAGGACTATCGCGACATCGACCGCGTCTATATCCCCGCCGACATGCTGGCGCCGCCGGCGCGACGCCGCCGATCTGCGCCGCCGCGCGGCGCCGCCGGCGCTGCGCGGCGTGATCCGCGACCTGGCGCGGCGCTGCGACCGGCGCTGCTGGCCGAGGCGCGGCCGTTCGCGGCGATGATCCGCGACCGCCGGCTGGCGGCCGAGGTGCGCGGTGATCCAGCGCCTCGCCGAGGACCTGACCGCGCGGCTGCATGGTCCGCGACCCGCTGGCCGAGCGCGTCGCACCACGGCCAAGCGGCCGCGCAGGCGTGGCTGGCGCTGACGCGCGGTGCTGTGGCGTGAACCACGACGACCGCGTCGCGCTGCACGGCACAGGTGTCGCGCAGCAGCTTCTACGCCGGGATGCGCGTGCTGCCGCGGGCCGAGCGCGAGGCGATGTACGCGGTCTACGCCTTCTGCCGCGCGGTCGACGATATCGCCGACGACATCGACCGCGATCGCGCCGACCGGGCGCGCGGCGCTGGCGCGCTGGCGCGCGCGACATCGACGCGCTCTACGCCGGCGGGACCCCGGGCCGCGCCGCGCTGGTCGCCGAGGCGGTCGCCGCTTCGAGCTCGCGCCGCGACGATTTCCACGCGGTGATCGACGGCATGGCGATGGACGTCGACGCCGACATCCGCGCCCCCGACGCGGCGACGCTCGACCTCTATTGCGACCGGGTGGCGTCGCGCGGTCGGGCGGCTGTCGGTGCGCATCTTCGGGATGGCGGGCGAGCCGGCGGCGACCGATCTCGCGCACCATCTCGGCCGCGCGCTGCAGCTGACCAACATCCTGCGCGACATCGACGAGGATGCCGCGATCGGCCGCCTGTACCTGCCGCGCGAGCAGCTCGTCGCGCACGGCATCACCGCGACGGATCCGCTGACGGTCGCCGCCGATCCGCGCGATCGACGGCGTCGCCCGCGACGTCGCCGGCGATGCGCGCACGCGCCATTACGCGCGCGGCCAAGGCGATCCTCGCCGAGCGGCCGACGGGCCACCTGATCGCGCCGCGGCTGATGGCGGCGGTCTATTCGCGGATGCTGGCGATGATGGAGGCGACCGGCTGGGCACCGGCCGCGCGCGCGGCGTCGAAGCGTCAGCAAGGCCGGCGCTGCTGTGGACGCGTGGCGCAGGTCTGAGGCTGGTGCGCTGAGTGACGCGTGACGCGCTCCATGTCGATCGGCGCGGGGCTGGCCGGCCTGTCGGCGGCGGTCGACGCTGGCGCGCGGCGGGCGTGCGCGGTCGTCGTGTCCGAAGCGGCGCCGCAGGCGGGCGGCCGCTGCCGCTCGTATCACGATGCCGCAGCTCGGCGCTGACGATCGACAACGGCAACCACCTGGTCCTGTCGGGCAACCGCGCGGTGATGGCCTATCTCGACCGCGATCGGCGCGCGCGACCGCGCTGACGGCCCGGCGAAGGCGGCGTTCGCCTTCGTCGACCTGCGCGGCGGCGGCGCTGGACCGTCGCGCCCAACGACGGGCCGCTGCCGTGGTGGATCTTCGTCGGCGGCGCGGCGCGTGCCGGGGACCCGCGCCGCGCGACTATCTCGCGCTCGGCCGGCTGCTGCGCGCCGCCGGCCGGGCGCGACGCGTCGGCGACGTCGTGGCGACGCGGGGCCGTTGTGGGACCGGCTGCTCGAGCCTGTCCTGCTCGCCGCGCTCAACACGCCCGCCGGCGGGCGCGATCGGCGGCGCTGGCCGCGCGCGGTGATCCGCGGCAGCGCTCGCGCGCGGCGGCCGGCGCGTGCCGCCCGCTGATCGCACAGCCGACGCTCGCGGCGGCGTTCGTCGATCCGGCGCTGGCGTGGCTTGCGCGCGCATGGCGGACGAGCCGTCGCTGGCGCGGCGGCTGCGCGCGATCGGCTGCGCCGGCGACGGCGCGTCGCGGCGCTGGACTTCGGCGCGGAGACGGTGCCGGTCGGCGCCGGACGACGCGGTGGTCCTCGCGGTGCCGGCGCCGGTCGCGGCGGCGCTGGTGCCCGGAGCTGACCGTGCCGACCGCGTTCAACGCGATCGTCAACGCTGCACTTCGCGCTCGCGCCGCCGGCCGGGCGCGCCGCCGATCCTGGGCGTGCTCGGCGGCACGGCGGAATGGATCTTCGCCTTTCCCGACCGCATCTCGGTGACGGTCAGCGCCGCCGACGCCGCTGGTCGAGCCGACCGCGAGGAACTGGCGCGCCGCGGTTCTGGGCGGAGGTCGCCGCCGCGCTGCGGCCTGACCGCGCCGCTGCCGCGCGTGGCAGGTGGTCAAGGAGAAGCGCGCGACCTTCGCCGCCACGCCCGCGCAGGACGCGCTGCGCCCGCCGGCCGCGCACGCGCTGGCGCAACCTGTTCCTGGCGGGCGACTGGACGCAGACCGGCCTGCCCGCGACGATCGAGGGCGCGATGCGCTCGGGCGACGACGGCGGCGCGGCTTGGCGATGCGCGCGTTAACGCGATATAAGCGGCGCGATGCCCGATCGCGACGCTCGGCCACCCGAAGCCCCCGCCGACAGCCTGGGCGAGCCGATCGCGCGCGCCGCCGCAGCGCTCGCCGCGGCGCAGCGCGCCGACGGCCACTGGGTGTTCGAGCTCGAGGCCGACGCGACCATCCCGGCCGAATATATCCTGCTGCGCCATTATCTCGGCGAGCCGGTCGACGCCGACGCTCGAGGCGCAGGATCGGCGCGCTATCTGCGCCGCATCCAGGCGCCGAGCACGACGGCTGGGCGCTGTATCCACGACGGCGCGTTCGACATCTCGCGCCAGCGTCAAGGCGTATTTCGCGCTCAAGATGATCGGCGACGATCCGCACGCGCCGCACATGGCGCGCGCCCGCGCGGCGATCCTCGCGGCGGGCGGCGCGGCGGCGGTCAACGTCTTCACCCGCATCCAGCTGGCGCTGTTCGGCGCGGGGCCGTGGCGACGCGTGCCGACGATGCCGCCCGAGCTGATCCTCGCGCCGCGCTGGTTCCCGGTCCATCTGTCGAAGATGACCTATTGGGCGCGCACCGTGATCGTGCCGCTGCTGGTGCTTGGCGCGCTGAAGCCGGTGGCGCGGAACCCGCGCGGCGTGCGGGTCGACGAGCTCTATCCTGCCGCAAGGCGACGGTCAAGCCGAAGTCGAACGCGCCGGGGCCAAGGCGCGTCTGGAAGGCGGCGTTCGGCGCGCTCGACGTGGTGCTCAAGGCCGGCGACGGGCTGTGGCCGAAGCGCGCTGCGCGCAGCGCGCGATCGACGCCTGCGTCGCGTTCGTCGTCGAGCGGCTGAACGGCGAGGACGGGCTCGGCGCGATCTATCCGGCGATGGCGAACAGCGTGATGATGTTCGACTGCCTCGGCTACCACCGAGCATCCGCGCACATCGCCCGCGCCGCCGTCGAGAAGCTGGTCGTGCGGCGCGAGGACGGCGAGGTCTATTGCCAGCCCTGCGTGTCGCCGGTGTGGGACACCGCGCTCGCCGCGCATGCGATGCTGGAGGTGCGCGGCGCCGACGCCGAGGCGCGCGGCCGACGCGCGGCGCTCGACTGGCTGATGCCGCTGCAGGTGCTCGACGTGAAGGGCGACTGGGCCGACAACGCGCCCGACGTGCGCCCCGGCGGCTGGGCGTTCCAGTACCACAACGCGCATTATCCCGATCTCGACGACACCGCCGTCGTCGTCATGGCGATGGACCGCGCGCGCGGGCGGGCGGGCGGCGCGTACGACGAGGCGATCGCGCGCGGCGCGAATGGACCGTCGGGCTGCAGTCGAAGGACGGCGGCTGGGGCGCGTTCGACGCCGACAACAGCTATCACTACCTCAACAACATCCCCTTCGCCGACCACGGCGCGCTGCTCGATCCGCCGACCGCCGACGTCTCCGCGCGCTGCGTGTCGATGCTGGCGCAGCTCGGCGAGCCGGCCGGACGGCGCGGATGCGCGGCGGCGCTCGCCTATCTGCTGAAGGAGCAGGAGGCCGACGGCAGCTGGTTCGGCCGCTGGGGGGTCAACTATATCTACGGCACCTGGTCGGCGCTGTGCGCGCTCAACGCCGCCGGGCATGACCGGGGCCGACGCGGCCGTGCGGCGCGGCGCCGACTGGCTGATCGCGATCCAGAATGCCGACGGCGGCTGGGGCGAGGATTGCGACAGCTACGCGCTCGACCGCACCGGCCATGTCCCGCGCCGAAAGCCGCGCGTCGCAGACGGCGTGGGCGCTGCTCGGGCTGATGGCGGCGGGCGAGGTCGAACATCCGGCGGTGGCGCGCGGCGTCGCCTGGCTGACCGGCACCCAGGGCGCGGACGGGCTGTGGGGCCAGGAGCACTATACCGGCGGCGGGTTTCCGCGCGTGTTCTACCTGCGCTATCACGGCTATGCGAAGATCTTCCCGCTGTGGGCGCTGGCGCGCTACCGCAACCTGAAGGCGGCGAACACGACACAGGTCGGTTGGGGACTGTGAGCGGCCGCCGGTGATCCTGCTGACCTGCGGCTTCATCGTCGAGGCGCGGACGGCGGCGAGCGATCAGATCCACGCCGTGCCGGGCGGCGGCGACGCCAGCTATCTCGCCGCCGAGCTCGACCGGCTGGCCCCGCAGGCCGCGGGGATCGTCAGCTGGGGCCTGACCGGCGCGCTGCGCGACGACCTGTCCATCGGCGACTGGGTGATCGGCAGCGGCGTCTCGGGCGGCTTCGAGCACGACACCGACGCCGTCTGGGCCGAACGCGTGCGGGCGGCGCTGCCCGGTGCGCACCACGGCCGCTTCCACGCCGACGGCCTCCTCGCCGACGCCCCGGCCAAGCGCGCGCTGGGCGCGGGCGGGCGGCTGGCGGTCGACATGGAAAGCCACATCGCCGCCCGCGTTGCTGCCGCCCACGGCCTGCCGCTGCTCATCGCCCGCGTGGTCTCCGACCGCGTCGACGACGCGATGCCCCCGGCCGTGCTGGTGTCGATGGGTCCGCGGGGGAAGACCGCTTATGCCCGCGTCGCCGCCAGCCTGGCGCGGCACCCGGCGCAGGTGCCCGCCTTCGCGGCGTTCGCCCGACACAGCATGATGTGCCTGAATGTGCTTCGCGCGGGGCGGGTACGGTTGGGGCCGCGGCTCGCAGCTCCTCCCCTGGAAGGGGAGGGGGACCATCGCCCTTCAGCGATGGTGGAGGGGTAGCTCGCTCCATGCTCCACGGCCCGAAGCCCACGCAGCGCCGCGCGATGCCTTCATGGCTGAGCGTGGCGTGCTGACGCTGCGGGTAACGGCCACCGACGTATTGACTGACCTTGACGCTGTGGTGCGTCACATCCTGGGAGCGGCGGCGTCGCGCCCGTAGCTACCCCTCCACCACGCGGCTGAAGAAGCGGCGCGGTCCCCCTCCCCCTACAGGGGCGGATCTCAAAATCCTCCCGGCCCCTACGCCGCCTTCTGCACCCGTTTCCACCCTTCCGGGTCGGCGGTCTTGATCCGGTCGAGTTCCTTCGCGACGTGGTCGGAGAAGGTGTCCTGCGCCGGGCGCGCGTGGCTGAGGTCGATGTCGGGGGCCATCGGGCCGGTGGTGCGGACGCCCTCGCGACCCAGCTTGAACATTTTCAAGGGGTGGCGGATCGAATCGGTCGCCGCCGTGCCTTCGAAGCCGCAATGGACCATGCAGTTCGAGCACTTGGCGTACTTGCCGACGCCGTACTGGTCCCAGTCGGTGCCCTCCATCAGCTCGGCGAAGGTCTGCACATAGCCCTCGCCCAGCAGGTAGCACGGCTTCTGCCAGCCGAAGACCGTGCGCAGCGGCATCGACCACGGCGTGCATTCATACGACTGGTTGCCGGCGAGGAAGTCGAGGAACAGCGGCGAGTTGGTGAAGGCCCAGTCCTTGCCGCCGTTGCCGCGGCTGAACACGTCGCGGAAGAAGGTCTTGGTCCGCTCGCGGTTGAGGAAATGCTCCTGGTCGGCGGCGCGTTCGTAGGCATAGCCGGGCGACAGGGTGATCTCGACGTCGCGCTTCTTCATCTCGTCGAAGAAGCCGGCGAGGCGCGCCGGATCGGCGCCGTCGAACACGGTGCAGTTGACCTGGACGCGGAAACCCTTGGCCTTGGCCAGCTCGATCGCCTCGATCGCGACCTCGTAGGTGCCGTCCTGGTCGACGGCGTGGTCGTGCATCCCCTTGTCGCCGTCGAGGTGGATCGACCAGGTGAAGTAGGGCGACGGCGCATAGTCGGCCATGCGCTTCTTCAAGAGCAGGGCGTTGGTGCAGAGGATGACGAACTTCTTCTTGGCGATGTAGCCCTTGACGATCCGCGGCATGTCGCGGTGGAGCAGCGGCTCGCCGCCGGCGATCGACACCGCCGGCGCGCCGCACTCGTCGATCGCGGCCATGCACTGGTCGTAGCTCAGGCGCTGGTTGAGGATCGCGTCGGGATAGTCGATCTTGCCGCAGCCAGGGCAGGCGAGATTGCAGCGCAGCAGCGGCTCGAGCATCAGCACGAGCGGATACTTGCCGCCCTTGATGTGCTGGGCGACGGTGTACGTCCCGATGCGGACGAGGGGGGCGAGGGGAAGGGTCATGCGCGTCTCCTAGCCGCTGACGGCGGCCTGCGCCAGTTCGGCGTGGTCGAGGCCGGTGCGGCCCGCCGCCGCGTCGTCGAGCCCGGGCGGCAGGCGGAACGACTGATGCTCCTCGATTCCCGCCATGGTCGTCACCTCGACCGGGCCGAGGCCGCGCAGGGCGGTGATGACGCCCTGGACCAGTTCCTCGGGCGCCGACGCGCCCGCCGTCAGGCCGACCGTGCCGACGCCGGCGATCCAGGCGGGGTCGAGCGCGCTGCCGTCGGCGATGAGGTGGCTCGGCACCCCCATCTCGACGCCGATCTCGCGCAGCCGGTTGGAGTTCGAGCTGTTCTTCGCGCCGACGACGAGCAGCACGTCGACCTGGGCGCACAGCTGGCGGACCGCGGTCTGGCGGTTCTGCGTCGCATAGCAGATGTCCGATACGTCCGGCCCGACGACGTCGCTGAAGCGCGCGTGCAGCGCCTCGATAACCCCGCGCGTGTCGTCGACCGACAGCGTCGTCTGCGTGACGTAGGCGACGGGCGTGTCGCGCGGCACGGCCAGCGCGGCGACGTCGGCGACGGTCGAGACCAGGTGGACCGGCGCGTCGATCTGGCCGATCGTGCCGTCGACCTCGGGGTGGCCGGCGTGGCCGATGAGGACGATGGTCCGCCCGCGCGCGGCATAGCGGCGGCCCTGATTGTGGACCTTGGTGACGAGCGGGCAGGTGGCGTCGATCACCGGCAGCCGCCGGCGCGCGGCTTCGGCGACGATCTCGCGGGCGACGCCGTGCGCGCTGAACACGGTCAGGGCGCGGTCGGGCACCTCGTCGAGTTCCTCGACAAAGATCGCGCCCTTGGCCTTCAGCTTGTCGACGACATGGGCGTTATGGACGATCTCGTGGCGCACGTACACGGGGCGGCCATGGGTCGCCAGCGCCCGGTCGACGATCTCGACGGCGCGGACGACGCCGGCGCAGAAGCCGCGCGGCTGGGCGAGAATCAAGCGCATCCGACACCCTTTGTCCATCAATCCTCGCGGCTACTGAAAACGCCGCGGTGCGGCAACCCCGCGCACCCCGACGCCGATCTGTTCGGCGTCCGGTGTGGCTTTCGCGCCGCGCTGGGGAAATGTTACGGTGGCCATTCGTTCATCGGCGGTTCGGCGGTGTGCCGTCATCTCCCACCGCGAAGGAGACCCGCGTGTTCCGATCCGCTTTCGCCGCCGTTCTGATCGCCGTGCCCGCCGCCGCAGCGACCGATCCTGCCGCCGTCGTCGGCGACTTCAACAATGCCCTGATCAGCGCCATGCAGAGCGGCAAGGGCTCGCCGCTGGCGGCGCGGACCGCGAAGCTGCTGCCGCTGGTCAAGGCGACACACGACATGCCCGGCATGACGCGGCTGATCACCGGCCCGGCGTGGACGACGACGAGCGCCGCCGACCGCGAGGCGCTGGTCGCCGCCTTCACCCGCCATTCGGCGCTGACCTATGCCGTCAACTTCTCGAGCTTCGACGGCGAGAAGTTCGTCGTCGAACCCAAGGTCGACACGCGCGGCGCCGATGCGCTGGTCCACGCCGCGATCGTCGGCCGTGACGGGCGGACGGCGCTCAACTACCGCCTGCACCAGGCCGAGGGTGGCTGGCGGATCATCGACATCTATTCCGACGGCGTGTCGCAGATCGCCGTCCAGCGCGCGGAGTTCGCGGCAACGGTCAAGAGCGGCGGCGCGGCGGCGCTGACGGCAAAGCTCAACGCCGCCGACGAGGCGAAGCTCGGCAAGTAGCCGCGACACCTGTTCCGCGGTGCTGCCGCGCCAGCGCCTACTCGAGCCAGTCGAGTACCTGCCACGCAGCGCCGGTCGCCAGGATGAAGGCGTAGCTCGTCGCGACCACGACATAACCGACGGTGCGGAGACGGCGCATTGGCGTTCCTTGTCCAGCGTCGCGGCAACATCGGCTGCCGCGTGCTCGTTCGATCAGGACGCACGCACTATACTGGAAAGCGACCGAAGAAACCGATCGTTCTCGAGCATTAACCAAAGCTTGACAGCCGCGCAACCCTGACGGCGAGCTTTTAGCGGTCGCGCTTCGCCGGTCCGAGCAGGGCGGGCTCGAAGATCAGCGCGCAGACCAGCGTCCAGGCGAGGCTGATCATCAGGATCTTGCCCATGCTCGCCGTGCCGGGGTGGCGGCTGAGCCAGAGCGAGCCGAACGCCGTGCCGGTGGCCAGCGCGCTGAACAGCACGGCGCGGGCGAGGCTGGAGGTGAGCAGGCCGGTCGCCCCCGACCGCCAGGCCATGACGAAATAGATGTGGAAGGCCACGCCGACGCCGAACAGCAGGGGGAAGGCGATGATGTTGGCGAAGTTGATCGGCTGGCCGATGAGGACGCACGTCGCCAGCGTCAGGAAGCCCGACAGGACCACGGGCGCGAGGGTGAAGGCGACCTCGCGCACCGAACGCAGGACGAGGAACAGCAGCAGCGAGATGGCAGCGATGCCGTAGATGCTGGCGCGGACGAAGGCGCCGGCGATGGTCCGCGCCGCCGCCTGGGTCGAGATCGCCGGTCCCGTGGCGTGCGGCGCCTGCGCCAGGACGGCGGCGGCGAAGCGCTTGAGCGTGGCATTGTCGGAGGCGTCGCCGGCAGGAAAGACCTCGACACGCTCGACGCCGGTGCTCCCCTGCGCGATCCAGTCGGCGCGCAGGTCGGGCGGCAGGGTCGCGCGCGTCACCGGCGCGGCGAGCAGCAGCGCGCGCGTCTGTTCCAGCAGTACGTTGAGGGGGGCGGTGACGACCGCATCGGCCCGGGCCCGCGCCGCCGGCGGCCCCGCGGCGAGGCGGTCGAGCGCGCCGGCCAGCCGGGCCGCCGCGGCATCGGTGGGGGCGGCGCTGCGCAGCTGCCCGGCGACCTTGCGCAGCGCGGCAACCGTCGCCGCATCGTCGGGCGGCGGCGGCGCGTCGAACGGGTTGAGCGTCAGGTCGAGCAGGTCGCGGGCGTCGGCGATCAGCGCCAGCTTGGCCGGCTGGTCGTCGGGCACGAAGCTGTCGAGCGTCACCGCCTGGCGGACCTCGGGCAGCTTCGCCAGCCGCGCGGCGACGCCGGCGGGGTCGCGCGTCAGCACCTCGACCGTGTTCGGCGTCCGGTCGGGGTCGCGCGTCAGGTCGGTCAGGGTCGACATGGCGGGGCCGTCGGGGTTCCGCAGGTGGTACGGGTTGAAGTCGAACACGACCAGCGGCAGCAGGGCGATGCTGCCGGCCAGCGACAGCGCGAAGGCCCACAGCACGGTGCGCCGGTGGGTCAGCAGCCACGCCTCGGTCCGCGCGAGCGCCAGTCCCGGCAGCCCGCGCGGCCGCGGCCGCAGCACGACGAGCAGGGCCGGCAGCGCCGTGACGCTGAGCAGCAGGGCGACGACCATGCCGGCGGCGGCGATGACGCCCAGTTCCGACACGCCGACATAGTCGGTCGGCAGGAAGGCGATGAAGCCGAGCGCCACCGCCGTCGCCGCCAGCGCCAGCGATCCGCCGAGCCCCGCCGCCGCCCGCCGCAGTGCCGCCGCCGTGTCGCCGTCCGCCGCCTCGGCGCGGTAGCGTACCGACAGCTGGATGCCGAAGTCGACGCCCAGCCCGACGAACAAGGGGATGAACGCGACCGAGATCAGGTTGAACCGCCCGACCAGCGCCAGCCCGAGCGCCGTCGTCACGACGAGGCCGGCGAGCGTCACGACCGTGATCGCCGCGACCATCCGCGTCGAGCGGACGGCGATCGTCAGGACGCCGAGCATCGAGGCGAGCATCACCCCGCCGACCAGCCAGGCATGGTCCGCCAGGCTCGCGAACTCCTCATCGGCGAGCGGCACCGCGCCGGTCAGGCGGATGCGCGCCGGCAGCCCCTGCGCCGCGCGGCGGATGGCATCGCCGGCGGCTTCGCCCGGCTGCAGCGCGCTATAGTCGAGCACCGGCTGGACGACGACGATGCGCCGCCGCGGCGGCTTCAGCTTGCCCGAGCCGCTGTCGAACAGGTCGATCCACGAAAAGGTCGCCGGCTTGCCCGCCGCGACTGCCGCCAGCGCGGTGCCCAGCGCCGCGACCGGCTTGTCGACGTCGGCCAGTTTGGCCGACCCGTTCGCGACCCCCGTCAGCACCGTCGACAGGCTGGTCATCACGCCGCGCAGGCTGGGGTCGGCGGCCAGCGGGCCAAGGAACGGCTGCGCCGCGATCAGCGCCGCCGTCGTCGCCCGGACGTCTTCGGTGGTGCCGAGCAGCAGGCCGTTCTGGCGCAGGAACGGCGTCGCGTCGGGGCGGCGGACGCGGCGGACGTGGGCGCGGTCGCGCGCGAGGCGGTCGGCCAGCGTCGCCGCCGCGATCTCGGCCGCCTCGGGCGTTGCGCCATCGACGACGATGGCGATCAGGTCGCGGTTCTGCGGAAAGCCGGTGTCGAGGGCGATCTCGTCGCGGCGCCAGTCGGTCCGCGGCGCGATCAGCTGCGCCGTGTCCGTCGACATGGCGAAATGCGTCGCGGCGAACCAGCCGGCGGCGACGACCAGCGCCAGCGCCGCGGCGAGCACGGCCCGGGGCCGGCGGACGGCGAAGGCGACGGCGGCAGGAACGGTGAGGATCGCGATCTCCACATCACGGTGTCCCTCCCGCTTTCGCGGGGATGACCGTGCAGATCAAGCGGCGACGCGCCGCGCGCGACGAACGGCGGCGCGGTGGCGTCCGCCGGTGGTGCCGGTCATGTGCCTCCGCGGACAGGAGCGGGCGGTGAAAAGCGGATTGCCTCGCATCCCGTTTTCGGCGCACCTTGCCGCGGTTTTCAAGGGGCCGTCATCCGCATGATCCACCGTCCGTTCGCGCTCGCCGCGCTGCTGTCGTCCGCCACCCTCGCCGCACCGCCGTCGCCCGCCGCGCTCGAGGCCAGGTTCGACGCCAGCATCAGCAGCGCCGACCAGATGGCCTGGCTCAAGGACTTCGCCTCCGCCCCGAACCACGTCGGCAGCGCCCACGACAAGGCCAATGCCGAACACACGCTGGCAATGTTCAAGTCGTGGGGCTGGGACGCGCATATCGAGCAGTTCGACGTGCTCTACCCGACGCCGATCAGCACCACGGTCGAGATGATCGCGCCGAGCCGGGTGACGCTGGGCGGGCAGGAACCGGCGCTGCCCGAGGACGCGACCAGCGGCAATACCAGCGACGCGCTGCCGCCCTATGTCGCCTTCCAGGGCGACGGCGACGTCACCGCCGGGCTGGTCTACGTCAACTACGGCCTGCCGGCCGACTACGCCGCTCTCGCCCGGCGCGGCATCGACGTCCGCGGCAAAATCGCCATCGCCCGCTACGGCGGCGGCTGGCGCGGGCTGAAGCCGAAGCTGGCGCAGGAGCATGGCGCGGTCGGCTGCATCATCTATTCCGACCCCGCCGACGACGGCTATGCCCAGGGCGACGTCTATCCCAAGGGCGGCGCGCGGCCGCCGTTCGGCGTGCAGCGCGGCTCGGTCGCCGACATGACGACCTATCCCGGCGACCCGACGACGCCGGGCGTCGGCTCGGTGCCGGGCATGACCGGGCGGCTGACGCGCGAGCAGGCGGTGACGATCCTCAAGATCCCGACGCTGCCGATGTCGTACGGCGACGCGCAGAAGCTGCTCGCCGCCATGGCCGGGCCGGTCGCGCCCGACAGCTTCCGCGGGGCGCTGCCGCTGACCTATCACCTCGGCGGCGACGACGCCGTCAAGGTCCACCTCGCGGTCAAGTCCGACTGGTCGCTGAAGCCGCTGTACGATGTCGTCGCCATGCTCCACGGGGCGAAGCACCCCGACGAATGGGTCGTCCGCGGCAACCACCACGACGGCTGGGTGTTCGGCGCCGCCGACCCGCTGTCGGGCCATACCGCCATGCTGTCGGAGGCGAAGGCGCTCGGCAGCCTGGTCAAGTCGGGCTGGCGGCCCGACCGCACGATCGTCTACCTCAGCTGGGACGGCGAGGAGCCGATGCTGCTCGGCTCGACCGAATATGCCGAGACGCACGCCGCCGAGCTGAAGGCGAAGGCCGTCGTCTACATCAACACCGACGGCAACGAGCGCGGCTTCTACCATGCCGGCGGCAGCCACGAGTATCAGCACCTGGCCAATGCCGTGGCCGCCGACGTGACCGATCCCGAACATGGCGGCTCGGTCGCGGCGCGGGCGCGGGCGAAGCTGCTCGCCGACGCCTACGACGGCCACGGGCGCGGCGACGAGGAAGCGGCCAAGGCGGCGGAGGACGGCCGCGACCTGCCCATCGGCGCGCTGGGCTCGGGGTCGGACTATTCGTCCTTCCTCCAGCACCTCGGCCTGCCGACGCTCGACGTCGCCTTCGGCGGCGAGGGCATGAGCGGCGGCGTCTATCATTCGGTCTACGACAGCTACGACCACTTCACCCGCTTCGACGATCCCGCCCTGAAGTACGGCGCGGCGATGTCGAAGGTGGTCGGGCGGCTGGTGCTGCGCATCGCCGACGCCGACACGCCGCCGGTGCGCTTCGCGGACTTTGCCGACACCGTCGCCGGCTATGCGAAGGAGGTCCACAAGCTCGCCGACGACCGCCGGACGAAGGACGTGCGGCTGGCCAGGCTGACGAGCGCGGGCGATTTCGCCGCGGCGAGCGATCCTGCCGACCCGGTCGGCGCGCCGGCGGCCGAGACGCCGACGCCGTTCGTCGAACTCGCCGCGCTCGACAACGGCGTCGCCCGGCTGTCGGCCAGCGCCGCGGCGTTCGACGCCGCCTATGCCGCGCACGGCAACAGCCTGACGCCCGCGACGCGGGCCAAGCTCAACGCCGCCCTGCGCGACATCGACCAGCTGCTGCTCGATCCCAAGGGCCTGCCGGGCCGGCCGTGGTACCAGAACCTGGTCTACGCCCCCGGCCGCTTCACCGGCTACGGCGCCAAGACCCTGCCCGGCGTGCGCGAGGCGATCGAGGAGCGGCGCTTCGCCGACGCGACCGAATACGCCCGGCGGACGGGCGCGGTGCTGGCGAGCTATGCCGCCCGGCTCGACGCCGCCAAGGCCATCGTCGACGGCCGGTGACGCCCGTCACGCCCTTCGCCACCTTCGCGGCGCTCGACATCCGCGTCGGCACGGTCGTCGCCGCCGAGCCGTTCCCGGAGGCGCGCAAGCCGGCGATCAAGCTGACCATCGACTTTGGGGCGGAGGTCGGGGTCAAGCGGTCGAGCGCGCAGATCACGGTCCACTACACGCCCGAGGCGCTGGTCGGGCGGCAGGTCGCCGCCGTCGTCAACTTCGCCCCCCGCCAGATCGGCAAGTTCATGAGCGAGGTGCTGACGCTCGGCTTTCCCGACGGAGACGGCGCGGTCGTGCTGTTCGCGCCGGATCATCGGGTGCCGAACGGGGCGCGGCTGTTTTGAAGTCGATTACTGTGACGCAGTTACTTCGTTTGCGCCGACCGCCGGGCGGCACTACCTGCGCGGCATGACCAGCTATGACCACGACCTCTTCGTCATCGGCGCCGGCTCGGGCGGGGTGCGCGCCGCCCGCGTCGCCGCCGGCCACGGCGCGCGCGTCGCCATCGCCGAGGAGCACCGCGTCGGCGGCACCTGCGTCATCCGCGGCTGCGTGCCCAAGAAGCTGCTGGTCTATGGCAGCCACTTCGCCGAGGACCTGGTCGACGCCCGCCGCTTCGGCTGGACGCTGCCGACCAAGGGCTTCGACTGGCCGACGCTGCGCGACAACGTGCTGGCCGAGGTCGACCGGCTGAACGGCATCTACGAGAACACGCTGTCGAGCCACAACGTCGCCCTCCACCACGGCCATGCCGAGCTGCTCGACGCCCACACCATCCGGCTCGGCGACAAGACCGTCACCGCCGACAAGGTGCTGATCGCCACCGGGGCGCGGCCGCTGGTGCCCGACCTGCCGGGCGCCGAGCTCGGCATCACCTCGAACGAGGTCTTCCATCTCGACGCGCTGCCGAAGTCGATCGCCATCGCCGGCGGCGGCTATATCGCCAACGAGTTCGCCGGCATCTTCCACGAGCTGGGCGTCCAGGTGACGCTGGTCAACCGCGGCGACACCATCCTGCGCGGCTACGACCAGGCGCTGCGCGACCGCCTGCTGCAGATCTCGATGACCAAGGGCATCCGCTTCGTCTTCAACTGCAACGTCGAGGGCTTCGAGAAGATCGACGGCGGCATCCGCGCGCATGTCGGTGGCGGCGAGCCGATCGAGGCCGAGATGCTGCTGTGGGCGGTCGGCCGCCGGCCCAATATCGAGAACCTCGGGCTCGAGGCCGCCGGCGTCGCGCTGAACGAGCGCCACGCCATCGCCGTCGACGCCGCCAGCCGCACGAACGTCGACAACATCTGGGCGGTCGGCGACGTCACCGACCGCATCCAGCTGACGCCGGTGGCGATCCGCGAGGGACAGGCCTTCGCCGACACGGTGTTCGGCGACAAGCCGTGGACCGTCGACCACAGCACGGTACCGAGCGCCGTATTCAGCAACCCGCCGATGGCCAGCGTCGGCCTGACCGAGGCGCAGGCGCGCAACCAGCTCGGCCAGGTCCGGATCTTCGCCAGCGACTTCCGCCCGATGCGCAACGTGCTGGCCGGGCGCAACGAGCGCAGCCTGTACAAGCTGGTGGTCGACGACGCGACCGACGTCGTCGTCGGCGCGCACATGATCGGCCCCGACGCGCCCGAAATCCTGCAGGCGCTGGCCATCGCGGTCAAGGCGAAGCTGACCAAGGCGCAGTTCGACGAGACCGTCGCGCTTCACCCGACGATGGCCGAGGAGCTGGTGCTGATGCGCTGAACCGCGGCGCTAGGCGACGGCGCGCGCCCGGCGCGATCGTGCCACGGCACCGGTCAGCGCGAAGCCGGCGATGAGCAGCGCCCAGCTGGCCGGCTCGGGCGCTGCGGCGACGCGCGTCGTGGCCGCCGCGGTGCCAAACGCACCCGCGGCAAGCGTCCCGACGTACAGGGTATAGGGCGAGGTCGCCGTCCAGAAGGTCGCGTCGACCTCCTCCGGGTGGTAATCGAAGAACTGCGACCAGCGCGTGCTCGTCGCGTCGTCGTACGGACCCTGCTGGTACAGCGTCCACGGGCTCCACGTCGTGCTGCCGGCGGCCTGGTGGAAGACGTATTTGTTGGGGCCATAGCCCGAATAGTCGTCCGCGGGCGGCGCGCCGTGGCCGTAGATGTACAGGCCGCCGCTGCCGTCGGGGCCGAGGACGGGATCGTGCGTCACCTGCGCCGCCGGCTGGTCGTCGCCGCGCCAGCCGCTGCCGTTGTCGTAGAAATAACGGATCTGGTCCTCCTTGCCCGGCGTCGCGTCGGTGAAGGTGATGTGGCGCGTGCCGTCGGCGCCGATCAGCAGCGACGGACCGTTGTCGATCGAGACGAAGCTCGTTCCCGGCAGCGCCACCGACGGCTGCCAGGTGCCGGCGGCGGTCCGCACGCGGGTGAAGACGGTGCCCGGCGTGTAGCAGGTGCTGTCGCGCGTGATGCTGCACGACCCCTCCAGCCACGAGGTGACGAGGTCGCCGTTCGGGGCGAAGGCCAATGTCGGGTGGTAGGAATAGGCGCCGCCGCTGGGCACGGCGTCGCCGTCGATCGCCACCGGCGCCGACCAGCTCCCGGCGACATTGTTGACGTACCAGGCGCGGATCGGCGCGTTGGCCCCGCTGCCGCGGGCGGAATAGACGATGTGCGAATGGCCGGCCGCGTCGATGGCGATGGCGACGCCCTGCGACCCCTGGGTTTCGGTCGCGTCGCCCCAGTTCGTCGTCTTGAGGAAGGTACGGCTGCCGAAGCGATTGGTCCGGGTGTCGAACGTCTCGGTGACGACGCTGCCGTGGCCGCTGCGGTCGATCCACACCAGGTGCAGCACGTCGTTGCCGTCGATGGCGACGGCGGTCCCGCGCACCTGGCCCAGCGCCGGGGCGTGCCTGACGTCGGGTTCGGTGAAGCCGGTCGCCTGGCCCGCGGCGTTCGCCTGATAGACGTGGATGCGGTTGGCGCCGCAGTCGGGATAGCCGCTGTTGCAGTCGAACGGCACGACGTAGAGGACGTTCTTGGAGGTGCGGACCAGCTGCTGCGTGCCGGCATCGGTTGCTCCCGGGCCGACGAGCGTCACCGCCGGGGTCAGCGCGCCTGCCGCCGCGGGGGCGACGAGCGCGAGCAAGGCCAGAAAGCGGATGCCCTTCGTCACGGCGGTCACTCCCATTCAGATTGGCTGGTGGCCCACGCTTACTTGGCCGAAATGACCATATGATTTGACGCCGGTCGCGGCCCGTCGCGGCAAAGCGTCGTCCCGGCGCGCGAAGCAGGGTCCCCCGTGCCGTCCGCGGGAGCGGCGTGGCGGCATTGTCATCGCTCGGCGCTTGCGGCATGGCGGGGCGGTCATGACCCGATCGCCGCCCTGGACCCTCGACGGCTGGCGCGCCCACGAGGCGCGACAGTTGCCCGTCTATCCCGATGCCGCCGCGCTCGCCGCGGCGGAGGCGGAGCTGCGCAGCTATCCGCCGCTGGTCTTCGCCGGCGAGGCGCGCGACCTGACGGCGCAGCTGGGCGAAGTCGCCGCCGGCAAGGCCTTCCTGCTTCAGGGCGGCGACTGTGCGGAAAGCTTCGCCGACTTCCACCCGAACACGATCCGCGACACCTTCCGCGTCCTGCTGCAGATGGCCGTGGTCCTGACCTTCGCCTCCAAGCTGCCGGTGGTGAAGGTCGGCCGTATGGCCGGGCAGTTCGCCAAGCCGCGCTCGGGCGACACCGAAACCGTCGGCAGCGAAACCCTGCCGAGCTACCGCGGCGACAACATCAACGGCACCGACTTCACCGCCGCCGCGCGCACGCCCGACCCGGCGCGGATGCTGCGCGGATATATGCAGTCGGCGGCGACGCAGAACCTGCTCCGCGCCTTCGCCAGCGGCGGCTATGCCAGCCTCCACCAGGTCCACAAGTGGAACCTCGACTTCGCCGGCCGCTCGCTGTGGAGCGAGCAGTACCAGGCGCTCGCCGACCGCATCGGCGAGGCGCTCGACTTCATGGCCGCCTGCGGCCTGTCGCCCGAGACGGTGCCGCAGCTGAAGGCGACCAGTTTCTTCACCAGCCACGAGGCGCTGCTGCTGCCCTATGAGGCGGCGCTGACGCGGCAGGACTCGCTTACCGGCGACTGGTACGACACCAGCGCGCATATGCTGTGGATCGGCGACCGCACGCGCTTCGCCGGCTCGGCCCATGTCGAGTTCCTGCGCGGCGTCGGCAACCCGCTGGGGCTCAAGGTCGGGCCGTCGATCACCGAGAGCGATCTGCTGCGCCTGATCGACACGCTCAATCCGGCGAACGTCCCCGGCCGCCTGACGCTGATCGCCCGCTTCGGCGCCGGCGAGGTCGAGAACCACCTGCCGCGGCTGGTCCGGGCGGTGGCGCGCGAAGGGCTGAACGTCGTCTGGTCGTGCGATCCCATGCACGGCAACACGATCAAGGCGGCCGGCGGCTACAAGACCCGGCCCTTCGACCTGATCCTGCGCGAGGTCCGCAGCTTCTTCGCCGTTCACCGCGCCGAAGGCACCCACGCCGGCGGCATCCACATCGAGATGACCGGTCAGGACGTGACCGAATGCACCGGCGGCGCCATCGGCGTCACCGACGAAGGACTCGGGCGGCGGTACGAAACCCAGTGTGATCCGCGGCTTAATGCGAGTCAGGCGATCGAGCTCGCCTTCCTCCTTGCCGACAGTCTGAAGATCGAGCGCGCGCGCGGACAAGATCGCGCCGCCGCCTGAACTTGCGCCGAATCCAATTGACGTGCGGCTGGTCTTGATCCTACCACGCTCGGGCGCATTGTCGCGGGGCTAGTGGCAGGGGAACAAACGTGCGGACGTTGATCGCAGCCGTCGTCGGTGTCGTCGCTCTGGTTGGAACGCCGGTTGCCGCGCAGGACATGGAGGGGCTCGCCAAGAGCCTGTCGACGACCAAGCCGGAGACGCCGCCGGCGTGCCCCAAGAAGCTGCCCGACGGCAGCTGCCCCGATACCGTCGACACGCGCCAGATGCGCCTGCCCGGTGCCGCGGCGGCCGGTGCCGCGGCCAGCGCAGCCGGCCGCGCCATTCGCGCCGATATCAGCATGACCTTCGTCAAGGGGTCGGCCGAGTTGACCGCCCGTGCCAAGGCGGCGCTCGACCGCCTGGCGAAGGCGCTGGTCAGCGCCGGCAGCTACCGCCCGTTCACCGTCGAAGGCCATACCGACAGCTCGGGCACTCCGGCGGGCAACCAGGCGCTGAGCCAGGCGCGGGCCGAGTTGGTGGCGAAATATCTCGCGGCCAAGGGTGTCGACCAGAGCAAGATCACGGCCAAGGGTTTCGGCTCGGACCATCCGCTGAAGGGCCATGCCCCGACCGATCCCGCCAACCGGCGGGTCGAGGTCAGCGCCTCGTAGGCGCGGCATCGCCGCCCCCCGGGGTCGGCGGCACGTCCAACGATAACAGGACCGATGCCTTAGGGGGGCGCGGACATGGGGGCAGTATCACGGCAAAGCGGGCGGGTGGCGGCTCTGGCCGGCACTGCAGCCATCGCTTTCGCCGCGCCGCTGTCGGCCCAGACGGCCCCTCCGACCGCGCCGCCGGCGACCGGGGTCATCAACAACGGCCTGCCGACGTCGCAGGAAATCCGCCGCCAGGACGAATCGCCGCCGGCCCGCGCGCCGGCGGTGACCGTGCGCTCGCGCGGCGCGGTACAGCCGGGACCGTGTCCGGCGGCGATCGCCGAGTCGCAGCTGTCGGCGCCGCTGGCGGCGATCGACTTCACCGGGCCGGGCGGCGGCGAGCTCGATCCCGGCGTGCGCGCGGCGCTGGCGCGGGTCGGCACCGGGCTCGACGGTTCGCCGCGACCGATCCGGGCGATCTGCGACATCCGCGACGCGGCCAACGCCGCGCTGGCCCGCGCCCGCTACATCGCCACCGTCAGGGTCCCCGAGCAGACGGTCGCCGGGCACCTGAAGCTGGAGGTCGTCACCGCGCGCATCGTCGGGCTGCGCGTCCGCGGCGACCCCGGGCGCTTCGCCCACCGCGTCGCGGCCCTGCTCGACCGGCTGCAGAAGATCGATCCGCTGAACGAGGTCGACGCCGAGCGCATCCTGCTGCTCGCCGGCGACATTCCCGGCGTCGCCGTCACGCTCGAGCTGCGCCCGGCACCATCGGGCAAGGTCGGCGAAGTCGTCGGCGAGATCGCCGTCGAGCGGATTTCGGCGGCGGTGTATTTCAATGCCCAGAACTACGGCTCGACGCAGATCGGCCGCTATTCCGGGCTGCTGCGTGGCGAGTTCTACGGCCTGACCGGGCTGGCCGACCGCACCTATCTCGGCGTCTTCTCGACCGGCGACTTCAAGGAGCAGCAGGTGCTCCAGTTCGGCCACGACTTCGCGCCGTTCGCGTCGTCGAGCCTGCGGCTGGGCGGTCAGTTCACCTATGCCTGGACCCGGCCGACGATCGTCAGCGGCGGCACCGGCATCGACCTGCGCTCGCGCTCGCTGCTGGCGACGGGCTCGGCGACCTATCCGCTGATCCGCCGCAGCAACCTCAACCTCCGCGCCGACGGGGGCTTCGACTTCGTCGAGCAGCGGACGCGGAGCAGCGGCACGCCGATCAACACCGACAAGCTGCGCGAGTTTTTCGTCCAGCTGAACGGCGACGCGACGGCGCGCGTTGTCGGCGGTCTCGCCCCACGGTGGCGGCTGGCGGGTGGCGTCGAGCTGCGCAAGGACGTCCAGATCCTCGGTGCCTCGCGGCAGGGCCAGGCGGACGGCGGCGCGATCCCGACGCGCTTCGAGGGCGACCCGCAGGCGTTCATCGTCCGCGCGAACCTGCTGGCCGAGGGGCGGGTCCGCTTCGGTCCGCAGTCGCCTTATGCCGTTACCGCCTCGGTCGATGCCCGCGGGCAATATTCCGACCACCCGCTGCTCGCCTTCGACGAGTTCGCCATCGGCAACCTCACGCTCGGCCGCGGCTACGATCCGGGCGCGACCTCGGGCGACCAGGCCTATGGCGCGGCGACCGAACTGCGCATCGGCAAGCCGCAGCCGCTGTCGCGCAGCGACTTCGCCTATGAGCTCGTCGGCTTCTACGACATCGTCCACATCAACAATCTCGACACGAACCGCTTCGAGGCCGACCGGACGCTGCACAGCGTCGGCGGCGGCTTCCGCGCGACCTGGGGCAGCCACGGCCGCATCGACGTCGTCTATGCCAAGCCGCTCGACAAGGGGCTGGCGATCGACACGGTCAAGCCGCCGGCCCGCGTGCTGGTGTCGCTGACCGTCCGCGCCCTGCCGTGGCGCTGAGGAGTTTGCGATGACCGCCGTCCGCACCCGCCTGTTCCACGGTACCGCGGTTGCGGCGCTGGTGGTCGCGACACCGGGGCTGGCGGCGTCCGTGCTGCCGACCGGCGGAACGATCGCCAGCGGCACCGTCACGGCGACGGGGACCGGCGCGACCGTCGCCGGGGGAGGGACCTTCGGGGCCGGGGCGACGACGATCACCGCCACGCCGACGACGACGGCCGGCGCACTGAACCTGAAGGTCGGCACGGCCGGCGGCGGCGCCGGGCAGACCGCGGTCATCAACTGGGACAGCTTCGACATCGGCGCGACGACCGTCGGCGCGACGACGACGCTGAATTCGGTCAATTTCTCGGGCGCGGCCGGTGCCTATTCGGTCCTGAACCGGGTCACCGGCGGCGCGCTGACGACGATCGCGGGTGCCATCGACGGCGGCGGCAACGGCTCGATCTTCGTCATCAACGAGGCGGGCATCCTGTTCAAGGGATCGGCCACCGTCACCAACCTGTCGGGCTTCGTTGCCAGTTCGCTCAACATCGACCTCGACAACGATGCCGGTGCCAAGTTCGCCGGGTTCGCCGGCGGCGCGAACACCACGATCCGCTTCGCGCCCAGCGTCGGCAACCCGACGGCGGGCATCCAGATCGATGCCGGGGCGAAGATCACGCCCGGCGGCGTGTTGCTGCTCGTCGCGCCGGTGCAGAACGTCGCTGCGGCGACGCTGACGGCGGGGGGCGACGCCGGCTTCGTCATCGCCGCCGACGCCACGGTGAAGCTCAACCCGACCAGCCTGATTTCCGTCGCCATCGCCAAGGGGACCGACGTTTCGACGCTCGGCGCGTCGACGATCGGCGCGACGGTAAGCGGGCAGCACGTGCTGCTTGCCGCGGCAAGTTCGGCAGACATCACGGCAGCGCTGCTGAACGTCGGCGGAAGCATCACGGCGACGACGGTGACGCCGACCGACGAGGGCATCGTCCTGGCCGCCGGCGGCGACAGCAGCGGGACGGTCACCTTCGCCGCGCCCGATCCCGGACCGCCGGTTGTTCCGGGGGCGCAGTTCAGGGCCGGGATCAACGTCACCGGCACGCTCGGCAGCGGCGGCGGCCGGCTCGATGCCACCGCCACCGGTCGGCTGACGCTGGCGGCCGATGTCACGAGTGGCAGCGTGCTGACCGGCACCGGCACCGATCTCGTCCTCGGCGCCGCGACCGAGACGCACACGATCGCCGCCGCCAAGGGCCTGACGCTGCGGAGCACGACCGGCGACATCGCCGCCAGCGGCACGCTGGCGATCAAGTCGGCGACCGACGATGGCGGCAGCGGCACGCTGATCATCGACAGCGCCGGCGCGATCAGCGGCGGCGCGAGCCTCACCGGCGGCACCACCGCGCATCCGACCGCGATCGGCATCCGGCTGGGCGCGCCGACGCAGGCGCTGGCGCTCGGCGCGGTCACCGGATCGGCGTTCGGCAGCGTCGACTATGTCACCGCCGGTCATCCGGAATCGGGCTACGGCGCGATCGGCAGCCTGGCGACGCAGGGCGACATCACCACCGGCGCGGTCAAGGTCGGCAGCGCCATCGGCATCGCCTCGACCGGCGGCAACATCGTCACTGGCGCGCTGACCAGCGGCGGTGCGGTGGCCGTCAGCGCCAGCGGCACGGGCAAGTCGGCGACCGTTGCCGGCGCCACCGCGACCGGTGCCGCCAACGACGTGACGCTGTCGGCCGACGGCGCGCTCGACGTCACCGGTGCCGTCGGCAGCGGCCGCGACGTCGTCGCCACCAGCAACGCGCTGGCGACCGTCGCCGGCACCGTCACCGCGGGTCGCAACTATACCGTGTTCGGCACGGCGGCGACCGCCGGGGCGACGGCGGTCAGCGTCGGCGGCAGCGGCATCACGCAGGCGGCAGCGGGCGACATCCTGATCCGCGGCACGACCGGGGCGGTCAGCGCCGCCGGGACCCTGACCGCCGACAGCGGCGGCGCCGGCGGGCACCGGCTGGTTCTCGACGCCGGCGGCGCCCTGGGCGGCGGAGCGGTGCTCAACGGCGGTGCGGCCGGCCAGTCGGACGTGCTCCTGGTCAGCGGCGGCGACATCGCCCTGGGCGCGGTAACCGCCAACCAGTTCGCCGGCGCGACGCTGATCGCCGTGCCGACCGGCGCGGTCAGCGACTATGTGCCGACGCTCGCCGGCGCGACGCCGACGCTGGTCACGGCCAACGCGATCCAGCTCGGCGCGGTGACGACCGGCGCCGGCAACGCCATCCGCTCGACCGGCACCGCGCTCGGGCATCGCGACGTGACCGTCGCCGGAGACAGCAGCAGCACCGGCAGCGTCGAGCTGGCGTCGGCCGGCGGCGCGCTGACGGTCTCGGACACGGTGTCGGCGGCGACGACGGCCTCGCTCCACGCCGACTTTGCCACGGCGGGCGACGCCGACGCGACGCGCGGCGTGCTGTCGGCCAACATCGTCAAGGCCTTCGCCGGGGACGCGACGGTGCTCGGCGGCCGCGCCGTCACCAAGCAGGATCCCGCCCTCGACTTGTTCATCGCCGCGTCCGGCAATGTCACGGTCCGCTCGGCCGGGTCGATCGGGTTCGAGCAGGCGCTCGCCGGCGGCACGGCAACGGTCGGCGGCCTGACCGCGGGCAGCGACGCGGCGTCGCTGACCGCCGACAGCGTCCGCGCCGGCGGCGCGGTGACGATCAACACCAGCGGCGCGATCGACCTGGTCGGCCTCGGCGCCGGCCGGGCATCGGCGCAGTCGACCGGGCGCGCGCTCAGCGGCGACCTCACGACGTTCAGCGGCGGCGTCGTCGCCCCGGCCGACGTGACGGTGGCGGCGAGCAGCGGCACGGTCACCGCGCTCGACCTGATCGCGACGCGCAACGTCGTCGCCAGCGCGACCCGCTTCATCCTCGGCGCCGACGGGGCGACGCGGAAGGCCAGCGCCGGCGGCACGGTGACCCTGACCGCCAGCGACACCGGCGCGACGGCGCTGACCGTGCTCGGCGACTACAGCATCGCCGGCACCGGCGCGGTCCTCGTCCAGCATGGCGACGGCAGCGGCGCGGCCATCACCCAGGACGATTCGCTGGCCATCGGCGGCAGCAAAATCGTCGTCGGCGACGTCGCCCTGGCCGGCGCGCTGCCGACCTTGTTCGGCTCGGGCAACGTCGCCCTCGCCGCCACCGGTGCAGCGGGCGCCGGCGCCGTCAGCGCCGGCACGGTCGCGGCGCGCAACGCCGTTACCGTCAGCTCGGCGAACGACGCCGTTACGCTGGGCGGCGCGATCTCGGGCAGCGAGGGGGCCGCGCCGCACGGCGTCACCGTCACCGCCGCCGGCAACGCCGACGTTGTCGGCACCGTCACCGCGGCGGGCGACTATAGCGTCGTCGCCCACGGCATCTCGCTTGCCGACAACGGCGCGACGCAGTCGGCGGCCGGCAACATCCTGATCCGGTCCGGCAGCAACATCTTCGCCAGCGGCACGCTGGCCGCCGACACGGGCGGAACCGGCACGAAGCGGCTGGTCCTCGACGCCTCGCTCGGTGGCCTGTTCAACTCGGGCGCCGGCCCGGTCAGTCTGATCGCCGGCGCCGGCGCGACGCCGACCGCGGCGAACCGCTCGGACATCCTGCTCAGCCTTGCTGCCAACCACGCTCTCTCGCTCGGGACCGTCGACGCCGACGCCTTCGGGGCGGCGACGCACGGCCTGTCGCCGACGACGGTCGCCGACTATACGCTCGTCACCTCGCCGGCGCTGCCGACGCTGACGCTGGTGCCGACGCTCGTGGTCGACGGCGCGCTCAGCACCGGCACGATCCGCACGGTCGCCGGGCTGCGCATCGGTTCGACCGGCCTGGTGCCGGGCAGCCACGACGTCAGCATCGCCGGGCTGAAGACCGCCGCTGGTCCGATCGAGGCGTTCTCGCTGCTCGGCGACCTGACGCTGTCGGGCGACGTGGCGGCGGAGGCGCCGCCGGCCACCGCGACGGCGACCGGCACGGTCGATCTCCACGCCGACACCGGAACGCTGCGCGTCGGCAACGTCTCGGCCTACGGCGGCACGGCGATCCTCGACGGTCTCCTCGGCATCACCGCCACCGCGGGCACGGCCGTCGCGGCGCTGACCGACGTCGTCCTGGCCTCCGACGGGACGATCGGCGTCGCCGCGGTCCGCGCCGGCGGCAACCTGACGGTCGGCGGCCTTTCGGTTCTGGCGGCGAACCTGTTCACCGCCGGCAGCGTCCAGAGCGCGGGTTCGATCGCTCTGACGACCCTCGGCGATATCGGCAGCGCGGGGACGCCGGTCAGCTTCACCGCGCAGCGGCGGGCGATCGACCCGACGCTGGGCGGCTTCACCGGCGGCCTGCTCGGCACCCATCCGACGATCGCGCTGACCTCGACGACCGGAGCGGTCTTCGCCAACGCCCTGACCGCCGGCGGCGACATCAGCGTCAAGGCGGCGACGACCGCCTCGGTCGCCGGCGCGGTCGACGCCGGCAACACCATCGCCCACGGCAATTACACCGTCACCGGCGCGACGGTCAGCCTGGGCGCGGCGACGCAGAAGGCGACTGGCGACGTCTGGATCCGCGCCACCGGGGCCGGCGGCATCGACACCGCGGCGGCGCTGCAGGCCGACGATCTCGGCACCGGCGGCAGCCGGCTGGTGCTCGATAGCGCCGGCGCGATCGGCGGCGGCGGCAGTCTGAGCGGCGGCACGGCTGAGAACAGCGCCGTCCTCATCCGCCTCGCCGACACGACCAAGGCCGTGACGCTCGGCGCGATCGACGCCAGCAGCCTGGCACTGGCGACGACGACGGTCAGCCCGCCGGTTTCGGTCGCCAGCTATACGCCGGTCGTCACCGGCCAGTTCGAGACCGCCGGCGCGGTGACGCTGGGCGCGGTGAAAACCGCGGCGGCGAACGTCATCGGCTCGACCGGCGTCGGCGCCGGGTCGCGCGACGTGGTGCTGGGCGGCGACGTCAGCACCGGCGGCAGTGTCGAGGTCCGCTCGGCGACCGGCGCGGTGACGGTGAACGGCGCGGTTTCGGGCAGCAACGTCGATCTCCACGCCGACGATGCGGCCAACGGCGTGCTTACCGTCGGCGACGTGACGACGACGGGGTCGATCACGCTGATCGGCGGGCAGCGGATCGTCCTGCCCGGCGGCCCGCACACCCTGGCGGCGATCAACGACGTGACGGTGAAGACCGCGGGAGCGGTGACGCTGGACGCCGTGCGTGCCGGCGGCCAGATCACCATCGCCGGCGTCACGGCGGGAACGTCGGTTGCCGCCTTCACCGCCGGCAGCGTCCAGTCGAACGCCGCCACGACCATCTCCGCCACCGGCGCGGTCCGGTTGACCGATGCGGCGACGCCGAGCGGGACACTGCGAAATCGCATCGACGCCAACCTGGGCGGCTTCCATGGACCGGCTACCGCGCCCGATGCCGACTTCGTGCTCGCCTCGACCGGCGGCGGCGTGTCGGCGCAGGCGCTGACGTCGACGGGCAGCCTCACGCTGATGGCGGGCGGGCCCGGAACGGCCGCGGCGGCCGCCGGCACCGTCACCGCCGGCGACGCGGCGACGGCGGCCGGCAGCGGCAACTTCAGCGTCCGGGGCGACAACATCCTCCTCGGCGGCGGCGGCGTCGTCCAGAGCGCCACCGGCGGCATCATTCTGACGAGCGACGGCGCAATCGTCGCGGACACGCTGCGCGCGGCCGGCGCCATCACCGTCGCCGGGGCGACGGTCGGTACCAGCCCGGTGTCGTTCACCGGCGCCGCGCTGCAGTCGAACGCCGCCGTGGCGGTGACGACAACCGGCACGCTGACCCTGACCGGCACCGGCGGCGCGCGCAGCGGCACCTTCCGCCAGCGGTTCGACCCGACCGCCCGAACCTTCTCCGGCCCCGGCACGGTGGCCGACGCCGCCGTCATGCTGACTTCCGGCACGGTGACGATCGCCGACGCGGCGACCACCGGCAATCTCACGCTGGCGGCGACCGGCCTGGCCAGCGCCACGGGCACGGTCGATGTCGGCGACGCCGCGACGGCCGCGGGCGGCGGCAGCTATGTCGTCAGCGGCGGCAGCATCATGCTTGGCGGGGTACAGACGGCCAACGGCGGCATCGATCTGCGCTCGGCCGGCGCTATCGGGGTGGGCTCGCTGCGCTCGGGCGGGGCGATCAACGCCAGCGGCCCGGGCGTGACGGCGGCGGGAAGCTTCACCGGCATCGGCCTGCAGGCGAGCGCGCCGATCACGGTGACCACCACCGGCCTTCTGCAACTGACCGGGGCCGGCGCGACGCAGACGGCGACGGAGCGGCTGGCGTTCGACCCGACGACGCGGGGGTTCAGCGGGGCGGCGGTCGGCGACCACAACCTGACCCTGACCGCGCGGAGCGGCGCGGTGAACGCCGTCGACCTGGCGTCGACCGGCGATCTCGCCGTGAGCGCCGGTGGTCAGGCAAATATCGCGGGAATTGTCGCGGTCGGCGACGCTGCCGACACGACCGGCGCCTACACCGTGGCCGCGGACAACATCGTGCTCGGCGGCGGCGCGGCGGGCCAGGCGGCGCTCGGCGACATCACCCTCGCCTCGCCCGGGGCCGTCGTCGTCGGTGGCCTGCGGAGCGGCGGCGCGATCGCCGTGCATGGTGCGACCGCAGGGCAGGCCGCCGCGTCGCTGGCGGGTGACAGTCTCCGGGCCAATGGCGGCGTCGCGGTCCTGACCGGTGGCGACATTCAGCTGACCGGGATCGATGCGACCGCGCTGGCGACGCCGCGCCAGCGGCTGAACGCCGGCCTGACCGCCTTCACCGGCGCCCCCGTCGCCGATGCCGGCGCGACGCTGACCTCGACCGGCGGCAACATCACGCTGGCGGGCGGCACCACCACCGGGCAGCTGTCGCTGAGCGCGGCCGCCGGCACAATCGACGCCAACGGCCTGACCCGGGCGGGCGACGCCCAGACGCTGGCGGACGGCACGATCACGCTGAGCGCCGGCGGCCGCGCCAGCCTTGTCGACGGCGGCGCGACGCAGGCGATCAGCGTCACCAGCACCGGCGGCGACGCCGTCATCGGCACGGCGCTCGCCGGGACCGGAACGGGCGGCGGCGGCATCACCGCGACCAGCCTTGCGCCCGGCCACGCCGCCACCATCGGCTCGGCGACGGCGACCGGCGGCGATGTCGTCGCCCGCGCGACCGCGGCCGGCGGCAGCGCCACGATCACCGCCGCGACCGTGACCGGAGCGAACGTCCTTGCCGACGGCGACGCCGGGGCGACGATCGCCGCGGCGACGACGCTCGGCTCGGGCGATGTCACCGCCAACAGCGCGTCGGGCAACGCCGCCATCGGCAGCGCGACCGCCGCAGGTTCGGTCGTCGCCCAGGCCGCCGGCCTCGCCGACATCACGCAGGCCGGCGCCGGTGGCGACGTCCTCGCCACGGGCGGCAGCGCCCATATCGGCACGGGCATGGGCGCGAACGTGCGCGCCGTCGCCAGCGACGCGACGGCGGCGATCGACGCCGGCACGGCAATCGGCGGCGACGTCACGGCGCGCGCCGCGACCGACGCGACGATCACCTCGGGCAGCGCTGCGTTGGGCAGCGTCCGGGCGACGGCGGGCGGGTTGGCGACGATCACCGGTGCGACCGCGGGGCAGAGCGTCGTCGCCGACGGTGCCCGCGTCACGGCCGGCGCCATAATTGCCGGGGACGACATCATCCTGCTGGCAAGCGCCGGAAATGTCGCTGCGACTCAGCTCGACGTGACCGGTGCCGGCAGCGACATTGCCGCCCTCGACGCCGCCGGCGCGACGCCGACGTTCGCCGGATCGGCGGTCACCGGGCTCGGCGGCTCGAACGTCATCGTCCGCGCCAGCGGTACGGCAGCCATCACCGGCCACGTCGCGGTCGCCCAGGCCAATGCCGCGAAGACGGCGAATTTCGACGTCGCCGCGGGCGCGATCACGCTCGGCCAGGCGGGTGCGGCACTCGACCAGAGTGCGGCGGGACGCATCGATCTCGCCGCCGGCAGCGGTGACGTCGCCCTGCTCGGCAGCGGCGGCGGGCTGATCAGCAATGTCGGCGGACGGCGGACGGCGAACACGCTCGCCGACGGCGCGACCGCCGGCGGCGGCTTGACCATCGATGCACGCGGTAACGTTGCCGGTGCGGCGATGACCCTGACCGCGAGCCAGAAGCGCGTTGGCGGCGTCGCCGATACCCAGGCGTCGCAGCCGGGCGTCAGCGTCGCCAGCGCGGCGGCCGGCGGCGGCTCGGTCAAGCTCGCGGCCATCGACGGCGGCGCGATCAACGTCACTGCGCCGGCCACGATCGCCGTGCCGCAGGTGACCGCGACCGGAGCCGTGACGTTGCGCGGCACGGCCGTGATCGGCAACGACACGGCGACGGTCGCACCGACGGTGGTGACGATCGACGGCCTGAACGCCGGCTATGCGCCCGTCGCGGTGACCCTGGCCGGCGGCGCGGGGGCGGAACTGACCGCGCTGAACGTCGTCAACGGCGGCCGCGTCGGCGCCCTGCAACTGCTCAGCGACACCGGGGCCGCGACGCTGCGGACGACGCCGGCCGATCCCGCGGCGACGGGGTCGATCCTGGTCGAGTTGCAGACCGGCGTCGCCGGCATCCTCGGCGGCAGTCCGGTCGCGGCGGGGCAGATCGTGCTGCGCGGGCGCCAGGCGGGGTCGAGCGTGCTCGCCACCGCGCCGCTGCTGGCGACCGGCAGTATCCTGGCCACCGGCCCGACCGTCACCATCGGCAGCGCGACGGTGGCCGGCACTGCCGGCGACGGTCCCGGCGACATCCTGATCGCGGCGTCGACCGCGGCCTCGCTCGCGGCCAATCCCGGCGAGACGGCGGTGGCCCGGCGGACGATCAATCTCGCCGGCGGCACGGTGCTGCTCGGCGACGGGACCGCGACCGGCGGCACGCTGGCGATCAGCGGCAGCGACGTGACCATCGCCCGCCGCGCGGTCGCCGGCGACGACCTCGCGATCGCCAGTCTCGGGGGCGTGTCGGCGCCGACGGCGACGCTGACGACAACCGGCGCCGCCGACCTGCAGGCCGGCAACGACGCGGCCCAGCTCGGGATCATCGCGCTCACCAGCACGCCAGGCAGCGGCTACGGCGCCGGCCACAGCGTGATCACCGACACGACCGTCGCCGCGGTCGACGCGGCCAGCGGCAATCCGCTGACGCGTCTCGCCGGCGCCAATGTCGCCGTGACGGCGGCGGGCAACATCGACCTTGCAGGCGCGACGCTGACGGCCGGCCCGGGCACCCTGCAGCGCGACATCCATATCGAGGCGGGTGGCACGCTGGCGCTGGCGACGACCACGGCGACGCGCGATCTGGTCGCGACGGCCGGTGGCGATGTCGTCCTCACCGGCGCGCTGACGACCGGCGACGACCTTGTCGTCGGGTCGAACGCGGCGATCGACGCCAGCGCGGCGACGCTGCGCCTCGCCGGAACGGCCGGTGACGAGACCGCCGCGCGCCGGGCCGACGGCGTCATTCTCGCCAGCGCGGCGGGCGGCGGCAGCCTGACCGCGCTCGGCGGCCGCAACATCGCCCTGACCGCCGGCGGCCCGGTCACGCTCGGCGCCGTCGCCGCGACCGGCGCCGCCCCGGCCGCGCTGCGCGCCTTCTCGCTGGGCACGGTCACGACGACGCAAGCAATCAGCGTCAACGGCGGCATCACCCTGGTCGGCGCGGCGGTCGCGGCACCCTTTGCGCTGACGGCCGGCGACGACGTCGTCGCGGTGGCGCGCGGCGGCGCAGCGACGCTGGGCGGCGCAGTGACGACGACCGGCGCCGCCGCGACGTCGGTTCCGCTGGTCGATCTCGCCGGCGGCAGCATCGCTCTACCCGGCGAAGCGGCGCTCGGCCGGGTCGAGGGCGCCAGCGTCCTCGTCGCCGCCACCGGTGTCGCCACGGTCAGCGACACGGTCACCAGCGCTGGTCGTTACACCGTCATCGGCCGCGGCGGCGTCAGTCTCGGGACAGCCGGCGCCACGCTGCAGGGCGCTGCCGGCGACGTGTTGATCGCCGCCTCGGCAGGGATAGCGCCGGCGTCGGCGTCGGTGACGCTGGCCGACGGGCTGGTGCTGGCGAGCAACAGCGACGGCGTCGAGGCGACCCGCGCCGGTGGATTCGTCGCCGAGCCGCTGGTCATCGCGATCGGCAACGGCGACCTGATCGGCGGCAACGCGACGCTGCGGGCGGGTCGCACGGCCGCGGCGACGCTCGGCGACCAGGGCACGGTTCAGGTTGTGGCGGCCGCCCCCGGTGGCCTCCACAGCGTCGCGCTCGCGCTGCTCGACAGCGCCAGCGCCGACCTGCGGGCACAGGGTGACGTCGCCATCGGCCAGGCCAATATCGACGCCGGCCTGACGCTGGCTTCGGCCGCCGGGGCGGTGTCGTTGCCGACCCTCACGCTCGGTACCGGCGTGCCGCTGATGACCGCGGCCGAGACCGCGGCAATCGACGTCAAGCTGTCGGCGGCGACCGGCGCCACGCTCGGCACCGTCGGTGGCGCTCCCCTCGTCCGCGACATAACCGTGGCGACGAGCGGCGGCACCGCCAGCCTGACCACGGCAAGCGCGCGCGACGACATCGTCGTCACCTCGGCAGCCGGCCAGGCCGTCGCCGGCACCCTGACCTTTGCCGGGGCGGCATCCGATGCGCAGGGCGGCAACGCGACGATCGCCGCGACCGATGCCAACGGCACGCCGCTGGCCGATCCCTACCGGCTCAGCGGCACGACCATCACCGGACTGGCGGGGCGGACCATTGTCGTCGCCGGTGCCGCCGGCGCGAGCCTCGACACCGTCGTCACGTCGGTGAGCGACGGCCTCGGCGACGTCCGGGTTCTCGCCGACACCGGTCCGGCGACGCTGACGACGGTCGCCACCGGCGGCGCTGGGCTGCCGGCGCGGGTCATCGTCGCCAGCCGCAGCGGCACCGCTACAGGAACCACGCTGGCCGCGGCTGGCGACATTATCGTCGCTGCCGGCTCGGGGGCCGCGGTCGTCGGCACCGGCGATGCCGGGCGCGACGCCGTCGTGACCGGCGCGACCGTTACCATCGATACACTGCGCGCGGGCGACGACATCGTCGCCGTGGCGAGCGGCGGCACGCTCACCGCCACAACGCTGACCTCGACCGGAGCTAACAGTGGCGACGGGGTCGCCACCATCGCCGGCGCCGACGGCACGGCAATCGCCGATCCGGTCGCGGGCGGTACGGTCGGCGGGCTGGCTGGCGGCAACGTCGTCGCGCTAGCCAGCGGCGACGTCAATGTGACGACGGCGACGGCGACCGCTCTGCCGGGCGTGACGGCGCCGGGGCTGGTACGTCTCGCCTCGCTCGGCACGACGACGGTGACCGGCGCGACGGCAAGTGCGGGCGACGTCATCGCCGCCGGCGCCGTGGTCCGTGGTGGAACGCTGACGGCCGGCCGCGACGCGACGGTGACCGCGAGCGGCGGCGACGTCGCGTTCGGGACGATCGCCAGCGGCCGCGACCTCGCGGTGACGGCGGCGAACGATGCCACCATCGCCGGCGCGACGACGGCCGGCGGCGCGGCGACGCTGGTTGCCGCCCGTGACCTCAACCTCGGAGCGACGGCGGCGGGGGATGCGCTCGATACCGGGGGCAGCGCGACGCTTAGCGCGGGCCGCGACATCGTCATCGCGCGGCCGGTCGGCATCGGCCTGGCCTTTACCGCCACGGCTGGAGGTGCGGCGACGCTCGCCGGCTTCGCCAGCGGCGGCGCGACCGCGATCACGACCGGCGGCGATTTCTCGTCCAGCGCCGACGGCAGCGCGAGCGGGACGCTGGCCGTGACCAGCACCGGCGGCGTCATCACCGCGACCGGCCTGGCGGGCAACGGCATCACCCTCGCCTCGGCCGGGGCGACGACCGTCGCCGGCGCGACGATGTCGACGGCGGCGCTGACGGCGACCGGCGGCAGCCTCGGCTTCGGCACGGTGACGACGAACGGCGACGCTACCCTGCACGGCGTCGGCGGCGTGACCCTCGGCGGCGGTGCCGCGATCGGCGGCGCGTTGGCGGCGACGTCGGACCATGGTGCCATTCAGACCGCCGCGGTGACCACCGGCGGTCCAGCGACCTTCACGGCGGCCGATGCCACCGGGGGGACGATCACTCTCGCCAGCCTGAGCACGAACGGCGCGGCGACGCTCTCCGCCGGCCGGTCAGCGACGGTCGGCGGCCTTGCTCGCACCACCGGCGCGCTGACCGCCACGGCGACGAACGGCAGCCTTGAGTTCGGCGCGATCGACGCGGGGGGCAACGCGACGCTCCGCTCGCAGATCGGGCTCGACGTCGCCGGCCTCGCGAAGTCGGCGGCGGTGTTCGACGCTCGGTCGACCGCCGGAGCGGTGACGCTGGGCTCGGTTCAGGCGGCCAGTGCGACGGTGCGCGGTGCCAGCCTCGCCGTTGCCGGGAACACGACGTCGCCGGGCGCGGTCATGCTGACGGCGGACAGCGGCGCACTGACCACCGGCGATGTCGCCGGCGGCGCGGTGACGGTGGCAGCGACCGCCGGATCGGCGACGCTGGCCTCGGTCAGCCGGGCGACGACGCTGACCGTGTCGAGCGGAGCCGGCACCACGATCGCCGGCGACATCGCCGCGACCGGTGACGTCGCCATAACCGCAGGCGGCGCGGCGAGCCTCGGCTCCGTCAGCGGCGCGGCCAAGCTGACGGTGACGGCGGCGAGCGACGCCGCGATCGCCGGGGCCATCGCGACCACGGGCGACACCACGGTTACGGCGACCGGCGGCAGCGCGACGCTCGGCGGAACGGTGCGAGCGGCGAACTACACGGTCAAGGCGGCCAGCGGCAGTATCAATCTCGGTGCCAGCGGTACGCCGGTGCAGCTGAGTTCGGGCACGGTGACGCTCGATTCGCAGCGGCTGGTTCTCGGCGCCGGCCTGACCCTGGTCGGACAGACGCGGATCCAGCTCGACGTAACGGGCAATGCCGCCGGCGTTTCGCTCGGCGACGGGCCGGGAGCGGCGGCCGGCGCATCCAGATATGGCCTCACCACGGCCAATCTTCGCGCGCTGCAGACGCCAATCCTCGAGATCGCCGCGGCGGCGCTGCCGGTCGATATCGGCGCGGTCAACCTCGACGGGGTCGCGCCGGTTGCCGGTGGCGTTGCCGGCGTTACCGGCGCCTTCGGTATCCGCACGACCGGCGACATCCGCGTCGCCGACCAGCTGACCTTCACCAGTGCCGCCGCGGGGACGCCGCGAGTCTTGACGCTCGGCGGCGCGGCGGGCGGGGCCGACCTCGACAAGACGACGGCCTCGGCCCGGTCGATCGCGGTTCTCGCGGCGCCGGGCCTCGACAACACGGCGAGCGGCACGGGCGGCCAGATCAATGCCACCGGCACGACGGTGCAGCTGCGCGCCAGCTATATCGCGTTGGGCGAGACGCCGTCGCCGCTCGCCGGACGGCCGTTCATCGATGCGCTGTTGCCCGGCGGCGGCACGGCGCTGACGACGGCGACGGTCAAGACGCAATATGTCGATAACGCGACGTCGACGCTGTACGTGGCGCTGCCGCCATATGCCAGGCAGACGCCGGCGCCGCCGGCGATCGTTCGCGCCGGCACCCTGCTCCTCGCACCGGGGCAGTGGGCGTTGATCCAGAACACCGGCCCGACGACGACGCCGGGCGGCGGCATCCAGATCTCGACGCTCAAGTTCAACAAGCTCGCCGGCGCCGCGGCGCCCGATCCCGAGATCGCGGTGTTCGGTTCGATCGCGGGCAAGACGGGCCTTGCCTCGGCGATCAGCATCGATGCCGGCAACCTCGACGGGATCAGCCCGAACAACATCCGCATCAACGGCTGCGTTGCGTTGTCGACGGCGGGCTGCATCCAGTCGGCCGTGGCGATCCCGCTGATCAATCTCGCCGATCCCGGCCGGGCGCTGTTGATCTCCAGCGCGCCGGACCTCGCCTTGTCCGTCGAACTGATCACCGGCGCGACCAACGAGGCGCTGTGGCGCGAGGACGATGACACGCCGGGCGAGAACCGGCCGCAGCGGGAGAGCCGTCCATGATGCGCCTGTCCGCCGCCGCCGCGATGCTGTTCTTCGCCACCACAGCGCAGGCGACCCGGCTGCCGGATACGCTCGACCTCGGTCGCGGGCCGCAGGGCGAGCTGTGCCGCGCCGAGCGGGTGTGGAGCGACCCCGCCGCCCCCGGACTGTTCGACATCAGCCTGAACGTTCGCTGCCGCGGCTGGACCGAAACCGCTTCGGTCGGCCGCTTCCGGGTGACGGCGGCGACGCCGGCGGCGACCGGGCTGCTCGACAAGGCCCGCGACGCGCGGCTGGTCTGCGGCGCGGCGGTGCCGGTCGACCTCGCCGGCATCGGGCGAGGGTCGGCGCGGCGCTGCGTCGCGCGCGAGGCGGGATACGAAGCGATCGCCGTCCAGGTCGAGCGTCACGGCAAGGTCTATGCTGTCGACGGGCTCAAGCGTTTCACCGCCAACCTCGCCACCGGCCTGCGGCTCGTCGCCGGCGGGGCCGCCAAAGGCGAGTCGACCCTGGTACCGCCAAGCGCTCCGCCGCCGCCAGCGGCCGTCACTGTCCCCGTGGCGGCGCTGGACACCGACGCGCTCGGCTTTCAGCGGGCCGAGGTGCTGGACTACTCGATCCGCGGCCAGCATGGCGAGGCGCGGGAGATCGTCACGCGCTACCTCGCCAAGCTGCCGACCGCGGCGTCGAAGTTCGACCGCATCGACCTGACGCTCGACGCAGCGCTGTCGGAATCGAATCTCGGCTACCGCGAGGTGGCGACCGCGTATCTGACGCAGGCGGCGGCGCTGCTCGACGCGCCGGACGGACCGCGTGGCGCGGCGGGCGACCGCCTGCGTGAGAAGCTGCAGGTCTATCGCGCGGTCGACGCGCTGAATGCGCGCAACTATCCCGCCGCGGCGCAACTGGCGCAGGCAGCGCTGTCCGGAGGCCGCGGCGCGGTTCGGCTAGCGTCGCTCGATGCAGCGCCGCTTCACGACCCGGCGGTGCTCAGCCAGCTCAACGCCGGCGGCAGTCGCGGCCTCGGCTCGCGCGACCTCAGCTGGATCGGCCCCGTCGTCCTGCAGGCAGAGGCGCTGTATGTCCGCGCCGCCGCGCTGCGGGCGACCGGCGCATACAGCGAGGCGGCGGCGGCGCTGGGCGAGGCCGAGCAGCTTCTCGCCCGCTTCGACGGGGTCGGGCTCGAGACGTCGAACGTGCTGTGGCTGCGAAGCGCCGTCGCCGCGGAGCGCGGGCGGGTCGCGGCGCAGCTCGGCGACATGGCGACGGCCCGCCGCGCCTATGCCGAGTTCGACCAGCCGCCTCGATCGTTCATCGATCTACACCGATACGCCGCTCGTCGCCCAGCGGCGCCTCGACTATGCCCGGTTCCTGGCGTCGGCGGGCGACATTTCCGAGGCTCGCATCCAATACGAGCGCGCGCTCGAGGTGCTGAAGCGCGCCGGTCCGTCCGGATCGTCGGGCATCACCGGCCTCGAAGGCTATTTCGCCGTTCTGGCCAACGACGTCGCCGCTCCCGGTGCGGCGGGCGCCGCGGCGCGGGCGCAGTTCTTCCTCGCCTCGCAGTTCATCGCGCCGCCGGCGGTGGCCGCGCAGATCGCCCAGATCGAGAAAATCTTCGAGAGCGGGTCGAGCGATGCCGCCGTCCGCGCCAAGGCGCTGCAGGACCTCGACCGCGAATCGCGGGTGCTGTCGACCCGTCTTGCCAGCCTGCCGGACAGCGCGGCCAAGGACCGGGCCGAGGTTCGTGCCGCGCTGGACGCCGCCGAGGCGCGGGCGGTCCAGATCCGCACCGAGCTGGCCGGCGACCAGCAGTTCCAGCAGGCGAGCGACACCGTCGCGACGCTAACCGAGGTCCAGGCGGCGCTCCGGCCGCACGAAGCCTATGTCAAGCTGCTGACGCTGCCGGGCACGACCTATGTCATCGCCGCAACCCACGAGGCGGCGGCGATCTATGCCGCCGGCTTGCCGACCGCGGAACTGACCAAGCTAGCGACCGACGTTCGCGCCTCGATCGACGGCAACGTGGCCGCTGACGGTCGCGTGATTCCGCTCGTCTTCGATATCGAGGGCGCCTTCAAGCTGTATCAGGCCCTGTTCACGCCGGGGCAGGCGGTGCTGCAGGGCGTCACCTCCTTCGTCACCGAGCCGACCGGGGCGATGACGCAGCTGCCCTTCGGCGTTCTGGTCATCGACCGGACGAGCGTCGACGCCTTCGCCGTATCGGTGACGAAAAACTCGCGCGACTACAGCCAGGTCCACTTCCTTGCCAGCGCTGCCGACCTGACGACGACGGTGTCGCCGCGGTCGTTCCTCGTCGCGCGGACGCAGAAGGCATCGCGGGCGCAGCGGCCCTATCTCGGATTCGGCTTCCACGCCGTCCCGGATGCGGCCGAACTTGCCGCGGTGCCGAACCGCGGGGCCTTCGCCGGGCGCTGCGCGGCCCGTGCCGATGCCCTGCGCGGCGGATTCGCGTCGCTGAAGCCGATCGGTGCCAAGGAACTCGCCGCCGCCGCCGCCGTGATGGGCCCGGGCAGCAAGCTTGTCGAAGGGCGTGACTTCTCCGACGCCGCGCTCGATGCGCAGGGCACGTCCGGCAACGGCTTCCGCGACTTCGCCGTGATCCACTTCGCCACGCACGGGCTGAAGGAGGGCGAACTCGACTGCGACAGCCCGCCGGCGTTGGTGACGTCGATCGCCGACGATCCGTCCTCGGACGGCCTGCTGAGCTTCGAGGAGATCGCGAACCTCGGGCTCGACGCCAATCTCGTCGTCCTGTCGGCGTGCAATACGGCGGCCGAGACGACGGCGTCGCGCGCCAGCGGCTCGGGCCTGCGGGTGCGTCCCGGCCAGGCGCAGACGCTGAACGGACTGGTCCGCGCCTTCCTTGTCGCCGGCAGCCGGTCGGTGCTGACGACGCACTGGGCCATTCCCGACGGCTTCAAAACCCGCGACGGCCGCCAGGTCGCGGCATCGACGGCGCTGATCGAGACGTTGTTCAAGACCGGGGCGCACGACAGCATCGGCAACTCGCTGCGGACCGCGCAGGCGCAGATGATCGCCAATCCCGACACTTCCCACCCTTATTACTGGGGCGCGTTCGCGCTCGTCGGCGACGGCAGCCGAACGATGCTCGGCCGTGCTTCCTGAACGAAAGAACCGGCGTGGCTATTGACCTCGAGCGACTGAAGGCCCCGATCAGCGACGACGCGCCGTGCGGGCCGAACCTGCGCGACGACGTCGCTTTCCGCGAGATCGAGGATGCGCCAGGGGACTTCGCCAACCAGACGGCGGCGGAGTTGCGCAAGGTCGTCGGGCGCTGCGTTGACCTGCTCGCGCGAACGAAGGACCAGATGCCGGCAATCGTCGCCGTCCAAGCCGCGATCCGTGCCGGCGACTTCGCGGTGGCCAACGAGGCCCTGCAGCTAATCCTCGCCTTCACCACCGACTATTGGGAGGATTTCCACCCCGGCCCCGCTGAGGAGATGGCGATCGGCCGGGTCAACGAGCTGTCGGCGCTGGCGCGGCCGGCGGCGCTGATCCTGCCGCTGCAGCGCACCGGCCTGGCGCGGATGCCGGCACCGTCGACTGCGGAATTCAATACTGCGATGGTGGCGCAAGCGGTGTCGCCGGTCGCGGAGTGGACCAGCGAGAACGAGGAGGCGCTCGGCGCCAAGGTGACCAGCGGCACGGTCACTACCGTCGCCGCGAAGGGCATCAAGGCTACCCACGAAGGCGCGCGCCAGCTGCGCCTCATCATGCGGACGATTTCGCCGGCGGCGATGGCCGCCGACGCGGCGGCCCAGGCGGGCGGCGACGATAGCCTCGACACGGCCCAGGCGGCAGTCCTGGCGCGGACGCTGCGGCAGCAGGTCGCGAGCGCGGCCGCACCGTTCAAGGCCATGGCCGATGTGCTCTACGACATCATGGCCGCCTACGATGCCCATTCGGTCAATTCGCCGAGCTTCGGTCCGGTCATCGCGCAGCTCAAATCGATGGACGCGGCGATCGAGGCGTTTCTCGACGCCTTCGCCGATCCCGACGCGGCACCGGAGGCACTCGCCGACGATGATGCCGCCAGTTCGATCGGCCCGTCTCCCGCGGGTCCAGGCGCGGCGAACGCGCCGCGCGGCTTCGCCGGCGGCACGCCGCAGACGCGGGCCGACGTCATGACGGCGATGGAGGGGATCCTGCGCTTCTACGCCGCAAACGAGCCGTCGAGCCCGGTTCCGCTGATGGTCAAGCGCGTGATGAGCTGGATCGACAAGGATTTCGTCGAGCTGATGATGGAAATCGCACCAAACGGAGCGGATGAGGCGACTAGGCTCTTGGCAATTAAGAGCGACTAAAGCAGAAGTGCGCTATGACGCGACTCCGAGTAAGTCGACGGCTGCAGCGGGTGAGCAGGGGATCGGGACATGGCACAGGACGGTCAGAAGTTCATCAAGCGCAATCGCGCGCCGCGCGTGCACATCGAGTATGAAGTCGCCACCTACGGATCGGTAGAAAAGGTCTCGCTGCCGTTCGTGATGGGCATCATGTCCGATCTTTCCGGCAAGTCCGAGAAAGAGAAGAAGGTGATGGCCGAACGCGATTTCTCCAATGTCGATATGGATAATTTCGGCGAGTTCCAGAAATCGATTGCGCCGCGAGCTGCCTTTTACGCCGACAATACGTTGACCGGGGAAGGCAAGATCGCCGTTGATCTGACGTTCAACACGATGGACGATTTCACCCCGGGGCGGGTCGCGGAGGCGGTCCCGGCGACGGCCAAGCTGCTCGAGGCGCGCCGCCAGCTGTCCGACCTGCTCGCCTATATGGACGGCAAGGACAAGGCCGAGGGGGTCATCGATCAGTTGCTTCGCAACCCGGACCTGCTCTCGACGCTCGCTGCCGAGTCGAAGGCCCGTTCCGGCGCCGAAGCCTAAGACCTCAAGGGGGAAGACATGGCCACCGATCCCGCAGCTCTCGCTCAATCCGGCGCGCCAGCGGCCGCTGAGGTCAGCGCCGACGACTTTTCGGCGCTTCTCCAGAAGGAATTCAAGCCACGTAGCGACGAGGCCAAAAGCCGCGTCGAGCTCGCGGTTCGGACGCTTGCCGAACAGGCGCTCGAAGGGTCGAGTGTCATGCCCGGCGACGTCATCGGCACGATCGAGAGCATGATCTCGTCGCTGGACCGCAAGCTGACCGAGCAGGTTAACGTCATCATCCACCACGCCGATTTCCAGGCCCTCGAGTCGGCGTGGCGCGGCCTGCAGTACACGGTGTTCAATACCGAGACGTCGACCGACCTCAAGATCAAGGTCATGAACGTCTCGAAAGACGAGCTGCGCAAGATGTTCAGCAGCTATCGCGGCGCGTCGTGGGATCAGAGCCCGCTGTTCAAGCGCGTCTACGAGCAGGAGTTCGGCCAGCTCGGCGGTCAGCCCTATGGCTGTCTGGTCGGCGACTATTACTTCAGCCAGAGCCCGACCGACGTCGAGGTTCTCGAGGGCATGGCCAAGGTCTCGAGCGCGGCGCACGCGCCGTTCATCTCGGGCACCTCGCCGGCGCTGTTCGGCATGGACAGCTGGCAGGACCTGACCAAGCCGCGTGATCTCGCCAAGATCTTCGACACGCCCGAATATGCGGCCTGGCGCTCGCTTCGCGCGAAGGACGACTTGCGCTACATCGCGCTGACAATGCCGCGCGTGCTGGCGCGTAAGCCTTATGGCGCGACGTCGGAGCCGGTCGAGCAGTTCGCCTTCGAGGAAGACACCGGCGGCGACCACGATCGCTACACGTGGATGAACGCTGCCCATGCGATGGCGGTCCGCATCACCGCGGCGCACAAGGAGTTCGGCTGGTGCACCCGTATTCGCGGCGTCCAGTCGGGCGGCACGGTCGAAGGGCTGCCGACGGCGATGTTCCCGACCGACGAAGGCGATACGGCGGTCAAGTGCCCGACCGAGGTCGCGATCAGCGACCGTCGCGAAGGTGAGCTGTCGGCGGCGGGGCTGATCGGCCTGATCCACCGCAAGAACACTGACCAGGCGACGTTCATCGGCGGGCAAACGCTGCACCAGCCGAAGGAATATGCCGACAAGGGCGCGACGGCCAACGCTCGCCTGTCGGCCCGCCTGCCGTATCTGTTCACCAGCGCCCGCTTCGCCCATTACCTGAAGTGCATGGTGCGCGACTGGGTCGGTGGCACGCCAACGGTCAACCAGTTGCAGCGTCGCTTGCAGGACTGGGTCAACCTCTATGTCGACGGCATGCCCGACATGTCGAGCGAGGCGCAGAAGGCGCGTCAGCCGCTGAAAGCGGCGGCGATCGAGCTGACCGAGGACGAGGAAAACCCGGGTTATTATCGCGCTGCGTTCCAGTTCGTGCCCCACTTCCAGATGGAGGGCATGGACATTTCGCTGAGCATGACTTCCTCGCTTCGCCAGGCAGGGGGATAGGCGTCGCGATCCACCGATAACGTGTCCCCAACAGGAGGAATTTATGGCTCTCGATATGTTTCTGAAGATCCCCGGCGCCGACGGCGAGTTGGTCGGCAACGGTCACGCCGGTGAAATCGACATCCTTGCCTGGTCGTGGGGTATGAGCCAGTCCGGCAGCATGCACGTCGCCAAGGGTGGCGGCTCGGGCAAGGCCAACATCCAGGACGTGTCGATCACCAAGTACATCGACAAGGCCTCGCCGAAGCTGCAGCTTCTCTGCCTCAACGGCAAGAACACGACCGGCGACGCGATCCTCACCGTGCAAAAGGCTGGCGAGAATGTCGTTCAGTATCTGAAGATCACGATGAGCGACTTCATCATCACCTCGGTCTCGACCGGTGGTTCGGGTGGCGAAGATCGTCTGACGGAGAACGTCTCGCTGAACTTCGCCAAGGTGAAGGTCGAGTACACGCCGCAGAAGGCTGACGGCACGGCCGACACCGTTGTCCCGTACACCTGGAAGATCGCCGAGAACGTCGCCGGCTGATCCGGCATGTAGGAGCGGAGCATGGACGCACAGGAACTGCTCCGATCCGGCGACCTGACGGGCGCGCGCGCGACGCTGGCGGAGGAGCTTCGGCGAACTCCCGGCGATTCGCGCGCGCGTCAGTTCTTCTGGCAGCTGATTGCGGTTGCCGGCGAATGGGACAAGGCGGCCACGCAGCTACGCGCGCTCGCTGCGGCTGACCCCAAGGCGATGATGATGGCCAATGTCTTTGGTCAGGCGCTCACCGCGATGAAGTCGCGTGATGCGGTCTTCGCCGGCAAGGAACGGCCGGTCTCGCTCGTGGGCCAGGAACCGTGGGTCGCGGGTTTGCTCGATGCCCTGCACGCGACGACCACGTTGGCGCCCGATGCAGCGGCGCGCAGCGAAGCGGCGCTGGCCGAGGCTCCGGCGACGCCGGGCAGCCTCGACGGCACATCGTTCGAATGGATTGCCGACGCCGACCTGCGTTTCGGACCGATGCTCGAGGTCATCATCGGCGATGCCTACGGCTTCATCCCGTTCGCGGCGATGAAGCGCATGCGGGCCAAGGAGCCCGAGGATTTGCGCGACGTCGTGCTCCACGCGGTCGAGATCGAGCTGCGCTCCGGCCAGACGTCGATGGCAATGGTGCCGGTGGTGTATCCGGGCACCCAGGCGCACGGCAAGCCGCTGCTCAGCCTTGCCCGCGCGACGGAATGGATCGACACCGGCGGCGGCGAGGTCGGCATCGGCCAGCGCCTGCTGTCGACGGATGGCGCCGATATCGAGTTTCTGGCGGTACGCGACCTCAGGCTCGACTGACGTGCGTGAAACCCGACCGCTCAAGCCGTCGGTGATCGACAAGCTGATCGGCGGGCTGGCGCGGACTCGCGGCGACGGCAGCCGCGACATTGCGCCCTGCTATGTCGCCGCGGTCGACCGCTTCACCGAAACCGAACTGCGCAACTGTGTCATTCGCGACATCGCCTGGATCCTGAACGACATTCATTTCGCGGCCGCGGTGCCGCTCGACGATTTTCCCGAGGTGCGCACCTCGATCCTGAACCAGGGGGTGCCCGACCTCGCCTCGATGACGATCAACCGCGATTCCTTCGAGCGCCGAGCGCGCGACCTGACCGATGCCGTGCGGACCTTCGAGCCGCGGCTGATCGCGCAGAGCGTCAACGTCAGCTTCGATCAGGCGACGACGGACCATGAGAACAAGCTGCGGTTCGTCATCCATGGCGAACTGCGCGGCGCGATCGACGACCGCTTTGTCGAGCTGAAGACAGCGATCCAGCTCGACACCGGCGAGGTCGAGGTCGCGACATGAGCGCGATCGACCCGCGCCTGCTCGGCCACTATAATCGTGAGTTGAGCTATCTGCGCCGCCGCGCGGGCGAATTCGCCGAGGACCACCGCCAGGTCGCCGGACTGCTCGGGCTCGATGCTCCGACCGATCCCGACCCCCATGTCGAGCGGCTGATGGAGGGTGTCGCCTATCTGAACGCCCGTGTCCGGCTGAAGATGGACGAGCAGTTCCCGGTCTTCACCCAGTATCTGCTCAATTCGCTTTATCCGCACTACCTGGCGACGACGCCGGCGATGGGCATCGTTACCATTCGTCCCAAGGACGACGCCGGCAGCAAGCGCGGCATCGTCCATCCGCGCGGCTCGGCGCTGGTCGCCAGTCTGGCGGGCGATGCGACGCTGCCGGTGCAGTTTCGTACCGGTCAGGACGTGACGCTGTACCCGATCAAGCTCGGTGCCATCGAGTATCTGCCGACCCGGGCGGCGGTCGCGGCGGCGACCGACGGCGCGCCGGGCGACGCGGCGCTGCGGCTGCGGATCGACGCGACGTCGGCTGCGGCCATCGCCGAGATGGAGATCGACAGTCTGCCGCTGTTCTTCGACGGCGGTGGCGACACGCCGAACCTGGTCCATCAGCAACTCGTTTCCGAATGCGTCGGTGTCCGCGTCGTTTCCCCCGAGCGCGGGCGACGGACAGCATGGATCGAGACCGCGGGGCCCGTCGAAGCGATGGGCTTCGCCGAGGACGAGGCGCTGCTGCCGCCCGAGGCGCGGTCGTTCCGCGGCTACCGGCTGCTCGCCGAATATTTCGCCATGCCCGAGAAGTTCCGCTTCGCGCGCCTGACCGGGCTCAAGGCCGGCATGGCGCGGGCGGAGAAGGCGGTCGATATCGTCATCCTGTTCCGCCGCTCGATCCCCAGCCTCGCCTCGGCCGTTTCGAGCGATACGGTGGTCCTGTTCGCGACGCCGGTCATCAACCTGTTCGAGAAGCGCTTCGATCGCGCACTGGTCGACCGCCGCAGTCACGAGCACATCGTCCATCCCGATCGCGCCGCGGCGCTGGATTACGAGGTCTACCGGATCGATTCCGTGACCGCCTTCGCCAAGGGGGACGCCGTCGGCATTCCGGCGTTGCCGCTCTATGCCCGCCGGGCGCAGCGCGGGGTGCGGCCGCTGTTCTATTCGCTGCGGCGCAAGCTCCGCCGGCTGTCGGAGGCGGAAACGCGCCAGCGACGCGAGAACGATTATATCGGCGCCGAGACGTGGATCAGCCTGTCGTCGCCCGGGGAGCCGGCGCTCGCCGCAGGCATCACCGAACTCGGCCTGCGCGGGCTGGTGACCAACCGGGCCCTGTCGACGCGCCTGCGGCCCGGCGCCGGCGGGCTGGAGATGGCCTTGGCGGATTCGAAGGGCGTCGCCGGTATCACCATCCTGCGCGGACCGACGCGTCCGCAGCCGCCGATGGGCATGGTCGACGGCGGCTGGCGCATCGTCAGCCATCTGGCGCCCGGTCATGACGGCTTCGTCCGCGACGACGGGGCACCCGACACCCTCGCCGACCATCTCTCGCTCTACCTGCGCGACGAGGCACCGGCGCTGCGCCGGGAGATCCAGGGCGTCGTCGGGCTCAGCGCGAGCAACGTCACCCGGCGTGCCGTGGGCGACGCACGCCTGGCGTTCCAGCGCGGGCAGAAATTGACGCTCAAGGTGGCGATGGGCAGTTACGAGGCGGCGAGCGCCTATCTGTTCACCAGCGTCATCGCCCGCTTCCTCGCCGAGTTCGCAACGATCAACAGCTTCGCCGAGGTCGAGGTTCAAGCCGACAACGGCCTGACGTGGGGGTGGGGGGCATGGCAGGGCCGGCGTCCGACCATCTGAGCGACCTGCTCGCCGCCGTCGAGGCGGACCCGACGCGGTGGGGGGCGTTCGCCTTCTGGCGCGCCATCGACGCCGCTTTGCCGGCGGGGCCGCGGATCGGCGAGGCGCTCGACCCCTCGCGCGAGGCGGTCGACCTGACGCACCTGCCGTCGCAGGATTTTCCGCGGACGACGATCGCCGCATTCGTGCCCGGCAAGCGCCGGCCGACGGTTCGGTCGCAGCATCTCGGCCTCACCGGACCGATGGGGCCGCTACCGACACACCTGACCGAGATCGCCATCTTCGAGCGGCGCAAGAAGGGCGACACGCCGTTCGCCGACTTTCTCGACCTGATCTCGTCGCGCGCGCTGCAGCGGCATTTCCGCGCCTGGGCCGAGGCCGACCGCTGTGCCCAGGCCGACCGGCCCGGCGACGACCGCTTCGCCGGCTATGTCGGCGCTGCGAGCGGGGCGGTTGGCCTCGGCTTCATCGATCCCGCCAGCCGGGCCAAGCCCGACAAACGCGGTGACGCCTTCGACGATTGGCGGCGACTTCCTTACGGCGGACATCTTGCAGGCTTGCGCTCGGCGACCGCGGTCGGCGACCTGCTCAGCCACCTGCTCGAGCGCCCGGTGAAGGTGATCGAGGCGGTCGGCCGCTGGCGATCGATCGAGCCCGACGCGCGGACCGCGCTCGGTCGCGCACATGCCGGGCTCGCCCGCGGGGCGACACTCGGCAGCCGCTTCTACGCCGTCGAGTTCGATGTCGCCTTCGAGATCGGGGCCGCGTCGATGGCCGGTCTCGACGACCTGCTGCCCGGCGGCCATGCCAGCCGTCTGCTTGGCGAGGCCGCGCGGACGGTGTTGCCCAAGCATCTCGACTGGACGGCTAGGGTGACGATCGCCGAAACCGCGATCGAGCCGGCGCGGCTCGGCCGAACCAAGCTCGGCTGGACGAGCTGGATGGCGCCTCGCGGCAGCAGCCGCACGCGGCGCGACCTCACACTCAGGGACAACGCGGCACGGGCCGCTTAGACAGGGGAAAGACCATGGCCGAGATCAGCAGGAGCGCACTTTTCGGGCGGCTCGCCCCGTCGGCGCTCAAGAGCATCGAGACGGCGTTCGGCTTCACCAAGCTGCGCGGCAACCCGTATGTCGAACTGGTCCACTGGCTGCATACGCTCAACGCCGACGCCAACGGCGACTTCGCCGCGATCAAGCGCCACTTCAACCTCGACGACGGCGTCCTTGGCCGCGACACGGTAACGGCGCTCGACAGCCTGCCGCGCGGGGCGAGCTCGGTCGACCTGTCGGCCCAGGTCGAGGATGCGGTCGAAAAGGGGTGGCTCTACGCCTCGCTCCAGTTCGGGGCGAACAAGGTGCGCAGCGGCCACTTGCTCTATGCCCTGCTGAAGACGCCGAACCTGAAGAACGTGCTGTTCGGCATTTCCAAGGAATATCGCAAGATCGATGCCGACAAGCTCGGCGAAGGCTTCGCCAACCTGCTTGGCAGCACCAGCGAGGCGAGTGAGGGCGGGCGGCTGGGCAGCGGTGCCGCCGCGGCCGGGGGTGGCGGCGAGGTGGAAGGCGACGGCGAGCCGGGCGGCGACAGCGCGCTGGCCCGGTTCTCGGTTGACCTGACGGCCAAGGCGCGGGCGGGCGAGATCGACAAGGTCGTCGGCCGCGACGCCGAGATCCGCCAGTGCATCGACATCCTGCTGCGCCGGCGGCAGAACAACCCGATTCTGACCGGCGAGGCCGGCGTCGGCAAGACCGCAGTCGTCGAGGGCTTCGCCCGCCGTATCGCCGACGGCGACGTGCCGCCGGTGCTGAAGGATGTCACCCTTCGCTCGCTCGACATCGGCCTCCTGTCCGCCGGGGCCAGCGTCAAGGGCGAGTTCGAGAAGCGCCTCCGCGGCGTCATCGACGAGGTCGAGGCGAGCCCGAAGCCGGTAATCCTGTTCATCGACGAGGCGCACACGCTGATCGGTGCCGGCGGCGCCGCCGGCACCGGCGACGCGGCCAATTTGCTCAAGCCGGCGCTCGCCCGTGGCAAGCTGCGGACCATCGCGGCGACGACCTGGGCCGAATATCGGCAGTTCTTCGAGAAGGACCCGGCGCTGACACGGCGTTTCCAGACGGTCGCGGTCGGCGAGCCGGAGACCAACAAGGCCATCGCCATGCTGCGCTCGGTCGCCGACGCGATGGTCAAGCACCACAAGGTGATCGTCCTCGACGAGGCGATCGAGGCTGCGGTCAAGCTCAGCCAGCGTTATATCCCGGCGCGCCAGCTGCCCGACAAGGCGGTCAGCCTGCTCGACACCGCCTGCGCCCGCGTCGCGGTCAGCCAGCACGCGACGCCTGCACCGGTCGAGGACCGCCAGCGGCGGGTCGAGCTGCTCGAGGTCGAGCGCGAGATCGCCGTCCGCGAGGCAGCGTCGGCGATGGGCGATCCCAAGCGCGTTCACGAGGTCGACGGTCTCCTCGAAGGCGCGCGCGCCGCGCTCGAAACGGTCCGCGCCAAGTGGGAGGCCGAGAAGGCCGCGGTCGCCGCGGTAATCTCCACGCGTGGCGCGCGGTCGGAGGCGAGCGAGGCGGGGGGCGACACGGCCGAGCTCGACACGCAGCTGCGCGCCGCCATGGACGACCTTCATGCCGCGCAGGGCGACAATCCGATGGTCTTCGCCCAGGTCGACGCCAACGCCGTCGCCGCGGTCGTCGGCGACTGGACCGGCGTGCCCGTGGGGCGGATGGTCAAGGACGAGATCGCCGGCGTCCTGCAGATCGCCGACAACCTCAAGAAGCGCGTGATCGGCCAAGACCATGCGATGGAGGCGATCGCCAAGCGCATGCAGACCAGCCGCGCCAAGCTCGACAACCCGAACAAGCCGGTCGGCGTGTTCATGCTCTGCGGCCCGTCGGGCGTCGGCAAAACCGAGACCGCGCATGCGCTCGCCGAGCTGCTCTATGCCGGCGACGATTCGATGATCGTCATCAACATGAGCGAGTTCCAGGAGGCGCATACCGTCTCGACGCTCAAGGGTGCGCCGGCGGGCTATGTCGGTTACGGCCAGGGCGGCGTCCTGACCGAGGCGGTGCGGCGGCGGCCCTATTCGATCGTGCTTCTGGACGAGGTCGAGAAGGCGCACCCCGACGTCCACGAGATGTTCTTCCAGGTGTTCGACAAGGGCTACATGGACGACAGCGAGGGCCGCTACATCGACTTCAAGAACTGCCTGATCCTGTTGACCTCTAATGCCGGCACCGATCTCATCACCGAACTCGCCTCCGACCCCGAGACGGCGCCCGACCCAGAGGCGCTGGCGACGGCGCTGCGGCCGGACCTGCTCAAGGTCTTCCCGCCGGCGTTGCTCGGTCGCTTGATCGTCCTGCCCTACTTCCCGCTGTCGCCGGAAATGCTCGGCGGCATCGTCCGGCTGCAGCTCAATCGTATCGTCAAGCGGGTGGCGGAGAACCACAAGATCACGCTGACCTACGACCAGTCGGTGATCGACCATGTCGTCAGCCGCTGCACCGAGAACGCCAGCGGCGGCCGCATGATCGACAACATCCTGACCAACGCCATGCTGCCGACGCTGTCGACCGAACTGCTCGGGCGCATGGCCGAGGGGCGGGCGGTGGCGGCGATCAACATCACCGCGCCGGGCGACGTGCTGACGTACGAGTTCGTCGAGCCGGCGAACGACGACGCCCTGCCGGTCGACGTCGACCGCGAGCCGGTAGAGGTGGCGGCGGAGTGATGGGGGTTGCACCGACCTCCGCCGGCTCCGCAGTCCAGCGCAAGTCGTTCGATGCGTCGATCTACGCTTATTCGGGCGCGTACGACCACGCCCGCTTTCTCGCCGCATTCAAGGCCAACGTGAAAACGGCGGGGTTCGCGGCGACGACCGACGAAGATATCCTCGAACTCCTTGGCTTCATCGAGGCGGACATGGCGGTGACCGATCTCCGCTGGACCGCCTATCTGCTCGCCACGGCGTTCTGGGAGGGCCGGTCGAAGGTCCGAGAAATGCATCAGGTCATCGATCGCAAAGGCCGGCCGCTGGTCGACAAGAAGGGCAACAAGGTCGAACGGACAATCACCAAATGGCGGATCATGCAGGCGACCGAGGAGATCGGTCACGGGCGCGGCCGCCGCTATCACGAGCCGGTGAAGATAACCCTCGATCCAAGCGGTGACGTGCTCGTGACGGAACACGACGGCGATCAGTGGACGGTCAACCCGCTCGGCCACATCAAGCCCAAGAAGAAGAAGATTCACGTTGGGGCGAAGGATGGCGCGCCCGCGGCCAAGGCCTATGCCGACAGCAAGGGGGCCGAGGAGAGCTACTACGGCCGGGGCTTCGTCCAGCTGACCTGGTGGGACAATTATGTCCGCGCCGGGGTCGAGCTTGGCCTGGGCGACCTGCTGCTGATCCATCCGGAAAAGCTGAAAGAGCCGTCGATCGCCTATCGCGTCATGGCCCATGGCATGCGAACCGGCAAGATCTTCGCCAACGGCCACAAACTGGCCGACTATTTTACCGGGACCGGCAGCGACTATGTCGGTGCCCGGGCGATGGTCAACGGCGTCGACCATGACGAGGACATTGCCGCGATCGCGCGGAATATCGAGGCGGCGCTTCTGCTCAGCAAGGTCACCGCGACTCGGCCGGCGGCACCTGGGGCAGGGCGGATACCATGAGGCGCGCGCTATCGATCGTCATCATCGGCCTTGCGGCCCTGCTCGGGACTTCGGCCCAGGCCGCAGCCGTACGGAACATCTGCGGCTGGTGGGTCAATCCTTCGCCGGGAAACGTGACCCTGCTGGACGGCCGGGACGAGCTGGAGATCGCGCGCCAGGGCGCCGGGGGAGCGCGCGGGACGTCGCCCCGCTTCACGGCAAGCCAGTGGGTGCGGCATGGCACCGGCTCCTATGGCCACGGTTGTGTCTGCCTGAAGGCGCAGACAGACGATGACCAGATCGTCAGTTTCAGCGACGCCGTTGCCCGGCCGCTCGCCCGGTGCCGGCACGATCGGGCGCTGCGGCGCGCCGAGCGGAACGCGCGCTGACCGCGGCGGCACACGGCGTAGAAGGGGGAAATATGAAGCCGCGCATCCAGCCGAACCTGGCCGAGCCGTCGTGCCGGAGTTGCTCTGCCGTTATTCTTCGCGCGACTGCCGCCGTGCCACTGGCGTTCGGAGGGGATGGCTTGCTAAGGTTCCCCTCGCGTCACCGATGGGGTGCGGGATGTTGCCGGGGCGCTCGGCGGCACCTGGCGGCCATACCGTCCCGGCGGTGCGGCGGGGGGAGACGGTCATGGGGCGGGGCATGATGAGCGGCGCGATGCCGGATGGAACGGCCCGTTGAGCGATCGCCCCGTCTGGTCCGAAGGGCTGTTCCTCCGCCCGCAGCATCTGCAGGCGGCGGAGCTGGCGTCGACCGGGGCGCTGCACGCGCGGCTCGGCGGCGCGGCGGCGTACCCGTGGGGGCTGGTCGAACTTCAGCTCGACGAGGATGCGGCGAGCGGAGCCAAGGTCGGCGTCAAACGGCTGGTCGCGGTAATGCCCGACGGCGAGGTCGTCGACGTCCCCGGGACGCTGCCGCCGCCGCTCGCCTTCGACGTCGACGACCAGGTCCGCGGCGAGATCGTCTATCTGACGCTGCCGGCGCGGGCGGAAGGCGCGGTCGCCTATGCCTATCCGCTGTCGCGCGATGCCAGCATCGCCCGTTATCTGATCGGCGAGCGCGCCGCGGTCGACATCGCCGACCCCGACCGGGCCACCGAGACGATCGAGGTGGCACTGCCCAATCTGCGCTTCGGCATCGAGGAGGCCGACCTTGCCGGGCGGACCCGGCTCGGCCTTGCGCGCATCCGCGAGGTCGCCTCGAAGCGCGTCGTGTGGGACGACGCCTACATCCCGCCGCTGCTCGACATCCGCGCCTCGCCGACGATGGCCGGCTTTCTCGTCGACATCCTCGGTCGCCTCGAGAGCCGGCAGGAGGAGCTGTCGCTGCGCGCCGTCGAGGGCACCGACGGCGGGACCGAGACCTTCGCCGCCTATCTGCTGCTCCAGCTGCTCAACCGCTGGCACCCGCTGCTGCGTCACCTCCAGCGGCTCGAGCGGGTCCATCCCGAGCGGCTGTTCAGCGACTTTGTCGCCTTCGCCGGCGAACTCGCCACCTTCACCCGCGCCGACCGCCGGCCCGAACGCTTCCCCGACTATGACCACGAAGACCTCGAGATGTGCTTCAAGCCGGTCATCGAGGCGCTGCGTGCCGGCCTGTCGACCGAATTCAGCCGCTCGGCGGTCCAGCTCGAGCTGAAGATGATCCAGCCCGGCGCCTATGTCTCGACCATCGTCGACCGCAGCCTGTACGACCAGGGGCGCTTCTATCTCGCGGTGTCGACCCGCAAGCCCGGGGACGAGGTGCGCCGGAGCCTGCCGTCGGTGGTCAAGATCGGGTCGGTCGCCAAGATGCAGCAGCTGGTCCAGGCGGCGCTTCCCGGCGTGCCGCTGGCACCGGTCGTCGCGCCGCCGTCGCAAATGGGACGCATGCCCAACTTCATCTGCTTCGAGCTCGGACCCGTCGCACCCCGATTGGCGCGACTTCGCGACCGCGCCCGCGCTCGGCCTCTACATCGCCGGCGACTGGCCGGAACTGGCGCTCGAACTTTGGTGCGTGAGGAAGATCGGGTCGATGAGCGACGGCAAACCGCCCCGCACCGGGGCAGAAGACGGTATTCCGCCCGTCGCGTGGCGTCCGCCCAGGGTCAGGGCAGCGCGCCGCCGCCGGGTGGCGAGCGCCGACCTTCCAGCCGCTGCCGGCCGCGACCGCGGCGCCGGCGCCGGGGCCGCGACGATGGCCGCGCGCGGCTTCAGCGACGACGACGTCCCGCCGCTCGACGCGCCGATGCGCGTGCGTAATCCGCTGATGGCCGCGGCTGCCCGCCTGCTGGCGCTGGCCGCCGCGGTCCAGGCCGACCGCCAGGTCGCCGACGTCGCTCGCCTCCGCACCCGCGCCGACGGCGAGGCCAAGGCGTTCGAGAAGACGCTCGCCGGGCTCGGTCTGTCGAGCGAGGACAATGCCCGCGCCCGCTACGCCGTGCTGGCCACGGTCGACGACATCGTCCAGAACCTGCCCGGTGGGGCGACCAGCGACTGGCCGCGGCGTAGCCTGGTCGTCGTCAGCTTCGGCCAGGCCTTCGGCGGCGACCAGTTCTTCACCATCTCGATACCATGCTGCAGCGGCCCGCGGCGCATCTCGAGATGCTCGAGCTATATCATGCCTGCCTCGCCGTCGGCTTCATGGGCCGGCTGCGAACGCTGCCCGACGGGCCGGCGCAGGTCGGCGGCCCGCATGGGGGCGATCTACAATCAGCTGACCAGCATCCGGCCGCGCCCCGAAACCGACCTGGTGCCGGCATGGACGGGGGTGCCGACGCCGATGCCCCGCCTCGGCTGGCTGGTGCGCGCGGCGATCGTCGCGGCGGCGACCCTGGCGGCGATCCTGGTCCTGTTCCTCGGCGCCAAGCTGCTGCTCGACAGCCGCGATCATCCGGCGTTTCTCGCCCTGCGTCAGGTGCCGCCGGTAACCCCGGCGCGCATCGACCGGGTCGGCGGCGACGTGGTCAAGCCATCGGGCCAGCTCGAGCGCGTCCGCGCCCGCCTGACGAGCAAGTGCATCGAAGCCAAGGACGACGGCGCGACGATCCGCCTGGTCATCGCCGCCTGCCCGGGCCTGCCGCCCGGCATGTTCGACAAGGGCGCGGCCGATGTCGCCGCCGCTTACGAGCCGCTGATCGCCGAGGCCGGCAATGCGCTCAAGCCCAGTCCGGTCAGGTCGCGGTGGTCGCCCATACCGACAGCGACCCGATCCGCGGCGCGCTGGCGGCGACCTATGCCGACAACCTCGAACTCAGCCAGGCGCGTGCGTCGTCGGTACAGTCGCTGCTCGTGCCGGTGCTCGGCTCGAGCCGGTTGACGGCACAGGGCCGCGGCGACCGCGAGCCGCTCGACCGGGGCGACACGCCGGACGCGAAGGCGAAGAACCGCCGCGTCGAACTCATCCTGCCGCGGAGCGAGTGACATGGCCGCCGTGAAGCGCTTCTTCGGCAACTGGTGGACGCTGGCCGTGCTCGCGGCGCTGCTCCTCAGCCTCGTCCTGTTCTTCCTGTGCGGACCGCTGGTCGGTGCCCTGCTGCCGTTCCGCTGGTGGGCGATCCTGGTCGTCTGGCTGGTCTTCGGCGATCGTCGCCGGTATCCGCTGGTGGCGCCGGCGGGCAGCGGAAAAGGCGCTGACCGCGGCCATGGCCGGCCCCGCCGACCTCGAGGGCGAGGCGATCGCGGGCAAGATGAAGGGCGCGCTCGACCGCGCCAAGGCCGGCGGCAAGGGATCGCTCTACAGCCTCGCCCTGGTACGTGATCATCGGCCCGCCCGGCGCGGGCAAGACGACCGCTGGTCCGAACTCGGGCCTGCGCTTCCCGCTCGACCGACAGGCGCGCTGAAGGGCGTCGGCGGCACGCGCAACTGCGACTGGTGGTTCGCCGACGAGGCGGTGCTGGTCGACACCGCCGGCCGCTACACCACCCAGGACTCCGACGCCGAGCCGACGCCAAGGGCTGGACCAGCTTCCTCGGCGCGCTGCGCAAGGCGCGGCCGCTGCAGCCGATGAACGGCGTCATCGTCGCCATCGGCCTGGACGAGATCGCGCGCGTGTCGTCCGAGCGCTCGACCGCCACATCGCCGCGATCCGCGCGCCGCCTGGCCGAGCTGCGGCCGCGAGCTCGGGCTCGAGCTGCCGGTCTATGTCCTGTTCACCAAGGCCGACCTCCTGGCCGGCTTCGTCGAGTTCTTCGAGGACCTGGAGGTGGAGGGGCGGCGCTGCGGTCGTCGGCCCCACCCTGCCGCTGACGCCGGCGCGGCCGACCGCGGCGAACTCGCCGGCGGCTACGACGACATGGTCCAGGCGCTCGCCGACCGGCTGCCGGCGCGGCTGCAGGCCGAGACCGACCCGTCCGGCGCGGCGCGGCGCTGACCTTCCCGGCGCGCTTCATCGACCTGCGCGCGCGCATCGTGCGCCTCCTCGACGGCGTCTTCGGCGCCGGCGCGGCTCAGGTCGGGGCGACCGCGGCGGGCGAACGCGCGCGGCTGCGCGGCTTCTACTTCACCAGCGGCGTGCAGCAGGGCACGCCGTTCGACCGGCTGCTCGGCGACCTCGCCGGCACGCTGGGTACCGGGCAGCGCGGCGCGGCCGTCCTCCCCGCGCGCGTTCTTCGTCAACAAGCTGCTGTCCGACGTCGTCATCGCCGAGGCCGGGCTGGCCGGGCCGAACGCGGCGCGGCGGCGAGCGCGACCGCGCTGCTCAAGCTCGGCGGCGCGCGATCGCCGGCGGGCTGCTGGCGCTGCTGCTGGTCGTCGCGCTGATCTGGAGCTACCTCGCCAATTCGAAGGGGCAGGACACGACGCTGGCCACCGCGACCGACCTGCGGCGACGAGCAAGGGCCTCGACGCCGGCGACCGGGTGTCGCTCGGCGCGTCGCTGGCCGAGCCGCTCGACCTGCTCGACGCGCTGCGCGACAAGCTGCCGTACGGGCCGACCGCGGCCGAGCACAAGCCGCTCGGCCAGCGCTTGGGTCTGTACCGCACCGGCCTCGCCGACGAGTCGAGCCGCGCCTATTATGATGGGCTGCAGCGTTACCTGCTGCCGCGGATGATCACGACCGCCGAGGCGGCGCTGACCGCGGCGGGCACCGATCCGGTCGCGGTCTACGAGCCGCTCAAGGTCTATCTGATGCTCGGCAACCGCGCCGGGGCCAAGCGCGACGACGCCTATATCCTGCGCTGGCTGGAGGACGACCTGACCGCGCGCGCGCTGCCGGGCGAGGAGAATGCGCCGACGCGCGCGCGCATCCTCGGCCACGCCAAGGCCTTGCTGGCCGATCAGGGAAGCTTCGGCCGCCAGCTGACCGGGCCGCTGCTCGACGCCGGCCTGGTCGAGCGCGGCCAGGCGACGATGGCGGCGATGAGCCCGGCCGAGCGCGCGCTGGCGCTGATGAAGCAGCGCGTCACCGGCGACGACTGGCGGCTGGTCGGCGACGGCATCCTCAAGGGTGAGGCCGACGCCTTCGCCAACCCGGCCGAGCTGGCCGCGATCAAGGTCCCGTTCCTGTTCACCAAGAAGGGCTTCGTCGCCGGCTTCATCCCCAACATCGCGACGATCGGCAAATCGCTCGACGCCGACCGCTGGATGCTGGGCAACAGCGCCGCGGCGCAGGCGCCGCTCGACACCGGCGAGCTGGGGCAGCTCTACGCCGCCGAGTACACCAAGCGCTGGACGGCGGTGCTGGCGGCGCCGCAGCCGGGCGACTACGCGCGCAACCCGATGGCGCTGGCGCGGCTGGCGAACCCGGCCGCGTCGCCGCTGAAGAAGCTGACCGACCAGATCGTGGCGAACACGACGAACCTGCTGCCCAAGCTGAAGGCGCCGGCTTTGCCCGGCGGCGCGCTGGGCAAGCTGGCCGGCGACATGGCAGCCAAGCAGGCCAAGGGGTCGGCGTCCGAGGTCGCCGCGGCGGCGATCGAGGCGAACTTCACCGGGATGAAGGAATATACCGCCGGCGATGCTGCGCCGCTGAAGCAACTGCTCGGTGCGCTGGGCAAGTATCAGCTGGCGCTGGCCCAGGCCAAGGCTGGCGGCGGCGCGGCCGGTGGTGGTGGCGGCGCTGCCGGTGGTGGCGGCGGCGGCGGGGGAGGTGGCTCCGGCGCGATCGCGGCGGCAGCGGCCGACCTGACGGTCGCGGCGCAGAACGCCGGCGCGGCGGTGCCGGCGCTCGCCGACTTCGTCAGCCACGTCGCCGGCGGCTCGTCGAAGGCGGCCGAGACGCAGCGCACGACCGAAATCCGCGACGAATACGCGGCCAAGATCCTGCCCGACTGTACCCGCGTCTTCGGTGCCGGCTATCCGTTCGGCAGTGGCCCGGACCTCGCGCCGGCCGACGTCAACCGTGTCGCCGGGCTGGTCGCCGGTTTCGGCCGCGACACGCTGGCGCCGTACCTGAAGAAGGACGAAAAGGGGTGGACGTGGGTTGCGGAGCCGACGGTCAAGGGCTTCGACAAGGCTTCGGCGACGACCTTCCAGCACGCGACCGAGGTCGAGGCGCTAATGGGCGGCAATCTCGTCCTGCGCCTCTCGGCGGCGCCGACCAACAAGGGGACGTTGCGCCTGCGCGCCGGCGGCGTCCCGCTCGAGCTGTCGCCGAGCGCGCCCGGCGAGCGGTTCAGCTGGTCGAGCGGCGGCAGTCAGGTCGCCGAATATGCCCAGACGGCGCTGCCCGCCGGGGTGACGCCAGCCCCGGCGGTTCGCGAGGAGGGACCTTGGGCGCTGTTCCGTGTCCTCGGCCACGCGAAGAAGGTCCAGCTCGGGCCGGGGCGGTACCGCTTCGCCTTCGCTCCCAACTCGGCGCTCGACGTCGAGGTGGCGGGAGGCCCCGATCCGTTCGCGGCGACCGGCGGCCCCTTCGCCCTGCGCTGTCCGGCGAAGCTGTGAACGCGGTCGCGCCCGGCTTCACCGGCAAGCTGCCGGCGCACGGCGACTTCGTGGCGCGCGGCTGGGGCAGCAGCCAGGTCGCGGCCGTCGACGACTGGCTGACCGGGGGGATTGCCGCCATCCGCAGCGGCGCCGACGATGCCGCCTTCGCCGGGACGCTGACGGCGGCGCCGCTGTGGCGCGGCTATGTCCCGCCGGGCGCCTGCGGACCCGCCGCGCTGCACCTCGCGCTGGCGCCGTCGATCAATTCGGCCGGGCGCTATTTTTTCATTGCCGGCGGCATTGCCGGCGAGGCCGAGCCGGTGTGGGCGGCGGCAAGCCAGACGCCCGGGTTCGCCGATGCCATCGAGGCCGCAACCTACGATGCGCTCGGCGGCGGACTGGACGCCGACGCCTATGCCGCCCGCATCGCCGCGGCGGTTCCCGACCTGGGGCCGCACGCCGCCTTCCTCGCCGGCATGTCGCTGCCGGCGGCGAGCCTGTGGTGGGTCGCCAACCCGGCCGAAGGCGCGCCGGTTGGGCTTCGGTCGCCGATCGTCGACGCGGCGCTGCTGGTTCGTCTCGTCGCCGGAGGGCACGCATGAAGCTCCGCTTCCGCGCGGCGGTCCGGACGCACCCGGGGCTGGTACGGTCGGTCAACGAGGACTCGGTTCTCGCGCGCGACGATCTCTCGCTGTGGGTCGTCGCCGACGGCATGGGCGGCCATGCCAATGGCCAATGGGCTTCGCAGACCTTGATCGGCCAGTTCGCCCAGATCGGGCTCCACGGTTCGGCCGAAAATCGCGGCGCGGCTATGGTCGCCGCGCTTCAGGCGGGTAATGCCGCCATCTTCGCCGCTGGAAAGGCGGCCGGCCAGTCGATGGGCACGACGGCGGTGCTGCTGCACTTCGATGGCCCGACCGTGATGTGCCTTTGGGTCGGCGACAGCCGCGCCTACCGCTTCCGCCGCGGCGGCCTGACCCAGCTTAGTCGCGATCACAGCGTCGTCCAGGAACTCGTCGACCGCGGCAGCCTGGCGGCCGACGAGGCGGAGACCCACCCGATGGCACACGTCCTGTCACGGGCGATCGGCGGCGAGCCCGAATGTCGGCCGGAAGGCATCACCGACACCGCGCTGCCCGGCGATCATTATCTGCTGTGCAGCGACGGGCTGACCAAGGTCGTCGCCGAGGAGGCGATCGGGCGCCTGCTGCGCCTGCCCAGCGTCAACGCTGCCGCCGACCGAATGATCGCCGAGACACTTGAGCAGGGAGCGCCGGATAATGTTACGGTGGTGCTGATCTCGGTGGAGGAGGCGACCGAAGTGTCGACCGGCCAGTGAACGACCCCGACGACGACATCCCCGCGCCCAAGGGCGGCGGCGAGCGGACGGTGATGGTCTCGGCCGAGGATCTCGCCCGGCTCCACGGCGAGGCGCCGGCCGCCGCCGCGGCGCCTGATCCGTTCGCGGTCCCGGCCGACCCCTTCGCCGCCGCGTCGCCCGCCGATCCCTTCGCCGCCACGCCAATCGCCGCGCCGTCGGCTGCCGCGCCGGAGCCGGAGCCGGTCATTGCCGCGTCCGTCCCGCCGCCGCCAGTTGCGGCCATGCTGCACGGGACCCCAGGCGCGCTGGTCGGCATGCACCTCAACGATCTGTTCGAGATCGTCCGCTTCATTGCGCAGGGCGGCATGGGCGAGGTCTACGAGGGGCGCAATCTGGCCAGCGGCGAGCGCGTGGCGATCAAGGTCATCCTGCCGCAGTACGCCGCCGACGAGCAGTTCATGGCGCTGTTCCGCCGCGAGGCCAGCGCGCTCGAACGGATCGGCCACGACAGCCTGGTCAAGTATCGCACGCTGGCCTTCGACCGGACCAACCGCGTCAACTATCTCGCCATCGAGTATGTCTCCGGCCCGTCGATGGCCGAGGTGCTGACCGGCGAGCCGGCCGACCCGGCCGTCGTCCGCCGCGTCCTCAAGCGGCTGGCGACCGGGCTCGGCGCGGCGCACGAGGCCGGCGTCATCCACCGCGACCTTTCGCCCGACAACCTGCTGCTGCCCGACGGCAACGTGGAGCGGGCGAAGATCATCGACTTCGGCATCGCCAAGGACACCAATCCGGGCGAGAAGAGCGTCGTCGGCGAGGCCTTCGCCGGCAAGTTCGGCTACGCCGCGCCGGAAATCTTCGGCAAGTTCAAGCGCGCCGTCGGGCCATGGACCGACGTTTATTCGCTCGCGCTGGTCATGATCGCCTTCGCCCGCGGCGCGCCGCTCGATATGGGGGTGACCATCGTCGACGCGCTCGAGGCGCGCGATACCGTACCCGACCTGTCGTCGCTCAGCCCCGACCTGCAGCCGGTCTTCGCCCGGATGCTCGCGCCCGACCCGGCGGAGCGTTTCCGCAGCATGGACGAGGTCGTCGCCGCGCTCGATGCTCCGCGGGGCAGCGTGGCGCCGTCGCCGTTCGGGGGGGACGCACCATCACCGGCTGTCGGCAGCTCGATCTCGGCGGCTTCCGCGCCCGCCTTCGTTCGCGCGACGACACCGCCGCCACGGGACGACGCCGTCAAGCCGTCACGCCTGCCCCTGTATGGCGGGATCGCCGCTGCCGTCGTGCTGGTTGCGGCCGGCGGTGGCTATCTCCTGCTCGGCGGCAAATCGGCGCCGACACCGACCGCGCCGGTGCCGGCGACAGAGAGTACGGCGTCTGCGCCCGCCGCCACCGCGCCGGCGGCGAGCGTACCGGTAGCCAGTGCGCCTGCCGCGGCCGCACCCGACTGGACGTCGGCGCGGCCGGCGGTGCTCGCTGCACTCAATGCCGTCGACTGCAGCGACCTCCACATCGCCGGCCCCCCCGAGGGCGGTCGCGTGCGGTTGACCGGCTGGCATTCGTCGGCGGCGAGCGTCCCCGCTTCCGCCGGCGGGCTGACCCTCGACAGCAGCGGTGCCGCCAGTGTCGCCGCACCCTCGCCGGCGACCTGCGCGCTGGTGGCGAAGATCCGCGCCGCCGCCCCGGACGGGCAGGCGAGCGGCTTCACCATGCCGCCGAGCCAGTCCTTCGCGCTCGACGTCGCCCTGCGCCACAAGGGCCCGGACGGCGCTCCCCTGATCGACCTCAAGCCCAGCGGCAAACCGAGCACGCTCGAGCACGTCCTGATCGCCAACATCGACGATCGCGCCCGGTCGGCGAAGGAGCGGGTCGTCTCGGCCGATGTCGCCGATGCCAAGCTCGACCTGTCGGCGCTGGCCTTCGACGCCAAGCCCGGCCGTTACCTCGCCGTCCTCGTCGCCGGGCCCGAGGCACTGCCGCCGGTGACCGCGGACGGGGCGAACGGCCTGGCGGCGAAGTGCGGCAGCGGCGGCTGCGCGATGACCAGCGGCTGGATCGAGATCACGCGCTAGGCCGCGTCGGCCGTTCAGCTGTTGATCAGCACCGTGAAGCAGCCGAGCACAATGTTGCCGCCGTGCGCGGTGAGGTCGCCGATGCGAGCGGCCGGCGCACCGCCGACAAGCGTCTTGAAGGCGCCCATCGCAATCGTGTCGGGCGGCCCGACGCACACGGCCATGTCGCCGACGCGCGCCTGCGGCAGCATTCCGGTCAGGACGGTGAAGCAGCCGAGCACGATCGGGCCGCCGACGTGCGGCACCGGCCCGGTGAACATCGGGCAGACATGCATATCGGTGATGCGGGACGCGGGCGGCATCGGCGGCGCTCCTTAGGCGGGGTCGGCCTTCTTGATGTTGCGTTCGTACGCCTTGCGGAAGTTCTTGGCGAACAGGTCGAGGTAGGCTGCCTCGCTCTCGTGGGCCAGCGCCTTGTACTCGCCCTCGAAGGCGCGCCACAACGCCGCCTCGCGGCTGCCGGGGAGAAGGCCGCCCTTGGCCGTGACGCGCGCACGGATCGCCTCGGGGCTGAAGCGCTCGACCGTCGCGCCGAGCGCCTCCTGCATCGCCGCGATCATCGCCACCTCGTGCGCCTGCAGGTCCTCGAACGCGCCCTGCACCGCCATCGGTCCGGCGAGGAAGCCAGGGTCGGGGGTGCCGACCAGCTGTTTCAAGGCCGCTTCCGGCGAGCGTGTCCATTTCAGCGGATTGTTGCCGGCCCGCTGGAAGGTCGTGACCTGCGCGCCGACGCCGAACTGGTGGCGGATGCGGGCGCGGGCGTCGAGCAGGCGGATCAGGCCGTCGGCCGTCTGGCGCAGCAGCCGCCCGGCAGCGTCGACGACGCTCGCCGGCGTTGCGTCGCCGAGGTCGCTCGGCTTCAGGCCGGCGGCGGCGAGGAAACGAACGAACAGGGCGTCGCCGCCGGGCGCGGGCGGGGTCGCCGCGGCCGCGGCTGCGGCCCCGGGTGCGGGTGCGGCCACGGCGGTCGGCGGCAGGGGCGCAGGCGGCGGCACCGCCGCCGCGGCGGCGAAGTCGAGACTGTCGAACTTGTGCAGCTGAGCCCAGGGATCGGCGGCGGGAACGGCGGCCGCGACGGCGGGCGCCGGCGTCCCGAACGGATCGCCGGTCGCCGCTCCGGGTGCCGCTAGCGGTGCCGCGCCGAACGGGTCGGCGGTGCCGAACGGGTTCGCCGGCGCGGCGGCCGGGGCAGGCGGCGACGCCGCAGGGGCCAGGCCGAACGGGTCGGGCGCCGCTGCGCCAAACGGGTCGGCGGCCGCCGGGGCGAAAGCGGGTGCCGGTGCGGCGAACGGCGACGGAGGGGCGAAAGGGGCGGGCGGCGCCGGTGCGAACGGGCTCGGGGCCGGGGGCGCGGCAAGCCCGAACGGATCGCCCGTCGCGGCCGCCGCCGGCGGCGCGAAGGCGTTCATCAGCGGATCGCCGCCCGACTGGAACAGCGGCTTGGGCGGCTCGCGGCCGAAGCGGTTGGCGTCGGCGGCCTTGGCCCCGCCGCTCGAGCCGACGTTCCAGTCGAGGCCGGTGCCGAACGGACCCGCAGCCGCCCGCGATCCGCCGGCGCCTGCCACCGCGGCGCTGCCGCTGAGCTGCGCGCGAATCTCGTACTGGCCGATGGTGATCAGATCGCCGTCGCGGACGACGTGCGGGGCGGTCAGGCGCGCGCCGCCGTTGACGAAGACGCCGTTGGTGCTGCGGTCGGTCAGGACATAGCGGCCGTCGCTGAAATCGATCTCGGCATGAAGCGACGAGATGTGGTTGCGCGGGTCGGGCAGCGTCCAGTCGGCATGCGCCGCGCGGCCAATGACGAGGCCGTGCTCGTCGAGCATCATCTCGACCGGGTCGCCGGAGGTCAGCGTGGCGACATTCTCGATCGTCAGCCGCAGCGTCATCCCTGCAGCGCCTCACCGGCGGCGGCGCGCTCGCCAAGATCGATCGCCACGAGCAGGCGGCGCTCGAACTCGACCGCGCCCTCGCTGAACGCGGCCATCATCACCGCCCCGGCGACCGCCTGGCCGAAGGCGCCGGCGGCAGGCGGCACCCCCTGCTCCTGCGTCGCGGGCGCGATGCTGCCGCCCGACAGGAAAACGGCGAGGCAGGCTGCGCCTTCCGCCGACGCCCAGCCGGCAATCTGGCCCGCTTCATGGGCGATGCGACGGTTGGCGTCCGACGGATCGGCAAGCCAGCGGTTGAGCGCCTTCTTCGCCACCAGCCGCGCCGGCTGCGTCGCCGGCGGCATGGTCGCCAAGCAGGCGGCGACCCAGCGGAGGGCTTCCATGCGTGGCAGGCATTGGGCCAGGAACCGTGCTGCCTGCATCCGGTCGCTGGCGCGCAGCGCAGCGAAGGCGGCGGCCGGCGGCTGGTCGTGCAGCGGCTCGAGGTCGACCAGCCCGTCGAGCACGGCCGCGACCTGACCGGCGCGGGTCCATTTGACGCGCCGCCACTGGCGCGGCGCGGTCATCACGTCTTCGCTCATGCTCCGCCCCCTTTCCGCGCCGACCTAGTTGATCATCACCAGGCCGCCCTTGAGGATATGCAGGGCGCTCGCCTCCTGCTGCACCATCAGGCCCTTGGTCTGCAGCATCAGCGAACCCTCGATCTTGACCATCATCGCCTTCATCTCGATCGACATCGGGTCCATCTTGATCGTGCTGCCGCCGCACTTCAGCTCGATCGACTGCAGCGCCTCGGTCTTGTGGTTGCCCAGGCTGACCTTGATCGTGACGTCGCCCATCGACACGGTCAGCTTGTCGTTGCCGACGCTGACGGTCGCCTCGCGATTGCCTGTCGACACCGTGGTCTTGTGGTCGCCGGTCTTGATCGTCTTGACGTCGTCACCTTCGATCGTGGTCGTCCGCTTGCCGGCCTTGATCGTGCGGGTGACGTCACCCTCGGTCACCTCGTGGGTGACGCTACCTGACTGGATCGTCGTCGCTTCGTCGCCCTTGATCGTCGTCGTCCGCTTGCCCTTGGTGACGGTCATCGTCTCGTCGCCTTCGTGGATCGTCGTCGTCCGGCTGCCGTGGAGCAGGTCGCGCGTCTCGTCGCCCTTGTCGACGACCCATTTCAGGTCCTTCTGGGCATGGAGCGAGAACAGCTCGCTGTCCTTCTTGTCGTCGATCTTGATCTCGTTATAGCCGCCGCCGCCCTTCGAACTGCGCGTCCGCAGTCCCTGGACTGTGTTGTCGGCCGCCGTGCCGAAGCTCGTGTCGGGCAGGTTGGTGCCATTGTACACGGAGCCGGTGATGATCGGCCGGTCGGGATCGCCGTTCAGGAACTCGACGATCACCTCGTGCCCGATGCGCGGCACCATGAACGCCCCGAAGCCGTTACCGGCGCTTGCCTGCCCGACTCGGCACCACAGGCTTGAGGCATGGGTCGACGGGTCGATCTTGTCCCAGAAGAACTGGACCTTCACCCGTCCGTACTTGTCGGTATAGATCTCCTCGCCATCGGGACCGACGACGACACCGGTCTGCGGGCCATAGATGCGCGGCACAGGCGTCAGCGCCGCGGGGCGGTACTGCAGGGTCGCCGGCATGAGTTCCAGCTCGACGTGGAATTCCTCCGCGGCCTGCTCGCCGGAGCGGTTGCTGCTGCCGCCGCTGTACCGATGCGTGGTGCCGACGATCAGATATTCGGCGTCGCTGGCCTCGGCGTCGGTCATGCTGAAGTCGACGGTCAGCGTCCGGCCGACGGCGGCGGCGAACAGATTGCCCTCGGCGAAGCTGCGCGCCATCAGCCGCCGGTCGCGGTCGAGCCAGACATTGGCATAGCGCTGGCCGGCTTCGGCCGTCGCGGAGTCGTAGACGCCGGGATAGATGTAGCGCGGCAGACCCGCCTGCGCGACGTTCCCGGCGCTGAGGAAGCGAGCGGGGGGCGAACCGAAATGCTCGGCCTTGGCGTCCTTGTGGAGATCCTGGGTGGGCGCGGTGTAGTCATACTCGTCGACCGTGTATTTGGTCGGCGCGAAGCTGCGTCGCTCGACGATGGAGGTCAGGACGCCCGACGATTTCCCCTCCGGATCGAGCGGCGCCGTGGCCGGAGTCATCGCCGAGTGCTGATTGCGGGCATCGACCATGAAACATTCATGGCCGCTATCGCTGTGGCGATAGAAATAATAAATGCCTTCCTTCTCCAGATGACGGGACAGGAAAGCGAAGCTGCTTTCGTCGTACTGGACGCGGTATTCGACGGCGGCATAACTATCGGTCAGCGATGTCGTGATGTTGAAGTTGGAGAACTGGCCGACAAGATCGGTGATCGACTTGTTGTAATGGATGATACTCTGCCGTTCGAGCGTTCGCAGCTCAAGGTTGGGGCGGAGCGTCAGGCGATAGTTATAACCCTTGTCGTCGGTTGTCTTGCCGAGTTCGACATATTCCCACAGGATGCCGCAGAAATAGCGGCTGATCGGATCCTCACCGTCGGGGGTGTTGTTGCCCGCCGTACCGTCGAACTTGATCGTCATCGGGTGGGCCAGGATCGGATGGAGATTTAGCGCGGTGACACCCATGTATTCGATGTCGACGACGATCGTGAACGGCTCGCTCAGCCGCTCGACGGCGGTCATCCGGGTCATGGTCACCGGCTCGCTCACCCCAGGCAGGGTAAGTTGTCCGATCCGGTTCACACTGGCCACGCCTGCGCCTCCTGCCCCGCCCGTCGTCCGCGCTCCGACGTACCGTGCTGTGATAGCAGGACGGGCGCCGTCCTGACAACCGCCGCGTCCTTGACTTGGGCGCCCGGCACACCGTATGAGCCCCGGCGGCTTCGGCCCCTTCGTCTAGCGGTTAGGACGCGGCCCTCTCACGGCTGAAGCACGGGTTCGATTCCCGTAGGGGTCACCACGCAGCGCGCTGCGGGGGATCGCCCGCGCCCCGGGCGTAGGCGCGGGCGGTGACGGGAAGATCGGTAATGGCGGGAATCGAGGCGATGCCGCGCGGCGGCCGGTGGACGCTCGTTGCCGCCGTGGTGCTCGCCGCGGTACCGGCGGCGGCACAGGACGTGCCGGAAGAGCCCGACATCGTCGTCACCGGCCGGGCCGCGGTCCAGCCGGGCGCCGTCGTCGGCGACATCAAGCCCGAGATCCAGCTGAGCCCGGCCGACATCCGCAGCTACGGCGTCTCGTCGGTCGCCGACCTGCTGAACGAGCTGGCGCCGCAGACCCGGTCCGATCGCGGCACCGGCGGCGCACCGCTCGTCCTGCTCAACGGCCACCGCATCTCGAGCTTCAGCGAGGTCCGCGACCTGCCGACCGAGGCAATCCTGCGCGTCGACATCCTGCCCGAAGAGGTGGCGCTGAAGTACGGTGCCGCCGCCGACCAGCGCGTGGTCAATTTCGTCCTGCGCCCCCGGTTCCGGGCGACGACGGCGGAAGCGACCGGCGGCACGGCGACCGAAGGCGGCGCGGCCAATGTCGCCGGCAGCGCGGACTATCTGCGCATCCAGAAGAACGGTCGGCTCAACCTCGACCTCAAGGCGACCCATGTCGACGCGCTGAGCGAGGCGGATCGCGGAATCGTCACGGGAATGCTCGCGACTCCCCTCGTCGGCGACGTTCCCGACGTGGCCCGCTTCCGGACGCTCACCCGCGATGCCGACACCGAACAGGTCAATGCAATCTACAACCACCTGCTGCCGGGGAACCTGTCGGCGACGGCTAACCTGCGGGTGGAATTCGACCAGTCGCAGGGGGAGAACGGGCTGGGGCTGGTCACGCTGACGCTGCCGCCGGGCAGTCCGTACGGCCCGCCGGACATCGTCGGGCGCTACGCCACCGCGCTCGGGCCCCTTTTTGCCGTGACGACCTCTTCAAACGTTCATTTCGGCACGACGCTCAACCACGATGGCAAGGACTGGCGCTGGTCGCTGGTGACCAATTACGACCGCACCGATACACGCACGCGCAACGATACGGGTATCGATGCCGGCACCTTTCAAGCCCTGGTCAGTGCCGGCGGCGATCCACTGGCGGCATTCGGCAACTCGATCGTGCGGCGAAGCCCCGATACCGCCCGCAGCCTCGCGCAAAGCGGCAGCATCGACGGGCTCGTGTCCGGCTCGCCCGTGTCCCTGCCTGCCGGCGACGTCGATATGTCATTGAAGCTGCTCGCCAGTTTCAGCGGCTTCGACGGCGAATCGCTGCGACGGGGCGTGCCTCAGCAAACCCGCTTCACGCGCAACCTCGTCAGTGGGCAAGCCAATCTGGACGTGCCGCTGACCAGCCGCAGATCCGGGTTCGGCGACGCGATTGGCGATCTCAGCGTCAACGGCAATTTCGCGGCGCAGTATCTGTCGGACTTCGGCACGCTGACGACGGTGGGCTATGGCCTCCACTGGACACCGCGCAAGCCGCTGAGCCTCGTCGTCAGCCACACGGACGACCACGCCGCGCCCAGCGCGCAGCAGCTGCAGGGGCCGGTTATCACGACGCCTAACGCCGCGATCTTCGATCCGGCAAGCGGTACCACGGCATTCGTCACGCTGCTCCAAGGGCGGCAATCCGTCGCTGCAGTCCAGCGCGCGCCATGTGACCAAGGTCGAGGCCAACTGGAAACCGCTGGCCAAGCCCGACCTGACGGTGACCGCCAACTATGTCGAGACGCATCTAACCAACGCGATCGCCGGCTTCCCGACGACCAGTGCCGCGATCGAGGCCGCCTTTCCCGACCGCTTCGGCCGCGACGCCGCCGGCGACCTGGTCAGCGTTGACGAGCGTCCGGTCAACTTCGCGAGCGAGACGAGCCGCACGCTGCGCTATGGCTTCAACCTGGCAATCCCGCTCAAGCAGGCGCAGATCACCCCGTTCGCCGGCCTGCGTCGGCCGGGTGGCGAGGGGCCACGCGACGGCGGTGGCGAAGGGCGTGGTGGCGGCCGCGGCTTCGGCGGCGGCGGTTTCGGCGGTGGTAACGGCGGTCGCCTGCAGTTCGCGCTGTATCACAGCGTCTATTTTGCCGATCAGGTGCTGATCCGGCCCGGCGTGCCGGTCCTCGACTTGCTCAACGGCGGCGCGCTGACCAGCAGTGGTGGGCAGCCGCGGCATACGGTCGACGTCCAGGCCGGCTATTCGCGCAACGGGCTCGGCGCGCGACTATCGGCCAGCTGGCGGTCGGGAACGCGCATCGACGCCAGCACCGCCGACCCCAATGGCGCCCTGACCTTCGCCCCGCTGGCGACGGCAAGCCTTCGTCTGTTTGCCAACCTTGGGCAGATGCCTGATGTCGTGAAGGAGCATCCCTGGCTTCGCGGAACCCGCCTGACGCTGTCGGTCACCAACCTGACCGACGCGCGGCAGTCGGTGCGCGATGCGTTAGGGATCACCCCGCTCGCCTATCAGCCGGGCTACCTCGATCCCGTCGGCCGCGCCGTGACGATCAGCTTCCGCAAATTGTTCTTCACGCCGCCAGTACGACGCGCGCAGCCTTAGCGCTGCATCGCCATGACACGGTCCATCGGCGGCATATTGGCGTTAAGATTGACCATGATGAACAGCGAGCCGGCGACGACCAAAAACGTGATGAGCAAGCCGAATGCCAGCGCCAGCACCGTATTGGCGCTGTCGGGACCGGTGCTCAGATGCAGGAAGAAGATCAGGTGGACGCCCATCTGCGCGACCGCCAGCACAACCAGTCCCATCGGAATGCCGGGCGTCCAGATCAGCGGCGAATGGACGATGTAGAAGGAGACTGCGGTCAGGATCACGGCCAGGGCAAGGCCGACCGCATAGCCAAGCACCTGGATTCCGACGCTTTCCCGGTCTTCGGACGCGACCCCGGGCGCGGCGGGGGCAGTGGCTTCGTCGTTCATGCGGCACTCCCGATCAGATAGCACGAGGGTGAACAGCGCTACCCAGATGATGTCGAGCGCGTGCCAGAACAGCGTCCAGCAGAGGATGCGGCGCAGGATGTCGTCGCGGAACCCCTTGGCTGCCACCTGCGCCATCATGGTCAGCAGCCACAGCAGCCCTATTGTGACGTGAAGGCCATGGCAGCCGACAAGGGCGAACAGTGCCGACAGGAAGGCACTTCGGTCCGGGCCCGCGCCGCGGCCGACGAGGCCGGCGAGCTCGTGGACCTCGATGGCGATAAACGCCGCACCAAGCGCGAACATCACCGCCATCATCGCCTGGAACAGGCCGGGACGACGAACATGGGCGGCGATCGTCGCCATGCCGCAGGTGAAGCTCGACAGCAAAAGGCACGCGGTTTCGATCGCCGTCGTGTTCAGGTCGAACAGCTCGCGCCCCGACGGCCCATTCGCCGTCGCACCCGAGAGCACGGCATAGGTCGCGAAGAACGCCGCGAACATGATGATGTCGCTGACCAGGAAAATCCAGAAGCCATAGCCAACGATGATCCGCTTCGAGGCAATGCCGCCGTGCGCCTCCGTACCGGGACCGTGGCCGACAGCGTTCGGATCGTCGGCGGTGGCCCGCGCGAGGCTCATGCCATTGCGCTCCGCGCGTCACGGTCGATCTGTTCGACTTCATCCGCCGCCATGATCTCCTCGCTATGATCGCGCCAGGCGAAGACGACGAAAGTCGCCCAGGCGCCAAGCAGGCCGGCGAACGCCATCCACCAGATGTGCCAGATCATGGCGAACCGAGCACCGTGGCGAAGAAGGCGCAGACGATCCCGGTTGGCGAGTTGCGCGGCAGTTCAATCGCGCCATAGACCGGCTCCTGCTGTTCTCGGGCGCTGTGCTTGGTCGACCAGTACGCATCGTCCCCCGACACTTCGGGCAGCACGGCGAAGTTGAACACGGGCGGCGGCGAAGGTGTGGCCCATTCGAGCGTGCGGCCATTCCACGGGTCGCCGGTGGTATCGCGCAGTGCTTCACGATTGCGGATGCTGACGACCAGCTGGGCGATCAGGCAGGCGATCCCGATCGCGATCAGGCCGGCACCGAGGCTGGCGACGATCAGCCACGGCTGCCACTCGGGCACGTCGTAATGCTGCATTCGCCGGGTCATGCCCATGAAGCCGAGGACATAGAGCGGCATGAACGCCACGTAGAAGCCGACCAGCCAGAACCAAAACGCAGCCTTGCCGAGTCCGCTATGCAGCTTGAATCCAAACGCTTTGGGAAACCAGTAAGTGTAACCGGCAAAGGCGCCGAACAACACGCCGCCGATGATGACGTTGTGAAAATGGGCCACGAGGAACAGGCTGTTGTGCAGCAGGAAATCGATCGGCGGAATCGCAAGGATGACGCCGGTCATGCCGCCGATGACGAAGGTGATGATGAAACCGATCGCCCACAGCATCGGCGTTTCGAAGCGCACGCGGCCACCGTACATGGTGAACATCCAGTTGAATACCTTCACCCCGGTAGGCACGGCGATGATCGTCGTCATGATGCCAAAGAAGGCGTTAACGTCGGCGCCCGCGCCCATGGTGAAGAAGTGATGCAGCCACACCATGAACGCCAGCACACAGATCACCATCGTCGCCATGACCATCGAGCGGTAGCCGAACAGAGGTTTCGACGAGAAGGTAGCGACGACTTCGGAAAAGATGCCGAAGGCCGGCAGGATGAGAATGTATACTTCTGGATGCCCCCACGCCCAGATCAGGTTCATGAACATCATCATGTTCCCGCCGCCCTCGTTGGTGAAGAAGTGGAAGCCGATGTAACGGTCGAGGATCAACATCGCCAGCGTCGCAGTCAGAACCGGAAAAGCGGCGACAATCAGCAGGTTGGACGCGAGGCTTGTCCAGCAGAACATCGGCATGCGAAGCAGGCTCATGCCCGGCGCGCGCGTCTTCAGGATCGTCGTTGTCAGGTTGATGCCGTTCAGCAGCGTTCCGGCGCCCGAGATCTGCAAGGCCCATAGGTAGTAATCGACGCCGACCCCCGGTGAGTAGGCAAGTTCTGACAGGGGCGGATAGGGCAACCAGCCGGTACGCGAGAACTCGCCAAGTCCCAGGCTGATGTTGACGAGCAATGCCCCCGTCGCCGTCAGCCAGAAGCCGACCGAATTCAGCGTGGGGAAGGCGACGTCGCGGATACCGAGCTGTAGCGGAACGACGAAGTTCATCAGTCCGATGACGAACGGCATGGCGACGAAGAAAATCATGATCGTGCCGTGCGACGAGAACACCTGATTATAATGCTCTGGCGGAAGATAGCCGTTGGAATGGAGGGCAATCGCCTGTTGCGACCGCATCATCATCGCGTCGGCGAACCCCCGCAGCAGCATAACCAAGGCCAGGAGCACGTACATCACGCCGATGCGCTTATGATCGACGCTCGTCAGCCACTCCCGCCAAAGATACGGGAAGTGGCCTTTCGCACAAGACCCAGCCGAGTGTGCCGACGATCGCCAGTGCCGCGACTGCCGAGGCATAGAGCGGCAACGGCGAATCCCAGGGGATTGCGGCCCAGGTCAGCTTGCCCAGCAGGTTCATTGCTTCGGCTCCGTGGTGCCGGGCGAGGTCAGCTGCGGGCCCGGCCCGGGCGGCAGGCGCTGTGCGACGATATCGTTGAACAGGCTCGGGCTCACCGCGGCCATAGCTGATCGGGCGCGCGACCGTGCCTTGGCGGCTCAAGGCACGGTAGGCCGTCTCGTCGAGCGACCCGCCGCGCGTGCATCGTCGTGACCCATCGCCGTGAACTGCTTGCCGGGGCACGACCGCGCACGGCGAAGTGCATGTCGGGGAAGCCGTCGCCGCTGATCATCGTCGAGCGGCCGTGAGTAGATGCCGGGGCGATCGGCGACGAGCCACAGGTTATCGGCCATGCCGTTCATCGTGTAGATCATGCTGCCGAGCTGCGGCACGAAGAAGGTGTTCATCACGCTCGCCGCGGTAAGCGTGAAGTGAACCGGAACACCCGCCGGCACGACCAGCACGTTGACGCTGGCGACGCTCTGCTGCGGGTAGATGAACAGCCATTTCCAGTCGAGCGATACGACCTGCACCTCGAGGGGCGGCACGCGTGACCTGAGCGGTTTCGCCGGATCGAGGTCGTGCGATCCCGTCCAGATCACGCCGGACAGCAGCAGGATGATGAGCAACGGGATGAACCAGACGACGATCTCGATCTGCCCCGAATGCGCCCAATTGGGCAGGTACGTCGCGCGCTTGTTGGACGCGCGGAACCACCAGGCGAAAGCCAGCGTACCGACGATCACCGGCACCACCACCGTCAGCATGATCGCCAGCGAGTTGTAGAAGATCGTCGTCTCGGCCGCGCCGACCGCACCTTGCGGATCGAGAATGCCGCCGCTGCAGGCGCCAAGGCCGAGCGGTCCGACCACCGCCAGAACGGTGGCGAGGGCGCGGCGATGCCGGGGGCGGCGGTAATTCTGGCTGTCGCTGATCGTTCCGCTCCGCATGCCTGCTGGATAGCACGAACGCGACAGGCGGCGAAGGTTCCTGCCGCCGCATGCGCCGTTTTCGCGGTGCGGCGTCGTTCGCGGCCGCGGTTCCGCCGCGCCCGCCGCCGCGATGAACAGCGGATTAGCCGCCCGGAACCAAGTCGTTGGCCCGTCGTTATGTCCTTGCCATCGTTCGGCATAGGCCCGGTCCGGGCCATCTCATTGTTGGCGTTGAAATCGGGAGCCAAATGGACTTCGCAGTGCACCACGGCGCGCGTCCGACGCTGATTGCGTTATCGCATCTGCGTTGGGACTTCGTGTTCCAGCGTCCGCAGCATCTCCTGACCCGTGCCGCACGCACCTATGACGTCATTGTCGTCGAAGAGCCCGTCTATACCGACGATCCCGAGCCGGGCATTACGGTTTTCGAGCGCGAACACGGCATCCGCGTCGTGCAGCCTGTTCTGCCGCACGGCACGCCGACCGCGGCTGCTGTCGACCATCAACGCGCTGTGCTCGACGGCCTTGTCGCAGCTACCGATGGGCCACTGACGCTGTGGTTCTACACGCCGATGGCGCTGCCCTTCGCCCGTCATCTTGAGCCTGCCCTGATTGTATTCGACAAGATGGACGAGCTCGCGGCGTTTGCCGGCGCCCCGCCGCTGCTGAAGGCGCTCGAGACCGAGATGCTCGAGCGCGCCGACATCGTCTTCACCGGTGGTGCTGCGATGTACCAAGCCGCGGTCGGCCGCCACTCCAACCTGCATTGTTTCCCGTCGTCGATCGACACGGCGCATTTCGGTGCGGCGCGCGGCGGTCTGTCGGACCCCGGCGACCAAGCGGCGTTGCCGCACCCGCGCATCGGCTTCTTCGGCGTGGTCGATGAGCGGATGGACACGGCGCTGGTCGGCGAGGTCGCGCGGCTGCGCCCCGACTGGCAGATCGTGATGATCGGTCCGACGGCCAAGATTGACCCCGCCAACCTGCCGCAGGCGGCGAACCTCCACTGGCTGGGGGGGAAAAGCTATGCCGAGCTGCCCGCATATCTAGCTAACTGGGACGTCGGCTTCATGCCCTTCGCGCTGAACGATGCCACCCGCTTTATTTCGCCGACGAAGACGCCGGAGTTTCTCGCCGCCGACCTGCCAGTGGTGTCGACGGCGATCACCGACGTGGTCACGCCATACGGCGATCTCGGGCTGGTCGAGATCGCCGCCGATGCGCCGGCGACCGTCGCGGCGGTCGAGCGCCTGTTGGCCCGCTCGGCCGATGCGCCCCGGCATCAGGAGTGGCTGGCCCGGGTTGACGCTCGTCTCGCCCAAGGTTCGTGGGATCAGGTGTGGGCCGCCATGGCCGCTCTGATGACCGCCGCCGCCGCCGCGAAATCCGTAACCCCGCTCAAGGAGACCGCCCGTGTTTGATTGGCTCATCGTCGGTGCCGGTTTTGCCGGAGCTACCCTGGCCGAGCGTATCGCGACGCAGCGAAACGAAAAGGTGCTGATCGTCGATCGTCGCCCGCATATCGGCGGCAATGCCTATGACCGCTACAACGACCACGGCCTGCTGATACACGAGTACGGGCCGCACATCTTCCACACCAATTCGGCGGCGATCTTCGACCACCTTTCGCAGTTCACCGAGTGGCGTCCGTATGAGCACCGCGTCCTCGGCGTCGTGGACGGCAAGGAAGTGCCGATCCCGATCAACCTCGATACGGTCAACAAGCTCTACGGGCTCAACCTGACCAGCGAGGAGCTGCCGACGTGGTTTGCCGCGCGCGCGGAGAAGGTCGATCCGATCCGGACGTCGGAGGATGTCGTCGTTTCGGTCGTCGGGCGCGAGCTCTACGAGAAGTTCTTCCAGGGCTATACCCGCAAGCAGTGGGGCATGGACCCATCGGAGCTCGACAAGTCGGTAACCGCCCGCGTGCCAACGCGAACCAATCGCGACGACCGCTATTTTACCGACGAATTCCAGGCGATGCCGAAGCATGGCTATACGCGGATGTTCGAGAAGATGCTCGACCATCCCAACATCAGCGTGATGACGCAGACAGACTTTCGTGAGATCCAGAACGAAATCGACTATAAGCGGTTGATCTATTCGGGGCCGGTCGATGAGTATTTCGACTTCCGCTTCGGCAAGCTGCCGTATCGCTCGCTGCGCTTCCGGCACGAGACGCACGACGTCGAGCGGTTCCTGCCGACCGGCACGGTCAACTATCCGCAGACGGAGGCCTACACCCGGGTCAGCGAGTACAAGTGGATCACCGGGCAGGTGCATCCGAAGACCGCGATTACGTACGAATATCCGTCGGCGGAGGGCGACCCCTATTACCCGATCCCGCGACCGGAAAATGCCGAACTATACAAGAAGTACGAGAAGCTGGCGCTGTCGACGCCGAACGTCTGGTTTGTCGGTCGGCTGGCGACCTACCGCTACTACAACATGGATCAGGTGACGGGGCAGGCGCTCGCCACGTTCAGGCGGATCCAGGAGGCGCTGCCGCTCGACGGCGTCCGGTCGAACATCATCTCCCCGCCGAAGTTCGTCGCCGCGGAATAAGGATCGCGACCGCCGCGGCGGTGATCGGAGTCGTCGATCGATCGCGACGTGAAGCGCCGGATATCGTGCATCCGTCAAGCCGCACGCGACGTAGCTACGTTCAGCTTGATGTTACCGGCGGGCGGCAAGTTCTTGCCGCCCGCCGGTATACCTGTGCCGCTACGAGTTTCTCCTATCATCTGTCTTGAAACCAGCGTGGTTAAGGTCAGCGCTGTGCTGTATCATTAAAGATTTATTTATAGCCGCCGTTTACCTGATCGCTGAACAAATTAGAGGAGTGGCTGGCGTGCAGACGGCGCAGGGTGCGGTCAAGACCGTCAGCGACGATAAGGAACGTGGGGATCGTGACAGTAAGGTTCGCCGGTTGCGCGAGCAGATCATCGCCGGGCGTTACTTCCCGGACCCCGATGCGATCGCCGATGCCATGGTCGAGCGTGATCTTCCATTGCTCTATCGTGCTGACCAATCGCATCAGAGTTAGCCGTTTAGGTTAGGCGCTGTTTGGCATAGAGGTTGCTGGTGTCCGACCGGCACCGGAAAAATTCGGCGTCCGGTTGCGGGCCGCTCCCGCCCAGGGGCATGGCCGATGGACGCACGTCTCGAACGAACCTGGCACGACGCCCCACCGCGGCGCAGCACCAACGAGACTAGCATCGCCGACCATCTCGGTCTCGTCCGACGCATTGCGCGACATGTCCACGCGCGGATCTCCTCGACGATCGAAGTCGAGGACCTCGTGCAGATCGGCACGGTTGCCTTGATCGAGGCGGCACGCACTTTTGAGGATCGTGGCGAGGCGACCTTTGCCACCTATGCGGCGATCCGGATTCGGGGAAGCATGATCGATGCGCTGCGCAAGAGCGCGACGATGGTCCGCTCGGCGATGCGACGCCGCCGCGAGATCGCCGCCGCGCGCGCGGCGCTCGAGGCGTCGCTCGGCCGGCAGGCGAGCGAAACCGAGATGGCCGCCGCGCTCGAGCTGACGCTCGACGCCTATCGCCAGACGCTGGCGTCGACCGATCCGGTCCGCCATGAGCCGATCGACGACGTGTATTCTGACCAGAATGCCTGGTTCGCCGATGCTACGCCCGACGCTTACGACGTTCTCGCCAGAGAGCGGCTGAAAGCGGCGATTGCGGCCGCAGTGGGGGCGCTGCCGGCGCGCGAGGCGATGGTCCTCCAGCTGTATTACGTCGAGGAACTGACCTTGGAGGACATCGGCGCAACGCTCGGCATCGGCGCCGCCCGTGTCTGCCAGATCAAGAAGGCGGCGTTGGCCAAGGTGCGCTTCCGCCTGGCCGGCTGGGACAGTTAGGCAGGCGGAGCCGTCAGCCCGACGCTGTGGAGAACGACCGCCTCGGCAACCATGACCAGCAGCCAATGGCCGGCATCACGCAGGGTCGCACCCGCCGCCACGCCGCGGGCGCGGAGCGTGACGACGAGCGCGGGGGCGACGAAGCCGATCCAGATAACGACCGCGGTTCCGACGGCCATGACCCACGCCCCGGCCTTGGGCGGTGCCAGGATCAGCGCGCCGGCGAGGATTGCGGCGAACCAGAACTCCGCGACGAAGGCAACCGCCAGCGTCGCCGGCCGCCGCAGCCCCGGGTAGATCGCCGCGCCGACGAGCAGCCCGACGAGCGTCGCCAGCAGGATCGGCATGGCGTTGTCCAGGATGTAGATCATCGCCGCCTCTTACCCCGCCAGTTCCTCGACCTTGCCGGCGAGCACCAGCCAGCGCTCCTCGGCCGCCACCTGCTTCGCGCGCAGCGCCTCGGCTTCGGCATTAACGGCGGCGAAGCGGCGCGGGTCCCGCGCGTAAAGCGCCGGGTCGGCCAGCGTCGCCTCGGCCGCGGCGATGGCCTGCCCAAGCGCCTCGATCTCGCCCGGCAGGCGGTCGAGGTCGCGCTGCTCGATATAGGTCAGCTTGGCGGGCTTACGCGCCGCTGTTGCGGCGGCCGCCTTCGCCTGCACCGCCGGCGAGCGCGCAAGCAGCGCCGCGTCGTCGCGCTTGGCCTCCCAGTCGCTGTAGCCGCCGACGACGACATCCGCCCGGCCCGAGCCGTCCAGGGCCACGACGGCGGTCACCGTCCGGTCGAGGAAGTCGCGGTCATGGCTGACGATGAGCACGGTGCCGGTATAGTCGGCGATAACCTCCTGCAGCAGGTCGAGCGTCTCCAGATCGAGATCGTTCGTCGGCTCGTCGAGAATCAGCAGGTTCGACGGCCGGGCGAATTCGCGGGCGAGCAGCAGGCGCGATTGCTCGCCGCCCGAAAACGTCTCGATGCGCGCGTCGAGCACGCCGGGATCGAACAGGAAGTCCTTGAGATAGCCGGCGACATGCTTGCGGACGCCGCCGACCTCGAGCCAGTCGCCGCCGTCGGCGATGATCTCGCGCACCGTCTGTCCGGGAACCAGGCGTGCCCGCTTCTGATCGATCAGGATGCTTTCGATCGTCGCCGCGCGGCGGATGCGCCCCTGGTCGGGCTCGATCTCGCCGGTCAGCAGCTTGAGCAGCGTCGTCTTGCCCGCGCCGTTGGGGCCGATGACGCCGATGCGGTCGCCGCGCTGGACACGCAGCGTCAGGTCGCGAATGATCGTCCGGCCGCCGAAGACCTTGCTGACGTGCTCGGCGTCGATGACGACCTTGGTCCGCGCGTCATCGGCGGTCGTCGCCAGCTTGGCCACACCCTGCGGTCCGGTCATCGACTTCCGCAACTCGCGCATCTCGCCGAGTTTCGCCAGCCGGCCCTGGTTGCGCTTGCGCCGGGCAGTGACGCCGCGCTGCAGCCAGTGCAGCTCGGCGCGCAGCTGGTTGTCGAGCTTGTCGGCGCTCTTCGCCTCTTCGGCGGCGACCGCCTCGGTCCACGCCTCGAAGCCGCCGAAGCCGATCTCGGCGCGCCGGATCGTGCCGCGGTCGAGCCACAGCGACGATTTCGTCAGCCGCGACAGGAAGGTGCGGTCGTGGCTGATGACGACGAAGGCGCCGCGGAAGCGCTGCAGCCAGGTCTCCAGCCATTCGATGGCGGCGATGTCGAGATGGTTGGTCGGCTCGTCGAGCAGCAGCACCTCGGGCTCCTGCGCCAGCGCCCGGGCGATCGCCGCGCGCCGCTTCTCGCCGCCGCTCGCCGTCGCGCCCGGGCGGTCGAGGTCGATACCGAGCTGGTCGGCGATGCTCTCGACCATGTACGCCTCCGGCGCGTCGTCGCCGTGGAGGGCGAAGTCGCGCAGCGTCGCGTGGGCGGCGACCGGCGGGTCCTGGTCGAGCAGGACGACGCGCGCGCCGGGGCGGATCGTCCGTCGCCCCTCGTCGGTGTCGATGCGGCCGGCGAGGATTTTCAGCAGCGTCGTCTTGCCGGCGCCGTTGCGTCCGACCAGCGCCAGCCGGTCGCGCTCGCCGACCGCCAGGTCGAGCCCGCGCAGCAGCCAGCCGGACCCCTGGACGAGACCGATGTTTTCGAGCGCGACGACGGGAGCTGCCATGCGCGGCGATGTAGGGCAGGGCGCCGCCGCCGTCACCCCCCGCGGCCGCGCCGCGCGGGCGAAGGTCACACGAAGGTCACGCCCGCGACGCGCGTTTCGCCGCCACGGTCCGCCCGTCGGGCGGCACCGCCGGCAGCAGGATAGCAGGACGGCTGTGCGTAGGACAGCGGCGCCGACGCGGCGCAATTCACGCGCTATTCACGCCCTTCGCCTTATGCGAAACGACATGCTGGAGCTCAAGCCGATGATGTTTCGTACCGTCGTCCTTGCCGCCGCGCTGGCCGGCGCCGTCGTCCCCGCCGCCGCGCAGCGCGAGCAGGACAATGCCTATCGCCTGGCCAAGGAAGGGCAGATCATGCAGCTCGGCGACATCCTGGCGCTGGTCAGCCCGCATGTTGCCGGCAAGTTCATCGGCAGCGAATTCGATCCCGACCATGTCATGTACCGGCTGCGCTACATGCAGGGGAACACGGTCCGCAACGTCGACGTCGATGCCCGCACCGGGCGTATCCTGGGAAGGAGTTTCTGATGCGGGTCCTGATCGTCGAGGACGAGCCGACGCTGGCCAAGCAGCTCAAGACCGCGCTCGAGGGCGCGGGCTATGCCGTCGACCACGCCGCCGACGGCGAGGACGGCCATTATCTCGGATCGACCGAGACGTACGACGCCGTCATCCTCGACCTCGGCCTGCCCGAAATCGACGGGCTGACCGTGCTCGACCGCTGGCGCAAGGAGGGCCGGGCGACGCCGGTGCTGCTGCTGACCGCGCGCGACAGCTGGTCGGACAAGGTCGCCGGGCTCGATGCCGGGGCCGACGACTATCTCGCCAAGCCGTTCCAGACCGAGGAGCTGATCGCCCGACTGCGCGCGCTGATCCGCCGCTCGACCGGCAACGCCTCGTCGGAGCTGACCGCCGGCGACGTCCGCCTCGACACGCGCTCCGGGCGCGTCACGCTCGCCGGCGATCCGGTCAAGCTGACGGCGCAGGAGTTCAAGCTGCTCAGCTACCTGATGCACAACAAGGGCAAGATGGTCAGCCGCACCGAGCTGATCGAGCATATCTACGATCAGGACTTCGACCGCGATTCGAACACCATCGAGGTGTTCATCACCCGCATCCGCAAGAAGCTCGGCGCCGACATCATCTCGACGACCCGCGGGCTGGGGTACAGCCTGGCGGATGCGGGTGCGTAGCACCGGCGGAGGACCAACCTGTCATCCCCGCGAAAGCGGGGACCCATCTCCTGAGATCGCCGGAAGTGAAGTCCGCAGCGAGGGCGTGTCGGGACCTGGAATTGTCGCTGGTTGGACCGCGAGAGACGGGTCGCTGTTTTCGCGGGGATGACAGACAGCGGTAGCGGGCAAGGGTGGGCGCGGCGATGGACGAGGTCTACTGCGTCTACCTGCTCGCCAACCGCAGGAACGGGGCCTTGTACGCCGGCGTCACGTCAAATCTCGCGGGACGGCTGCACCAGCATCGCACCAAGGCATTTACCGGGTTCACCGCGGACTACGGCATCGACCGTCTGGTCTGGGTCGAATGGCATGGCGACGTGCGATCCGCTATTGCCCGCGAGAAGGCGATCAAGAAGTGGCGGCGGGCGTGGAAGATCGACTTGATCGAGGCAGTCAACCCGGACTGGGACGATCTCGCGGTATCGCTTTTCGGCATGGCTCCGGCGTGAGCTTGGAGGCCATTTTGCTCTCCCTTGTGATCCGGCGAGAGCGGGGACTTATCTCACGTGCCCTCGGGAGATGGGTCCCCGCTTTCGCGGGGATGACAAGAAGGGTTGGATGATCTTGTGACGCCCGCCCCCTCCTATCGCAGCCGGGTCTTCGCCCGGGGGTCGCTGACGCTGCGGATGATCGCGCTCGCGGCGGCGTGGATCGTGCCGCTGCTGGTCCTCGGCGGCTTTGCCCTCGACGACGTGCTGTCGGCGGCCATCCGGCGCAACTTCGACGATCAGCTGAACTATGCCGCCACCGCCCTGATCGCCACCGCCGAGGTCGGGCCGAACGGCGAGGCGCGGTCCAACCGGCCGCTCAGCGACCAGCGCTTCCTCGAACCCTATTCGGGCCTCTACTGGCAGGTGTCGGTCACCGGCGAGGAGCCGTTCCGCTCCCGCTCGCTGTGGGACCGGGCGCTGGTGTGGAAGGCCAAGGAGGACTGCAGCGCCGGCTGCTTCTACAACAGCGAAGGCTTCAAGGACGAGCCGCTGCGCGTCGTCGAGCGCGATGCCGTGCTGCCCGGGGCGAAGACCGTGTTCCATTTCCAGGTCGCCCAGGTCAGCCGCGACCTCGACGCGCAGGTCGATGCGCTGCGCTCGACGTTGTGGTGGTCGCTTGGCATCCTCGGCCTCGGCCTGCTGATCCTCGCGGCGCTGCAGTCGACCTATGGCCTGTGGCCGCTGCGCAAGGTCAGCCGGGCGATCGCGGCGATCCGTTCGGGCGCGGCGACACGGGTGCCGCGCACCTTCCCGCCCGAGATCAGTCCGCTCGTCGCCGAGCTGAACGAGCTGCTCGAGGACAATGCCAAGCAGGCCGAGGCGGCCAGGCTGCACGCCGGCAACCTGGCGCACGCGCTGAAGACGCCGATGAGCGTGCTGCTCGGTGCGGCGCGGGCGGGCGATCCCGACCTCGCCCAGCTGGTCGTCACCCAGACGGCGATCATGCAGCGCCACGTCGGTCACCAGCTCGCCCGGGCCCGCGCCGCCGGCCGTCGCACGGCCTCGACCGCGCGGGCCGAGGTCTGGCCGGCGCTGGAGGGGCTGGTGCGGACGCTGACCCGCATCCATGCGGCGAAGGGCGTCGTCATCGATCTCGCCGGCGTGCGCGACGCCGCGTTCCGCGGCGAGCGTCAGGACCTCGAGGAGATGCTCGGCAACCTGCTCGACAATGCCGCGCATCTACGGCGGCGGGCGGGTGTTCGTCACGGTCGCGCAGGGCGCGGGCACGGTCGTCGTCACCGATCGAGGACGACGGCCCCGGCATCCCGGCCGAGGCGACGCGAGGCGCTGTTCGAACGCGGCGCGCGGCTCGACACCGGCAAGCCGGGCACCGGCCTGGGCCTCGCCATCGTCCGCGATGTCGCGGAGATCTACGGCGGCACGGTACGCTGGGGGAAAGCGAGGACCTGGGCGGCCTGTGCGTGACGCTGACGCTGCCGGCCGCGGGCTGAGGCCGGCCGTGCCGCCGGCCTCGTGGTGGCGGATCACCTCGTCGATGATGAAGCGCAGGAATTTCTCGCTGAACTCGGGATCGAGCTGGGCCTGCTCGGCGAGGACGCGCAGCCGGGCGATCTGCGTCGCCTCGCGCGCCGGGTCGGCCGGGGGAGGCCGGCCGCGGCCTTGTAGGCGCCGACCTTCTGCGTCACCTTGAAGCGTTCGGCGAGCAGGAACACCAGCGCGGCGTCGATGTTGTCGATGCTCTCGCGATAGGCCTGCAGCGTGGTGTCGGTCATGCTCGTCTCCCCGTGCCTAGCATCGCGGCACAGTGCCGCCCCGGCAAGACCGCGCCGCGATGCGGGCTTGCCGCCATGCTGCACCGCCGTATAGGGACGGGCATGGCGGCGACGATCCTTCCCCTGCGCCCGCGACCGGCACCCGGGCCGTCGCTGACGCCGCTGCTCGACCTGTGCGGCGCCGACCTCGGCGAGGTCAATCACGTCATCCTCGACCGGATGCAGTCGCCCGTGGCGCTGATCCCCGAACTGGCCGGTCACCTGATCGCCGGCGGGGGCAAAAGGCTGCGCCCGATGCTGACGCTCGCCTGCGCCCGCCTGCTCGACTACGGCGGGCAGCGGCACCACCGGCTGGCGGCCGCGGTCGAGTTCATCCACACCGCGACCCTGCTCCACGACGATGTCGTCGACGGTTCCGACCTGCGCCGCGGCAAGTCGACGGCGAATACCATCTGGGGCAACCCGGCCAGCGTGCTGGTCGGCGATTTCCTGTTCAGCCGCGCCTTCGAGCTGATGGTCGAGGACGGGTCGCTCAAGGTCCTGCGCATCCTGTCGAGCGCGAGCGCCGTCATCGCCGAGGGCGAGGTGGCGCAGCTGACGGCGCAGCGCAACGTCGACACGACCGAGGACCGTTACCTCGAGATCATCACCGCCAAGACCGCGGTGCTGTTCGCCGCCGCCTGTCAGATCGCCGCCGTCGTCGCCGAACGTTCGCCGGCGGTCGAGGCGGGGCTGGAGGCCTATGGCCGCAATCTCGGCATCGCCTTCCAGCTGGTCGACGACGCGATCGACTATGTCAGCGACGCCGCGACCATGGGCAAGGACCCGGGCGACGACTTCCGCGACGGCAAGGTCACGCTGCCCGTCATCCTCGCCTTCGCCCGCGGCGACGATACCGACCGGCGCTTCTGGCGCGACGCGATGCTGGGCCACGCCGCCGGCGACGGCGAGCTGGCCCACGCCCAGCGCCTGCTCGAATCGACCGGCGCCACCGCCGATACGCTCGCCCGCGCCCGCCACTATGGCGCGCGGGCGGCCGACGCGCTCGCCGGCTTTCCGGCCAACCCGGCCAAGGCGGCGCTGCTCGAGGCGGTCGAGTTCGCCGTCGCGCGCGCCTTCTGAGGGAGCGACGATGACGGCCCGCATCCACCAGCGCCCGAAGAACGCGATGCAGTCGGGCCGGGCCCGGGTCGGCCAGTGGCTGCTCGAGTTCGACGCGGCCGAGGCCAAGCGCTTCGACCCGCTGACCGGCTGGCACGGCTCGGGCGACGTGGCGGGGCAGGTCCGCCTCGCCTTCGACGATCTCGACGCAGCCAAGGCCTATGCCGAGGCCAATGGCATCGACTATGTCGTGGTGCCGCTGGGGCCGACGACGATCAAGCTGCAGGCCTACGCCGACAACTTCCGCTGACGCCGTGCGCCGCTAGCGCAGGTCGCGGCCGTCGCCGCAGCGTTCGCGGCCCGCATCGCCCGGCCACGACAGGGCGCGGTTGTCGCAATTGGTCACGTCCTCGCCGCCGACTACCTTGATCCACGCCCGGGCCTTGGGGAACTGCGGATTGGGCAGCGATTCGACCCGGTTGTGGCGAACCAGGCAGTGGCGGCACGAATACACGGCGATGCCGTGCCAGTTGGTCACGCGGGCGACGTTGTTCTCGACGGTAATGCGGTCGAAGCCGCCGTCGTCGGTCGGCTTGCCTTCGTCGTCGGGCCGGACATGGTTGAACATGGTGAAGCCCTGCATGTCGCCATTGGCTTCGTTGTTGGTGATGGCGATGTCGGCGGTGGGCGGGGCGGTCGGGCGCGACCACAGCTGGATGCAGTCGGGGTGCGCGCCGGCAGTCGGATGGAAATCGACGCAGCGGTTGTGATCGAGCACGACGCGCCGCGACATCGCCACGTCGATGCCGTCGGAACCGGAATCGGTGATGGTGTTGTTGACGATGCGAGCGTCGCTGACCATGCCCAGGCCGATGCCGTTGCGCGTGAAGTGGCGGAAGGTGGCGCCGTCGATCACGATGTGATCGGCGGTGTAGACGTTGATGCCGTTGCGTTCGGTATCGCCGCCGTCGAAGGCGCCGCCGCGCCAGGTCAGCCCGGACACGTCGCGCATCTGCACGCCGTGCAGCGTCGCCCGCGTGGCGTCGACGGTCAGCGGCGGCGACCAGTGCCGGTCGCGCAGCGCGAGCGGGTCATAGCTGCCCGGGGCGAGGACCACGGTGTCGCCGCCGCTGGCGCGGGCCAGCACAGCCGCCAGCGTTGCCGGCGTCGCCGCCACTTCCGCTGCCGCCACGGCGGACGGGGCCAGGGCCAGCAGCACGGCGACGCAACGCAACCACATGGTCTTCTCCCGGCGGTCGTCGAGCCATAGCCGATCGCCGCGGCGCTGCCAAACGGCGGCCGGTTTTACCGCTTCGCAGGCGTGGGCCGCTCGCCTATACGCAGCCACATGGCCGCCGCCGCTCCGTTCGTCCTGCCGCAATACACGCGCAGCCCGGTCGCGCCGTCGCGCGTGCGGCGGGGACTGACGCTGGTTGCGCAGCTCGCGCTCGCCGCCGGCTACGGTGTCGCCGCGGTCGCGCTGCCGCCGTCGCTGGTCTTCATCCTGGTCGTGCCGGTCGGCGTCTGCCTGGCCCTGGTGCTGTGGCTGATGCCCGACCGCGGCGTCTTCCCGTTGGGCGGCGTCGAGCGCAGCTATTGGGTCGTCCTCGTCCTGACCGTCATCTGGCCGAATTATCTGGCCATGGTCCTGCCGGGCTTGCCGTGGATGACGCCGACGCGGCTGGCGCTGTTCGTCCTTACCGTGCTGTTCCTGTACAGCGTGTCGACCTCGGCGCTCCTGCGTCACCACCTGATGACAGTGGTGCGCATGTCGCGCCCGTTCTGGGTCTGCCTGCTGCTGTTCCAGGTGTCGCTGTTCATCACCATCCCGTTGTCGCACCAGCCGGGCACGAGCGCCAAGATGGTCGCCAACGACGAGCTGCGCCTGCTTCAGGTCCTGTTCGTCGGCTGCCTGCTGTTCGCCCGCCGCGGCCGGGCGACGCGGACCATCGCCGTCATCCTGGCGCTCGCGGTCGTCTGCGGTATCGACGGCTTCCTCGAAAACCGCCTCGAATACCCGCCCTGGGCCCATCACATCCCCAGCTTCATGCGGGTCGACGACGCGCTTCTGGCGAACGTCCTCGGCTCGCAGGCGCGGTCGGCCGACGGCCTGTACCGGGTGCGCGGACCGTTCGGCAACAGCCTGATCTTCGCCGAATTCCTGGCGCTGTGCATGCCCTTCGTGCTGCACTGGCTGCTGACCGGCCGCTCGCTGCTGCTGCGCTTCGCCATGGCGGGGGTCGGTCTCTTTTTGATCGCGACGATCCTCATCACCCATTCGCGTCTCGGCCTGGTCGGCTCGCTCGTGGCCGTCGCCGCCTATGTGCCGCTGTGGGGCTTCCGCCAGTGGCGGTCGCAATCGACCTCGATCATCGGCCCGGCGATGCTGTTCGGCGCGCCGGTGGCGGCGCTGATGCTGGTCGGGCTGATCCTCAGCAGCCATTCGCTGACGACGCGGGTGTTCGGCGGCGGCGCCCAGGCGGCGAGCAACGAGGCGCGCGGCCAGCAGCTGCGGATGGCGGTGCCCAAGATCCTGGCCAACCCGATCGGCCATGGCCGCGGCACGAGCGGCGAGGTAATCAATTTCGTCAGCATCGGCGGCATGATCACCGTCGACAACGATTTCCTGACGACGCTCGTCGATATCGGCGTACCCGGGGCGATCGGCTTCTACGGCGTCTTCGTCGTCGGCGGCTGGCTCGGCCTGCGCGTCTTCCTGCGGACACGCGACCGCGAGAACGAGCTGGCGGGACCGCTGGCGGCGGCCTGTGCGGTGTTCATCGTCTCGAAGCTGGTGCTCAGCGAGGAATACAACCATTCGCTCGCCTTCCTGCTGCTCGGCATGCTGATGGTGCTGGTTGCGCGGGACCGCGGGCTGGTCGACGCCGATGTCCCGCTGCCGGCACTGGCCCGGCGCCGGCCGGACCCCACGCGCCCGTAGCTCAGCTGGATAGAGCACGGGACTTCTAATCCTGAGGCCGCAGGTTCGAACCCTGCCGGGCGCGCCACCTTTCTCACCGGACCCAGCGCAGGCCCGCGGTCAGCGTCCGCGGCGTGCCGCGGTCGACGATGCCGCTCGCCGACACGCCGGCCTCGACCAGGGTGTCGGTCAGGTTCTCGCCGCGCAGCGTCAGGCGCAGACCCGGCGCGACGGGCAGCTCGACCACGGCGTCCAGCGTCGCCGCCTCCGCCAGCCGGCGGGTGCCGAGGTCGTCCTCGTTCTGCGCGCCCGACCAGCGGCCGGTGACCGCGACGCTGCCGCCGGCCGCGGTCCAGCCCAGCGTCGCGCTCGCCGCCGTCGCCGGCGTCAGCGCCGGCGGCAGGCCGTTGAGCCCGGCGGCGCTGCCGCTCGCCCGGACGCGGGCGCGGGTCCAGGCGGCGCTGGTGTCGAGCCGCCAGGCCCCGCGCGTGACGTGCGCCTCCGCCTCGATGCCGCGCGCGACGATGGCGTCGAGGTTGCGCCGCACCCGGTACGTACCGCCGGCGGCGACGAAGCCGACCTCCGGGAACACGCCCGGGCCGACCCCGGCGGTGACGTTGCCGATGGCGCCGGCAAGGCGGTTGGCGAAGGCGGTCAGGTCGAGACGCAGGGCGCCGGCATGGACCGAGACGCCGGTCTCGACGCCGGTCAGCTGCTCGAGGCCGAGCGCGCTGTTGCTCGCCGTCGCATCGGCGCCGACGCGGAACGGGCGATACAGCTCGTTCGGCGTCGGCAGGCGATAGGAGGAATAGGCCGCTGCCCGCCAGGTCGCGGCGCCCGTCGCCAGCGCCGCGCCGGCGCGGCCGGTGGGCTGCCAGCCGTCGCGCGGCCGCGGCCGCTCGTCGATCGTCGTCGCCAGCGTCTGGGCGTCGATCTCGTGGAGGAAGCCGTCGCCGATCCGCCAGCGGTCGAGCCGCCCGCCGACGGTCAGCGTCAGCGCCGGCAGCGGCTGTAGCGATCCCTCGACAAAGCCGCCGGCGACCCGGTTGTCGCCGCCGCCGACCCGCAGCCGGGTATAGCTGCCGGCGAGAAAGCGCGAGCGTTCCTCGCTGCGCCCGCTGTCGTCGCGGATATCGAGTCCGAGGCGCAGTTCGAGCCGGCGCGGCAGGGGCGGACGCACCTCGATCTTGCCGCCAACGCCGGTCGCCGGCGTGTTGAACTGGTCGAGCGACGGCGTCACCGTCGCTCGCGCCGCGTCGGTCGTGACCAGCGTGTTGGCGAACGCCTCCGCCTGGAGGTAGGCCAGCGCCTGCCACCGCCAGCGGCCGCTGCCGAGCAGGCGCAGGGTGGTATCGACGCCGCGCACGACGCTGTGATTGCCGGCCAGCCCGCGGACGCGGCGATCGTCGAAGCCGAGCGCGTCGACCAGCAGGCTGACGTCGTCGCCGAGCCCCAGCCGGGCGGTCAGTCCGAGGCTGCCCTGGGCATAGCGGGCCGGTATGTCGGCCGGCCCGGCCTGCGCCGGCGGCGTGATGACATAGCCGTCGCCGCGGTCGTAGCGACCGAACAGCGCCACCGCGCCCTCGCCGGCGTGTGCGCTGGCGAGGGCGCTCGCCGTGACGGCATGGCGGCTGCCATAATCGGCCTCGGCCTGCAGCGCCGGCAGCGTCGCCGGGTCGGCGCTCTCGAGCTCGATCGTGCCGGCGAGCGCCCCGGTGCCGAAGGCGCCGCTGCCGGCGCCGCGCGTGACCCGCACCTCGCGCAACCGCTCCGGCGCGACGGCGAACCACGGAACATAGCCGGCGAAGGGGTCGGCGAGCGGGGCGCCGTCGAGCGTCACCAGCGCCCGCGATGCCGCGTTGCCGCCGAGGGCGCGCAGCGTCGCCCCCTGGCTCGTCGGGTTCGCCGTGCGGCTGTCGGTGCGGCGGTACTGCTGGAAGCCGGCGACATCGCCGAGCACGTCCTCGATCCGTCCTGCAGCGCTGGCGTCGAGCCGCGCGCGATCGAGCACGACGATATCGTAGGCGGCGTCGCCGCGCGCCGGCGGCAGGGCCGTGACGACGATCTCTGCCGGCGGCGGTGCCGCGGCCGTGACGGCCAGGACGATCAGGCAGCCGGTCGCGGACATGGCCGACTTATAGCGCCGCCACCCCCTTGCGCCACCGCGCGGGCGAGTGCGATTTCCCGTCGCGCGGCGTGGCGAAGCGCGCTAGGAACGCGTCCGCCGGAACCGACGTCAGGTTCGGCGGCATGCGCGCGGGCGTGGTGAAACTGGTAGACGCGCGGGACTCAAAATCCCGTTCCGCAAGGAGTGTCGGTTCGAGCCCGACCGCCCGCACCAACCTTGAACCGGACCTTGCCCGGGCGCGGCTTGGCCGGCTAGTCCGACGTGTCTGGCTCGGCCTCGCGAGCAACAAAGGCGGGACCCTTTGCCGGCTGCGTCGGTTGAGCTTTGCTGGATGAACGGCGCGGGGATCTGTTATCGTCGTGGTGGGTCTCGCGCCGAGCCTCGGATGCCGGTGATCCGGGCTCGGGCATCGGTGTTGTGCCTCGCCGGCGCCGTCGCGCTGGGCGTGGCTTCGGGCAGTCGCGCCCAGCCTGTTCCGGCAGGCGTTTTCGAGCAGGCGCTGCCGCCGCTCACCCGGGGAGCCGAGGTCGCCGTGCCGGCACCGCCGCCGCCGGCCGATCCGGCGCTGCGGGAGCCGCTATCCCCGCTGAACGCGGTCGCCAGCCAAACGCCGGCGGCAGTCGCCACCGAGACCGACGCGAAGCCGCCCGAGATCCGCTACCGCGTCGACATCGCCGGGCTGAAGGAGACGGGGGTCGAGCCCCGCTTCCGGTCCCTTTCCGCGTTGCTGGCCAAGGGGCGCAAGGCGACCGGCGCGGCGCAGATCGACGCGCGGGCCAAGGAGGACACCGCCCTCGCCGAGCGGCTGCTGCGGGCGGAGGGCTATTACGACGCCGTCGCCTCGACGACGACGGCACCGCTGCCGGGCGCTGCCGGCGAACTGCGCGTGGTGCTGACGGCGACGCCGGGACCGCGCTATGCGCTCGGCCGGATCATCGTTACCGGCGCCTCGCCCGAACCGACGGCGATCGCGCGCGACGCGCTGCGCCTGCGGACCGGCGATCCCCTGATCGCCGCCGACGTGGAGAACGGCGAGGCGCGCGTCGCCCTGCGCCTGCCCGAGAACGGCTACCCGTTCGCCGTCGTCGGCGAGCGGGATATCCTGCTCGACGGCGACACGCATGTCGGCGACTATACGCTGCCGCTCAAGGCCGGGCGCAAGGGCCGCTTCGGCGGCTTCCGCGTCGCCGGCGATCCGGTCCTGACCACCCGGCACATCGCGATCCTGCCGCGCTTCAAGCGCGGCGAGATCTACGACAGCCGCCGCGTCGACGACCTGCGCCAGGCGCTGGTCGCGACCAGCCTGTTCCGCACGGTTTCGGTCGAGCCGGTGGCGACCGGCCGGATCGAGCCGGACGGCACCGAGGACGTCGACCTGCTCGTCCGGCAGAGCAAGGGGCCGTGGCGTGTGCTCGCCGGCGGCGTCGGCTATGAGACCGGGCAGGGCGTCAAGCTGACGGGGTCGTGGACCAACCGCAACCTCTTCCCGCCCGAAGGAGCACTGACGCTCGGCGCGGTCGCCGGCACCCAGGAGCAGAGCGTCAACGCCCAGTTCCGCCGGGCCAACGCCGGCCAGCGCGACCGCGCCTTCGACATCGGTGCATCGGTCGCCCGCCAGCGTTTTGCCGCCTACAATGCCGACAGCTTCGACCTGACCGCGGCACTGGCGCGGAGCAGCACGCCGATCTGGCAGAAGCGCTGGACGTGGTCGGCCGGCGGCGAGGTCATCGCCACGCGCATCACCGGCTTCGACACGGCAATCCCGGACCGGACGCGCGACCAGGGCACCTACTTCATCGTCGCCGCGCCGCTCCAGCTCGGCTACGACCGGTCGAACAGCCTGCTCGATCCGACCAGGGGCTTTCGCCTGACGGGGCGCCTCAGCCCTGAAGCGCAGCAGCATAATGGTAGCGGCTTCCAAGCCTACGCCCGCGGCCTGTTCGAGGCGAGCGCCTATTACCCGCTGACTGACGCGATCACGCTCGCGGGCCGCGCGCGGCTGGGCTCGATCGTCGGTGCGCCGCGCGACGACATCGCCCCGTCGCGGCGGCTGTACGCCGGCGGCGGCGGCTCGGTGCGCGGCTTCGGTTATCAGGAGCTGGGCCCGCGCGACGCCGACAACCGGCCGCTCGGTGGCCGATCGCTGACCGAGGTGAGCGCCGAAGTGCGCTACCGCTTCGGCAACTACGGCATCGTGCCGTTCCTCGACGGCGGGCGGGTCGGCGAGGCGTCGACCCCGTCGTTCACCGGCATGCGCTACGGCGCGGGCATCGGCGCGCGTTACTACACCAACTTCGGCCCGTTCCGCTTCGACATCGCGACGCCCCTTGCGCGGCGACCGGGGGAGGCCAAGGTCGCGGTCTACATCTCGATCGGGCAGGCGTTCTGACGATGCGCCGGGTCGCTCTGTGGCTTGCCGGAATCATGGCGGCGCTCGTCGTCCTGGTGACGCTGGTCGTCATGGGAATCGACACGGACACCGGCAAGGCGTTCCTGCTGCGCCAGCTCGCCGGGTACAAGAGCGAGAGCGGCATGAGCTACCGCGTCGGGCGAATCGACGGCTCGATCTATGGGCGGATGACGCTGCACGACGTCGAGGTCCGCGACCTGAACGGCGTGTTCGCGGCAGCGCCGGTCATCGACCTCGCCTGGCAGCCGTGGCCGGCGTTGCACAAGCAGATCGTCCTCGACGACGTGGGCGTGCCCCGCGCGCGCGTTCTCCGCAAGCCGGTGCTGGGACCGACCGACCCGAACGAGCCGTTGCTGCCGGATATCGACATCACGCTCGGCCGGCTGACGGTCGGGCAGCTGGTGATCGAGCCTGCCGTCACCGGGCAGCGCCACGTCGTGCACCTGACCGCGAGCGCCGACATCGCCAGCGGCCGCGCCCGGGTTTCGGCCGACGCGGCGGCGGTCAGCGGTGCCGGGCTCGCCGGCGGCGATACACTGGCGCTGCGCCTCGACGCCGTGCCGGCCGCGAACCGGCTGGTCGTCGACGCGCGGCTGGCGGCGCCGGCGGGCGGGCTGGTCGACAGCTACGCCCGGCTCGGCAAGCCGCTGCTTCTGACGATCGCCGGGCACGGCGACTGGACCGACTGGCAGGGCCGGCTGAGCGCGGCGGCGGCGGGACAGGGGATCGCCGACGTGGCGCTCGGCGGGCGCGCCGGGACGTTCACCGCGCGCGGGCGGATCAGCCCGAACCAGCTGGTCACCGGACCCGCGGCGGCGCTGGCAGCGGGCGGGATCGACCTCGACGCGACGGCGCGGCTGGCCAACCGCCGCGCCGACGTGGCGATGACGGCGACCTCGGCGGCGCTCAAGGCCAGCGTCGCGGGCCTGATCGACCTCGGCCAGAACCGGTTCGGCGGGCTGAAGCTCACCGCGCAACTGCTCCGCCCGGGCGCGATCGCGCCGAAACTGGCGGGGCGCGACGTGCAGCTGGCGGCGACGCTCGACGGGCCGTTCGCCACGCCGACGGTCGACTACGTGCTGGGCGCGACGACGCTGTCGTTCAATGGCACCACGGTCGAGCAGCTCGGCGCCACGGGCAGGGCCACGGTCGATGCCGACCGCGTCCTGCTTCCCGTGCACGCCCGGGCGCGGCGGGTCACCGGGCTCAACGCCGCCGCCGGCGGGCTGCTGACCGGCCTGCGCGTCGACGGCGACCTCGCCTATGCCAAGGGAAAGCTGCTGTCGGACAACCTGCGTCTGCGTTCCGACCGGATCGACGCCACGGCCGTGATCGTCGCCGATCCTGCCGCGGGCCGCTACAACGGGGCGCTCAAGGGCCGCGTCAACGACTATGCGGTTGCGGGGCTCGGCCGCGTCGACCTCGTCACCGATGCCAAGTTGGTCAGCGGCGCGCGCGGCGGCTTCGGCATTGTCGGCAGCGTGCGCGCGACGACGCGGCGGATCGACAATGCCAGCCTGCGCCAGCAGCTCGGCGGCAACGCCGTGCTGACCGCGCGCTTCGCCTATGATCCCGCCGGCGCGGCCACGCTGAGCGACCTGCGCCTCGCCGCGCCGCGCTTCCGCGTCGTCAGCGGCAGCGGCAGCTACCGAGCCGACGGGCGCATCGCCTTTGCCGCGAGCGCGGTGTCGGCCCAGTACGGGCCGCTGGCGGTGACCGGGCGCGGCACCGTTGCCCGGCCGCTGGTCGAGCTGCGTGCGGCGCGGCCGAATGTCGGGGTGCAGCTGACCGACGTCGTCGCCGACCTCGCCGGAACGGCGCAGGGCTACCACGTCACCGCCCGCGGCGGCTCGCCCTACGGTCCGTTCGCCGCCGACCTGCTGGTCCGCGCGGGCGGAGGGCCGCTCCGCGTCGACATCGCGCACGCGCGGCTCGCCGGCATCGACGTCCACGGCGCGGTCGCCGCGACACCGGCCGGCCCCTATGCGGGGCAGTTGGTGCTGGCGGGGTCGGGGCTGTCGGGCACGGTACGGCTGGCGAGCGAAGCGAAGGCGCAGCGGATCGATGCCGACCTCCGCGCGCAGGCGGCGCGCCTGCCGGGACCGACGCCGGTGACGATCGGCAGCGGCACGCTCCGCGCGACGGCGGTGCTGACGCCGGGGGCGCCGTCGGTGGTCGGGACGGCGTATTTCGCCGACGTCCGCGCGGGCACGCTGCTCGTCCACCGGGCGCAGGGGCGGTTCGATTACCGCGGCGGGCGTGGCACGGTCGGGCTGACCGCCGACGGCAATGCCGGCGTGCCCTTCGCCCTTGCCGCACAGGCGGCACTGACGCCGACGCAGGTCGTGGCCAACGCCAAGGGGAGCGTCAACGGCATCGATTTCCACCTCGCCGCGCCGGCGGTGGCGGCGAAGGAAGGCGGGGTCTGGCGGCTGGCACCGACGACGTTGCTGACACCGCAGGGGCGCGCGGTGCTGACCGGCGACTATGGCCACGGCAGTCACGTCCACGCCGTGCTCGATGGCATCGACCTCGCGCTTGCCGAAGCCTTTGCGCCGGGGCTCGGCGTCGCCGGCAAACTGTCGGGCAGCGTCGATGCGGCGCTGCCAGGCGGCGAAGCGACGCCGGTTGTCGACGCCGACGTAACGGTCGCGCACTTCACCCGTACCGCCGCCTATACCGTGTCGGAGCCGGTCGACCTCGCCGCCCGCGCACACCTGTCGGCGGCGGGCGGCGAGGCGGCCGCGCTCGTCCGGCGCGGCGGCGCGGTGGTCGGGCGGCTGCAGGCGCGGCTGGCGCCGCTCGGGCATGGTGGCACGCTGACGCAGCGCCTGCTCGCCGCGCCGCTGTCGGGCGGCATCCGCTATAACGGCCCGGCCGAGGTGCTGTGGACGCTGACCGGCGTCGCCGACCAGCAGCTGAGCGGCCCGCTGATTATCGCCGCCGACTTCGGCGGGCGGGTCGACAGTCCCAGCATCACCGGCGTGGTCCGCGCTGCGACGCTCAAGTACGAAAACCAGACCTACGGCACGGTCATCAACACTATCGCTCTCGACGGCCGCTTCGACCGGTCGCGGCTGCAGCTCATGTCGCTCACGGGCCGGGCCGGCAGCGGCACGGTCGCGGCGCGGGGCACCGTCGGATTGGACGCGGCGAACGGCTTTCCCGTCGACCTGACGCTGACACTGGAGCGGGCGCAGCTGGCGCGGAGCGACGCCCTCGGCGCGACCGCGACGGGCACGCTGGCAGTAACCAACGGTCGGGGCGGGGGGCTGATCAAGGGTACGCTGACCATCCCCGAGGCGCGCTACGCCATCGTCCGCCAGGGTGCCGCCGACGTGCCGGAACTGGCCGGCGTCCGCCGCAAGGGGGCGCCGTCGCCAGCCGCCGTGTCCGCGCCGGCGACGCCCACGGCGGCGAACTTCCGTCTCGATCTCCGCGTCCGCGCCGACAATCGCATCTTCGTCAGCGGCATGGGACTGGAGGCGGAGTGGCGCACCGACATGCGGATCACCGGCACGGCGGCGGTGCCGGTCGTCGTCGGCGACCTGCGCATCGTCCGCGGCACCTACTCCTTCGCCGGGCGGCGTTTCGACCTCGCCGAGGACGGGGCGATCACCTTCGACGGCGGGCCGTTCGACGACCCGCAGCTCGCGCTCAGCGCCAGCACCACGGTCGAGGGTGTAGCGGCGACGATCAACATCGGCGGCCGGGCGACGCGGCCCGAGATCAGCTTCACCTCGACGCCGGCGCTGGCCCAGGACGAGGTGTTGTCGCGGCTGCTGTTCGGCAGCTCGGTGACGTCGCTGTCGCCGACCCAGGCGATCCAGCTGGCGGCTGCCCTCAACTCGCTGCGCGGCTCGGGCGGGGGGCTCAATCCGCTGGGCAAGCTGCGCTCGGCGAGCGGCATCGACCGGCTACGCGTCCTCGGCGCCGACAAGACAGCGGGTCGCGGCACGGCGCTGGCGGCGGGCCAGTACATCACCAACAACATCTACGTCGAGGTGATCACCGATGCCCGCGGGTTCACCCAGACGCAGCTCGATATCGCGCTGAGCCGAACCCTGAGCCTGCTCAGCGCAACGGGGTCGTTCGGCGGCTCGAACATCAACCTGCGCTACCAGAAGACCTACTGAGGCCGCCGCAGCCGGGCAAGCGCGGAGATTTCCGACGGGGTGCGAGCGACTATCGCCGGCCGCGCGGCCGGCGCCTCGGCCTATGGACTTGGCTCGCCTTGCGCTCTGCCGTGAAATCCGTGATATTGAGTCGTGATCAAATCTCTGGGGCGGGGAATGTGGCGGCGAGGCATGGTGGTGGGTGTGGTCGCGCTCGCCGCGTGCGGCCAGAGCCGCCCGCCAGCGATACCCGACGACCGCATCGTGATCGCTCTCGCCGCCGCCGAACCTGCCGGGGGCGGAAGTGACCTGACGGTCACGGGTACCGTTCGCCTCAAGCGTGAGACACAGCTCGGCTTCTCGACCGCCGGGCGGATCGCCGCGATTTCCGCGCGCGAAGGCGACCGCGTCGCCGCCGGGCAACTGCTCGCTCGCCTCGATCCGACCGGGCTCGATGCGGCGATGGCCTCGGCCCGCGCGGAGGCGGCGCGAACCGACGCCGATCGCGCCCGGATGGCGACGCTGGTCGCCAAGGGGTGGGTTACGCGGTCGCGCATGGAGAGCGCCGACGCCGCCGCGGCAGCCGCCCGCGCCCGGGTGACCCAGGCGGTGTTCGATGCGCGGCTCGGCCGGATCGTTGCGCCCGCGGCCGGCGTCGTTCTCCGCCGCGGCGCGGAACCCGGGCAGATGGTCGCCGCCGGCACGCCGGTCCTGACCATCGGTGAAATCGGTAGCGGCTATGTCCTGCGGCTGCCGGTCAGCGACGCCGAGGTTGCCGGCATCCGGCTGGGTGCGCCCGCCGAAGTCGTGCTGCCGGCGCTGTCACCCGCGCCGATCGCGGCCACGGTCGGCGAGATCGCCGCCCGTGGCGACGACCGCACCGGCACCTTCCAGGTCGAAGTGCGCCTGCCTGAACGCCCCGGTATCCGTTCCGGCCTGATCGGCACGGCGACGCTCGCCGGTCCGGTGACCGCAGCGGGCCCGGTGACGGTGCCGGCAAGCGCGGTTGTCGGCGCCCGCGCCGACGAGGGGCTGGTGTTCGTCTATCGCCCCGACGGCAGCGTCGCGGCCCGCGTCGTCCAGCTCGGTCCGATCGGCGACCGCAGCATTGCCGTCACCGCCGGGTTGAAGCCCGGCGAGCGCGTCGCGCGCACCGGCGTCGACCGGCTGCGCGACGGCATGAAGGTCCGGCTCGCGGGATGACGCCCGCGACCCCCGGATCGGCGCCCGGCGGGTTGATCGCCTTCGCTGTCCGCCGCTGGCAGATCACGCTGGTGCTGTTCGCCCTGCTCGGCGCGATCGGAGCCTCGGCCTTCCTCGGCATCCCGCGCTCGGTCGATCCCCACTTCACCGGCAATACCGTGCTGGCCATCGTCACCCAACCCGGTGCCGATCCGACCGACATGGAGCAGACCGTCGCCAAGCCGATCGAGGACGTCATCCAGGGGCTCGACAACCTCGATCACGTCGGCTCGATCTCGACCGACAGCCGCGCCATCGTCTTCGCCAACTTCGACTGGCAGAGCGACCCCGACAAGCATTACGACGACGTCGTCCGCGAAGTGAATGCCATCCGCCAGTCGCTGCCGGCATCGGTCACGCGGGTCGAGTTCAAGAAGTTCCGCACCACCGAAGCCGCCGTCCTCCAGTTCGCGCTGGTCAGCGACACCGCCTCGTTCCGCCGCCTGGAGAAGATCGCCAAGGACCTGCGCGAGCGGCTCAACCAGGTCGGCGGCGTGCGCGCAACGGCAGTATGGGGCATCCCGACGCCGGAACTTCGCGTCGCCATCGACGCTGGCCGGCTGGCGCAGCTCGGCCTGCCGGTAGCGACGGTGACCGACGCGCTGCGCAACGGCGGCACCGATTTGCCGCCCGGTGCGGTGCAATCGGGCGACGCCCGGCTGAACGTCGAGGCCGGCGGCGCCTTCCGCTCCGTCGCCGAGGTCGCCAATGCCCCCGTCCGCGCCGAATCCGGGCGGGTCATCCGCGTCCGCGACGTCGCCAGCGTCGGCTGGGCCTATGAGGAGCGGCCGTACATCACCCGTTACAACGGCCACCGCGCGATCTTCGTGACGCTGACGCAGAAGGACAATCTCAACGTCCTCGACATCGAGCCCGCAGCGCTTGCCGCCGCCGATGCCTTCCGCGCCCAGCTGCCGCCCGACGTCCGGCTCGAGATCGGCTTCGACCAGAGCCACGACATCTCGACCAAGCTCCGCTACCTGACCCGCGATTTCGGCATCGCCCTCGCGCTGGTCCTGCTGACGCTCCTCCCGCTCGGCCTGCGCGCGAGCCTGGTGGTCATGGTTTCGATCCCGCTGAGCCTGGCGATCGGCTGCGCCGTGCTCGCCTTCTCCGGCTTCACCTTGAACCAGCTGTCGATCAGCGGCTTCATCATCGCCCTCGGCCTGCTGGTCGACGATTCGATCGTCGTGGTCGAGAATATCGCCCGCCGTCTGCGCGAGGGTGAGGACCGCGAAACGGCGGCGATCAACGGTACGCGACAGATCGCCGTCGCGGTGCTTGGCTGCACCGGGGTCCTGCTCCTTGCTTTCCTGCCGCTCGCCTTCCTGCCCGAAGGGTCGGGCAAGTTCATCCGCTCGCTCCCCGTCGCGGTGTTCGGCACCGTGGCGGGGTCGCTGCTGGTGTCGCTGACGATCATCCCCTTCCTCGCCAGCCGCCTGCTGTTGCGCGAGCCCGGCGCGCACGGAAACCGTGCCTTGCAGGCGATCCAAGGCGGCATCCACCGCTTCTACGCGCCCGCCCTGCACTGGTCGCTGACGCATCCATGGAAGGCGCTCGGTGCCGCGCTGCTCCTCTGCGCCGCTTCCTTCGCCTTGGTCCCGCTGATCGGCAGCAGCCTGTTTCCCGCCGCCGAAACGCCCTACTTCCTGGTCGAGGTTCGCGCTCCCGAGGGCGCCGCGCTGGTCCAGACCGACCGCGCCGTCCGTTTCGTTGAGGCGACGCTGCGCCGTGAGCCTGCGGTCCGCACCATCCTGGCGAATGTCGGGCGGAGCAATCCGCAGATCTACTACAACCAGCAGAGCAACGATCAGCGGACCAACCTCGGCGGGGTGCTGGCGGTGATGGACCGGTGGGACGCCGGGACGAGCCCGGCGATGATCGCGCGGCTGCGGCGGGCCTTCGACGCCGACCCCGACGCGCAGATCACGGTCAAGCTGTTCCAGAACGGGCCGCCGGTCGATGCGCCGATCGTCGCCAAGCTGCGCGGGCCCGACCTCGCCACCCTGAAGGCGCTGTCGCTGAAGGTGGAAAGCGTCATCCGCGGCGTACCCGGAACGCGGGACGTGACCAACGCCGTCGCCGTCGACCGGCCGCGGCTCGACCTGAACGTCGACCCCGACAAGGCGGCGCTGCTCGGTATCGCGCCCGGTGTCGTCCGCCGCACCGTCCGCCTGGCCCTGGTCGGCGAGTCGGCCGGTCGCTTCCGGGACGCCGAGGGCGACAGCTACGACGTGGTCGTCCGCCTGCCGCTGGCCGAGACCCAGCCGGTGTCGGTGCTCAACCGAATCTACATTCCCTCGACCAACGGCGGCGCCGTGCCGCTGAACCAGATCGCCTCCCCTCGGCTCGGCAGTGCGCCGCCGCGGATCGAGCGCGAGTACCAGTCGCGCCAGATCGCGGTATCGGCCGACATCGTGCCGGGCTTCCTTACCGCCAAGGTCAACGCCGCGGTGTTCGCCGCACTGGCCAAGCTGCCGCTCCCGCCCGGCTACCGCTTCGCCGTCGGCGGTGAGGCCGAGCAGGTGACGCGGAGCTTCGGCGGCCTCGGTCCGGTGATCGCTCTTGCCGTGTTCGGCATTCTCGGTGTGCTGGTCGTCGAGTTCGGCCGCTTCCGCGAGGTCGCTGTCGTCGCCGGCGTGGTCCCGCTCGGCATCCTTGGCGGCATCGTCGCGCTGTTCCTGACCGGCAACTCGCTGAGCTTTACCGCGGTGATCGGCTTCATTGCCCTGATCGGCATCGAGATCAAGAATTCGATCCTGCTGGTCGACTTCACCACCCAGTTGCGTGCCGCCGGCCTCAGCCTGCGCGAGGCGATCGAGCGCGCCGGCGAAGTTCGTTTCCTGCCTGTCCTGCTGACCAGCGTCACCGCCATCGGTGGGCTGCTGCCGCTCGCCGTGTCGGGATCGGGGCTGTACGGCCCGCTCGCCTGGGTGATCATCGGCGGGCTGGTCAGCTCGACGTTGCTGTCGCGGGTTGTCACGCCGGTCATGTACCTGCTGATCATCCGCGGTGCATCGGCGTCCGCCGTCCTGACGCCCCCGCCGGGGGGCCGGGCAGATCAGAACCCGCCGTCGTCGCTGAAGTCGCCGGCCCCGTCGTTGTAGTTGTTGATGACGACCTCCTCGCGCGGTGCGTCGAAGCTGCCGAAGCCCTGCGCATTGTGGTGCCCGCCGAACAGGTCGGACAGGCCGCTGAACAGCATCTCGCCGCCCGCGACCCCGGCCGCCGTCGTGCCGGCGCTGCGCAGGAAGCTGCCCAAGCCGCCGCCACCGCCGAAGACACTCGGCCGCGCCTCGGGCGGGGGCGGCGCGTAGGTTTGGCCATAGGCCTGGCTGTAGCCATAGGCCTGGCCGGGCACGGTGGCTGGATCGTCCCAGGGGTTCGGCCGCGGCGGCAGGAAGCTGGTCTGCGGTGGAGCAGCGGGGCGCGCCTGCGCTTCGAGGTCGGCGATCCGCGCCTGCGCCGCGTGCAGTGCCTGATCGGCGACGATCGCGTGCTGGACAAGCAGATAGGCCGCGTCCGGGTTCGCCGCGAGCGTATCGCGGATCATCGCGTCGGCCTCGGCATCCTTGGTGGTGCCGCGGGTCGCGGCTCAGGTCGCGCAGGAAGCTGGTCAGCAGGATCCGTTCGTCTGGAGTCATGGCACTCTCCGCAAAAAACGAAAACTATTTCGGTATGGGCAAGCCGCGCGTCAATCGTGTCGGCGTGCGGAGAGACGCAGCAGCATCGTTGTCGCGGAACGCGGCGGCGGGAAGTGGCTGCGAAGGTAAGATGCCGAGGAAGTCACGGCATCGCGCACATTTGACGCTCGATTGACGCTGCGTTCCCCGATCGCTTCACGTCGGGAGGATAGACCTTCTGCATCGGAGCCGGATTGCCCGGCCGATCAAATGGGAGGCCGATCATGAAATCCTGCTTCATCACCGCGACCATCGCCGCCGTTCTCTTCGGTGCCGCCGCAACCGCCCAGGCGAGCGAACTGTCGGATTGGGTCGCGGCGGTCAACGCGCGCCTGAACGTCGTCGCCGTCGCGCCCGATGCCAACGGCCCGGACGCAGGATCAATCGTCATGCGTTTCGTCCGCGGCACCGACGGCAAGGCGACCAACATCCAGTTCGTTCGCGGCGTCCGCGGTCTGCAGGAGGCGGCTGAAAAGACCCTCCACGGAGCTGGCGTGCTGCCGCCGTTGCCGTCGGGCTTCCCGGCATCGACATCGATCGCGATGAACCTGATAATCTCGCCGGCGACCGCGACAGGGGCCGCTGCCCACAAGTTCGAGCAGCACCGGGCGCTCGCGCTCGCCAGCGCGGAGCGAAGCAACGCCGCGCTCGAGCGCGACGCGCTCAGCCAGGTCGCCATGAGCGTGCCCGCGAAGTGAACAAGCGCGGGCGCGGGACCCACCGACATTCCCGCGCCCGCCGCTTTGCTCCGCGTAACATCGTTTGCCGCGATATCCCGCCGATGCGCCGCAACGATTCGGCACTCGATTTCCGATCTCGCGCAACCCGCCGGAGGGAAACCTTCGCCGGTAGCGGTTTGTGACGCATTCGTTTCACGCTCGTTTGACGGCAGCCGTCTAAAACAGAAAACAAGTTCGAAGGCGTTGATAATGTGTCAACGACCTGGGGATGGAGCCTCCGAGGTGCGCGACCCTGGTCCGAGCAGATTTCATCGATGCACTGAAGAGTCCCGGCTGGTCGGCCAGGCGGGCGGGCCCCTACGCGACTACCAATACTCTTGCCTAAAATATCCTGAACGCACAGTGTTCGGCGAAGCCTTTGACAGATCCAAGGCACGGTGGGCGCTGCGAGCATGTCACATCTTGCCACCGATGCGCACCTCCCAGTGCTTTACCTGGGCCTGCTCGGAGATTTTCGGGTCAAAGCCGGGAATGATCATGTTCCGCTGCGCGGGCGCAAAGCAAAGGCGATCCTCGCCTATCTCGCCGTGGTGCCCAATCGCCTGGTGTCGCGCGATCGTGCTGCCGATCTGCTGTGGAGCGATCGCGGCACCGAACAGGCGCGGGGCAGCCTGCGGCAAATGCTTGCCGAGTTGCGTGCGAGCCCGCCGATCGCGGACGCACTGGTCGTTTCGCGGGAATCGATCGCCTTCGGCGCGAACCTCGTTGTCAGCGATGTCGATGCCATCCTCGCTGCGGCCGAGAAGCACGATGCAGTTGTCCTGGCACAGCAAATCGCCGGAGTTGGTGAAACCTTTCTCGCGGATTTCTCGGAAGTGTCGCCGGCTTTCGACGAATGGCTCGCGGTCGAGCGGGTTCGTCAACCCGAGAGGGTCGTCGCCGCCGTGTGCGCAGGGCTCCCCGGCATGATCGGACGCGCTGCCCCGATGCAGATCCAGGAGATCCTGCGGTCACTCGACCGGCTCGATCCGTGGAACGAAGCGATCGCTCGCCTCGGCTTTACGGCCGATCATGCGGCGGGAGATATCGCGTCGCTGCATCGGCGGTATCGTCGCCTCTGTGACGGCTTGAACAAGGAATTCGGGGTCGACCCGTCGGCCGAGACACGGACGCTGTTCGAGCGGCTGTCGACCACAGGAACTCCTGCTCCGGTCGACCTCGTCGTCGCTGCACCCCCCGCGAACGCTGTCCTGCCGACGGTCGTGGTCAGCCCGATCGAGACGATCACCGACGACCGGGTGTCGCGCGACATCGCCGGGGTGATCACCGACGATATCCGTACTGCACTGGCGCCGTATCGCGAAATTCGCGTCGTCGCCATGGCGGCCGACGTCGCGAGCGCGAAGGAGATGGTCGAGGGCGCGCTGGCCGCTTACGTCCTCACGGGAAAAATCAGGCTGATCGGCGCCCAGATCCGCGTCAACCTGCAGCTTGGCAACATTGCGACCGGCATCATCGTCTGGTCGGCCCAGCTCAGTGTCGAGCAAACCGATCTGTCGACGGCGATCGATGACGTCGTCGCCAAAGCCGTCGGCTCGATCCTGCCGGCGATCGAGACTGATATCACCGCCATGCCCGAACTCGCCGCGTATGCGGGCGACGACGACATCATTCTTTTCGCCAAGGCGCGACGGCTGATGAGCCTCGATCGGACCCTGCCGGAGATTCAGGAAGCGGCCGCGATGCTCGAAGAGATCGTGGCGCGCAATCCCCGCCACGTTCACGCGACGACCTTGCTGGCGCGGATGTACAATACCGACTTCTGGCAGAAGATCGCCGGCCACGATGTCGCCGCGTTCCGTGCCCGAGCACTCGATCTCGCGCGCCGTGCAACCGCCTATGAGCCCAGCGACGGCCGGCTGCTCATGCGTCTTTCATGGTGCTATCTGCGGTCGCGGAACTGGCTGCGCGCCGATCGCGGCTTCCGCAAGGCCATTACGCAATTGCTCAACCATGCAGACAGCATGAACGAATGCGCTGCCGGTCTTTGCATCTTGGGAGATCTCGAAGACGCCGAGCGATACATGCAGCGGGCCTTCGCCCTCAATCCCGCTGCCCCGGCGCATTATCATGCCGATCATGCCGTAATGCTGATGCTCAAGGGCGACGCGCAGGCGGCCGAGGAGCATTTCGAGGTCTGCGGCGAGCGGGGCATGATGTATCTCGCCGCCCGCCTCGCCAATGCGGCATATCTGCCGGCCTTCGACAGGACCGAACGCAATGGTTTGCTTGCCGAATTCACCACGCTGTTTCATGCCGCCTGGCAGTCGGAGCGCGAACCGACGCTCGGCGACGCGCTCGATTGGGCGAGCGACACGCTGCCGTTCAGGCTCGAGGAGCACGCGGCCCGCCTGCGCGACGGGCTGCAAGCGATGCTCAGCGAAGCGTGGCCAGCAGATCGGCGTATAACCCGGTGAGCGGCGGGCGCGGGCGCGGCGGGTGACGGCGGGCATCGCCGAGCTCGGCGATGAGAAGTCGTGCATCGGCCTGTTTCAACGACGGTATTGTCGTCAGCATCCCCGGGTCGATTGAAGCCGGCTGGCCGGTACGCGCCCGAAACGCGTCGCAGCAACGTGACCAGCTTCGCTCGGCGAACGGCATGGTTCGGACAATCCGTTGCAGTTGCCGCCGCTCCTTGCTCGGCAGGTCGAGCTGCAGAAGGGCCGCCTCAGCATCGACGAGCGCTATGGTCAGATGCGGACAGCCGATCTCGGCGGGGCCGTGGCTCAGCATGACGGCATCGTCGCGCTGGATCATGCCGTAGCGATACGCAGCATAGATTGTGCCGACCCCGATCATGCCGTGCCGGTCGAGCTCGGCCGCGCGGATCGCGCCAAGGCTCGCGCCGCCGAGCACCGGCACCCCGAGCGCAATCAGGTCGAGAATCTCCTTATGCCACACGGTCGGCGCCGTTTCGAAGCAGCCATCGACGATGCCGACCGCCGGTGGCGGATCGGCGAGGAGCGCGGCAATGTCGCCGCAGATGAGCGGCGGCCGAACCTCGATCGTGTCGGGCACCCCTTCGGGTGGCAGGCTCGGTCCGATGAACAGCAGGGGTCGACGCGGGCGTATCCGGACCTCTGCCACAGAGCGCGCACGCCGTGTCTTCTCGATGTCTCCGTCGGGGGTCTGCCGTTCGAAGTCCTCGAGTCCCGGGGCGAGCGCGTGAACGATGACAAGGTCGGCGTGCGGCGGCGTATGCGTGTAGAGCACGATCGGGAGCGCCGAACGCGAGGTGGCGACCGTCAGCAAGTGGTCGAGGTCTTCGGCCGCCCCGCCCGTTGCGCGATGCGGGACCTCCGACCAGGCCAATGGCCCGGGCCCAAACGCGAACGCGCCGAAGGCGAGCTGAAGCGACTTCTCCGGACCGTCGCGGTAGTGATCGATCGTCAGGTCTTCGCGCGCGCCTGCCACCATCGTGACCCGCGACTGGACGGCCTCGAGCACGGCACGAAGCAGCGCGATCGTGCGGTTGGGATTGCACCCGGTGCCGGCGGTCGGCGGCAAGCATCCCCGGGCGGGCAAAGCGTCGGAGATCGTACAGCGGAAGGCGGCGATGTTCGCGTGCTGCCCCATGCTCCATACCCTGAGCGAAAAGCCGCGCGACGCGATCCGCCGCAGCCAGGGCGCGCACAGCGGGTCGTCGACACTCGCGAGATCGAGCTGGCACGCCCGCATTTCGCGCGGTGCGAGATGGCGCAGGGCGGCCTGAAGGTCGTGTTCAAGTAGTTCGGCGACCGCGCCGACTGTCGCCTCCGTCATGTCATTGCCGGTTGCCAGTCCGACCGACGCAGGCCGTATATCCGGCAATATCGGACGGCACGTGTCGAGCGACAGCAGGTCCCATGGCAGCAGGGCGCGACGGCCACTGACGAGGTCGCGACCCTCGAGCCAGGGGCGCGCAAGGGCGGGATCCAGCCGCGTGCCGAAAGCGCTGCGCGGAGCCGACGACCACAGGTCGATCGTCGCATCGTCGAGCGCGTTGAGGGCCGCAGTCGCTGGCGGCATCGGCAGCCGCTCCGCCGTGTCCATCTCGACCGCTTCGAGCAGCGCCGAGACCATGGCCGCCAACCGCGACAGGCCCTTGCCTTGCGAAACCGACAGCAATCTCGCCATCGGCCGCACTGCCTGGTAGACCGGAATTCCGATCGGCACGAGCCCAGACACATCGGCGAGGCGCGACACGCCGGCGATCGCCCCGGCCTGCCGTGCCACGGCAAGCGTCTCCGATAACGGCCGCGCGCGGCGCTGCCCGCTCGGCGCCAGCCAGCCGTTCACGGCGCAGACGGCCGCCGCGACCTCATTATTTTGGAGTATTATCGATGTTGACGTTGAAAGTGACGTCGCCGGCTATGCCATTGGGCCCGCCCTGCAAGAACCCAGGCCGGCCGGTCTGACCTGAGTAGCCGGTCTGACCCGAGTAGAAGACGATAGGCATGAGCGTGCGGGCCAGTTCGGCTCCGCCGCCTTCCGCCGTCAATGTCGTCGCGCGCATGGTCCGCGCGGCGATGGCATGCTCGACGAGGTCGGCGGGAATGCCGTCGCGCCCGGGCGAGAAGGTCGCGATCCGCTCACAGATCGCATACACGGGTTCGCTCCCTGACCTGAGTTCGACCACGAAATATCGCGCGTTATCTGCAGGTTGCTCGGGTTTCAAAGTATCCGCCATGGGTCATCCTCGAATTGGATCCCGCAAGATCGAGCTGCCACCGGTAGTCCGATATCACGAACGACTGTAAACGATAAGCCGACTGCAGACGATGGATGTCGCGATACTGGTCGCGACATCCATCGTACGGTCAGGGTCAGCGGACCGCAATCTGCGTTTCGCTGCCCGTCCGGGTCGCGGCATTCGCCACCGCGACCGTCATCTGGCGAGTGGTCGAGGCCAGGGCCTGCCGCTTGCACGCCTTGATCGCCGCCGCTTCCGACACGAGAGTCCCGTCGGATTCGCCGCACACGACCTCGATTGCCCGGGCGACGCGGTGCTGCAGCGTCGCCTGGCCAGCCTGGGACGCGAGGTCCAGGTCGGCATAGCTGACATGCTGGACCGGGATGGACACGCTCAGCGGTCCGGCGGTGACGGCCGACGTCGAAGCCAGGAAGGCGAGCGAGAAGAAAGCAAAGGTGCGCATGGGATGATCCTTTCGGTGAAGTTGATGCCGGCCACGCTTCCCCGCCTGTCCGGTAACCTCGTCATGCCACCTTCAGCGTCAGGCGGCCGTCAATGCCGAAGCCGCTCCGCGTGAAAAGTTCGTGAATTGCTAACGATCGCGAACCATGAGCCGACCGTGTGGCGATTGCCTGCCGACGCCAATGAATACTGGCGGACGATTTTCAGTATGACTGTCAGTAGTTTGGCCGATTATTCGGCTTTGTACAAACAGCTGCGAGTGTGGGAAGTGGCGGAGAGGGTGGGATTCGAACCCACGGTGAGCTTGCACCCACAACGGTTTTCGAGACCGTCCCAATCGACCACTCTGGCACCTCTCCGCAGGGGGCGCGTGGCCGTGTCGGGCCGGTCGAGGGCGGGGCTATAGCGGACCTTCGGCGGCTTTGCCAATGCCCTTCACGAAACCTCGCGTCTTCCTATATGTTGTCCATGCGTAACCGGGCACCCGCGCCCGCAGAGGTTTCCATGAGCGAGACAAAGCAAAACGCCGTCAACGACATCGCCCGCTTCGGCATCGGCGAAGTCGTGCGCCACCGGTTGTTCCCGTTCCGCGGCGTCATCTTCGACGTCGATCCGGAGTTCGCCAATTCCGAGGAGTGGTGGCAGGCAATTCCCGAAAATGTCCGCCCGCGCAAGGACCAGCCTTACTACCACCTGCTCGCCGAGAACGACGACAGTGCTTACGTCGCCTATGTCAGCCAGCAGAACCTGGTACACGAGGACTTGCCGGAGCCGGTGCAGCACCCGGCGGTGACGCAGCTGTTCACCGGCTTCGAGGGCGGCCGCTATATCCTGCGGCCCGAGGTGCGGAACTAGGTCGCCGTGCGGCGTCGCGCGCATTTGCGTGACGCTTCAGCGGTGACTGCGCGTCGCCCCGCCTGCTGATCGATTGCGGCCGGCGCGTCGCGACCCCATGTTGCGGCGATGCGAGACTCGGCCGCCGTCACCGACGCCAATCCTGACCTGAAGGCGCTGCGGCGCTTCCTTCCCTATCTCTGGCCGGCCGGCAAAACCGGACTGCGGCGGCGCGTCGTCGTGTCGATGCTGCTCGTCGTCGTGTCGAAGGCGGTCGGCTATGTCATGAGCTTCGCCCTCGGCGGCGCGGTGACGCGGATGAGCCATGGCGGGCAGGCGGCGGTGGCGATCGTCATCGGCCTTGTCATCGCTTATGCCGGCGCGCGCTTCGGCGGCGTACTGTTCGACAATATCCGCAACGCCATCTTCGAGCGGGTCGGGCAGACGGCCGCACGGCACCTGAGCCAGGACGTCTTCGTCCACATCCACAAGCTGTCGCTGCGCTATCACCTCGAACGGCGGACCGGCGCGCTGACGCGGATCGTCGAGCGCGGGACCAAGAGCATCGACACGATGCTCTACTTCATCCTGTTCAACATCGTGCCGACGGCGATCGAGCTGATCGTCACCAGCGTCATCTTCGGCATCAAGTTCGGCCTCGGGCTGGTCGCGGCGACGCTGGTCATGGCCGCGGCCTATGTCTGGTTCACCCAGAAGCTGACCAACTGGCGCAACGCGCTGCGCCGCGAGATGGTGACCTTCGACAACAAGGCCACCGCCCGCGCCGTCGACGCCCTGCTCAACTACGAGACGGTCAAGTATTTCAACGCCGAGGACCACGAGGCGCGCGGCTACGGCCAGGCGATGAACGCCTGGACCGAGGCGGCGATCAAGAACCAGAACTCACTGTCATGGCTCAACATCGGCCAGTCGGCGATCACCAACCTGATGATGGGTGGGGCGCTGGCCTATGCCGTCTGGGGCTGGAGCCGCGGGCGGTTCGAGAGCGGCGACGTCGTCTTCATCTCGACGCTGCTGGCGCAGCTGTTCCGGCCACTGGACCTGCTCGGCATGGTCTACCGCGAGATCAAGCAGGGGCTGATCGACATGGAGGCGATGTTCAAGCTCCTCGACACCGAGGCCGAGATCGCCGACGCGCCCGACGCCCGGCCGTTGGTCGTCACCGGCGGCGAGATCCGCTTCGACCACGTCGATTTCGCTTATGAAAGCCGCCGCGCGATCCTCCACGACGTCAGCTTCACCGTGCCCGCCGGGCGCAAGGTCGCCGTCGTCGGCCATTCCGGCGCCGGCAAGTCGACCTTGAGCCGCATCCTGTACCGCTTCTACGACATCGGCGGGGGCAGCGTGACGATCGACGGGCAGGACATCCGGCGGGTGACGCAGGACAGCCTGCGCCGCGCGATCGGCATCGTGCCGCAGGACACGGTGCTGTTCAACGACACCATCGGCTACAACATCGCCTATGGCCGCCCCGGAGCGACGCAGGCGGAGATCGAGGCGGCGGCGAAGGAGGCGGCGATCCACGACTTCATCGTCGCGTTGCCCGACGGCTATGCCTCGACCGTGGGCGAGCGCGGGCTGAAGCTGTCAGGCGGCGAGAAGCAGCGCGTCGCCATCGCTCGCACCATCCTCAAGGATCCGGCGATCCTGATCCTCGACGAGGCGACCAGCGCGCTCGATTCGGGGACAGAGGCGGAAATCCAGGAATCGCTGCGTGACGTTGGCCGCGGCCGGACGACGCTGGTCATCGCCCACCGCCTGTCGACCATCGCCGACGCCGACGAAATCCTGGTCATGGCCGACGGGCGCATCGTCGAGCGCGGCAGCCACGCCGCGCTGCTCGCGCGCGGCGGCACCTATGCCGAGATGTGGGCGCTGCAGGCGGCCGAGGACGAAGGACGGCTGCTGGCGGCGGAATAGATCACGGCTGCTCTTCGGAGATGCGCCAGCCGTGGTCCTCGTACACTTCGTCGGTAACCGCGTTGCCGCCGGCGTCGCGGGCCGGAGCGAAGCGGTAGCGCTGGATCGCCAGCCGGCAGGTGGTCGCATCGAGCAGGTCGCTGCCGCTCGAACTCGGTGACGTAGCAGCGCTCGATGCGCCCCTTGGCGTCGACCGAGTAGCGGGTCGTCAGGTTACCCTCGATGTGTGCCGCCTTGGCCTCGGGCGGGTAATCGCGGCCGCTGATCTCCCCGCGGATCAGCCGCGCGCGGGTGCCGCCGCTGCCGGTGCCGTTGCCGCCCGAACCGCTGCCGCGCCCGTTGCCCTGGCCGCCCGCGCCGGTGCCTTCACCGGCGGCGGCGGCGCCTGCCGCGGCATCGGGGCCGAGCGCGGGGAGGGGAGCGGCGGTGATCGCCGGCGGCGGCGGCAGCTTGATGATGGGGGCCGGGACGACGACCGGCACCGGCGTCGCCCGTCTGTGCGGCGGCGCCGCGGCACCCGAGGCGCGACGGGCGGCGTGGCGGACGGGGATGGGCTTGGGCGGCGGCGGCGGGGGCGGCGCGGCGCGACCTCGAACACCTTGATGTCGGCCTCGATGGTCCGCGCGATCCTGCCCGACAAGCCGGTGAGCAGCGCCCAGCCGATCAGCGCCTGTAGCGCGATCGCGGCGGCGGCGGCGAGGGCGCGGCTGCGCGTGTCGGGGGAATAGGACGGCATGATAATCGCGGCGCCAACGCGCGGCGGCCGTCGCGTGTCCGTACGGGCGGCTCAGTCCGAAGGGGCCAGAAGGGAGTCGAGTACCGCGCGGACGAGCGACTGGGCCGCGTCGCGCTTGCCCGGATCGGCAGCGATGGCACGCGACGCTTCGGCCAGCACCGCGAGGAGGACCGGTGCCACCAGTTCGACCGGGCGCGAGACGAGGATGCCGTCCGCCATGAGCTGCGCGAGAACGCCCGACAGGAGACCATAGGCGTACTTCATCTCGATCGCTCGCCAGGCCTCGATGCCGATCCTTCGCTCGGTCGCCTTCTATGTCGGGCTGGTTGCGACCATTGTCATCGCGGTTCAGCTGCCGCCGGCGCTCTGAAACAAAGCCGGGCGGCCCTTGGCGGGGCCGCCCGGTCCGTCATTCGCGGAGCCGCGGTCGATTACGGCATCAGGACGGTGTCGACGACGTGGATGACGCCGTTCGACTGGTAGACGTCCTTGATCGTGACGGTCGACATGCCGCCCTTGGCGTCGGTCAGCATCAGCTTGCCACCCATCATCTTGGCGGTCAGCGGCTCGCCCTGAACGGTGGTCAGTGTCGCCGTGCCGTGGCCGGCCTTGATCGCCGCGGCGATCGCCTTCGAGTCCATGCTGCCGCTGACGACGTGATAGGTCAGGATCTTGGTCAGCGTGTCCTTGTTCTCGGGCTTGACCAGCGTGTCGACCGTGCCGGCCGGCAGCTTGGCGAAGGCGGCGTTGGTCGGCGCGAAGACGGTGAACGGCCCCGGGCCCGACAGCGTATCGACCAGGCCGGCAGCCTTGACCGCGGCGACGAGCGTCGTGTGGTCCTTCGAGTTGACCGCGTTCTCGATGATGTTCTTCGACGGATACATCGGCGCACCGCCGACGGTCACGGTCTTGGTGTGCATCATCTCGGCGCCGGCGGTGGCGGCGACGCCGGCAGCCACGGCAAACAGGGCGGCGCGCAGGGCGCTCGTCGAGGTCTTCATCAGTAATCTCCCTTGGGGTACGTCCGCGCTTTCGGGACGGCGGAGATACGATTGCGCCACCGCAACGGTTGCGGACGCGTCACTAAAGCGCGGTAAGCGTACCCGTCGCGACGATCGGTCCGGTCGGCTGGCCGGTCGGCGAGCCGCCCGCCGGCTCGAGGCTGATCGCCAGCGTCGCGCCCTTGGTCAGCTTGGCCCGCAGCTGCGGCGAGACGACGTGCGCCTGCGGATCCTTGAGGTCGATGATCCCGAGCGACTGCGGCTTGTCGGTGCCGGTGATGACCCACAGCTCGGGCGTCAGGCCACGGCTCGGCTGCTGTGCCGCCGGCGTCAGGATGACCGCGCCGCGCGCCGCGTCCCAGGTGGCGGTGATGACGACCGCCTTGGCGGTGTCGGTCGTCGCCATCGACGCCGCGAGCAGCGCCGGCTGCGGTGCCGCCGGCGGCGCCCCCGGCCGGACGACGAGGAGCGCGACGGCGATCGCAGCGACCGCGCTGGCGCCGAACGCCAGGCCGCGCCACAGGGCAAGCGCCCGTGGCACCAAGGCGACCGGGGCGGCAGCGCGCGACGGCGCATCGCGGAACAGTTCGCGTTCGATCGACTGCCACACGCCCGGCGGCGGTGCGGCGGGGGCGATGGTGTCGGCCAGCGGCGCGAGCTCGGCCTGCCAGCGCGCGACGTCGGCGGCGAAGGCGGGATCTCGGCGCAGGCGCAGTTCGGCCGCACGCAGCTCCGGACCGTCAAGCGCGCCGAGCGCATAGTCGAGCGCCAGGGCGGCGTCCGGCGTCAGATCGTCGTCGTCGGGCAGCTGGCTCATGTCGCCAGTTCCGTCCGCATGCGGATCAGGCCGCGACGAACCCAGCTCTTCAGCGTCCCGACCGGGACCGATTCGCGCTCGGCGATGCTTTCGTAGGTGATGCCGTCGTAGTAGGCGCTGCGGATGACCGCAGCGTGGCGCGGGTCGAGCCGGTCGAGCGCGGCGGCAACGCGGCGGGCGTCGTCGGCGCTGGCCAGCAGCGCGTCGGCGCCGGGCGACGGCTCGGGCACCTCGGCCGCCTGGTCGAGCGTCGTCGTCGCCCGCGTCCCGCGCGCGCGCAGCCGGTCGATCGCGCGGTTGCGCGCGATGGTCACCATCCAGGTGATCGGGCTGGCCCGGCCGGCGTCGAACTCGGCCGCCTTGCGCCAGACGGTGATGAAAACTTCCTGTAGCACGTCTTCCGCTTCACTCCGCTCGTGCAAGATACGGAGGATCACCCCAAACAGCTTCGCCGACGTCGAACTATATAACTCCCGGAGCGCCGCGCGGTCGCCGGCACCGACCGCGCCGAGCAGGCGCGTGATGTCAGCCGTGCCGCTCACGCCCGTCCCGGCTGCATCTGGATCGGCCCCTCGGCGCGGCCGTGGACGAACTGGTCAACGTAAGCGTTACTCGACACATCGATCATCGCCCGCGGACCCTGCCATATGATCCGGCCGGCGTACAGCATGGCAATGCGGTCGGCGATTTTTCGTGCGCTGGCCATGTCGTGGGTGATGGTCAGCGCGGTGGGATCTTCAGGTCGCGGACCAGGCTGACGATCAGGTCGTTGATGACGTCGGCCATGATCGGGTCGAGGCCCGTCGTCGGCTCGTCGAAGAAGATGATCTCCGGTCGACGGCGATGGCGCGGGCCAGCGCGACGCGCTTCTGCATGCCGCCCGACAGTTCCGACGGGCGCAGGTCGGCGACTTCGGGGCCGAGCCCGACGCGGGCAAGGTTGTCGAGCGCGGCGGCACGCGCCGGGCCGCGCCGTCGCGGCGGGGCAGGGCGAAGGCGACGTTGTGCCAGACCGACAGCGAATCGAACAGCGCGCCGCCCTGGAACAGCATGCCGAACTTCGCCTGGTGCGCGGCGAGCGCGGCGCCGCGCAGGGCGGTGACTTCGGCGCCGTCGACGACGATGCTGCCGGCATCGACCCGCAGCAGGCCCAGGATCGACTTGATCAGCACCGACTTGCCGGTGCCCGAGCCGCCGATGACGACGAGCGATTTGCCGGCGGCGATGTCGAGATCGACGCCGTCGAGCACGACCTTGGGCCCGAAACGCTTGTGCACGCCGCGCAGGGCGATACGGGTCATCGCCGCGCTTCCGGTGCCGCCACCACGAAGCTCCCCACCATCCTCACCGCGCGCCGAAGACGATGACGGTGATGACCAGGTTCGACATCAGGATCAGGATGAAGGCGCTGACCACGGCATTGGTCGTCGCTCGGCCAACACCTTCGGCGCCGCCGCTGGAGTTGAAGCCGTGGTAGCAGCCCATCAGCGCGACGATGAAGCCGAACACCGCCGCCTTGACCAGCGACGAGACGACGTCGTCGGTGTGGAGGAACGACACCGTGCGGTCGAGATAGCCGGCGGCGTTGAACCCCAGCCGCGTCGTCGCCAGGGCAAAGCCGCCGAACACGCCGAGGATGTTCGACACCAGCACGAGCAGCGGCATGACCAGCGTCGCCGCCAGCACCCGCGGCCCGATCAGGTAGCGGTAGGGATCGGTCCGCAGCGTCGTCAGCGCGTCGATCTGTTCGGTGACGCGCATCGTGCCGAGTTCGGCCGCCATCGCGCTGCTGACGCGCCCGGCGACCATCAGCCCGCCCAGCACCGGGCCGAGCTCGCGGACGATGCCGATCACCGTCACCGCCGGCACCGTCGCGGCGGCGTTGAAGCGGCTGCCGCCGATGAAGATCTGCTGCGCCAGCGCCGCGCCGGTGAACAGCGCCGTCATGCCGACGACGGGCAGCGAGAACTAGCCGATGACGACCAGCTGCTCGGCCAGCCGCGCCGGGTAATAGGGCGGCGTGGCGGCGCGGGCGATGGCGCGGCCGGCGAACAGCACGATCCGTCCGATCAGCGCCAGCCCGCCGAGCACGAACCGCCCGATCGCGCGCAGGACGCCAAGGATATCATGGGGCACGCCGGTCATCTGTAGACGCGCTCATAGCGACGGCCGAGGCCAGTCAGCAACTCATAAGGCGAGCGCCCCGCCTGTACCGCCGTCGCCGGCAGGTCGAAGGCGACCTCCAGCCAGTCGCCCTCGCCGCTGTCGCTGCCGGTGACGTCGGCGGCGATCAGGTCCATCGACACCCGCCCGACCACCGGGCAGGACACGCCGGCGGCGAGCAGGTGGCCAAGATTAGACAGGGCGCGCGGATAACCGTCGGCATAGCCCAGGGCGACGACGGCGATGCGGCTGTCGCGCGCGGCGGTCCAGGTCGCGCCATAGCCGACGCTGGCGCCGGCGGGCACGTCGCGGACCTGGACGACGCGCGCGGCCAGGGCGACGACGGCCTCGCCGCCGGCGGTGCCGCCGTACAGGGCGAGGCCGGGGCGCGTCAGGTCGAAGCCATAGTCGTCGCCCAGCGCGATGCCGGCGGAGTTGGCCAGCGCTGCGCGGCGGGCCGGGACCGCGGCGACGACGGCGCGGAAAGCGGCGAGCTGGGCCGGGTTGTGCGGACTGGCAGGCGTATCGGCGCAGGCGAGGTGGCTGTGCAGCACGTCGATCACCAGCCCGTCGAGCAGCCCCGACATTGCGTCCGCCGGGGCCAGGCCGAGGCGGTTGATGCCGGTGTCGACCATGACGTCGCACGGCCGGCCGGTCGCCTTCCAAGCTGCGACCTGGCCCGGCGTGTTGAGTACCGGCACCGCCGGCGACGCCACCGCCGCGGCCATGTCGCCGGGCATGACGCCGTGCAACACGCCGACGCGCACGTCCGCCGGCAGCGGGCCGAGCGCCGCCGCCTCCACCCAGTTGGCGACGAACAGGTCACGGCAGCCGGCGGCAATGAGCGCGGCGGCGACCTCGCGCCCGCCCAGTCCATAGCCGTCGGCCTTGACCGCCGCGCCGCACGCCGCCGCGCCGCTCGCCCGGGCACTGGCCTGCCAGTTGCGGCGCAGCGCGGCGGTGTCGACGATCAGGCGGGGACAGGCGGCCATGCCGCTTACGGCTTACGCGAGCCCGGCGGCGGGTTCAAACGCCGGCTACGCCGCGACCCTGCCGCAGCCGTGCCGGGGCGAGTCGCTGCCACGCCAGGTCGATCAGCCCGGCGATCCGTTCGGGATCGGCCGCGGCGAGGCGGACCAGCACCCAGTCGTACGCGACGTAGTGCGGGGTGACGTAGAAGGCCTCCGGCGCGGTCGCGATCAGGGTGTCGCGCAGCCCCTCCTCGCACCACAGCACGAGGTCGCCGTCTTCGCGCAGCCGGACCAGCAACTTGCCGCCGCTGCCGTCGGCTTTGGCCGCCACCTTCAGCGCAGGCGTGCCGTAGGATGTGCCCGCCGACACGCCCGGCAGGGCGAGCGCAAGGCGGCAGACGTCGGCATAGGTCACCGCTGCCGGCCTAGCCGGCGCGGGGCAGCGATCCGCGTCGTCATCGCCAGCCCCTGGCGACGGCGCGGAATCACACCCGCATCGGCATCAGCACGTAGAGCGCCGCGCTGGCGTCGTTGACGCGGATCAGCGTCGGCGCCGCCGCATCGGCAAGATGGACCTCGACCTGATCGCTGCCGACCTGGTCGAGGATATCGAGCAGGTAGCGATAGTTGAAGCCGACCTCGAACTCGGGGCTGGTGTAGTCGGCGGGGATCTCCTCCGACGCGGTGCCGTTCTCGGGGCTGGTCACCGACAGCGTCACCTTGTCGTGGCCCAGCGCGATCTTGACGGCGCGGACCTTCTCGGTGGTGGCGATGGCGGCGACGCGGTCGACGCCCTGGGCGAGGCTGCGGCGGTCGATCCGCAGCAGCCGGTCGTTGGCGGTCGGGATGACGCGGCTGTAGTCGGGGAAGGTACCGTCGATCAGTTTCGACGTCAGCACCGCGCCGCCCTCGGCGCCGAGCTTGAAGCGGATCTTGGACGACGACAGCTGGATCTCGACCGGACCGTCGACCTCGTCGAGCAGCTTCCTGATCTCGCCGACGCATTTGCGCGGCACGATGACGTCGGGCATCCCGGCCGCGCCCTCGGGCACAGGCAGCTCGATCCGGGCGAGGCGGTGGCCATCGGTGGCAACGGCGCGGAAGCGCGGCGTCTCGCCGGCGACGACGTGGAGGAAGATACCGTTCAGATAATAGCGCGTCTCCTCGGTCGAGATGGCGAAGCGCGTGCCGTCGATGATGTCGCGCAGCGCCTCTGCGTCGAGGCTGAACTTGGTCGGCAGGTCGGTCTCGGCGATCACCGGGAAGTCGTCGCGCGGCAGCGTCGCCAGGTTCGAGCGATAGCGGTCGGCGGTCACCGTCATCTTCTCGGCCGCGACCGACAGTTCGACCTGTGCCCCCTCGGGCAGCTTGCGGGCGATGTCGAACAGCGTGTGGGCGGAAACCGTCGTCGCGCCCGGCGAGGCGACATGGGCGGTGATCGTCTCGACGATCTGCAGGTCGAGGTCGGTCGCCATCAGCCGCAGGCCGCCGTCCTTGGCCTCGATCAGCACGTTAGAGAGGATAGGAATGGTGTTGCGCCGCTCGACCACCGACTGGACGTGCGCCAGGCACCGGAGAAGTGTCGCGCGTTCGACCGTCGCCTTCATTCAGCTGCCCTTGTGATCTCGTCCGCCCCGTTCAGGCGGGCGACTATAGCGGGGGGCGCGGACGGGGGTAGGGGGAAAACGTCAGGCCAGGGTGTCGAGCAGCGCGCCGATCCGCGCGAACATATCGTCGATCTGCGCTTCGTCGACGATCAGCGGCGGCGACAGCGCGATCGTGTCGCCGGTGACGCGGACCAGGAGGCCGCTATCGAAGGCGCGGTGGAACAGCTCGGTCGCCCGCGCGCCCGGCGCACCGTCGCGCGGCTGCAGCTCGATGCCGGCGACGAGGCCGAGGCTGCGGATGTCGACGACGTGCGGGCGCCCGCGCAGGGCATGGGCGGCGGCGGCGAAGTGCGGGGCGAGCGACGCGGCGCGGGCGAACAGCCCCTCCGCGACGTAGAGATCCAGCGTCGCCACCGCCGCGGCGCAGGCCAGCGGGTGCGCCGAATAGGTGTAGCCGTGGAACAGTTCGATCCCCGCCGGCCCCTGCTCGACCAGCGCGGCGTGGATGAAGTCGGCGGCGACCGTCGCCCCCATCGGCACCGCGGCGTTGGTCAGCCCTTTGGCGCAGGCGATGATGTCCGGCGTCACCCCAAAGTACTCCGCCGCCGTCGCCGCGCCCAGTCGCCCGAAGCCGGTTATGACCTCGTCGAAGATCAGCAGGATGCCGTGGCGCGTCGCGATTTCGCGCAGGCGCGGCAGATAGCCCTGCGGCGGCACCAGCACCCCGGTCGACCCGGCCAGCGGCTCGACGATGACCGCGGCGATGGTCTCGGCGCCGTGCAGCGCGACCAGCCGGTCGAGGTCGTCGGCGAGGTCGGCCCCGTGCGCCGGCTGGCCGAGGCTGAAGGCGTTTTCGAGCAGGTGCGTGTGGCGGAGGTGGTCGACGCCGGGGAGCGAGCCGAACGCGCGGCGGTTGTTGACGATGCCGCCGACCGAGAGGCCGCCGAAGCCGACGCCGTGATAGCCGCGCTCGCGCCCGATCAGCCGGGTGCGCGTCCCCTGGCCGATCGCCTTCTGATAGGCGAGCGCGATCTTGAGCGCGGTATCGACCGCCTCCGACCCCGAATTGGTGAAGAAGACATGGGCCAGCCCCGGCGGCATCATCAGCGCCAGCCGCTCGGCGGCGGCGAAAGCGAGGGGATGGCCGACGTTGAACGTCGGCGCGAAGTCCATCTCCGCCGCCTGCGCCTGAATGGCGGCGGTGATCTCCGCCCGCCCGTGGCCGGCGTTGACGCACCACAGCCCGGCGGTCCCGTCGAGGATCGGCCGGCCCTCGGGCGTGTAATAATGCATCCCCGCAGCGCGGGCGAGGAGGCGGGGCGCGGCCTTGAACGCCTTGTTGGCGGTGAACGGCATCCACCAGGCGGCGAGGGCGTTGGGAGCGGTCATCGGTGCCGTCTACCTACCCTGTCATCTCCGCGAAAGCGGGGACCGATCTTCTGCGTATGGCCGATGACGGCAGCCGACCCATTGCAACCAGCGCTTGGGCTGGAGCGCTTCGCGAGATGGGTCCCCGTTTTCGCGGCGACGACAGCCCTTCGCTTACCCCGAAGCCTATGCGACGAACGCCGCCCCCGTCCGCGCGCGCAGCTCGTCGAGCGTCACCCCCACCGCCATCTCGACCAGCCGAAACGGGCTGCCGCCGCGATCGGGCCGCTCGAACACGGCGAGGTCGGTGATCAGCACGTCGACGACGTTGGCGCCGGTCAGCGGCAGGGTGCACCGCTCGCAGAACTTGATGCCGCCCTTCTTGTCGTTATGTTCCATCAGCACGACGATCCGCCGGCACCCGGCGACGAGGTCCATCGCCCCGCCCATGCCCTTGATCATCTTGCCCGGCACCATCCAGTTGGCGAGGTCGCCGTTTTCCGCGACCTCCATCGCGCCCAGGATCGACAGATCCATGTGCCCGCCGCGGATCATCGCGAACGAATCGGCGCTGCTGAAATAGCTGGTCCGGCGCAGCTCGGTGATCGTCTGCTTGCCGGCGTTGATCAGGTCGGGATCCTCGTCGCCGGCGAAGGGGAAGGGGCCCATGCCGAGCATCCCGTTCTCGCTCTGCAGCGTGATGTCGATGCCCGGCGCGATGTGGTTCGCGACCAGCGTCGGCATGCCGATGCCGAGGTTGACGTAGAAGCCATCCTTCAGCTCTTGCGCGGCGCGCGCCGCCATCTCGTCGCGGGTCCAGCCTTTGGTGTCCTGGGGCATCAGGCGGCTTCCCTCTGGCGCACAGTCCGCTGCTCGATCCGCTTCTCGAAATCGTGGCCTTCGATCAGGCGCTGAACATAGACCGAGGGGGTGTGAATGCCGTCGGGGTCGAGGCTGCCCGCCTCCACCATATGCTCGACCTCGGCGACCGTCACCCGGCCCGCCGTCGCGGCGTTGGGGTTGAAGTTCCTCGCCGTCTTCCGATAGACGAGGTTGCCATACGGGTCGCCCTTCCACGCGTGGACGATCGCGAGGTCGGCGACGATGCCGGTTTCGAGGATGAAGGTCTCGCCGCCGAAGTCCTTGTGTTCCTTGCCCTCGGCGATCTTCGTGCCGACGCCGGTGCGGGTGTAGAAGCCCGGGATGCCGGCGCCGCCGGCGCGGATGCGTTCGGCCAGCGTCCCCTGCGGCGCGAACTCCAGCTCCAGTTCGCCGGACAGGTACTGGCGCTCGAATTCCTTGTTCTCGCCGACGTAGCTGGCGATGACCTTTCGCACCTGGCGGCTTTCGAGCAGAACGCCGAGGCCGAAGCCGTCGACGCCGGCGTTGTTCGAGACGAGCGTCAGGTCGCGGACCTTGCTGTCGTGGATCGCGGCGATCAGCTTCTCCGGGATGCCGCACAGGCCGAAGCCGCCGGCGACGATGGTCATGCCGTCGAACAGCAGCCCGTCGAGGGCGGCGGCGGCGTCGGGGTAGATCTTGCCCATGGCGTCGCCCTAGCGACTTCCGCTAGGGCAGCGCAATGCTCCTTTACCTCGCCCGCCACGCCGAGACCGTCTACAACGCCGGCGCCCGCATGCAGGGGCATATGGCGCACACGCCGCTGACCCGCGCCGGCATCGCCCAGGCCGAGGCGATGGGGGCGGCGCTCAGCCGCCACTTCGGGCCGGGCGCCGATCATCGACATCTGGGCCTCGCCAGCCGGACGCACGCTGCAGACGGTGGCGATCGTCGCCGAGCACCTGGGGCACGACTTCTTCGACATCCGTACCGACGAGCGCCTGCTCGAAATCGACGTCGGCGAATGGCAGGGGCGGCGCTACGCCGACATCGTCGCCGAGCAGGGGCCGATCATCTGCCCCGACGCGCGCGCCTTCAACGTGCTGCCCGCCGGGCGGCGAATATTATCCGGCAATCGCCGCCCGCCTGCAGGCGTGGCTCGCCGACCTCGAACCCGGACCGCACCGCGCTGGTCATCAGCCACGGCATCACGCTACGCGTCCTCCGCGGCCTGCTGGCGGGCGGGCGTGCGTTCGAGGGCGTGACGCTCGCCGACGACGCGCCGCAGGGAACCGTGTTCCGCATCGAGGACGGCGTGGAGCGCGCGTTGCATATGGGCGCGGGACACGCGGGGGCAGGCGGCGCATGAGGGGCGGGGGTGGGCCACTGCCGCAGGCGAGCAACTTCTTTATGGATCCGTCGTCGGCCCATCTGTGGCACGAAATGCACCAGACGGCCTTCCTCGAGGCCATGTTCGCCGCGTCGCGGGACGTGATGGGCCCGGCTTTCGATGATTTCGAATTTTATCTGTCAGCGCGGCGGCGGCGGCGGCGCGGGCCGTGCCGGCTTCGGCCGCCTTCACGGGCGCGAACAAGGTCCTGTTCTTCCTGTCCGACGAGTCGATGTCCGTTCCCGAACACGTCCGCGACAACTATCTGGCCATTTTTAAAACGCATCTCGCGCACGAACTCGATGACAATCGCATCTGTTCGATGAGCCTCGGCTATATGCGCAGCGTGCAGTAGCTACCGCGAAAACTGGCGTCCGAGCGTCCGATCGACGTTTCTTTGCGGGCAATCTCAACGTCAACCGGTTCTCCCTCTACCGCGAGCTTCACCCCGTACTGCGTCGCCTGCCGGCGATCCGCAGCCGCGCCAGCTTGCCGAACTGCCGGACTGCTGCGATCGCCCCTGCGCCGCGCATTGCGGCGCGAGCTGAGCGACTGGATACCTGCGGTCAGGGGCGAGATCACCTTGACCGACGGGTTCGCGCGCGGCCTCAGCCCCGAGACGTATGGCCGGAAGCTCGCGTTGAGCAAGACCGTGCTCTGCCCCCGCGGCTTCAGCAGCACCGATACGTTCCGTCACGTCGAGGCGCTGCGCGCCGGTGCCGTGGTCATCTCGGAGCCGCTGCCTGACCTGCACCTGTATCGCGGCAGCCCAATTATAAGGTCGACAAGTGGCGCGACGGTTTGGCCGCCGCCCACGCACTAATCGTCGATCCGCAGCGGCTCGACGTGCTGCAGGCGCGCGGTGTCGACCGGTACGACCGCGTCCTCTCCGAGCGCGGTACCGCGACAACGATCGCCGCCGCGATAACGAAGGCGCGCGCAGCGGCGGGCGCGGCGCCCACGGTCTACGATCGCGGCGCGCGGTTCGCCCGAGGGCTTCCGGCGAGCGGCACGCTGCTCTTGGGATGCCGGTCGACTAACGAGGCGGAGCCGATGAGCAAGAACCGCTATTCGCTTCCGCCCATGGCGAGGTCGGCACCCGGCGACGTCGATATCGCGGCCACCTTGCGCCGCGTCCGCGCCGTCTGGCAATGAATGAGCGAACAGGTCGCGATCGACCAGAACCTCAAGACGCCCGTCGTGACCGTCAGCGTGATGAGCGATGACCCGGCGTTCGCGGTATACTTCCTCGACCGGCTGACGACGACCGCCAATGCCGTATTGCGGCAGCGCGCGTTACTGCGGGTGAATGATTGGATCCGTGATCTGATGTTCGAGAGCCCGGCGGCCAGCGATCGCCCCGTGACGCCGGTGCCGGCCAAGACCTTGGCGCTGGCCCTCGTCCGCGGCTTCGCGGCCGGCCTTAAGCTCGTGCTGGTTGCCGGCCGCCGCGAGATCGTCGTTTCAGCCGACGTATGATGCCCGAGACGCTCCCCTTCTGGTGGCGCCTGGTCCCGGCGCGGGTGCGCCTGCGGCTGGACGGCCGGCATGGCGTGCTGCAGATCGTCGGCACGGCAAGCTGGCTCTGTCGCCGACAAGGCGATCCGGAAGGGTCTCGGACAAGGCGAATGAGGTTAGTCGAGTTGGTGAGGTCGCCGTGGTGCAGGTAGAAGTTGGTCGGCCCCGCGTGCGTGACGGTAGAGGTGGTCCACGCGGCCGGTGTTGAACGATGACGGGCGGCGCTTAACCCCGTGGACGACGTAGCCCTTGGCGATCAGCAGTTCGGCGAGATAAGCGCCGTCCTAGCCCGTCACCCCGGTTATCAGTGCGGTCTTGGTCATCGGCATCCTGACTGCAGTTGCGGGCGCCCTGTTGCCGAGGCCGTGGGGCACTGTCGACTATGCAAAGGTGGCGCTGCTGGTTTGCCTGGCCCGCGCCGAGGCTTTAACGCTCAGCGCAGCGACTGCCGGAGAGCGTAGTGAGCAAGCATCCCATCACCCCCGTCATCCTGTCCGGCGGTTCCGGTACCCGCCTGTGGCCGGTGTCGCGGGCGCTGCATCCCAAGCAGCTGCTGCCGATCGCCGGCGACCGATCGATGCTGCAGGCGACGGTCGCCCGCTTCGGCGTCGCGGCGGGTAAACCGGACTTCGCCGCACCGATCGTCGTGGGCGGCGAGGAGCACCGCTTCCTCATCGCTGACCAGCTCGAGGAGGCGGGCGTTGCGGCGGCGGCGATCCTTCTCGAGCCGGCGGGACGCAACACGGCGGCGGCGATCGCGGTCGCCGCGCATCATGCGCTCGCTGCCGACCCGGACGCGACCCTGCTGGCCGTGCCGTCCGACCACGTCATCGCCGATCCGGACGCCTTCCGCCGGGCTGTGGCCAGCGGTGCGCCGGCGGCCGCGGCCGGCTGGCTGGTCACCTTCGGCATCGCGCCGGGCAGCCCCGAGACCGGCTACGGCTATATCGAGGCCGGCGACGCGCTCGCCGGCGCGCCGGGCGTCGAGCAGGTCGCACGCTTCGTCGAGAAGCCCGACCGGCCGGCGGCGGAGGCGTTCGTCGCCGGCGGCCGCCACGTCTGGAACGGCGGCATCTTCCTGTTCCGCGCCGACCGCTTTCTAGCGGAACTGGTCGCCCACGCGCCTGACGTGGCCCGCGCTGCGGCAGCGGCGATGGCTGGCGCGTCACGCGACGGGCCGTTCGTCCGTCCCGATGCATCATCTTTCCTGGCCAGTCCGAGCATCTCGGTCGACTATGCGGTCATGGAGCGGACCGACCGCGCCGCGCTGGTCCGCGTTGACATGGGCTGGTCGGATGTCGGCTCGTGGGGCGCGCTGTGGGACATCGCCGAGCGCGACGGCGACGGCAATGCGCTGCACGGCGAGGTCGTCGCGGTCGACGCCACGGACTGCCTCGTCCGCGTCGATGGCGGGCCGGCGGTCGCCGTCGTCGGGGTCAGCGATCTTGTCGTCGTCTCGACGCGCGATTCGGTCCTCGTCATCCCGCGCCATCGTTCGCAGGACGTCCGCGAAGTCGTGGCGACGCTCAAGGCAAGCAACAGCCCCCGCCTGACATTGCAGCCGGTGGTGCATCGTCCCTGGGGTACCTATGAGACAACCGACAGCGGCGACCGCTTCCAGACTAAGCGGATCGTCGTCAAGCCGGGCGCGCAGCTGTCGTCGCAGATGCACTATCACCGGTCCGAGCACTGGGTCGTGGTCAGCGGCACGGCCCTGGTGACGATCGACGGCGTCGAGCGGATCGTCGGCGAGAACCAGTCGGCCTATATTCCCGCCGGGACGCAGCACCGTCTGGAGAATCCGGGCAAGGTCCCGCTGCACCTGATCGAGGTCCAGTGCGGGCCCTATCTGGGCGAAGACGACATTGTTCGCTTCGAGGACAAGTACGCGCGCGTCTAGCCGGCGGCCCCCTCGCACAACACCGTGACCAGGTCGCTGCCGTGGGTTACCGCGCGCCAAGCTAGGGCGGCCGCGGCCAGCGCCGGGTCGCCTGGCTCGCCGACCGGAGCGGCGATCGGCGCCGGCGCCGATCGCCCGAAATATGCGGCCGCCGCCTGCGCCGCATCGCTGCCGGCCAGCAGAGTGCCGGTGGCGATCGTCACCTCGCCGGCACTTGGCCGCTGCAGCAGCCGCCAAAGGGGATCGACATATTCGGCGGTCCAGCCGACGTCGGTGGCGGTGGCGAGGTCGGCGGCGTCGGCGTCGCGGCCGGCGGCCGCGGCGGCCACGATGCGGGCGATCGGCGTCGTGCCCGGCCCCAGGCGCGATTCGTGCGGCCAGACGACCGCCGTGGCGACGAAGCGACCGGCGGCGCGCTCGGCGGCGAGGGCGGCGCGGCGGCGGTCGTCGCCGGGCTCGACGGCGACGACGATCCGCCCGGCCGCGATGGGAACCGTTCCGCCATAGCGCAGGTCGTAGATCTCGTCGGCGTCGCCGGCGGCCTCGGTCGCGATGTCGGCCACTCTGACTTTGTCCTCGACGCCGAGCCGGGCGAGCAGCGCCGTGCCCCCGGTGCCGGCGAGGGTATAGCCGCGCGCATCGAGCAGGCGGGCGAGATACGCGCCGAGTGCCGAATCGAGCCCCAGGATGGCCGCGCGCTTCGCCATTTACAGTCTCCGCAGGAGGGGGATGAGGAGCAGGCCGCTCGCCGCACAGGCCGCCAGCACGACCGGGATCGCAACGCCGGCAGCGACCGCCGCGCCCGCGAGCAGCGTGCCACCGACCTGAAAGGCCGCGTTGACGATGTTGTTCGCCGCGACGGCGCTCGCCCGGTCGGACGCGCGGCTGGCCGTCTGCAATATGGCGTAAAGCGGCACCGAGAAGACGCCGCCGGCGGCGGCCAGGACGAACAGCGCCGCGGCGATGCCAAGGCCGCGGGCATCGGCGACGATCCCGCCCGGCAGGCCGCGGCCGACGGCCAGCAGCAGGACACCGCCGGCCGCGGCCATCGCCACCGCCGCCCAGGGCGCTGCGCGCGCGGAGACGTGGCCGCCGAGCAGGCGGGACACACCGGCGGCGCCGGTGGCGATGCCGGCCGTGAACAGCACGAGAAACAGGGTCGCCGTCCGCTCGCTGGCATGCCAGGCGGCGACCAGCGGCACGAACTGGCTGGTGAACACCGTGCCCAGCGCCCAGAACCACGAGATCGCGACCGTTGCGCGGACCACCGCCGGCACGGCGAAGGCTTGGCGCACGACGGCGCGCGACGACCGCCACGGGTCGAGGTCGATCGCCGCCGCGCCGGCGGCGGCCGGGGCCGGCGGGATCGCTTGCGCCGTCGCGACGCCGGCCAGCGCCACCGCCAGCATCGCCGCGGCGGCGACCGGCGTCGGCAGCAGGCCGCCGGCGATCTGGCCGAGCAGGATGGCGACGAAGGTGCCGCCCTCGACCAGTCCCGTGCCGGCCAGCAGGTCGTCCGGCGCCAAATGCTGAGGCAGGATCGCGTACTTCACCGGACCGAACACGGTCGAATGCGTGCCCATGGCAAAGAGCACGGCGAACAGCAGCGGCACACTGCCGACCTGCAGCCCGACGCCGCCAACGCCCAGGATGACGACCTCGGCGAGCTTGACGATGCGGGCGACGCGCGCCTTGTCGACCGCGTCGGCGACGCGCCCGGCGATGCCGGAAAAGAGAAAGAAGGGCAGGATGAAGATGCCCGCGGCGGCGCTGACCAGCGTCGCGCCGGCCGTGGCGTCGCCGGCGCGTAGATGAAAGGCGATCTCGAACAGCATCGCTGTCTTGAACAGATTGTCGTTGAACGCGCCAAGGAACTGCGTCGCGAACAGGGGGGCAAAGCGGCGGCTGACGACCAGGTTCGCGACGTGCGGCATCGCGCGACCCTAGCCGCCGCCCGCCGCGCCCGCTACCATAGCGACGTCGCCGTCCCACAACGGCATGATCGAGTCCGGCCGTTATCCGAGGAACCCCGCCATGTCGCAGCCGCTGATCGATCTCGTCAATCGCTTCGGCGGCGCTCAGGCGGTCGAGGACATGGCTGCGCGCGTCGGCCTCAGCCCTGAGCAGACGCAGGCGGCCATGGCGGCGCTGATGCCCGCCGTCGCCGGCGGCTTGGCGAACAAGGTCCAGAACGAGGGACCGGCGGCGCTCGACGCGGCGGCCGCGCCGGCGAGCGGGGTCGTTGCCGGTGAAGGCGCGGCGAGCGACGCCGCCGTCGCGCACGGCGGCGGACTGCTCGGCTCGTTGTTCGGTGGCCACGCCGAGACTAACGCTGTCGCCGATCACGCCGCGGCCGCGACCGGCATCGATGCGTCGAAACTGGCGGCGCTGCTGCCGATGGTGGCGACGCTCGCCGCCGGCGCCCTTGGTCATGCAGGCAACGTGCCGGGCGAGGGCGTCGCCCCCGGCGGCGAGCCGCAGGGTGGCGGGCTCGGCGGCATGCTCGGCGGGCTGATGAACCAGATCGGCGGAGGGCAGCAGGGGACGCCCGGTGGCGCGGCGGCGGTGTTGCAGTCGATGCTGGCCGGCGGCGGCGGGAATGCGCTCGAGGGCATCCTCGGCGGGCTGTTCAGGCCCCACTGACGGCGATGGGCCGCCGTTCGCGCACGCTCGACTGGGGCTTCCCGCGCTGGCGCGACTACGGCACCGCCGGAGCGGCAACGGCGCTGCGGACGTGCGACCGCGACGGCTGTGACGCGGTCGGCGACCGGCCGGCACCCAAGGCACCCAATCGGCCGGAACGCTGGTACTTCTGTGAGGCGCATGCTGCCGAATACAACCGCAATTGGGATTACTTCGAAGGGTTGACCGCCGAGGAGGCGCGCGCCCGCGAGGCCGCTGCCGCAGGGGAAAGCGGCTTCACCCAGGCACGTCACTGGGCGTGGGGCGGGGCCGGCGACGGCAGCCGCAGCCGCGCGGAACTCGACGCGTTGGCAGCACTCGAGCTGTCGGCTGATGCCGACGCTGCTGCGATCAAGGCGGCGCACCGTCGTCTCGCCAAGGCCAGTCACCCGGACGTCGCCCCTGGCGACCCCGCCGCCGCGGCGCGCTTTCGGGCGGTGCAGGCGGCCTACGACGTTCTCGTAAGCGCCGATGAGCGACGCCAAGCCAAGATCGACCGTTAACCTTGTATTATGTTGTGTTAAGACTTCGTTAGGAATACGCGGCCTCACCGCTCGCCTTCCGCGAGCCAGTGGAGGTTGCGATGCGTCATCTAATTCTTGCTCTGGTCCTCGCCGCCGGAGCGGTTCCCGCGGCCGCGGTTCAGCCGGTCACCATCACGTCGGCCGGCATCTACAATCCGGGCCATGTCACGGCGACTGTGGGCGGCGTGACGAAGGACGAATATGCCGCGGCGCTGTCGTTCACGACTGCCGGGAGCAAGGGCGCGGCCGACCTGCTCGGCTTCTGCGTCGACCTGCCCCATCAGATCTACGTCAATGTCGGATCCCAGCTGGCGGAGACGCTCCACTTCCATGTCGCGCCGCTGACCGGTGACGGCTTCGGCAATCCGCTCTCGGACGGCCAGGTGCGCGCGATCACCGGCCTGGCGCGGCTCGGCTTCGACATCGCCAAGGGCGTTGCGACCGACAAGGCGACACAGCTCGCGGCGATCCAGCAGGCGATCTGGACGGTCGAATATCCCACCTCGACTTTCGCTGCGTCCGGCAGCAACGCTGCCGCCCAGGCGGGCTATGCCGCGAGCTTCATCGCGCAGGCGCCGACGCTCAAGGGCTCCGTCCGCTTCATCGCGTCGGACGATGGCACCATCCAGGGCCAGGCAACCAACGTCGGCGGTGTGCCCGAGCCGGCGTCGTGGGCGCTGCTGCTGGCGGGCTTCGGCGCCGTCGGCGGCCTTGCCCGTCGCCGCCGCGCCGACGGCATGACCACCGTCGCGGCCTGACTTCACGCCGTCATCGCTTCGCCCTAGCGTCGGCCGATGAGGCTGGGCCCAGGGGCGGGCGATGCGGAGGACGATCATGATCATTGGGGCGGCGGCGTTGGCCGGTCATGCGATCGCCGCCCCCATCATCATCGGCCATCGCGGCGCCGCCGGCGAACGGCCCGAGCACACGCTGGAGTCATATCGCCGGGCGATCGTCGGCGGCGCCGATTTCATCGAACCCGATCTCGTGCCGACGAGGGACGGGGTGCTCGTCGCCCGTCACGAGAATGAGATCGGCGGCACCACCGATGTCGCCGCGCATCCCGAATTCGCCGCACGCCGCACGACGAAGACGATCGACGGCACGGCCGTCACCGGCTGGTTCATCGAGGACTTCACCCTGGCCGAGCTGAAGGTCTTGCGAGCGCGCGAGCGCCTGCCCGACCTGCGCCGCGCCAATATCGCATGGGACGGCCAATTCGACATCCCGACCTTCGCCGAAATCCTCGCGCTGGCGGCGAGCGAGACCGCGCGCACCGGCCGCACCGTCGGCGTCTATCCCGAAACCAAGCATCCGAGCTATTTCCGCGGCATCGGCTTGCCGCTCGAGGAACGCCTCGTCGCCCAGTTGACAGCGGCGGGCTATACCGGGAAGACGGGCGCCGCGATCATCCAGTCGTTCGAGGTCGCCAATCTCAAGGCTTTGCGGACGATGACCGACCTGCGCCTGATCCAGTTGATCGACGACGGCCATCCGGCCGACGATGCCGCGACCAGCTACGACGCGATGATGACCCCTGCCGGCCTGGCGGCGATCGCCGTCTATGCCGATGGCATCGGGCCGGCCAAGGCGCGGATCATCCCGCGCGACAAGGCCGGTCATTCCCTCGCGCCGACGACACTCGTCGCCGACGCCCATGCCGCCGACCTTGCCGTCCACCCCTGGACGTTCCGCTCGGAGAACGTTTTCCTCCCCGCCGAGCTGCGCTGCGGCGACGATCCGGCCGCGCATGGCGATGCGGCGGCCGAGTATGCCGCCTTCTTCGCGGCCGGCGTGGACGGCCTGTTCAGCGACTTTCCCGGCGAGGCGTACGCCGCACGCGAGGCGCTGAGCCGATGAGCCGCATCGCGCCGCGTCGCGCCGTTCTGGCGATCCTGATGCTCTCCGGCATGGCGACGCCCGCCGCCTCGGCCCCGTGGGCCAGCGTCGGCGATGCCCAGCTTCGCTCCGACCTGACGCTGCTGAACGATGCCGGCATCGCCCAGACGATGGTCACCCAGTGGCCGGTCCCATGGCGCGGCGTGCTCGACGCCCTGCAGGATTCGCCGACCCTGGACGCCCAGCCGCAATATATCCGCGAGGCGATTCGCCGCGTCCGTGCCCGGGCCCAGCGCGAGACGGCCGAAGGCAGCCGCGCCGAGACGCTGCTGGACGGCACCAACCGGCCGGCGCTGATCCGCGGCTTCGACGCTCAGGGCTATGGCAAGGGCACCATCCAGGAGACGGCGGAGATCACCGCCGGCCGCTCCGACCTTCACGTCCAGGTCGGCGCCATCGCCGGGCAGAAGGGGCAGCACGGCGTCCAATTCGATGCCGACGGCAGCTATCTCGCCCAGCGCTTCGGTAACGTGCAACTCTATGGCGGCCTCGTCACGCACTGGTGGGGGCCGGGGTGGATCAGCGCGCTGACCTATTCGAACAATGCCCGGCCCTTCCCGCAGCTCGGCATCTCGACTGCCGGGCCGCTGCGCTTCAAGACCCCGCTGCTCAGCTGGATCGGGCCGTTCCGGGCCGAGGCGATCGTCGGCCTGCTCGACGATACGCGCATCGCCCGGCATACGGCGTTCACCGCCATTCGCGTGACGTTGAACCCGGCGCGCGGCCTCGAGATCGGCGGCGCGCGGACGCAGATCCTGTGTGGCAGCGGCCATCCCTGCAGCGTCAGCGAGGTCATCGACCTGAACAACAACGGCACCAACCCGAGCAAGAGCGCGAGCGAGGGCGAGTTCGACGTCCGCTACGGTTTCCGCGCCGGCGGCGTTCCGGTGGAGATCTACACCCAGATCTTCAACGAGGATCGCAGCCCGGTCACGCACAGCTATTCGAGCTATCTGGTCGGTGGCAGCGTCTATGTTCCGGCCGGGCCGTAACACCTTGCGGATCACCGGCGAATATACCTCGACGATCCCGACGCTCAACCTGTTCGGCTTTGGCACGGTCGGCTACGGCATCACCTACAACGACTATAAGTACCCGACGGGCTGCGCTACCGCGGCCGCGACTTTGGCTTCAGCCTCGACAGCGATTCGCGCCTGGCAACGGTGCAGGGTAACCTGACCGATGCCTACGACCGCAACTATACGCTCAGTCTCAACCGCGCCTGGGTGTCGCGCCCGCAGACCGGCGCGGCCAACGTCCTGACGCCGGCGCCGGTCACGATCGACTATGCCGAGGCGAGGGCGGCGCTGCCGCTGCGAATCGGGGTTCTCAGCCTGACCGGGCGCGTCCAGGACGACCAGCTGCGCCCGGCCCATGGCTGGACCGCGGCGGCCGAAGTCAGCTTCAAGATCCGGATCAAATAGCCGCCAGCTCGCCGATCCGCGTCAGCATCGAGGCCAACCCCTGCGTCCGGTTCGACGACAGGTGGCGGGCCAGACCGAGGCCGTCGAGCCGCGCCTTGACTGCCGCCACGTCGATCTCGTCGGGCCGCCGATCCTGGACGCCGAGCAGGACCAGCGCGACCAGCCCCTTGACGATTGCGGCATCCGAATCGGCGGCGAAGTGGAGGCGGCCGTCGTTTTGGCGTACCGGATAAAGCCAGACCTGGCTCGCGCAGCCACGGACCTTGGTCGCCTCGGTCTTCAGCGCCGGGTCCATTGCCGGCAGGGCGCGGCCAAGGTCGATCAGCAGCCGATAGCGGTCATCCCACTCGTCGAGCGCCTCGAACTCGGCCTCGACATCGTCGAAAGTCGCGGGCAGCATCAGTCGCGCAGCAGATCGTTGATCGCCGTCTTCGCCCGGGTCTGCGCGTCGACCCGCTTGACGATGACCGCGCAGTAGAGGCCGGGTCCGGCCGAGCCGTCGGGCAGCGGCCGACCCGGCAGCGTACCCGGCACGACGACGCTGTACGGCGGCACGCGCCCGGTGAAGATCTCGCCGGTCGCCCGGTCGACAATCTTGGTCGAGGCGCCGAGATAGACGCCCATCGACAGGACCGCGCCGGCGCCGACGACGACGCCTTCGGCAACCTCGGCGCGGGCACCGATAAAGGCGCCGTCCTCGATCACCACCGGTCCCGCCTGCAGCGGCTCGAGCACGCCGCCGATGCCGGCACCGCCGGAAATGTGAACATTTTCACCGATTTGCGCACAGCTGCCGACCGTCGCCCAGGCGTCGATCATGCTGCCGCGGCCGACGCGGGCACCGATGTTGACGAAGCTCGGCATCAGCACGACGCCGGGCGCGATGTAGGCGCCGCGGCGGACGATGCTTCCAGGCACGGCGCGGAAGCCGGCGGCGGCGAAGCGCTCCGGCCCCCAGCCGTCCCACTTCAGCGGCACCTTGTCCCACGCCCGCCCGCCGTCCATCGCATCGTTGTCGCTCAGCCGGAACGACAGCAATACGGCCTGCTTCAACCACTGGTTGACGCGCCAGCCGGTCCCGTCGGGTTCGGCGACGCGGTAGGTGCCATCGTCGAGTCCCGTGACGACTTCCGTGACCGCTTCGCGCACAGCGCCGGTCACGGCCGGCGACAGCGCCGCCCGGTCCTCCCACGCGGAGATTATTGTCTGTTCCAGGCTCATGCCGTCTCCCGCTCGCTGACGACTGTCGTCAGCCACGCGCCGAGGTCGGGGATACGCAGGTCGATGCCGTCGGGCAGCGCTCCCGGTCCCTGCTCGCTGCCGTTGTCGATCCACACCGTCGTCATGCCGATGGCCTTGGCCGGCGGCAGGTTGCGCGCCATGTCGTCGACGAACAGCGCGCTCGTCGGATCGACGCCGTGCGCCGCACACAACCCGGCGTAGGCGCGGGCATCGGGCTTGGGCCAATAATCCATGGCGTGGACGTCGTAGATCGCCTCGAACGCGCCCTCCAACCCCAGCCGCCCGAGGACGCGCCCGGCATAAGCGGCGTCGGCGTTGGTGAAGATCAACTTGCGGCCGGGCAGGGCGGCGATGGCGGCGACAAGGTCGGGGGCATGACCGACGCTGTCCAGGTCGATGTCGTGGACCTCGCCGAGGAACTCGTGCGGGTCGACGCCGTGCTCGTTCATCAGCCCGCGCAGCGTCGTGCCGTGGGCGTGGAAGAAGTCCTTCTGCAGCGCCCGCGCCGCGCCGGGGGCGAGGCCCAGCCGGCGCTGGATATAGCCCCCCATCCGCGCATCGATCAGCGCGAACAGGTTCGTCGCCGCCGGATAAAGCGTGTTGTCGAGATCGAAGATCCAGGTGCGGACGTGGGTGAGCGAAACCATGCGCCGCCTATGCCGCGTTCATCCCGCCGAGGCCAGCGGCAGGCTCATGGCGACGTCGCATCGGGCATAGCGTGCGCCGAAATCGGCCATCACCGTCGCGTCGTGGACGAACCCCGCCTTCTCGTAGAGATGGATCGCCGCCGCGCACCGGCGGTTGGTCAGCAGGTAGAGACGGGTCAGCGTGCCCGCCGCGGCCATGGCCCGGGCCTCGGCGACGACGTGGGCGAGCAGGAACTCGCCCGCCTTGCGCCCGCGCGCCGCGGCGAGCACCCCCATCTTGGTCAGCTCGAACACGCCGTCGGCGATGTGGATCAGGGCACAGGTGCCGACGACGACGTCGCCCGCGGCGACGAAGCGGATGATGCCGCCGCGCTCGACGATGCTCCGTCGCGGCTGGTCGAGAATGGCGCGGTCGTTCGCCTCCAGCGTGAACATCGCCTCGATCCACTCGGCGTTGATGTCGCGGAAGGCGGCGGCGAGATCGTCGCGGAAGTCGAGGATGGCGAGGGCTTCCATCCTGCTAGCCTAGCCGCTACGGCGGCGCCGCGGAATGCCATGTCGCTCCGCGTGTTCCGGGAAGACATTGATGCACCAGTTCCACCCAACCGCCCTGCGCGAGTACGACATCCGCGGCATTGTCGGCGAGACACTTGGGGAGAGCGATGCGTATGCCATCGGCCGCGGCTTTGGCACACGGGTCGCGCGCGCCGGCGGCAGCCGCGTTGCCGTCGGCTATGACGGGCGGGCGTCGTCGCCGGGGTTCGCCGCCGCCGTCGTCGCCGGGCTGAACGATGCCGGCGTCGCTGCCGTCCGCATCGGCCTGGGGCCGACGCCGATGCTTTATTACGCCGTCCACGAGCTCGGCTGCGACGGCGGTATCATGGTGACTGGCAGCCACAATCCGCCCGACTACAATGGCTTCAAGATGATGCTCGCCGGCGGCCCGTTTTACGGCGCCGATATTCAGGCGCTCGGCGCGATGGCCGCAGCCGGCGACTGGGCCGCCGGCGCGAGCGTCAATGACGACGTCGACGTCCTCGACCGCTACGTCGACCGTCTGCTGCGCGGCCAGTCGCTGCCGCCGCTGACCATCGCTTGGGATGCCGGCAACGGTGCCGCGGGGCCAGTCGTCGAGCGGCTTGTCGCACGCCTGTCGGGCACGCACCACACGTTGTTCACCGACGTCGATCCCGCTTTTCCCAACCACCATCCCGATCCCACCGAGGAGAAGAACCTCGCCGATCTTAAGCGCGTGGTCGTCGAGCGCGGCTGCGACCTCGGCGTGGCGTTCGACGGCGACGGCGACCGGCTGGGCGCGGTCGACGGCCAGGGGCGGGTGGTCTGGGGCGACCAGTTGCTGTCGATTCTCGCCGCGCCGGTGCTGGTGGCGCAGCCGGGGGCGACGATTATCGCCGACGTCAAGGCGAGCGCCATGCTGTTCGACCGGGTGCGCGAACTTGGCGGCACGCCGCTGATGTGGAAGACCGGGCACAGCCTGATCAAGGCGAAGATGAAGGAAACCGGCGCGCCGCTCGCCGGCGAGATGAGCGGGCATATCTTCTTCGCACACGACTGGTACGGCTTCGACGACGGGCTGTACGCAGCGATCCGCTTGATCGCCGCGATCGCCGCATCGGGCGAACACTGGGACAGCTCAAGGACGCCATGCCGACGCTGGTCAATACCCCCGAGCTGCGGTTCCAGACGTCGGAGGCGCGCAAGTTCGCCGTCGTCGCCGAGGTGCTCGACCGACTTGCCGCTGCCGGCGCCGACGTCGACCGACCGAGGTGCGCGGGTGAGACGCCTGACGGCTGGTGGCTGCTGCGCGCGTCGAACACGCAGGACGTGCTGGTCGCGCGCGCCGAGGCCAAGGACGAAGCGGCGCTGGCCCGGCTGATCAATGACCTCAACGCGGCGCTGGCGGCAAGCGGGGTCGACGCAGTCGCCGTCTAGGATCAGCGCCGGCGCAATAAATTTTCGCCCACAGATTTCCGGGACGCTTGCCCACCGCTTTGTCCCCAGCCGCGATTTGCCCCGCGCGGCCGATCGCGCGACAAGCAGGCGATGCAGGCTCCCACCTTTCTTCCTCCCGCCGCGACGCCGCTGGCGCTCGTTCCCGCCGCCGCGCTGCCGCACAACATCGAGGCGGAAGCGGCGCTGCTCGGCGCGCTGATGATCGACAACCGGCTGGTCGAGGACGTCCAGCTGAAGCTCGGCAGCCACCATTTCTTCGAGCCGCTGCACGGCCGGGTCTACGACGCGATCCTGAAGCTGGTCGACCGGCGGATGACGGCGACGCCGGTGACGCTCAAGCCGCTGTTCGACGCCGACCCCGAGATGATGGCGATCGGCGGCACCGCCTATCTGGCGACGCTGACCGGTCAGTCGGCGGCGCTGATCGCGGCGCGCGACTTCGCCCAGCAAATCTATGATCTCGCGCTGCTGCGCGAGATGATCCGCGTCGGCCGCGAGATGGCGACCAACGCCTTCGACACGGCGAGCGGCGTCGAGCCGCTGAAGCAGATCGAGGACGCCGAGCTGGCGCTCTACAAGGTCGCCGAGGCGGGCGAGGTCGCCGGATCGGTCAAGACCTTCGGCCAGGCGACGCGGCTGGCGATCGAGATGGCCGACCGGGCGATGAAGTCGGGCGGGCACCTGTCGGGCTACACCACGGGACTCGAGGCGCTCAACGCCAAGATCGGCGGACTGCACGATTCCGACCTCGTCATCCTCGCCGGGCGGCCGGCGATGGGCAAGACGGCGCTGGCGACCAACATCGCCTTCGCCGCGGCCGCGCGCTACCTGCGCGACAAGGCCGATGGCGTCGAGGAGAGCAGCGGCGCCGGCGTCGCCTTCTTCAGCCTCGAGATGAGCGCCGACCAGCTCGCGACGCGCGTGCTCGCCGAGCAGTCCGGGGTCAATTCCGAGAACCTGCGGATGGGCAAGATCAGCCAGAGCGAGTTCAACAGCCTCGCCCGTGCCGCCGGGCAGCTGAACGAGCTGCCGCTGTACATCGACGACACGCCGGCGCTGACCATCGCCGCGCTCCGCACCCGCGCCCGGCGGCTGAAGCGGCAGAAGGGCGTCGGCATCATCGTCGTCGACTATCTCCAGCTGCTCCAGGGCTCGGCCAAGGCGTCGAACGAGAACCGCGTGCAGGAGATCAGCGAGATCACCCGCGGGCTGAAGACGCTGGCCAAGGAACTGCAGGTGCCGGTGCTGGCGCTGTCCCAGCTGTCCCGCGCCGTCGAGAACCGCGAGGACAAGCGGCCGCAGCTCGCCGACCTGCGCGAATCGGGGACGATCGAGCAGGACGCCGACATCGTCCTGTTCGTCTACCGCGAGGAATATTATCACGCGCTCAAGCAGCCCGACGAGGAAGACGTCGAGAAATACGCCAAGTGGAAGGATCGCGCCGAAAAGCTCCACGGGCTGGCCGAGGTCATCGTCGCCAAGCAGCGCCACGGCTCGACGGGTACGGTGCCGCTGACCTTCCACAAGACGACGACCAAGTTCAGCGACCGGGCCAACGACGCCTATCTGCCCGAGCGGTTCGGCTGAGGCGCGGCGTTCCGGCGCGTTGACCGGCGCGGCCGCGCGCGCGTTTGAGCGCCATGACGACGCTTATCCCGGTCCTCGGCGACCAGCTGACCCACGACCTCGCGAGCCTGCGCGACGGTCCCGAAGGCGCGGTCGTCTTGATGGCCGAGGTTGTCGACGAGACGCGCTACGTCCGCCACCACAAGAAGAAGATCGCCCTGATCTTCAGCGCCATGCGCCATTTTGCCGAGGAACTGCGCGGGCGCGGCTGGACGGTCGACTACGTCAGGCTCGACGACGCCGGCAACACCGGCAGCTTCACCGGCGAAGTCGTCCGCGCCGCGCGCCGTCACGCCGCGACCGCGCTCCGCGTCGTCGAGCCGGGCGAGTGGCGCGTGCAGGCGATGGTCGAGGGCTGGGCAGCCGACACCGGGTTGCCGGTGGCCATTCTACCCGACGACCGCTTCCTGTGCAGCCGCGCCGACTTCGCCGAGTGGGCGGGGTCGCGCAAGCGGCTGGTGATGGAGGAATTCTACCGCGAGATGCGCAAGCGCACCGGGCTGCTGATGACGTTCGGCAAGCCGGTCGGCAACCGCTGGAACTTCGACGCCGAGAACCGCAAGGTGCCGCCGCGCGGGCTTAATACCCCGCGCCGCCGACCTTCATGCCCGACGCGATCACGAGCGAAGTGCTCGACCTCGTCGGGAGCCGCTTCGCCGGCCACTTCGGCGACCTCGAGCCGTTCGGCTTCGCCACGACGCGGGCCGACGCGCTGATCGCCCTCGATCACTTCATCGCCTACGCCCTGCCGCGCTTCGGCGATTACCAGGACGCGATCGTCGAGGGACAGGCGTTCCTCTACCATGCCGCGCTGTCGCCCTATCTCAACTGCGGGCTGCTGACGCGCGCGCGAGGTGGTCGATGCGGCGGCGACGGCCTTCGCCCGCGGCGAGGTGCCGCTCAACGCGGTCGAGGGCTTCATCCGCCAGATCATCGGCTGGCGCGAATATGTCCGCGGCATCTATTTCTGGGCCGGGCCCGATTATGCAAAGTCAAACGCGCTTCGTGCCACCCGCGACCTGCCCGACTTTTACTGGACCGGCGAGACCGAGATGCGCTGCCTCGCCCAGTCGGTGGCGCAGGTTAGGCGCGAGGCGTACAACCACCACATCCAGCGGCTGATGGTGCTTGGCAACTTCGCCATGCTGATCGGGGTCGAGCCGGCCCAGGTCGAGGAATGGTACCTCGTCGTCTACGCCGACGCCTATGAATGGGTCGAGCTGCCCAACGTCCACGGCATGAGCCAGTTCGCCGACGGCGGCATCCTGGGGTCGAAGCCCTATGCCGGCGGCGGCGCGTACATCAACCGGATGAGCGATCATTGCGGCAAGTGCGCCTTTGACGTGAAGCAACGCACCGGCCCCGACGCCTGTCCGTTCAACGCCCTCTACTGGGACTTCCTGGCTCGTCACCGCGAGACGCTCGGCGGCAACCACCGGCTGCTGCGGATGTACGACAACTGGGACCGCTTCAGCCCGGAACGCCAGGCCGAGACGCGCGCCAGCGCGGCAACGTTCCTTGCGACCCTGCCCGGCGCGGCGCGAGGGTGGGCGGTGGCGGAGTGACTTGCTAGGGGACGGGCGATGCCCGTGACCCGCCTGACGCTGACCGACTTCCGCAGCTATGCCGAGGCCGACGTGCGCCTCGAGGCGAACGCGGTCGTCGTCACCGGCGACAACGGGCAGGGCAAGACCAACCTGCTCGACGCCGTGTCGCTGCTGTCGCCCGGTCGCGGCCTGCGCGGGGTGGCGCTGTCCGACGCCGCGCGTAGCGACGGTACGGGCGGGTGGACGGTGGCGGCCGAGGTCATGGCGCCGGGCGGGGCGGTTGCCATCGGGACGGGTGTCGTGCCCGCCGCGCCCGACCGCCGGATCGTCCGCATCAACGGCGCGCCGGCGCGCGGCGCGGCGCTCGGCGAGTGGCTGTCGGTACTGTGGCTGACGCCGGCGATGGACCGGCTGTTCGTCGACACGGCCAGCGCCCGGCGCCGCTTCCTCGACCGGCTGGTGCTGACGCTCGACCCGGCGCACGGCGGCGAGGTCACCCGCTATGACGCCGCGATGCGTGCCCGCACCCGCCTGCTGACCGGCGAGGCGGCGGCCGATCCCGCGTGGCTTGCCGGGCTCGAACGGGCCATGGCCGAGCACGGGGCGCGGGTCGCGGCGGCACGAGTGGCGACGGTCGCAGCGCTGGCCGACGCGCTCGCCGCCGCGCCCGACGGCGACTTTCCACAGGCGGAATCGCGCTCGCCGGCGAGGCTGTCGCCGATCTCGCTGCGCTGCTGGCGCGCAACCGCGGCCTCGACGCCGCCGCCGGGCGCGCCACCGCCGGGCCGCACCGCGCCGACCTCCTCGTCACCCATGCCGCCAAGCGGCAGCCGGCGGCGCGCAGTTCGACCGGCGAGCAGAAGGCGCTCCTCCTTGGCATCGTCCTCGCCCACGCCGAGCTGGTGGCGACGCGGACCGGCCGGCCGCCGGTCCTGCTCCTCGACGAGGTCGCCGCCCATCTCGACCCCGCCGCCGTGCCGCGCTGTTGGCCCGGCTGGCGCAGGCAGGGGCAGGTCTGGTTGACAGGGACCGAGGCAAGTCTGTTCGCCGGTCTCGACGCGCAGCGCCTGCACGTCGAGCGCGGAGGTCGTAGCTGCAGGTCGGGCCGGGTCGGTTAATCCTCGCGTACGCGGGCGCGAGCCCCTATATGGAACTGTAACAAACCGGCCGCGCCGCGCGCCAAGGGGACACCTTGTCCGACGAAACCAACCAGCCCGAGGGGGATTACGGCGCGGACTCGATCAAGGTGCTGCGGGGCCTCGATGCGGTCCGCAAGCGCCCGGGCATGTACATCGGCGACACCGACGACGGTTCGGGCCTGCACCACATGGTCTTTGAGGTCAGCGACAACGCGATCGACGAGGCGCTCGCCGGATATTGCGACCTGGATCGAGATCCGGCTGAACGCCGACGGCATCGGTAACCGTCGCCGACAACGGCCGCGGCATCCCGACCGGCATCCACGCCGAAGAAGGCGTCTGCGCGGCCGAAGTCATCATGACCCAGCTCCATGCCGGCGGAAAGTTCGAAAACGCGCGGACGAAACGCCTAAGGTTTCAGGCGGCCTGCACGGCGTCGGCGTCAGCGTGGTCAACGCGCTGTAGGAATGGCTCGAACTACGCATCTGGCGCGATGGCCCGAGCATGCGATGCGCTTCCGGCATGGCGTCGCGGTCGCGCCGCTGGAGGCATGGTCGGCGCCGCAGGGGATCGGCGGGCACCGAGGTGACTTTCCTGCCCGCCCGAGACGTTCAAGATCACCGAGTTCGACTTCGAGAAGCTCGAACACCGCTACCGCGAGCTCGCCTTCCTCAATTCGGGCGTGCGCCTGCTCCTGACCGACGCCCGCCACGACGAGCAGGTCACGGCGTGATCTCTATTACGAAGGCGGGATCGCCGCCTTCGTCAAATATCTCGACAATCGCAAGACCGCGCTTATCCTGATCCGATCGCGATCCCGGCGAGCGCGACGACATCGGCGTCGAATCGCGCTGGAGTGGAACGACAGCTATTACGAGCAGGTGCTCTGCTTCACCAACAACATCCCGCAGCGCGACGGCGGCACGCATCTGGCCGCGTTCCGCGCCGCGTTGACCCGCACGCTGAACGCTTATGCCGAGAAGTCCGGCGCGCTGAAGAAGGAAAAGGTCGCGCTGACCGGCGACGACATGCGCGAGGGGTTGACCGCGATCGTCTCGGTCAAGCTGCCCGATCCCAAGTTCAGCTCCCAGACCAAGGACAAGCTGGTCTCGTCCGAGGTGCGCCACCGTTGGAGGCGCTGATCGCGGACAAGCTCGCCGAGTGGCTCG
>CAWJZA010000017.1:0-65766 GCA_963847215.1 uncultured Alphaproteobacteria bacterium
TCGAGTTGTTCGGGCAGGTAGGCCGGATTGGCGACATTCAGGATGTTGAAGCCGCCGGACTTGATGCCGCGGTTGTATGAGACATAGCCTAGGATATCGGGCGTGAACTGGTGGTCGAGCGCGGCGCGCCACGTCGGCTTTTCGATCACCAGCGGCGCACTGACCTGCGGGAGGGGAATGACCGCGCCGCTGTACTTGGTCAGCACGGTCGACCCGTCGAGCGCCCGGCGTTCGTAGGTGAAGCGGCCGCCGAGCGTCAGGTGGGTGGCATCGAAAATCTCGTAGCTGAACTGCGCATAGGGAGCGACCGATTTGGTCTTCTCCGACCCGAAGGTTTGCGTCACCGCGTTCGCCCCCGGCGGTCCTACCGGCGCGCCGTAGAACGCGGGATAGAAATTGCGCGTGATCGGGTCGTTCGAGAGCGGTTGTAGAAGTAGAAGACGCCTAGCGTGTAGGTGAAGCGGTTGCTGCCCTGCGAGATCAGCTGGACTTCCTGGGCGAAGTCCTTGTTCGGCCCGGAACCCGAGGCGACGCCGACGGTGAACACCGGCCGGCCTGCGGGCACGTCCTCGAACAGATAGTTGGTCTCGCCCTCGCGGAACGAGGTGATTGACACCAGCTTGGCGAAGTCGAGGTCGTGGTCGATCTCGACGCTGGCACCGCCGCCGTGGAAGGCGATGAACGGATCGATCGCCGAGTAGGCGTCGTAGACGCTCGGCAGCGATCCCGGCAGCGGCACCGAGAACGACGTGCCCGGATAGGGGACGAAGCTGTACGTTCGCTCCTTCCGATCCATGTAGTCGCCGATCAGCGTGACGTTCGTGCGGGCACCGAGATCGAACGCCAGCTTGCCCCGGACCGCATAGCTGTGGAGCAGCTGAAAGGTGTCGTTGCCGGTCGTCAGGTTCTTGCCATAGCCCTGGCCCTGGGTAGCACCATCGACCGACAGGCTGCCGGCGAGCCCCGGGGCGATGCCGCCGGAGACGAAGGCCGTGCCGCGAACGTCGCATAATTGTCGATGCTCGCGGTCGACTGGAATCGAAACGGTCGGTCGGCTTGCAAGTCGTAATCTGCATGATGCTGCCGGTCGCGTTGCGCCCGAACAGCGTTCCCTGCGGACCCTTGAGGACGGCGATCTTCCTGCTCGATATCGGGCAGGTCGCGCGCACCTTCGCGCTGCTGCGGCAGGTAGACGCCGTCGATGTAGAGCGCGATCGGGTTCTCGACCATGTTCTCGACGAGGTGCTGACGCCGCGGATCGACGGGTTGTACGATCCGGCCGTGGTTCGCACGTTGAGCCCGGGGACGACGGTGCCGAGGTTCGTCAGGCTGGGTGACACCGGCGGTCGTCAGCTGCGCACCGCTGACCGCGGTGATGACGATCGGCACCTTCTGCAGGTTCTCGGCGCGCTTCTGCGCGGTGACGATGATCTCGCCGCTGTTGGGGGCGGCGACCTCGCCGGACGAGGTGCCGGTGGCCGCGGTCGCTTCAAACGCGGTCTGCGCGCTTGCCGCGGCGGCGAGGGCGAGCAAGGGTGCGACCACGGCGCTGGCGCCCAGCCAACGATGTCGCATGGTCGTCTCCCCCAGGGCCGTGCCAGGTTTTCCACCCGCGCTTGTTCGACACCGCGCATAGGGCAGGCACGGGGCGGGTCGCGCGATGGCAAATACCGGCGAACGATAGAGGATGAGCATCGCCGCCGTTGTCAGGCGGCAACCCTGCCATCGCCCGCGGTAAAGCGCCACGAGCTGCCCGCGCACGTCAGCGAGCCCTTCGCCGATCGCCGCTGCCGCCGCCCCCTCTGCCGCCAGGACGCCGTGGCGGGCCGCAGTGAGCAGGTCTTGTCCGCGGGCGGTGAAGGCGACCTGTGCCGCCCGGCGATCGGTCGGATCGGGCCGGCGGACGACAAAGCCGAGCGCCACGCCGCGATCGACGAGTTCGCGCATCGCCGGCTTGGTCATCCGCGCGCGGGCGGCAAGGTCGGTCAGGCGGCTGCCGCCGAGCTCGACATGGCGCACCATGCCGAGCAGCGCCGGAGTGACGGCGAAGCCGGCGGCGGCGACGTGACCCGCGACCTCGGCGACGAAGGCGGCGGCCGCGAGTGCCAGCGCCCGCGCCGCGTTCGCCGCGACCCAGGCCGGATCGCTGCCGCCCCTCGCCGCGACGTAGCGGCCGAGCCGGTGGCGCAGCCGGGCCGCCGCGGCATCGCCGAGGACTGCGGCGATGTCGCGGTCCGCGGCGGCGATGGCATGCTCGATCGCGGCCAGCAGCGCGCCGCCGGCGGGCGTCGGCACGACGATGCGCACGCGCCGGTCGCCGGCGTCGACGCGGCGCTCGACCAGCCCGCCGGCGACGGCCCGGTCGACCAGCTCCGCCATGCTCGGCTTGCTCAGCCGCGCGCGGGCGGCGAGCGTCGTCCACCCTCGCGTGCCGGTCCGGTCGAGGGCGAGGAACAGCGCCAGGTGCGCCGCCGTCAGATCGGTGAAGCCGGCCGCGTGCACCGCCGCCAGCTTGACGGCGACGGCGCGACCCGAGGCGGCGAACAGCAGTGTGCCGAGATTGGTCGTCCGCCAGCGCTCATCGGTCACGCGATCGCCGCCAGGATGGCCCCATACTCGCCGGCCGTCGGGACATACGGGCACATGCGGTTGACCGGGCTGGCGAGAAGGCCGCGAGCGGCGGCGCGGCGGCACCGATCGCACCGAGGGTTACGGGCAAGCCGAGCCGGGCGATCAGCGCGGCGACCGTCGCCCAGGTCGGCGGCGGCATCCCGGTGCGCGGCGATGCGCGCCGCCGTCGCCGGCAGCGCGCGCGCGTACAGCCGCAGCGTATGCGGCAGGATGACGGCGATGACCGTGCCGGATCACCTCGCCGACGCAGGTCGTCGCGATGGCGTGCGCCGGGCCGATGCCCTTGCCGATGCCCGCCCCGCCGGCGAACGCCGCCGCCATCAGCGAAGCGCGGGCGGCGTCACCGGTCGGGGCCAACGCCGCGACGGCATCAGCGAACACCCGCGCGACGCCGTCGAGGACCAGCGCGTCGACCAGGGCGCGCCGGGTCGGCGAAGTATCCTTCCAGGCAGTGCGACAGCGCGTCGATCGCCGTCGCCGCGATCAGCCGCGGCGGCAGCGAGCGGACCAGATCGGGATCGAGGATGGCGACACGCGGCACCATCAGCGGTCCGCGTGTTCAACGGCAGGGCCGTGGGGATTGCGGGGGATCGCAGCGACCGGCGAGCTGTCGCTGCCGGTGCCGACCGTCGTCGGGATGGCGATCAGCGGGGCGACCGCAGCGATGCGGTCGTAGCGGCCGAGCACGTCGAGCGCGGTACCGCCGGCGGCAAGCGCGGCGACCATCTTCGCGGTGTCGAGCACCGATCCGCCGCCCAGCGCGACCACGGCATCGCAGCCCAAGCCGCGGTACGTCGCCGTGGCCGCGTCGACGCCGGCCGCGGTCGGGTTCTCGGGCACGTCGAGGAAGGTCGCCATCGGCGAGACGCGCGCGACCAGCCCCGCGCGCTCGAGCCCCCGGTCGCTGACCAGCAGCGGCCGCCGCGCTCCGAGCAGCGCCAGCTCTTCGCCGAGCTGGTCCACCGTGCCCGCCCCGAACACCAGCCGCGGCAGCGTCAACGCCGATCCCATCGCCCCTGTCCGTTGCCTTGATCCCGCCGGCAGATTAGGAAGGCTGCCGAACAAAGTCCAGCATGGGAGCGGGTGATGCAGCAGGCGACGACAGCATTGGGTGTCCGCCGGACGCAGCATTTCATCGACGGACGCTGGTGCGACGCCGGCGACGGCGCGACCTTCGCCGACACCAATCCGTTCGACGGCAGCCTGGTCGCCGAGGTCGCCGCCGGCGGCCGTGCCGAGGCGGAGGCCGCCGTCGCCGCCGCCGCGCGCGCCTTCTCGGCCTGGGCGGCGTGTCCGCCGGGCGAGCGCCAGCGCCTGTTCCTCCGCGCCGCCGACATCGTCGAGCGTCGGATGGAGGACGCGGTGGGCGATCATGGCTAGTCGAAGGCGGGGCTAGCCGGGCCTTCGCCGCGTTCCAGGTCAAGCTGTCGGCGGCGATGCTGCGGCAGGCGGCGTCGTGGGGCTATATGCCGTATGGCGACATGATGCGCAGCGACGTGCCCGGTCGCCTGGCGCTGGTCGCGCGCAAGCCGCTCGGCGTCGTCGCCGGCTTCACGCCATGGAACGGGGCTTTCTATCTCGCGCGGCGCACCTTCCTGCTGCCGCTGGCGTTCGGCAACACGACTGTCATCAAGCCGTCCGAGGAGGCGCCGATCTCGGCCGGACTGTTCCACGCCGAGATCATGGGCGGAGGCGGGCTTCCCGGCCGGCACGGTCAACGTCGTCACCCATGCGCCGGGGCGCTGCGGCGGCGATCGCCGACGTGTTCTTCGCGAGCCGCGCGGTGCGCTGCATCAACTTCACCGGCTCGGACAGGACAGCGCGCATCCTGGGCGTCTCGCGCGGCGCAGTCGCTGCAAGCGGATGGTGCTCGAGCTGGGCGGCTTCAACCCGATGCTGGTCCTCGCCGATGCCGACATCGCCGAGGCGGTCAAGGCGGTCATCTTCGGTGCCCTTCATCCACCAGGGCCAGGTTTGCATGAACACGCGCAAGGTCTATGTCGCACGGAGCGTCCACGACGATTTCGTTGCCCAACTCGCCGCCAAGGCGGCCGCGCTCAAGCAGGGCGACCCGACCGATCCGGCGGTCGTCGTCGGCCCGCTGATCAACGGCCGGGCAGTCGCCGCGACGATGGCGAGCATCAGGGATGCGCTCGACCGCGGCGCGACGCTCGTCACCGGCGGCACCGCCGAGGGCGCGGTCGTCGCGCCGACGATCATCACGCACGCGCCGGACGACGCGCTGTGCACGACCGGTCGCGACGAATTCGGCCCGCTCCTCGTCGTCGAGGCGTTCGACGACGAGGAGGCGGCGCTCGCCAAGGCGCAGGACACGCCGTACGGCCTGTCGGCGGCGATTCACCCGCGATCATGCCCGCGGGCTGGCGATGGCGCAGCGCTTCAACGCCGGCATCGTCCATATCAATGCGCCGACCATGGCCAGCGAGGCGGCGCTGCCCGTCGGCGGGGTCAAGGACTGGGGCTGGGGCCGGTCGGGACACTATGCGGTCGAGGACTTACCGAGGTGCGGCTGACGACGCTGTCGACCGCACCCGGGATGTATCCGTTCTGATGCGGAGCCGGCACGATGCCGGCTTCGCATCCCTCGCCGTTTTCGCCGTCGCCTCGCGGCGCCTTTCGCCTACTTGGCGGCACTCGACGCTGCGCGCGTATGCCCAGGGACGACCGACCGATGACCGTGACCGGCCGCCGACGCCCAGCTCGTGCCGATGCTCGAGAGCCTCGAGGCGCGGCTGCGCTGGCTGTCGGCGTGGACGATCCACAACGCCAACCACCTGCGCGAATCGCCCGACGGGCTGAAGGTGGGCGGGCACCAGGCGAGCTGCGCGTCGATACGGCGATCATGGCGGCGCTGTATTTCCACGCGCTCGGGCCCAACGACAAGGTCGCGGTCAAGCCGCATGCCGGGCCGGTGCTGCACGCCATCCATTACCTGCTCGGCAGCCAGAGGCTCGACCAACTGCAGCGCTTCCGCGGCTTCGGCGGCGCGCAAAGCTATCCCAGCCGGACCAAGGACCGCATCCCCGTCGATTTCTCGACCGGCAGCGTCGGTTGGGCGTCGCGGTCACCCGTTCGCCAGCCTGGTGCAGGATTATCTCGTCGCCCACGGCGGCCTCGCCGCCGGCCGATGCCGGGCGGATGATCGCGCTGATGGGCGATGCCGAGCTCGACGAGGGCAATATCTACGAGGCCTGATCGAGGGTTACAAGCACGACGTCCGCAACTGCTGGTGGATCGTCGACTACAACCGGCAGGCCTCGACCACACCACCGCCGACCGGATGTTCCGCCGCTTCGACGACATCTTCGAGACGTGCGGCTGGCGCGTGCTGACGCTGAAGTACGGCAAGAAGCAGCAGGCGGCGTTCGCCAAACCCGGCGGCATGGCGCTGCGCGAATGGATCGACGGCTGCCCCAACGTCGACTTCGCGGCGTTGACCTATCAGGGCGGCGCGGCGTGGCGCGCGCGGCTGATCGCCGACATCGGCGGCAAGCCGAATGTCGCCAAGCTGCTCGCCGGCTACGACGACGACGCGCTCGGCGAGTGATGACCAACCTCGGCGGGCATTGCGTCGCGACGCTGATCGAGGCGTTCGCCGCGGCGACGACGATCGGCCGACGATGTTCATCGCCTATACGGTCAAGGGCTACGGCCTGCCGTTCGCCGGGCACAAGGACAATCACGCCGGGCTGATGAACCCCGGCGCAGATCGCGGCGCTGCGGCGAGGATGGGCATCGCCGAGGGCGACGAGTGGCAGCCGTTCGCGGGGCTCGGCGACAATGCCGCGGCGGCGATGCAGGCGTTCATCGCCGGAGTCGGCCATCGCCCCCCGCGCGCGCGGAGGTGCCGGCGCAGCAGTCGCCGTCCCCCGCCTCCCCATTCCTGACGGGGCGGAGCAGTCGACGCAGACGGCGTTCGGGCGCATCCTGCTCGATCTCGCCAAGTCGAGCGAGCCGACGGCGAGGCGCTGGCCGACCGCATCGTCACGACGTCACCCGACGTCACGGTGTCGACCAACCTCGGCGCGTTCGTCAACCAGCGCGGGCTGTTCCGGCGCAGCCGAGCTCGCCGACGTCTTCCATGCCGCCAAGATCCCGTCGCCGCAGAAGTGGCGCGGGCACGGCGCGGGGCAGCACCTCGAGCTCGGCATCGCCGAGAACAACCTGTTCCTCATGCTGGCAGCGCTCGGGCTCGCCGCGCCGCTGTTCGGGACGCGGCTGCTGCCGATCGGCACGGTCTACGATCCGTTCATCGCGCGCGGCCTCGATGCGCTCAACTACGGCTGCTACCAGGATGCGCGCTTCCTGCTGGTGGCGACGCCGTCGGGGGTGACGCTCGGGCCGGAGGGCGGCGCGCACCAGTCGATCAACTCGCCGCTGATCGGCATCGGCCAGCCCGGGCTGACCTATTACGAGCCGGCCTTCGCCGACGAGCTGGCGCTGCTGATGGCCCACGCCTTCCGCCACCTCCAGGCCGACGACGGCGGCTCGGTCTACCTGCGGCTGACGACGCGCGCGATCGCGCAGGTCGCGCGCCGCGATGCCAACTGGGAGGCCGAGCCGTCAAGGCGGCTACTGGCTGCGGCGACCCGGGGCCGGCGCGACGGCGGCACTGGTGTTTACCGGTGCGATCGTCCCAGAGGTGCTGGCCGCGTACGACGAACTGGCGGGCGACATCCCGGGCCTCGGCGTCCTCAACGTCACCTCGCCCGACCTGCTCCATCGCGGCTGGACCGCGGCACAGGCGTCGCGGTGGACGGGCAGGCGGCACGGCGTCGAGCCACGTCGATGCGCTGCTCGCGCCGCTCGCGGCCGATGCGCGGCTGATCACGATCATCGACGGCTCGCCGTCGGCGCTGTCGTGGCTCGGCGGGGTTCGCGGCATGCGCGTCGCGGCACTCGGCGTCGACCGCTTCGGCCAGACCGGCACGCTGCCCGACCTCTACCGCGCCTATCGCCTCGATGCGGAAGCGATCGTCGACGCCGCCGCCGAGCTGTTCATCGCCGGCGCGTAACCGCTGTCGCGGCGCAGCGGCTTTCCTGCAAGACGCGGCATGGACCAAGCCGCTGCCCAGCCTGAGCCGCCCGCCGAACAGGTCGCCGCCGTGCGCCGCGGGCGGCGGGCGACGGCGCGGGTCAAGCTGATCGCCGCCGCCTATGACGTGATGAGCCGCAACGGCCTAGCCGGCAGCAGCCTGGCCGAGATCATCGAGACCGCCGGCGTCGGCGTCGGCTCCTTCTACAACAACTTCGCCTCAAAGGAGGATCTCGCCAAGGCGGTGTTCGCCGAGCGCGCCGAGGCTTTTGGCACCGAGCTTGAAGGCGTCGCCCTGCGCGCCACCAATATCGCCGCGGCGACCTGCTATGCCTATCGCCGGATGATCGAGGAGGTGGTGTCGGACAAGGTCTGGGCCTCGTTCATCGTCCAGCTCGAGCCGTCGATGCAGATGCTCGACGGCCTGCTCCGCGATCATGCGCGCTCCGGGCTCGGCGTCGGCGTCGGCAACGGCCGGCTGCGCATCGACGACATCGAGACGGCGATCACCGCAGTCCACGCGCTGATGATCGCCTTTGCCAAGTCGGTCCTCGACGGCGGCACCACGGCGGCGGCGGCGCACCACGCCTCGCTGTACGTCCTGCGCATGTTCTCGGTGCCGGAGGACGAGGCGGTGCGCCTGTCGCGCCTGCCGATGGCGGCGCTGCGCCGCGAATTGAACCAGCCGCCGCTGGCTATTTCGCGGGCACCCTAATCCTGCGACGCCTTGACACGCCCCTGCCATGACGACATTAGTGAGTCAGCGATCCGTCAGAAAATGTCGCGACACAGGTTGACTCGCGCGTAACGGCGGCAGCGGCTTTGGGGGGCGACGATGATCCGGCACACCGCGACCTTGGCAGGCGTGTCGCTGACGGCGGCCCTGCTGGCGACGACCGCCGCGGCGCAAACGCCGCCGGTCGAGACCGCCGCAGCAACGCCCGACACCGGCGTCGCCGACATCATCGTCACCGCGGAACGCCGCGAGCAGAGCGTCCAGAAGGCGCCGCTGACGATCCAAGTGGTCGGCGGCGACGCGCTGGCGCGGCAGGGCGTAACCGAGGCGGCCGGGCTGCAGCGCCTGACCACCGGGGTCGAGATCGGCCAAGGCGGCGGCAACACGCAGATCTTCATCCGCGGCGTCGGCGGGGCGGCGTTCAGCCCGCTGTCGAGCCCCGGCGTCGCCTTCAACGTCGACGGCGTCTATGTCGGCCGCCCGAACGGGGTCAACGGCAACTTCTACGACGTGTCGCGGGTCGAGGTGCTGAAAGGTCCGCAGGGAACGCTGTACGGCCGCAACGCCAACGGCGGCTCGATCAACCTCGTCACCAACGCAGCCCGCATCGGCGAGGACAGCGTCGACCTCAGCCTGGAGGGCGGCAACTACAGCTATGTCCGTGCCACCGGCGCGATCAACCTGGGGCTGAGCGACACCGCCGCGATCCGGGGGGCGTTCAACATCGTCAACCGCGACGGCTACCTGACGAACGGCGCCGATGACGACGTCGAGCAGGCCGGTCGCCTGCGCTTCCTGTGGCAGCCGGCACCGGCGGTGACGGTGCAGCTGAGCGCCGACTATGCCCACCTCGGCGGCAAGGGCGGCGACTACGTCTACCTGCCGCGCCGCCCGGGCAGCAGCCCGTACGAGGCGCAGTCCGATGCCGCGGCCAACGCCTACATGCATGCCTTCAGCCCGCTCGGCGGCCTGACCGACGACGTCCTCGACGACGGACGGCAGAATACGACCTTGTACAACTTCAGCGGCCAGCTCGACTGGAAGCTTGGCAGCTTCGCCATCCTGACCGTGCTCCCCGCCTAACGCCACACCGACGCGCAGTTCGTCACGCACTTCGCCGGGCGCTTCATCGGTAACGAGACGACCAGCCAGACCTCGGTCGAGGTGCGGCTCGGCAACAGACGCCCGCGCTGACCTGGTCGTCGGCGGCTATTACTTCGACGAGAGCGCGCCGAACTCGGAAGACGACGTGTTCGTCAGTGACATGCTGCAGAACGTCCACATCACCTATTCACCGACGACGAAAGCCTATGCCGGCTTCGGCCAGGCGACGTACTCGGTACTCGACAATTTGCGCCTGATCGCCGGCGGACGCTACACCAGCGAGCAGCGGTCGCTGACCGGCACCATCTTCAACTATGGCGTGACGCCGCCGGCGCTGCAGGAGGTGTTCGGCGGCGACAAGACGTTCGACGGCTTCACCTACCGCCTCGGGGCGGAGTATGACCTGGCATCGGAAAACCTGCTGTTCCTGACCTACAGCACCGGCTTCAAGGCCGGCGGCTTTCCGCAGACCGTCGCGCCAGAGAACATCTTCCAGCCCGAGCGGCTCGGCTCGCTCGAGTTCGGCTCGCGCAACCGCTTCCTCGACAACAAGTTGCAGGTCAACGTCGGCGCCTACCGCTGGAAATACACCAACCTGCAGGACCAGCGCGTCAACTTCGACCCCTTGGGCGTCGTCAACTTCATCACCTTCAACTCGGGCAGCGCGACGATCTATGGCGCGACGCTCGACGTCGTCGCGCGACGAGCTGCCGACACGATCAGCTTCTCGGGCGAATACGCCCATTCGAAGTACGACCGCTTCTTCTTCCAGACGCCCGCGCCGTTCTTCCAGCCGGCGAGCTCCGGCTGCCGCATCAGCGGACCGTATGCTCCCGGCGCGACGGCCGTACAGCAGCAATGGCAGCAATGTTAACGGCGGCCCGCTGCCAGTCGTCGTCGGCGACTGTGCCGGTCAGCAGGTCGCGCGCCTGCCCGAATGGTCGGCGACGCTCGACTATACCCATGTCTTCCGCCTGGGCGGCGGCGGCGACATCACCTTCGACGGCAGCGTCAAATATTCGAGCGGCCGCTGGCTGAGCATCGACTTCATCCCGTCGGAGCGCGACGGCTCCTATGCCGTCGTCGACGCCGCGCTGACCTACCATGCGCCGGACGATCGCTGGTCGGCGGGGCTGTCGCCCGCAACCTGACGAACACGACATACTATACCGGCGGCATCCAGACGGCGTTCCAGGGCGGGTTGTTTGCCGCGAACATCACCCCGCCGCGGATTGCCGGCGCCCGCGTCAGTGTGCATTTCGGTCGCTGATCGTCATCGCCGGCGCTCTGTCGGTCGCATAGAATAGGACAGCATGAGCAGCGTGTTCGGTGGGTTTTCGGGATTGGTGCGGGAACCGGCGGTGCCGGCGGCCGACATGCCGCTGATCGTCGCGATCCACGGCGGTAGCTATACCTCGAGCTATTTCGACGTGCCCGGCTTTTCACTGCTGGATCGTGCGGCGGCAGCCGGCGCCCGGATCGTCGCGCCGGATCGAACGGCTATGGCGCGACCCGATCCTGCCGGCGAGCGTGACGTCGATCGCCGATCATGCGAGGACCTTGGTCGTGGAAATGCACGAGGCGTGGCGGCGCTACGGCGACAATTGCCGTGGCATCGTCCTAATCGGCCATTCGATCGGCGGAGCGATCGCCGCGCGCATCGCCGCCGCGCCGGGTACCCTGCCGATCATGGGCCTGGCGCTGTCGGGGGTGGGACTGCGCACGCCTGCCGACCACCGGCCGATGTGGGAAGCGCTGCCCGACGCGCCGTTCGCCGAGCTGCCGGCACCGCTCAAGGACCAGGTCATGTTCGGCCCCGAAGGCAGCTTCGCCGCGCCGATGCCGGGTGCCAGCCACATTGCCGACGCCCCGGCGCTGCGTGCGGAGCTTATCGACATCGTCAGCCATTGGCAGGACGAAGTGCGCGATGTCCTCGGCGCGATCGCGGTGCCAGTCCACTACCGTCAGGGTGAGTTCGACCGCCTGTGGATTGTCGACGAGGCGGAGGTCGCCGGCTTTGCCGCCGCTCTAAACCGGTCGCCCCGCGTCGACGCGGCGATGATGCACGGCACCGGGCACTCATGGACTTCCACCGCATCGGCCCGGCGTTCCAGACACAGCAAATCGGCTTTGCGATGCGATGCGCGGCCGAGGCGAAGCGCTAACAGGCGCGGCCGTGCCGCGCTGGTGATCTCCAACCAGGGAGTAGTGCCTCTCGAGGGTTACCACCTTGTTCTCTCGAAAGACTTGTCGACTTCGGAGCAGCCGGTCCTCGATGAGCCGGTTTCACTCGAGCTTCAGGCGGACGATTTTCATGCCGCCCCCCCCGGTCGCCGTTATAAGAAGCGGCAAGTCGCGCCCGACTAAGTTGCGCGCCGCTTGGGCGCCGACGCCGAACTTGAGGTGGATCGCGACCCGGATGTCGCGGATGACGCCTAGCTCGGCCTTGCTGACGGTCAGCGCCGTCGGGGCCGCACCGACAGGGACCGATAGCAGTTTGTCGTTGTATATCCGACAACACCGTCCAGCGCGGATCGGGATGGACTCCACTCTCCAGCACCGAAGCGTCGAGCGTCGGCCGTGCCGCTCGATGCCGCCGAACGCCCGGCGCTGCGCCATATGGCCGTGGTCGACCAAAAGCCCTCCGCGCCGATCGGCACCATGTAAATGCCGCTGACCGACCAGCGACGTTCGGTGATCTCGGGACTGAGCTGCTCGGGCCACACCTGCCGCGCCCAGCTCACCTGCGCCGGCACCCGGTCGCCTTGTCAGGCCTAGTCATAGCGGTGGTGGGGGCATGTCGATCCCCGCGCGACGGCGCGGACCGGGCCGCGCTTCTGGCCATCGCCACCGCCGCGCTCGACGTTTGGCCGGCCTTGCCGGCGCGCCGACCCGGCGTCCGCCGGCCACGATTGCATGATCGCCACACACTGTGCCCAGAGGCATCGGCTCTTGGGCCTGCCCATGCGAGTGCGCTCCCTCGCCCTGAACGGACGTCCGCTTACCGACCTGCACGCCCGAAAGCAGCCGGGCCGCTATCCCCCAACTCAGGACGCTTTCGCCCCCTTCGCGCGATTGGCTTTCCTCGTCGCAGCGGCTTTGATCCCGCGTGCCTTTGCGGCAGCTGGCGAGATAGCCGCCGACTTCGGCTTTGGGATGTGCACCTCGGCGTCACCGTCGCCCTTGTGGGCCAGCTCAGCGTCGAACTCGCCCGCCTCGACCGCGGCGCGCATTGCGGTCGAGGAACTCCTCGAACCGGTCTGCTGGCATGATGGTTGGTCGCGACGCCGTTGATGTCGAATGTGTTGCCACCGACCTTGACCGTCAGCGCGACGACGCCGTTCTTCAGCCGGTACCAGCCGGTCGGCGTACCGGTCGACCCGGTCTTGAACTGCGCCAGCGTCCGGTCGATGCCGCGGATGCAGCGGGCGGCGGGCCTTGGCCGGGTCGGCGGCCTTGCGGTCGAACAGGTGCTTCAGGCCGTTGTCGATGATGCCAAGATAGTCTTTCAGCGCCATGCCCGTATCTCCGCTTGCTGTAACCATACCGTAATAGTCGGCGGTTGATCGCACGGCCAGTGGTTCATCTTAGTTGTGACGACCGGTGGCTGCTGCCTGGCAACGTCATCTTTCGACTGGACTGTCGCTCGGGACGGAGCGTTGGTCACGTCGTGAGTCGCAGGGGATCGACCCCGCGGCGACCGGCCCTGGACCGAGCGATCTCCGGGGCTTCGGCTCGTGGGAGGCGCGGCACGATGGGGTGCCGGCTCCCATGGAGACCGACCATGACGACCGATAGCGACACGACCAAGCGCGGCGGCCACGCCGCGCGCCCGCGCTGCGAAGACTGCAGCGGCGACGGACGCGCCGCCAGCAATCGCCGCCAGCGCCAAGGCGGCGAGCAAGTCCGACTCCGTGATCAAGCTTCTGCTCCGCGCGAAGGGCGCGACCCCGACCGAGCTGATCGCGGCGACAGACTGGCAGCCGCACAGCCTGCGGGCGTTCCTGTCCGGTCTGCGCAAGAAGGGCCGCGAGGTGATCCGCGAGGAGCGCAAGGGCGGCGGCTACGCCTACCGCATCGTCGCCGGCAAGGCTGGCACCGGCAGCGAGCGGTGGCGGGTCGCCGCTGGAGGCTGCGTGGCCGATGCGGCGCGTCCGATGCGCCGATGAGGCTGCTCGCGACGGGCACGATGCTCCGGACGGCGAGGACGCCTGATGGCCCGGCTGGCCGACGCGCTGGCGGCGCTGGCGACGATGTCGCCGGCGCAGCTGCGGACCGAGTGGCGGCGGGTGTGCCAGACCCCGCCGCCGGCACGACTGACCACCGACCTGCTGCGGCGCGGGATCGCCTACCGCCTGCAGGAGCGCGTCCACGGCGGCCTGCCGGGGTCGCACGCGCGCGAACTCGACCGGATGGTGAAGCGTCGCCTCGCCGAGGTGCCGCGCGCGCACGGGGCACGGGCCACAGGCCCCGACCGCGACGAGCCGCGGCTCCGGGCGGGGACCCGGCTGGTGCGCGCGTGGCAGGGCCGGACCTACCATGTGCTCGTCGCCGAGCACGGGTTCGTGATGGACGACCGCGAGTATCCCTCGCTCAGCCGGATCGCCGAGGCGATCACCGGTGCCCACTGGTCGGGACCAAGGTTCTTCGGCATCGACCGCAAGGCGAACGGTCGTGCTCGGGCGAACGCCGGTGCCTGAGCTGCGCTGCGCGATCTACACCCGGAAGAGCACCGAGGAGGGGCTCGAGCAGGCGTTCAACAGCCTCGACGCCCAGCGCGAGGCGTGCCGCGCGTACATCCTCAGCCAGGCCGGCGAGGGCTGGGTCGCGTCGTCCCGATCACTACGACGATGGCGGCATCTCAGGCGGAACGATGGCGCGGCCTGCGCTGCTGCGGCTGCTCGCCGAGGTCGAGGCGGGGCGGGTGCAGGTCATCGTCGTCTACAAGGTCGACCGCCTGACCCGCAGCCTCGCCGACTTCGCCAAGATCGTCGAGATCCTCGACCGGTCCAAGGCGAGCTTCGTCAGTGTCACGCAGGCGTTCAACACGACGACGAGCATGGGCCGGCTGACCTTGAACGTCCTGCTCAGCTTCGCGCAGTTCGAGCGCGAGGTCACCGGCGAGCGCATCCGCGACAAGATCGCGGCGTCGAAGCGCAAGGGCATGTGGATGGGCGGGCCGGTGCCGCTCGGCTACGACGTCCGCGATCGCAAGCTGGTGATCAACGAGGCCGAGGCGGCGACGGTCCGCCACATGTTCGAGCGCTATCTCGTCCACGGCTCACTGGTCGACACCGCCGAGGCGCTCGCGTCCGACGGTGTCGTCGGCAAGCGGCGGATCATGACCAGCGGCAAGGTCGTCGGCGGCCAGCCGCTCGACCGTGGTGGGCTCGCCCATCTGCTGCGCAACCCGCTCTACATCGGCAAGGTCCGGCATCGCTCGCTGGTCTATGACGGCGAACATCCGGCGATCGTTCCCGCAGAGCTGTGGGACGCGGTACAGGCCAAGCTCGACGCCAACCTCGCGGCACCGTCTGTGCACGACGCACACAAAGCATCGCAGCCTGCTCGCCGGCATCGCGTTCGACGGGCTCGGCCGGAAGCTGACCCCGAGCCATGCGGTCGCGCGGGGGCGGCGGTTCCGCTATTACATCACCCACCGCGATCAGGTGACCGACGGCCAGCCGCAGTGGCGGCTGCCGGCACACGATCTCGAGCAGGTCGTCGCGTCCGCACTGGGCAACTGGCTCGACCGGGCCGATGCGGCACGCGGCCAGCATCGCGCCCGACCTCGATGCGAACGACTATGCTGCGATCGGGCGATCATCACGCCGGCTCGCGACCAGCGTGCGCGATGGCGATCCTGCCGAACGGCGCGATGCCATCCGCGCGCTGGTCGCGCGGGTCGAGGTCGGTGATGCAGCGGTGGCGATCACGCTGCGCTGGTCGGCACTGGTCGATGGCGAGCATCCGCTCGCCGAAGCGACGGCGACGATCGTCGCCCCCGCGACGCGGGTCCGGCGGGGTGATGACGTCCGGCTGGTCATCGGTGGGGCAGACCCGAGCGCCAACCGCGATCCGCGGCTGATCGAGCTGATGGTCGAGGCGCGGGTCGCCCACGAACGGCTGAACGCATCGTCGGCCGCACTCGCTCGACGATCTTGCCGCCGAGTGCGGCCACTCGCGCAAGCATCTGTCGCGGCTGCTGCGGCTGGCGACGCTCGCCCCCGACATCGTCGCCGCCATCCTCGATGGGCGGCAGCCGGCGCAGCTCAGCCGCATCGCGCTGCTCGAGGCTGACGATCTGCCGATGTGCTGGGCGGGGCAGCGCGAGCGGCTCGGGTTTACGCTCGCGGCGTAGCAGCGGATCTGCATCGTTCGTGCATCGGGTTTGGGGCCGTGGAATGGGCCTCGCGAGACGTTGGCCCTTTGGCGGGGATATCCGGGGCCAGAGACGCGGCACCGCACCGGCGGCATCATCGCCGATATCGGCAAACCCACGGAAAGTGCGGCGCAAATCCCGCCGGGTCCCGGAAGGTCCCGGTTAATCCCGCTTACAGAAGGTGTGTGGTGCCGCTTAGGTGACTCGAACACCTGACCCCATCATTACGAATGATGTGCTCTACCGGCTGAGCTAAAGCGGCACGGTGGCGCGCCTTAGCAGGGCGGGCGGGGCGGCACAAGGCGGGCGGCGCGGGTTGTCGCGCCGGCCGCGCCGACGCATAAGCCGCCGCGACGAGGACAGCGCAGGGGCATCAGCCATGGCGACCGAGCGGCAGGCGAATGCGGGCAGCGACGCCGACGTGGCCGTCGAGCGGGCCTTTGCCGCGGCCCTGTTCGACAGTGCCCTGCCCGGCGAGGCCGACGACATCGACGCCGCCAGCGCCGCCCATATCCGCCGCTTCGTCGCCAGCGCCGCCGCCACGCGGGTCGCCGGCGAGCCGACGATCGTGATGGAGACCGCGCCTGCCACGACGACGCAGGTACGCCGACGACTGGCGCTCGCCATTGTCAACGACAACATGCCGTTCCTGGTCGATTCAGTCAGCCTGGCGATCACCGCCGCCGGGCTGCGGATCGACCGCCTGCTCCATCCGGTCATCGACGTCAGGCGCGATGCCGACGGCCGGCTGCTCGACGTGCTGGGCATCGGCGCCGGCCCGGCCGCCGCCGACGTCACCCGCGAATCGGTCATCTACATCGAGCTGGAGCGCGCGGCCGCGCGCGAGCGGGCCGACCTGATCGCCGAACTCGGGTCGCGTCCTGGCCGACGTTCGCGCCGCGGTCGGCGACTGGCCGGCGATGCTGGCGACGCTCAACGCGACGACGCGGGCGCTCGGCGAGAACCCGCCGCCGATCGCGCCGCACGCCGCGGCGGAGGCGATGGCCTTTCTCGAATGGCTCGCCGCCGACCGCTTCACCCTGCTCGGCGTCGCCGTGTCGACGCTCGACGAGAGCGGCGCTGAAATCCCGGCCGGCGATGGGCTGGGCCTGTGCCGCGGCCCGGCCGGCGGCGACGGGGCGGCGCCGGCGGCGGCGCTGCAGCGCTTCCTCGTCTCGCCCGAACCGCTGCTGATCACCAAGGCGGCGACGCTGTCGACCGTCCACCGCCGCGTCAATCCCGACCTGGTCGCGGTCAAGACCTTCGCCGGCGACGGCCGGGCGGTGGCCGTCACCCGCTTCCTCGGCCTGTTCACCAGTGCCGCGCTGGCGACCAGCCCGAAGAACGTGCCGCTGCTCCGCCGCAAGGTCGCCGGCGTCGTCGACGCGCTTGGCTTCGATCCCCGCGGCCACACCGGCAAGGCGCTGGCGCACGTCATCGAAAGCTTCCCGCGCGAGGAGCTGTTCGAGGTGACGCCGGCGCGGCTGCGGACGATGGCGCTCGGCCTGCTGTCGCTGCTCGACCGGCCGCGGCCCAAGCTGTTCGCCCGCGCCGACGCCTTCGGCCGCTTCGTCTCGGTCCTCGTCTACGTCCCGCGCGACGCCTATACCAGCGGCGTCCGCACCAGCGTCGGCGCGATGCTGACGGCAGCACTCGGCGGCACGGTGACCCGCTACGAGGTCGAGCTGCGCGCCGAGGGGCTGGCGCGGGTACATTACGTCATCGCCCAGTCCGACGGCGTCGCCGAGATCGACGAGGCGGCGCTCGACGCGCAGCTCGACGCCCTCGTCCGCGGCTGGGACGAGGCGCTGGAAACCGCGCTCGTCGCCGCCGTCGGGCCGCAGCGCGCCGCGCGCCTCGTGCTGGCCCATGGCGACGGCTTCTCGGCCAGCTACCGCGCCCAGTATAGTGCCGCCGAAGCCGCGGCCGACCTGGTCGCGCTCGGCACGCTGAGCGACGACCAGGGCCGCGCCGTCCAGTTCCACCGCGCCGCCGGCGACGCGCCGGGACAGGTGCGGCTGAAGATCTACCGGCTGGGCAAGATCATCGCCCTGTCCGACGCCGTGCCGGTGCTCGAGAACTTCGGTCTGCGGGTCATCGAGGAATTCCCCTTCGATCTCGGCGGCGGCGCGGCGTGGATCCACGACTTCCTGCTCGAGGCGCCCGATGCCGCCGCGGTCGCCGACCTGCCGGCGCTGAAGGAGCGGCTCGAGCCGGCGCTGACCGCGGTGCTGCTCGGTTCGCAGGAGAACGACGGCTTCAACGCCCTCGTCATCGCCGCCGGGCTCGACGCCGAGGCGGCGGGCTGGCTGCGCGCCTATTTCCGCTACCTCCGCCAGACCGGCGTCACTTATGGTCTGATGACGGTCGTCGACGCGCTGCGCCGCTATCCGGCGATCACCCGCGCCCTGATCGACCTGTTCCGCAAGCGCTTCACGGGAAGCGCCGCGACCGCGCACGACACCCGCGCCATCGACGAGGGCCTGGCCGCGGTCAGCGCGATCGACGACGACCGCATCCTGCGCCTCTACCGCGCCGTCATCGTGGCGACGCTGCGGACCAACGCCTTCGTCCCCGGCGGCCCGGAGGCGCTGGCCTTCAAGCTCGACAGCAGCGCCGTGCCGGGCCTGCCGCGGCCGGTGCCGTACCGCGAGATCTGGGTGTTCTCCAAGCGGGTCGAAGGCATCCACCTGCGCTACGGCCCGATCGCCCGCGGCGGCCTGCGCTGGTCCGACCGCCGCGACGATTTCCGCACCGAGGTGCTGGGGCTGGTCAAGGCGCAGAAGGTCAAGAACACCGTCATCGTTCCGACCGGGGCCAAGGGCGGCTTCTATCCCAAGCAGCTGCCGGCGCCGACGAACCGCGATGCCTGGCTGGCGGAGGGGACGGAAGCGTACAAGGTGTTCATCCGCGCGCTGCTGTCGCTGACCGACAATTATGCGCCCGACGGCAGCACCGTGCCGCCGCCGCACGTCGTCTGCCACGACGCCCCCGACCCCTATCTCGTCGTCGCCGCCGACAAGGGCACGGCGACCTTCTCCGACACCGCCAACGCCATCGCCCTCGACCACGGCTTCTGGCTCGGCGACGCCTTCGCCAGCGGCGGCCGCGTCGGCTACGACCACAAGGCGATGGCGATCACCGCGCGCGGCGCGTGGATCTCGGTCCAGCGCCATTTCCGCGAGATGGGCGTCGACGTCCAGCGCGACGCGGTCACCGTCGTCGGCGTCGGCGACATGAGCGGCGACGTGTTCGGCAACGGCATGCTGCTGTCGGAAAGCATCCGGCTGGTCGCCGCCTTCGACCACCGCCACATCTTCCTCGACCCCACGCCCGACGCCGCGCGGTCGTTCGCCGAGCGGAAGCGGCTGTTCGCCCTGCCGCGGTCGTCGTGGGACGATTACGACCGGGCGGCGATCTCGGCCGGCGGCGGCGTCTTCCCGCGCAGCCAGAAGGCGATCCCGCTGACGCCCGAGGTCCGCGCCGCGCTCGGTATCGCCGCCGAGGCCCTGTCGCCGTCGGAGCTGATCGTCGCCATCCTCAAGGCGAGGGTCGACCTGCTGTGGTTCGGCGGCATCGGCACCTATGTGAAGGCGGCGGCAGAGAGCAACGCCGACGTCGGCGACCGCGCCAACGACGCCCACCGCATCGACGGGACGGACATCGGCGCGAAAGTGGTCGGCGAGGGCGCCAACCTCGGCCTGACCCAGGCGGGCCGCATCGAATATGCCGGCCACGGCGGCCGGCTCAACACCGACTTCATCGACAACTCGGCCGGCGTCGACTGCTCCGACAACGAGGTCAACATCAAGATCGCGCTGAACGCCGAGGTCGCCGCCGGGCGGCTGGACGAGGCGGCGCGCAACGCCCTGCTCGTCGAGATGACCGACGACGTCGCGGCGCTGGTCCTGCGCGACAACACGCTGCAGACGCAGGCGCTGAGCATCGCCGAGCGCGGCGGCGTCGCGGCGCTGCCCGGCCATGTCCGCCTGATCGAGATGCTCGAGGATTCGGCCGCCGAGCTCGACCGCCGCGTCGAGGGGCTGGCCGCGTCGGAGGTGCTGATCCAGCGCGGCCGCGGCGGCCAGGGGTTGACCCGGCCCGAACTCGCGGTGGTCATGGCCTATGCCAAGATGGCGGTGTACGACGCCGTCGTCGCCAGCGACGTGGTCGACGATCCCCTGCTCGTCCCCGACCTCCATGCCGCCTTCCCGTCGGCGATGCGCGAGCGCTTCGCCGGCGCCATCGACGGCCACCGCCTGCGCCGCGAGCTGATCGCGACCAAGCTCGCCAACGCCGTCGTCAATCGCGGCGGGCTGACCCTGCCGTTCGAGCTGGCCGAGGAGTTCGGCGTCGACCTCGCCGCCGTCGCCGGCGCCTTCGTCGCGGCGCGCGACCTGTTCGACTTCCGCGGCCTGTGGGAGGCGATCGACGCGGCCGACGTCCCCGGCCCCGTCCACCTCGACCTCCATGTCCAGGCGGTATCGGCGCTGGGCACGCAGATGTCGGACCTGCTGCGCTCGGGTGCCGGCCTGACGCCGACCGCGCTGGTGACCAAGCTGCGCCCCGGCATCGCCCGGCTGGGCGACGCGCTGGCCGACCTGCTGCGCCCCGAGCCCAAGGCCCAGATCGACCGGCTCGCCGCGCGCCTTGCCGCACTGGGGGCGCCGGCGAACGTCGCCGACTGGCTGGTGCGGATCGAATCGCTCGACGGCGCGGTCGGTGTCGGCCTGCTGGCGGCCGATCTCGGCGTCGGCGAGGCCGGCGTCGCGGCAGCCTATACCGATCTCGGCGCCGTCACCGGCCTCGACTGGGCCAAGGGAGCGACGGCGGCGCTGACGCCGGCCGACCCGTGGGAGCGGCTGCTCAAGGCGGGGCTGGTCCGCGACTTCGAGGCGCTGCGCCTCGACCTGCTGCGCCGCATCGTGCCGGCCGGCGGCGATCCGCGGGCGGCGGTGGCGGCGTGGCAGGCGGCGAACGCGCCGGCGATCGCCCGCATCGCCGGCGCCGTCGCACGCGCGCGCGCCGGCGCCGGGGTGACGACGGCGATGCTCGCCCATCTCGCGGCCCAGGCGCGTACCGCGCTCGCCGCCTGAGCGGCCGGCGAAGGTCACGCAAAGGTCACGCCGGCGACGGCGTTTCGCGCCCGCCTGCCACGGCACCGGGCAGGGGCGACAGCGCGACCGGCGATGAGAAGGAACGCCGCCGCGCCCGGTGGTGCAGCCGGCCGAGGCTACGCCCGATCCGCCGCCGTAGGACAGCGGAAAAGCCTCAGTCGAACAGGCTCGACACCGAACTTTCCTCGCTGGTCCGCCGCATCGCCTCGGCGAGCAGGGGGGCGATGGTGATGATGCGGATGTTCTTGGCGCCGCGGACGACGTCGAGCGGCGCGATCGAATCGGTGATGACCAGCTCGGTCAGCTCCGACGCCGCGACGCGCGCCACCGCGCCGCCCGACAGGACGCCGTGGGTGATGTAGGCGGTGACGCTGGTCGCCCCCGACTGCATCAGCGCGGCGGCGGCGTTGCACAGCGTGCCGCCCGAATCGATGATGTCGTCGACCAGGACACAGGCCCGGCCGGTGACGTCGCCGATGATGTTCATGACCTCGGATTCGCCCGGGTTCTCGCGGCGCTTATCGACGATGGCCAGCGGCGCGTTGCCCAGCCGCTTGGCCAGCGCGCGGGCGCGGACGACGCCGCCGACGTCGGGCGAGACGATCGTCAGGTTGGTCTTGGCCAGGCGCGCGGCGATGTCGGCATGCATCACGGGTGCGGCGAACAGATTGTCGGTCGGGATGTCGAAGAAGCCCTGGATCTGCCCGGCGTGGAGATCGACCGACAGCACCCGGTCGGCGCCCGCCTTGGTGATCAGATTGGCGACCAGCTTGGCCGAGATCGGCGTCCGCGGCCCGGGCTTCCGGTCCTGTCGGGCATAGCCGAAATAGGGCACCACCGCGGTGATCCGCTTGGCCGACGCACGCCGCAGCGCGTCGATGCAGATCAGCAGCTCCATGAGATTGTCGTTGGCCGGCGCGCTGGTCGGCTGGACGACGAAGACGTCCTCGCCGCGGACGTTCTCGTGGATTTCGACGAAGACCTCCTCGTCGGCGAAGCGGCGGACGCTGGCCTTGGTCAGCGGCAGGTCGAGATAGGACGCGATCGCCGCGGCGAGCTCGGGGTTCGCGTTCCCCGACAGGATCTTCATGTGGTCACCCCCGCTGACGCCGGCGCTTCTAGCTCATGCAGTCACGGATCGGCAACACGTCTAGGCGAGCGCGATCAGCGACAGGTTGCGGCCGTAGTCGGGCTCGCCGGCGTGGACCGAGCGGCGGTAGCTGAAATGGTCGCCGGCATAGGTGTCGATGCCGAGGCACTCGACGCGGCGGACGCCGGCGGCGGCGAGCTGCGCGGCAACGAAGCCTTCGAGGTCGAAGTGCCGGTGCCCGGCGCGGCCGGCGCGGAAGAAGCGGTCGAACGCCGGATCGGCGGCGAGGAACGGCGCGGCATAGCCGTCCTGCACCTCGTAGCTCGCCTGGGCGATGCACGGGCCGACGGCAGCGGCGATGCGCTCGCGGCGGGCGCCGAGGGCCTCCATCGCCGCGACCGTCGCCGGCAGGACGCCGTACAGCGCCCCCTTCCACCCCGCGTGCGCCGCGCCGACGACCCCGGCGGCGACGTCGGCGAACAGCACCGGCGCGCAGTCGGCGGCAAGGACCCCGAGGACGATGCCGGGGTCCGCGGTGACGAGGCCGTCGGCGGGTGGGCGGGCGGCGAGATTACCGCCATCGGCAAAGGCGCGGTCGGCGACGACGACGGTCGCGCTGTGCACCTGATGAACGGTTACGAGCCGCGCGCCGGACGCGACGGCGGCGGCGGCGCGGCGGCGGTTCTCCGCGACCGCGGCAGGATCGTCGCGCGAGCCGAGCCCGGTGTTGAGCGACGCGAAGATGCCGGTCGACACGCCTCCTGTCCGCCCGGCAAAACCGTGCCGGGTGCCGGCGAGGACCGCGGCGGTGGCGAAGGGAACGGTCATGCGGCGGTCGCCGGCGTGCGCCACGCGACCTCGATCGTCGCGGGCAGCCACGGATACGCGATCATGGCAAAGGTCCACGGCAGCCGGTCGATCAGCATGTCGAACGCACAGGGCTCGATGTCGAGCCGCCACCCGGCGGCGTCGCGCGACAGCCGGCCTTGGCGGCGAAGGAAGCTCTCCTGCAGGCCGGCGACCGACGTCGCCCCAAGGATCTGCCAGTCGCCGATGACGGCGGCGAGCAGCGAGTCGCAGACCGCACGGTCCCCGGCCTCCGCGACGGCCGGCGCTACCGCGACCTCGGGATCGACGCCGCACAGCAGCTTGGCGCACCCGAGCGCCGGATCGGCGACGTCGATGGGATCGCCGGCGAGGCTGTTCACCAGCCGACAGGCACGCGCCATGTCGGCACCCGACGCGACGCGAAGGACACCATCCGCGCCCGCGCCGAGCACGCCGAGCCGCGTCAGGAATGCCGGCAGGAAGGGGTGCAACAGCACCAGCCCGGCATTGGCGACCATGATCGTCACGCGACGACGTCCGGCCCGGCGGGGCTCGCGCCGTCAAGCGCCAGCCGGCAGAGGATGTCGTCGTCGGCATGGTCGCCGACCATGAAGGTGTAGGGCTTGACCTCGACGAAGCCGGCGCGGGCATAGAAGCGTCGCGCCCGCGGGTTGTCGACGTACACCGACAGCCAGAGGTCGGCCGCGCCCGCCGACTGCGCCGCGGCGCAGGCCCACTCGAGCAGCGCGGCGGCGGCGCCGCTGCCGTGGAACGGTGGGTCGAGATACAATTGGTAGAGCTGCAGCGCCGGCCGGCCGCCAAATTCGGTGCCGATGTCGAAGGTCAGCGGGCCGATCCGCGCATAGCCGACCGCCGCCCCATCGGTCTCGGCGAGGCGGACGCGGGCGTCGCCGGCGAGCGCCGCCGCCCAGCGCGCGGGCGTGTGGTTTTCCAGGAAGATCGCGAGGTTCTCGGCCGAATAGAGGTGGCCGAAGGTGGCGGTGAAGGTGCGCGCGCCGACCGCCGCCAGCACGTTCGCATCGGCGACGGTGGCGTCGCGGTACGTGACGCTTTCCGTGATGCTTTCCCGCGTCGCGCTGGTCATGCGAACCCCGGCGGCATCGCGCCGCCTGCCGTCAGGGCCATGACGCGGAACAGCGAGCCCATTGCCGCGTCGCCGGTCAGCCGCGCCACCGCGGCGTCGATCGCCGCTGCCTGCGCCGCCGTCGCCCGCGCCTTCAGCCGCGCCGCGCGCGCGTCGATCCCCAGCGCGCGCAGGAACGCTCCCTGCCCGACCGGTCCCCACGCCTGCACGCCGGCGGCGGCGGCCAGCGCGGCGAAGTCGACGTGGGCCGTCAGGTCGGCGCCGCCGGGATCGGCGAGCGGATCGGCCGGCGCATGGCCGCGCACCGCCTGCAGCGTGTCGCCGGCGACCGGCCCGGCGTGACCGTAGTCGATAACCAGCGCCGCGCCGCCGTGCGCCCGCAGCCGCGCGCCGATCTCCGCGGCGATCGCCGTTGCCGCCGGGCACAGCTCGACGACCGTACCGACGGCCGCGGCGGCCAGCGCCGGCGGCACCAGCGGCGCCGCGTCGGCCGTCCCCGCGGCGAAGACCAGCCGCGCGCCGTCGCCGGCGACGACGCGCTCGCGCCAGCCGGCGGGCGCGCGGACGAGCTGGCGTACCGGCAGGGCATCGAAGAATTCGTTGGCGACGACGAACAGCGGCCCGTCGTCGGGCACGCTGTCGAGGGCATCGACCCATGTCGCGCCGCCGTGACGCGCCGCCTGGCTCGCGCGCAGCACGGGGCTGGTCTCGACGAAAACAAGCCTCGGCGACCATTTTGCTGCAGCGATGCTGCGCAGCATGTCGGTCATCAGCGTGCCGCGCCCGGGGCCGAGCTCGACCAGCCGCGCACCTGCCGGCGACCCCGCCGCGCGCCAGCGGTCGGCAAGCCACGCGCCGACCAGCTCGCCGAACATCTGGCTGATTTCGGGCGCGGTGGTGAAGTCGCCGGCCGCGCCGAGCGGGTCGCGCGTCGCGTAGTAATGCGCGTTGCACCGCGCCATGAACGCCGCGACGGTCAGCGGCGCCGCCGCCACCTCGGTCCGCAGCCGCGCGGCGAACGCCGGCGCCGGATGACGATGGGCGGCCGCGGTCATGCCGCCTGCGGCGCCACCGTCCGCTGCCGTCCGGTGACGACCAGCGCGAGACCGATCAGCACCATCGGCAGGCACAGCCACTGCCCCATGGTCAGGCCGAGGGCGAGATAGCCGACCTGGGCGTCGGGCTGGCGGAAGAATTCGATGCCGAAGCGGATGATGCCGAAGCCCGCCGCCGCCGCCCCGGTCAGCACGCCGGGATGGATTCGCGCCCGCGTCCGCCAGAACAGCCAGCTCATCACCGCGAACAGCAGGAGCCCCTCGCCGGCCGCCTCGAACAGCTGGCTCGGGTAGCGCGGCAGCGGGCCGGCATCGGGGAAGATCATGCCCCAGTCGCTGCCCGTCGGCCGTCCCCACAGCTCGCCGTTGACGAAATTGGCCAGCCGCCCGAGGCACTGGCCGATCGGCTCGACGCAGGCGACGTAGTCGGCGATTCGCAGCCAGTTCAGGCCGTTGGCGCGGGCGAAGAAATAGATGGCGACGACCGAGCCGATGACGCCGCCGTGGAACGACATGCCGCCCTCCCACAATTTGAGGATGTCGAGCGGCTGGGCGGCGAAGCGGGCGAAGTCGTAGAACAGGACATAGCCGATGCGCCCGCCCAGGATGATGCCGATCGTCGCCCAGGTGATGAAGGCGTCGGCGTGCGCCCGCGTCATCGGCGGCGCCCATGAATCGAGCATCCGCCCGAGCAGCCACCAGCCGCCGAGGATCCCGCCGATATAGGCGAGGCTGTACCAGCGGAGCGCGAAGCCGTGGAACTCGAACACCACCGGCGACAGGTGCAGGCTGGTCCAGTCGAGCGCGACCTGGGCGTGTCCGAGCATGTTTTCCCCTTGTGCGCCGCGGCGAGCGCGCACCATAGTCGGCGGTAACGAGAAGACAATCTGGGTGAGGGCCATGGCTGATCTGGAGACGTTCCGGGCCGAGACGCGCGACTGGCTGGCGGCGAACTGCCCGCCCGAAATGCGGCAGCCGGTCAGGGGCGACGCCGACGTCGTCTGGGGCGGCCGCAACGCGAAGATGACGCCGCCGCAGCGCGCCTGGCTCGACGCGATGGCCGGTCGCGGCTGGACGGTGCCCGAGTGGCCGCGCGAGTACGGCGGCGGCGGCCTGGCGAAGGACGAGGCCAAGGTGCTGGCGCAGGAGCTGCGGGCGATCCGCGCGCGCTCGCCGCTGTCGTCGTTCGGCATCTGGATGCTGGGGCCGGCGCTGCTCAAATACGGCAACGAGGCGCAGAAGCGCGAGCATTTGCCGAAGATCGCCCGCGGCGAGATCCGCTGGTGCCAGGGCTATTCCGAGCCGGGCGCCGGGTCCGACCTTGCCAGCCTGCGGACCTCGGCGGTGCTCGACGGCGACCACTATGTCGTCAACGGCCAGAAGGTGTGGACCAGCTATGCCGACCAGGCCGACTGGATCTTCTGCCTCGTCCGCACCGATCCGGCCGCGCCCAAGCACCTCGGCATCTCGTTCCTGCTGTTCGACATGGCGAGCCCCGGCGTCTCGACCTCGCCGATCCGGCTGATCAGCGGTTATTCGCCGTTCTGCCAGACCTTCTTCGACGATGTCCGCGTGCCGGCCGAGAACCTCGTCGGCGCGCCGGGCAAGGGCTGGGACATCGCCAAATACCTGCTGACGCACGAGCGCGAGATGATCGGCGACCTCGACGACGGCCGCCGCTCGCTCAGCCAGATCGCGGTCAAGGCGCTGGGCGAGGCCGGCGTCGCGCCGCTGCGCACCGACCTCGTCCGCCACGAGATCGACGCGCTGGCCTTCGGCCTGACGATGGAGCGCGTCAAGGACGAGGCGCGCGCCGGCCAGGGCGTCGGCGCCCTGTCGTCGATGCTGAAATATTACGGCACCGAGCTCAACAAGGCGCGCCAGGAACTGCTGATGAGCGTCGGCGGGACCGCCAGCCTCGCCTGGGACGGCGAGGGCGACACCGCCCGCCACTGGCTGCGCAGCCGCGCCAACTCGATCGAGGGCGGCACCAGCGAGGTCCAGCTGAACATCATCGCCAAGCGCGTGCTGCAGCTGCCGGGGGCGTGACCGCCCCGGTTGCGCCCGCCGTCACGGCCCGCTATGTACAGCTGATGGACATGCACCCCGCGCCTGCCCCGGCCATGACCTCCCGCCTCGTCGTGATGATGACGCCGGCCGACAAGAAGGCGATCGAGGCGCGGGCGCGGGCGCTCGACCTCACCACCAGCGAGCTGGTCCGCCGCGCGGCAGCCTCGTACGAAGAACGGATCACGCCGGAAGAGGAGCGGATGCTCGCGCTGCTGGCCGACGAGTTCGACGCGGCGGTCGCCGACATCCGCGGCACGCTGCGGGCGACGAACGAGCGGATCGAGGCGCATTTCGCCGAGCTGGCGGCGATGCGGGCGAAGCCGCCGGTGATCGATCTCGACGACGATCAGCTCGCGGCGCTGCGGGAGGTTTTCCGGGCCGCGGACGAAGTCCCGGCATGAGCTTCACCGAGCGGCTGTTCGCCGGCATCAAAGAGCTGATGGTGATGCGGGACGACCTCAAGCGCCTGCAGAGCGGGGTCGATCGCCTGACCGACCGGGAGGCGAACCACGAAAGCCGGCTGGTCCGCATCGAAACGATCATCGAGATGAGCACGCGGCCGCCGCAGCGGCGACTGCCGAAATAAACGATCGCCGGCCGGCGAGCCGGCGCCGAGGGGAGTGACGACTTGGCTCTAGTCCTGACCGACGACCAGGCGATGGTGCGCGATTCGGCCGACGGCTTCTTCGCCGCCGAGGCGCCGGTGGCCGAGCTGCGCCGCCTGCGCGATGCCGGCGACACGACCGGCTTCGATCCGCGCCTGTGGGCCAAGATGGCCGAGATGGGCTTCGCCGGGATGCTGGTGCCCGAGGCGCATGGCGGGTCGGGCTTCGGTCATGTCGCGGCCGGGCTGGTGCAGGAGGCGATCGGGCGCAACCTGTCGGCCTCGCCGCTGCTGGCGACGGCGATCCTCGCGGCGACGGCGCTGGTCCGCGGCGGCAGCCCCGAGCAGCAGGCGCAGTACCTGCCGCAGATCGCCAGCGGCGACCGCCTGTTCGCGCTCGCCGCCGACGAGGCCGCGCGCCACGCGCCGAGCACCGTCGCCACCCGCGCCGAGGCGTCGGGCAACGGCTTCCGCCTGACCGGCACCAAGACCTTCGTCCTCGACGGCCACGTCGCCGACACGCTGATCGTCGCCGCGCGTACCGACGGCGCCGACGACGCGACCGACGGCATCACCCTGTTCCTCGTCGATGCCAGGGCGCCCGGCGTCGCCGCCGTGCGCCGCTCGATGGTCGACAGCCGCGGCGCGGCGACCGTCACGCTGGCCGACGTCCAGGTCGACGGCGCCGACGTGCTGGGGCCGGTCGGCGGCGGCTGGGCGCTGCTCGAGCGCGTCCTCGACACCGGCCGCGCGGCGCTCGCCGCCGAAATGCTCGGCGTGGCGCACGAAAGCTTCCGCCGCACGGTCGACTATCTGAAGGAGCGCGAGCAGTTCGGCGTCAGGATCGGCAGCTTCCAGGCGCTCCAGCACCGCGCCGCGCACCTGTTCTGCGAGGTCGAGCTGGCCCGCTCGGCGACGCTGCGCGCCCTCGTCGCCCTCGACGCCGACGACCCGCAGGTGCCGCTGTTCGCCAGCCTGGCCAAGGCCAAGGCCGGCGAGGTCGCCAAGCTGTCGACCAACGAGGCGGTGCAGATGCACGGCGGCATCGGCATGACCGACGACGTCGACATCGGCTTCTTCATGAAGCGGGCGCGCGCCGCCCGCGAGACCTTCGGCGACTTCGCCTTCCACGGCGATCGCCTCGCCGGCCTGATGGGGTACTGACATGGCAACCGCCCTCGACGCCCAGCTCGACGCCGTCGTCGCCGCGATCACTGCGCCCGGCGGGCCGCTGGCGGTCGGACGGGCGACGATCCGCGGCGCCGACCTGCCGGTCTTCCCCAATGCGCCGGCGACGATGCGCGATTATCTCGCCTTCTTCTTCGCCGCCAACGGGCCGAAGGAGTTCCTCGTCTACCAGGGCGAGCGCTATACCTTCGCGCAAGTCCATGCCCAGGCGCTGAAGGTCGCCGCCGTGCTGCAGGACCGGGGCATCGCCAAGGGCGACCGCGTCGCCATCGCCATGCGCAACTACCCCGAATGGATCACGGCCTATTGCGGCGTGCTCCACCTCGGCGCCGTGGCGGTGCCGATGAACGCCTGGTGGAAGGGCGAGGAGCTGGCCTATGGCATCGGCCATTCGGGCACGCGGCTGGTCATCGCCGACGAGGAGCGCGCCCGCCGGCTGGCGGCCCTCACCGGCCTCGGCGTGCCGGTGCTGACGGTCAGGACCGCGGCCGAGGTCGCCGCCGGACTCGGCTTCGAGCGGCTCGACGACGCGCTGGCGAGTGCCGCGGCGGCCCCCTGGTACCTGCCGCCGGTCGATCCCGAGGACGACGCGACGATCATGTACACGAGCGGCTCGACCGGCGAGCCCAAGGGGGCGGTGTCGACGCAGCGGGCGATCGCCAGCGGCTCGCTCAACTATCTCGTCACCGGCCTCGCCCTGCTTCAGCTCGCCACCGCCGCCGGCGTGCCCGCCGCCGAACAGCAGGTCATGCTGCTCAACGTGCCGCTGTTCCACATCACCGGCTCGGTCCCGGTCCTGCTGGTGTCGATCGCCATCGGGCGGAAGATGGTCATCATGCACAAGTGGGACGCCGGCGATGCGCTGCGCCTGATCGCGGCGGAGAAAGCGACCTATTTCGTCGGCGTGCCGACCATGGGGCTGGAGCTGATGAACCACCCCGACCGCGGCAAGTACGACCTGTCGAGCCTGGTCGACATCGCCAGCGGCGGCGCGCCGCGCCCGCCCGAGCATGTCGCGCGCATCCAGCAGGCGTTCCCCGGCAAGCACCCGGTCCAGGGCTATGGCCTGACCGAGACCAACGGCGTCGGCGCCGGCATCTTCCGCGACAACTATCTCGCCAAGCCCGAACTCGACCGGGCGGGCGGCGCCGCCGCTGGTCGAGATCGGCATCTTCGACGCCAACAGCAGCGACATGATCGCCGAACCCGCCGGCACGGTCGGCGAGGTCTGCATCCGCTCGGCCGCCAACTGCCGCGGCTACTGGCGCAACGAGAAGGCGACGAAGGCGGCGTTCGTCGCCGACGGCTGGTTCCGCACCGGCGACCTCGGCCGGCTCGACGACGACGGCTATCTGTTCATCGTCGACCGCAAGAAGGACATCATCATCCGCGGCGGCGAGAACATCAGCTGCCAGGAGGTCGAGAGCGCGCTCTATGCGCACCCCGCCGTCGCCGAGGCGAGCGTGTTCGGCCTGCCCGACGAGCGGCTGGGCGAGATCGTCGGCGCCGTCGTCTATCGGAAGCCCGGCGCGGCGCTGGAGGCGGAGGCGCTGATCCAGTTCGTCGCGCGCGATCTCGCCTCGTTCAAGGTGCCGGCGCACCTGTGGTTTTCGGCCGAGCCGCTGCCCAAGCTGGGCAGCGCCAAGATCGACAAGGTGGCGCTGCGGGGTGTATACCGCGCCCTCTACGCCGCGCAGGAGCATGTCTGATGTTCACGACGATGGTCGAGGGAACGCGTGAGGACTGGGGCCATATCGCCCAGCAGCACGCCGTCCACCAGAAGTCCGCCGCGGCCGAGCAGATCATGGAATCGCTCGCCCGGCTCGACGCGATCGAGGTCGGCTTCGCCGCGACGCAGCTCGGCCACTCGCTGATGGCCGGCACGCTGGCCCGGCGGGCCGGCGCCAGCGACGAGGAAGTCGTCGCCGCGCTGTGCCACGACCTCGGCAAGCTGATGAGCATCCCCAACCACGGGCCGATCGCGGCGGAGATCCTGAAGCCATACGTGCGCGACGACATCTATCACGCGGTCAAGCACCACCAGGCGTTCCAGGGTAAATATTACTACGAGTATCTCGGCCAGTCGCCGGACCTGCGCGACAACTTCAAGGCCGAGCCGTGGTACGACTTCGCCTGCAAGCTGGTCGACGAGTGGGACGGCCCGGCATTCGATCCGAACTTCCCCGCCGACAGCCTGGAGAGCTTCCGCCCCGAGGTGACGCGGGTGTTCAGCAACCCGAAGCGGATGTTCTAGGGCAGCAGCCGCGCGCGGAACGCCGCTTCCAGCGCGGCGAGCGGCAGCGGCACGCGGTCCGCGATGTTGAGGCAGCCCTTGCCGCTCTTCAGCCCCGGCACGCCGGCGGCGACCGTGGCGACCAGTTCCTCGCCGATGTAGACCGAGACATAGGCCGCGCGCGAGGCGAAGGCGACGTAGCGCTCGCCGTGGCGGAACACCGGCATCTTCCACTCGATCGAACTCGGCAACGCCCGGCACGGCGCGGTGAACGGCGGCCCGCAGCGCCTCGAGCCGCTCGCGCCGCGGCGGCGACAGCTCGGCGAGATAGGCGTCGACGGTCTCAGCCATTCTCGGCGACATTTGGCATCGGCGTCCGCGACGGCCAGCGCACCAGCACCAGCGCCACCGCGACCATCGCCATGCCGGCGAGCTCGGCCGGGCCGAGCCGCTCGCCGTAGCGGTAGGTGCCGATCGTCGCCGCGATCGCCGGCTGGACGAGCAGGGTCAGGCCGACGACCAGCGGCGGCAGGTGGCCGACGGCGAAGACGATCAGGCCCTGGCCGATCACCTGGCTGCCGAGCGCGAGCAGCACCAGCGGCCACCACGCGTGCGGCCAGACCGGTCCGGTCAGCACCGCCACCGGCAACAGCGCCAGCGCGCCGAAGACCGTGGCGATCACCAGCAGGCGCAGCGGCGCGACCCGCGCGCGCACCTGGTCGAGGGCGATGAAATAGCCGGTGTAGGCGACACCGGCGCCGACGCAGAGCAGGTCGCCGGCGAGATGCGTCGCCGAGACGTCGGCGCTGCGCCCGATCAGCAGGGCGAGGCCGGCGGCGGCGACGACGAGCGCCAGCAGCGCCTTGCGCCCCGGCACCGTGCGCGCGACGACGAAGCCATAGGCCGGCAGCAGGAAGCTGGCGCAGTTGCTGACCAGCGCCGCGTTGGCCAGCGTCGTGCGGACGATGCCGAGGTGCCACAGCGCGAGATCGAGCGCGAACAGGACCCCGGCCGCCGCGATCGCCGCGACGCCGCCGGTGGTCAGCGGCAGCGGGGCGCGATCGCTGCGCCGCGCCGCGACCACGGCCAGCAGCGCCAGCGGCAGGATCGCCAGCGTCATCCGCCAGAAGGCCGAGGCGACGGCGGGCACGTCGGCCGAGCGCACCAGCCACGGCCCGAAGGCGAGTGCGATGCTGCCGGTCAGCATCGCCGGAAAGGCCAGGCGCGCGGGCAGGGTGCGGACGGCGGCATCGGGTGTCATCGCCCGGCCCTATCGGTCGCAGCGGCGTGGAGCAAGGCAAGGCGCGGCACGCCACCGGGCGCCGGCGCCGGGGCGGCGACGCTCCGTTACTTCGGACGGCGGCAAACGACGACTTGACTCTTCATGCCGTGATCATCGATAAAAACACTTCGTTTACTTTATTGGACTTGCCTGGTGTGCGCACCGGCACGATGAAGGATGGGGTCATGCGTCGATCGTCTGCGGGACTTGTCGCCCTTGCCGTCGCGCTGCTCGCCGGGTCGGCGGCGCAGGCCAACATCGTTTACCTGCTCAACCAGACCAGTACGACGGCCGAGGTCGGCGGCGAGCTGTCGCCGCTGTCGGACACCGTCAGCGGCACGATCACGACCGACGGCACGATCGGCGCGGTGCAGTCCGCCGACATCCTCGACTACGACCTTCATCTGCGCGACAACATCCGCCCGGGGCTGAGCTCGGAACTGACGCCGGCCAATTCCGGCATCTGGTTCGACACCGGCAACAGCCTGATCGCCACGGCGACGGGACTGTCGTTCGACTTCAGCCATCCCGGTGCCGTGTTCATCATCCAGGGGCTGACCCACGGCTTCTCGTCCGGCTTCGAATATTTCTGCTTCCAGGCAACCACCGGGCCGTGCCTGCAGGGCGAGACGATCGTGCCGAACTATTACGCGGTGGACGGCGTGCTGGCGACCGGTCTCGAAGGGGTCGTGCCGCTGAACGGCGTTCCCGAACCCGCCGCGTGGGCGCTGATGCTGGTCGGTTTCGCCGCGCTCGGCACGGTCAAGCGGAGGTACCGCTCGACGACCGTCGCCGCCTGACCACCGCTCACGTCGCGCTGATGCCGCCGTCGATGTAGAGTTCGGTGCCGGTGACGAACTTCGCCTCGTCGCTGACCAGATAGACCGCGCCCCAGGCGACGTCGTCGGGCTCGCCGACGCGGCCCAGCGGGATCTGCCGGGCGAGCTTGGCCAGCCCCGCCTCGCGCTCGATGCCGCCGACGAGGTTGTCGAGGATCGGCGTGTCGATGAAGACCGGGTGGATGCTGTTGCAGGTGACCGGGTAGCGCTGCTTGGCGCAGTGCAGCGCGACCGACTTCGACAGATGGCGCACCGCCGCCTTGGCGGAATTATACGCCGCCATGTTCGCCGCGGCGATCACGCCGGCGATTGACGAGATGTTGAGGATCGCCCCCCGTCCGCCGTCGCCCGCGCAGGTGGCGACGATCAGCGGCAGCGCCAGCTTGCAGCCATAGAAGACACTGTCGAGGTCGACGGCATGGACCCGGCGCCAGTCGTCGAGGCTGGTGTCCTCGACGGTGCCGCCGGTGCCGATGCCGGCATTGTTGACCAGGATGTGCAGGCCGCCGAACGTCGCCCGCGCGAACGCGAGCGCCGCGGTCCATTCGTCGGGCGAGGTGACGTCGTGGCCGATCGCCGCGGCGCCGGACCCCAGCCGCGCCGCCATCGCCTGCGCACCCGCGGCGTTGACGTCGGTGACGACGACGCGCGCGCCCTCGGCGACGAACTTCGCCGCCATCGCCGCGCCCAGCCCCTGCGCGCCGCCGGTGATGAGCGCGATCTTGCCGTCCAGCCGTCCGGCCATCGCCGTTCTCCCCCAAAAGTGCGGCACCTTGTGACGCGCGCGGCGTCGCGCCGCAACTGCGAACGGAACGGGAACGGAAACCGTGGGTTGGACGCGCGAAGGAGAACCGCCATGGCCGATGCGCCCAACCCCAAGACCCATCCGACGTCGAACGCGGAGAAGGACCCGCACGACTGGACCACCGGCGACGAGCCGATGACCGGCGCCCAGGCGTCGTACCTCAAGACGCTGAGCGAGGAGGCGCACGAGCCGTTCGACCCCGACCTGTCGAAGGCCGACGCCTCGCTGCAGATCGATGCGCTGCAGGAGAAGACCGGCCGCGGGCGATAGCTTGCCGCGGCGGGCATGGGCGACTACCCCGCAGCGACACTCTGCGGGGAACGCCATGCTCACCGTCGCCGTCCAGATGGACCCGATCGAGACCGTCAACATCGCCGGCAACTCGACCTTCGCCCTGATGCTGAGCGCCCAGTCGCGCGGGCACCGGCTGTTCCACTATCTCAGCACCGACCTGACCTATGTCGGCGGCCGCGTCCGTGCCCGCGCCCGGCCGCTGACCGTCGAGCGCACGCCGGGGGCGCATTTCCGCTGGACCGGCGAGACGACGACGCTCGACCTCGGCCGCGACAGCGACGTCGTCCTGATGCGCCAGGACCCGCCGTTCGACATGGCGTACATCACCGCGACCCACCTGCTCGAGCGGGTGCAGGGCGAGACGCTGGTGGTCAACGACCCCGCCGAGGTCCGCAACGCGCCGGAAAAGCTGTTCGTCCTCGGCTTCCCCGACCTGATGCCGCCGACCATGGTCACGCGGTCGCTGGCCGAAGCGCAGGCGTTCCGCGCCGAGCACGGCGACATCGTCGTCAAGCCGCTCTACGGCAACGCCGGCTCGGCCGTATTCCACATCACCCGCGACGACGCCAACCTGCCGGCGCTGGTCGAATTGTTCAGCGACGTCTGGCGCGAGCCGTTCATGGTCCAGAAGTTCCTTCCCGACGTCAGCGCCGGCGACAAGCGCATCGTCCTGGTCGACGGCGTGGCGACCGGCGCCATCAACCGCCGGCCGAAGGCGGGCGAGATCCGCTCCAACCTCGCCGCCGGCGGTGCCGCCGAGGCGGCGATGCTGACGCCGCGCGAGGAAGAAATCTGCGCCGCGATCGGCCCCGAGCTCAGCCGCCGCGGCCTGGTGTTCGTCGGCATCGACGTCATCGCCGGCTATCTGACCGAGATCAACGTCACCTCGCCGACCGGGATCGTCGCGATCGACCGGTTCAACGGGACGGACACGGCGGCGGCGATCTGGGAAGCGATAGCGAGACGGCTGCAGCCAAGCTGAGGAACGCCCTTCGCGTTCGTCGGCTTGGCTGCAGACTCGTCGAGCGGCCGGCCGGCGGGGAGGGCGAGCGCCGAGCCCGAACCCGTCCGACGCGGGCTTTGCCCGCGGCCTTATCGCTCGGTCGGAGTGCCCGTCGCGGGCCAAGCCCGCGCCGTCGGACGGGGTCGGGCGGGAAGGCCGCCCGACCCGCCGGCCGGCGGGCGGACGAGTCCGCCCTTAGCCGACGAACGCGAAGGGCGTTCCTCGGCTAAGGTCAGGCCGTCCTACTTCAGATGCTGCGCCAGGTACTTGTTCATCTCGAACATCGTGCACTTGTCGCGGCCGAAGACCTTCTTGAGGTTCGCGTCGGCCAGGATCTCGCGCTTGTCGGCGGGATTCTGCAGGTTGTGCTTGCGGATATAGTCCCACACCTTGCTGACCACCTGGCCGCGCGGCAGCGGGTCCTTGCCGACGATGACGGCGAGCTCGGCCGAGGGCGTCAGCGGCTGCTGCAGCGCGTCGGGCTTCTTGGGTGCCTTGGGATCGGCCGGCGCCTTCGCCGCCTTCGGCTTGGGTGCGGCCTTGGCCGGCTTGTCGGCCTTGGGCTTGGCGGTCTTCGGTGTCGTCGCCATCGGTATGTTCTCCCCTTGTCCCCTGTCGGACCCTGCTGCAACCGGCCGTGATTGACCTTGTCTGAAGCGCGGACCTTAGTCCTTTTGTGAACCCGCGCAATCGCCTGTGCGGTCGGCCGGCAGCAGCGCCGGACGGCAGCCCGCCGCGGTCAGCGGCAGACGGCGCCGCGCCGCGATCAACGGCATACGGCGATCGTGTCGGGCAGGGCCCGCGGCTCGAACACGGCGAGATACACGCCCTGTCCGATGCTGCGGCCGCCGGTCCGGGCGTAGCCGATCGCGCCGAGCTCGCAGGCGAGCAGCGCCGGCGGCGTGCCGTGGTTCTGCGTCGGCCGGTCGGCGTCGACGATGGCGATGCGGCCGCCCACCTTCAGGCTCCGCCGCAGCCGCCAGAGCAGGGCGTAGGGCTGGGTGATCTCGTGATACATGTGGACCATCAGGACGACGTCGACGCTGTTGGCGTCGAGCGGCACGGCGTCGGGCCGGCCGAGCAGCGTCGCCACGTTGCGGTAGCGGCGCACCCGCCGCGCCAGCCGGGCGACGGTGGCGGGGTCGATGTCCTCGGCGACGACGCGGCCGTGCGGGCCGACGGCACGCGACAGCGGCGGCTCGTAATAGCCCTCGCCGGCGCCGATGTCGGCGACCGTCCGCCCGGCGAGCGGCCCGAGCGCGGCGATGACGCTGCGCGCCTCGCCGGCGTCGTTGCGGGCCGCCTCGTTCGACCAGCGGTCGGAGACGATCGGCGCGACCGGGCGGGCGGGAACCGGAAAGACCGGCTCGCCGGCCGGTGCCGCCGCCGCGGGAAACGCCGCCGCGGCGACGGCAAGCAACAGCGCGCGCCTCACCGCGGGGCGATCACCATCAGCATCTGGCGCCCCTCCATCTTGGGCAGCTGCTCGACCTTGGCATAGTCGATGGCGTCGTCGCGGACGCGCTCGAGCAGCGCCAGGCCGAGTTCGCCGTGGCTGAGCTCGCGGCCGCGGAAGCGCAGCGTCAGCTTGACCTTGTCGCCTTCCTCGATGAAGCGCTGCACCGCCTTCATCTTGGTGTCGTAGTCGTGGTCGTCGATGTTGGGACGCATCTTGATCTCCTTGATCTCCTGCGTCTTCTGGTTCTTGCGCGCGGCGGCGGCCTTCTTCTGCGCCTCGTACTTGAACTTGCCGACATCGAGGATCTTGCACACCGGCGGATCGGCCCCGGGGCTGACCTCGACCAGGTTGAGCCCCGCCTCGTGCGCCGTGGCGATCGCCTCGCGGGTATAGAGGACGCCGAGATTCTCGCCGTCCTGGTCGATCACGCGCACCTTGGGCACGGTGATGAATTCGTCGTAGCGCGGGCCGTTCATCGGCACGGGCGCGTTCTGGGGCCGGCGGGTCGGGGGCGGGGGTATGGCAAGGTCTCCTGCGCCGTGGATTCGGCGTTACTGGCGATGTAACGCTTTTCACCGACAATCGGAAGGTGGGCGGGACGGCGATGACGAATATCGTGCAGGTGAGCGATGTGGCCGAGGCGACGGGCAGCCGCTACCCGGCGCCGCACGACGCGCCCTGCGCCGCGCGCGCCGTCCGCCGCCTGGGCCTCGCCGTCGGGCTGAGCCAGTTCGGCGTCAACCTGTGCCGCCTGCCGCCCGGCGCTCACGCCAGCCTGCGCCACGCCCACAGCCACGAGGACGAGTTCGTGCTGGTGCTGACGGGCGAGCTGGTCCTGATCGACGACGCCGGCGAGCACCTCGTCCGCGCCGGCGACTGCATGGGCCATCCGGCGGGAACCGGCGACGCGCACATGCTGGTCAACCGTTCGGCCGCCGAGGCGACCTTCCTGGCGATCGGCACGCGCTCGGCCGCCGACGTCTGCACCTATCCCGACGTCGGCATGAAGACCATGCCGGACCGCTACAGCGGCGGCGGCTATGTCCGCCTCGACGGGTCGCCCTGGCCGGGGACTTAACGCCGCCGCGGCGCTTCCTACATTGGGGTCACACACCATCCCTTTGTACGAAAGCACCCCTTCCCGAATGAGCGATTTTCCCGACTGGCACGGCACGACGATCGTGTCCGTGCGCAAGGACGGCCGCGTCACCGTCGCCGGCGACGGCCAGGTGACGATGGGCCAGACGGTGATGAAGGCCAACGCCAAGAAGGTCCGCCGGCTGGGCAGCAGCGGCGACGTCATCGCCGGCTTTGCCGGGGCGACGGCCGACGCCTTCACCCTGTTCGAGCGGCTCGAGGCCAAGCTCGAGCGCTACCCCGGGCAGCTGACCCGCGCCGCGGTCGAACTGGCCAAGGACTGGCGGACCGACCGCTACCTGCGCCGGCTGGAGGCGATGATGATCGTCGCCGATAAGGACACGACGCTGATCCTGACCGGCACCGGCGACGTGCTGGAGCCGACCGACGGCGTCGCCGCGATCGGCTCGGGCGGCAACTATGCCCTCGCCGCCGCCCGCGCGCTGGCGTCGGTGGCCAGCGACCTCGACGCCGAAGGGATCGCCCGCCGCGCGATGCAGGTCGCCGCCGACATCTGCGTCTACACCAACACCAATCTTACCGTGGAATCGATCGGATGAACGTCATGTCCTCCATCCCCGTGCCCGACGACGCCCCGAGCGCGCTCGACGCCCTGACGCCGACAGCTACCGTCGCCGCGCTCGACCGCTTCATCGTCGGCCAGGCCGAGGCCAAGCGCGCGGTCGCCGTCGCGCTGAGGAACCGCTGGCGGCGGCAGCGGCTGGGCGACGACCTGCGCGACGAGGTCAGCCCCAAGAACATCCTGATGATCGGCCCGACCGGCTGCGGCAAGACCGAGATCAGCCGCCGCCTCGCCCGGCTGGCGCAGGCTCCGTTCCTCAAGATCGAGGCGACCAAGTTCACCGAGGTCGGTTACGTCGGCCGCGACGTCGATTCGATCATCCGCGACCTGGTCGAGGAATCGATTCGCCTGGTCCGCGAGACGCGGCGCGAGAGCGTCCGCGAAAAGGCCGAAGCCGCGGCGGAGGCGCGCCTGCTCGACGTGCTCGTCGGCAAGGACGCCAGCGAGGCGACGCGCGCCGCCTTCCGCCAGCGCTTCCACGAGGGCGCGCTGAAGGGCCGCGAGGTCGAGATCGAAGTCGACGACAGCGCCGGCCCGTCGTTCGAGCTGCCCGGGATGCAGCCCGGGCAGGTCGGCATGATCAACCTCGGCGACATGCTCGGCAAGGCGATGGGCGGGCGGACCAAGCGGCGCAAGATGAGCGTCGAGACCGCCTGGGAAGTGCTGGTCGCCGAGGAGAGCGACAAGCGGCTCGACAGCGACGACATCAACCGCGAGGCGGTGCGCAGCGCCGAGCAGAACGGCATCGTCTTCCTCGACGAGATCGACAAGATCGCCGTCAGCGACATCCGCGGCGGCTCGGTGTCGCGCGAGGGCGTCCAGCGCGACCTGCTGCCGCTGATCGAGGGCACCACCGTCGCGACCAAGTATGGCCCGGTCAAGACCGACCATATCCTGTTCATCGCGTCGGGCGCGTTCCACGTGTCGAAGCCTTCCGACCTGCTGCCCGAGCTGCAGGGGCGGCTGCCGATCCGCGTCGAGCTCAAGGGGCTGACCAAGTCCGACTTCGTCCATATCCTGAGCGACACCGAGGCCTCGCTGATCCGCCAGTACACGGCGCTGCTGGCGACCGAAGGCGTCCGGCTCGAGTTCGCCGCCGACGGGATCGAGGCGATCGCGGCGACGGCGGCGCAGGTCAACGACGCGGTCGAGAACATCGGCGCCCGGCGGCTGCAGACGATCTGCGAGAAATTGCTTGAGGGGCTGAGCTTCGACGCCAGCGAGCGCGGCGGCGAGACGGTCGTGGTCGACGCCGCCTATGTCGAGCGCGAGCTGGGCGACATCGCGCGCAACACCGACCTGTCGAAGTTCATCCTGTAGCCGCGCCCTATCCCCTGACGCCCGACGGCCGCTATCTGATCATCCGCGGCCGGCTGTGGCGGGCGAGCAACCCGCACCTGCCGGCGGCGGAACGCGAACGCCTCGTCGCCGCGCTGATGGCCGCGCGCCGCGCCGTCCGCGCGGCGAAGGGCGATGCGGCGGCGCTCGCCGCCGCCCGCGCCGCGGTCGACGCGGCCAAGGTCGCGCTGGGCGAGCGCGGGCCGCCGTGGTGGGACGACGGCGCCCCCGACTATAATCGGCGGATGATGCGGAACACACCGTACGCAGCCGGCGCCTGACGCCGCTACTTCAGCGGCAGGATTGCGCGGACGATGTGCTCGGCCGCCTCGGCGGGGGTCATCGCGACGGTGTTGACGCGGATTTCCGGATCCTCGGGCGGCTCGTAGGGGCTGTCGATGCCGGTGAAGTTCTTCAGCTTGCCGGCGCGCGCCTTGCGGTACAGTCCCTTGACGTCGCGCGCCTCGGCGACGTCGAGCGGCGTGTCGACGAAGATCTCGATGAAGTCGCCCGGCGGCAACATCGCGCGGACCATCGCGCGTTCGGCGCGGAACGGGCTGATGAAGGCGGTCAGGACGATCAGCCCGGCGTCGGTCATCAGCTTCGCCACCTCGCCGACGCGGCGGATATTCTCGATGCGGTCGGCCTCGGTGAAGCCGAGGTCCTTGTTCAGGCCGTGGCGGACGTTATCGCCGTCGAGCAGGAAGGTGTGGCGGTTCATCAGGTTGAGGCGCTTCTCGACCTCGTTGGCGATGGTCGACTTGCCCGCTCCCGACAGGCCGGTGAACCACAGCAGCTTCGGCGTCTGGTTCTTCAGCGCGGCGTGGGCGGCGCGGTCGATGTCGGTCGCCTGCCAGTGGACGTTCTGCGCCCGGCGCAGGCTGAAGTTGAGCATCCCGGCGCCGGCAGTGCGGTTGGTCAGCTTGTCGATGAGGATGAAGCCGCCCAGCGTCCGGCTGTCGGCATAGGGTTCGAACACCAGCGGCCGGTCGGTGCCCAGCTCGGCGACGCCGATGGCGTTGAGCTCGAGCGTCTTCGCCGCCAGCCGCGCCATGGTGTTGACGTTGACCTGGTACTTGGGCGTGCGGACGGTCGCCGACACCGTCTGCGTCGCCAGCTTCAGCCAGTAGGAGCGGCCGACGATCAGCGGCTCGTCGTCGAGCCAGACCAGCGTCGCCTCGAACTGCTGCGCGACTTCGGGCGGCGCATCGGCGGCGGCGAGGACGCTGCCGCGCGAGCAGTCGATCTCGTCGGCCAGGCACAGCGTCACCGACTGGCCGGCGACGGCGACGGGCAGGTCGCCGTCCAGGGTGACGATGCGGGCGACGGTCGAGCTGCGCCCCGACGGCAGCTCGCGCACGGCGTCGCCCGGGCGGACGCTGCCGGCGGCGATCAGCCCGGCGAAACCGCGGAAGTTGGCATCGGGGCGGTTGACCCATTGCACCGGCAGGCGGAACGGCCGCGCCGCGTCGCGCGCGGCGTCGACCGGCACCGTCTCGAGATGCTCGATCAGCGTCGGCCCGTCGTACCACGGCATCGCCGCCGACGGCGCCGCGACATTGTCGCCGCGGAAGCCCGAGATCGGCAGCGGCGTGAAGTCGGCGATGCCGATGCCGGCGGCGAAGGCGCGGTAGTCGGCGACGATCGCCTCGTAGCGCGCGCGGTCGTAGCCGATCAGGTCCATCTTGTTGACCGCCAGCACCAGGTTGCGGATGCCGAGCAGGTGGGCGAGGTAGCTGTGCCGCCGCGTCTGCGTCAGCACGCCCTTGCGCGCGTCGATCAGGATCACGGCGAGGTCGGCGGTCGAGGCGCCGGTGACCATGTTGCGCGTGTACTGCTCGTGCCCGGGCGTGTCGGCGACGATGAACTTGCGCTTCGCCGTGGCGAAGAAGCGGTAGGCGACGTCGATGGTGATGCCCTGTTCGCGCTCGGCGGCGAGGCCGTCGACGAGCAGGGCGAAGTCGAGCCCGTCGCCCTGCGTGCCGATGCGCCGGCTGTCGGCGGCCAGCGCCTCGAGCTGGTCGGCGAAGATCGTCCGGGAATCGTACAGCAGCCGGCCGATCAGCGTCGACTTGCCGTCGTCGACCGAGCCGCAGGTGATGAAGCGCAGCAGGCTCTTGCCGGCCTGCGCCGCGAGATAGGCGTCGATGTCGGCGGCGACGAGCGGGTCGGCGGCATAGGCGCTGGCCATCAGAAATAGCCCTCCTGCTTCTTGCGCTCCATCGCCGCGTCGCCGTCGCGGTCGATCACCCGGCCCTGGCGTTCGGAGGTGGTGGTCAGCAGCATTTCCTGAATGACCTGCGGCAGCGTCGCCGCCGTGCTCTCGACCGCGCCGGTCAGCGGGAAGCAGCCGAGCGTGCGGAAGCGGATGCTGCGCGTGACGATGTCCGGGCGGCGGCCGAGGACGCGCTCCAGCCGCTCGACGTCGTCGGCCATGAACAGGCCGCCGTCGTGCTCGTAGGTCGGCCGCGGCGCGGCGAAGTAGAGCGGGACGATCTCGATCCCCTCGCGCTGGATGTAGTGCCAGACGTCGAGCTCGGTCCAGTTCGACAGCGGGAAGACGCGGATCGATTCGCCCTTCGCCTTGCGGGCATTGTACAGGTTCCACAGCTCGGGGCGCTGCTGCTTGGGGTCCCAGGCATGGGCGGCGCTGCGGAAGCTGAAGATGCGCTCCTTGGCGCGGCTCTTCTCCTCGTCGCGGCGGGCGCCGCCGAAGGCCGCGTCGAAGCCGCCGGCGTCGAGCGCCTGCTTGAGCCCCTCGGTCTTCCACATGGCGGTGTGCAGCGGGCCGTGGTCGAACGGGTTGATGCCCGCGCGCCAGCGCCTCGGGGTTGCGGTGGACGATCAGCTCCATTCCCGCCGCGTGCGCGGCGCGTTCGCGCAGGGCGTACATCGCCCTGAACTTCCACGTCGTATCGACGTGGAGCAGCGGGAACGGCGGCCGGGCGGGGAAGAACGCCTTGCGCGCGAGGTGCAGCATCACCGCCGAATCCTTGCCGATGCTGATAGAGCATCACCGGCCGCTCGGCCTCGGCGACGACCTCGCGCAGGATATGGATGCTCTCGGCCTCGAGCCGGTCGAGATGGGTCGGGGGCGGCGGCATTTCAGGGACCACGACGGGGCTGCTCCTTTCGCCTGCGCCCTGTTGCACGTCGGCACGGCGGAGGGAACCGTCGCCCTTGCTGCGGCCCGGCGATGCGGCCATGCTGCCGCCATGGCGCGGGTGCGGACGGCGATCGTGGTCGGGGTGCTGGCGCTTGCCGTGCGGGCCGGCGGCGGCCCCGCGCCCGGCGTCGCCGCCTTCTCGCCCACCGGATCGGTCGAGCGCGTCGAGCAGATCAAGGTCCGCTTCGCCACGCCGATGGTCGCCTTCGGCGATCCCCGCCTGCCGGCACCGGTGGCCGGCACCTGCAGCGCCGGCGCGACCGGGCGCTGGGTCGATGCGCAGAACTTTGCCATCGACCTCCCCACCCCGCTCGCCGGCGGGCGGCGCTGCCTCTACCGCCTCGTCGCCGGGCTCAAGGACGCCGCCGGCGCGGTCCTGCGCCCGCAGGCGTTCGCCTTCGATACCGGCGGGCCGAACATCCGCGCCGTCGTGCCGAACGAGGGCGGCAGCCGCATCGAGGAGGACCAGGTCTTCCTCCTGGCGCTCAACGCCGCGGCGACGCCGGCGTCGGTCGCGGCCAGGGCGAGCTGCGCCATCGACGGGGTCGGCGAGGCGGTGCCGCTCGACCTGCTGCCCGACACCGCGCGGGCGGCGATCGTCGCCGGGGCGCAGCAGGACTACCGCGTCCGCAGCTTCCTGCAGCAGGCCGGTGCCGCGCCGCCGGACGAGGGCGAGGCCGCCCAGCCGAAGGCGGTGGTCGTCGCCGCGCGCTGCCGCCGGACGCTGCCCGCCGGCGGCCGCGTCGACATCGTCTGGGGCGCCGGCATCGCCACCGCCGACGGGCTGGCGACGCTGCGGCCGCGGCGGCTCGACTTCCGCGTCAGGCCCGCCTTTACCGCGCGCTTCGAATGCAGCCGGGCGACGCCCGCGGCCGCCTGCTCGCCGATCGAGCCCCTGACGCTGCGCTTCACCGGCCAGGTGCCGGCGGCGCTGGCCGCCGGCGTCCGCCTGGTCGACGCCGCCGGCCGCGCCCAACCCGCCGAACCGGTCAAGCCGCACGTCCAGACGGTCGACACGGTGACGTTCAAGGCGCCGCTGGCAGAACGCGCGCATTTCCGCGTCGAGGTGCCGGCGGCGCTGACCGACGACGCCGGCCGGCACCTGAGCAACGCCGCCCGCTTCCCGCTCGACGTCGCCACCGCCGACGCGCCGCCGCTGGTCAAGTTCGCCGGCAGCTTCGGCATCGTCGAGGCGGCGGAAGGCGGCGTGCTGCCGGTCACCGTCCGCGCCGTCGAGGCCAACCTGGGCGGGCGCGACGCCCGCGTGCTCGCCGGTCGGCAGGAAGTCGTCACGGCAGACGCCACGATCGCGCAGTGGCTGCGGACGCTGGAAACGGCCGAGGAGCGGACCCACGACGAGGAGCCGATCGCCGGCTCGGACGAGAAGAAGTGGATCGAGACGACGCGGTCGACCCCGCTGCTACGGGTCGACGCGCCGACGCGCGGCTTCACCATCCGCCGCCGCGACGCCCGCGCCTTCGAGGTCATCGGCATCCCGCTGGCCGGGCGCGGCTTCCACGTCGTCGAGCTCGCCTCGCCGCGGCTGGGGGCGGCGCTGCTCGGCCGCGGCGGCACGCGCTACGTCGCCACGGCTGCGCTGGTCACCGACATGGCGGTGCACTTCCAGTGGGGCCGCGGCCGCAGCCTGGCCTGGGTGACGCACCTCGCCGATGCCTCGCCGGTCGCCGGCGCGCGGATCGCGGTCAGCGACAGCTGCACCGGCACGCTGCTCGCGCAGGCGACGACCGATGCGTCCGGACGGGCGGCGATCGGCGACACGCTGCCCGACCCGGCGAGCTATGGCAGCTGCGACGGCAGCGACCACCCGCTGATGGTCAGCGCCCGCACCGCCGACGACTACAGCTTCACCCTGACCGAGTGGAGCAAGGGCATCCAGCCCGGCGACTTCAGCCTCGACACCGGCTACGGCTTCGAGCGCACCGCCTATCACACGATCTTCGACCGGACGCTGCTCCGCGCCGGCGAGACCGTCCACATGAAGCACGTCGTCCGCGCGCGCACCGATGCCGGCTTCGGGCCGGCCGAGCTGCCGACGGACCCGACGGTCGTCATCCGCCACCTGGGGTCCGACCAGACCTACGAGCTCGACCTCAAGCTCGGCCGCGACGGGCTGGGCGAGACGACGTGGACCGTCCCCGCCGCCGCCGCGCTGGGCGAATATTCGGTCGAGATCGGCGAGCGCGGCGCGAGCGAACGCCACACCGCCGGCAGCTTCACCGTCGAGGAGTTCCGCCTGCCGACGATCCGCGCCCGGGTCGAGGGGCCAAGGGCGCCGCAGGTCGCGCCGACGGCGGTGCCGATCGACCTCAGCCTCGCCTATCTCGCCGGCGGCGCGGCGGCGCACGCACCGGTCAAGCTGCGGACGCTGGTTCAGCCGCGCGCGCTGGAGATCGCCGACTATCCGAAGTTCAGCTTCACCGGCGAGGACATCGTGCCGGGCATCGTCCGCCTCGACGGCAGCGACGAGCCGGCGGCACCGGCGCCGACGCGGGCGAGCGTTGTCCCGGTCACCCTGTCGGCCGGCGGCACGGCGCGGGTGGTTGTCGACAAGCTGGCGGCGGTGACGGTGCCCTCCACCCTGGTCGCCGAGATGGATTACGACGACGCCAACGGCGAGGTGGCGACGGCCAAGGGGTCGGTCAGCCTCGATCCCGCCGCCGTCCGCGTCGGCATCGCCAAGGACGGCTGGATCATGAAGGCCGATGCCGTCCATCTCAACCTGGTCGCGCTCGACCTCGCCAACCGTCCGGTGCGCGGCCAGCGGATCGAGGTCAAGCTGTTCAGCCGCGAGACCTATTCGTACCGCAAGCGGCTGATCGGCGGCTTCTACGCCTATGACAACAGCCGCGAAACCAAGCAGCTCGGCGCCGGGTGCAGCGGCACCACCGACGACAAGGGGCTGCTCCGCTGCACCCTCGACGCCGGGGTGTCGGGCGAGGTCGTCGCGCTGGCGACGGCGCGCGACGGCACCGGGCGGGTCAGCCGCGCGACGCAGTCGCTGTGGCTGGCCGGCGATGACGACTGGTGGTTCGGCGGCGACAACGGCGACCGCATGGACGTGGTGCCCGAGGCGCCCGAATATCCCGCCGGCGGCGTGGCGAAGTTCCAGGTGCGGATGCCGTTCCGCGCCGCCACGGCGCTGGTCAGCGTGCTGCGCGACGGCGTCATCGACAGCTTCGTCACCGACCTGTCGGGCAAGGACCCGGTGGTGTCGGTGCAGCTGAAGCGCGGCTATGCCCCCGACGTCTACGTCTCGGTGCTGGCGGTGCGCGGGCGCGTCGCCGGCTGGCGGCTGTGGCTCGCCGACCTCGCCCGCCGCTGGCACCTGCCGTGGCTGAGCCGCGAGGGCGCGCAGCCGACGGCGCTGGTCGACCTTGCCAAGCCCTCGTACCGCTTCGGCCTGGCCAAGATCCGCGTCGGCTGGGATGATCACCGGCTGAACGTCCGCGTCGCCAGCGACCATCCGACCTATGCCGTCCGCAAGGTGGCGCAGACGACGGTGCAGGTAACGCCGCCCCGGGGCCGGTCGCTGCCGCCGGGCAGCGAGATCGCCTTCGCCGCGATCGACGAGGCGCTGCTCCAGCTGCATCCGAACGACAGCTGGGACGTGCTGACGGCGATGATGGCCGACCGGCCGCTCAGCGTGCTGACGTCGACGGCCCAGACGCAGGTCGTCGGCAAGCGCCACTACGGCCGCAAGGCGGTCGCTGCGGGCGGCGGCGGCGGCGAGGGGGCCGGCGGCACGGTGCGACGCGACTTCAACCCGCTGCTGCTGTGGCGCGGCCGGGTGGCGCTCGACGGCGCCGGCCGGGCGACGATCCCGGTGGCGATGAACGATTCGCTGTCGGCCTTCCGCCTCGTCGCCGTGGCGACGGCTGGTCAGGACCTGTTCGGGACCGGCAGCACGGTGGTGCGGACGACGCAGGACCTGCAGCTTCTCGCCGGGATTCCGCCGCTGGTCCGCGAAGGCGACCGCTACACGGCCACCGTGCTGGCGCGCAACGCGACCGCCGCGGCGATGCGCGTCAGCCTTGGTGGCGCGGCGGGCACGGCGCCGCTGGCCAACCGCATCGTCGACATCGCCGCCGGCAACGCCGTGACCGTGGCGTGGGACGTCGCCGCCCCGGCCGAGGGCCGGATCGCCTGGAACATCGCCGCGCGGGCGACGAGCGGCGCGACCGATGCCGTCAGGGTCGTGCAGACCGTCGCGCCGGCCGTGCCCGTCGAGACGCTGCAGGCGACGCTGGTCCAGGTGGCACCGCAGGCGACCTTCCCCGTCGCCCTCCCCGCCGGCGCGCTGCCGGGGAGGGGCGGGGTCGACGTTGCCCTCAGCCGCTCGCTCGGCGGCTCGCTGCCGGGCGTGAAGGCGTACATGGCCGCCTACCCCTACGACTGCATCGAGCAGCGGCTGTCGGTGGCGGTGGCGACCGGCGACCGGGCGAAGTGGGACGCGTCCGTCGCGCTGCTGCCGGCCTATCTCGACCGCGACGGGCTGGTCCGCTTCTTCCCCGCCGACTGGATCGCCGGCGACAATTCGCTGACCGCCTATCTCCTGCGCCTGTCGGCCGACAGCGGCTGGCCGCTACCCGACGACGTCCGGGCGAAGATGATCGCCGGACTGACCGGCTTTGTCGGCGGCAGGGTGGCGCGGCCGCACGACAACATGATCGTGGTGGAGAAAGGCAAGGGCATCGTCGGCACCGCCAGCTTCAGCGGCGAAGGCGCGTCGCGGCGGTTGGCCGCGGTCGCGGCGCTGATGACGGCGGGCGCGGCGACGCCGGCGATGGTCGAGCCGCTGTCGGTCGCCCCCGACGCCTGGCCGACGGCGACGCTGATCGACTGGCTGACGGTGCTGCGCCTGCCCGGCATCGCCGACGCTGCGGGCAAGGCGGCGCAGGCGGAAAACGTGCTGCGCAACCGCCTCGATCTGCAGGGCACGCGGCTGACGATCACCCGCGCCGACGACCCGTGGCAGCTGCTGAGCTCGCCCGACCTGACCGCGGCACGGCTGCTGCAGGCAGTCGTCGCCCTGCCCGGCTGGCGTGCCGACGTACCGCGGATCGCCCGCGGACTGATGCTCGACCAGAGCCGCGGGCACTGGGACACGACGCCGGCGAATGCGGTGGGAACGCTGGCGATGCGCGGCTTCTCGGCCAAGTTCGAGGCGACGCCGGTCGCCGGCACGACGACGGCGCGGCTGGGGGCGGCGGCGCATGGCTTCGACTGGAGCACCGCCGCGCCGCCACCGGCGACGCTCGCCTGGCCGCCGGCCGCTGCGCCGCTGACGCTGGCGCACGCCGGCGGCGGCGCACCGTGGGCGATCGTCACCAGCCGCGCCGCGGTGCCGCTGCGCGCACCCTTCAGCAGCGGCTTCGCCGTCCGCCGGTCGGTCGCGGCGGTAACGCAGGCGGTGCCCGGGCACTGGAGCCGCGGCGACGTGATGAAGGTGCGGGTCGAGGTGACGCCGCGCGCGCCGGTGACGTGGGTGGTGATCAACGATCCCGTGCCGGCCGGCGCCACGATCCTCGGCGGCGCGCTCGGCGGGCGCAGCGAACTGCTCGCCGCCGAGGCAACCACCGGGGTCCAGCCGACCTTCGTCGAGCGCCGCACCGAGGCGGTTCACGCGCATTATGAATATCTGACGCGGGCGACGGCGACGTACGAATACACCGTCCGGCTGAACAGCGCCGGCACCTTCCACCTGCCGCCGACGCGGGTCGAGGCGCTCTACTCGCCCGAGATGATGGCGCTGGTACCCAACGCCGACGTGACGGTGGCGGCGCGGCCGTGAAGGCCGCGGTCGCGGCGGTTACCGCGCTGGTCCTGCTCGCGCTCCTGACCGTCGTGACCACCCCGGCGGCGCTCCCGTCGTTCACCGCCGTCCGCGCCGCGTGGCCGTCGTCTGAGGCACGGCTGCTGGCGCGCGACGGGCGGGTGCTCGACGTCGTCCGCGCGGACGGCCGCGCCCGCCGCCGCGACTGGGTGCCGCTCGACCAGGTCGCCGCGCCGTTCACCGCCGCCGCCGTCGCCGCCGAGGACCGGCGCTTCTACGCCCACCATGGCATCGACTGGCGCGGCGTCGGCGGCGCGCTGCGCGACCGGCTGAACGGCCGGCGCGGGCGCGGGGCGAGCACGATCACGATGCAGCTCGCCGGTCTCCTCGCCGGGACGTCCGGCGGCCACCGCTCGCTGCTCGGCAAGGTCGCCCAGGCCCGCGCGGCGCTGGCGCTCGAACGCGGCTGGACCAAGGCGCAGATCCTCGAGGCATGGGTCAACCTGCTGCCGTTCCGCGGCGACCTGATCGGCATCGATGCCGCCGCCCGCGCGCTGGCCGGCAAGCCGCCCGCGGCGCTCGACGAGGCGGAGGCCCGCGTCCTCGTCAGCCTGTTGCCGGCACCGACCGCCAGCCCGGCGCGGGTCGCGGCGCGGGCCTGCGCGACGAGCGCGCTGCCCTGCGCCGCACTCCAGCTCCGCACCGCCGAGATGCTCGGGCCGCGCTCGCCGCTGCCCGATCCCGGCCTCGCCCCGCAGGTCGCCGCCCGCCTGCTCCCCGGGCGGCGCGAGGTGCGGACGACGCTCGACGCCGACCTGCAGGCGTTCGTCGCGGCGACGCTCGCCCGCCAGCTCGCCAGCCTCGCTGGCCGCAACGCCCGCGACGGCGCGGCGATCGTCGTCGACAACCATACCGGCGACATCCTCGCTTATGTCGGCTCGGCCGGGGCGGCGTCGCTGAGCGGGGCGGTCGACGGCGCCCGCGCCCCGCGCCAGGCGGGATCGAGCCTGAAGCCCTTCCTCTACGAGCTGGCGATCGAGCGGCGGCTGCTGACCGCCGCCTCGGTACTCGACGATGCCCCCGTCGACCTCGACACCGCCTCGGGTCTGTACATCCCGCAGGACTATGACCGCAGCTTCCGCGGGCCGGTCAGCGTCCGTTCGGCGCTGGGCAACAGCCTCAACGTGCCGGCGGTGCGCGCGCTGTTGCTGGTCGGCGTCGATGCCTTCCGCGACCGGCTGTTCGACGCCGGCTACCGCGGCATCGACCGCGACGGCGACTATTACGGCTTCTCGCTGGCGCTCGGCTCGGCCGAGGTGACGCTGGTCGAGCAGGCGGCGGCGTACCGCGCCCTCGCCCGTGGCGGGCTGTGGTCGCCGCTGCGCCTCGAGCCGGGCCCCGCGGCGACCGACCGGCGGGTGCTGGACGCGGGAGCAAGCGCCATCGTCGCCGACATCCTTGCCGACCCCGCCGCGCGCTCGGCGACCTTTGGCGCCGACAACGGCCTGGCGCTGCCGTTCCCCGCCGCGGTCAAGACCGGCACGTCGAAAGCCATGCGCGACAACTGGTGCGTCGGCTTTTCCGATCGCTTCACCGTCGCCGTCTGGGTCGGCAACTTCGAAGGCGACGCGATGGGCGCCGGCGTGTCGGGCGTCGTCGGCGCGGCGCCGGCGTGGCGCGAGATCATGCTCCACCTCCACCGCGACGCGCCCGGCGGCACGCTCGCCCGGCCCGGCCCGGTCGCTGCCGCCGTGCATTTCGAACCGGCCATCGAGCCGTCGCGGCGCGAGCTGTTCCTCCCCGGCACGGCGCTCGCCGTCGTCCGCATCGCCCCCGAAACGGTCCGGCCGCGGATCGTCGCCCCGGCCGATGGCACGGTCGTCGCGCTCGACCCCGACATTCCGCCGGTGCGGCAGCGGATCGCGGTGGTCGTCGCCGGCGGCGGCACGGTCAGCGTCGACGGCCGTCCGCTCGGCCGGCCCGCGCTATGGGACCCGGTGCCCGGCTATCACCGCCTGACGCTGGCGGCGGGGACGCAGGTGCTCGACAGCATCCGCGTGACGGTGCGCTAGAAGGACGGCTCGGTGCCCGGTGCGTGGATGCCGCATTCGGTCTTGTCCCAGCCGCGCCAGCGGCCGGCGCGCGGATCCTCGCCGGGCTTGACCGTGGTCGTGCACGGCACGCAGCCGACCGAGGCGAAACCCTGCGCCTCGAGCGGGTGGCGCGGCAGGTCGTGTTCCGCGAAATAGGCGTCGAGCCGCGCCTTGTCCCAGTCGGCGAGCGGGTTGACCTTGAGCTTGCCCTCGTCGATCTCGAAGCGCGGCAAAGCAGCGCGCGTCCGCCCCTGATAGCCCTTGCGTCCCGACAGCCAGGCGTCGAACGGGACCAGCGCCCGGCGCAGCGGCTCGACCTTCCTGATCTCGCAGCAGCCGTCGGGGTCGAAGCTCCAGCGCAGGCTGGTCCGGTCGCGCGCGGCCAGCCGGTAGGGATCGGGGCGGTGGACGCGAAGGTCGGTGAAGCCGAGCTTCTCGGCGAGTTCGTCGCGATAGGCCAGCGTCTCGCCGAACATCTTCTGCGTGTTGACGAAAATCACCGGCACGGTCCGGTCGACCTGAGCGATCAGGTGGAGCAGCACCGCCGATTCCGCGCCGAACGACGACACCGCGGCGACGCGCCCGCGCAGGGGGCCGGCGAGCAGTTCGGCGAGCATGGCCGCGGTGTCGACGCCGGCGAAGCGCGCGTTGAGCGCATCGGCCTCGGCGGGCACGAAGGCCGGGGCGACGTCGATGACGTCGGCGACGCGGGCGGCGCGCGCCTCAGCCATGCCGCAGTGCCCATACCGGCACCTGCGTGTCGGCCGCTTTCTGGTAGACGAAGGGGAAGCGGGCCAGGGCGGCGGCGACCGCGGCGCGGTCGAGCGGCCGGGCGGGCGCGAAGCTGTCGAAGCCGACGCGGCGGAGGAAGACCATCTGGTCGAGCAGGACGTCGCCGGCGGCGCGCAGCTCGCCCGCGTAGCCGTTCTCGCGCAGGATCCGCGCCGCCGAATAGCCGCGGCCGTCGCGGAACTTCGGGAACGACACCTCGATCAGCCGCAGGCCCGCGAGGTGGGGCAGCAGCGCCCGCGCGTCGTCGCCGGGATCGAGCCGGACGGCGGCGGTGTTCGACGCCGCGCCGAAATCCGCGAGCGGCACCACTGGCCCGTCGTACAGCGCGCCGTCGCGGAAGCTGAGCACCTGCTGCGGCGCGGTTTCCGGCGGCGGCGCGGCTCCGGCGACCGGCGTCTGGTCCTGGACTTCAGCCATAGACGGCGGCCTTGAACGGGGCATCGCCCAGGCGGCGATAGGTATCGAGGAAGCGCTCGTCCGGCCCGCTGCGCACTGTGCGGTATGCCTCGATGACCTTCTCGACCGCGTCGACGACGCCGGCCTCGGAGAAGCCGGGGCCGAGGATCTTCGCCAGGCTGGCGTCCTCCGCGCCCGAGCCGCCGAGGCTGAGCTGGTACGCCTCCTCGCCCTTCCGGTCGACGCCGAGGATGCCGATGTGGCCGGCGTGGTGGTGGCCGCAGGCATTGATGCACCCCGACACCTTGATCTTCAGCTCGCCGATGTCGTGCTGGCGGTCGAGGTCGGCGAAACGCTCGGCGATCTTCTGCGCGACCGGGATCGAGCGGGCGTTGGCCAGCGCGCAATAGTCGAGCCCGGGGCAGGCGATGATGTCGGTGACGAGGTCGAGGTTCGGCGTCGCCAGACCGGCGTCGGCCAGCGCGGTCCACAGCGCGTACAGGTCGGCCTTGCGGACGTGCGCCAGCACCAGGTTCTGGCTGTGCGTCACCCGGACCTCGTCATGGGCATACCGAGCGGCGAGATCGGCGATGAGGTCCATCTGCTCCGCGGTCGCATCGCCGGGGATGCCGCCGACCGGCTTCAGGCTGATCGTGGCGATGGCATAGCCCGGCTGCTTGTGCGCGTGGACGTTCTGGTCGAGCCATAGCGCGAAATCGGGGTCGCTGCGGTCGACCTCGTCCGGCGCGGCGAGATCGTAGGCGGGCTCGGCGAACTGCGCGGCGATGCGGGCGTATTCCGCCGCCGGCGCGTCGAGCGCGAGCGGTTCCAGCGCCGCCCACTCCGCCTCGACCTGGCGCGTGAACTCGGCGGCGCCGAGCTCGTGGACCAGGATCTTGATCCGCGCCTTGTAGATGTTGTCGCGCCGTCCGTAGCGATTGTAGACGCGCAGGATCGCCTCGCAGTAGCTGAGGTACTGCCCGACCGGGATGAAGTCGCGGACGACGTGGCCGATCATCGGCGTGCGCCCCATCCCGCCGCCGACATAGACCTTGAAGCCCAGCGCGCCGCCCGGCCCGCGCACCAGCTGCAGGCCGATGTCGTGGAGCTGGATCGCGGCACGGTCGGTGTCGCTGGCGATCACCGCGATCTTGAACTTGCGCGGCAGGAAGCTGAACTCGGGGTGGAAGCTCGACCACTGGCGCAGCAGCTCGGCATAGGGCCGCGGGTCGGCGACCTCATCGGCCGCGGCGCCGGCGAACTGGTCGCTCGAGATGTTGCGGATGCAGTTGCCGCTGGTCTGGATGGCGTGCATCTCGACGGTGGCCAGCTCGGCGAGCAGGTCGGGCGCCTCGGCGAGCTTGATCCAGTTGTACTGGATGTTCTGCCGCGTCGTGAAATGGCCGTAGCCGCGGTCGTAGCGCCGCGCGATATGCGCCAGCATCCGCAGCTGCGTGCCCGACAGCGTGCCGTAGGGCACGGCGACGCGCAGCATGTAGGCGTGGAGCTGGAGGTAGAGGCCGTTCATCAGCCGCAGCGGCTTGAACTGGTCCTCGGTGATCTCGCCCGCCAGCCGGCGCGCGACCTGGTCGCGAAACTCCTCGACACGCGCGTCGACGATCTGCTGGTCGTATTCATCGTAGCGGTACATCAGGCGGTCGCTTCGCTGGTCGGACGGTTGAGGTCGCGGCGGACGGTCGGGCCGGCGCCGCGGACGCGCTCGCGCATCGTCCGCGGGCGCGGCCCGGCGGGTGTCGGCTCGGCATCGACCAGGGCGGGGTCGTTGATCCGTTCGGCGGCGAGGGTCCGCGCCAGCAGCGCGTCGCCGTCGGCCCCGACATCGATGGCGTCGCGCAGGTACAGGCTCCAGCCCTGCCCGTCCCACCACACGACGTCGCCGGTCTCGAGGATGTTGCCGGTCAGGAGGCGCATGCCAACTCCTTCAGCGCCGCTTCGCTGCCGAGCGCGGCGACGGCGCCGATGACCAGCAGCGCCGGCGAGGCGATCCGCGCGGCGGCGACCGCCCCGCCGAGGTCGGCGAGCAGCGTCCGCACCACCCGCGCGCCCGGCAGCGTGCCGCGTTCGAGTACGGCGCAGGCGGTATCCGGGGCGAGGCCATCGGCGATCAGCTTGTCGGCGATGCCGGCGGCGTTGGTCACGCCCATATAGACGACGAGCGTCCGGCCGATCCCGGAGAGGCCGGCCCAGTTCTGCTCCGTCAGCGCCTGGCACGTGCCGGCGACGAAGCTGACCGTGGCGGCATGGTCGCGGTGGGTCAGCGGCAGCAGCACCTCGGCCGCCGCGCCGAGCGCCGCCGACACGCCGGGGACGACCGCGACGGGTACGTTGGCCGCGCGACAGGCGGCGACCTCCTCGCCGCCGCGGCCAAAGACGAAGGGGTCGCCGCCCTTCAGCCGGACGACGGTCTCGCCCGCTCGCGCCTCGCGGACCAGCAGGGCGTTGATCGCCTCCTGCGGCAGGGTGTGGCGGGCGCGGCGCTTGCTGACGTCGATGCGGCGGGCGCCGACGGCAAGGTCGAGCACGGCCGGGTCGATCAAGCCGTCGTGGACGACGACCGTCGCCTGTTCGAGCGCGCGGACGGCGCGCACGGTCAGCAGGTCGGGAGCGCCGGGGCCGGCGCCGACAAGGACGACCCGACCGATTTGTGCGACAGCTTGCATGGCGAGGACATGGGTCGCCGTGGGGTTTACGGAAAGCAAGGGATTCTTGGGGCCGGTGAAGGTGGCATTCCCTAGCCGGCCGCTCGGATTAGCCGAGCTCGCCGAGATCCAGGGCGTCGAGCAGCGCGGCGCGGGCGGCGCGGCACTGGGCCCACAGCGCCGGCTGGACGAGGTCGTCGGGCGCGATCTCGGCCGGCCAGTGCGCCGCGACGATCGCCTCCAGCCGCGCGATCTTCGCCGCGTCGAGCAGGAAGCGGGGGTCGACCGTTGCCGGGTCGCACGTCACGCGCAGGCGCAGGCAGGCCGGGCCGCCGCCGTTGCGCATCGATTCGCGCACCTCGACGAAGTGGACGCTGCGGATCGGCCCGTTGCCGGCGACGAGCTGGTCGAGATAGGTGGCGACGCGCGGCGTCTCGCGCGCACTCGGCGGGCAGGATCAGAGCCATGGGTGCCGCCGGGCAGGGTCACCAGCTGCGAGTTGAACAGGTACGAGGCGATCGCCTCGCGCCAGGCTGACGGCGCTCGCCGGCACGACGATCAGCTCGGCCCAGGGCGCGGCGCGGGCGAGGTCGGCGGCGAAGTCGCCGGCGAACGCCGCCTCGTGGGCGAAGACCAGCGCGCCGTCGGCGACGGCGACGACGTCGTTGTGGAAGGCGCCCGCGGCGATCGCGGCGGGCGACTGCTCGACGAACAGGGTGCGCGCGGGGGCGAGGCCGTGGGCGCGGGCGACGGCCTCGCTCGCCGACGCGGCTCTGGCGCGCGGGGAAGCCGCCGCCGTCGACGCCGTAGACGAAGATCTCGACCCCGCGCGTCCTCCGGCGCCGGCGCGATCCGCATGTGGTTGGCCGCGCCCTCGTCGCCGAACGTCGGGACGGGTGGATGAACGGCGAAGGCCGGGTCGGCGAAGGCGAGGCGCAGCTGCGCCAGCGTCGCCGCCGCCTCGTGGCTGCGATGGGGCATGGCGCTGAGATTGGCGACGGTCAGGTGGCAGCGGCCGTCGCCGCAGTCGGCGGCGGGCGAGACGGTGGCGGCGTTCGCGCGTCCACATCGCCGATGCCGACATGGCGTGGGCGAACAGGACCGGGTCGGCCACAGCGGCGGCGGCCACCGCATCGTCGTCGCCGGCGAAGCCCAGCGCCCGCAGCCAGCCGGTCGCCGGCCGGTCGTGCGGCACGAACAGCCCCTGCGCCAGCCCGAGGTCGAGCGCCGCGCGCATCTTGGCCAGGCCCTGCAGCGCCGCGTCGCGCGGGCGGGAGACCGCGCCGGCATTGGCGGCGCTGGCCAGGTTGCCCGGCGACAGCGCGGCGTAGTTGTGGCTCGGCCCGATCAGCCCGTCGAAGTTGATCTCGATCATGGCCGCAGCCCCGTGGCGATGGTCGCGACCGGCGCGTCGGCCTCCAGGCTGGCGACCGGCCAGGCGCAATAGTCGGCGGCATAATAGGCGCTCGGCCGGTGGTTGCCCGACCAGCCGACGCCGCCGAACGGCGCGTTCGACGCCGCGCCGTTGGTCGGGCGGTTCCAGTTGACGACGCCGGCGCGGCTCTCCCGCCAGAACCGGTCGTAGAGGGCCGCGATCGCCGCCGATCAGCCCGGCGGCCAGGCCGAAGCGCGTGGCGTTGGCCTCCGCCAGCGCGGCGTCGAAGTCGGCCACGCGGACGACCTGCAGCAGCGGGCCGAACAGCTCGTCGTCGGGGCGCTCGGCGAACGTCCGTGACGTCGACGATCGCCGGGCGACAGGAACGGCCGCGCCGGATCGCGGCGGACGAGCGGGCGGACGATGCGACCGCCGCGGGCGACAAGGCCGGCGAACGCCGCCTGCAGCCCGTCGGCGGCGCGGTTGTCGATCACCGGGCCCATGAACGGCTGCGGCTCGTCGAACGGCGCGCCGACGATCAGCCGGTCGATCAGCGCCGCGACCGCGTCGAGCAGCGCCGCGCCGCCCGGGCCGACGATCAGCCGCCGCGCGCAGGTGCAGCGCTGCCCGGCCGACAGGAACGCCGACTGCACGACCGTCGCCGCCGCCGCATCGAGGTCCGGGCGGCGATATCCCAGGCGACGAGCGGGTTGTTGCCGCCCATCTCCAGCGCCAGGATCGATGCGGCGTCTCGGCGAAGCGCCGCGCCAGCGCCGCCCCCGCCGTCGCCGAGCCGGTGAACAGCAGGCCGTCGATGTCGCCCGCGGCGAGCGCCTCGCCCTGCGCGCCGGCCGCCCTGGACGAGCGTCAGCACGCCGGCGGGCAGCCCGGCGGCGGCCCAGCAGCCGGCCATGAAGTCGCCGACCGCCGGCGCCTGCTCGGACGGCTTGAACACCACCGCGTTGCCGGCGAGCAGCGCCGGCACGATATGGCCGTTGGGCAGGTGCGCCGGGAAATTATACGGCCCCAGCACCGCCAGCACGCCGTGCGGCTTGTGACGGACGGCCTGGCGGATGCCGCCTGCCTCGCCGTGGCGCTCGCCGGCGCGCTCGGCCTGCGCCGCGACCGAGATCGCGACCTTGGCGGCGACGCTCGCCACCTCGGTCCGCGCCTCCCACAGCGGCTTGCCGGTCTCCCGCGCGATCAGCGCGGCGAACGCCTCGGCGCGGTCGCGGACGACGGCGGCGAAGGCCTCGACCAGCGCGACCCGGTCGGCGAGCGGCGTCGCCGCCCAGCCGGGCGCCGCGGCGCGCGCGGCGGCGATCGGCGGCGGCGCGTCGCCGGTCGCGCCGCTGCCAGACGACTTCGCCGGTGCAGGGATCGGTCGAGACGAGATCAGAAGCCGACATGGCGTACCTCGTCGCCCAGCCCGACGCGCATCAGTTCGGCCTCGCCCGCCGGCAGCACCAGCCCGTCGGCACACCAGTCGGCGTGGCCGATCCAGCTGCGGAAGTCCGCCAGCCGCCCGGCGGCGAGCAGCGCCCGCGGCATGCCGCCATGGCCGTCGGCCAGCTCCCCGACCGGCGCGGCACGGCTGGCGGCGACGGTACGGATGGCGTCGGTCGGACAGGTCACGGTCGGGCCGCCGTCGAAGATGTCGACATAATTGTCGTAGCGGAAGCCCTCGGCCTCGAGCATCCGCAGCGCCGGTACGCCGCGCGGGTGCGGCCGGCCGATCACCGCCTGCGCCGCCTCGCTGAGCAGGGCGACATAGACCGGCGACTTGGGCATCAGGTCGGCGATGAACTGGTTGCCGTGGATGCTGTTGAACTCGTCGGCCTCGCGGAAACTCATGCCGAAGAAGCGCGCGCCGAGGCCGTCCCAGAACGGCGAGTCGCCGTCGTCGCCGATCACGCCGCGCAGTTCGGCGAGCACGCGTGTCGGCGAAGCGCTGCCGGTTGGCGGCGATGAACAGGTAGCGGCTGCGGGCGAGCAGCCGGCCGAGGCCGCCGGTGCGGAGGTCGGGGTGGAGAAACAGCCCGCCGACCTCGCTCGCCCCGTCATGGTCGGTGCACAGGTTGAGCAGGCGCATCGAAAAGGTGCGCTTGAGCGCGCGGCTGGTCTGCGACAGGATCGAGATCTTGTAGCTGTAGAACGGCCATTCGGCGCCGACGCGGCTGAACACCGCCGCCGTGCCGCCGATCCGGCCGGTCGCGGCCTGTTCGAGGATCAGCAGGTACAGCTCGTCGACCGCGTGCGGGCGGTCGGCGGCGAACGACGCGTCCGACCGGGCCAGCCGCCGCGCGAGCGCGTCGCGGTCGGGCGGCAGGTTGGTGAAGCCGCCGCCGGTCAGGCCGGCGAGGTCGAACAGCACGTCGAGGTCGCTCGCGCGCGCCGGGCGGACGAGCCAGGTCATGCCGCGACGCCCGCGGGTGAAGCCGTGCTGCGCGACGCGCAGCAGCACCAGCGCCGACAGCCGCGGCGCGTTCGACCAGGCTGTCGACCAGCAGGAACTCGTCGGCCGAATGGATCGCGCCGCCGCGCACGCCCATCGTGTCGACCACGGCGAGGCCGGTCGCGGCGAGGTTGTTGCCGTCGCAGACGCCGCCGGTGTCGCGCCAGGCGATCGCCGAGTCCCAGCGCCGCGCCGCAGTCGCGGACCAGGTCGAACGCCGCGCGCTGGTTGGCGTCGAGCGGCTTGGGCGGCCGGGCGAAGCCGCCGTCGAGGTCGACGTCGACTTCATGCGCGCGCGCCACCGCCGGCGACCGCGGCGGCGATCGCCGGCCTCGGCCGCGGCCTGGGCCGCGAGCGGTCGCGGGCCGGACGTTGAAGCGCAGCACGGCGAGGTCGGGGACGATGTTGTTCGGCCCGCCGCCGTCGATCCGGCCGGCGTTGACCGACAGCTGCGGCGCCGACCAGCGCGGCCAGCCGCAGCGCCAGGTCGCGCGGCGGCGACGATGGCGTTGCGCCCCTGCTCCGGCTCGCGCCCGGCGTGCGCCGCCCGGCCGCGGACGACGGCGCTGAAATTGCCGCTGCCGCGCCGCCCGCCGGCCAGCGTTCCGTCGGGCAGCGCCGGCTCGTAGGTCAGGCCGAGGTGGCAGCGCGCGGCGCCGCGTGCGAGCAGCGGCGCGCGAGCCGGGCGACGACACCTCCTCGTCGCGTTGAGCACGACCTCGATGCCCAGCGCCTCGGCGCACGGCGAGGCGGCGACCGCCGCCAGCGCGCCAGCATGACCGCGATGCCGCCCTTCATGTCGGCGACGCCGGGGCCGTTCACCGTGTTGGCATCGAGCCGCTGCGCCGCTGGAACGGGTGATCGGCGGCGAAGACGGTGTCCATGTGCCCGGTCAGCAGTACGCGCGTCGGCGCGCGGGCACGCAGGCTGAGGTGGAGGTTGTCGCCGTGGCGCAGCGGCTGGGGCCGGCCGGCGGCGTCGACCGTGCCGGCGGGCGCGGCGGGCACGCGGGCGACCGTGCCGAAAGCGGCCAGCGCCGGCGTCAGCGCGTCGGCCATCGTCGCCAGCCCGGCGAGGTTGCGGCTGCCCGAGTTGATCGCGCTCCACGCCAGCGTCCGGTCGAGCAGGGTACCGGGGTCGATTTGGTCGAGAAGCGCGGCTTCGATGGCCGTCGGCGGCGCTGTCCAGGCATTTTGGTCGGTCACGCGCGCCTTCTACGAGGGGATGGCGTGCAAAGGCCACTCACCGCGCGCTTGGCAGCGGGCGGTGCGGTGGCTACAGCGCCGGTCATGCCGCTGCCGATCCGACCCGCCACGCCCGCCGACGTGCCCGCCGTCCACGCGCTGATCGAGCGCGCCTATCGCGGCGACACCGCGCGCGCCGGCTGGACGCACGAGGCCGACCTGCTGGTCGGGCCGCGCACCGACGCGGGGAGCGTCGCCGCGATCGTTGCGGCGCCCGGGCGGGGATTCCTCGTTGCCGACGACGGCGCGGCGATCGTCGCCTGCGCCGAAGTCAGCCTGAACGGCGACACCGGCTATCTCGGTCAGCTCGCCGTCGATCCGTCGCGGCAGGCGACGGGCATCGGCCGGGCGATCATCGCCGCCGCCGAGGCGCGCGCCCGCGACCATGGCGCCGCACTGATGGAGATGACGGTGATCGACCGGCGCGCCGAGTTGATCGCCTATTACGGCCGCCGCGGCTACGCGCCGACCGGCGAGGTGCGGCCGTTCCCCTACGAACAGCCGGTCTCGGGCCCGCCGCTGACGCTGGTCGTTCTGGCGAAGCCGCTCTAGCCGCGCCGGCCGATGCCGGGAACGAGCATGCCGGTCGTCGCCTGGTAGGTCGCATAGTCGCCGCCGAACACGGCGACGAGATCGCGCTCCTCGTAGCGGATGGCGACGAGAACATAGGCCGACATGCCCGCCGCGAGGACGGCATGGCCGACCGTCATCGCCGGCGTTGCCCAGAAGGCGACGAGGAACCCCGAATACAGCGGGTGCCGCACCAACCGGTAGAACAGCGGCGTGCGGAAGCGCGGGGCGGCGACGCTCACCCGGCGCCAGTGGCGATAGACCTGCGCCAGCCCGAACAGCTCGAAGTGGTTGATGAGGAAGGTGCTGAGCAGGACGATCGCCCAGCCGGCGGCGAACAGCGTCCACGACAGCATCGCCAGCGGCCCGGTCACGCGCCACAGGTCGCCGGCGATCGGCCGCCACGCCCCGAACAGCAGCAGCAGGCACAGGCTGGCGGCGAGTACGTAGACGCTGCGCTCGAGCGCCGGCGGCACCACCCGCGTCCAGCGCGCCTTGAAGCCGGGACGCGCCATGACACTGTGCTGGACAGCGAAGACGGCGATCAGCGCCAGGTCGACCACCAGCGCCACCGCCGGGGTGGCTGCCGGGCCGCGATCGACACTGAGCGGCAGAAACGGCAGGTCGCCGACGAAGCCGATCAGATAGAGGAAAGTGGCGAAGAAGATCGCGTAGACGATCGCTGCGATCGGCAAATATAGAACGCGCCCCATCGGCCCTGCCCCCCGGCTATCCTGGGTTCACACTAGCACAGGATGCAGGTCGGCGCTTCGCTTATCCCGCCTGCGACTGCGCGCGGGCGAACAGCCAGACGCGGACGGCGCTCGACAGGTTGGTCGTCCGCGCCTCGTCGATCTCGGCGATCAGCGCGTTGAGCGGCACGCCGCGATCGGCCGCCGCGGCGCGCAGCGCGGCCCAGAACACGGGCTCGAGGCTGAGCGAGGTGCGGTGGCCGGCGATGGTCACCGAGCCCTTGGCCAGGCCGTCCATGCTCACGCCGCCCGCAATCTCAGTACATGTGCTGGCCGCCGTTGATCGACAGCGTCGAGCCGGTGACGAAGCCGGCATCGTCGCTGGTCAGGAAGACGACGCCGCGGGCGATCTCGCTCGCCTGCCCCAGCCGCCCGGCGGGAATCTTGGCGACGATCTTATCGAGCACGTCGGCCGGCACCGCGGCGACCATGTCGGTGTCGATATAGCCGGGCGCGATGGCGTTGACCGTCACGCCGACGCGCGCGCCTTCCTGCGCCAGCGCCTTGGTGAAGCCGTGGATGCCCGACTTCGCCGCGGCATAGTTGACCTGCCCGTACTGCCCCGCCTGGCCGTTGATCGAGCCGATGTTGACGATGCGGCCGAACTTGCGGTTGCGCATCCCCGGGAAGGCGGCCTTGGCCATGTTGAAGCAGCCGCCGAGATTCACGTCGATGACCTCGCGCCACATCTCGTAGGTCATCTTGAGCAGCGTGCCGTCGCGGGTGATGCCGGCGTTGTTGACGACAATGTCGACCGCGCCGTGCTCGGCCTCGACCGCGGCGACCGCATCGAGGCAGGCCTGGTGGTCGGCGACGTTCCACTTCCGCGCGGTGATGCCGGTGCGCTCGCTGAACTCGGCCGCCTTCTTGTCGTCGCCGCCGTAGTTGGCGACGACGGTGATGCCCTCCGCCTGCAGCGCGAGGCTGATCGCCTCGCCGATGCCGCGGGTGCCGCCGGTGACGATCGCGATGCGTGCCATGTCTGATCTCTCCCCAGAGTCGTGTGGCGTCCTTAGGAAGCGGGGAGCCACCCGGCAAGTTCCCGCCGCACGATCGCGGCCAGCGCGCCGTTGCCGATGTCGCCGGCGTTGAGGCACGGCAGGTAGGCGAAGTCGGTGCCGCCGGCGGCGAGGAACGTGGCGCGGCCCTCCATCGCCACCTCCTCCAGCGTCTCGAGATTGTCGGCGCTGAAGCCCGGTGCCATGACGACGAGCTTCCGCACCCCCCGCCCCGGCAGGTCGGCGAGGGTCGCGTCGGTGTAGGGCTTCAGCCACTCGGCGCGGCCCAGGCGCGACTGGAACGACACCTCGACCGGCACCGGGGTCGGCGTGGTGGTCAGGCGCTCGGCCAGCAGCCGCGCCGTCTTGCGGCACTGGCAGTGATAGGGATCGCCCTTGTCCAGCGTCGACCGCGGCATGCCGTGGAACGAGGTCAGCAGCAGGTCGGGCGTCCAGCCGAGCTCGGCGACACCGGCGGTGTACGATTCGGCCAGCGCGGCGATGTAGACGGGATCGTCATGGTAGGGCGGCAGGGTCCGCAGCGCCGGCTGCCAGCGCCACTTCATCAGCGTGGCGAAAACCCGGTCGTTGACCGTGCCGGTCGTGGCGCTCGAATATTGCGGATAGAGCGGCGCGATCAGGATGCGCTCGCAGCCCGCGTCCTTCAGCGCCGCCAGCCGGTCGGGGATCGTCGGCTGGCCGTAGCGCATGGCCCAGTCGACGACGACGTCCGGGCCGAGATCGCCGGCCAGCGCCGCCGCCTGGGCAATCGTGATGATGCGCAGCGGCGAATCGCCGGCGGCCGCGTCCCAGATCTTGGCATAGTTCGCCGCCGTCCGCTTCGGCCGGGTCAGCAGCACGACGCCGCGCAGCAGCGGCTGCCACAGGATCGGCGGCAGTTCGACGACGCGACGATCGGACAGGAACTCGGCAAGGTAGCGGCGCACCGGGCCGACCTCGGGCGCGTCGGGCGTGCCGAGGTTGACCAGCAGCACCCCGATGCGGCCGAAGGCGACCGGCGGATGACCCGGAGGGAGCGCCGCCGCCGCGGCCGCAGCCGGCGGCTCTGCCAGCGGCTTCACGTGACGAACGGCAGCGAACGCAGGCGCCGGCCCGTTGCGGCGAAGATGGCGTTGGCCACCGCCGGCGCGATCGGCGGCGTGCCCGGCTCGCCGACCCCGCCCAGCGGGCTGCCGCCGGCCCCCGTCGGATTGACCAGCACGACGTCGATCGCCGGCGCCTCGGCCAGCATCAGCGACGGGAAGCCGTCGAAATTGGTCTGCTCGACGCGGCCGCCGGCGAAGGTGATCCGCTGCTTGAGCGCCGCGCCCAGGCCATAGGCGATCGCCCCCTCCATCTGCGCGCGCACGCCGTCGGGGTTGACCACCTGGCCGCAGTCGATCGCTGCCCAGACGTGACGGACCCGCGGCGGCTCGCCGGCCGCGCACGCGACCTCGGCGACCTGGGCGACGATCGAGCCGAAGCTTTCGTGCAGGGCGACGCCGCGGCCGACCCCGCTGTCCCCGCTGCCCAGCCCGCCGGCGGCGTCGAGCGCCGCCTTGAGCACGGCGGCATGGCGCGGCGCGGCGTGGAGCAGGCCGAGCCGGAACTGACCCGGATCAGCGTTGGCGGCATGGGCGAGTTCGTCGACGAACGACTCGACGAAGAAGGCGCTGAAGCTGTGCCCGACCGAGCGCCAGAAGCCCAAGGGCACCGGCGTCGCGACCAGCGCATGTTCGACGCGGATCGCCGGGATGTCGTAGGGCAGCTGCGTCGCGCCGTCGACGCCCTCGGCCGAGGCCTTGGGCGCGCCGGCCATTGCCGGCAGGTTGCGGCTGGCGAAGCTGGAGGTGACGTCGGGCACGGCGATGCGGCTGTCCCAGGCGGCGATGCGTCCATCCTTGACCGCGCCGCGCATCCGCGCCGCCGCGGCCGGGCGGAACCGGTCCTGCGCCAGATCCTCGGCGCGCGACCAGATCAGCTGCACCGGCCGCTTGACGGCGCGGGCGATCAGCACCGCCTGGACCACGGCATCGTTCTCCGCCTTGCGGCCGAAGCCGCCGCCGATCAGCGTCGGGTGAACGGTGACCGCGCCGTCGTCGAACCCCAGCGCCTTGGCTGCCGCCCAGGTCGTCAGCGTCAGCGACTGCGTCGGCGCCCAGACCTCGGCCCGGCCGTTCTCGACGCGGGCGGTGGCGTTCATCGGTTCGAGCGCGGCGTGGGCGAGGTAGGGGACGCTGTAGTCGGCGCTGACCACCGCGCCGTGGGCCAGCGCCGCCGCCGCGTCGCCGTCGCTGCGCACGGCCTTCGCGTCGGTCGCTGCCAGCGCCCGCGTTGGCGCGTCCGAAACCCACGGCCCGGCGGGATGGGCCTGCGGCTCGAACTGCGCCGTCACCAGGTCGAGCGCCTTGCTCGCCCCCCACCACGTCGTCGCGACGACCGCCACCCAGGTCGGGCCGTGGACGACATCGATCACGCCCGGCAGCTTGCGCGCGGCGCTATCGTCGGCGCGGATCAGCTTGGGATCGCCGGCAGGGCCCGAGCGAACGGCGGCATAGACCATCCCCGGCAGGCGCACGTCGATGCCGAAGCGGGCGCTGCCGTCGGTCTTCCCCGGCACGTCGAGGCGCGGCACGGCGGTGCCGATGATCGGCGGCTTGGCCCGCAGCAGCGGCGACGACGGCGCATCGCCGGCCACGACCTTGCCGGCGATGTCGGCGAAGCGGATGCGGTTGGCCTTGTAGACGACGAAGCCGTCCTGCGTGTCGCACTGCGCCGGGTCGACGCCCCACTGCCGCGCCGCCGCCTTGCACAGCATCTCGCGCGCCGCCGCACCCGCCAGCCGCATCGGCCGGGCAAACCCGCGCACCGAGGTGCTGCCGCCGGTCATCTGGACGTCGAAATGGTCGATGATCCCGCCCATGCCCCAGCGGGCGAAGCCCTGCAGGCTGGGCGGGAGGCCGGCGGTCGCGTCGAGCGCCATGCCGTGGTTGGCGTAGATCGGATTGAGCGGCGCCGGCTCGACCGACACCGTGTTCCAGTCGGCACCGAGCTCGCCGGCGACAAGCTGCGCCAGCGCCGTCGACACGCCCTGGCCCATCTCGGCCTGGGGAATGGCGACGACGACGCGGCCGTCGGTCCCGACCTTGACGAAGCCGTTGACCACCGTCTCGTCGGGCGCCGCCGCCCAGTTGAGCGGGTGCGACCGCGGCCACACGGCATAGCCGACCGCCAGCCCCGCGACCGCGCCGGTGCCGATCAGGAAGCCGCGCCGAGTCGGCCGCCGGCTGGAGCGGGAAGCAGGGGCAGGCGTCGGCACGGGCGCGTTCATCGCCCGTGGTTACCCCAGCTACGCCGCCTTGTCGAAGGTGTCGTGGTGACGCGCGTCGGCGCCAGCGTCAGCCGCCGCCGATGGCCTCGGTAACGAGCCCGGTGCCACCACACGTCGGGCAGTCGTCGCCGTCCACTCGGCCGCTGCCGTTGCACGTGCGACAGACGTCGTCGCCGGTGCCGACCGTTCCCGGCCGCGCCT
>CAWJZA010000018.1:0-4256 GCA_963847215.1 uncultured Alphaproteobacteria bacterium
CGGCGTTCGTCTACGCCGTGCTGTGCGGCTGTCGCCCTGACCGCCCGAATCAGCAATTCACCATTCAGCCATCGCACGGTCGCACAAGCGCTCGTCCTGACGGCCGTAAACAGGCATCTGATTAACGTCCATGGACCACCCCCATCCATGAGGAGCGCCACGATGGCGATGAACTGACCTTTTCCGCCTATGGCAGGTTCTTCGGCACCTTGTTGATCGTGCTCGGACTCGCGTTGCTCGTCGGCGGCGCGATGCTGGTCGCGGCGGGCGGCTCCGTGGACACCTGCTGGCGGGCACGGCTTCGCCGCGGCGGGCGTGCTGCTGTGGCGGCGGTCGGCCACCGCGCTTGCTGGTGTACGCGGCGCTGCTGGCCGCGCTGCTCGCGTGGTCGCTGGTCGAGGTCGGCCTGGACTGGTGGCCGCTCGCCGCGCGCCTGGACGTGGCCTTCGTGCTCGGGCTGCTGCTGCTGCTGCCGCCGGTCGGGCGCCCGCTGGCCGGGCCGCGCAGCCGCCGGCGCGCGCTGGGCGGGGCCGTCGGGCTCGCGGCTGGTGGCGGTGGCGGCGGGCGTCCGCGACCCGCACGAGGTCGCGGCGAGCTGCCGGCGGCCGCGCAGGCGCCGGTCGCCGCGGCGGGGGCGCCATGCCGGACGGCGAATGGCAGGCCTACGGCCGCACGCGGCTACGGCCAGCGGTACTCGCCGCTGGCGCAGATCACGCCCGCCAACGTCGGGCAACTGCAGGTGGCCTGGGAATTCCACACCGGCGACCTGCGCGGCCGTCCCGGCGATCCGGAGGAGACGACCGACGAGGTCACGCCGCTCAAGATGGGCAACCGGCTCTTCCTGTGCACGCCGCACCAGTCGGTCATCGCGCTGGACGCCACGACCGGCGCCAGCTGTGGCGCTACGACCCGGTGATCGACAACGAGCTGGCGCTCCAGCACCTGACCTGCCGCGGCCTGTCGTACGCAGCCGGCGTCCGACGCCGGCGCGCGGCGATGGCGGCCGCGTCGGCGCCGGCGCCTCCGCCAGCGGCGCCCGCCCGGCCGCGCGCCTCGACATCCCCGCCACCGCCGGCAGGCGCGCGCCGACTGCGGGGCCAAGCTCTTCCTGCCGACCGCGACGGCCGCCTGATCGCGCTGGATCCCGACACCGGCGCGGTCTGCACGCGGCTTCGGCGGCGGCCGGACAGGTGGACCTCGCGGCCAACATGCCCAACCTGAAGGCCGGCTCGTACTACTCGACCTCGCCGCCGGTCGTGACCAGCGCGCTCGTCATCGTCGGCGGCACGGTGCTCGACAACTACTCGACGCACGAGGAGTCGGGCGTCATCCGGGCCTTCGACGTCGACACCGGCGCGCTGGTCTGGAACTGGGACTCCGGCAACCCGGACGCGACGACGCCGATCGCGGCGGGCCGGACCTACACGGCCAACTCGCCCAACAGCTGGTCGATCGCCAGCGTGGACGAGGCGCTGGGCTGGTCTACCTGCCGATCGGCAACCAGCCGCCGGACCAGCTGGGCGGCCATCGCAGCGCCGCTGTCGAAAGTGTCTCCTCCTCGGTGGTCGCGCTCGACCTGGCGACGGGCCGGCTGCGCTGGGTGTTCCAGACCGTGCACCACGACCTCTGGGACTACGACGTGCCGTCGCAGCCGACGCTGGTCGACCTCACCATCGGCGGCGCGACGCGTGCCGGCGCTGGTGCAGCCGACCAAGCAGGGCGAGCTCTTCGTGCTCGACCGCCGCACCGGCGAGCCGGTGCTGCCGGTCACCGAAGAGCCGGGCCCGGCGGGGCGCCGTCACGGGCGACGAGGCGGCGCCGACCCAGCCGCGTTCGGCGCTGTCGTTCGACCCGCCCGCGCTGACCGAGGCGGACATGTGGGGCGCCACCATCTTCGACCAGACGGTGTGCCGCATCGCGTTCCGCCACCTGCGCTATGACGGCCGCTTCACGCCGCCGTCGCTGCAGGGCTCGCTGGTCTACCCGGGCAACTTCGGCGTGTTCAACTGGGGCGGCGTCGCCGTCGACCCGGAGCGCCAGATGGCGTTCACCACGCCGACCTATCTCGCGTTCACGTCGCAACTGGTGCCGCGCCCCAACCGACCGCGCGCTGGTGCAGGCGCAACGACCGCCGCACGGCGTGCTGCCGGCGCTCAACGAGAACTTCGGCGCGCCCTACGCCAGTCAAGATGGGCGCCGTTCCTGTCGCCGCTGGGCATCCCCTGCCAGGCGCCGCCCTGGGGCTATGTCGCCGGCGTGGACCTGCGCACCGGGCGGGTCGCCTGGCGGCACCGCAACGGCACCGTGCGCGACCTGTCGCCGATTCCCGTGCCGATCCGCATGGGCGTGCCCGACCTCGGCGGCCCGATGGTGACGGCCGGCGGCGTCGCCTTCCTCTCCGGCAGCATGGACTACTACGTGCGCGCCTACGACGTGCACGACGGCGAGCAAATCTGGGAGGCCGCCTTCCGGCCGGCGGCCAGGCGACGCCGATGACCTACTCGGGCGCCGACGGCCGCCAGTATCCTGCTGGTCGTCGCGGGCGGCCATGGCTCGACGGGCACCAAGCCGGGCGATTCCGTGATCGCCTACGCGCTGCCGAAGAAGTAGGCCGCCGGGGGCGGCACCGGACGGACGCCGTTGCCGGGCGCCCGCGTCGCGGCCCCGCCGGGCGGTAAAGAATAGTTTCTCGACGGGCGCGCCGAATTGCCCTTCATTTCCGGCTTTGATCGCCGATTAGGGCCGCCGGGGACTCTCTACGATTCGTTCATCCGAATCCAGGAGTCCGTCCATGTCGTCCGTCACATCCTCCACCAGCTCGATCACTTCGCCCTATGCCTCGGTGACGGAGCAGGTCAAGCCGGCAGGTTCGACGCGAACGAGAAGGAATACGGCGTCGTCGGCGCCGCCGTCATGGGCGTCGGCGATGCGGTCGCCGAAGGCGCCAGTGCCACCGTCTCGCTCAGCGAGAAGGCGTTGAACTCGGTCGAGGACGCGGGGAGCTACATCGGCCAGGCGGTCGAGACGGGCTTCACCGACGTCGGCAGCGCCGCGATGGCGGCCTACGCCGCGGTGCGCAACGGGCTCGACGACACGATGCAAGGCGTCGAGAACGCCGGCGAAGCGGGCTGGGACACCATCAAGGCCGGCGCCGAGGACGTCGCTGGCATGGCCGGCGACGTCGTGCATGCCGCCGAGGCCGGCGCCGCGGCGGTGGCCGACGTCGCGGTCGACGCCTGGCACGGCGTCGAGCACCTGGCCTCCGAGGCGCTGCACGGCATCGAGAAGGGCACCGGCGAACTCGAGCACCTGGGCAGCGAGGCCTGGACCGCCGTCGAGAACGGCGCGCATCGCGCACGCGACTACGCGGGCCGTCGGCGAGGGCATCGAGACCGCCGCCGGCTACGTCGGCGACGGCATCAGCGACGTGGCCGACGGCGTGGGCAACGTCGCCGGCCGCGCGGCCAGCTACGCGACGCTGGGCGTCGCCGCCTCGAACGCGCCTTCAGCGCCGTCGCCTGAACCCCCGAACGCCCGGAAAACTCCATGCGTCTTTCAAGCTCCTCGCCCTGGCGGCCGCCGCCGTCGCCCTCCCCGGCTGCTCCATCGTCAGCCCGGCGCCGGCGCTGGAACTGGTCAAGGCCACCGGTGCCGTCGCCATGAGCGCGATCTCCACCGGCCCGAGCAGCGCCAGGAACACGGTCTACCACGAGCACAAGGCGCTGGACGCCGTGTGCGTCGAATACAACCCGCTGACGCCCGATCCGGACATCGCGCCCGCGCTGCAGGCCGAGCTGCGCAACCACGAGATCGACAGCCGCATCTACGAGGAGGGCGGCGCGCCGACGACGTGCAAGTTCCGCGTCACCTACACCGCCGACATCGAGTGGGGCACGCCGCCGTTCGCCAGCGGCTACAAGTCCTACATCCGCGACGCCACGCTGACGCTGCGCGACGAGAACGGCACCGTGCTCTCGAGCAGCGCCTACTCGCTGGACGGCGCCTTCCAGATGGGCAAGTGGTCCACCAGCCGCAGCAAGCTGGCGCCGGTCGTCACCGCGCTGGTCACGGGCTTCGACCACTGAACGCGTTCATCCAAGGATCCCTCGTGAGTCTCTTCGTTTCCCATTTCCGCCGCCTGGCGGCTCTGTCCACGCTGGTCGTCGCCGGCGTGCTCGGCGGCTGCGCCGCGCAACACCGCTGACGCTAGGCCCGGTCTCGGTGCGCCCCGTACCGCCGCCGACCTACGCCGAGCG
>CAWJZA010000019.1:0-12970 GCA_963847215.1 uncultured Alphaproteobacteria bacterium
AGCGGCGACTGCTGCCCGAGCCGGCCTGACGCGGCGCCCTGAGCCAAGCCGCTGTCCTACGCGGGTGGGACAGGCTATGAGCGATGGGTGCAGTGGCGCGGGGATGGTGTGGAAAACCGGAAAACACGTCGCGGGCGTGAACTTCGTGTGACCTTCACCACGCTCGCCGGCTGATGGCGACCCGACGCGCCTATATGGTTCAGCGGCCGCGACGGCGTGGGGTCGCGGCGCGGCTGCTCGGGCTGGTCGTCCGGCTGCTACTCGCCGCCGTCCTCGTCAGCCTGGTCTGGGTCTTCCTCTACCGCTGGCTGAACCCGCCGCTGACCGTGCCGATGATCCGCGACGCGGTTGCCGGCCAGCACGTCGAGCGCCACTGGGTGCCGCTCGAGCGCATCAGCCCGGCGATGACCCGGGCGGTGATCGGCGCCGAGGACGCGCGCTTCTGTCAGCACCACGGCTTCGACTTCGCCGCCATCGAGCAGGCCGCCGTCAGGAACGCCGAATCGAACCGGCTGCGCGGCGGCTCGACCACTCAGCCAGCAGACGGCGAAGAACGCCTTCCTGTGGCCCGGCCGCTCCTATGTCCGCAAGGCGTTCGAGGCGTATTTCACCGTCCTGATCGAGGCGCTGTGGGGCAAGCCGCGGATCATGGAGGTCTACCTCAACATCGCCGAGCTTGGCCCCGGCATCTACGGCGTCGAGGCGGCGGCGCACCATTATTTCGACACCACCGCCGCGACGCTGACGCCGGCGCAGGCGGCGCGGATCGCCGCTATCCTGCCCCAGCCGATCAAGCGCGACGCCGCCGACCTCCACGGCCGCGTCCGCCGCCACGCACAGGCGATCCAGCGCCGCATCGGCGTCGTCCGCCGCGACCAGGTCGACGCCTGCCTCGCCCGCTAGACCGTTTGTCTTCATCAACGTCTGCGACACGGCCGGCAGCTTCGGCCTGGTCGGCGCCGGGCTGCGCCGTCCGCGGGTCACATCCCCGGCAGCTTGAACCCCGGCGGCAGCGGCAGGCCGGCAGTCATCTTCTGCATCTCGGCATGGCCGGCGGCGTCGGCCTTGGTCTTGGCGTCGTTGAACGCGGCGACGATCAGGTCCTCGAGCATTTCCTTGTCCTCGGCACGCAGAAGCGACGCGTCGAGGTCGATCCCCAGGATGCGACCCTTCGCCGTCGCCCGCACCTTGACCAGCCCGCCGCCGGCAGCGCCTTCGACCTCGATGCCGTCGAGGCTGGCCTGCGCCTTGGCCATGTCGTCCTGCAGGCCCTTGGCCATCTTCATGATGTCGTCGAGGTTAGGCATCGGCGGTGCTCCGGTCGGGTTCGTCGTGATCGATACCGAGCAGGGTCGCCTGCGGGAAGGCGGCCAGGATCTCGCGGATGCGCGGGTCGGCCAGCGCCGCGGCCCGCTCGGCTGCGAGCCGCGCCTCGGCCTGCTCGTGCAGCGTCGCCGCCGCCGGGTGATCGCCGGCGCGGGCGAGCGTGACGGTCCAGCGGGCGCCGGTCGCGCATGCCGAGCGCCGCCATCAGCTGCTGCGCGAACCCGGGCCCAAGCGCCATCGGGGCGACAACAGTCAACGCCGGTGGTGCGTAATCGACCAGCCGCACTTCCTCGGCCAGGGCATGGGCGAGGCGGGGCTCACGCGACGCCTCCATCAGCGCGACGAGAGCGGGATAATCCGCCGGCAGCGCTGGCGCCGCGGCAGCCTGCCGCTCTTCGGCGGAGGGGCGAGCGCCGCGGCGGCACGCTGGATGCCCGGCGGCGGGTTGAGCAAGCGGCGGTGCCGCCGGCCGCGCGGTCAGCGCCGCGCCAGCGCGGCCAGCATCGGCGGACATCGATGGCGCCAGGTCGTCGTCGCCGCGCTCTGTCAGCCGGCGCACGAGATCGCCAGGATCGGGCAGCGACGCTCGCATGGATCAGCCGCAGCAGCGCCATCTCCGCCGCCTGCATCGGTACCGGCGCGGCGTGGACCTCGGCCAGGCCCTTGAGCAGCAGTTGCCACAGCCGGTGCAGCGCGGGAACGACAGTCGCGCCGCCCAATCGCGGACCAGCGCCCGCTCCTCGGCGCTCATCGCCGGGTCGTCGCCGTCGCCGACCTTGGCGCGGGTGATGGTGTGCACCAGCTCGAGCAGTTCCTGCACGACCTGCGCCGGATCGGCACCGAGGTCGAGCCGTCCTTGCAACGCCGAGAGCGCCACGCCGCCTCGCCGGCGAGCAGCAGCCCGAACAGCGTCCGCACCGCGCCACGGTCGGACAGGCCGAGCATGTCGCGCACCGCCTGCCGCGGTCACCTCGCCCGCCGCCATGCGCGATCGCCTGGTCGAGGATCGACAGCCCGTCGCGCACCGATCCCTCGGCGGCGCGCGCGATCAGGGCCAGGGCTTCGGCTCGGCCTCGCCCCTCCTGCTCGACGATACCCGCCGAAATGGTCGGCGAGCATGTCGGCCGGAATACGGCGCAGGTCGAAGCGCTGGCAGCGCGACAGGACGGTGACCGGCAGCTTGCCGACCTCGGTCGTGGCGAAGATGAACTTGACGTGCGGCGGCGGCTCCTCGAGCGTCTTGAGCAGCGCATTGAACGCCGCCTTCGACAGCATGTGGACTTCGTCGATGATGTAGATCTTGTAGCGGGCGCTGGCGGCGGCATAGCGCACCGCCTCGATGATCTCGCGGACGTCGTCGATGCCGGTGTTCGACGCCGCGTCCATCTCGATCACGTCCATGTGGCGGCCGGCGGCGATGGCGACGCACGGCTCGCAGACGCCGCACGGGGTGATCGTCGGGCCGCCCTGCCCGTCAGGGCCGACACAGTTCAGCGCCCGGGCGATGATCCGCGCGGTCGAGGTCTTGCCGACACCGCGGACGCCGGTCAGCAGCCACGCCTGCGCCAGCTGGCCGCGCGCGATGGCGTTGCCCAGCGTCCGCACCATCGCGTCTTGGCCGAGCAGCGCGGTGAAGTCGGCCGGCCGGTACTTGCGCGCGAGGACGCGATACTCGCTCGCCGCGGGCGGGGTCATCTCGGCGTCGGCGAACAGGGCGTCCATGGCGGGAACGATGCGGCCTTCGCAGGAGAACGACAAGATGGCAGGTGGGAGCCGGGAACGACCCAGCGCGGATTCGTTACGGCTGCTTCCTTCCGGACCTGACCGGGTTGGCGAGAGCACTGCCCGCCCGACTCCCGCGGCGGATATGGCGCGCGCCGGCCGCGGGCGCAAGCCGCTTGCCGGCCTGCCGGCGGCGTGGAACACTCACGCCGTGAGCAAAGCGCCCGCCCCCGACCTGTTCGGCCAGCCGCGCGGCCTCGCCTATCTCGCCGGGACCGAGCTGTGGGACCGCATCTCGTTCCATGGCATGCAGGCGCTGCTCGTCCTCTACATGACCGGGCAGTTGCTCCTTCCGGGCCACGTCGAGCACATCGTCGGCTTCGCGGCCTTCCGCGCGGCCATCGAGGCGGTGACCGGCCCCCTGTCGACGCAGGCGCTGGCCGCGCAGATCTTCGGGCTCTACGTCGGGCTGATCTACTTCACCCCCGTCGTCGGCGGGGCGATCGGCGACCGCATCGGCCGGCGGCCGGCGGTGACGGCAGGCGCGTTGCTGATGACGGCGGGCCATTTCGCCATGGCGTTCGACGCCTCGTTCCTGCTGGCGCTGCTGTGCCTGATCCTGGGGGCGGGCGCGCTGCGCGGCAATCTCGAGGCGCAGGTCGGCGCTCTCTACGGCCCCGACGACCGGCGACGCGACGACGGCTTCCAGCTGTTCTACATCGGCATCAACATCGGCGCCTTCGTCGCGCCGATCGTCTGCGGCTTCCTCGGCGCGGCCTACGGCTGGCACTTCGCCTTCGGCTTCGCCGGCGTCGGCATGCTGATCGGGCTGATCGTCTATCTTGCCGGCGGTCGCCACCTGCCGCCCGAGCCGGTGCGGGCGAGCGCCTCGCGTCCGCCGCTGTCGCGCCCGGAACGCCGTGTCGTCGTCATCCTCGTCGCCCTGATCCCGGTGCTTGCGCTGTTCTGGGTCGCCCAGAGCCAGGTGTGGAACGTCTATAACCTGTGGGTCCGCGACCATGTCGACCTGAGCGTCCTCGGTTGGACCATGCCGGTGCCGTGGCTGCAGGCGCTCGACGGCATCGCGCCGGTGGTGCTGATGGCGCCGACGCTGGCGCTGTGGCGGTGGCAGGCGGCGCGCGGCCGCGAGCCCGACGATCTCGCCAAGCTCGCCATCGGCTGCCTGATCTTCGCCGGGGCCACCGCCTGGCTCGCCGCCGCGCCGCTGGTGACGCCGGCGGGCGGGCGGGTGCCGCTGCTGTGGGCGATCGGCTTCCACCTGCTGTCGAACGAGGGCTGGCTGTTCTTCACCCCCATCGCGCTGGCGCTCTACACCCGGGCGGCGCCGCGGCAGGTGGCGGCGACGATGATCGGGGTGATGACGCTGGCGGTGTTCGTCGGCAGCGTCGTCAGCGGGCGGCTGGGCGGCCTGTACGAGGTGCTCGACGCCAGCCGCTTCTGGCTGCTCCACGCCGCCATCGTCGGCGCCGGCGGGATCCTGTTCCTGGCGCTCGCCCCGCGGCTGCGGCGCGAACTAGCGCCGGCTCATGTCGACGCTGCCGGGGGGCATCTTGACCTCGATGGCGTCGAGGCTGTCGTCTAGCCAGACCTGGCAGGCGAGGCGGCTGGTGCGCGACGCCCCGACGGCGAAGTCGAGCATGTCCTCCTCCTCCGCGCTCGCCGCGGGCAAGCGGTCGAAGTCAGCCGGGCGGATCAGGACATGGCAGGTCGAGCAGGCCATCGCCCCCTCGCAGGCGCCCTCGAGCGGCTGGTCGTAGGCCTGGGCGACGTCGAGCAGGCGCGCGCCCGGCGCCGCCTCGGCCTCGACCACGCGCGCGCCGTCGGCACTGACGAAACGGACGCGGACGGTCATGCCGCGCGCGCCGTCAGCCGCTCGACGGCCGCCGTCAGCACGGCGGCGGCCCGGTCGATCTCGGCGGCGGTGGTGAAGCGGCCGAAGCTCAGCCGCAGCCCGTCGGCGACGCCCATCGCCGCCAGCACGTGGCTCGGCCGGCCGGTGGCGCAGGCCGATCCCGTCGACAGCGCCAGGTCGCGGGCGGCGGCGAGCAGCCGCGTCGCGTCGACGTCGAACGACAGGTTGAGGATGCCCGGCCAGCGCGGCGCACCCTCGCCGTTGACGGCGAAGGTCACACGAAGGTCACGCCGAAGACGCCGGTCGTGCGCCTCGGCATGGGCGGCGTCGGCCGTCATCCGCTCGCCGGCCAGCGCCGCCGCCGCGCCGAAGCCGACGCACAGCGCGGTCGGCAGCGTGCCCGACCGCCCGTCCTCCTGCCCGCCGCCGTGGAGCAGCGGGACCAGCGTCAGACCCGGGCGGCGATACAGCGCGCCGATGCCCTTGGGGCCATAGATCTTGTGCGCCGAGACGCTGACGAGGTCGGCATCGAGCCGGTCGCAGGCGACCTTGCCGAAGCCCTGGGCTGCGTCGCAGTGGAACATCGCGCCCGCCGCGCGCGCCCGTGCCGCGATCGCCGCGACCGGGTGGATCACCCCGGTCTCGTTGTTGACCAGCATCGCCGAGACCAGCGCCACGTCCGGCCCCAGCGCCGCGTCGAGATCGGCGAGATCGAGCGTGCCGTCGCCGCGCACCGGCAGCACGGTCAGGCTGCAGCCGATCGACTCGAGCCAGCGCGCGCTGTCGAGGACGCAGCTGTGTTCGGTGGCGATCGTTACCAGTCGCCGCCGCTCCGGCGCGGCGGCGAGCATGACCCCCTTCAGCGCCCAGTTGACGCTTTCGGTCGCGCCACCGGTGAAGGCGATCGCCTCCGGCGCGACGCCGAGCAGCGCCGCGACCTGCCCGCGGGCGACGGCGACCGCGGCAGCGGCGTCATAGCCCCAGCGGTGCGGCGACGCCGGGTTGCCGAAGCGCGTCGTTGCCCACGGCGCCATCGCCGCGCCGACGGCCGGATCGAGCGGCGTCGTCGCCGCATAATCGAGATAGACAGGCATGGTCATGTCGCCGAGTTGCGGCGTCCGCCGCCGCACCGCTGCTGGCAAATGTTACCGGAATTTAATGCTAAGTTGACAAAAGTCACACCAGGTCGACGGGGGCGCGAGGTCGGCGCGCGCGGGCGCAGGCCGTTCCCCGTCACCTTCCCGCCGCGCCGTGCCGTCGTCACCGTCGCTTTCTCCGCTGCTGTCCAGCCCTTCGCTACCACAGCCGGCGGGGCGTAGGACAGGTCAGGCCGCGCGGCCGAGCCGGGCGGCCATCGCCGTCCACGCCGCGGCGAAGGCGTCGATCTCGGCCGCGGTCGTCGTCCAGCCCCAGCTGACGCGGATCGCCTCCCCCGCCGCCGCCGCGTCGAGGCCCATCGCTTCCAGGACATGGCTGGTGCGGACCTTGCCTGACGAGCAGGCCGCGCCGGCGCTGACGGCGAAGCCGGCGAGGTCGAGGGTCATCAGCTGCGTCATCGCCGCGACGCCGGGCAGGCGCAGGCAGCTGATGGTGCCGAGCCGCGGCGCCGTCCGGGCGACGACGGCGCCCGGCAGCCGCGCCTCCAGCCGGTCGCGCAGGGCGTGGGCGCGGTGATGCCAGCCGCCATCGGCGGCACGGGCGGCGACCGCGGCGGCGAAGCCGGCGATGCCCGGCAAATTCTCGGTCCCGGCGCGCTGGCCGCGCTCCTGCCCGCCGCCGCGGGCGACGGCGGTCACCGGCTCGCGCACGATCAGCGCGCCGACGCCGGGCGGCCCGCCGAGCTTGTGCGCCGACACCGCGACGTAGTCGGCATCGGGCAGCGGCAGCTTGCCGGCGCTCTGCACCGCGTCGACCAGCAGCGTGCCGCCGCGCGCGGCGACCAGCCGGGCGATCTCGGCGACCGGCTGGATGACCCCGGTCTCGTTGTTGGCGTGCATCACCGCGACGCGCGGGGCCTCGACCGCTGCCAGCATCTCGGCGAGCACCTCGAGGTTGACGACGCCGTCGTCGTCGACCGGGATCACCGCCGCCCCGCCGCGCGCCTGCGCCCGCACCGCGTCGTGCTCGACCGCCGACACCAGCCGCGGCCCCGCGCCCTGCGCCAGCGCCAGGCCGAGCGCTTCGGTGCCGCCGGCGGTGAAGACCAGGCGCGACGGCGCGACGTCGAGGGCGGCGGCGATCGCGCGCCGCGCCTCGGCCAGCGCCGCCTGCGCCCGCCGTCCCGGGCCGTGGACCGATGACGGATTGGCCCACTCCCGCGCCGCGGCGGTCATCGCAGCGATCGCGGCAGGGTCGATCGGCGCCGTCGCCGCCCAGTCGAGGTAAGTCGTCACCCCGCCCCCATGCCACCGACGCCGTCGCCGCGGCAATGCGGCGGGAGACCCTAGGGCCAGCCGGCGAGCAGCCCGCGCAGCGCCGCGACGAAGGCGAGCGGCTGATCGACCATGACGTGGTGGTCGGCGTCGGGGATGGCCAGCGCCGGCGATCCCGGCGGCAGGCGGCGGCGCATGTCGGCGACGCGGTCGGCCGGCATCAGCTGCGACCGGTCGCCCCAGATCAGCGCCACCGGGCAGCGCGGGCCGGCCAGCAGGCTCTGGGTGTCGGCGATGTCGAAGCGGTGCCACAGCATCGGATCGAAGCGCCAGGTCCAGCCGCCCTCAACCGGCTTCAGCGAGCCGCGGGCGATCCAGTCGGCGATGAAGGCGTTGGCGCAGCCCTGGACGGGGGCGAAGCGGAAGCGGGCGAGCGCGCTCGGCAGGTCGGGATAGACCTTGTGCGGCCGCTCGCCGGTGCTGGGCGGTCGGCCGCCGGGCTCGCCGGGCGGGCGGAACGGCGTGTCGACGATGACCGCGGCGCCCAGGTCGAGGGCGGCGGCGGCAGCCATCATCGGGAAGCCGCCGAAGCTGTGGCCGACGACGACCGGCGGGCCGCGGTCGGCGACGCCGCTGGCGGCGGCGGCGGCGGCGATCTCGGCGACGAAGGTCGGCAGCGAATAGACGTCGCGGTGGTCGGACCCGCCCATGCCGCTCCACGAGAAAGCAGCGACCCGCCAGTCGGCGGCGAAGAACGGGGCGATGAAGCTCCACCAGCGGGCGTGGGCGCCGTTGCCGTGGAGGAGCAGCAGGCCGGGCTTGCCGCGCTCGCCCCACGTCAGCAGCTCGAGCGCGGCGCCATCGACGGTAATGGTCGACACCTCCGGCGCGGCGGCGATCGCCGCGGTGAACCACGGCGGGGCCGGCGGGACGGCCCCGGCGAAGGCGGCGAGCGGCGCTTGGACGGTGTCGGTCATGCCGCCCGCGTGACGCGCCTTGACGTTCGCGTCAACCGTACTTCGCCTCGTCCCACCACGGATAGAAGTCGGGCATCCCCCCGGCGACCGAGTTGGGGAAATGCGCCGGGCGCTTTTCGATGAACGCGGTCACGCCTTCGCGCGCGTCGGCCGAGCGGCCGCGGCTCCAGATGGCGCGGCTGTCGATGCGGTGCGCGTCCATCGGGTCGGCGGCGCCCAGCATCCGCCACAGCAGCTGCCGGGTCAGCGCCACCGATACCGGCGCGGCATTGTCGGCGATCTCCCGGGCGAGCGCCGTCGCCGTGGCGAGCAGGTCGGCGGCCGGCACGACGCGGCTGACGAGGCGGCCGTTCAGCGCCTCCTGCGCGTCGAACACCCGGCCCGAGTAGCACCATTCGAGCGCCTGGGCGATGCCGACGATGCGCGGCAGGAACCAGCTCGACGCCGCCTCGGGCACGATCCCGCGCCGGGCGAAGACGAAGCCGGCGCGGGCGGTGTCGGCCATGATGCGAATGTCCATGGCCAGCGTCATGGTGATGCCGATGCCGACCGCCGGGCCGTTGATCGCGGCGATGACCGGCTTCAGGCTCCTGAAGATGCGCAGCGTCACCTGCCCGCCGCCGTCGCGCACCGCCTCGTGGGCATAGTCGGTCGTGCCGTCGGCCCGCACCGGGCCGCCGAGGCCGAGCTTCTCGTAGTCGAACGTCGCCGCACCGGCCGACTAGGTCGGCCCCGGCGCAGAAGGCGCGGCCGTCGCCGGTGACGATCACCGCCTTGACCGCGTCGTCGGCGTCGGTCGCGTCGAAGGCGGCGATCAGTTCGCTCATCATCGTGCCGGTGAAGGCGTTGAGCTTGTCCGGCCGGCTGAGCGTGATCGTGGCGATGCCGCCGTCGACGGCGTAGCGGATCTGGCTGAAGTCGGTCATCTACAGCGCCTCGACGATCGTCACGTTGGCCAGTCCGCCGCCTTCGCACATCGTCTGCAGGCCCCACTTCTTACCCGCGCGCGCAGCGCGTGGACCAGCGTCGTCATCAGCTTGGTGCCCGACGCGCCGAGCGGATGGCCGAGGGCGATGGCGCCGCCGTTGACGTTCAGACGCTCGGGGTCGCCGCCGATCTCCTTCAGCCAGGCCAGCGGCACGCTGGCGAAGGCCTCGTTGACCTCGAACAGGTCGATGTCGGCAATGCTCATGCCGGCGCGCCGGAGCGCCCGCCGCGTCGCGCCGATCGGCGCCTCGAGCATGATGACGGGATCCTCGCCGACGACGGTCATGTGATGGATGCGCGCCAGCGGCTGGACGCCGAGCGCCTTCAGCCCGCGGTCGTTGACGACCATGACCCCGCTCGCGCCGTCGGCGATCTGCGAGCTCGTCGCCGCCGTCAGCCGCCCGCCCTCGGAGATCAGCTTGACACCCTTGACCCCCTCCAGCGTCGCGTCGAAGCGGATGCCCTCGTCGACGGTGTGCGCCTCGCGCCGGCCGTCGGGCAGCTCGACCTCGACCGGCACGATCTCGGCGTCGAAGGCCCCCGCGCGCTGCGCCGCGATGGCGCGCTGCTGGCTGGCGAAGCCAAAGGCGTCGAGATCGTCCTTCGACAGCTCGTGCTTGGCCGCCAGCATCTCGGCGCCGGTGAACTGGCTGAACTGGACGCCGGGATAGCGCGCGCGCATCCCCGGGCCGCCGAACGGCGAGCCGAGGTTCGCCTCGTGCGCCAGCTTGCCGGCCATGCCCATCGGCACGCGGCTCATCGATTCGACGCCGGCGGCGATGACCACGTCCATCTGCCCGCTCATGACCGTGGCGGCGGCGAAGTGGAGCGCCTGCTGGCTGCTGCCGCACTGGCGGTCGACGCTGGTGCCGGGGACGCTCTCGGGCAGCTTCGACGACAGGACGGCGTTGCGCGCGACGTTGCCCGACTGCTGGGCGAACTGGCTGACGCAGCCCATGATAACGTCCTCGACCAGCGCCGGGTCGGCGCCGCTGCGGTCGACCAGCGCATTCAGCACCTGCCCGGCCAGGTCGGCCGGGTGCCAGCCGGTCAGGCGGCCGCCGCGGCGGCCTCCGGCGGTGCGCGCGGCGGCGACGATATAGGCGGCTTCCATGGCTCTCTCCCCAACTTGACGTTTGCGGCACCCTGCACCGGACTGGACGCGCTTTCCACCCCCGGCCATAGCGGGGCGGCTCGGGGAGCCGCCATGATCACGCGCCTGCTGACCACGCTGCTGGCCTGTGCCCTGGCGGCGCCGGCGCTGGCCGACCCGCCGAAGGTGCCGCTGTTCGGGCGGCACCGCGGCGCGGCGGGCCCCGCCCCGGCCGCCGCTCCCCCAGCGGCCCCCGCCGCTCCCGCGTCGCCGGCGCGTCCCGCCGATACTCCCGTCACCGCCATGTCCATGCCGCCGGCGGCCGCCGCGCCCGAAATCGCGGCGGCGCCGGCCGCCGCGACGCTTCCGAGACTCCATCCGAGCATCGGCGCGGCTGCGCGCCGCCTACGCCTTCGCCCTACCCGTCTATGAGATGATGCGGGCGCGCCACCTCCAGGTCAGCAAGGCCGAGGCGCTGGGCGCGCCGGGGGTTAACCATCTCTATGCCCGGACGACGCTGGCCGACGCGCATGGCCGCGACGTGACGACGCCGAACAACGACACGCTGTATTCCAGCGCCTGGCTCGACCTCGCCGGCGGGCCGGTGACCTCGACACGCCGGCGCTGCCCGGCCGCTACCATTCGGTCGCGCTGATGGACCTGTTCACCAACAACGTCGCTATCGTCGGCACGCGCACCGGCGGCAAGGGCGGGCGCTACCTGATCGCCGGCCCGGGGTGGAACGGCACGCCGCCGCCGCAGACGACGGTGCTGCGCTCGCCGACCAACGACGCCTGGCTGCTGGTCCGCGTGCTGGTCAACGGCACGGACGACCTCGCCACCGCCACCGGCCTGATCCGGGGCTTCAGCCTGGAGGTCCCGCCGACAATGCCAAGCCGGACACGGACGAACGCGGTGCCGGTTTCGGTTCCCGATGCGGCGACTTTTATCGCGGTCGTCGATGAGGCGGCTGGCGCGCAACCCGCTGTCGGCAAGCGACATCCCGCCGCGGCCCGAATCGACCGCCCTCGGGCATCATCGCCCGGCGGGCGCCGCCGCCGGACCTCGCTGGCAGCGCTGGGACAAGGCCGCTCCCGGCGCTCCGTGCCGAGGTCAAGCGACCGGTCTGGCGCAGGCGGGCACCGTCGATCGACGGCTGGAGCTACCCCGGCGCCGGCATCGGCGCACTACGGCGACAGCGACGACGCTGGCCCGCGCCCGCGTCGCGCTCGGCGGCCTCGGCGCGCTGCCGCGGACCGAGGCGATCTACCTGACCGCGGTCGCCGACAAGGCCGGGGCGCCGCTGACCGGGGCGCGGGCCTATACCGTCGCACATCCCCGGCCACGCTGCCGGTCGGCGCATTCTGGTCGCTGACGATGTACCGGCAGGAAGCCGACGGGCGGCTGTTCTTCGTCGACACGCCCGTCGAAGCGCTTCGCCGTCGGCGACCGCACCCCCGACCTGCGCGCCGAACGCGACGGCGGCTACGACATCTTCGTCCAGCCGACCGCGCCGTCGGGCGAGCGCGTGGTCAACTGGCTGCCGTCGCCCAAGGGCCGTTCCGTCCTGATCTTCCGCGCCTATCTGCCCGGCCCGGCGCTGCTCGACGGCAGTCTCCGCCTGCCGCCGGTCGAGCCGAGCGACCTCATCCCGTGACCGCCGGCCAGTGCGCCGGCAGCGGCGCGGTCGCCGTCGATCGGTGGCCGGTCCTCGGCATAGGGCACGACGACCCGCCGGGCGTGGAGCAGCATCGGCCCGCGCCCGTCGCCATAGACCGGATCGCCGGCGATCGGCGTGCCGAGACGGGAGGCGTGGACCCGGATCCGGCGTGTGCGCCCGGTCTCGGGCCGGAACTCGACCAGGCCGCGCTCCCTCGCTCGAGGACGCGCCAGTGCGTCACCGCCTTCTCTGGCCCGTCGGGGATCGACGACCATCCGCCAGCCGGCCGCGGCGCTCGAGACCTTGGCCAGCGGCGCGTCGACCGTGCCCTTCGTCGCCCGCCGGGCGCGCCGTCGACCACCCGCCCAATAGGTCTTGGCCACCCGGCCCGCAGCGAACAGCGCCGTCAGCCGCTTGAGGGCTTTCGGGTGGCGGGCGAGCACGAGGCAGCCCGCTGGTATCGCGGTCGAGCCGGTGCGCCGGCTGCGGCGGCTCGGACGAAGCCCTCGCGCAGCGCGATCAGGTGCGCCTCCAGGCTGTGCGGCGTCGCCGGGCCCGGATGGACGGCGAGGCCGGCCGGCTTGTCGAGGATCGAGGACGTGCGCGTCGATCGCCACGATCCGCCGGACGAGGTCGTCGGCGAGCGGAGGGGGGCGGCGTGCGAACGTCCATCCCCTGCCTGTGGCCCACACCCGCAGCTCAGGCAACCGCCCGTCGCCCGCCGATTGCCCCGCCTGCCCCTGCCGCGCGGTCGGCGTTCAGGCCCGTGCGCACGCCCGCCGGTCGGCGCTCAGGCCTCGCGGTAACCACCTCGCCCGCCGGCGCTTTGTCCGCGCCGCTGCCGCGCGTGCTACGCGCGCCCGGCAGACGGATCGGTGGCCGAGTGGTCGAAGGCGCACGCCTGGAAAGTGTGTAGGGGTCAAAAAGCTCCTCCAGGGTTCGAATCCCTGCCGATCCGCC
>CAWJZA010000020.1:0-18910 GCA_963847215.1 uncultured Alphaproteobacteria bacterium
ACAGCCCGTCGCAGCTCGGCACGACGCTGGTCGAGGTGCTCAAGGGGTGACGGTCAACGGCCTCGATCACGTCAACATCCAGACGCGGTCGCTGGCCGACACGGTGCGCTTTTTCGCCGACGTCCCTCGATCTGCGCCCGGGCGATCCGCCCGCCGGGCTGGACCCCGCGCGGATCCAGTGGCTGTTCGACGGCGCCGGGCGCGCGCTGTTCCACCTGTCGACGCCAGGATCGCTCGATGCGGCTACCGGCGCGGCCGCTGGCGATACCGGCGCGGTCCATCACATCGCCCTCGACTGCAGCGGCCATGCCGACATGCTGGCGCGCCTCGACCGGCTCGGCCTCGCCTACCGCTGCACCGGGGTCGCGTCGGTGGGGTTGCGGCAGGTGTTCGTCCGCGACCCCAACGGCGTCCTGCTGGAACTCAACTTCCGCGGCGCGTGACGACGCGCGTCGGCGGGTGACAGGACGCGGCGGCGTCGCTACATGCCGAGCGCGACGAGGAACGGACCCATGGATCACGAACCGCTGCTGCCGACGGTCGAGGACGCCGCCCGCCCGTCCTGGGCGCGTGCCGACTGGCCGCCGGCTGTCGCCGACGAGCTGACCCTGGCGCTCGATGCCGCCGGCATCGACCTGCCGCTGCCGCCGGCGAAGGCTGGTAAGCCCACCGCCGCCCCCGCGCCCGCGCCGGCGGCCGCCGAACACGACGCCGCCGCCGCCGCGCGCGCGGCACAGGATTCGATCAGCGCGCTGATGCTGATCCGCACCTACCGCGTCCGCGGCCACCTCGCCGCCAACCTCGATCCGCTCGGCCTGTCCAAGCGCGACCTGCCCGCCGACCTGACGCCCGAATATCACGGCTTTCACGACGACGACCTCGACCGGCCGATCTTCCTTGGCGGCGCGCTGGGGATGCAGACGGGCACGGTACGCGAGCTGGTCTCGATCCTGCGCGCCAACTACTGCGGCAACGTCGGCGTCGAATACATGCACATCAACGACGTCGAGGAGCGCCGCTTCATCCAGGAGCGGATCGAGGGGGCGACCAAGGAAATCCATTTCACCGAGCTCGGCAAGAAGGCGATCCTCAACAAGCTGATCGAGGCCGAGCAGTTCGAGCGCTTCCTTGGCCGCAAATATGTCGGGACCAAGCGCTTCGGCCTCGACGGTGGCGAATCGATGATCCCGGCGATGGAGTTGATCATCAAGATCGGCGGCCAGAACGGGATCAAGGAGATCGTCTTCGGCATGCCGCACCGCGGCCGGCTCAACATGCTTGGCAACGTCATGCAGAAGCCGTTCCGCGTCATCTTCCACGAATTCGGCGGCGGCAGCGCCAATCCCGACGACGTCGGCGGCTCGGGCGACGTCAAGTACCACCTCGGCACCTCGACCGACCGCGAATTCGACGGCAACACCGTCCATCTGTCGCTGACGCCGAACCCCAGCCACCTCGAGGCCGTCGACCCCGTCGTCCTCGGCAAGGTCCGCGCCATCCAGACGGTGTATGGCGATGACGAGCACGGCCAGGTGCTGCCCGTCCTGATGCACGGCGACGCGGCTTTCGCGGGCCAAGGCATCGTCGCGGAGTGCTTCGGCTTCTCCGGGCTGACCGGCTACAATACCGGCGGCTGCATCCACTTCGTCGTCAACAACCAGATCGGCTTCACCACCTCGCCGCAGTTCGCCCGCTCGTCGCCGTACCCGTCGGATGTCGCGAAGATCGTCCAGGCGCCGATCTTCCATGTCAACGGCGACGACCCCGAGGCCGTTACCTTCGCCACCAAGGTCGCCACCGAGTTCCGCCAGCGCTTCAAGCGCGATGTCGTCATCGACATGTGGTGCTACCGCCGCTTCGGCCATAACGAGAGCGACGAGCCGAGCTTTACCCAGCCGCTGATGTACGCGGCGATCGGCAGCCACCCGCCAGTCAGCGAGCTGTACGCCCGCCGCCTGATCGGCGAGGGCGTCGTCGACGAGGCGTGGGTCGCGGCCAATATCGAGCAGTTCACCAACCGGCTCGAAGGCGATTTCGCCGCCGCCAGCGGCTACAAGGCGAACAAGGCCGAATGGTTCGAAGGCCGCTGGTCGGGCCTCGCCCAGCCCAAGGATGCGGTCACGGCGCGGCGCGCGGCCGAAACCGGCGTCGGGCTCGACGAGCTGCACCGCGTCGGCACCGCGCTGACGACCGTGCCGCCGGCCTTCACCGTCCACAAGACCCTCGCCCGCATCCTCGAGGCCAAGAAGGCCGCGATCGACAGCGGCGAGGGGCTCGACTGGGCGACGGCCGAGGCGCTCGCCTTCGGAACGCTGCTCGACGACGGCTACGGCGTCCGCCTGTCGGGCCAGGACTCGGCCGTGGCACCTTCAGCCAGCGCCATTCGGTGTGGGTCGACCAGGTCGACGGCAGCAAGTACGTGCCGCTGAAGTCGATCGACCCGAAGTTCGAGGTGCTCGATTCGCCGCTCAGCGAGTTCGGCGTGCTCGGCTTCGAATACGGCTATTCGCTCGCCGACCCCAAGACGCTGGTGCTGTGGGAGGGGCAGTTCGGCGACTTCGTCAACGGCGCGCAGGTGATGATCGACCAGTTCATCGCCAGCGGCGAGGCGAAGTGGCTGCGCGCGACCGGCCTGGTCATGCTGCTGCCGCACGGCTTCGAGGGGCAGGGGCCGGAACACAGTTCGGCGCGGCTCGAGCGCTTCCTGCAGCTGTGCGCCGAGGACAATATGCAGGTGGTCAACGCGACGACGCCGGCCAATTATTTCCACGTCCTGCGCCGGCAGATGCTGCGCGATTTCCGCAAGCCGCTGATCATCATGACGCCGAAGTCGCTGCTGCGTGCCAAGCGGGCGGTGTCGAGCCTGTCCGACCTCGGCCCGGGGTCGAGCTTCCACCGCTGCCTCGACGATATCGCCGGGGCGCCCGACGCGCAGGTCCGCCGCCTGATCCTGTGCTCGGGCAAGGTCTATTACGATCTGGTCGAGGCGCGCGAGAAGGCAGCCCGCGACGACATTTACATCCTGCGCGTCGAGCAGCTCTACCCGTTTCCGGCCGACGTCATCGCCGACTATGCCCAGCGTTTCACCGCGCTCGAGGAGGTCGTCTGGTGCCAGGAGGAGCCACGCAACGCCGGGGCCTGGCATTTCGTCGCGCGGCCGATCGAGGACACGCTCGGCCGCCGGGCGATCTACGCCGGACGGGCATCGGCCGCGGCGACGGCGACCGGGCTGGCCAAACGTCACAATGCCGAGCAGGCCAAGCTGATCGCCGAGGCGCTGGGGGAGCCGCCAGCCGCCGTCCGCGCGGCGATCCGCGGCGGCCTGAAGTCGACGCAGGCGGCGGCCTGACCCTCCATCCGAGCTGAACGGGAACGATCATGGCCACCGACGTCACCATCCCCGCCCTGGGCGAATCGATCACCGAGGCGACCGTCGGCGAGTGGCTGAAGCAGCCGGGCGACGCCGTCGCCGCCGACGAACCGATCGTCAGCCTGGAGACCGACAAGGTCGCCGTCGAGGTGCCGTCGCCGGTTGCCGGCACCATGGGCGAGCAGCTCGCCAAGATCGGCGACACGGTCAATGTCGGTTCGGTGATTGCGCGGATCGACAGCGGCGCGGGGGCACCGGCCAAGGCCGCGGCCCCGACGCCGGCGGTGGTGCAGGACGCAGCGCCGAAGGCACCGGCGGCCGAGGCTGCCGGCCCCCCGCCTGCGACGTCGAAGATCGACGACGCGCCGAAGGCCGATGCGCCGGCCACGCCCGCACCTGCGCCGACTGCTGCCCCGGCGGCGCCCGCCAGCGGCAAGGACGAGGCGGTGCACGACGACTATGATGCCATCGCCCCCGCCGTTCGCCGCCTGCTCGGCGACTATAATCTCGATCCGAAATCGATCACCGGCAGCGGCCTCGACGGGCGGCTGACGAAGGGCGACGTGCTCGCCGCGATCGAGGCCGGCACGGCGAAGGTGCTGGGAGCCAGCGCGCCTACCGCGGCCGCTGCCACTACCGCGCCGGCTCGCCGCGAGGAGCGGGTGCGGATGACGCGTCTTCGCCAGACGATCGCCCGCCGGCTGAAGGAGGCGCAGAACACCGCCGCCATGCTGACGACGTTCAACGACGTCGACATGACCGCCGTCATGGCTGCGCGCACGCGCTACAAGGACCTGTTCGAGAAGAAGCACGGCGTCCGTCTCGGCTTCATGTCGTTCTTCGCCAAGGCGGTGGTGCTGGCGCTGCGCGACGTGCCGTCGGTCAACGCGGCAATCGAGGGTGACGAGATCGTCTTCCGCGACTATGCCGACCTCGGCATCGCCGTGTCGTCGCCGGGCGGGCTGGTCGTGCCGGTGCTCAAGGACGCTGACAAGCTGTCCTTCGCCGCCATCGAGAAGGGCATCGGCGACTTCGGCCGCCGCGCCCGCGACGGCAAGCTGACGACCGCCGACATGCAGGGCGGCACCTTCACCATCACCAACGGCGGCGTCTTCGGCAGCCTGATGTCGACGCCGATCCTCAACACGCCGCAGTCGGGCGTGCTCGGCATGCACCGGATCGAGGACCGCCCGGTGGTGCGCGACGGGCAGATCGTCGTCCGGCCGATGATGTACCTGGCGCTCAGCTACGACCACCGCCTGGTCGACGGGCGGGAGGCGGTGACCTTCCTCGTCGCGGTCAAGGAAGCGATCGAAGACCCCGCGCGCCTGCTGATCGACCTCTAGGTCGCGTGGCGACGCGGCGCGGCTCCCTATCTCGTGCCGTCCGATGGCTGACGACTTCGACGTGGTGGTGATCGGCTCCGGTCCCGGCGGCTATGTCGCCGCGATCCGCGCGGCGCAGCTGGGCCTGCGGACCGCCTGCGTCGAGAAGCGCGACCGGCTCGGCGGCACCTGCCTCAACGTCGGCTGCATCCCGTCGAAGTCGCTGCTCCATGCCAGCGAGTTCTACGACGAGGCCAAGGGCGGGCACCTGACGCGCTTCGGCATCACCTTCGGCAGCGTCGACCTCGACCTCGGCGCGATGATGGCCGAGAAGGACAAGGCGGTGAAGGAGCTGACCGACGGCGTTGCCTTTCTGTTCAAGAAGAACAAGGTCGAGTGGGTCAAGGGCGAAGGCAGCTTCGTCGACGCGCATACGCTCAAGGTCGGCGAGCGGACGCTGACGGCGAAGAACTTCATCATCGCCACCGGCTCCGAGGTGCTGCTGCTCCCCGGCATGGTGCCCGACGGCGAGGTGCTGGTGACCTCGACCGAGGCGCTGGCGCTGCCCAAGGTGCCCGGGCACCTCGTCGTCATCGGCGGCGGCTATATCGGGCTGGAGATGGGCTCGGTCTGGCGGCGGCTGGGGGCGAAGGTCACCGTGATCGAATACGCCGAGCGCATCGTGCCGGCGATGGACGCCGAGGTCGGCACCGCTTTCGCCAAGCTGATGACCAAGCAGGGCATCGAGCTCCGCACCGCGACCAAGGTGATCGAGGCGCGGCGTGCCAATCCCGACGATGGGCGCGGGCGCGGTCGTCGTCGTCGAGCCGGCCAAGGGCGGGGACGCGCGAGGAGATCGCCGCCGACGTCGTCCTGCTGTCGATCGGACGCAAGCCCAATACGGCGGGGCTCAACCTCGAGGCGACGGGGCTGAAGGTCGACGAGCGCGGGCGCGTGCCGATCAACGACGACTTCTCGACCGCCGTCCCCGGCATCTGGGCGATCGGCGACGTCGTTGTCGGGCCGATGCTCGCCCACAAGGCGGAGGACGAGGGCATCGCCTGTGCCGAGAACATCGCCGGGCTGAACGGTCTCGTGAATCACGCCGTCATCCCCGCCGTCGTCTACACCCACCCCGAGGTCGGCACCGTCGGGCGCACCGAGGAGGAGCTGAAGGCGGCGGGCGTCGACTACAAGGTCGGCCGGTTCCAGTTCAGCGCCAACAGCCGCGCCAAGGCGAACCGCGACACCGACGGCTTCGTCAAGGTGCTCGCCGACGCCGCCACCGACCGCGTCCTCGGCGTCCACATCATCGGCTCGGAAGCCGGCACCATGATCGCCGAAGCCGCGCTGGCAATGGAGTTCGGCGCGTCGTCCGAGGACATCGCCTACACCTGCCACGCCCACCCGACCCACACCGAGGCGCTGAAGGAAGCGGCAATGGCGGTGCGGGGCAAGCCGATCCACATGTGACCGCCGCCGCCTGCCCCCGATTGCGGATCAGGCGATCTGCTTCGCCGCGCTGACATCGGTGGCGCGCGTCGGGCTGGTGAACACGTCCTCGATCTTCAGGCCGAACAGCTCGGCGATACGAAAGGCAAGCGGCAGCGAAGGGTCATAGCGCCCCGTCTCGATGGCGTTGACGCTTTGGCGCGACACCTCGAGGCGTGCGGCGAGATCGCCCTGGCTCCAGTCGCGTTCGGCGCGCAGGTCGCGCAGGCGGTTGATCATGCCGCCCGACCCATCGTCAGACGGTTGGCGAGCGCGCCGAGGCCGAGCCCGGCGAACCACAGGACCGAAACCCAGTAGGCGGGAATGTGCCCGGCGAGGCCGAAGCTCTCGAGGAAGCCCCAGACGGTTGCCAGGCTGAGCGAGAAGCCGCTTGCCCACAGCGTCTGGCGCGTGACCATCATGCGCAGGTACTCGTCCCGCTCCTCGACGAGGTAGAGGCCGATGGCGGCGAAGATGCCGATGATCGGCAGTGCCGGGAGCGCGCCGACGAACCACGCCGCCGTGCCGGCGACGAGATGGAAGCGGAACGCATAGACCGCACCGATCAGGCAGGCGGCGTAGATCAGGCTGAGCACGATGATGCGTGCCCCGTAGCGGATGGAGGCGCGCGATGCGCAACTGGACGACATGACAAGGCTCCTTGACTAGACAAGCACGCTTTACAGGAAAGGAACCTTGTCAGTCAAGCGTCCTTGTCATCGTTGGTACGGGGCCCGACTGGCGACAACTGCTGCTTGCGCGATGGGCGAAGGAAAAGGGTGCGACGACGCAGAAACGGCGATGACGGAGTGGAGATTTGGCTGTTCTGCACGGTCGTCGGCGGGCAAACTGGCACCGTGTCCGTCGTCCACTCCCTGTCAGACGCCACTAACCTGCCGATCGTCGTCCGGGAAGGCGGCCCGGAGGTGGCATACCGCGACTATCGTCAACTTAGCTCTGCCGAGTTGCGATAAGAATGCCTGTGATACCGCCGCTCAGCGCCGCCGCTGCCGCGCCGCTACTGGCAGCGTTGGACTATGCCGGCGTTGCCGTGTTCGCCGCGAGCGGCGCGCTGGCAGCGGCTCGGGCCAAGCAGACGATCGTCACCTTCGTCTTCTTCGCCGCCGTGACCGGCGTCGGCGGCGGCACGCTGCGCGACCTGCTGATCGGCGCGCCGGTGTTCTGGGTCGCGCGCAGCGACTATCTCGGCGTGTGCATCTGCGCCGCGGCCCTGGTCTGGCTGCTGCGCGCCGATCGCTGGCAGCTGCGGACGCTGCTCTGGCTCGACGCCATCGGCCTCGCCGCCTACGCCGTGATCGGTGCGGCGAAGGCGGCGAGCTTCGGCGTGCCGCCGGTGGCGCAGGTGGCGATGGGCGTGCTGACGGCGAGCTTCGGCGGCATCGTCCGCGATTTGCTGGCCGGCGAGCCGTCGGTGCTGCTGCGGCGCGAGATCTATGTCTCGGCGGCGGCGCTAGGGGCGGGCGTCTATGTCCTCGCCGCTGCCGCCGGTGTCGATCCCCGGCTCGCGGGCGGGGCCGGGGTGGTCGCCGGCTTCGCGCTCCGCGCGGTGGCGCTCGGCTGGAACGTGGCGCTACCCGGCTACCGCGAGTGAGCTGAAGGTCGCGCGAGCAGGGCGGCCCCGCCCACCTAGCGCTGCGCCTGAACCAGCCGGCGCTCGTCTTTCAGCACCTGCGCGCCGTACGGCGTCTGCGCCGCATAGTAAGCCGACACAGCGACGATTTCGCGGTCGGACAGGGCCTTGGCCACCCCGACCATCGGGTTATAGCGGACCGAATTACCGCGGCCGCCGGCACGAAACAGGCGCATCTGGTTGATCAGGTAATCCTCGTTCTGGCCGTTGAGGCGCGGGTACTGGCGGACGTCGGCGTCGGCCAGCGCGTGGCAGCCGCTGCACGCGCCGATCTTGCGGTCGCGCAGGCCCTGCAGTGCGATCTGCTCGCCGAAGGCGACCTCGGCCGCCGGCTGCGGGAAGGTCGCGGCGGCGAGCGACTTGGCCTTGGGCTGGCGGGCGTAATAATCGGCGACGGCGTCGATCTGCTGCGGCGACAACTGCGCCGCCATCGTCTGCATGAAGGCGCTGTAGCGGCGCCCACTGGCGAACGAGGTGAGCGCGCCGCGGATGTAGGTCGGGCTGAGGATCGCAAGGTTGGGGAAGGCGCCGACAGCGCGGCCGGTGCCGGCGGCGCCGTGACAGCGGGCACAGGTAGCGACGACGTCGCCGGTCTGAGCGAACTCGGTCGGGCCGGATGCCGGCGACAGATAATGGTTGATGTTACCCTGCGGGATCGTCGAATTATGCTCGACGTATGGCCGCAGCACGGGGTTGCTGCCGAAGTCGAGGCGCGGTGCTGCCGGCGGGGTCGTCGCCGTCTCGCCAAATGCGACGCGGCGATAGATGTCGTACTTGAGGTTCGGCAGCGTCTTGACGAAGCCGACCATCGACCAGATCTCGTCGTCGCGCATCTGCGTCGGCCAGCCCGGCATCGCGCTGTACTTCACGCCGTGCTTCAGGATCCAGAAGATCGCCTTGTCGTCGTCGTCCTTGATCTGCGCCGGCAGGTAAGGCGGGCGCGGCGTCATCGCCAGCGCGATTGGGTTCTGCCCCAGTCCCGGCGTGCCGTGGCAGTTGGCGCAGACGTTGGCGTAATGCGCCGCGCCGAGCGCGACGCGGTTCGGGCTGTCGAGGTCGGCGGGCGGCTTCAGGTCGCTCGAATGAAAGGCGACCGAGCGGCGGAAGACGAAGTGGAGGAAATTGGCCCAGGGCTGCGGATGCGGCGTCGTTGCGGCGAGGTTGAAGACACCGCTGACGACGACCAGCGCCGCCACCACCAGGCCGACCAGGGCGGTGAACAGCAGGGGGCCAAGCCACTGGAACAACCGGCGGGGAAACAGGTCACGAAGCATCGTGGTTGACGTCCTTCTCGCGCCGGAACGATGGCGCGACAACCCGCGCCGTGCGCCCCGGTTCCGGGCGGACGCCCGCGCGCGGCGTCGCGCCACGCGGGCACGGGTCAAAGCCAGTCGCCAGGTCCCGGGCGTCGGCCGCCGTCGGCGCAGCGGCGTCCTCGACGCCGATTGGGGCAGCAGGTTGCCGGTGGAACGCCGCCGGCACCGCTTTCCGCCGGCAGAGGGGGATTGTCACTCCGTCAGGCGAGCGTCGCGCCTGGCGGGCGGGCGATGTTCAGCCGGCGCATCTTCTCGACCAGCGTCGTCCGGCGCAGCCCGAGCAACCGCGCCGATTCGGCGACGCCGTAGGCCGTGCGCCCGAGGGCATCGCGGATATACGCCTGCTCGAAGTCGCTGAGCAGCGCCTTCAGGTCGACGGATTCGCCATCGGGCACGATCGGCGGGGGCCGCCGCCGGTTGGGCATGGCCAGCGGCGCGTCGGCCGTCGCCAGCCAGCGGTCGGCCTCGCGCCGCTCGCCGTGGAGCAGCAACGCGCAGGCGGCATCGTCGATCTCCCCATCGCCATGGAGCGCGGCGGCGCGGGCGACGAAGTTGCGCAGCTCGCGGACATTGCCCGGCCATTCCTGGCGCATCAGATAGGCGAGCGCCGCCGCCGTCGGGCTCGGCGCGACGCCGCGAGTGCGGGCGCGGAAATGATCGAGCAGCAGCGGGATGTCGCCGCGCCGGTCGGCGAGCGGCGGCAGCACGACCTCGACGACGGCCAGGCGGTAGAACAGGTCGGCGCGAAACCGCCCGGCGGCGACCGCGGCGGGCAGGTCGGCGTTGGTCGCGGCGATGACGCGGACGTCGCTGCGGATCGGCACGGCGCCGCCGACGCGTTCGACCTCGCGAGTCTCGAGCACGCGCAGCAGCTTCGCCTGGAAGTCGAGCGGCATCTCGCCGATCTCGTCGAGGAGCAGCGTGCCGCCGTGGGCCTGTTCGAAGCGGCCGCGGCGCAACTGGCTGGCGCCGGTGAAGGCGCCCGCCTCGTGGCCGAACAGTTCGCTTTCGAGCAGGTCGCGCGGCACGGCGGCGCAGTTGATGGCCACGAACGGCCGTGCCGCGCGGGCGCCGCGCTGGTGCAGCAGTTGCGCCACGACTTCCTTGCCGCTGCCCGACGGACCGGTGACGAGCACCGTCACATCCGAACCCGCCAGCCGGTCGACCCGGTCGCGCACGGCGGCGATCACCGGACTGTGCCCGATCAACGCCGCGAGGCGTCCTTCCGCGAGTGTCGACACCGTCATTCGCCCCTCCTGTCGTTGACCTTCACTGATCATGGTTGACGTTTGACCGAAACAACAGTTGGATTGCGTCCGAAATGGTTGCACGAATGCATCGAATCCGGCAGCCGATACGTAGCCGTAACCTGAGTTAATGATGCACTTACATTCGAAAAGCGTAATTAATTCTTCGATAAGACGGATTGAACTGGTCGTCGGTCGCGAATGGCGGCTGCGCAATGCCGACCTGCTGGCGGCGCATGGCTGGCAGGCGGTCTGGCACGACGGCGGCGACGCCCTTGCCGACGCGCTGGCGCGCAGCTGGGAGCCGGTCGATCTGGTCGTGCTCGATCTCGCGCTGGCCACGCCGGCGCTGCGCCGGCGGCTGCCACCCGACGGGCCGCGGCTGCTGGCGTTCGGCGACGCCGAGTTCGCCGGCGTTGCGCTGGGCGCGGACCTCGCCGACTTCCTGCCGCCCGACGCCGACGAGGCCGCGCTGCTGGCGGCGATCGCGGCCGCCGTCGCTCCGGCCGCGCAGTTCGCGGAGGCGTCGCATCGTCTCGGCCGGCTCGGGTCGCTGACGGCGGAAGCGGCCCGGATCGCCGACGCGCTGGCCCGCTTTCAGGACGACGCCACGGGCGCGGCAGTGAGCCTCGACCCGGTGCGGTTGCGCCAGGCGATCCGCGCCCGCCGCGCCCGCGACCGCTTCTTTCCCGCCGAGCTGTTCGGCGAGCCGGCGTGGGACATGCTCCTCGACCTCGCCGTCGCCGCCGCCGAACGGCGCGATGTCGCCGTGTCCAGCCTGTGCATTGCCGCCGCCGTGCCGACGACCACCGCGCTGCGCTGGATCCGCACCCTGTGCGACGCCGGCCTGTTCGACCGCCGCGACGATCCGGCCGACGCACGCCGGGCGTTCATCAGCCTCAGCGCCGGGGCGCAGCGGGCGATGGCGCGCTATCTCGCCCAGACGGCGCAGCCGTGGCTGTAGCGCCCGACGGCAGCGCTGCGGCGAGGAAGGCGGCGACGTCGGCGGCGGAGCGGTCGGGCACCTCCTCCATCGGCAGGTGGCCGACCCCGTCGTAGACGATCATGCGGCGGTGCGGCAGGTACCGGGCGAAATAGGCGGCGGATGCGACCGGGATGAAGCGGTCCTCCCGCCCCCACAGGATCAGCACCGGCGCGCCGATGCGGGCGAGGTCGCCGGGCGTCACCGCCGAATAGCCTTGCGCGAAACGCTCGATCGTGGCGACGCGGTTGCCGGGGTAGCGCAGCAGTTCCCAATAGCGGTCGATCATCGCCGGGGTCATCACCGACTTGACCGACACCGCGCCGGCGAACGATGCCGCGACCAGCGAGCGCGGCGTGACGCTGGCGGCGATGTCGCGGATGACCGGGGCCCGGGCGAGGCGCAGGACCAGCGGGGTATCGCGCCCGGCCCCGGCATAGGGCGCGCCGCTGGCATCGACCAGGACCAGCGCCGCGATGCGGTCGGGGTGATCGGCGGCGTAGCGCGCGGCGACGCCGCCGCCCATCGAATTGCCGGCAAGGGCGAAGCGCGTCAGTCCGCGGTTGCGGGCGACGGCATCGACGACGCGGGCATAGGCCGCCTGCGTGTACTGCCCGTCGGGGGCCGGCCCGGTCAGGCCGTGCGCCGGAAAGTCGAAGCTGATCAGGCGGAAACGGTCGCCAAGGCGCGCGACCCACGGCTGCCACGTATGCAGCGAAGCGTTGGAGCCGTGCAGGAGCATCAGCACCGGGCCGTCGCGCCGCCCCTCGTCGCGCAGATGAACGGTAAGGCCGGGCAGCACCTCGACGTAGCGCGACGCCGGCGAGCCGTATTTCGCCCGCAGCGTCGCCACCGGAATGTCGGGGACGCGCAGCAGCAGCCAGCCACCGACGAGCAGGACGGCCAGCCCGCCGGCGGCGAATGCCAGCCAGCGGCCGAAGCGCCGCCGCCTCAAAGCCGCTCGAGCCGGACCGGCAGGCCGTCCTTCGGCTTGGGGATCGGGAACATCTGGAAGTCGCAGCTGTAGCCGTCGGGCACCGTCACCCGGTATTCGCTGAGCAGCGTGTAGAAGAACGCCTTCATCTGCATGTAGGCGAAGTGCAGGCCGATGCACATGTGCGCGCCGCCGCCGAACGGCACCCAGGCGTATTTATGCCGGCCCTTGGAGCGGTTGTGGCTGAAGCGCGACGGGTCGAACACCTCCGGCTCCTCCCAGTATTCGGCCATGCGGTGGGTGTACATCGGGTTGACGCCGACGTGGGTTCCGGCCGGGATGCGAACGCCGGCGAACTCGAAGTCGCGCAGCGCCCGGCGCGGGATCGACGGCACCGGCGGGAACAGGCGCAGCGCCTCCTTGAACGCCCATTCGGTCTGCTCGAGGTCGCCGAGCCGCTCGAAGGGCAGGGTCGGCCCGGCGTCGGCGCGGACGGCGAGGATCTCGGCACGCAGCCGCTCCTGCCATTCGGGATATTTGGCGAGATGGTAGAGCGTGCTGGTCAGCGACGAGGTCAGCGTGTCGTGCGCCGCCATCATCAGGAAGTTCATGTGGTCGATGATTTCCTGGGTCGTCAGCAGCTCGCCGGCGTCGTTGGTCGCGTTGCAGAACTGCGTGAAGAAATCCTCGCCGCGTGGCGCCGCGGCGCTTGGGGATCTCGCGGGCGAAGAACCGCGACATGAAGCGGTGGCCCTTGACCCCGCGGCCCATCGCGGTGCCCGGCAGCGGCACGCGGACGATGCCGATCGAGGCGGCGACCATGTCGACGAAGGCCTTGTTGATCGCGTCCGCCTCCGGCCCCCAGGCGATGCCGAGGAACGAGGTCGCGGCGAGATCGAGGGTCAGCGCCTTGATCGCCGGATAGAAGCGGAACTCCGGCCCGACCGGGAAGGCGGCGATCCCGCGCGCGATCCCTTCGTTCAGCTGGCCGAGATAGTGGCGCATCGGCTCGGGCTTGAATGCGACCGACAGCGTCTTGCGATCGGCACGGTGATGGTCGAAGTCGAGCAGCATCAGCCCGCGCGGGAAGACGCGGCCGAGGATCGGCGTCCAGCCGAGCTCGCTCGAGAAGTTCTTGTCCTTGTCGAACAGCACCAGCTCGTTGGCGTCGGGTCCGATCAGACCGACGTTCCAGCCGCCGAAGTTGTTGACGCGGTAGACATGGCCGAAGCGCGCGACGTTGGCGGTGACGCCGGCGAGCGGATCCTTGAGGAACTCGATCGTCCGCAGCAGCGGCAGCGGGTGCGGCTTCAGCCCCGGCAGATGAGCGAGGTCGCGGAAGCGCGGCTCGGGCAGGTTCGCGCCGGCGGGAACGAGAGTGGCAGTCCTGACAGGCGCATTCATCGTGGCAACTCCCCGAGTGCGGACCGACGATACGCATTTCGACCACCAGGAGCAATGGCGGTGCTGTCAGGTCGTAGCTGAATTTCGGCCGTCCGGCGCATTGCAACGCGGCTGCTTGCACTAGGCGAAGGTAGCGGCGTTTGCGCGACTGTGGTCGCTGCAGGCAAGCGCCGCAGGCAAACCGTCGCGTGGCAAGGCGCTTACATATGCTTGAACTGAGCACGGTATTGATGGCTGACGACGAGGCGCTCGGGGTGGTCACGCAGGCGTAGCGCCATGCGGCCCGACAGGCTTCGTACGACCGTCGCGATCGCCGCGACATTGACCAGTACGCCGCGCGACACCTGGCAGAACTGGTCGGGGTCGAGCGCGGCGGCCAGTTCGCGGATCGACGTGCGGATGATAGCCTCGCGGTTCGCCGTGATGACGCTGGTGTACTTGTCCTGGGCGCGGAAGAAGCAGACGTGGTCGACCAGCACGAAGTCGATGTCGTTGCCGCGCGACGCCCGGATCCAGCGGAGAAAGGCGCGCGGGCGGACGGCGGCGGCGAGCTCGTCGAGCATCGCGTCGAGGCGGGGCGGCGGTTCGGCGAGGCGGCTGCGGACCCGCTTCAGCGCGAGCGCGAGGCGGGCATCGTCGTAGGGCTTCAGCAGGTAGTCGACGGCGCCGTGTTCGAAGGCGGCGACGGCGTGGGCGTCATAGGCGGTGACGAAGACGACGAGGCACGATCCCGCGACGGCGCGGGCGAGCGCGACGCCGTTCAGCCCGGGCATCTCGATATCGGCGAAGAGGATGTCGGGCTTCAGCCGCTCGCACGCGGCCAGCGCCGCCACGCCGTCGGGAGCGACGGCGGCGACCCGCAGCTCGGGCCACAGGCGGGCGAGGTGCTGCGCCAGCTCGGCGGCAAGCGCCGCTTCGTCCTCTGCGATGACAGCGACCGGCGTCACGGGCGGTGCGGTTTGACTTCGACGAGCAGGGAACGGACGTCGCTGCCGCCGATGTTCTCGACCTCGTGCGTGATCGCCGGTTCCCAGAACGAGGTTCCCGCCGGCATCGCGTGCACCTCGGTGCGGCCGCCAGTGGTGACCCGGACCTTGGCCGGCGTCAGCAGCACCGTCAGATGGGCCGGATGCGAGTGCATGCCGCTGCCGCATACGCCCATGCCCGGGCGCCCGGTATAGGACAGGACCCGGACCTGCGGGTTGTCGACGACGACGCGATAGTTCTGCGGCTGCACCCGCGCGGCGTCCTGGGCGGCGGCGGGGGGCGCCGCGAGGGCGAGCGCCGCGGGAATGACGGCGGCGAGGATCAGGGGACGGCGCATCCGAGTTCTCCGTGCACGTGGGTGGGGACGAGGGGCAGGGTCAGTGTGATCAGCGCACGGCCGTTGCTGCCGCGGACGACCTCCTGCCGCGCCGAGCCCGGGTGGGCGGCGTCGAGGCCGATCCGCAGACGGCCGAGCAGCGTGCCCGCCGGTCCGTCGAGGGCCGCCGCCGGCGCCTCGATTTGCAGGCGGTAATCGCCCGCCGCCGCTCCCTCGACCGCGACGCCGCCGGCGTCCGACAGGGCGGCGATCAGGGGCAGCAGGCTCAGCGGTGGAAAGGCGACGCTCCCGTCCGCCGGATCGAGCGCCGCCTCGACGCAGCGCCGCGCGCCGATCGCCCGCTCGAGCGCCAGCCAGGCGGCAACAAGGTCGAGTTCGCCCTGGAGGGTCGTCGTCGTCTGCCGCACACCCGGCATCGCCGCGCGGAGAAAGGCGACGAGAGCGTCGAAGCAGCGGTCGGCGTCGCGCTCGCCATTGGCATATCCAGCGCGGATCGCGCGGATCGCGGCGCGCAGCAGCTCGGGCTGGAGCTGGCCGCGGACCGAGGCCAGGCGACGGCTGGCGAGCGTCGCCGTCAGGTCGGCGCGCGCACGCTCGGCCTGGACGACATGGGCGCGGAGGGTCAGCGCGCGCTGCGCCGCGGCAAAGCCGAGGACGTAGAGACTGCCGTAGAAGGCGTTGACCCAGACGGCGTAGCAGAACAGCGCCAGTTCCGAGTGCTGGCCGATCATGGCGGCGAGGCCGTCGCCGGGCGACATGATTGCCTGCAGGGGGGCGACGACGACGTGGAATACGGCGAGCAGCGGGGCCAGCAGGACGATGGCCGCGACGCCGACCCGGGCCGGCGCGCGCCGCAGCCGCAGCGCCACGACCGACCAGGCGATGCCGGCGATCAGGTAGACGCCGAACAGCATGGCGACGAAGTCGCGCATCGCCGGCTCGCTCATCGAACCCAAAGGGAAGGACAGCGTCTCGATCGTCGTGACGGTGATCGCCCAAAGCGCGCCGCAGGCGATCGCCTGGCGCGCGGTGAACGGCTGGGTCGGGAGCACGGTCAAGGACTTGGCACCGTCAGCGTCGCCACCGCCCCGCGTGGGCGGCGGCCGGCGAGCGTCACGCTCGCGGCCGGGCCGTAGAGCAGGTGGAGGCGGGTGGCGATGTTGGCGAGGCCGATGCCGTTGCCGCCGCCGCCGCTGAGGCCGGCACCGTCGTCCTCGACGCTCAGCACCACTGCGGGACCGCTTCGCCAGGCCCGCAGCACGACCGTCCCGCCCGCCTGCAGCGGCGCGATGCCGTGCTTGATCGCGTTCTCGGCCAGGGTCACGAGCATCAGCGGCGGCAGCGGCAGCCGGCGGAGCGCGTCGGGCACGTCCACGGCAACGTCGAGCCGCGGCCCCATCCGCGCGCTGCAGACGTCGAGATAGGCGCGCGCCAGCTCGATCTCCGCCCCGACCGTCGACCAGCGCGTGTCGGCGGCGGCGAACGATTCGTCGATATAGTCGAGCAGCCGCTCGAGCAGGTGCTGCCCGGCGTCGTTGCCGACGCGGTAATGGCGGCGCGCCGTAGCCAGCGTGTTGAACAGGAAATGCGGCTCGATCTGGCGCTGCAGCGCCGCCGCCTCGGCGTCGATCGAGGCGGCGGCGAGCCGGGCGGCATCGGCCTGCTGCCGGGCGAGGCGCGCGGCGTCGTCGGCTCCCTGGCGCCACAGCAGCGAAATGCCCGCGAGCGCCAAGGCGATGACCGACCAGCGCAGGCTGCGCTCGGCGAACGCCGCCCCGTCGAAGGCGCCGGCGAGCGACGCGGTCAGCGCCTCGCCAGCCATCGCCCCGGCGGCGACCGCGACCGCCAGCAGCAGCGGCCGCTGCAGGGGACGGGCGATCCGCACCGGTGCGACCGCCGCCAGGCCGACGGCGATGGCCAGCGCGACGACGAGGCGCTGGCCGAGCACCGCCATCCAGCCCGCGCCGATCTCGCCCAGCGGCCAGTTGCGCCAGACGAACGGCTGGAAGAAGAACTGCGTCGACATCAGCACGGCCAGCGTCACCGCCGCGCCGAGCAGACGCGCCGGCGAGCCGTCGAACGCCGGCAGCACGCGGGCCGCCGGCGGTGCCGTCTGTGGTCGCCTCATCGCCCGAACCTGCGCCCAGCGTTTCGCGCAGGCAAGGATACGCCGCCGATACCGGACCCGTCCATTCCGCCAGGCGGGCTGCTCGTCGGCCGAAACCGCCCGTTCGTCGGCGCATGCGCGGGCTCCGTCGCATCGACCCGAGCGTGGTCACGCGACCGGCTATCCTGCCTGCGGCTGGAGACCCATCACAGGAGGCGTACCCATGATCCGGACAGTCCTTTCCATCTCGGTCGGCGCCATGGCGTTCGCCCTCGCGGCCCCGGCGGTCGCCGGCCCGGTCACCGGCGACCCGGTGCGCTTCTGGCAGGATCAGATGATCGGCAGCCTTGCGCTGCCGCCCGACCTTCTCGGCCACCCGTACGCCATGGTCGACGTCGCCATGTTCGACGCCGTCAACCAGACCGCGGGCAAGCCCTATCATGGCTATATCAAGAACCTGGTCACCGCCGGCGGCGACACGCGCGCGGCAGCGTCGCAGGCGGCGCACGACGTGCTGGTCAAGATCAACCCGGCCGGGGCCGCCGGCTATGACGCGGCGCTCGCCGCGAGCCTCGCCCTGGTCGCCGACGGGGCGGCCAAGACCGCCGGCATCGCCACCGGCGCGGCCGCGGCGGCGGCGGTGATCGCCCAGCGCACCGGCGACGGCTACGGCGCGCCCTACACCTACACCCCGTCGGGCCTGCCGGGCCGCTGGGCCCCGACGCCGGACGAAGGCATCCCGGCGCAGTTCAAGTTCCTCGGCAGCACCAACCCGTGGGTCATCGCCAGCCCCTCGACCTACCGCCCCGGGCCGCCGCCGGCGCTCGGCAGCGCCGCCTACACCGCCGCCTTCGACGAGGTGAAGTCGCTCGGCTCGGCGACCAGCACCACGCGGACGCAGGACCAGACCGAGGCAGCCCAGTTCATCGCCAACGCCAACTCGCCGTTCGAGCGCATCGCCCTGAACGCCGCCGAGAGCAGGGGCCTGTCCAGCCTGGAGAGCGCGCGCATGTTCGCCATGGCCTCGGTCGCCTACGCGGACTCGGTGACGTCGGTCTTCGAGGCCAATATTACTACGACTTCTGGCGCCCGGTGACGGCCATCCCGCCGCCGACATTGACGGCAACCCCGACACGGTGGCCATCCAACTGGCACGCGCTGGTCTTCACGCCGCCGTTCCCCTCCTACTCGTCGGCAGCGACGGGCACCGCGAGCGCGTTCGACGGCGTCCTCGCCGGGCTGCTCGGAACAACTACAGCTTCTGCCTCGACGGGCCGACCACACGCTGCTGGAACAGCCTGTTGGATGCGACGACCGAGTTCGCCAACGCCCGCGTGTGGGGCGGGGTGCACTGGCGCTTCGACGTCGACGCCAGCCTCACGGTCGGGAACGAGGTCGCCGCGGACGTGCTCGGCGCGCATGCCTTCCAGGCCGTCCCGAGCCGGGCAGCTGGGCGCTGATGATCGTCGGCTTCGGCATCGTCGGCAGCCTTGGCCGCCGCACCCGTCACGTCGTCGCGGCGTAGCGCGTCGGCGGTCGATCGCGCCGAAGATTTTGCCGGGAGGGGCGGCCGCGATCCAGTACGGCGCGCTGACCATCGCGCCACGCTAGGCTGAACGATAAGCGGGCCTCGCTCGGGGCAAAAGCAGAGCCGCCGGGCTCCGGCCTTCGCTCCGTCGACCCGGTGCTGTCAGGCGAACGCTGAACGAGTTCGCGTGGAGCAAAGGGACCGCGCCACCCGACGCTTGCGGTCGGTCTG
>CAWJZA010000021.1:0-60674 GCA_963847215.1 uncultured Alphaproteobacteria bacterium
ATCGGTAAGAAAGCAGTTCCGGTTCCGGCCGGCGTCACCGCGACGATCGACGGTGCCACGCTCAGCGTGAAGGGCCCCAAGGGTGTCCTGACGCTGTCGATGGTGCCCGACATCAGCTACGGTCTCGAGGATGGCGCGATCAGCGTCCAGCCGGCGAACGACAGCAAGACCGCGCGCGCCTTCTGGGGGATGCAGCGGACGCTGGTCGCCAACCTCGTCACCGGCGTGTCGGACGGCTTCACCAAGACGCTCGAGATCACCGGCGTCGGCTACCGCGCCGCGGTCCAGGGCAAGAACCTGAAGCTGCAGCTCGGCTACAGCCACGACGTCGACTATCCGATCCCCGAGGGCATCGCGATCAAGACGCCCGACGCGACGACGGTCGAGATCAGCGGTGCCGACAAGCAGCAGGTCGGCCAGGTTGCCGCCGAGATCCGCCGCTGGCGCAAGCCCGAGCCGTACAAGGGCAAGGGCATCAAGTATCGCGGCGAATATATCTTCCGCAAGGAAGGGAAGAAGAAGTAATGACCAAGGGTCTCTCGCTGTTCGAGAAGCGCCGCCGCCGCGTCCGCACGACGCTGCGTGCCAAGGCTGGCCTGCGCCCGCGCCTGTCGGTCCACCGCTCGTCGCAGCACATCTATGCACAGGTCATCGACGACAATGCCGGCGTGACCATCGCCAGCGCCTCGACGCTGGAGAAGGACGTGCGCGAAATCCTCGGGCGCGACCGTCGCGGCGGCGACCGACGTCGGCAAGCGCCTGGCCGAGCGGGCCAAGGCGGCGGGCGTCAGCTCGGTCGTCTTCGATCGCGGCGGCTTTCTGTTTCACGGCCGCGTCCGTGCGCTCGCCGAGGGCGCCCGCGAAGCCGGACTGGAGTTTTAAGGCATGGGCATGGAACCACGTAGCGGCCCCGGCGGCGGGCGCGGCCCGGGCGGCAACCGCAGCGGTCCCGGCGGCGACCGCCGCGGCGGCCCCGGCGGCAATCGCGGCAACAACGATCGCAACAACCGTGGCGGGCGCGGCGGCGGATCGGGCGACGGCGGCGAGGAGCTGATCGAGAAGCTGGTCCACATCAACCGCGTGTCGAAGACGGTCAAGGGCGGCAAGCGCTTCGGCTTCGCCGCGCTGGTCGTCGTCGGCGACGGCAAGGGCCGCGTCGGCTTCGGCCACGGCAAGGCGCGCGAAGTTCCCGAGGCGATCGCCAAGGGCACGGCTGCGGCCAAGAAGGCGATGATCCGCGTTCCCCTGCGCGACGGCCGCACGCTGCACCACGACGGCTACGGCCACTTCGGCGCGGGCAAGACCTATGTCCGCTCGGCGACGCAGGGTACCGGCATCATCGCCGGCGGGCCGATGCGCGCGGTGTTCGAGGCGCTGGGCGTCGCCGACGTCGTGACCAAGTCGGTCGGCACCAACAACCCGTACAACATGATCCGCGCGACCTTCGCGGCGCTGGGCGAGCAGACCAGCCCCAAGTCGGTGGCACAGCGCCGCGGCAAGAAGGTCGCCGACCTGATGGCGCGCCGCGGCGACCTGTCGGCGCGCACGGCCGAAGCCGACGCCGAAGCCGTGGCCTGAGGAACAAGACGATGGCTACCATCAAGATCACCCAGATCGGCTCGCACATCCGCCGCCAGCCCGATCAGCAGGCGACGCTGATCGGCCTCGGCCTCAACAAGATGCACCGGACGCGCGAGCTCGAGGACACGCCGAGCGTCCGCGGCATGATCCGCAAGGTCGCGCATCTGGTGAAGGTCGAGAACCCACGTCCTGAAGACGCATCAAAATTTTCGTCGCGCCTCATCCGAACCTCGGGCGAGCGTGAAGTTATAAAGCGTTAGTAGGAATGTGTATTCAATATCTTGAAGCTCGAGCGCCCGACGGAAGCTACTACTTAGACCATAGATTTTGCAGCGCTGGCGAGCATGCACTTGAGCTGTTGTTTGAGTACGGTCTAGTCGATCAGCCTGACGTCGGCGCGAAATGGACAGAGTAGCCGGCAACCCCGTGAACAGCTAGAACCTAGCGAAAGCGAGTGCACATCATGAAGCTGAACGACCTCCACGATAATCCCGGTGCGCGTAAGTCGCGCGTCCGCGTCGGCCGCGGTATCGGCTCGGGCGTCGGCAAGACCAGCGGTCGCGGCCAGAAGGGCCAGAAGAGCCGCTCGGGCGTCGCCATCAAGGGGTTCGAGGGCGGCCAGATGCCGCTCCACATGCGGATCCCGAAGCGCGGCTTCAACAACATCTTCCGCATCGAGTATGCCGAGGTCAACCTGGGCACGCTGCAGAAGGCGGTCGAGGCCGGCAAGATCACGGCGGGCGCGACGCTCGACGGCGCCGCACTGGTCGCCGCCGGGGTCATCAGCCATGCGCGCGAGGGCGTCCGCGTTCTCGGCAAGGGCGCGCTGACGACCGCGCTCCACCTCCACGTCGCCGGCGCCAGCGCCAGCGCGAAGGCGGCGGTCGAGGCGGCCGGCGGCAGCCTGACCGTGCCCGAGGTCAAGCCGGTGGTCGACGCCGAAGCGGCCAAGGCGGCGCGCGCCGCAGCACGCGCGGCGAAGAAGGCTTAAGCGCTCACCCGTCAATCCCGCGAGAGCGGGGAACCAGGGTCCGCCAACCCGGCCCTGGGGCCCTGCTTTCGCGGGGATGACGCGGCAGGATCGAGCGCCTATCTAGACAGCGCATCGGTGCCAGGCCCGCGGGGGGCCGGCCGACAGTCAGGACCGTTCATGGCGTCATCCGCGCAACAGCAGCAACTCGCCGCCAGCCTCAGCCTGGCCAACTTCGGCAAGGCGACCGAGCTCAAGAAGCGGCTGTGGTTCACCCTCGGCGCCCTGATCGTTTTCCGGCTGGTCTCGTTCGTGCCGCTGCCCGGCATCGATCCCGAGGCGCTCAATTCGCTGTTCGCCCGGACCCAGGGCGGCGTCCTCGACTTCTTCAACATGTTCTCGGGCGGCGCGCTGCAGCGCATGAGCCTGATCGCGCTCGGCGTGACGCCGTACATCACCGCCTCGATCATCATCCAGCTGTGCACCAGCCTGGTGCCGTCGCTGATGGCGCTCAAGAAGGAAGGCGAGAGCGGGCGCAAGAAGCTGAACCAGTACACGCGCTACGGCACCGTCCTGCTGACCGCGATCCAGGGCTACGGCATCGCCGTCGGGCTCGAGGGCTGGGGCGCGGGGCAGGGGGTGGCCGCGGTCATCGATCCCGGCTGGTTCTTCCGCATCTCGACCGTCATCACCCTGATCGGCGGCACGATGTTCCTGATGTGGCTGGGCGAGCAGATCACCAGCCGCGGCATCGGCAACGGCATCAGCCTCATCATCATGGCCGGCATCGTCAGCCGCCTGCCGGTGTCGGTCGGGCAGCTGTTCGAGCAGGCGCGGACCGGCGCGATCTCGGTGCCCTTCATCCTGATGGTCGCGGTCCTCGGCCTCGGCACGATCGCCTTCATCTGCCTGATGGAGCGGGCGCAGCGGAAGATCCTGATCCAGTATCCCAAGCGCCAGGTCGGCACGCGCCAGTATCAGGGCGACAGCTCGTTCCTGCCGCTGAAGATCAACACCAGCGGCGTCATCCCGCCGATCTTCGCCTCGTCGCTGCTGCTGATGCCGCTGACGGTGGCGCAGTTCCTCGGCAAGGGCGGCAACGGTCCCGACTGGCTGCTGACGATCACCACCCAGCTGCAGCGCGGCGCGCCGGTGTACATGGCGCTGTACGCGGCCGGCATCATCTTCTTCAGCTTCTTCTACACCGCGGTGGTCTTCAACCCGGAGGAGACGGCCGAGAACCTGAAGAAGTACGGCGGCTTCATCCCCGGCATCCGGCCGGGCGCAGAGGACGGCGGAATATTTCGACTATGTCCTGACGCGCATCACCGTCATCGGCGCGGCTTATCTGACCGTGATCTGCCTGCTGCCCGAGTTCCTGACGTCGAAGGTCGGCATCGCCGCCAGTTTCGGCGGCACGTCGCTGCTCATCATCGTCAACGTGACGATGGATACGGTTGCGCAGATTCAATCACATCTGCTAGCCCATCAGTACGAAGGACTGATCAAGAAGTCCAAGCTAAGGGGAAATCGCCGGTGACGACGCAGGCGCACGCTTGAACATCATCCTGCTGGGACCGCCGGGCGCCGGCAAGGGTACGCAGGCGAGCCGGCTGGAACGCGAGCACGGCATGGTCCAGCTGTCGACCGGCGACATGCTGCGCGCCGCCGTCGCCGCGGGCACGCCCGTCGGGCTGCAGGCCAAGGCGGTGATGGCCGCGGGCGGGCTGGTGTCGGACGAGATCGTCAACGGCATCCTGTCCGACCGGCTCGACGCCGACGACGCGCGGCGCGGCTTCACCCTCGACGGCTATCCGCGCACCCAGGTTCAGGCCGAGGCGCTCGACGCGATGCTCGCCGCCAAGGGCCTGAAGCTCGACCATGTCATCGAGCTCGCCGTCGACGAGGAGGCGCTGGTCGACCGCATCACCGGCCGCTTCACCTGCTGCGTCTGCGGCGAAGGCTATCACGACCGCTACAAGCAGCCGAAGGTCGCCGGCACCTGCGATGTCTGCGGCAGCCACGAGTTCAAGCGCCGGCCGGACGACACGGCCGAGACGGTGCGGACGCGCATGGCCGAATATCGTGCCAAGACCGCGCCGATCCTGCCCTATTACGACGCCCGCGGCCTGGTCGCGCGGGTCGACGGCATGGCGGCGATGGCGGAGGTCAACGCCGCGATCGAGACGGTTCTGGGAACAAATCCGCAGGACGCGAAACGACCGCTTGACTTGTCGGGATTCGCTGCCTAGCTACCCGGCTTCCGATTAGCCGGAAGACAGGCCGGGTCGCCCGTGGGCGCTCCGGTCGTTTGTTTTGAATGACCGTTCGCGGTCGCTTGCTTTGAGATGGGGCCGCCGCCCAGCGGACCCGTGGAGCGTGGGAGAATATTCTGTGGCACGTATCGCGGGCGTCAACATCCCGACCAACAAGCGCGTCGAGATTGCGCTCACCTATATCCACGGCATCGGCCGGACCAAGGCGCTCGGCATCGTCGAGAAGCTCGACCTGCCGCGCGAGCGTCGCGTCCAGGATCTGACCGACGCCGAGGTGCTGCAGATCCGCGAGATGATCGACAAGGAGATCACCGTCGAGGGTGACCTCCGCCGCCAGACGGCGATGAACATCAAGCGGCTGATGGACCTCGCCTGCTATCGCGGCCTGCGCCACCGCCGCGGCCTGCCGGTGCGCGGCCAGCGGACCCACACCAACGCGCGCACCCGCAAGGGCAAGCCCAAGCCGATCGCCGGCAAGAAGAAGTAGCCCGTCCGCTTCTCCTTCCCCCGACCCGTTTATTTCAGGATTGTCCGATGGCCCGCGAACCCGCCCGCATCAAGCGCCGTGAGCGCAAGAACATCACCTCCGGCGTCGCCCACGTGAACGCCAGCTTCAACAACACGATGATCACCATCACCGACGCGCAGGGCAATGCGATCGCCTGGTCGTCGGCCGGCACCATGGGCTTCAAGGGGTCGCGCAAGTCGACGCCCTATGCCGCCCAGATGGCGGCCGAGGACGCCGGCAAGAAGGCGGCCGAACACGGCGTCCGCACCCTGGAGGTCGAGGTCCGCGGCCCCGGCTCGGGTCGCGAATTGGCGCTGCGCGCGCTGCAGGCGGTCGGCTTCAACATCACCGCGATCCGCGACGTCACGCCGATCCCGCACAACGGCGTGCGCCCGCCCAAGCGCCGTCGCGTCTGACGCTGCCGCTTGCCCGCCGGAACACCGGCGGGACCCTATTCCGAGGCGGCGTGACGACGCGCCTCCCAGCCCCGAGGTGAAGCAGTGGCCGTAATCACGAAGAATTGGACCGAACTCAAGAAGCCGAACAAGCTGGAAGTCCGCCCGACCTCCGACCACCGCCGCAAGGGAACGTTCGTCGCCGAGCCGCTCGAGCGCGGCTTCGGCCTGACGCTGGGCAACGCGCTGCGCCGCGTGCTGCTGTCGTCGCTCCAGGGCGCGGCGGTGACCGCGATCAAGATGGACGGCGTGCTGCACGAATTCTCGTCGCTCGCCGGCGTGCGCGAGGATGTGACCGATATCGTCCTCAACATCAAGCAGGTCGCGATCCGCATGCAGGGCGAATTCGGCGAAGCGACTGACCTTGTCGGCGACCGGACCCGGGCCGGTCACCGCCGGCCGCATCGCCGTCACCGGCGACATGGAAATCATGAATCCCGACCTCGTCATCTGCACGCTCGACGAGGGCGCGACGCTCAACATGGAACTGACCGTCGATGCCGGAAAGGGCTATGTCCCGGCGTCGCAGAACCGTCCGGCCGATGCGCCGATCGGGCTGGTCCCGGTCGACGCCCTGTACTCGCCGGTGCGCCAGGTGTCGTACAAGGTCGAGAACACCCGCGTCGGGCAGGAACTCGACTATGACAAGCTGACCATCTCGGTCGAGACCGACGGTACGCTGTCGCCCGAGGATGCGCTGGCCTATGCCGCCAAGATCCTGCAGGAGCAGCTGGCGCTGTTCGTCAACTTCGAGGAGCCGGCGCAGGGCTATCAGGTGCCGCAGCAGACCGGCGCGATGCCGCTCGGCCCGGTCGAGATCGACGACACGGCGGCGCTCAACCGCTACCTGCTGAAGAAGGTCGACGAGCTCGAGCTGTCGGTCCGCAGCGCCAACTGCCTGAAGAACGACAACATCATCTACATCGGCGACCTCGTCCAGAAGAGCGAGAGCGAGATGCTGCGGACGCCGAACTTCGGCCGCAAGTCGCTGAACGAGATCAAGGAAGTGCTGCAGGCGATGGGCCTCCATCTCGGCATGCAGATCCCCGGCTGGCCGCCGGAGAACATCGAGGAAATGGCCAAGAAGCTCGAGCAGGAGTACTAGCGCCGGGCGGCTGAGTTCAAGGCGAGGATCGCTCTTGCGATCGTCGGCTTGGGCGCAGACTTGCCCAAGCGCGGCCGGCGGGGCTCGCCCCGTCCGACGACGCGGCTCCGCCGCGGCGCCACCCCCTCCCGCCAGCGGGAGGAAACCCCGGTGACCGGCACTCCCGCCGGCACCAGTCCCGGCGTACCTGACACGGCGCCGAAACGAACAGGAACGAACCCATGCGTCACGGCAATGCCCATCGGAAGCTCGGCCGCACCACCAGCCACCGCCTCGCCATGTTCCGCAACATGGCCGCCGCGCTGATCAAGCACGAGCAGATCACCACCACGCTGCCCAAGGCGCGCGAGATCCGCCCCTATGTCGAGAAGCTGGTGACGCTGGCCAAGCACGGCGGCCTGTCGAACCGCCGCCTCGCCCATGCCCGGCTGCAGGACGACGCGCAGCTGGCCAAGCTGTTCGAGACGCTCGCCCCGCGCTACGCCGACCGCGCCGGCGGCTATGTCCGTATCGTCAAGGCCGGCATCCGCCGGTCCGACGCGACGCCGATGGCCGTCGTCGAGTTCGTCGACCGCGACGTCGAGGCCAAGGGCCAGGACAGCGGGCCGGTCGAGAACAACATGGTCGCCGCCGAGGATTGAGCCGGGTGCCGCGCGAGCCGTTCCGCCCGCGCGGCGCGTACCGCCACTACCGCGCCATCGCCACCCGGTGGATGGACAACGACGTCTACGGCCACGTCAACAACACCGTGTACTACAGCTGGTTCGACACGGCGGTGAACGCCTATCTGGTCGATGCCGGCGTGCTCGACATGATGGCGGGGCAGGAGATCGCCCTCGTCGTCGAGACCGGCTGCCGCTATGCGCGCGCCGTCGCCTTCCCGGAGACGGTCGAGGCGGCGATCCGCACGACCCACGTCGGCACGTCGAGCGTGCGCTACGAGGTCGGGTTGTTCCTCGCCGGCGCGCACGAGCCGGTGGCGGAAGGCTTCTTCGTCCATGTGCTGGTCGACCGGAACACCCGGCGGCCGACGCCGTTTCCCGATGACTGGCGGGCGGCGCTGGCGGCGATCGCCGCCTAGCCGATCGGTTCATCGCCGGTACAAGGCGGATGGTCCACAAACGCCGCCTGAGAATCGGAGAATGACGATGGGCATGGGTCTGATCGGGCGCGCGGCGGCGGTTCTGGCGCTCGCGGGCACCGCGCTCGCGGCGCCGGCGACGGCGGCCGGCTTCCACGGTGGCGGCGGGTTCCACGGCGGTGGCGGCTTCGGCGGCTATCACGGCGGCTACGGCGGTTACCACGGCGGGTTCGGCGGCTATCGCGGCTATGGTGGCTATGGCTACCGCGGCTGGGGCGGCTACTACGGCGGCTGGGGCTTCGGCGATGCCCTGCTCGGCGCCGCCATCATCGGCAGCACGGCGGCGATCATCGCTTCCGACCAGCCCACCTATTACGAAACCTACCCGGCGCCGGTGTACACCTACCCGCCGCCGGTCGTGGTCGCGCCGCCGGCCTATGGCTATGCCGCGCCGCCGCCAGCCGCAGCCGCAGCAGCAGGCGTACCAGTCGAACGACCCGGTCGAGCTGTGCACCCACGCCGCGGTCGACGAGGCGGCGCAGCGCGGCGACAGCGGCCGGGTGTCGCGCGTCGACCGGGTCGATCCGTTCGAGAACGGCGCCCATGTCACCGGGACGCTCGAGGTCCACCGCAGCGACCGCAACAACTCGGTCGAGAACGCGCGCTTCACCTGCACCGCGAGCTTCGGCCAGGTGACGGCGTTCCGCTTCGGCTGACGGCTCAGCGGCCGGTGAACGCCGCCGGCCGCTTCTGCAGGAAGGCGGCGACGCCCTCGGCGAAGTCGCGCGTCCGGCCGGCGCTGCGCTGGTTGCGCCGCTCGACCGCCAGCGCCTCGGTGAGCGAGGCATCGAGACAGTCGCGGATGCCCTGGCGGATCAGGGCGTAGGTCCGCGTCGGCCCCGCCGCCAGCCGCGTCGCCAGCGCCTGTGCCGTCGCGGCAAGGTCGGCGTCGGGCACGACCTGCCAGATCAGCCCCCAGTCGAGTGCGGTCGTGGCCGGGATGCGCTCGCCGAGCATCATCATCGCCTGCGCCCGCGCCCGGCCGGCCAGACGCGGCAACAGCCACGTCGAGCCGACGTCGGGCACCAGCCCGATATTGACGAAGGCCTGGAGGAAGTAGGCGCTCGTCGCCCGCCAGCACGATGTCGCCGGCCAGCGCGAACGAGCAGCCGGCGCCGGCCGCCGGACCATTGACCGCGGTGACGAAGGGAACGGGCAAGGCGAACAGCCGCTCGAGCAGCGGGTTGAAGTGGCTTTCCAGCCGCGCGCCGGCGTCGACCGGTCCGCTCCCGCCCGATCCGGTCGCGCCGCCGACGGCAAGGTCGGCGCCGCTGCAGAAGGCGCGGCCGGCGCCGGTCAGCAGCAGGCAGCGGGCGGTGCCTTCGTCGCGGACCCGGTCGACGGCGTCGATCAGCTCGGCGATCAGCTCGGTGGTCAGGGCGTTGAGCGCCGCCGGGCGGTTGAGCGTCAGCGTGACGACGCCGGCGTCTTCGGCAAACAGGATGTTGGCGTAGGTCATGGCGCGGGCTCCCCGTGGTTGCCGTAACCGTAAACCAGTTCCACCGGGGGAGAAACCGCTGTCCTACAGTCCCGCGACGGGGTTAGCGTCGGTGGGTGACGGACGAACCCCGCCCTGTGTCATCCCCGCGAATGCGGGAACCCGGCCCCCGCCGCTTGAGGGGCTGGGCCCCCGCTTGCGCGCCGATCACAGCGGCGGGGCAGCGACAGCGCAGCACGCACGGTCACAACCACCGTCGCCGGCGTGACCTTCGCGTGACCTTCGCCTCCCGGGCTTGCCCGGCGCGGTGATCCGGCGCGAAAACCCGGTCGTTTCGTGACCCTGTGTAACCTTCCGCATCACTCGGTCGGCAGGAAGTCGGGCACCGACAGGTACCGCTCGCCGGTGTCGTAGTTGTAGCCGAGGACGCGGCTGCCGGCGGGCAGTTCGGGCAGCTTCTGGTGGATGGCGGCGAGCGTCGCGCCGCTCGAGATGCCGACGAGCATCCCCTCCTCGCGGGCCGAGCGCAGCGCCCACGCCTTGGCGTCCTCGGGCGAGACCTGGATGACGCCGTCGAGCAGCTGCGTGTGCAGGTTGCCCGGGATGAAGCCGGCGCCGATGCCCTGGATGGCGTGCGGCCCCGGCTGGCCGCCGGAGATGACCGGCGACAGCGTCGGCTCGACGGCGAAGACCTTCATCTTCGGCCAGATGGGTTTGAGCGCCTCGGCGACGCCGGTGATATGGCCGCCGGTGCCGACGCCGGTGATCAGCGCGTCGATCGTCTGGTCGTCCTCGCCGAAGTCGTCGAGGATCTCGCGGGCGCTGGTGCGGACGTGGATCGCGACGTTCGCCGGGTTGTCGAACTGGCCCGGCATCCAGCTGTTCGGCGTCGCCGCGACGATCTCGTGCGCCTTTTCGATCGCGCCCTTGACGCCCTTCTCGCGCGGCGTCAGCGCGAAGGTCGCGCCGTAGGCGAGCATCAGCCGCCGGCGCTCGATCGACATCGACTCGGGCATGACGAGGATGACCCTGTAGCCCTTGATCGCGCCGACGAGGGCGAGGCCGATGCCGGTGTTGCCGCTGGTCGGCTCGACGATCGTGCCGCCAGGCTGCAGGCTGCCGTCGGCCTCCGCCGCCTCGACCATCGCCAGCGCGATGCGGTCCTTGATCGATCCGCCGGGGTTCGACCGCTCCGACTTGATCCACACCTCGTGGTCGGGGAACAGGCGGGCGACGCGGATGTGCGGGGTGTTGCCGATGGTGGCGAGGATCGAGTTGGCCTTCATGCGCGGGTCTCCTGCTGTTCGACTTCCATAGCGATTTCCTGCGCGGCGGGCGAGCCGGGCGCGGGGGCGACGAACCGGTCGGCGCGGCGCAGGACGGGGAAGCGCCAGGCCCAGACGGCGGTGACGACGACCGCGCCGATGCCGCCGGCGACGACCGCCTCGACCGGGCCGAGCCACGCCGCGGTCAGCCCGCTTTCGAACTCGCCGAGTTCGTTCGACGCCGAGATGAACACGCTCGACACCGCCGACACCCGCCCGCGCATCGCGTCGGGCGTATGCAGCTGGATCAGCGACGAGCGGATGTAGACCGAGATCATGTCGGCGGCGCCCAGCACGGCCAGGGCGGCGAGCGACAGCGGCACCCAGGTCGACAGGCCGAAGACGATCGTCGCCAGGCCGAAGACGCCGACGCAGGCGAACATGGTCATGCCGACGCGGCGCTGGATCTGCCAGCGGGTCAGCACCAGCGCCGTCACCGCCGCTCCCGCCGCGGGCGCGGCGCGCAGCGGTCCCAGCCCGCCGACGCCGACGTGGAGGACGTCGCGGGCATAGACCGGCAGCATCGCCGTCGCCCCGCCGAGCAGGACGGCGAACAGGTCGAGGCTGATCGCGCCAAGGACGATCTGGTTGCGGCGGACATAGCCGAGGCCCTCCAGCGTCGCCCGCCACGGGCTGAGCGGCGAGCGCTCGGGTCGCGGCACCGGCCCGATCAGGAACAGGGCGCCCAGACCGACGGCGAACAGCGCCGCGGCGGTCAGGTAGGGCAGGGCCGGTGCGGCGGCGTAGAGGTAGGCGCCGGCCGGCGGTCCGATCACCGATCCGACCTGCCAGCCGATCGAGTTCCAGGCGATCGCCCGCGGCAGCAGCTCGCGCGGCACAAGGTTCGGCGCCAGCGCCGACAGCGCCGGTCCCATGAAGGCGCGGCCGACGCCGAGCAGCACGGCGACGACGAACAGCGCCACCAGCGTCACGGCATGGGCCAGCGCCAGCAGCCCGAGCGCCGCCGCGCAGCCGAGCTCGAGCGCGACCGCGGCGCGGCCGATCAGGCGGCGGTCGATGCGGTCGGCGATGTAGCCGACGACCAGCGTCAGCGCGAACAGCGGCAGGAACTGCGCCAGCCCGATCATGCCGAGCAGGAAGGCGGCGTCGCGCTGGCTCATCGTCGCGCGGGCGAGGTCGTAGACCTGCCAGCCGATGACGATGACGAGCATGGCGCTGGCGATGTTCGACGCCAGGCGCGCGGCGAAGAAGGCGCGGAAGTTGGGGATGGCGAACGGCGACATGGCGCCGCTCGTACGGCCGATCCGGGGCAGCGTCACCCCGTGATCTGTCGCGGTGCGGTAGCGCTAGGCCGCTGCCGGCTCGCCCCGCGCGTCGTGCGGCGGGAAGTCGAGCCGGAACACCGCGCCCGGCCCGTCGCCGGCGTTGCTCGCCGTCAGCCGCACCGCCATGGCGTCGGCGAAGCCCTTGGCGATGGCCAGGCCGAGGCCGCTGCCGCCGGCGCGGTCGGAGCCCTCGCCGCGGGCGAAGGTCTCGAACACCCCGGCCTCGCGTCCCGGCGGCAGGCCCGGCCCCTGGTCGCGGACGGTCAGGGTGACGCCCGCCGGCGTCCGTTCGCCGCGGATGCTGATCGGTCCCGCGCCGCCGTGGACCGCAGCATTGGCCAGCAGGTTGAGCAGGACGTGGTGGAGCAGGCGCGGGTCGGCGCGGACCAAGGCCAGATCGGGGGGCACCTGCAGGTCGATCGGGCGCGCCGCGAGCAGGTCCTTGAGGTCGTGCGCGGCGCTCGCCACCGCGTCGGTCAGGTCGATCGGCTCGATCGCCAGCGACAGGCCACCGGTGTCGATCCGCACCATGTCGATCAGATTGTCGATGAACCGCCGCAGCCGCGCGACCTCGGCCTGGGCGATGGCGACGTCGGCGTCGCCGGGGGCGCGGTGGGCCAGGGCGTCGACCGCCGCGGCGACGGACGTCAGCGGCGTGCTTGAGATCGTGGCCGATCGACGACAGCAGCGCCGCGCGCAGCCGGTCGCGTTCCTTCAGCACGCTGACTTCGCGGACGTCGTCCTCGAGGCGCAGCCGCTCATGGGCCAGCGCCGCCTGGCCGAGCAGCGTCGACAGCAGCACGGCGCGGGCGGCGTCGACCGGCTCGCGCCCCTCGGGATCGGCCAGGCCGACGACGGCGAGGACGCCGAGGCTGGTCTTGAGCGGCTGGAACTGCCAGTCGGCCGAGATCAGCGTCGCCGTCCCGATTCCCGCCGGTTCGCCGCTGCTCCACGCCCAGTCGGCGGCGGCGCGGTCGATCGTGCCGAGCGCCGGCGCGTCGGGCGGCGATGCGGCCTGCCGCAGCCACGTCCCGTCGCGCTGGACGAGGACGACGACCGACAGGCCGAGCAGGCGCGCCATCTCGCCGGCGACGATCTCGCTCGTCCCCTGCCAGTCGGACGAGCGGGCGAGCGCCTGGCCGAAGGCGGCGACGGCGGCATTTTCCTGCGGCGCTGCGCGCGCCCATCGTGGCGCGGCGGCGCAGGCGGCCGGTCAGGTTGCCGGTAAACAGGGCGACGCCGATCAGCACGAACAGCGTCAGCAGGCTCTGCGGATCCGCGATGGTGAAAGTGTAGAGCGGCGGCAGGAAGAAGAAGTTGTACGACGAGGCCGGCGGCGAAGGCCGGCGAAAATGGTCGGCCCCAGCCCGAAGCGCGCCGCCGCGGCGATAACGGGCAGCAGGTAGAGCAGGTCGATGCCGCCGGCCCGATCAGCGGCTTGACCAGCTCGCCGAGCGCGACCGTCGCGGCGATCAGCAGCGCGCTGATGCCGTAGTCCCGCGCCCGGCCCCAGTCGCTGAAGGATCGCCGCGCGGCTCGGCTCGGCACGGCCGCGGCGGCGGGGATGACATGGACCGCCAGCCCCTCGCGTGCCGCGCAGCATCGCCTCGACGACCGAGCCGTGGCGCAGCTCGAACCACCAGCTGCTGACCGACTTGCCGAGCACCAGCTGGGTCGCGCGCATGCCGGCGACCTGGCTGCGCAGCCCCTCGATGACGGTTTCCGCCGGCACCGTCGCGATCGTCGCGCCGAGGCTGGCGGCGAGCCGGAGCGAGGCGGCGACTGCGCCGGGTCTCGGCTTCGCCGAAGCCGGCGGCGCGCGGCGTCTCGATATAGACCGCGTGCCACGGCGCCTTCAGCGCATCGGCGAGCCGCTTGGCGGCGCGGACCAGCGTATCGGCGCCGGGCAGCTCGCTGACCGCGACCAGCACCCGTTCGCCCGCGCGCATAGGTGCCGGCGACGGCGTGGGCGTCGAGGTGGTCGAGCATGGCGCGATCGACGCTCTGCGCCGCCTGCCGCAGCGCCATCTCGCGCAGCGCCGACAGGTTGGCCTTGGAGAAGAAATGGCCGAGCGCGCGCGTCGCCTCGGCGGGGACATAGACCTTGCCCGCCTTCAGCCGCTCGATCAGCTCGTCGGGCGGCAGGTCGACGATCTCGATCTCGGCGCCGTCGAAGATCGAGTCGGGCACCGTCTCGCGCACGCGGACGCGGGTGAAGCTGGCGACGACGTCGTTCAGGCTCTCGACGTGCTGGACGTTGAGCGTGGTGTAGACGTCGATGCCGGCGTCGAGCAGCTCCACGACGTCCTGCCAGCGCTTGGGGTGGCGGCTGCCCTTCGACGTTGCTGTGGGCGAACTCGTCGACCAGCGCGAGCGCCGGACGGCGCGCCAGCACGGCGTCGAGGTCCATCTCCTCGAGCGCGGTGGCCGCTGATAGTCGATCGTGCGGCGGGGCACGATCTCGAACGGCGCGACCAGCGCCTCGGTCTCGGCGCGGCCGTGCGTCTCGACGACGGCGACCACCGACGTCGGTGCCGGCGCGCAGCCGCTCGGCGCCCTCGCGCAGCATCTCGAAGGTCTTGCCGACGCCGGGCGCGGCGCCGAGGAAGATCTTCAGCCGGCCGCGCGCCTCGCGCCTGGCGGCGCGGAGCAGGGCGTCGGGCGAGGGCCGGTCGTCGCGGCTGTCCATCGTTCCGCTCTACGACCGCCGGCTGCAGCCGCGCGAGAGCCGAAGGCGGCAACCTCATGACTTCTTAACGCCGCCGGTACGACTTCGCCCACGCAGCTTAACGGGGGCAGCGCCTAGATGGCAGCGGTGCCGCCAGCCGGGCGGCGTCGATCGGACGAGGGGCAGCATGCCGGATCTCCTGTGGCTTGCCGTGCTCGGCGGGCTGTTCCTGCTGACGCTCGCCTTCGTGCGGCTGTGCGACGGCGCCTGAATGACGCTGCATCTCGCGCTCGCCGGCGTCACCGCGGCCGGCCTCCTCGTCTATCTCGTCGCCGTGCTGTGCGGCCGGAACGCTTCTGAAGGCGCTGACGCCATGACCGTCGCAGGCTGGGCGCTGATCGCGCTCTTCGTCGCCATCCTCGGCGCGCTCGCGCAAGCCGGTCGGGCGTGTGGCTGTTCGCGCTGTACGAGGGTCGGCGGACGCCGCTCCACGTCGTGCTTCGGCCCGGTCGAGCGCGGCTTCTACGCGATCTGCCGGCGATCGATCCCGACGAGGAGCAGAGCTGGCGGCGCTACGCGCGTGCACATGCTGCTGTTCAACCTGGCGCTGCTGCTGCTCACCTATGCCGTGCTGCGGCTGCAGGCGGTGCTGCCGCTCAACCCGCGCGGGCTTGCCGGGCTGACGCCGGACGGCGCGTTGAACTCGGCGTCAGCTTCACCACCAACACCAACTGGCAATGGTATTCGGGCGAGGCGGCGCTCTCGAACCTGTCAGCCAGATGCTCGGCGCTGACGATCCACAATTTCCCTCGCGCCGCGACCGGCATCGCGCTCGCCTTCGCGCTGTTCCGCGGCTTCGCGCGGCGCGAGGCGACCGGCGTCGGCAATTTCTGGGCCGATATCACGCGGATCACGCTCTACCTGCTGCTGCCGGTCTCGATCGTCTACGCGGTCTATCTGATCGCCAGCGGCGTGCCGCAGACGCTTCGCCAGCACGGTCGACGCGACCACGCTGGAGGGCGTCAAGCAGACCATCGCGCTCGGCCCGGTCGCCAGCCAGGAAGCGATCAAGATGCTCGGCACCAACGGCGGCGGCTTCTTCAACGCCAACTCGGCGCATCCGTTCGAGAACCCGACGCGCGCTGACCAACCTCGTCCAGATGCTGTCGATCTTCGTCGATCGGCGTCGGCCTGACCTGGTACCTTCGGCAAGGCGGTCGGCGACACGCGCCAGGGCTGGGCGATCCTCGCCGCGATGACCGATCCTGTTCCTCGCCGGCGTCGCCGTCTGCTACTGGCAGGAGGCCGCGGGCAATCCCGATGCTCCATCAGCCTCGGCGTCGCCGGCGGCGAACATGGAGGGCAAGGAAGTCCGCTTCGGCATCGCCGCCAGCGCGCTGTTCGCCGCCGTCACCACCGCCGCCTCGTGCGGCGCGGTCAACGCGATGCACGACAGCTTCACCGCGCTCGGCGGCCTGGTCCCGCTGTTCAACATCCAGCTGGGCGAGATCGTCGTCGGCGGCGTCGGCGCGGGCATCTACGGCTTCCTGCTGTTCGCCATGCTCGCGGTGTTCGTCGCCGGGCTGATGGTCGGCCGCACGCCGGAATATGTCGGCAAGAAGATCGAGGCGCCGCGAGGTCAAGCTGGCGGTGCTGGCGATCGCGGTGCTGCCGCTGTCGATCCTCGGGCTGACCGCGCTCGCGTGCGATCAGCGCCGACGGGCTCGCCGGCCCGCTCAACAAGGGGCCGCACGGCTTTTCGGAGATGCTCTACGCCTTCTCGTCGGCGGCGGCGAACAACGGCTCGGCCTTTGCCGGCCTGTCCGCGGGCACGCCCTTCTACAACGGCTGCTGTCGGTCGCGATGTGGGTCGGGCGGTTCTTCATGATCGTGCCGGTGCTGGCCATCGCCGGCAGCCTGGCGGCCAAGAAGTACACGCCGGCCGGCGCCGGATCCTTCCCGACCACCGGCGGCGCTGTGGGTCGGCCTGCTCGTCGGCGTCATCCTGATCCTGGGCGGCCTCACCTTCCTGCCCAGCCTCGCGCTCGGCCCGATCGCCGATCAGCTCGCGATGATCGCACGGCCAGCTGTTCTGAGGAGCGCATCGACATGGACGCACCGCACTCCATGTTCTCGCGCCGACGCTGCGTCGTGCCGGCGATCGGCGACGCGTTCGCGCAAGCTCGACCCGCGGCAGCTGGTGAAGAACCCGGTGATGTTCGTTACCGCGACGGTCGCGCGCTGCTCACCGTGCTGCTGGTCCTCGGCGGCGAGCCGCTGTCGGCATCGGCTTCCAGCTCCAGCTGATCGTCTGGCTGTGGCTGACCGTGCTGTTCGGCACCTTCGCCGAGGCGCTGGCCGAAGGGCGCGGCCGGGCGCAGGCGGCGAGCCTGCGCGCCACCAAGGCCGAGCTCGAGCGCCAAGAAGCTGTCGGGCGCGGCGACACGTGGGAGCTGGTCGGCCGCCAGCGCAGCTGCGCCAAGGGCGACGCGCGTGCTGGTCGAGGCCGGCGACCTGATCCCGGCCGACGGCGAAGTCGTCGAGGGCGTCGCCTCGGTCAACGAGGCCGCGATCACCGGCGAGAGCGCGCCCGTCATCCGCGAGGCGGGCGGCGACCGCTCGGCGGTGACCGCGGGCACGCGCGTCATCTCCGACCGGATCAAGGTCGCGCGTCACGCAGGAGCCCGGCCAGGGCTTTCTCGACCGCATGATCGCGCTGGTCGAGGGCGCCGAGCGGCAGAAGACGCCGAACGAGATCGCGCTGACCATCCTGCTCGTCGGGCCTGACGATCATCTTCCTGATCGCGGTCGGCACGATCCCCAGCTTCGCCAGCTATGCCGGCGGGGCGATCCCGGTCGCCGATCCTGGCGGCGCTGCTGATCACGCTCATCCCGACGACCATCGCCGCGCTGCTGTCGGCGATCGGCATCGCCGGCATGGACCGGCTGGTCCGCTTCAACGTGCTGGCCAAGTCCGGCCGCGCGGTCGAGGCGGCGGGCGACGTCGACGTGCTGCTGCTCGACAAGACCGGCACGATCACCATCGGCGACCGCCAGGCGAGCGAGTTCAAGCCGCTGGCCGGGGTCGAGGTCGGCGAGCTGGCCGACGCCGCCCTGCTCGCCAGCCTCGCCGACGAAACGCCGGAAGGCCGCTCGATCGTCGTGCTGGCCAAGGAAGGTACCGCGTCACGGCCGAGCTGCCGGCGGGGGCCGAGGTCGATCCCGTTCACCGCGCAGACGCGGATCTCGGGCGTCAAGGTCGGCGATACGATCTGTCCTGAAGGGCGCGGTCGATTCGATCCTCAAGGCCGATCCCGGCCGGCGAGACCGGCGCGGCGACCGAGCTCGCCGCATCACCGACGAGATCGCGCGCGGCGGCATGACGCCGCTCGCCGTGTCGCTCGACGGCCGCCTGCTCGGCGCGGTCGCGCTCAAGGACATCGTCAAGGCCGGCGTCCGCGACCGCTTCGCCGAACTGCGCCGGATGGGCATCCGCACGGTCATGATCACCGGCGACAATCCCGCTGACCGCCGCGGCGATCGCCGCCGAGGCCGGGGTCGACGACTTCCTCGCCGAGGCGACGCCGGAGGACAAGCTGGCGCTGATCCGCAAGGAGCAGCAGGGCGGCAAGCTGGTCGCGATGTGCGGCGACGGCACCAACGACGCCCCGGCGCTGGCCCAGGCCGACGTCGGCGTGGCGATGAACACCGGCACGCAGGCGGCGCGCGAGGCCGGCAACATGGTCGATCTCGACAGCGATCCGACCAAGCTGATCGAGATCGTCGGCCTGGGCAAGCAGCTGCTGATGACGCGCGGCGCGCTGACCACCTTCTCGGTCGCCAACGACGTCGCCAAGTATTTCGCGATCATCCCGGCGATGTTCGTCGTGCTCTATCCCGGGCTCGGCGTGCTCAACGTCATGCGGCTGTCGAGCCCGACCAGCGCCATCCTGTCGGCGATCATCTTCAACGCCCTGATCATCCCGCTGCTGGTGCCGCTGGCGCTGAAGGGCGTCCGTTACACGCCGATGGCGGCGGGGCCGCTGCTCGCGCGCAACCTCGCCGTCTACGGCCTGGGCGGCCTCGTCGCGCCGTTCTTCGGCATCAAGCTGATCGACCTGGCCGTCGCCGGCCTGCACCTCGCCTGAAGGACCCGTCGATGACCCGCGATCTCAAGTCTCCGCCCTGCGTCCGGCCCTGGTCCTGACGCTCGCTCTTCGCCGTCCTGCTCGGGCTGGCCTATCCGCTGCTGCTGACCGGCATCGGCCAGGGGCTGTTTCCCGTATCAGGCGAACGGCAGCCTGATCCGCGACGCCAAGGGGACCGTCATCGGCTCCGAACTGATCGGCCAGGGCTTCGCCAGCCCGCGCTACTTCCACGGCCGCCCGTCGGCCGCGGGCAAGGGCTATGACGCGCTCAGCTCGGGCGGCTCGAACCTCGGCCCGGCGAGCAAGGCGCTGGTCGACCGCGTCCGCGGCGACTCAGAGGACTGCTCGGCGCTCGGCGTTCCCGCCGACCTGCTGACTCGCCTCCGGCTCGGGGCTCGACCCCGAAATCAGCCCGGAGGCGGCGCTTCTTCCAGGTCGCGCGCGTCGCCGAGGCGCGCGGGATTGACCCGGTCGGCGTCGCGAGCAGATCGTGGCGAACGAAGCGCGCACGCCGTTGCTCGGCTTCATCGGCGAGCCGCGCGTCAACGTGCTGGCGCTCAACCGCGCCCTCGACCGGACGCCGGCGCAGCCGTAACACAAGCGACATGGCCATCCGATCAAGGTCCTGCTGGTCGAGGACGATGCGCACATCCGCCGGCTGATCCGCGGCGCTCTGGCGCGCGCCGGCTATGCGGTGGTCGAGGCGGCGACGGCGCGCGAGGCGCTCGCCGCGCTGGCGATCGACAAGCCGGCGGTGGTCCTGCTCGACCTCGGCCTGCCCGACCGCGACGGGATCGAGTTGATCCAGCCGGTCAAGGCCAGCGGCGCGACGGTGCTCGTCGTCTCCGCGCGCGAGGATACGGCGGAGAAGGTCGCCGCGCTCGACCTCGGCGCCGACGACTATTTGACCAAGCCGTTCGATACCGAGGAACTGCTCGCCCGCGTCCGCGCTGCGCTGCGCCACCGGCTGGAGGCGCGGGGCGAGGCGGCGGTCCTCGTCGCCGGCGAAGTCGAGGTCGACCTGCCCCACCGTCGCGTCCGCCGCGCCGGCAACGAGGTCCACCTCGCGCCGAAGGAGTACGGTGTGCTGGCGCTTCTCGCCCGCCACCCCGACCGCGTCATCGGCCACAGCCAGCTGCTGCGCGAGGTGTGGGGCCCGGCGCACGCGGACAACCTCGACTACCTCCGCATCGTCGTCCGCAACCTGCGGCAGAAGCTGGAGGCCGACCCCGGCCGGCCGGCGCTGATCATCAACGAACCCGGGGTCGGCTACCGGTTGCGGGTGGTCGCCTGAGGCGGGCGGCGCCCGCCGCCAATCCCTACTGCATGAACCAGCCGTGGCTGACGACGATCGACTGGCCGGTCAGCGCGTTGGTCGGGAAGGCGGCGAGGAACAGCGCGCGTCTGGGCGACATCGTCGACGGTGGTGAACTCGCCGTCGACCGTCTCCTTCAGCATGACGTTCTTGATCACCTCGTCCTCGCTGATGCCGAGCTCCTTGGCCTGCTCGGGGATCTGCTTCTCGACCAGCGGCGTGCGGACGAAGCCGGGGCAGATGACGTTGGCGCGGACGTTGTGCTCGGCGCCTTCCTTGGCGACGACCTTGGCCAGGCCGATCAGGCCGTGCTTGGCGGTGACGTAGGGCGCCTTCAGCTTCGACGCTTCCTTCGAATGGACCGAGCCCATGTAGATGACGCTGCCGCCGCGCCCCTGCGCGTACATGTGCTTCAGGCAGGCGCGGGTGGTCAGGAAGGCGCCGTCGAGGTGGATCGCCAGCAGCTTCTTCCAGTCGGCGAACTTGAACTCGTCGACCGGGGCGACGATCTGGATGCCGGCGTTCGACACCAGGATGTCGATGCCGCCGAACTTCGCCGCCACCGCCTCGATGCCGGCGTCGACCTGGTCCTCGTGGGTCACGTCCATCGCCACGCCCATCGCGTTCGCTCGCCGATGGGGTCGAACTCGGCGGCCGTGGCGTTGGCCGCCTCGAGGTTGAGGTCGGCGATGGCGACCTTCGCGCCGGCGTCGAGGAAGACCTTGGCGATGTCCTTGCCGATGCCGCTTGCCGCGCCGGTGATGACGGCGACCTTGCCGTTGAGGTTCATGGGTTCAGTCCTTGCTGGTGAAATCGAAGACGCCGACGCCGAACGGCGTCGCCGGCGGGGTCAGCACTTCGGGATGGGCGAGCGTATGGGTCGCGTCGCGGTGGCCCGCGCGCCCAATGCTCCTCCATCGTCCGGCGCGAGAACTCATAGTCCTTCGACTGGCCCTCGTAGGTCGGCGAGCGGTAGACCAGCTGGACGATGTTGAACACCGCCGGGTCGGCGGCCATGGCGAGCAGCTTCGCCTCCTCGCTGGCCGCGACGTCGTCGGGCAGGTTCCGGCGGCAGTGCGTCGAACGCCGCCTTCAGCGCCTGACCGCGGCGGAAGGCGTCGGTCGCGGCGCGGGTGCGGCTCGAATACTGGATTTCCTTCATCCGCACGGCGACCTCGGCGAGGTCGCGCGGCAGGTGCCCGCGCGCCGTCCACAGGTCGACCTGCAGGACCAGCGTGTCGAGGTCCGAACGCGACGAGAGCACCCAGTCGAGCGGCGTGTTCGACACCATGCCGCCGTCCCAGTAGAACTCGCCGTCGATCTCGATCGCCGGGAAGGCCGGGGGCAGCGCGCCGCTGGCCATGATGTGCTCGGGGCGGATCGGATGCGTCGCATTGTCGAAATAGGCGAAGTTGCCGGTGCGGACGTTGACCGCGCCGACCGACAGGCGCGTGCCGCCGGTGTTGATCCGGTCGAAGTCGACGAAGCGTTCGAGCGTCGCCTTCAGTGCGCCGGTGTCGTACCAGCTCGTCGCCGCCGCCGTGCCGGGCAGGCTGAGATAGGGCGGCACGAAGCGCGGGCCGAAGAAGCCGGTGACGCCGCCGGCGGCGATCTGGCCGGCCGACACCTGGTTGAACCAGCCGCGTGCGTCGCTGCCGTGCGCCAGGTGGCCGACCCAGTCGGCGAAGCCGCCGTCGGTCGGCGCGCTGACCAGTTCCCAAAATGCGCGCAGCTGCGCCACCGCCGTCTCTGCCGGGTTGCCGGCGATGATCGCGGCATTGATCGAGCCGATCGAAATGCCGGCGAGCCAGGTCGGGCGGATGCCGCGCTCGAGCAGCGCCTGGAAGACGCCGGCCTGATACGCCCCCAGCGCGCCGCCGCCCTGGAGGAGCAGGGCGACGCTTTCGAACGCCGTGCCGTTAGGCCTCGGCGGCTGGGGCGCGGCGGTGCTACTCACGCTCGGGGACGGGGACATTGAAGCCGTTGAGCGTCGTCGAGACCATCGCATACAGGCCGACGAGATAGATCATCTCGTTGAGCCCGTGCTGGCCGAAGGTCTTCAGCGCCAGCGCGTAGATCGGCTCGGGCAGCACGCCGCCGCGGACGAGGGCGTAGGCGAGGTCGAAGGCGATGCTCTCCTCCGGGCTGAGGTCGGTCGGCTTGAGGTCGGCGGTGATCGTCGCCAGCCGCTCCGCGCTCATGCCCTCCTTCTCGGCAACGGCGATATGGGCGTAGAGCTCGTAGGCCGCGTCGAAGCGCGCGCCGACGACGAGGATGACGATCTGGCGGATGGGGTCGGGCAGGCTCGCTTCGGCGGTCATGGCCAGCGTCAGGTCCCAGATCGCCTTGCCGATCCGCGGCTCGTGCAGCCACGGGTTCCACGGGCCCATCAGCGCGCCGTCGTCGGCCAGCACCTTGAAGGCGTTGAAGTTGCTGGCGATGCCCTTCTTCATCGCCTCGTACAGGGGCTTTTGCTCGTCGGTCAGCTCGGCGGGCGGGATCAGGGGCAGGCGCATGGGAACCTCCGTATTGCACTGCACCATAGCACAGGGCCGTGACAGATCGGCAACGCCTACTGGCCGTAGCCCGCCTCGCCGGCACGGGCGAGGGCGTCGCGCGCGGCGGCGAACAGCGCGCCCGGCCTTGGCCTCGCATTCGGCGTCCTCGCTCGCCGGCACGCTGTCGGCGACGATGCCGGCGCCGGCCTGGACGTGCATGACGCCGTCCTTGACGCACCGCGGTGCGCAGCACGATGCAGCTGTCCATCGCTGCCGTCGGGCGAGAAATAGCCGACGCCGCCGGCATAGGCGCCGCGCTTCTCGGCCTCGAGCTCGGCGATGATCTCCACGCGCGGATCTTGGGCGCGCCGCTGACCGTGCCGGCGGGGAAGCCGGCGAGCAGCGCGTCGATGGCGTCGTCTTGCCGGCGTCGAGCGTGCCGCGGACGTTCGAGACGATGTGCATGACGTGGCTGTAGAATTCGACGCCGAAGCTGTCGGTGACGACGACGCTGCCGGCCTCGGCGACGCGCCCGACATCGTTGCGGCCGAGATCGAGCAGCATCAGGTGCTCGGCGCGCTCCTTGGGGTCGGCGAGCAGCTCGTCGCGCAGCCGGGCGTCGTCGACGGCGTCGCGGCCGCGCGGGCGGGTGCCGGCGATCGGGCGGATCGTGACCTCGCCGTCGCGGACGCGGACGAGGATTTCCGGGCTGGAGCCGATCAGCGCGAAGCCGGGCAGGTCGAGGAAATAGAGGAAGGGCGACGGGTTGATCCGCCGCAGCGCGCGGTAGAGGTCGAGCGGCGGCAGCGGAAAGGCGACGGTGAAGCGCTGCGCCAGCACGACCTGGAAGATGTCGCCGGCGGCGATATAGTCCTGCGCCGCGCGCGACCATCGCCTCATAGCGCCCGGCGGCAGGACCGCGCGTCGCCGCGCCCGGCGGCAGGTCGCCGGCGGCGCGGGGCGCGGCGGCGACCGGTCGCGCCAGCCGCGCCGCCGCCGCGTCGATCGCCTCGACGGCGACGCATCGCGGGCGCCGGCGCGCCGCACCGGGCCAGACGGGCGCGACGAGGAATAGAGGTCGTCCTTCAGCCGGTCGAAGACCAGCAGCAGCGTCGGCCGGACGAACAGCATGTCGGGCAGGCCGAGCGGATCGTGCCTCGGCTGCGGCAGGCGCTCGGCCAGGCGCGCGGTGTCGTACCCATAGTGCCGACCAGGGCGGCAGCGCCGGCGGCAGGCCGTCCGGGACCGGCAGGCGGCACGCGGCGACGAGCCGCGCGAAGCTCGGCCAGCGTGTCGCCGGTGCAGGGCTCGAACGCGGCGCGGTCGCTGCGCCAGCGGCGGTTGATCTCGCTGTCGTCGCCGGTCGCGCGCCAGACCAGATCGGGGTCGAGGCCGATCAGCGAGTAGCGCCCGCGAACCGCGCCGCCCTCGACCGATTCGAGCAGGAAATCGCCGCGCCCCGGCTCGATCAGCTTGAGCATCGCCGACACCGGCGTCTCGGTGTCGGCGACGACGCGGCGCCAGACGATCTGCCCGTCCCCGGCCGCGGCGGCGGCGTCCACTTACTTCGCCGCGCCGGTGACCCGCGCCGTCGCCGCGGCGAGCGCGCCCGCGTTGCGCTTGACGCCGACGCTGCGTTCGACCGCCAGGGCGAAGGCGGCGCCGATCTCGTCGGGAGCCGAGCGGCTGAACTCGGCGCGGGCGCTCTCGACCAGCTGCGGCGCGGCGGCAACGTCGCCGGGGGTGATGGTGTCGACGTGGACCAGCCAGAACCCCTGCGCCCCGGCGGTGAGTGCGCGTGTCGCGCCGGCAGGCAGCGTCACGAACAGGCGCACCGGCGGCGGCAGTTGCGTCTGCGTATTAAGGTCGATGCGCCGGCCGCTGAGCGGATGGGCGGCGGGCAGGTTGTGCGCGGCGACAACGCTGGCGAACGGCCGGCCCTTGGCGACCTCGGCGATGATGGCGTCGGCGACGGCCTTCGCCGCCTTCTGCCGCACGTCGTCGATATAGGCGGCGACGACGGCGTCGTGGACCTTGGCCAGGGGCTGCACCGCCGGCGGCGTGATCTCGCCGAGTTCGACGATGGCAAAGCTGTCCTTGCCCAGCTGCTGCAGCGTCGGCCCGTCGGCGGGGTCCGCCTCGAACGCCTTGGCGACGATCGGCGCCGCGGCCGGCGGCAGGACGAAGCCGGGGTCGGCGGGGTCGCCGCCGGTCCGGGTCACCGCCGGTATGGCCGCGACGGTCAGATTGAAGCGCTTGGCGACGTCGGCGAGGCTGGTCCGGCCCGACAGCGCGTCCTCGATCTTGCCGACGGTATCCGACAACAGGCTTTCGGTGCGATCGGCCTTGAGCTTGGCGACGATCTCGTCGTGGACGGCCGCCAGGCTGCGCGGCCGTGCCGGGGTGATCGCGGTGACGCTGACGACGTGCCAGCCGAACGGCGACTGCACCGGGGCCGTCGTGCCGCCGGCCTTCAGCGCGAAGGCGGCGTCGGCCACGGCCGGGCTGGTGGCGGCGGCGAACTTGTCCTTGCTCTGCTCGCCGATGTCGATGTCGGCCGGCGCGAAGCCCGCGGCGGCGGCGGCGGCGGCGAAGCTCTTGCCCGACTTGACCGCGGCGGCGACCTGCTGTGCCTTCGCCGCGTCGGGCACGACGACCTGGAGCAGCTTGCGCGTCTCGGCGCCGGCATAGGTCCCGGCGTTGGCGTCGTAATATTTCTTCACCTCGGCGTCGCTGATGCTGACGCCCGCGGCCAGCCGGTCGCGGTCGACCAGCGCGTAGCGGAAGGCGCGCCGTTCCGGCACGGTGAAGGCGGCGCCGTGGCTGGCATGGAAGGTGGCAAGCTGCGCCGGCGTCGGCGCCGGCGGCACCGGCATGGCCGACGCCGGCACGATGGCGATGGCGCCGCTGCGCTTGGCCAGCAGGACGGCGGCATAGGGTTCGGCAAGGCTGCGCGGCACCTGGACGTTGCTCAAAGCCGGCGTCAGCACCTGCTTGCGGATCAGGTCGCCGCGCAGGCCGTCGCGCAGGTCGCGTTCGCTCAGGCGCTGGTCGGCGAGCAGGCGGCGATAGGTCGCCTGGTCGAAGCGGCCGCCGACCCGGAAGGCATCGACGCTGGCGATCTCGCCGTCGATCGCCCGTTCGCTGATGGCGAAGCCGGCGTCGTGGCCGAACCTCTCCAGCGCGGTCGTGGCGATCAGCTGTTCATAGACCTCGCCCAGTGCCCCCTGGCGTGCGGCGGTCCGCGCGTCGAGCTTGGGATTCTGCTGCCGTGCCCGGCGCAGGGCGCGGTCGAATTCGGCGAGCAGCCGGGTCTCGCTGATGTCGCTGCCGCCGACTGTCGCGACGCCGCCGCCGCCGGTCAGGCCGCTGAACGAGCTGTTGCCGACGCCGCTCAGCGCGAAGGCGGCGAGGACCAGGGCGAACAGTCCCAGCGCGAACCATGACGTCAGATATTTGCGGAAAAGCGAGATCATGGCCGCGGGTCATAAGCAGCGGGGCGGGCTGCGGCAAGGGAGGCGCGGCCGCCCGGCGGCGACGCCCTTGCGCTCGGCCGCCAACCCTAGGAAAGCGGACGATTACCTGGACGATCCGAAGGGGCACACACTTGGCATCAGCGAAGCTCATCGCCGGCAACTGGAAGATGAACGGCGTCGCCGCCGCGCTCGACGAGATCGCGGCGATGGCGGCGGCGGCGGCCGACCTGCCGGCCCATGTCACCGTCGCGGTGTGCCCGCCGGCGACGCTGATCCACCGCGCGGCGCAGGTCGCGGGCGACGGGCGGCTGCTGATCGGCGCACAGGACGTCCATGCCGAACCGAGCGGCGCCTTCACCGGCTGCGTCTCCGCCGCCATGCTCCACGACGCCGGTGCCCGCCTCGTCATCGTCGGCCACAGCGAGCGCCGCGCCGACCATTTCGAGACCGATGCCGCCGTCCGCGCCAAGGCGGAGGCGGTCCGCGCCGCGGGCATGACCGCCATCGTCTGCGTCGGCGAGACGGCGGCGGAGCGCGATGCCGGCACGACGCTGGCGGTGCTCGGCGGCCAGCTCGACGGCTCGCTGCCAGGCGGCGCCGAGCGGCTGGCGGTGGCCTATGAACCGGTTTGGGCGATCGGCTCGGGCCTGACGCCGACGCCGGAACAGGTCGCCGCCCTGCACCAGGCGATCCGCACCAACCTCGTTGCCCGCTACGGCGCCGCGGGGGAGGGCGTGCCGATCCTGTACGGCGGCTCGGTCCGGCCCGACAACGCCGCCGCGCTGCTCGGCGCCGGCGACGTCGATGGCGCGCTGGTCGGCGGAGCGAGCCTCAGCGCCGCCGATTTCCTGGCGATCGCCCGCGCCGCCTGAGGCGCGCGCTACAGCGGAATGCCGCCGGAGTCGGGGCGCGGCGCGGCGGGCAGAGGAGTTGCGGTGCGGGTGGCGGGATCGACGCGGAAGCGGCGCCCGTCCTCCGCGACGATCGTCAGGCTGCCGTCGGCCTCGGCGGTCATCGTGCGGAAGAACACGTCCTGGACGTCGCCCTCCAGCCCCGGCTGGCGGCGGTTGTCATAGACCTTCAGCCACCACAGCAGGGTGCCACCGGCGTCGAACGCGCCGAGCAGTCCGCCGACCTGACCGAACTCGCTGTCGGCGCTGCCGATGATCTGACGAAAGGTCATGCCGCCCTGGATCACCGGGGCGACGGCCGGCGGCTCGCTGCGGCTGGCGCTGGTGGTGGTCATCGCGATCGACTCCTGTGGCGGGGTGCAGGCAATGGTGGCGAGAAGGGCGAGCGGCAGCGCCGCCGCGGCGGCCCGGCGCCGCCGGAGCGCGCGCACCGCGCCTACGCCGCCCGCGCCTTCAGCCGGGCCTCGGCGGCCTGGTCGAGATCGACGCCGCCGCGGTCGTACAGCCGCTTGCCAAGGGCCTGCATGCGGTCCGAAATCGCTCAGGGCGCCGCCCGCGTCGGCACAGAAGAAGGCCCAGCTGTCGGCGTTGGTGATGCACTGGTCGTAGGTCAGCGTGCGGACTGCGGCGAAGCCCGAGTTGAGCGCCAGCCGGGCGTCGATCCCGACCTTCAGCGCATCGTCGTCGCGCGGCAGCAGCCCCTGCCACGAATAGGCGTGGTCCTTGGTCTTGGCATAGGCGTGGGTCAGCTCGTGGACGAGGATGCGGGCCCAGTTGGTCTTGCCGCTCAGCGTGTTGGCGCCGGTGAAGAAGGCGTCCTCGACGTAGACGACGATCAGGTCGTCGGCGGTGTAGACGAACGCCTCCGCTTTCTCGAGGCTCGACCCCGTGCCGCGCTCGTACGGCGAATCGGTCAGGATGACCTCGCCGGCCTTGAGCCCGGCGGCGATCTTGGTCAGGTGGCTCGACAGGGTCGCCGCCCAGCTGGTGATCTTGGCCGTCTCGTCGGCGGTCCCCGCCGGAACGAACCAGCGGCGGAACAGCTTGCGGTGCTCGTGCTCCATCGGCGCGCCGGCGACGATCATCGCCTTCTGCACCCAGGCGAGGCCGAGCTGCGACGCCTCGCTCAGATCCTTCCTCGCCACCTCGGAGAAGCGCTCCCCGCTGGTGCCGAGCACGAGATCGACGACGCCGGCGCTCTTGTCGGCATAATCGAGCGGGAAGCCGCGCAGCTCGGGCGGCAGCGACAGGATCCAGACCTTCTGCCGGCCGAAGGTCTGCTTAAGGTGCAGGTGCCGCAGCGTCTTCAGCGACAGCGCGCGCTTGACGCCGGCGGCGTCGCTGCCGTTGGCTCCGGCGCGGATCGCGACCGCCTCGCTGCTGCCGGCAAGGACCTTCTTGCGGATCGCCTCGGCGGCGCCGGCGTGCTTGGGGTCGAAGCCGGTGGCGGTGACCATGCCGATCGCCGAGGTCACCGCCGGCCGCCAGTCGGCGTGATAGGCGGCGGCGGTACCGATGCCGGCGACGAGCTTGTCGTGCGCCGCCTTGTACGGAACTCCCATCGCCTGCTCCCCCCGGATGTGTCTCCAGAATACTCCGGCGGCGGCTGGCCGGCAAGCGCCACCGGCGCGGCGGTTGCGGATGCCCGCCCCGCCCGCTACATCACCGCCTCGTTCCGGCTTCCAGCAAAGTGCCGCCATGCTCGTCACCTTCATCCTCGTCCTCCACGGCCTGATCAGCCTCGCGCTGGTCGCGGTGATCCTGCTGCAGCAGTCGGAGGGCGGCGGGCTCGGCATCGGCGGCGGCAACGCCGGCGGCATGATGACGGCGCGCGGCGCGGCCAACCTGCTGACGCGCTCGACGATGATCCTGGCCACCGCCTTTGTCCTGACCAGCGTGCTGCTGGCGGTGCTGGCGACGACGTCGAAGCGCGGCCACGTCATCGACACGACGCTCGCCACGCCGGCGACGACCGGCGCCCCCGCCGCTCCCGGCGGCGTGCCGCTGTTCCAGAAGACGACCCCGGCCGCGCCGGCGCCGGCCGCTCCCGCCGTGCCGTCGCCGACGGACAGCGTGCCGCTCGCGAACTAGGCGGTGCGCCGGGGGGCGGGCCAGCTCGTCGCGATCGCCGGGGGAACGATCGGCAACCTGGTCGAATGGTTCGATTTCTACGTCTATTCGGCCTTCTCGCTCTATTTCGCCCACGTCTTCTTCCCGGCCGGTGACGCCACCGCGCAGCTGCTCAACACCGCCGCCGTCTTCGCCATCGGCTTCGTCATGCGTCCGGTCGGCGGCTGGCTGCTCGGCGTCTATGCCGACACCCGCGGGCGCAAGGCGGCGCTGACCCTGTCGGTGCTGCTGATGTGCGGCGGCTCGGGGCTGGTCGCGCTGGCGCCGGGCTACGACCGCATCGGCGTCGCCGCGCCCGTGCTGCTGACGGTCGCCCGCCTGCTCCAGGGCCTGTCGGTCGGCGGCGAGTACGGCGCCTCGGCGACCTATCTCAGCGAGCTGGCCGGCGAGCGGCACCGCGGCTTCCTCGCCAGCTTCCAGTACGTCACCCTGATCGGCGGGCAGCTGCTGGCGCTGGCGCTGCTGCTCGTGCTGCAGGCGACGCTGTCGGACGCCGCGCTCCACGCCTGGGGCTGGCGCATCCCCTTTGCCGCCGGTGCGGCGCTGGCGCTGGTTGCGCTGGGCCTGCGGCGCACGCTGGTCGAGACGGCGGCGTTCAGCGCCGTGCCGGCGGCGCAGCGGCGGCAGCCGCTGCGCGCGCTGCGGCCCTATGCGTCGCGGGTTGCGCTGGTCGTCCTGCTCGGCGCCGGCGGCAGCCTCGCCTTCTACACCTTCACCACGTACATGCAGAAATTCCTCGTCAACACCGTCGGCTGGACCAAGCCCGAGGCGAGCCGCATCGCCTTCGCCAGCCTGCGTCGTCTACATGGCGGTGCAGCCGCTGTTCGGCGCCCTGTCCGACCGCATCGGGCGCAAGCCGCAGCTCGTCGCCTTCGGCGTGCTCGGCGTCGCCGGCACGGTGCCGCTGCTGACGGCGCTGACACATCCGTCCGGCCCCGGCACGGCGTTCGCCCTGATTACCCTGGCGCTGATCGTGCTCAGCGGCTTCACCGCCATCTCCGGGCTGATCAAGGCCGAGCTGTTCCCGGCGCACGTCCGCGTCCTCGGCGTCGGCCTGCCGTACGGCATCTCGGTGTCGCTGTTCGGCGGCACGGCCGAATATGTCGCCCTGTGGTTCAAGAGCGCGGGGCACGAGGCCGGGTTCTTCTGGTACGTCGCCACCGTCATCGGCGGCTCGCTTATCGCCATCCTGCTGCTGCCCGACACCAAGCGCGCGAGCCTGATCGGGTCCTGACGAGGGGCGACGACCGGGGCTGTCCTACGGGGCCGGCGGCGGGGTAGAAGGAGCGCATGACGACGACCCCCCTCCGCGCCAACCGGACGCAATCGCGCCGATGCGGTTAGATGCCCCTGCGACCGGTGGGGCGCCTAGTGTGACTTTTGTCAACTTCCAGATTCGACGTGTACCGGAATGGTTCGGTCCGGCATCGCCGCTTCGCCGTCGCCGCGGCTTATCCCCAGCTTATCGGCGCGCGGCCACTGGCGCTGGCGGCCATGCCCGGCTATCCCGTTCCTCCCATGGCGCGGTATATCTTCATCACCGGCGGCGTGGTCTCGTCGCTCGGCAAGGGTCTCATGGCGGCGGCGCTCGGTGCGCTGCTCCAGGCGCGCGGCTACCGCGTCCGCATCCGCAAGTTCGACCCCTATCTCAACGTCGATCCGGGCACGATGAGCCCGTATCAGCACGGCGAGGTCTTCGTCACCGACGACGGCGCGGAGACCGACCTCGACCTCGGCCACTACGAGCGCTTCACCGGCACCCCGGCGCGGCAGAGCGACAATGTCACCAGCGGCCGGATCTACTTCGACATCCTGACCAAGGAGCGCCGCGGCGACTTCCTGGGCGCGACGGTCCAGGTCATTCCCCACGTCACCGACGCGATCAAGGCCTTCGCCCTGGCCGATACCGAGGATCTCGACTTCGTCCTGTGCGAGATCGGCGGCACCGTCGGCGACATCGAATCGCTGCCCTTCCTCGAGGCGATCCGCCAGGTCGGCAACGACCTCGGCCGGGCGAGCGCGATCTACATCCACTGCACCCTGATCCCCTATCTCGCCGCCGCGGGCGAGCTGAAGACCAAGCCGACGCAGCATTCGGTTGCCGAACTGCGCGGCATCGGCATCCAGCCGCAGGTGCTCGTCTGCCGCTCCGAACACCCGCTGCCCGACAGCGACCGGGCCAAGATCGCACTCTTCTGCAACGTGCCCAAGGAAGCCGTGATCCCCGCGCTGGACGCCGAATTCAATCTATTCGGTGCCGCTGCAGTATCACGCCGCCGGGCTGGACGCGGAGGTGCTCGCCGCCTTCGGCATCGCCGACGCGCCCGCGCCCGACCTGGCGGCGTGGCAGGCGATCGTCGAGCGGCTGCGCAGTCCCGAGGGCGAGGTGACGATCGGCGTCGTCGGCAAGTACATGGGCCTGAAGGACGCCTACAAGTCGCTGACCGAGGCGCTGGTCCACGGCGGCATCGCCAACCGGGTCAAGGTCAACGTCCGCTGGATCGAGGGCGAGGTATTCGAGGATCCGGCCGCCGACGTCGCCGCCGAGCTCGAGCCGATGCATGGCATCCTCGTCCCCGGCGGCTTCGGCGAGCGCGGCACCGAAGGCATGATCGAGGCCGTCCGCTTCGCGCGGCACCGCGCCGTGCCCTTCTTCGGCATCTGCCTGGGCATGCAGATGGCGTGCGTCGAGGCGGCGCGCGCGGCCGGCTTCGCCGCGGCGCGCTCGTCGGAGTTCGGTCCCACGCCCGAACCCGTCGTCGGCCTGATCACCGAGTGGACGACGGCGCACGGCACGGTCGAGCAGCGGCGCGAGGACGGCGACAAGGGCGGCACGATGCGCCTCGGCAGCTATCCGGCGCGCCTGGCCGGCAACAGCGTCGCCGCCGCCGCCTATGGTGCGGACGCGATCGACGAACGCCATCGCCACCGCTACGAGGTCAACATCCACTACCGCCCGGCGCTGGAGGGCGATGGGCTGCAGTTCAGCGGCATGTCGCCCGACGGCATTCTGCCCGAGATCGTCGAACGGCCCGACCATCCCTGGTTTGTCGGCGTCCAGTTCCACCCCGAGCTGAAGTCGAAGCCGTTCGATCCCCACCCGCTGTTCGCCGCCTTCATCGCCGCCGCGATCAAGCAGAGCCGGCTGGTCTGACCCGCGCGGGCATAAAGCGCCGCATTGCCGGGCCGTTTCCATACAAGGGGAACGTCGGACGGGGGACCACGTGTCGAATCGCGAGTATCGGATTTATCGGCTCAATGCGTTCGGCGTCGTCGATACCGCCAGGTCGTTCGGCTTTCCCGATGACGAGGCCGCGGCCGCCCACGCCCGCGGCCTGTTCCACCCGGGCAAGATCGAGGTGTGGAGCGGCAAGACCCGCATCTGCGTCATCCCGCCGGCGCTGGAGCGTCGCGGGCAGCAGCGGCGGAGCAGCGACGGGGTGCCGGCCTGAGGCCGACACGAAAACGCCCGGGCGATTAACCCGGGCGTTCGCGGTGACGAGACCAACTCGTGACCCGCGCGATGGCGCCTTCCAGCCCCCTGGCTCGACCATCTGCGGTTGCGGCCTTGCGGTGGCCGCTTACTCCCTGAACCCTGGCGCGGCGGACCTGCCCGAGAACTTGATTTCGTCGTTACCGGGCAATGGGTTCCATGTCATCGGAAAATAGTCATTTCGGTAACGGATTGTTGCGCGGTGTTGTGCCCGGGCAACAGCTTCGCTAGACGGGCCGGCCTCCATCGTTTGCGAAAGCCAACCCTTTGCGCCTTAGCCGCTATTTCCTGCCGGTCCTCAAGGAAACACCGGGCGAGGCGCAGATCGTCAGCCACCAGCTGATGCTGCGGGCCGGCATGATTCGCCAGACGGCAGCGGGCATCTATGCGTGGCTGCCGCTCGGCCTGCGGGTGCTGAAGAAGATCGAGGGGATCGTCCGCGCCGAGCAGGACCGCGCCGGGGGCGTCGAGGTGCTGATGCCGACGATCCAGTCGGCCGAGCTGTGGAAGCAGTCGGGGCGCTACGATGCCTACGGCCCGGAGATGCTGCGGATCACCGACCGCCACGACCGCGAGATGCTGTTCTCGCCGACCGCCGAGGAGCTGTTTACCACCATCTTCGCCAACGGCGTCCGATCATACCGCGACCTGCCGCGCATCCTCTACCAGATCCAGTGGAAGTTCCGCGACGAGATCCGGCCGCGCTTCGGCGTCATGCGCGGGCGCGAGTTCTACATGAAGGACGCCTACAGCTTCGACGTCGATCTCGCCGCCGCGCGGCACAGCTATAACCGCATGTTCATCGCCTATCTGCGCACGTTCGCCGCCATGGGCATGCACGCCATCCCGATGCGCGCGGACACCGGCCCGATCGGCGGCGACCTGCAGCCACGAGTTCCACATCGTCGCGGCGACGGGCGAGAGCGGCGTCTTCTACCACGAGAATTGGAGTAACGCCCGCTCGACCGACGTCGACGCCGACGACGCGACCGCGCTCCAGGCCTATGTCGACGCGCTTAACGCCGACTATGCCGCGACCGACGAGAAGCGCGATCCCGCCGCCGAAGCCGCTGCCGGCGCGGCGCTCAAGGAGGCACGGGGCATCGAAGTCGGGCAGATCTTCTACTTCGGCACCAAATATTCGGCTGCCATGGGCCTGTCGGTGCAGGGTCCGGCGGGTGAGCAGATCGTCCCGCACATGGGCAGCTACGGCATCGGCGTGTCGCGGCTGGTCGGCGCGATCATCGAGGCGAGCCACGACGATGCCGGCATCATCTGGCCCGAGGCGGTGGCGCCGTTCCGCGTCGTGCTGATCAACCTCCGCGCCGACGACGCGGCTTGTGTCGCGGCCGCCGACGCGCTGTACGCGCAGCTGGATGCCGCCGGGGTGGAGGTGCTCTACGACGACCGCGACGAGCGCGGCGGGGCCAAGTTCGCCACCGCCGACCTGATCGGTGTGCCGTGGCAACTCGTCGTCGGCCCCAAGGGCGTTGCCGCCGGCACCGTCGAGGTCAAGCGGCGCGCGCAGGGCGCGCGCGAGGAATTGAGCGTCGAAGCGGCGGTGGCTAAACTGACCTCATGATCACCCGCTACGAACGGATGATCGCCGGCCGCTACCTGCTGCCGGGACGGAACGAGGGGTTCATCGTCCTCGTCGCCTCGATCAGCCTGGTCGCGGTCGCGCTCGGCGTCGCCGCGCTGATCGCGGTGATGAGCGTGATGAACGGCTTCCGGGCCGAGCTGTTCGACCGCATCCTCGGCCTGAACGGCCACGCCGTCATCCAAGGCTATGGCGGCAAGCTCGCCGACTGGCGCGAGCTGTCGGCCGAGGTTCGCGCGCTGCCGGGCGTCACCCGCGCCACGCCGCTGATCGAGCAGCCGCTGATGGCGAGCTTTTCCGGCCGCGTGCAGGGCGTCCTCGTCCGCGGCATGACGATCGGCGACATCACGCACACGCCGGTCATCACCGGCAACGTCAAGCGCGGCACGCTGGCCGGGCTGGTCCCCGGCAGCAACACGGTAGCGATCGGGGCACGGCTGGCCGAGGCGCTCGGCGCGCAGGTCGGCGACACGATCAGCCTGATTTCGCCCGACGGGGCGGTGACGCCGTTCGGCAGTGTGCCGCGGATCGTCGCCTATCGCATCGTCGCCATCTTCGAGGTCGGCATCTACGACTATGACAAGGCCTTCGTCGTCATGCCGATGGCCAACGCGCAGACCCTGCTCCGCCTCGGCGACGCGGTCGGAATGATCGAGGTGGTGACGACCGATCCCGACCGCGTCGATCCCATCCTCGCTCCCGTCAAGGCGCGGGTCGCGCGGTCGGGCCAGATCGCGACGTGGCGCGACACCAACGCCTCGCTGTTCGAGGCGCTGGTGGTCGAGAAGACGGTCATGTTCTGGGTGCTGTCGATCATCATTCTGGTCGCGGTGTTCAACATCCTGTCGAGCCTGATCATGCTCGTCCGGGCGAAGACGCGCGACATCGCCATCCTGCGGACAATGGGCGCGAGCCGGGCGGCGCTGATGCGCGTGTTCATGACGGTAGGCACGCTGATCGGGAGCCTGGGCGTGCTTGCGGGGCTGGCGCTCGGCTTCTCGCTGCTGGCTTGGCGCGAGGCCATCGTCGAAGGGGTGTCGAAGCTGACCGGTGCCACGCTGTGGGACCCGAGCGTCCGCTACCTGACCGACCTGCCGAGCCAGACCGATCCGGCGCAGGTCGTCGGCATCGTTGCCCTGACGCTGCTGCTCAGCTTCCTGGCGACGCTGTTCCCGGCGTGGAAGGCGGCGAGCACCGATCCGGTCACCGTGCTGCGCTATGAGTGACGTCTTGGAGGTCCGGGACCTCCGCCGCGGCTTTCGGCAGGGCGGCGTCACGATCGAGGTGCTGCGCGGCGTCGACCTGACGGTGGCGCAGGGGGAGATTGTCGCCCTGCTAGGCCCCAGCGGATCGGGCAAGTCGACGATGCTCCAGGCGGTCGGGCTGCTCGAGGGCGGCTTCAGCGGCGCGATCACCATCGACGGCCAGCGAGTCGAGACGCTCGATGCCACGGCCCGGACGGCGGTGCGGCGCGACAAGCTCGGCTTCGTCTACCAGTTCCACCACCTGCTGCCAGACTTCAGCGCGGCGGAGAACGTCGTCCTGCCGCAGCTAATCCGCGGCGCCGCGCCAAAGGCGGCACGGGAGCGGGCGGCGCTGTTGCTGGGCGACCTCGGTCTCGGCGCGCGCCTCGACCACCGTCCGGCGCAGCTGTCAGGCGGCGAGCAGCAGCGCGTCGCCGTCGCCCGCGCGCTGGCCAACGAGCCGGTTCTGGTGCTGGCCGACGAGCCGACGGGCAATCTCGACGAGGCGACCGCGGCCAAGGTGCTGGCCGAGTTCGTCCGCCTCGTCCGCGCCCGCGGCTCGGCGGCACTGGTCGCGACCCACAACATCGCGCTCGCCCGGGCCATGGACCGGGTGGTAACGTTGCACGAGGGTCGGCTGGCGGCTTGAGGAAGCGACGATGGCGTGGGTGGGCATTACCGGACACGGCGCGCTGGCGGTCGCCGCCGTCGCTGCGCCGGCTCCCGCTCCTGTCGCAGTCGTCCATGTCGCCGACCTGCCGGCGGCGGTCCGGGCCAAGCTGCCCCACCCGATGGCCGATCCCGGAGCGCCGTGGCAAGCGAGCGATGTCGTCGTGACGGAAGGCCTGCCGTTCGCGCGGCTGATCCGGGCCAGCCACGACGGCACCACGTGGACGGTCGACTATGAGCGGGGCGGTCGTGGCCACAGCGCGACGCGGGCGACGTTCGAGCAGGTCGGCAGCGTCTATACCGTCCGGCACCAGCGCCTGCCGAGCCCGCGGTCGTGATCTAGTCCTCCTCGACCGCCCGGTACGCCGCGTCCCAGTTCTCGATGTTCCGGACGGCATCCTTGACGAACGGCGAGCGGCGGACGCCCCAGAGGAACAGGTCGGGGGCGATGCTGCCCGGCCAGGCCATCGGCCGGCGCACCTGGACCAGCAGGATGACGCGCGTCTCGCCCGTGTCGTTCCACACCTCGTGCTCGTAGGTGTCGTCGAACAGGAAGCTCTGGCCTGCCTGCCAGTGGACCGTCTCGCGATCGACCTGCATCCGGCACCGCTCCGCCTCGCGCGGCGTCTGCAGGCCGAGGTGCCAGGTCACCAGCCCCTTGGTCACGCCGCGGTGGCGCGGGATATGGGCGCCGGGCGCCAGGATCGAGAAGAAGGCGGTGTTGAGGTCAGGCACGCGCTCCAGCAGCGCGGCGGTCCGCGGCGCGCGGGCGCAGTTGGCGGCGATCCGCTCGCCATAGCCCCAGAGGAAGAAGCTCTTCCAGTCGTCGCCGCGGGCGATGCCGCTATGGTCGGGCGAGATGTCGACCAGCGCCGGGATGGCCGCGTCGCGGCTGCGGATCGCCGCCATCTCGGCGGCGATCGTCCGCCATTCGGCGCGCAGGCCCGCAGTCCAGCCGAGTGTCGCCTCGTCGAGCAGCGGCGCATCGGGGATCAGCGAGGAGGCGGCGGCGATGCGGTCGATGCGCGGGCGCAGCTTCTTGCCCAGGCGGATCGACAGCGGGCGCTTCGCCTCGCGCGCCCAGCCCCGCTCGCGCCATTGTTCCGCCATGTCGGCTCCTTCACCGGTCAAAGCAAAATAAAGCGGCACTCGAAAAGGAGTTCCGGCGATGCAACAATATATGCGTTTAGTCGGTCCAGTCGAGCCCGATGTCGCGGAACACGGCGCGGTCGTCGGCCCAGTCGGCCTTGACCTTGACGTGGAGGAACAAATGCACGCGCCGCCCGGTCAGCGTCGCGATGCCGGCACGCGCCGCTTCGCCGATCGCCTTGATCATGCTGCCGCGGGCGCCGAGGATGATCGCCTTCTGGCTGTCGCGCTCGACCAGGATCTGCTGGTGGATGACGGTCGAGCCGTCCTTGCGGTCCTGCCACTTCTCGGTCTCGACGGCCGAAGCATACGGCAGTTCGGCGTGCAGCCGGTTGTACAGCTGCTCGCGGGTGATCTCGGCGGCCAGCAGGCGCGTCGTCGCGTCGACCAGCTGGTCCTCGGGATAGGCCCACGGCGCCTCGGGCAGGGCACCGGCCAGCGCGGTCTTGAGCTCGGGCACGCCGTCGCCGGTCTCGGCGGCGATGAAGAAGGTCTCGGCAAAGGCGACCGCGGCGTTGGCCTGCGCGGCGAGATCGAGCAGTCGCGGCTTGGCGGCGATGTCGACCTTGTTCAGCGCCAGCATCTTGGTCTCGGGCCGCTTGGCCAGGCTGTCCATGATCGCCCGGGCATCGTCCTTCAGCCCGGCCTTGGCGTCGACCACGAGCAGCACGAGGTCGGCGCCGTCGGCCCCGTCCCAGGCGGCGCGGACCATCGCCCGGTCGAGCCGCCGGCGCGGCGCGAAGATCCCCGGCGTGTCGACCAGCAGCAGCTGGGCCGCGCCGTCGACGGCGATGCCCATCAGCCGCGTCCGCGTCGTCTGCACCTTGGCGCTGACGATCGCCACCTTCTGTCCGACCAGCGCATTGACCAGCGTCGACTTGCCGGCATTGGGCGCGCCGACGACGGCGACCGTGCCGCAGCGGGTCGGCGACTTGCCGGCGGTCATGCGGCGTCGCCAGCGAACCGCAACGGCACGCGCACAAAATCGGAAGTTGACAAAAGTCTCACTATCCACAAATCGGCTCGACGGATCGGCGAACCTGTCCGGCACAATTCCGCACGGAAGAAAGGCGCAGGCGTCGACATCGCGCGGACCCTAGCTCACGCTGCCGGTGTAGGACAGACGCGCGCGAGCATGGCCACCGCCGCCGCCTTTTCCGCCTCGCGCTTGTTGGCACCCTCGCCGGCGACCGGCTCCTGGCCGCGGACGACGACCTGGACGCGGAAACGCGGGGCGTGGTCGGGTCCGTCGCGCGCCACCACCTCGTAGACCGGCGCCTGGCGGCTGCGCGTCAGCGCCCATTCCTGCAGCCGCGACTTGGGATCGGCGAGCAGGCGCGGGCCGGCGTCGAGCAGGCGGCCCCAGTGGCGGCGGACGAAGGCGTCGGCGGCGGCGAACCCGCCGTCGAGGAACACCGCCGCGACCAGCGCCTCGGCGATGTCGCCGAGCACGTTGTCGCTGTGGCCGAGGCCGCGGGCGCGGACGGTCTTCTCCATGAACAGGTGGTCGGGCACGCCGAGCGCGCGGGCCACCTCGGCGCAGGCCGGGCCCTCGACCAGCCCGTGATAGCGCGCCGTCAGCCGCCCCTCGGGCTCGTCGTAATCGTGATAGAGCCAGGCAGCGACAACGCAACCAAGGACGCGGTCGCCGAGGAACTCGAGCCGCTGATAGCTGGCGCCGGGGGCGCTGCTGTGGGTCAGCGCCTGCCGCAGCAGCGTCGGATCGGCGAAGGCGTGGCCGAGCGTCTCCGCCGCCCACGCCGCCAGTGCGTCGCCGGTCACAGCGGGGTGCCGATCCGCGACAGGCGCACGCCGCCGCCGGCGACGGAGAAGAAGATGACCTCGGCGCGGCCGACGAGGTTGATCGCCGGCACCATGCCGACGCCGCCGTCGGCGAAGCTCAACCGGCTGTCGGCGCTGTCGTCGCGATTGTCGCCAAGGACGAAATAATGGCCGGCGGGCACGACCACCAGCGGCGTATCGTCGACCGGCCCGTCGGCGACCTGGTCGAGCACGGCGAAGCGCCGCGCGCCGATCTGCTCGACGAAGCGGGAAAAGTGACAGGTGGTACCACCGGCGGCGGTGCGCATGACGCCGCTGCGGCAGGTCTGGCCGGCCGGCGGGCTGAGGACGAAATCGGTCATCGCCTGCTTCGGCACCAGCGCGCCGTTCAACTCGATCTGGCCGGCGACCATCCGCACGCGGTCGCCCGGCAGGCCGATGACGCGCTTGATGAAGTCGGTGCGGTTGTCGCGCGGGTTCTTGAACACGACGATATCGCCGCGTGCCGGGGCGCCGCCGCCGATCCGCCAGTCGAACCCGGGCACCGCCACGGGCAGCGAATAGGGGCCGATGCCGTACGGCCATTTGGCGACGAACAGATAGTCGCCCGCCTCCAGCGTCGGCAGCATCGAATCGGACGGGATGTTGAATGGCTCGAGCACGAGGCTGCGCAATCCGGCGGCGAGCACGACGGCGGCCAGGCCGAAGGTCAGCGCGGCGCGGATGGCGACGAACTGCCGCGCCGCCAGCGCCTTGTGCGCCTCGCGCGGGGAGAGGGGAGCGCTCGACATGTCGTCCGCGGCTTGGCGACGGCGGCGCGGGGTGTCAACCGCCGGCGCCCCGCGCTAGGACGGCGGCTCGCTGCCGGAGGCCTGCCGCATGACCGCCCGAACCGACCTGCCCGCCTGGAGCGCCCTCGCCGCCGCGGCCGCCGAGCCGGTCGACATCGCCGCGCTCGTCGCCGGCGAGCCGGGCCGGCGCGCGGCGCTGGTGCACGCCCTCGCCGGGATCTATTTCGACTTCAGCCGGCTCGCCGTCAGCACGGCGATCGTCGACCGGCTGGCCGGGCTGGCGGCAGCGGCCGGCTTCGACGGCGCGCGCGCGGCGCTGTTCGCCGGCGCCGTCGTCAACGCCTCCGAAGACCGGGCGGCAACCCATCCGGCCGAGCGCGGCGCCGGTGCAGCGGCCGCCGTTGCCGCCGCCGCATCGGGCCAGGCGAAGCTGCGCGCGGTCGCGGCGGCGGTGCGCGCCGACGCGAGCATCCGCCACGTCGTCCACATCGGCATCGGCGGCTCGGCCCTCGGCCCGGCGCTGCTGCTCGACGCGCTCGGGCATGGCGGGGACGGCCCGGAGGTGCACGTCGTCGCCAACATCGACGGCGTCGCCCTCGAGCGGGCACTGGCGCAGTGCGATCCGGCCGCGACGCGCGTCATCGTCGTGTCGAAGACCTTCACCACGCTCGAAACCATGACCAACGCCGCCGGTGCCCTCGACTGGCTGGCGGCCGGCGGTGTCGCCGACCCGCGCCGGCGCTGCATCGCCGTCACCGCCGCGCCGGCCAAGGCGGCGGCGTGGGGCATCGCCGAGGACGACATCCTGCCTTTCGCCGAGACGGTCGGCGGCCGCTATTCATTGTGGTCGGCGGTGGGTCTGCCGCTCGCCATCCGCTGCGGCGTCGCTGCCTTCGACGCGCTGCAACAGGGCGCGGCGGCGATCGACGCCCACTTCGCCGAAGCGCCGTTCGCCGCCAACGTGCCGGCGCTGGCCGGCGCGCTCGACGTCTGGGCGGCGACCTTCCGGGGGTGCGCGACGCGCAGCGTCTTCGCCTATGACGAGCGGCTGCGCCTGCTCCCGGCCTTCCTCCAGCAGCTCGAGATGGAGAGCAACGGCAAGCGCGTGACCGCCGCCGGCGATCCGCTCGCCTATCCGACCGCGGCGATCACCTGGGGCGGGACGGGTACCGACGCGCAGCACGCCGTGTTCCAGCTGCTCCATCAGGGGACGCACGCCGACCCGGTCGAGTTCGTCGCGGTGCGCGAGCCCGGTCATGCCCTTGCCGCCGCTCACCATCGCCAGCTGCTCGGCAACGCCTTCGCCCAAGGGGCGGCGCTGCTGAAGGGGCGGAGCTTCGACGAGGCGCTGGCGCTGACCAACGGCGACCGGGCGCTGGCCGCGGCGCGGACCTTTCCCGGCAACCGGCCCTCGGCGACGATCCTGCTCGACCGGCTCGACGCGCGGACGCTGGGCAGCCTGCTCGCCTTCTACGAGCACCGCACCTTCACCGCCGCGACGCTGCTCGGCATCAATCCGTTCGACCAGTGGGGCGTCGAGCTCGGCAAGGAAATGGCCAACGCGCTCGATGCCGGTGGCCGGTTCGACGCCTCGACGACGGCGCTGATCGCGCGGGCGGGGCTGTAACCGCCGCCCGCGCGATAACCGCGGCGTCAGAACTTGGCGCGGACCGAGACGCGGTAGTAGCGGCCGAGGATGCCGGCGTAATAGATCGACGTGTCCTGCGCCACGGCCGGGTAGGGCGAGCCCTGGTTGAGGATGTTGTCGACCGTCAGGCGCAGCGTGTAGCGCTTGTCGACGTTGAACGACAGGGTGCTGTTGAGGAACACGACCTCCGGCACGCCGGCGACATCGCGGGTATTGGGCTTGTCGTTGGCGTTGAACACCGCCGAGCCGAAGTAGCGCGCCTGGAACTGGAACCCGATCGCGTCGCTGTCATAGTCGAAGTTGACGGTCGCCTGATGGCGGCTGCCCGGTTCGGTGACCCCGGAGGTCGTGATGCTGTTCGTTTCGACGAACAGGTCGCCGCTGCCGACGCGGTACTGCAGGCGGTCGGTGTAGAGGTAGTTGCCGCTCAGCGTGATGTTGCCCGTGGCGCCGATGAAGTGCGCCGGGAGGATGTAGGAGGCTGACGCGCTGAGGCCGGCGAACTCGTAGCTGGCCGCGTTGAGGTTGCCGGTCTGGATGTTGGTCACCTGACCGCCGACCCGCGTGATCGCCGAGCAGGTCGGACCCGGGTAGGTCGTGGCATCGTAGCAGCCGTCGAGGACGTCGGTCGCCGTCAGCGAGACGATCGCCTGCTTCAGGCTGATGTTGACCCAGTTGGCATTGAGCGCGAGGCGCGGGGCGAAGCGCGGCCGGATCTGGACGCCGGCCGTCCAGCTGTTGGCGATCTCGTTCCTCAGGTTCGGGTTGCCGCCCGACGTGCCGGGCGCTGTGAAGTCGACGATGTTGCTGCTGAACGGCTGGGTGATGCCGGCCGCGGCGCAGTTCTTCGCCCGGTTGGCGGGGTTCGGACCCGAGGTGATGTAGCGCGAGTCGCACGGATCGTTGGCCGTAAAGAACGCCTGACCGACCGGCGCGAAGAGCTCGGTCACCGACGGCGAGCGGATCGAGCGCGTGAAGTTGCCGACGAAGACGACATCGGGGATGACCGCGAAACGTCCGCCGCCGGTCCAGGTGAAGTCGCCGCCCGCGGCCGAGTTGGAGACGTAGCGCGCCGCCGCCTTGATCTCGAGCAGGTCGATGAACCGCAGGCCGGTGTCGTGGCTGACGAGCGGCAGGTTGATCTCGGCGAAGCCCTCGTTGGTGACGAAGCCGCCGGCCACGGGGTTGATCGGGATCGAGTTGCCGTACTGCGTATAGGTGCCGTCGGGGTTGAGCTGGCCGCGGTAGAACGTGCCGGGGTCGAAGCTCGCCCGCTCGTCGCGGTGCTCGTAGCCGATCGAGAAGCCGACGTCGCCGCCGGGCAGGTGGAACAGCTTGTTGTCGGCCAGCGTGGCGACGACGTCGACCAGCTCGTTGCGGCTCTCCGAGCGGGCGATGGCGGTGATGTAGTTGAGCGCCGCCTGGCTCGGGCTGCCGTAGCCGAACAGGTTGAGCGGCGCGCAGGTCGAGCTGAGCGTCGCGATCGCCGCGTTGGTATAGCCCGGCGCGCACTGGATCGAGCCGTCGGCCGCCTGGACCGCGTTGACCGCATTGTTGAAGTTCTGGTTCACCACCTGCGGCGACAGGTTGACCAGCCGGTTGTTGCCGTAGGTCCCCGTCACAGCCCAGTTGAGGTCGTGGCCGCGCAACCCGAAGTCGCCGTTCAGCCCGGCGACGATGCGATAGGTGCGCTGGTCGCCGGTCGCGCTGTCGGGCTCGATGTCCTCGTTGGCGCGGCCGAGATAGAAGACGTCAGTCGGAAGCGGCTTCTTGCCCGCGGCAACCGACGCTGCCGAGGCGGCGTTCAAGTTGGCCTGGATGGTGCTGCGCGCGTCAGGAGTGAGGAACGGGTTCGTGACCGGGATGACGAAGTTGCCGTTGATCTGCCCGGCGCCCGCGAACAGCGCGGTGTTGTAATAGCCCTGGGCGATCAGGTTCTTCGTGTTCGACTGGCTGAACCAGCCCTGCGCGAAAGCGTGGACGTGGTCGCTGATCTCGAAGTTGGCGAGGATCGTGCCGAGGTAGCGGTCCTGCGGCGTCTGCAGGTTGCTGACGCTGGCGAGGTTCAGCCCGTTACCGCCGCTGTAGTTGAGGAAGTTGCCGGTCTTGTTGCCGAAGTCGATGGGGATCAGGTTGCCGCCGGGCGAGAAGCGCACCGGCTGGCCGGCGCCGTTCAGTACGTTCGGCTGGAAGGTGTCGCTGGTGTAGGGGATGCCCTGCTCCGACAGGCTGGGGATACGCTGCGCCGGGAACAGCTGCTGCTGGAACGGCGAGCCCGGCAGGGCGGTGGTGAAGAACAGGCCCGACGCCGTCTGCGCGCGGTCGTTGTAGACCAGCCCCTCGGTCTTGTCGTACTCGAAGGACGCCGTGATGTTGCCGCGGCCGCCGGCGAAGTTGTGACCGGCGATGACCCCGGCGCGGTAGGTGGCGGCGTCGTGCGCGTCGGAGATGCCGCTCTCGCCGGTGAACTCGAGCCCCTCGTAATTCTTCTTCAGGATGAAGTTGACCGTGCCGGCGATGGCGTCGGAGCCGTAGATCGGCGCGCCGCCGATGGCGACCGTCTCGACGCGGTCGACGAGGCCGATGGGAATGGTGTTGAGGTCGACCTGGCTGCCGCCGCCGCCCGAGCCCGGCCCGAAGTTCGACGCCGTGACGTTGGGCACGACGCGGATGCCGTCGACCAGCACCAGCGTCCGCTGCGACCCGAGGTTGAAGAAGTCGGCGAACGACTGGCCCGGACCGAAGCCCGACTGGCCGTTGCCGACGCCGTTGATGCCGGGACCGAACTCGGGCAGCTCGCGGATCGCATCGGCGAGGTTGGTGTAGCCGCGCGTCTCGATCTGCTTGGCGTCGACGATGAAGGTCGGCTCGACCGTGTCGGTGAGGTTGCGCTTCAGGCGCGAGCCGGTGACGACGATCTCCTGCGTATTGTCGGCCGCCGCGGTGGCACCGGCCGGCGGCGCCGGCGTGTCGGACTGGGCCTGCGCCGCGCCTGCAACCACCAGCGCTGCCGACGCTGCCGAGATCCTGAGAAGCTGCCGCACCGTCATGACCGACCCCTGATATGTTTATCCGGCGTTCAGGCTAACTAGCATCTGGGAAACCCGATCCCGGCAATTTGCCGCACCGCGCACGTCGCGGTCGTGCTGTTGCAAACAGGTTACAGCGCGCTACCCTGCCTCGCGTCCCCGCCGCAGGAGAACCGATGACCACGTCCGCGCTCGCCCTCGCCGCTGTCCTGCTCGCCGCGGCCGGTCCCGCCGCCGCCTATGACGTGGCCGAGACGCCGGTCACCGTGCTCGCCGCCGATCTCGCCGCCGGGCGGACGACGTCGGTGGCGCTGGTCACGGCATATGAGGCCCGGATCGCCCGGCTCAACCCGCAGCTCCACGCGGTGATCGCGCTCAATCCGCACGCGCTGGCGGACGCGCGGGCGGCGGACGCGGCGCGGGCGGCCGGCCGGGCGCAGGGCCCGCTCGCCGGGGTGCCGGTGCTGGTCAAGGACAATATCGAGACCGGCGACCCGGTCGCCACCACGGCCGGGTCGCTGGCGCTCGCGGCCAACGTCACCGGCCGCGACGCCCCGCTGGTCGCGCGGCTGCGCGCCGCCGGCGCGATCATCCTGGGCAAGACCAACCTGTCGGAATGGGCCAACATCCGCTCGACCCGCTCGATCAGCGGCTGGAGCGCGGTCGGCGGCCAGACGCGCAACCCCTACGCCCTCGACCGCAACGCCTGCGGCTCGAGCTCCGGCTCGGGCGCGGCGGCGGCGGCGAGCCTGGCGGCGGTCGCGGTCGGCACCGAGACCGACGGCTCGGTCACCTGCCCGGCGGCGATCAATGGGCTGGTCGGGCTGAAGCCGACCGTCGGCCTCGTCTCGCGCAGTCATGTCGTGCCGATCAGCCATACGCAGGACACGCCCGGACCGATGGCGCGCAGCGTCGCCGACGCCGCCGTCCTGCTGCGGGCGATGGCCGGCAGCGACCCCGCCGACCCGGCGACGGCGGCGGCGGACGCGCATCTGGCCGCGCTGGCGGCGCCGCTCGATGCCGCCAGCCTGAAGGGCGTGCGCATCGGCGTCATGCGCTTCGCCGCCGGCTTCCACCCGGCGACCGACGCGGCGTTCGAGGCAGCGCTGACCGCGCTGAAGCGGGCCGGGGCGGTACTGGTCGAGATCGACAAGCCGCCGCACGACCACGACGTCGGCGGCTCCGAGCAGCTGGTCCTGACGACCGAACTCAAGGCCGACATGGCGACCTATCTCGCCTCGCTCGATCGTACCAAGGTGCCGATGCGGACGCTCGCCGACCTGATCGCCTTCGACGACGCGCACGCCGCCGCCGAAATGCCGCTGTTCGGCCAGGAGCTGTTCGTCGAGGCCGACAAGACCAAGGGGCTCGACGATCCCGCCTACGTCAAGGCGAAGGCCGAGGCCCATCGCCTTGCCGGCCCGGAAGGTATCGACGCCATGCTGGCCAAATATTCGGTGACCGCGCTGGTCGCCCCGACGCTGGGGCCGGCGTGGCTGATCGACCCCGTGCTCGGCGACCATTTCGCCGGCGGCGGGGCGGGGCAGGCGGCCGCGGTCGCCGGCTATCCCCATCTGACCGTGCCGATGGGGCTGGCCGACGGGCTGCCGGTCGGCCTGTCGTTCGTCGGCACCGCGTGGAGCGACGCGACGCTGCTCAACTACGGCTATGCCTATGAGCAGGCGAGTCACGCCCGCCGGCCGCCGACCTACCGGGCGTCGAGCGTCGCCCTCAGTCCAGCGCCGAGTAGACCAGCGTCCTGAGCTGGCGCCGCACCGGATAGGTCGAGCTCGGCAGCAGCTGGGTCATGAACACGCACGTCAGCTGCTCCTGCGGATCGATCCAGAAGAAGGTGCTCGCCGCGCCGCCCCAGAAATATTCGCCCCGGCTGCCGGGGATCAGCGTCTTGGCCGGGTCGGTGGTGACGGCGAAGCCGAGGCCGAAGCCGACGCCGTCGTAGGCCGCCTCGCTGAACAGCGAGCGCGACAGTGCCGGCAGGTCGACGCCGCCAGGCAGATGGTTGGCGGTCATCAGCGCGAGCGTCTTGCGCCCGATCAGCCGGGTGCCGTCCGGCGCGGTGCCGGTCAGCATCGCCTCGGCGAAGCGGACATAGTCGGCCGTGGTCGAGACGAGGCCGCCGCCGCCCGAGACCAAGCTGGGCGGCGCGAGGTAGCTGCTCGTCGCCGGATCGTCCTGCAGCTCCAGGCTGCCGTCGCGGCGCGGCGTGTAGCAGGCGGCGAAGCGGTGGCCCTGGCCCGTGCGGACGGCAAAGCCGGTATCGACCATGCCGAGCGGGTCGAGGATCCGGCGCTGAAGGAAGGTCTCGAACGGCTCGCCGGCGATCTGCCCGACGAGATAGCCGAGGACGTCGGTCGCGACCGAATAGTTCCAGGCGCTGCCGGGCGAGAACTCGAGCGGCAGCGTCGCCAGCGCGGCGATAAACGAGTCGAGGTCGCCCGCCTTTTCGATCTCGCCGATCTTGAGCTGGCGATAGGCGGCATCGACATTGGTCCGGTTCTGGAAGCCGTAGGTCAGGCCGGCGGTGTGGCGCAGCAGGTCGACCATCCGCATCGGTGCCGCGGTCGGCGTGGTGGCGAAGCCGGTGGTGCGGGTGCCGGCGGCGTAGACGCCGAGGTCCTTCCACGCCGGGATGAAGCGGTGGACGGGGTCGTCGAGCGCGACCTTGCCCTCCTCGACCAGCATCATGAACGCCACGCTCGTCAGCGGCTTGGTCATCGAATAGATGCGGAAGATGGTGTCGTCGGCCAGCGCCACGCCGCGCTCGCGGTCGGCGTCGCCCAGCGTCGCGCGGTACGCCGGCCGGCCGCGGTGGTGGACGGCGATGTCGGCGCCGACCAGCCGGCCGGGGGCGATGTAGCGCTCGGTCAGGAACTCGGCGATCCGATCGAGCCGGCGCGGGTCGAAGCCGCTCACAGCGTCGGCTGGTCGAAGCGGCGGGGGTAGATCTCGCCGTGGAGCTTGAGGATCGCCGTGCTGCCGGTGGTCGTGCACAGCCCCGGCACCAGCGCGTGGACGACGCAGGCACCGGCGGCGACGGCCAGCCGCGCCGCGGTCTTCAGCGACGCGCGCATGTGCTCGAAATAGGTCTCGCCGACCGTGCGCGGATGGTCGAGCAGCAGACGTTGGATCATCGGTCGTCCTCCCTTGCGCCATGTCTATGGCGCGGATCGGCGGTGCATGACAACGGCGCAGTTGCCCGCTAAAGCCGTGACCGCGCGGGCGATTAGCTCAGTTGGTAGAGCGCCTCCTTTACACGGAGGATGTCGGCGGTTCGAGCCCGTCATCGCCCACGCGCCCGCCCGGCCACGGCAGTGGTGTTGCGGTGCGGCAACACCGCCGCGGAAGCCCGCGTGCGTCATTTTGGGTACGCGGTTCTGTCACCGAAGCGTCATCCACGGCCGTCACAAGCCCCCTAACGAATCGGCGGATATTCAGCCGCGGTTCACGTTTCGGGAGCGGGGAAATGCGGAACTTCTGGGCCAATGCGTCGCTCGCGGCGATCGCCCTGGCGTCGTCGACGGCGCTTTATGCACAGGAAACGACCGCGCTGATCCGCGGCTCGGTGCAGAGCGCGGGCACCCCGGTCGCCAATGCCCAGGTCACGATCACCAACGTTCCCTCGGGCACCGTCAGTCGCGCGACGACCGATGCCTCGGGCAGCTTCACCGTGTCCGGCCTGCGTTCGGGCGGCCCGTACACGGTCGCCGTGGCGTCGACGGCGGGCAACTCGACCGTCACCGACATCTTCCTCGAAGTCGGCTCGCCCTTCGACCTGCCGATCGATGTCGCCTCGACCGGCGACATCGTCGTCACGGCGTCGAAGATCAAGCGGGCGGGCACCGTGTCCGACGGCCCGCAGACGACGCTCAACGCCGTCGAGATCTCGAAGGTGGCGTCGATCAACCGCGACCTGCGCGACGTCGTCCGCCGCTCGCCGTTCGCCACGCTCGACCGGTCGAACGGCCAGTTCGGCTCGATCTCGCTTGCCGGCACCAACCCGCGCTTCAACCGCTTCACCATCGACGGCGTCCAGATCGGCGACCAGTTCGGCCTCAACAGCGACGCGCAGCCGACGCGGCGCGGGCCGATCCCGTTCGACGCCGTCGACCAGGTCACCGTTTCGATCGCGCCCTACGATATCCGCCAGTCGAACTTCCAGGGCGGTGTCATCGACGCGACGATCAAGCAGGGTGACAACGACTATCACGTCAACGGCTTCTACTCGCAGAGCACGAGCGGCCTGCAGGGCGACACCATCGGCAACGTCAGGACGCCGATCGCGCACTACAAGAGCGAGACCTACGGGGTCTTCGCTTCGGCGCCGATCATCAAGGACAAGCTGTTCATCTCGGGTGCGTACGAGCGCAACACCGATCCGCGGCCGCTGTCGCCGGGTGCCGCGAACCAGGTGCCCAACCTGACCGATGCCCAGGTCGCCGCCGTCCAGACCATCGCCAAGAACGTCTACAACTACACCGCCGGCGACATCCTCGCGATCACCAACAACATCGACGAGAAGTTCGACGTCAAGCTCAGCTGGAACATCAGCGACCGCCAGAAATTCAAGATCACCTACATCAACGCCTATGACGCGACCGACAACCCGCAGAACAGCAGCACGTCGACGACGTCGCCGGCGGTCGGACTGGCGTCCGATGCCTATAAGCTGACCGAGGTCATCCACGCCGGCATCGTCCAGCTGAACAGCGACTGGACCGACCGCTTCTCGACCGAGACGCGCTTCGCCTATCGCTCGACCAAGCGCGGCCAGGACCCCGAGCTCGGCCGCGGCTTCGCCCAGTTCCGCGTCTGCACCGCGCCGACCAGCATCGGCGTTGCCGGCACCTCCAACACGGTGACGTCGTGCGGACCCGGCAACCCTGTCGTGGCGCTCGGTCCCGACATCAGCCGGCAGACCAATTCGCTGTTCACCGACACCTATGACGGCTCGTTCCTGATGCGCTACCAGGCCGGCAATCACGACTTCAAGGGGCTGATCCAGTACGTCGAGAACCGCACGACCAACGCCTTCCTGCAATATTCGCGCCGGCGGCTATTATTTCGACTCGCTGGCCGATTTCCAGAACAAGACGGCGAGCCAGTTCGACTATCAGAACGCGCTGACGCTCAACCCGAACGACACCTCGGCGAGCTTCAAGTACGGCGTCTATACCTTCGGCCTGCAGGACGACTGGAAGATCAGCGATCCGCTGCGCGTCACGCTGGGCCTGCGCTACGACCTCGACGAGGGCTATCAGCAGATCCGCGAGAACCAGAACTTCGTCAACCGCAACGGCTTCGGCAACGGCAAGAACTTCAGCGGCCTGTTCGCCATCCAGCCGCGCATCAGCTTCGACTACAAGCCGACGCCGGTGCTGAACTTCCGCGGCGGCTACGGCATCTTCGGCGGCGGCACGCCCGACATCTATTTCTCCAACAGCTATTCGAACACCGGCGCGATCCAGAACCGCATCGCCAGCGTCATCCGCGCGACGCCGGTCGGCGCCAACGCCCTGACCTGCAACTCGCCCTATACCGGCGCCAACGCCAACGTCTGCACGGCGGCGCTCAACGGCGTCACCGGCACGACCATCCCGGGGGCGGTCAACACCTATCTCACCACCAACACCGCGTCGCTGGTCACCGCGCCGACCGCCTCGGTCGATCCGCGGTTCCGCCTGCCGACCTTCCACCGCGTCACGCTGTCGGCCGACTACCGGCTGTTCGGCATCAACTTCGGCGCCGACTACGTCTTCAACAAGACGATCGAGTCGGTCACCTTCACCGATCTGCGGTCGATCCGCATCGGCACGCTGCCCGACGGCCGCCCGCGCTACAATTTCCGGCCGACACCGGGGGCGACGGGGGCGGGTGGCATCGGCCCGCAGGTCGCCGACACCAACACCGACATCCAGATCACCAACACCCCGCAGGGCCGCAGCCACATCGGCGTCGTCCGCTTCGACAAGGAGTTCGACTGGGGCCTGTCGCTGGGCGGCAGCTACACCTACCAGAGCGTCAAGGACGTCTCGAACGCGACGTCGTCGGTCGCCTCGTCGCTGTACAACGCGCAGGCGGTGATCGACCCGAACAACGCCGCCTATGGCCGGTCGAGCGACGAGACCAAGTGGTCGTTCAAGTACAGCCTGGGCTATGATCACGCCTTCTGGCGCGACTATCGCACCGTCTTCCAGCTGTTCGGCGAGACGCGAGCGGGCCGGCCGTACAGCTTCACCATGCAGGACAACACGCCGGGCCGCTCGGCGGTGTTCGGCACCACCGGCAACACCGACCATTATCTGCTGTATGTCCCGACCGGGCCGAACGACCCGATCGTCAGCTACGACTCGCACCATCACCCAGAACGCGCTCGACGGGCTGATCAACTCGACCGGTCTCAAGAACTACCGCGGCCGCGTCGCCGACAAGAACATCGCCCGGTCGCGCGCCAACACCCAGCTCGACCTGCACCTCGAGCAGGAGCTGCCGACCTTCGTCGGCCGCTCGCGCCTGGCGGTGTTCGCCGACATCCAGAACTTCCCCAACCTGCTCAACAAGAACTGGGGCGGACTGTACCAGGTCGGCTTCCCGCAGACGGCGGCGGTGGTTCAGGTCGCGTGCCTGGCGACGGCGGTGCCGACCGGCACCCCGGTGCCGGGCGGCGTGGCCAACACCAACCCGACGCAGACCTGCACGCAGTACCGCTACTCGAGCTACAACGGGCCGGCGGAACAGGTGAACGTCACCCAGTCGCTCTACCTGATCCGCATCGGCGCCCGGTTCAAGTTCTAGCGGAGGCGGCGGGCGCCAACGACAGCATCGCGCTTCTGCGAAGCTCGGGTTCGCGCCGACTGGCCGAAGCGTGCGGCCGGCGGGTCGGCGGCGCGCTCCGCCGACCCGTCCGACGCGGCTTGGCGGCGCCCGTCCTTGTCCTGAGGCAAGCCCGCCGCGGCGAAGCCGCGCCGTCGGACGGGTTCGGCGGGATATCCGCCGCCCCGCCGGCCGGCCTGTCGCGCTCTCGCGCTGAAAGCGCGATCCGCAGCGAGGGCGTCGGGCGCTCCAGGCTCAGGCGTCGACCGGGACGCCCGGCAGCACCTTGGACGTGCGGATGGTCAGCGAGGTGCGGACGTGCTCGACGTTGGCCGCGCTGGTCAGCTCGCGGGTCAGGAAGCGCTGGAACTCCTGCAGGTCGTGGGCGACGACCTTGAGGATGAAGTCGATTTCGCCGTTGAGCATGTGGCATTCGCGGACCTGGGGCAGGGCGGCGACATGCTCCTCGAAGGCCTTCAGGTCGTCCTCGGCCTGGCTCTTCAGGCTGACCATGGCGAAGACGGTGATGCCGTAGCCGAGCGCGTCGGGATCGAGGTCGGCGTGATAGCCGCGGATGACGCCCGCCTCCTCCAGCGTCCGCACCCGCCGCAGACACGGCGGCGCCGTCAGCCCGGCGCGCTCGGCCAGTTCGACGTTGGTGATGCGGCCCTCGGCCTGAAGATGCGTCAGGATCACCCGATCGACAGGATCGAGCTGGAGGCGCGAACGGTGCATGGCGCAATCAATGGCGCGGCGACCGCCCGATTACTATCGGAATGTGTCGCGCGGCGGCAATTAGTTGCGCTGTGGGCCGAACCGCCTAAATGGAGCCGATGACTGACCGACACGTGAAGGTAGTGGTGCTGGGCTCCGGGCCGGCCGGCTGCACCGCGGCAATCTATGCCGCCCGCGCCGCGCTCGCGCCGGTGCTGGTGGAGGGGCTGCAGCCCGGCGGCCAGCTGACCATCACCACCGACGTCGAGAACTGGCCCGGCGACGTCAGCGTGCTCGGCCCCGACCTGATGGTCCGCATGGCGGCGCAAGCGCGCCATGTCGGCGTCGAAACGCTGGCCGACATCGTCACCCGGGTCGACCTGTCGCGGCGGCCGTTCGCCCTCGCCCTCGACAGCGGCTCGCGGCTGACCACCGACGCGCTGATCATTGCCACCGGCGCCCAGGCCCGCTGGCTGGGGCTCGAATCGGAGACGCGCTATCGCGGCTTCGGCGTCTCGGCGTGCGCGACGTGCGACGGCTTCTTCTTCCGCGGGCGGACGGTCGCCGTCGTCGGCGGCGGCAACACCGCCGTCGAGGAGGCGCTGTTCCTGACCAACTTCGCCAGCAAGGTCTATCTGATCCACCGCCGCGACAGCCTGCGTGCCGACCAGACCAACCAGGCGCGGCTGTTCGCCAACCCCAAGATCGAGGTGATCTGGAACGCCGAGGTCGGCGCGGTCGAGGGCAGCGACGTGCCGCTCGGCGTCACCGGCATCGACCTGGTCGACACGCGCAGCGGCGCGGCCCGCGCGCTCGCCGTCGACGGGCTGTTCATCGCCATCGGCCATGTTCCGGCGACCGAGCTGTTCGCCGGCCAGCTGGCGATGGACGATGAGGGGTATATCGTCACCGCGCCCGAATTCGACGGCGACGTCGGTCGCCGGCGTGTTCGCCGCCGGCGACGTCCGCGACAAGGTCTTCCGCCAGGCGGTCACGGCCGCCGGCATGGGCTGCATGGCGGCGCTGGAGGCGGAACGCTTCCTCGCCCATGCCGTGCTGGCCGGTGACGATCCCGTCACGGCGGCGGCGTGAAGGGCGCGGCGCTTGCCGTCCCGGGCGGCGATACGCTAGCGAACGACGACGCCGGGGCCTGTAGCTCAAGGGTAGAGCTGGCCGCTCATAACGGCTTGGTTGGGGGTTCGAATCCCTCCGGGCCCACCGGCGGGGACTGTGCGGCGGCGCCGCCGCGGCAGCCGTGGTGGCGCCACGCCCTTGTCGCCGCGGCCAGCCTCGTCATCGCCCTGCTCGCCGTCACCGCGGTGCGGCAGCTGGCGCACGAGGTGACACTGGCGACGCTGCTGGCCGCGGTCCACGCCGTGCCGCGCGGTACGATCCTCGCCGCGGCCGCTTTGACGACGACCAGCTACGTCCTGCTGACCGCCTACGACTGGCTGGCGCTGGCCCACCTCGGCTACCGGCTGCGCCTCGGCACGGTCGCGGCGGCGGCCTTCACCGGCTTCACCATGAGCCACACGCTCGGCCTGACGCCGCTGACCGGGGGCTCGGTCCGTTACCGCATCTATGGCCGCGCCGGCGTCTGCGGCCGCGACATCGTCCTGATCGTCGCGCTGTGCGCCTGGACCTTCTGGCTCGGCATCGTCCTTGCCGCCGGTGCGGGCCTGCTTTTCGCGCCCGGCCTCGGCGGGCTGCCGCCGCTGCTCGGCCGCGCCGCCGGCGTCGTCCTGCTCGCCGGGACCGCTGCCTATCTGGTGGCGACGGCGACCTTTCGCGGCGAGCTGCGGCTGTTCGGCCTGCGCCTGGCGCTGCCGCGGCTGCGCGGCGCGCTGGCGCAGCTCGCCGCCGGCATCGCCGACCTGCTGGCGGCGGCGGCGGCGCTGTACCTGCTGCTGCCGGCGGGACCGGCTTTTCCACTCGTCGTCACTGCCTATGCCATCGCCATGATCGCCGGGGCGCTGAGCCACGCGCCGGGCGGGCTCGGCGTGTTCGAGGCGCTGGTCCTGCTGATGCTGCCGACGCTCGATCGCGGCGGGGCGCTGGCCGGGCTGCTGCTGTTCCGCCTGCTGTATACCGTGCTGCCGTTCGCCGCCGGGCTGGTCGTCCTCGGCCTGACCGAGTACCGCGCGCTCAGGCGCCGCCGCGCCGCGCCAGCAGCCGCAGCGCCTTGAGCCGCCAGCCGTCGGCGACCCCCTCCAGCGCGACGATCTCGCTCAGCGCCTCGTCGTCGACGCGGCCCGACAGGATCAGGGCGAAGAAGCGGGCGACGGTCCACGCCGGATTGGGGCGGTCGAGGCAGGTCGCCGCGTCGCCGGCGACGACGCTGCCGGGTTCGAGCACGCGATAGTACCAGCCGCTGACGCCGACCTCGGCGAAGCGGCGCGGCATCGACGGGTCGGCAAAGGCCAGGCCGAGCTTGAAGCAGGGCTGGCGCGGCTCGGTGACCTGCAGCAGGGCGCTGCCGATCCGCACCCGGTCGCCGATGGCGACGTCGGGGTCGCTCCACCCGGCGATCGTCAGGTTCTCGCCCATGGCGCCGGGGAGCAGCCGCGCGGCGTGGCGGGGCACCGCCGCGCGCCAGAGGGGATAGGCCGCCACGGGATAGGCATAGACCGCCTTGTCGCGGCCGCCGTGGACGCGCAGGTCGGCCTGCGCGTCGCCGGCGCAGCCATGGGTGTCGAGGCGGACGGGGCCGGCGACCGGCTGCTTGACGAAGCCGCTCGGCACGCCCCTGGGACCCAAAGGCGCGACGCGGCCGACACGAACGTCGCCGGCGACGGTCGCGGGGCTTGCAATCACGCGCGCGCGCCCCGACACTGGGGATCCCCGTCCGGCAAACGAAAGGAGGTGATCCAGTGTCTCATTGTCTCGGCTCGCAGACCATGGTCAACGCGGCCTGTGTCACTGGTGTGACCCCCGCCTGATCTACCGGTCCTGCACCGGCAATGGGGGCCGTCCGGAGCGATCCGGGCGGCCCTTTCCGTTGAACGGCCAGCTGACCACGCCACCGGCGTAGAGCGCCCACCACACGATCACCGGCTGCAGCGGCAGGCGGATGACGTGGTAGAGCAGCGGCCAGTGCTGGCCGCCGACCGGCACGTCGTCGAGCGCCTGGTGGACGTTGGCCGGAAAGACGCAGACGGCATAGAGCGCCAGCATGATCCCGGCCCAGCGGCGGGTGCGCGGCAGCAGCAGGCCGACTGCGCCCGCGAGCTCGCAGACCCCGGTCGCCGCGACGACCGCGCCGGGCAGGGGCACCCACGCCGGCACGATGGCGACGAACCCCGCCGGCGTGGCGAGATGGGCAACGCCGGCAGCGAAATAGGCGGCCGCGAGCACGCCGCGCGCCGCCCACCGCGGTGCCGCGGCGGCGACCACCCGTTAGGGCTTCGCTTCGGCGGCCTTGCGCGGCGTGCGCGCCTTGCGCGGGGCGGCCGGGGCCTCGGCGGCGGCGGCGGCCGGCTTCTTGTTGCCGAGGCCGATGCGGATGGCGAGGCTGCGACGGCGCTCGGCGTAGCTCGGCGCGACCATCGGATAGTCGGCGGGCAGGTTCCACTTGGCGCGATACGCGTCCGGCGTCAGTCCATAGCTGGTCATCAGATGCCGCTTGAGCATCTTCAGCTTTTTGCCGTCCTCGAGGCAGACGATATAATCGGGCTTGATCGAGGCCCGCACCGAAACGGCGGGCTCCTGTTGCACCTTGGCCGGCTCCGGCGCGGCACCGAGACCTGACAGGGCAGCATAGACATTACCAATCAACCCCGGCAGATCGGAAATGGCAACCGAGTTGTTCGACACGTGCGAACTGACGATGTCGGCGGTCAACGAAAGCAACTCGGTGTTGTCGTGCGCTTCATTCATTCCAGATTTCCTTCGATGGGGCGGCTTCCGCCCGAAATTCGATTATTGAACGGTATCTCGCGCCTATTCTGTCAATGGACGAAAGTCTAATGGAATTTGCGCCGGCGTGGATGAATACAGCCTGTCTGCCTTCAGGACAGGACAAGGTGGAAGTCTTTGCCTCGTGTCGCGACACTGATAAGGGATAATCGCGACTGCAGTGCAGCGCGGTCGGGGAGTGGCGCAGGCTGGTAGCGCACCTGGTTTGGGACCAGGGGGTCGCAGGTTCGAATCCTGTCTCCCCGACCAATAGTTTCAGTCACTTAGAACGCCAGAAGCGTCTGCCTTCGCTTGGCGCCGGTAATCAGCCGGGTGGGTGCCCCATATTTTCCATCATGAGCTTCCGCGCTTCGTCGCGGTGCTCCTGATCGACATAGTCCCACTGCTTGGGGGTCAGGCACGTCTTGCGTTTGGCGATCAGGCTGCCCGTTTCAATCGTCGTCCGGCAGACAATCTCGGACTTGTAGCGTTGCGCGGCGACTTGCCCGGGGGTCGGCGCAGGAACGATCTTCACGACCGGGAAATTGGACGGAGGTGCCGGACTATCGGCCGGAGGGGTAGTTTGTGCACTTGTGGCGACTGCTACTAGCGCACTTACAATCGAAATTGTCGCGATGGCCGAATTCATGCCGACATATCTTTTGCGCATTGCCGGTGCCAAGATGCCTGGCTCAGGACGATTTGCAACGGTTAATTTAGGGCGCGTTCGCAAACGACATCGTTGCCATTGTCGAAGATCGAACCTTGGTCCCGACAGCGCGATAGCTTTACGGCTCAGCGTGAAGCTGCACGGCTCAACCCGCTGTCCCGCAGCAGCGCCGCGAAGCCCGGCGTCGACAGCAGCGGCGCCACCGCCGGCAGGAACAGCGCCGCGGTCGGCGGGTCGCCGTCGTCCGGCAGGCCGATCAGCGGCAGCATCGTCGCGCGAGGGGTCGCCGGCAGGTGCCCCGTCAGCAGCAGGCGCGCCGCCGCCAGCGCGACTTCGGGGCGCCCGAGCGCGGCGGCAACGCGCATCTTCCGCTCGGCGTCGGCCTGGGTCGCGACGGGCCAGCCGTCGAGAAGCGTCGCCGTCGTCGCGGGATCGCGGACGACGAGTGCCTGCGCGGTTCGCAGCGCGCGCGCCATCTCGGCCGCGCTTGCCTCTGCGGGCCAGCCCTCCCGGTCCTCGGCCATGGCCAGCGCCCTTTCCGCCGTTCCGCCGAACGCGGCGAGATCGAAGGCGCGTGAACCAGATCAGCCGGTCACGCGGCCAGATCGCCCGCGCCGCTTCGGCCGCCCGCTCGGCCGCGTCGAGCTGCCCGCCGGCGGCGAGGAGGTCGATCCGCGCCGCCTGGATCCACGGCACCAGCGCCGAACCGCGCGCCAGCGGCTCGACCGCGGCCAGCGCCTCGCGCGTCCGCCCCGTCGCCAGCAGAAACTGGACGCGCTGGTAGGCGAGTGGCCCGCGGTCGATGCCCGCCCGCTGCACGGCGGCATCGATCGCCGCGCCCTTTGCCGCCCACTGGCCGAAGGTCGGTCGTAAGGCCACGAGCGCGGCGGCGGACCGCGTATCGGAGGGATCGAGCGCCAGCCCGCGCGTCGCCGCCTCGCGCGCCCGCGCCGCGACGCCGGCCCGCGTGTCGGGCGCGACCCAGCCGAGGTCGATGACATACGCCATCGCCAGCGAGCCCCACAGCGGGCCTCGCCGCGGCTCGCGCGCGGTCGCCTGCCGCAGATAGTGGAGCGCGTCGGCGCTGCGCTCAGGCGAAATCGTCGAACATCGCCGCCAGGCCGCGCGTCTCGAGGTCGCCGACTGCCGGCACCGGGGCCGGAGGCGGGCGCAGACCGAGCCAGGCGGCAAGCGACACCGCCGCTGCGGTCGCCGCGATGGCGACGACCACGGTGCGGGGACGGTCGCCCATGCGGCGCGCGGCCGGGCCGCTCGCCGTCACCGCCGGGCGGGCCGGCGCAGCGGCCGGCGACGCCGCCGGTGCCTCTGCAGCGGTGGCCGGGACGATCAGGCGGTAGCCGGTCCGGGCGATATTTTCGATCCGCGCCGGCCCGCCGGCCGCGTCCAGCGCCCGGCGCAGCTTGCCGATGATGCGGTTTATCGCATCGTCGCCGACGACGCGTCCCTGCCAGCATTGGGCGACGAGGTCGTCGCGCGAGACGACACGGCCGTCGGCGCGGGCCAGGGCAACGAGCACCTGCATGACCTTGGGCTCGACCGTCACCGTGCCGCTGGCGCCGATCAGCTCGCGCGTCGGCGGCCGCACGGTCGCCGGGCCGAGCGCGAAGTCATCGCAGCGGGTGAGGTCGATCACGCGGGCTCCGGTCGGCAAAAGGTCGGCAGAAGGTCGCGCCACCGTCCTATCGCGCGCCGGCCGCCCGGAGCAATGGGGCGCTGCGGCGAGCGTCGCCGCCTGCGAGGAGTTTCCGACCATGAAGTGGTTCATCGTTGCCGCCGCGGTGCTCGCCGCCGCCCCCGCCGCCGCCGGCAGCCTGGCGTTCAGCGGCACCTTCCTCAACACCAACGCGCCCGCCGCGCCGGGCGGCCGCTGCGCCGCCCTGACGGTATCGATCCGCAACGCGGCGCCCTTCTACGCGCACGGCACCTCGACCGCCGGCGATTTCACCTCCAGCCAGAGCCACTGCCTGAACTCGGGACCGCCGGTCGCGCCGGGGTCGTCGCCCGTGCCCTACAGCGACGGCATTTTCACTTACACCTTCGACCGCGGAACGCTGTCGGGGACCTACGCCGGCCTCCTGACCAACGGCGGCACAGCGGGCGTGATCGACAACGCGCAGGACTTCGTTGTCACCGGCGGCACCGGGCGTTTTGCCGGCGCCAGCGGCAGCTTCAGCGGAACCGGCGGCATCCGCTTCGTTCCCGGCGCGCCGCCGGCAGCGACCCTCGACTTCAACGGTCGGCTATTCGCGCCCGGCGTGCCCGAGCCGGCGACGTGGTCCCTGCTCTGTCGGCGGCTTCCTGGCGGTCGGCGTCGCCGCGCGCCGGCGTCCGGTCGTGGCCGCAGCCTAGCACTCTCCGGCCCCCATCCGACGACTGGCGCCTTCACCGCCTCGAACGGGGGCAACCTCATTCCGCGGACGGGGCGAAGATCTCGTCCTCGATAAGCGTCGGCGGCAGGATGCCGGGCGCCATCACGCGGGCGAAAACGTCCTTCAACTCGAACGGTTTCCCGTCCACCTCGGCCTCATGCGAGGCGCGCGCAAAAAGGTGATCCAGCTGAATCTTGCCGACGATGTAGCTGGGGCCGTAGCCGGGCTGGCGTAGGTAGAGGAGCTGTTCGAAGCCGACGAGCTTGCTCTGTGCATTCGACCAATGGCGCGGCGTCCAGTCGGCGTGGAAATGCCCGGCGTCGGCAAGGTCGACCTCGTTAGCTTGCACGTGCAGCGAAGCAAGCCCGCGCGCGGCGCGATTGGCGAGCATGATCCAGACCAGCTCGCGTCCGTGCGGGATCTCGTCGTAAAGCCCAGCCTGCATGACGATCTCCTCCATCGCGGTCGCGAAGCCTTCGGAGCGATCGGAGAAGATATTGAACAGCGGAGGCGTCTGCCGGACCTGGCTGGCGCGCGGCTCAAATCTCAGGCGCGCCAGTTCAATCCAGTGCGTTGAGTGCGACAGCAGCGGCAAGGGATCGAGCGCCGTCACATTAGCGAAGAAGTTGCGATCTGTGCTGGGCGCAGCATAGCGGCTGGTCTGCGCTTCCATCGCCTTGCGGAAATAGGGTTTGTCCGGAACAAGTCCGGCTGCCACGACGAAGTTGTTAAACTTGGCGGTCTTCGCCTCGGCCATCCGGCGATAGGCTGCCGCGTCGTCGATCGCCGTTATCGGCGGCACGTTGCGGTTGCGCACTTCCTCTAGCCGCAGCGACGCCAGCGCGCGGTCCAGCTCGCGTTGGAGGAGCGTCACCTGCTGGTCCCAGGTGTAGGGCGATAGATCGACGTGCGCGACGTACCAGTCGTAGTTCGCCTTCCCAATCCCCGAGGGGCCGGTCTTCTTCTGTGCCTCGGCGGCGATCCAGTCGGCGAAACTGTCGGTGGCGGCCTTTGCGTCGCGCACGGCCTGACGCAGCGCCGGGCTTGCACCCGCAAGCGACGCTGCCTGCTCGCCGGAAAAGGTCCGCATCTTGAGATCGCCGCGATCGAGCGCCGCAAGCGCCTCGCTCTGCTCGCGAAAGGCGCGATCGCCGTATCGCCAGAGATCGGCGGCGTTACTCGCGGCGAGATTAACGCGCGCGGCTGCCAGCATCCCCGGGACGCCGCCGAGCAGCTCGGTCAGCTTGCGGTCGTCGACAGGCGACAGCGGGTATGTGACCTTGAACAGGTCGATCGTCGGGCTGGCGGACGGTCCTTCATGTGCGGGAACGTCGCTCTCCTCGCCGAACACGTTCTGATAGAAGCCAGGGTCGCGCGCCCATGGCTTCAACACACGCAGGAAGAAGTCGAAGCCGTTCATCTCGGCCTCGATCAACCGCCAGTCGTTGGTGTCCGCGACGGACCAGCCGGCGGTCGCGATGGCGTTCAAGCGAGCGCGATAGCGCGGGAGATCGGCGGCTTTCCGCGCCATCGCCGCAG